>NZ_OZ032159.1:0-1200000 GCF_964026555.1 Candidatus Tisiphia endosymbiont of Beris chalybata | reverse complement strand
CACTTTGAACGCGACATTATAATTATCAGGTAATAATTGCCCTATAATTAGCCTGCCAAGCGTGGTATCCACCATAACTGACACAATTTGCCCTTCTGCATTTAACAAATTACGACGAAACTTAATTTTAGAGTGAATTGTGATCACCTTGTGGTGCAACGCATGTTCAATTTCAGACATGTTAGCAAATTTCATTCCTTCCCCAGGTTCATTATCAAAAGCCATAGTCAGATAATAAAGCCCTAATACTATGTCTTTATCCGGCACAATAATTGGACGCCCATTTGCAGGGCTTAAGATATTATTAGTAGACATCATGAGAACTCGCGCCTCAAGCTGGGCTTCGATCGAGAGAGGTATATGTACCGCCATCTGGTCACCATCAAAATCAGCATTGAAGGCGGCGCATACTAACGGGTGTAATTGAATAGCTTTCCCTTCGATCAACAACGGCTCAAATGCTTGAATCCCTAAACGATGTAAAGTAGGAGCTCTGTTAAGAAGAACAGGATGTTCGCGAATTACTTCTTCTAAAATATCCCATACTTCCGGCTTTTCAGCCTCCACCATTTTCTTTGCCGCTTTTATAGTGGTAGCAATTCCATATAATTCAAGTTTTGAATAAACAAATGGTTTAAACAATTCTAATGCCATTTTCTTTGGTAAACCACATTGATGTAACTTAAGATCTGGGCCCACAACAATGACAGACCGACCAGAGTAATCTACTCTCTTACCAAGCAAATTCTGACGGAATCTACCCTGCTTTCCCTTTAGCATATCACTAAGAGATTTAAATGGGCGTTTGTTAGTATTTTTTACTACTTTACCGCGGCGCCCATTATCAAACAATGCATCAACAGACTCCTGTAGCATCCTTTTTTCATTTCTAACGATAATATCTGGCGCCTTCAATTCCAATAGTCTTTTTAATCGATTATTCCTATTAATAACTCTTCTATAAAGTTCATTAAGATCAGAAGCTGCAAATCTTCCCCCATCAAGCATAACTAAAGGCCTGATTTCCGGTGGAATCACTGGCAGGACATTCATAATCATCCATTCTGGTTTGTTTTCAGATTCTAGGAAGTCCTCAACTAATTTTAATCTTTTGACAATTTTTTTCTTTTTAACTTCCGAAGAAGTGTTTAATAAATCTTCTTGTAAGCTTTTTTTCAATTCTACTAAATTTAGCTCGGACAACATTTGTTGCACCACTTCCGCTCCTATAGAAGCAGTGAAATTGTCTTCTCCATATTCATCTTGAGCTTTTTGCAGCACATCCTCTGATAATAGGTCTCCTTTTTGTAAGGCAGATAAGCCTGGATCTACTATCACATAATTTTCAAAATATAGAACCTTTTCTAGATCTTTCATAGTCATATCTAATAAGGTACTAATTCTTGAGGGCAAGGATTTTAAAAACCATATGTGAGCTACCGGCGCTGCTAACTCTATATGCCCCATCCTTTCTCTTCTTACTCTAGAAGTAGTAACTTCAACACCGCATTTTTCACAAGTAATGCCCCGATATTTCATCCGTTTATATTTACCACAAAGACATTCATAATCCTTAACTGGCCCAAAAATCGTAGCACAAAATAACCCTCTTCTCTCTGGTTTAAAGGTGCGATAATTGATTGTTTCAGGCTTTGCAACTTCTCCAAAAGACCATGAACGAACCTGATCCGGACTAGCAATATTAATTCTGATCTGATCAAATTGCTGCGTACTACTTAATTGCCCGTAAAAATTTATTATTCCCGTCATAAACATTCTTCCTTAAAAAATTTTATATTAGGCTATTTGTGCTTTTAATTAAATTATTCACTTCTTTCGTGACTTAGCTCTCTTGGCCCATTGGGACTAGCAGGCTAACGCCAAATTCCCCTATCTTCCTAATTCTATGAAGGAAATAGTAGACTTCTTGAATAATCCATATCCAGTAGAGAATTTGCAGGTCAAATATAGGCAGAGATCCTCAGGGTACCCTAAGTACCCTGAGGTTTGGGGCGAAAAGTCTTCTTTAAATTCTCTGCTCTACGCGAGCTACGAAAGAGGATTATTGAATTTTCACTACTTTTTTAACTTGAAGTGGTATCTTCTAGCTTAACATTTAAACATAATGATCTAAACTCTTTGATCATCACATTAAAAGATTCCGGGATACCAGATTCAAAATTATTATCCCCCCGAACAATAGATTCATAAATCTTAATTCTTCCTACTACATCATCTGATTTTACTGTTAACATTTCTTGCAAGGTATAAGCAGCTCCATAAGCTTGCAAAGCCCAACACTCCATCTCACCAAATCTTTGTCCTCCAAAATGAGACTTACCTCCTAAAGGCTGCTGCGTTACTAAACTATACGGCCCAATA
Source organism: Candidatus Tisiphia endosymbiont of Beris chalybata (assembly GCF_964026555.1). Classification (NCBI taxonomy): domain Bacteria; kingdom Pseudomonadati; phylum Pseudomonadota; class Alphaproteobacteria; order Rickettsiales; family Rickettsiaceae; genus Candidatus Tisiphia; species Candidatus Tisiphia endosymbiont of Beris chalybata. Next base: position 1,197,618 of record NZ_OZ032159.1, on the reverse strand, counting down.
GAACGAGCATGTATTTTATCGTCGACTAGATGGTGTAATTTTAATAAATATTTATAGCCAACTGTAACATCACGATCAAAATATTCGCCTGTTCTTCCATCAATTAACCGAATTTGACCCGATAAATCTTGATCAGCAAGCTTTAACATTTCTTTTACATCTTCTACTTTTGCTCCATCAAAAACAGGGGTAGAAAAATATACGCCTTTATTTATGTCGTGACAGAAATCTGTAATTTCTTCCTTAGACATTTTGTCTACATTTTTTTTCATTGAATTATGCCCATAGACTTTAGAAATAAAAGTTTTGAGCTCATTTATATCAATATTGTTATTAAGATGTTCTGCCATCATAAAAGCGATTTTCTCACCGAGTTTTATTGACGCCCAGCCCAGATGCGTTTCTAGAATCTGCCCTACGTTCATACGCGAAGGTAAGCCAAGCGGATTAAGAACAATATCTACTACCGTGCCATCCTCTAAAAATGGCATATCTTCGACTGGCATAATACGTGAAATAACCCCTTTATTTCCGTGTCTTCCTGCCATCTTATCTCCAGGCTGCAGCTTATGCTTAGTAGCAATAAATACCTTGACAACTTTAAGGGCTCCTTGAGGCAAATCATCACCACTTTGCAATTTTTCTACTTTACTGGTAAAGCGCTTATTAAGTGAGTCTTTCTTTTCATCATAATGGCGTTTAATTTGCTCAATCTTATTCATCACGTTAGTATCTTCAACAATTAGCTGCCAATACTGCCCCTTACTTAAGCTTTCTAGCACTTTATCATTAATCAACTGGCCCGCTCTTATGGATTTAGGACCACTGACCACCACTTGCCCCTCTAAAAGCTTTTCTAATTGCATAAAAACAAAATGTTCTATAATATGAAGTTCATCTTCTTTATCTTTTGATAATTTTTCAATTTGTTGCTTCTCAATCGCGACCGCTCTCTCATCTTTTTCTACGCCCCTACGTGAAAATACCCGTACTTCTACCACAGTACCATTAACACCTGGAGGGACATGTAATGATGAATCTCTAACTTCTGAAGCTTTTTCGCCAAAAATTGCTCTAAGCAACTTCTCTTCCGGCGTCATGGGTGATTCACTTTTAGGAGTAACTTTTCCTACTAAAATATCTCCTGGTTTGACTTCTGCGCCCACATACACTATCCCTACTTCATCAAGATGGCGTAAGCTTTCGTCACTAACATTTGGGATATCTCTAGTGATCTCTTCAGGCCCAAGCCGGGTATCTCTAGCGATGATTTCAAATTCTTCAATATGAATTGACGTATATACATCATCCTTTACGATACGTTCAGATATTAAAATTGAGTCTTCAAAATTATAACCATTCCATGGTAGGAAAGCTACAAGCACATTCCTACCTAAAGCGATTTCACCATTATCAGTACTTGGCCCATCTGCAATTACTTCACCTTTTCTTACATGATCACCCACCTTAATTAAAGGTTTTTGATTAATACAGGTATTATGATTAGACCTTTGGAATTTCAACAAGTTATAAATATCCACTCCAGGTGAGCCATCGGTTTTCTGCTCTTTAGTCCTTACAACTATCCTAGTTGAGTCAACTTGCTCAACTATACCATCATGTAATGCCACAACTGAGGCTCCGGAATCTTGCGCTACAATTCCTTCAATTCCAGTACCAACTAAAGGGGCTTCACTTTTAATAAGAGGAACAGCTTGACGTTGCATGTTTGATCCCATTAAAGCTCTATTAGCGTCATCATTCTCTAAAAATGGGATAAGAGATGCGGCGACAGATACCACTTGCATTGGGGTTACATCTACATAATCTACTTCACTAGGAGGAACCATAATAAAATTTCCACCTTCAATGCGGCAATTGACTAATTCTTCATTTAATAAACCTTTATCATCTGTGGACGCATTAGCTTGAGCAATCTTATATTTCCCTTCCTCAATAGCCGATAAAAAAATTACTTCATCTGTTATATGTCCATTTACTACTTTTCTATAAGGACTCTCAATAAATCCATGTTTATTAACCCTAGCATAAGTGGCCATAGAATTAATCAAACCGATATTCTGTCCTTCTGGTGTTTCAATTGGGCAAATACGACCATAATGAGTAGGATGCACATCTCGCACCTCAAAACCCGCTCTATCCCTACTTAGCCCTCCGGGTCCTAACGCTGAGAGCCTTCTTTTATGTGTGATCTCAGACAATGGATTCGTTTGATCCATAAATTGAGATAATTGGGAGGTGCTAAAAAACTCTTTTACTACTGAGACTAACACTTTAGAATTTACTAAGTCATGCGGCATAACTGCATCAAGGTCAACAACTGACATTCTTTCCAGTACTGATTTTTCCATGCGGACAAGCCCAATCCTAAACTGATTTTCAATCAGCTCCCCCACTGATCTCACTCGTCTATTACCCAAGTGATCAATATCATCTATTGAACCTTTACCGTCCTTAAGCTCTACTAACACTTTTAAAATATGTTTGATATCTTGAGTAGTAAGAATAGTTGTGGTTTCTGGGATATTAAGCTCTAATCTTGAATTGATTTTTATACGTCCAACTTCTGAGAGGTCATATCTTTCTGGCTCAAAGAACAAACTATTAAATAATGTTTTGGCCGCTTCAATATTCGCAGGCTCGCCTGGTCTTAATACTCGGAATATGTCAACCAAGGCGGATTCATAATCCTGGTTTTTATCAGCAAACAGGGTATTTCTTATATATGGCCCTGATTGAGGGTTGATAGCTAGCACGTTAACAGAAGAAATCTTAAGACTTATAATAGCTTCTAACATATCCGCTGTTATTACTTCTCCAATTCCTACCAATACTTCATTATTATTAGGATTAATCAATGCTTGCGAGAGGTATTTACCAACTAAATATTCAGGTTCTACTAGAACATTTTTTACTCCATCTTTCGCGTATTTTTTTGCTAAACGAGGAGTAATTTTTTGACCCGCCGCGAGTATTACCTGCCCACTATCAGCATCTATTAAATCATTAATCAACCTATGGGCCGCAATAGATTCTGGCATAAATTTAGTTGCCCAATTTCCGTTCTGAGCAAAACATATCACCGTATCGTAGTAAAATTTAATAATTTCACTAGTAGTCATTCCTATGGCCCTTAGAAGAGTAGTAACATATAATTTTCTTTTTCTATCTATTCTAAAATATATTATATCTTTCGCATCAAATTCAAAGTCTAACCATGATCCTCTATATGGTATAATCCTTGCAGAATATAAAAATTTACCAGAAGAATGAATTTTACCATCATCATGATAGAAAAATACTCCTGGTGACCTATGCATTTGTGATACTACTACTCTTTCTGTGCCATTAATAATAAAGGTGCCATTCTTGGTCATTAAAGGAATATCTCCCATATAGACTTCTTGTTCTTTAATTCCTTTAATTTCTTTAGCGCCAGTATCTTCATCAATATCCCAAATACTTAAACGTAATGTTACTTTAAGAGGGGCAGCATAACTAAGGCCTCTTTGGGTACATTCTTCCACATCGTATTTAGGGTTATCAAATTCATATTTCGCAAATTCTAAATAGGCAGTATTAGAAGGGTCATGAATCGGAAAAATAGAACTTAATACGGACTGTAACCCTTTATTTTCACGATCAATATATTTTATTCCAAATTGTAAAAACCCCTTTTCATAAGAATTTTTTTGTACCTCAATTAAATTTGGTATAGAGGCTACCAAATTTATGTGTCCAAAATTTTTTCTTATACGTTTGTTAATTGATAGGGATTGCGTTACCATATAATCTCTCAATTAATTTATATATTTTATTTAAAAGAGCCCATAGGCACTGCGGCCTTGACTTAAAACCCCTTGATTTTAGCGCTTTGTTACACAACTTATAAAATTTTTTGCAATACACAAAACTATTTTTTTAAAGTTTTTTTTTAAAACTTATTCACTTTCACTAACAAATAGCTTACAATAATAAATAATAACCCACCTGCCTAAGTCAAAATAGCTCTTCGGAATTTTTAAAAAGAACGAAGTCAACTACTAGAGCGTATATAGACGCATTACAGCCCCCGCCCGCCCCAAAGCCACAAAGTTCCAGGATAGATTGGGCCGCTTTACGCAGGAAGTATATTTATATTAGCTAATTACAGTATACTTCCCTTAGCGCAGTGATTTCGCTTTATTAAAGCAGATAGGCCGTAACAAAAATTCAAATTAACTTACGAAGCAGTTACTATTAAGTGGATACTAATATCAGCTTAAAATTGAAGTGTAGAGGTTTTAATTTGTTCCCTCAAATCTTCACTAATACATGCAAGCAGCTTCACTCTTCCTCCAAGATGGCACTACATAATATTAAAATTCTTTTAACAATAAAGAAAAAACACATAATACTCGGTAAATTTCAGGAATTGGCTGCCTCGAGCCCTACAAAACGACACTGCCCTTATTACCTTAAGTTCACTGCGCTCCTCTCGACTTTCACATTCCTAGCTCTTCTGGAAGTTGACCTGCATCTATCACCCCTTCATTTACGAACAGTATATACTCGCTGCACTTCAAGAATTGGCATCGTCGTGCCCTAAAGTCTGCGCTCCTCACGTACTAATATGTACGCTCCGGTGCTCGACTTTGACTCTCCTCGCTCTTCTTGAAGTTGACCTTCGTCTACCAACTCTTCAGGTGCGAACAGTATATTGACTATACTGACTTGTACTATCTTCAATTTTTCCTTAGTAGCTGCTTTTATTACTGCTTTGAGGCAATAGTCAGAGTTCCAAGGCCCAGTATTGTCATGTCGGCATGCAATAAAAACTCAGTTGGCCCTTTGTAGCCCTTCTCTTGTATATCCCAGAGTTTACCTATTTATCCATTAGGCTTCTTTTTAAAACTCACCCCTGGTAGGCAACTTGACGGAGATAAGGCGCGCAAAACTGCAGCGTACTTAAGTGCAGCTGAAGATTTGAGCCTACACTCATTATTCCAATTACCAGCTCGATACGAGTTTCGAAAGAGGACCTTTATCTGCATAATAAAAATTTAAGCTATTAATACATTATATTAAACAACTCTAAGGCTATAAATAAAGCTACATTACTTTTTACTTAAATAATATTATACAACTTGTTATATCAAATTCTGCTTAAGGTAACATAACAGGGTCAAATTTTTAAAGTTTACCCCAGCTTCTGTAAATAAAAATTTAATTACCCCGTTTTAGCCCTTTTTTCTGCAAATTACTTTTGCTACAAATTACTAAGATTTTTTAAAATAAATATACTGTTACCGTAAAAATCTTAGTATATTTTACTAAAAGACAACTTAAAAAATAATAGATTTGATTTCTGACCATAGAGCCTAAGGTAACGTAAATAATTTATTTTTTAAATATTCTCTATTTCTTTGCCAACGCCTACCAAAGAAATAAACTAAGCTTTCTTTCTTCAAACTGCAAGCTAAACCTATTCGAGCTCAAAAACTGCACCGTAAAATTCGTACCTGCTAGCGGCAGCGTACTACTGTAAAACAAAAAATCTAAAACTTTTTGTTTTACAAAGGTATAAAATAGTGGACTGACACTAGAAGTGTGTTTGCTTCTACATAAATCCAATAAATTTCTTACCGTATTAGCTCTCTTTTTTAGTTCGTATCGAGCTAGTAAGTTGCGTGTCGAATCTAGGTGGCGACCCTCAGCCACACCCAAGTGCGCTGCAGTTTTGTACTCTGAGCCGTTTTTAAATTTCCTACTCAATATAAGTCGAGAAAGAGGTCTATAAAAGTAGGATATCATATAGAGAGATGTTATATAACCCCAAGTTTGGTATAATAACCTCCTCCAAACCATATGGCAACAAAGCATCCAAATAAAAATATTAAAAAGAATTTGATTAAAAAATAAACTTAAGTTATTAGTATGCAATGACATGCGGAGATCTTGTACCCTGAAATATTATATGAAGTAATATATCGTGAAATATCATTATTCTTCAGCCGTTACTTTGCTATAAGTCTTATTAAAGGTAAAGATTTATCTTTATAGTAGCCAATATCTCCTCCTGGCAAAATCTAATATTTTTCATTATCTTCTTAACAGTAAAATTAGAAAAATAATATATTTTAAAAGCTGGAAATAGCTTGCACATCTTCAAGTTTTTCCAGAATATAAAACTTTTTGAACTGGACCCTTCTCTTTCTCTATACCGTTCAAGAAAATGCTTCAGTTCCCTTCTCTATTTATCACACTATAATGTGTATTGATATGGTACAAACCCTAACTAATACTCACATCTACTAAAGTTATAAACTACAGGAAGAAAATTTTTGGGTATGGGCTTTATTTAGGAGTATTCTATCAACAACTAAAGTAAAGAAATAACCCCAAACTTCTCGAGCAAAAAGATTATTTTACTAAAGCATATAGCCTGTTATAACTTGCGTACCTGACAAGAATATTTCTCAAATTTAATTCCTGCCCCTCTACATGCTCAATAAAATTATCTATGCTAAAATAACCCTTATAACCTACAATAGGCTTCAGGGTATAAGAACACAAACAGTATATTATATCAAATTTAATTATTTTATATCTACTTTTGCCCCAGCTGCCTCTAGCTTTGCTTTACAATTTTCTGCTTCTTCCTTATTGACACCAGATTTAATAGTTTTTGGTGCTGCATCGACTAACTCTTTAGCCTCTTTTAAGCCAAGCCCTGTAAGCTCTCGAGCAACTTTAATAACTTCAATTTTTTTATCTCCAATACTTGTCAATACAACTTCAAATTCTGTTTTTTCAGCTTTAGCTTCCACTATCCCTGGAGCAGCCGACACTGCTACTGGCACCGCAGCTGAAACGCCCCATTTTTCTTCAAGCATCTTTGAGAGTTCAGAAGCTTGTATTATTGTAAGAGTTGATAATTCTTCTACAATTTTTTCTAAGTTTACCATATAATTTTCTTCCTTTTAAAATCTTTTAATTAATTTTTATCTATATAAGCTTGAAAAACCCTAGCAAGCCCCGATGCCGGCGCTTGTAATACCCCCACTTTAGCTGCAGGAGCTTGTAATACACTGATAATTTTACTTCTAAGTTCGTTTAGTGATGGCAATTTAGCTAATTGGCGTATAGCATTTCCATCTAGTATTTCATTATTTACTAAACCGCCCACTATTTTTAAGGATTCATTAATTTTTGTAAATTCTACCACGACTTTTGCGGCATCAATAGGATCTTTAGAGTATGCTACTGCTGTGGGACCAGTAAGTAAAGAGGCAATATCATTAAAACCTGCCCTTGAAGCTGCTATCTTAGATAAAGTGTTCTTTACTATTCTAAACCCCACGCCTTTCGCTTTAAGAGACTTACGTAGAGCAGTAATTTGGCTTACGGTAAGTCCATGATAATGAGTAATTATAACTGAACTAGAGCTCTTATATATTTCCTCAAAATCCCTAACAAATTCATGTTTATCTGCTCTTAACACTTTGCACTCCCCTTATAACGTTGACAATATAGTTGTTACATCCATTTTCACTGAGGGGCCCATAGTGGAGGACAGATATATTGCTTTTAAATAATTTCCTTTAGCACCAGCAGGTTTAGCTTTGATTACAGCGGTAATCAAAGCTAAAATATTACTCAATAAATTTTGGGTAGTAAATGATAACTTACCCGCTCCAGCATGGATGATCCCAGCTTTTTCTACTCTAAATTCTACATAACCACTTTTTACATTTTTGACTGCTGTAACGATATCTGTAGTTACAGTACCAAGTTTAGGGTTTGGCATTAAACCTTTCGGACCCAGAATTCTCGCTACTGTACCTATTACTGCCATCATATCTGGGGTGGCGATACAAACATCAAAGTTAATCTTCCCCGCTTTAATATCGTCAATAATTTCTACTGAGCCCGCAATATCTGCCCCCGCTGCCTTTGCTTCTTCTACTTTTTCCTCTTTACAAAATACTGCTACTCTTGTAACTTTACCCGTACCTGCAGGCAATGACACAACACCACGCACCATCTGATCTGAATGTTTGGGATCTACCCCTAATTTTAAAACTACTTCCAAAGTAGAATCAAACTTAGTATATGACGCACTTTTTAACGCTTCTATTCCCTCCGCTAAACCGCTTATTTCCACTGTGGATAGTTTTTTTCTGGCTTGATGCATTTTCTTTCCGCCAGAGCATTGCTCTTCCTTTCTCACTTTTTTTTCCTGAACTACCATAATTAATCCTCTACTACTTCAATACCCATAGATTCAGCAGTGCCACGGATACTCTTAGCACCTGCCATCACATCATCAGCATTCAAGTCAACCATTTTTATTGTAGCAATCTTTATACAATCTGACATCGTAACTTTTCCTACTAAAACGTCCTTTTTAGTAGCACTAGAACCTTTAGTAATTTTAGCAAACTGCTTTAAATAATAAGATGCTGGAGAAGTTTTTATTACGAAAGTAAAACTATTATCTTCATAAGCCGTGATCACTACCGGTATCGGAGTGCCGACTTCAATATTTTGAGTGGCAGCGTTGAAAGCTTTACAAAATTCCATAATATTAAGTTTTTTCTGGCCCAAAGCAGGACCAATGGGAGGAGAAGGGTTAGCTTTCCCCGCAGGAACAGTTAGCTTAATATATGCTGTTATTTTTTTTGCCATTATAATTTTATCCTTACTCTATTTCACTCTATATTAGTTAGGTTTAAAAAAGGGGGTTACCCCTATATACTTTTTCTTTATAAATATTGTATTCTGCTTTATACCGCTAGTCCTTAAACCATAATAGAAACTTGAAAATTGCTTTACACTTATCTGCTTTTCAAATCTTACTGCTTGACTTATTATAGTTTTCCATATTCACACTAAATTGTGCACAACTTAAAATCATCTACTATTTGGGCATCTAAAAATCCCATTCTATAAGTAGTTTTAAATTAAAGTTTAAGTATTCTTTTTAACCTGAGTAAAATTCAACTCTATAAGAGTTGCTTTGCCAAAAATAGATATAGCAACTCTTAAACGATTTTTATCATAATCTATTTCTTCTACCATTCCTGTAAAAGTCTCAAATGGGCCCTCGGTAACTACCACTATTTCTCCAATCTCATATAATTTTGAAATCCTAGCATCCTTAGTTTCAGATTCTAATTTACTAAAAATATTTTGTACTTCTTTTTCACTAAGAGGCTGGGGGGTACTTTTACTACCTAAAAAACCAGTAACTTTAGCTACGTTTTTTACCAAATGCCATGAGCCATCCGCCATTATCATTTTAATTAAAATATAACCTGGCATAAATTTTTTTTCAGTTTTAACGTTTTTACCACGTTTAACTTCCGGAACCTCAATCACTGGTACAATGATCTCTTCAAAAAACTCAGCCATGTTTTGCTTAGTAATTTGATCCAAGATCATTTGCTTTACGCCCTTTTCTGATCCTGATAATGTATGGATAACATACCATTGGGCTCCAACAATTTTTCCTAACATTTATTTTTACTTCCCAATATTAAGCAAAACTTGCATGATAGTATGGATACCATAGTCTAATACTAGACAAATTAGACTAAAAATCAACACAGCTACCACTACTATAGCAGTTGAAGTGATAAGTTCTTTCTTACTAAGCCAAATAATTTTATACGCTTCTTGTTTTACTTGCTCGTAAAATTTATATAATCTATTTTCTTTTAACATTCATACAAACTCTTATAGTTGGCAGGAGCGACAGGAATCGAACCCGCAGCCTTCGGTTTTGGAGACCGACGCTCTACCAATTGAGCTACACTCCTATCATATTTTTCTTATAAAATCAAACGTTTTTTAAGAAAATATCATTTCTAATTATTATTAATACGGACTCAGGCGTTATTAATAATATTAGCTTTTTCTTATTAGTAGCAGTGCTATTTCTACTACTACACTATGTTCTTCTGGTTAATTAAAAACGCTATATATTCCCAAACTAGTAGGAACAAAAATGTTTACTCTATAGACTTCTTTTAAAACTTGTATCAAGTTGGTAATGGGAACAATGAGTCTAGGCTCAAATTCTCAGCTGCACTTAAGTACGCTGCAGTTTTGCACGCCTCTTCTCCTTCAAATTCCCTGCACGATGCAAGTTTTAAAAGAAGTCTATTTTTTATATACTAGGTCCTGTGAAGGTTTCCTACCTAGGTAATAACGTTATACCCCACCTTTAATATTAGTATAGCTAGTAATACCGCTAGTGTTAAGTAAAATTAATAGACTGCGAGCTCTTTCCTATTAAACACAGCATACTGTATTAAGAAAACCATATGTTTTTATATTAGACTTCCTGCATAAGTCGATCTAGTGGGTGATTTTGTTGTCAAAACGTGGCCTTCCGCTCCTCATGTACATTTGAGTATGCAGTTCGGCTCGACTTCGTTTTTCCTAAAAACCCCGAGCGCTTTTTCAACCTATGCAGGAAGTCTATTCCTATTACTTCTTACTTTTAATCCCTTCAGCTACTTGCTGCGGAACTGGATCATAATGAGAAAAAGTCATACTATATTGTGACCTACCTTGTGACAAAGATCTAAGGGTATTGACATACCCAAACATTTCAGCAAGAGGTACATTAGCAATAATCACTTGAGCATTTCCTCTAGGATCCATGCTTTGCATTTGGCCTCTACGACTATTTAAATCACCAATAATATCTCCCATATATTCATTCGGAGTGACAACTTCAACTTTCATAATAGGCTCTAACAATTTCGGGTTACCTTTCGGCATCCCTTCTCTAAAAGCAGCTTTTGCTGCAATCTCAAACGCTAAAACGCTTGAATCCACATCATGAAATGCTCCATCTATTAAAGTGGCTTTAAAATCAATCATCGGATATCCAGCTACTACACCTGTATCTCGAATGTTATTCAAGCCCTTTTCTACTCCTGGGATAAATTCTTTTGGTACCGACCCTCCAACGATTTTACTTTCAAAAATAAATCCTGTTGCAGGTTCTTGGGGTTCAAATATTATTTTAACACGCGCAAATTGCCCCGCACCACCAGATTGTTTTTTATGAGTATAATCCACTTCACAAGTTTTAGTAATTGTCTCCCGGTATGCTACCTGCGGCGCCCCTACATTTGCTTCTACTTTAAATTCCCGCCTCATACGATCAACAATGATCTCTAGATGTAGCTCACCCATACCCTTAATCACGGTTTGCCCAGTTTCTTGGTCAGAAGTTACCCTAAAGGAAGGGTCCTCTGCAGCTAGCCTAGATAAGGCAAATCCCATTTTTTCTTGATCTACCGTTGATTTTGGCTCTACTGCTAATTCAATTACTGGCTCAGGAAACTCCATTCTCTCTAAAATAATTTGTTTATCTGGAACACATAAAGTGTCCCCAGTAGTAGTATTCTTAAGGCCAGCTAACGCCACAATATCGCCAGCTATTGCTTCTTTAATATCTTCCCTTTCATTCGCATGCATAAGAAGCATCCTGCCTACTCGCTCTTTTTGACCTTTTACTGTATTTATTACTGTAACACCTGAAGTAATTTTACCTGAATAAATTCTAACAAATGTCAGGGAACCTACAAAAGGATCTGTCATTACTTTAAAGGCTAAAGCAGCGAAAGGTTCAGAAATAGAAATCTTAAAATCCTTTTCTTCATCAGTATTCAGATCTATACCTTTCACCGTGCCAATATCAATAGGAGAAGGTAAGTAATCAATGACTGCATCTAATAAAGGTTGCACCCCTTTATTTTTAAATGCGCTGCCACATAATACTGGAACAAAAACCCTACCTATCACCCCTTTTCTAATAACTAATTTAATTTGTTCTTCAGAAACCTTCTCTCCTGATAGATATTGCTCCATTAATTGATCATCTAATTCTGCAACCATATCGAGTAACAGAGCGTGATATTTTTCAGCAATTTCTAACATATCCGAAGGGATGTCTTCATATACATACTCTGCACCCAAAGATTCATCTTTCCAAATAATAGCCCTCATCTGGACTAAGTCAATGACACCTTTAAAATTTTCTTCAATGCCAACAGGGAGTTGCATTACTAAAGGCCTTGCACCAAGGCGCTCCTGGATCATATCCACACATCTATAAAAATTCGCCCCCATCCTGTCCATTTTATTCACAAAACACATTCTAGGTACTTTATATTTATCAGCCTGACGCCAGACTGTTTCGGATTGAGGCTCCACCCCTGCTACCCCATCAAACACTGCAACTGCGCCATCAAGTACACGTAAAGAACGTTCTACTTCTATAGTAAAGTCCACATGTCCCGGAGTATCGATAATATTAATACGCTTACCTTTCCAGTAACAAGTAGTTGCGGCAGAAGTAATAGTAATACCACGCTCTTGCTCTTGTTCCATCCAGTCCATCGTAGCACCGCCATCGTGAACTTCTCCTATTTTATGAGACTTCCCAGTATAATAAAGAATACGTTCGGTGGTTGTGGTCTTTCCAGCATCAATATGAGCACAAATACCAATGTTACGGGTATTTGCAAGCGAAAGTGGTTCTATACTCGACATATTATTATTACCTTGGTTGCGTTTTTTTAGGGCTAAAATGAGCGAATGCTTTATTCGCTTCAGCCATTTTATGAGTGTCTTCTCTCTTCTTAATAGCCACTCCCCTATTATTTGAAGCTTCAAACAACTCTTCTGCTAACTTATCAATCATCTTTTTTTCTGAACGCTTACTTGCAGCAATAATAATCCAACGAGTCGCTAAGGCGTACCCCCTTCTTTCATCGACAGGGGATGGAACCTGATAATTAGCTCCCCCCACCCGCACGGAAGTTACCTCAAGATAGGGTTTAACGTTATTCATAGCATTGTTAAAAGTGTCGAAAGGATCTACCCTGTGCTTTTTTTCTATTTTTTTTAAAGCTAAATATACTATTTTTTCTGCTAAAGCCTTTTTCCCTTGCTTCATAATATTATTAATAAATCTAGCAACTAAAGGGCTGTTATATTTCATATCAGGCAGGATAACTCGTTTCTCTGCGGCATGACGACGTGACATCTTATCTCTCTATTTCAAATTATTTTTTTACAGCTTGTTTTGCTGAAGTACCGTAACGTGAGCGCCCTTGCTTACGGTTTTTTACACCTTGTGTATCATAAACTCCTCGAACTATATGATATTTTACCCCAGGCAGATCTGGCACTCGGCCTCCTCTTACTAAGACCGTAGAATGTTCTTGTAAATTATGCCCTTCCCCTGGTATGTATGCGTTTACATATTCACCATTGCTCAAACGTACCCTCGCCATCTTACGAAGAGCAGAATTAGGTTTTTTAGGAGTTACAGTTTTAACTATCACACAAACGCCTTTTCGAAATGGATTAGCTTCCAAAGCGGGCGATTTTGTTTTACGTATCTTTGATTTTCTCCCTAAACGTACTAATTGATTATTTGTTGGCATCTGATACTCCAAGATTTTTCTATACTTAAATAACCTAATTTGTTTGTAAGAATAAATCATTCCGGCAAACTAACGGTCTTACTGCAAATGAGGAAAAGGCCTACTTAAGGCAATTCCTTAGTATGCATCTTATTTATTTTATTATTCAATCAACTATCTTATTTTTATTATCATATTAATGAGATTTAGCAGCTGATCAAGCGCTTTCTCTCTTTTTGAAATTTATTCACCGTTGAATATATCAATTTGAAGTAAATTAGGTAGAGAGGTAATTTTTATAGAAAAATTTAATTGAAATACTATAGGTTACCTACGGTAACTACGCTCCTTCCATCATGAATCTATATTTAACTCACATAATATCCGTGGAACTATAACTAATTTTTTCATAAAAGCAAAGGGTTTTTAGCAATATTACTTCATAAATATATTCCTGTAGTAGGAAAATATATGATTAATCATCTACAGGAGACTGACAGAGCATTATTTAATTTCCTTATTATGACTCCTCACTTTGCCGAATTGTTTTTTTATTAGGCCTCTTTTGAAAATTCTACTTCTACCGGTAATTTGTACGTCAATTCGGTGCTCGAATCCTCACATACATGTATAGCTTATGTCATTACGATACATACACGATAATACCCTGGGGGGAAGTATAGTAGTCATGGATACTCGAAGATAAATACCCTGTACGTACCTTAATGGGCTATGCTATACGCTGCGTGCACTCGTCATTTAAAATAAATCCAATTCTTGAAGTACGAGCAGTATATTAGCAGATCTTTCTAAAGAATTTTTACTATTTTTAGTTAATAGTAAGTTTTTTTTCTACTATTTTTGCTAAATTACTAATAATAATTATTATTACATAATAGCACAGCCCTGCGATTAACATAGGGGTAAAATAAGTGTAAGTTTCCAGGGATACTATTTGGGCTCTACGCATTAAATCCATCTCTCCTATCATTGAGATAATTGCCGATTCTTTAATTAAATTAATTAACTCATTAACTAAGGAAGGAAATATATTCCTTACGGCTTGGGGTAATATAATCGCTCGCATCATCAGGAGGTCTGGTATACCTAATGCTTTTGCTGCCTCAAACTGCCCTTGATCAACCGCCCTAATTCCGGCTCTTATTATTTCCGAGACATAGGCTCCTGAATTTAAGGAAAAAGCCATAACGCCAGCGGCAAAGACACTAAACTTAATCCCTATTAAACTTGGTACTCCAAAATAAATTATACTAAGCTGTATTAATAAAGGGGTACCGCGGAAAATAGAAGTATAAAAATCCGCAAATATTCGCAATATATAGCTTTTACTTATTTTACAAACCGCTAATAACACCCCTAAAATCAACCCAAATAACACAGATACCATACTATATTTTAGGGTGACCAGTGTTCCTTGGATAATAAAATTTATAAAAGGATAATAACTAACTAATTGTTCAAGCATACCAATATTGAATTAAAGTTATCTAGTAATTCTAGGATTTACTCCTAGAATCTGCGAAGGTAGGTTTAGTTACTAGACTTCCTGCATAAATCGAACTGGTAGGTGCCGAGCTAGTGGATAATTTTGTCGTCAAAACGCGGCCTTCCGCTCCGTAACAATCCTCTATGTACGCAGCTCGGCTTAGCTTGGTTTTTCCTAAAAATCCCGAGAGCTTTTTTGATTTATGCAGGAAATCTAATATTTTAATGTTTATGGTCATGATTGTGGATATAAAAACCAATAGAGGATAAGGCTGTTAGAAAGTCTGGGTTTTGCGCTAATTCATTTGGTTTGCCACTACAGCATATATGGCCATTAAGACATATAACTTGATCAGAATTTTTTATTACCGTAAATAGATCGTGCGAAATCATAAAAATTGTTATATTAAATCGCTTTTTTATTTGAGTAATTAGCTGATAAAATTCTTGTTGGCTAGTAGCGTCTAAAGATTGAGTAGGTTCATCTAAAATAATTAAATCTGGGTTATTTAGTAAAGTGGCCGCTAAAATTAACTTTTGAAATTGCCCCCCTGAAAGCTCAGAAATATCCTGATCTTTATAATTCTCTAATTTAACAAAATCAAATAGCTCTTGCCAATTTTCCTGGGCTTTATTAGTAGTTAATAGATATAAAAATTTTTCTGCAGTAATCGGAAGATTTGTAGCAAAATCTAGCTTTTGCGGCACATACTCTATCTTTAAATTGGTATGAATGTTTATAGTACCCGAAGAAGGTCGGTCCAACCCTAAAATTAATCTGGCTATAGTGGTTTTACCTGCGCCGTTAGGACCAATTAAGGTAGTTACTTCTCCTTTTTTGACCGTAAAACTAACATTAGAAAGTGGGGTACTTGTCCCAAATCTTTTGGATACATTACTAAATTTTATTAATATAGACTCTTCCGTTAGGGGTACAGACATTACTTTTACAATGATTTTACTACATTTCACTTATTTCTTTTTCAATAATAAATGACTTAAATTTACGTTGATACCCTTAGCTTTGCTTCTACTTCAAGAACTATCATTATTATTTTAAATGGCGAGCGCGTGCAGCGTACTATGTAAATATGTGAGCACATGAGTTTACGAAAAAATAAAAAACAATCCTTGAAGTATGAGCAGTATATTATAGCAGTTCCTTAATATTGCTTATGTAAAAAGTTACTGGTAATAACCCACTTTTCAGTTAATGCAAGCAAAAACTTGCCCCAAGCCTAATAATACTTTAAACGTTAATTAACAATCTTCCACTGCCCATCTGGCTTACGGCAAGCTTTACCATACGCTTTTTCTTTCTGCCCTCCTATAACAATTACTTGCACATATTCACGACAATATTCTCCCGAGTGACTCTTGAAAGTCTTGGTTGGCGTCGTAGAGCCATAATGTCCAGAATCGGGGTTACGCCATGGTACTTCTTGGCCAACCGCACTAGTTTCTAAGGCTCTTTGAGAACTTTGTTGTAATAATCGGCGATCTTGCTCGTCCATGCTTCTACCAATTTGCCCTCCAATAAAGGCGCCTGCTAGAGCGCCGACACCTGTGGCGACAAGAGCTCCTGTTCCTTTACCAAATTGCGCGCCTATCAGAGCCCCGGTAGCCCCTCCAAGTAACGTACCACCACTTTGTTTATTCATCTCTCCCGAACAGGATTGTAATAACGTTGCTGCTAAAATAATTGCAATAATTTTAGTGATTAAATTCATAAGAACCATGTATTTTTAAAGTTAACGGGTTAAATTACTATAACTGCAATGATCCCAGAATTGTTTTTGAAAAATATTAGGGACTCAGGTACTCACATCTGCGCTCGCTCCTTCATCATTCATTATACTTTCTGCATAAGTCGAGCTAGTTGGTAATTTTGTAGCCAAAACTTGCCTCCGCTCCCCATGTATATCCTCGTACGCAGTTCGGCTCGGCTTCGTTTTTTCTAAAAATTCCTTAACTATTTTCGACTTATGCAGGAAGTATATTTCCAAACCCAACGCGCGGGATCATTGCGAGTATATTTCCTAACTAACTATATTATGGGTCATTTTAATAGGCCACAGCTTGATAACTCAACTCTTTGCCGTTTTATCAAGACTAATTTTCCAAAATAATTAAAAAATCAATAACTGTTAAGGTTTGACACATACTAAAGTTAGCGTTATTTTAAATATATTAATGTATTTTGTATTACAACACAATTGAAATATTTATTTATATGGTCACCCCAGAGCATCAATATCTTATCAAGACTGCCTCCTATGCTTCATGTATTGTAGCAGTATTAATTTTACTTATTAAGCTCAACGCTTGGTTTGTCACCACTTCTCAGTCAGTTTTAGCCTCCTTAATTGATTCAATGCTTGATCTCACCTCCTCATTTATTAACCTGATCGCTATTCGTTTCTCTCTAAAACCTCCGGATCATGATCATCGTTTTGGGCATGAAAAGATTCAAGACTTAACAATTTTTTCACAGGCAATATTCTTCTTTCTCTCGGGAATATTAACGTGTATTTCATCCGTTAAATCTTTTTTAGATAATTCTATTCCTACTAACTTGGACTATGGAATTAACGTAATGTACGTGTGTATTATTCTCACTATTATTTTGATTATGTATCAATCTTACGTAATAAAAAAAACTAGTGCTGAAATTACTAAGGTAGATAAATTGCACTATTTTATAGATTTAGTGACCAACATTGCGATAATTATCTCTATAAATTTAAGTGCTAAGTTTTGGTTTATGGATTCTTTATTTGGCGCGGGTATCTCTTTGTATATAATCTATACCGCATATACTCTATTCCGAAAAGCCTTTAAAAACCTTGTAGATGAAGAATTTCCTGACGAAGATAGAGAAAAAATTATACATATAATTAGTAAATTTAGTGAAGTAAAGGGTATTCATGAAATGAAAACCAGATATGCTGCCCATAAGCCCTTTATTCAATGCCATATTGAAATGGATGGTGATATGACCTTATATACTTCTCATTACATTAGTGATCAAATTTGCAGTGCTTTATTATCCAAATTTCCTGGAGCAGAAATAATTATTCATTTAGATCCTTACGGTTACGAAAAAATGGTTAATTATCGTGAAAATATTTGCTCCCTCTAAATTAGCTTCCTCTAATTTTAATAATTCTTTTATGGAAGAGGCTTTAAAACAGGCGCAAATCGCGTTTAATAAAAATGAGGTGCCAGTAGGAGCGATACTAGTTGATAGGATAAGCCATAAAGTGATTGTAAGGACTCATAATATGGTAGAGCAAGCAAGAAATTCGTTATTACATGCTGAAATTGTCGCGATCAATCAAGCGTGTCAACTTTTATCAAGTAAAAATTTATCACAATATGATATGTACGTTACCTTAGAGCCATGTACGATGTGTGCAGCTGCTATAGCGTTGGCTAGAATAGGTAGGTTATTTTATGCGGCAACTGATTCGCAGCGAGGGGGTATAGAAACCAGGGAACGCTTTTTTAACAGTAAAGCCTGTTTTCATCATCCGGAAATATATAGTGGTTTTTCTGCTGACATTTCTCAAAAGTTAATACAAAACTTCTTCCAAAAAATAAGACAAAAGTAGATTAGGTCTATTGTAAAAAATAATTCAACTTATTCTAAATAATCAATTCTACAGTGCCGGTGGTTATTTTTTACTATTTGAAGATGAATTTTAGTAATTGGCAGCGGTAATATTTTCTCTATGATTTGAGGCCATTCAATTAAACAAAGATTGCCCTGGAATGCCTCTTCTATTCCTAGCTCATAAATTTCTTCTATATGCTTTAAGCGATATAGGTCAAAATGATAGATAATAAATTCTGAAGCTTTATATAATTGTAATAAGTTGAAAGTAGGGCTAATCACCTCTTTAGGCGCGTGACATAATTGTTTTATTATTTCTCGGCACATAAATGTTTTGCCACTGCCCAAATCCCCAGAAAATGTTATAATATCATTAGCTTGTGCCTTAGCAGCAATAGCTTTAGCGAACGCTCTTGTTTCTTCTTCACTACTGAAAATAATAGGTTGGTTATACGAGTTCATTTCATAAGCCAGGTCAATAATTTAACTTATATATCAAACCTAAAACCAATCATCATATTATGGGCTTTATAAGCGGTTTTACCAATCTTCTGCTCACTTTGCAGTTTCTTAGTCTGCCCATAATCTCGCCAGCTGTATGAAAGCTCCACTGCTACTCCACCTATTACTTCAGTAGCAGCTCCCACAGTTAATTGATAAGCAAAATTATTCGCTGTTTTAGTAGTACCTTCTACTTTTTTAGCTGCGCCAACATAAGACTGAACTTTTTCTTTCACTTGCGCCCAGCCAAAACCTGCTCCTCCAAAGAATTTAACAATAGTTAGATTAAATACATCAACATAACCGTTTACTAATAATGAGCTAACTTGTCCTCTATGCTTTATAGAAGAGGCAATTCCTCCTTTATTAAAGGATTTTTTAAGCTGGGGTTTAGCCAAAAAATCAAGGGTTACATCCGTTCTAATATTCTCTGTTATATGCCAGCCTGCCCCAAAGCCAAAAATTCCAATAGGTTTAGATTTTATTTTTATATTAAAAAGTTTATCTTTTGTTGCATTTATCTTGCTTGTGCCCGCTTGGGCTTTAAGATAAAATTGATCTCCTGCTGCAAATGACAGAGTAGGTATACCAATCACAGTATTGATTATAGCAATTAACAATAGACTTCCTACATAAGTCGATCTAGTAGGTGTCGAGCTAGTGGATAATTTCGTTGTCAAAACTTGTCTCCGCTCCTCAGCTGCAGCCATGTACGTAGCTCGGCTCGGCTTCGTTTTTCCTAAAAATCCCGAGTGCTGTTTTGACTTATGCAGGAAGTCTAATAATTTGCGCATATGTTTCTCCTTAAAATGTTTTGACAGCTTTGCCCCGCATTATAGTAACCTTTGATTTTACCTACAAGGTAATTATTGTGCTTTTTCACTAGGTTCTGTGAAGGTTTCTATCTAATGATCGATAGAAACCTTCACAGAACCTAATCATTTTGCGTCATTCTGTAGCAATATTCAATAATTAGTTGAAATAATACTAGAAATTATATACTATTAGGTTAGTATATAATATATTAATTAGGAAAGCTTATGAATAGAAGAATATTTTGGTTATTATTACTTTTCACTTGCAATATTTATGCAAACCCTGCTCCCTTGGGTTTGCCTTTAAATAAAGCCACCCTCTCAGATGTAGAAAAACAATATAAAATAATAAAGAAAGAAAAAAATTACTGGGAGGGGTATAATTATTATATTGACATTACAAATGTGGGATTAGCAGGGGTGAAAGAGCTATTAGTCATATGTAACGATAATAATATTATTCAGGCAGTAATTTTTACCGCTAATAATAATAAATTTGAGGAATTTTATGAATTACTTACAGAAAAATATAAACCTATAAACGAAGAGCCTACCAGATTAACTAATAAGGAAGTCCTATTTGCAGTTAATGACTGTACTATTATTTTAGACGCTCCTCATATTAATTTTGATATGAGCCTTATATATATTACCAATGAATTTTTAACGCGATTTAAAGATAAACAAAAAATAGAAAAACTTCTGACTAAAGCAAAGGATAAAGAATTATTGTAGGACCATAATAAAACCATCGACAAAATAAAATAATTCAACGATAATCTTGTTTGTTTTAGTATACTATTTGCAATATATGGCAGAAGATAATTTAATTCTTGACCTCACTGATAAGTTAGATTACGAGTTTTCAGTTAGTGAAATTTCTAATAGAATTAAGGAATTATTAGAAAACAATTTTGGTTATATTAGAATAAAAGGAGAAATTTCTGGGTTAAAAATCGCAACTTCAGGGCATGGTTACTTTAATCTTAAAGAGAATAACGCTATTTTAGCTTGTACTTGTTGGCGCCCTGTATTGGCAAGGATTAATTTTACTCCTCAAGATGGCATGGAAATAGTAGCAAGAGGCAAACTTTCTGGCTATGCTGGGAATTCGCGGTACCAACTATCCGTGGAAACGCTCCAGCAAGCAGGTTTAGGCGCCTTCATGCAAATTTTGAAGGAGCGGCATGAGAAATTAGCAAAAGAAGGAATTTTTGATAAGCCTAAAAAATCCTTGCCTTTTTTACCTAATAAGATAGGGGTCATTACCTCATTAACAGGAGCGGTGATAAAAGATATTATACATCGGATTAAAGACCGTTACCCTTCGCATGTGATTATATGGCCAGTTACAGTTCAAGGGGAGAATGCGGCAAATGAAATTGCCAATGCAATTACAGGATTTAACAAGTTGGATTACCATATACGGCCAAGCGTTATTATTATAGCAAGAGGCGGGGGGTCTACAGAAGATTTATGGGCCTTTAATGAAGAAATAGTAGTAAGAAGTGCATTTAACTCGGTTATTCCTATAATTTCGGCAGTGGGGCACGAAACAGATAATACTTTAATAGATTTAGTAGCAGATAAACGAGCCCCTACTCCTACCGCAGCGGCAGAATTTGCGGTACCTGTAATTGCTAATTTAATACATACAGTAAGGTCTTATTATGAGGCATTAATAAGTCGTATCAATCAATTTATTAAATATGCACAGCAGGATATTAGTTATAATACTGATCTTAAAAAAAGTCTCAATACCCGTGTTGATTATAATCAACAACTTCTCGATGAGTTAAGTTTTCGGCTACTAGATTCCTTGCCTAACTTGCTTAAATTTAAAAGTGCGAAACTAGAGACCTTGGGTATAGAAAGATTAAACCCAATTAAAATAATTGAATATCAGGAACTAGAATTACGGCACCAGGTTAATTATATGCTCCGATCTATAAAGATTCAAATACAGAATTATGACCACCAATTAAATTTAAGTAATTCGCTACTTACAAGTTTAGACTATAAAACTGTATTGCGGCGTGGTTTTGCTGTTATTAGATCTGAAGACGGAAATTTCATTACTTCCAAATCTGCTGCAAATAAAACACAAGAATTTAACATTCACTTCTTTGATGGCAACATAGCTGTAAGATGTAAATAGTAAAATTATCAAGTTTGCTGCTATTAGACTTCCTGTATAAAGTCAATCTAGTTGGTGATTTTGTCGTCAAAACTTGCCACCACTCCTCAGCGGCGCTATGTACGCAGCTCGGCTCGGCTTCGTTTTTCCTAAAAATCCCGAGAGCTTTTTCGACTTATGCAGGAAGTCTATTTAATCAGGATTCAATATTTTTATATCGAATTGAGGTTAACATTGAGTATAAGGAAAAATTTAGATATGCAGCTTTTGAAAATCACTATAGTAATTTTTATTATTGCACAGAGCTTTCTTACTATTGCTTCTCCTAATATTAGAAATAATGATTTAATTGATATTCAAGATCAATATCCTGCTTCATGTAGAGAAGAAGTATTGGATAAGGATAAGTTAACTGTAAACTGGTATATGGCAGACCCTTATCAATTTGCTTATATAAATAAGCACGGTAATTATGGAATCGCAGGGTTAGACATAGAATTAATTAATGCAATTAGTAATCGGGTAGGAGTAAATATAAAATATGTTAACTCTAGCGGAGAAAAATCGATATTTAACATTCAGAATGGTATCAGTGACATAGTAGCAGGAGCTACTTATACTGATGATAGAGCAAGTTTTGCTAATTTTTCTATACCGTACCGGGTTGAAGAAATTTCATTATTTGTGCTTAGCTCAGGAAAAAAACAAGTTAACTTTACTACTATTCATGAATTTTTAGCTCAAATACGCTCCTTAAACTTTCGGCTGGGGATAATGAAAGGCTTTATTTATGGAGATACAAAAATAACAAATTACTTAAATGAAGTTAAGAATAATGATATTATAATCAAATATGAAAGTAATTCCGAGTTATTTAATGCGCTAATACGTAAGGAAATTGACGGCTTTATTACCGATAAACTTACAGGACTTACTCTTATTTTAAGCTATACTAATGAACAAATAGAGGAAATATCTACTGGTATTAAAGTGCCGTTACATTTAATGTTTAGTCAAAAAACTGTCTCTAACGATTTAGTAGAAAAGTTTAATAACGCAATTAAAGATTCTATTAATAACGATGATTATAAAATATTAATTAAGCGTAATTTGTACAGTGTATTACTTACTAAGTCTATAGGATCAACTTGGGGATATATAATAGGTTGTATCGCTAGTATAGCATTTGCTATTTCTGGCATTATTATAGCCGCCCAGAAAAATGCTACATTTTTTTTGACTTTTATATTAGCAATTCTACCTACTATATTTGGTAGTGTGTTTCTTGATCTTACGATCAACCACGTATATAATGCCCCTCTTATTCTAACCCCTACTTATCTTTATCCTGTATTTATTGCTGTTCTTATCGGCTTCTCTACTCTTAAATTATTAGATTATTATAACAACCATCTATATGAGGATAATTTTGGAAATAAAATATTAAATAATACTCTTATTATTTGCGATACTATAGGGCAAGCATATTTTATGGTTGTTGGCGCGGTTATAGTCATTATAGAAAAAATTGAACCTTTAGAATTTTGGGCTCCCTGCTTTGCTTTTATAGTATCTAGTATTGGGATAGTAATACGGAATTTAGTGTATAGTTATGGCGAAACTAATAAAAGAAATATTTCGCAAAAGGTTAATTTTGAAATCTTCATATTATGGGGGTTAGTTTTTATTATATTATTAGATATTTATGCTTATAACCCTAGTTATGATACCATAAAATATTCTATATGTACGGTCATTGCTGGATCTATTGTTAGTAGATTATTAATTTATTATTATAATATTCCTAACTTAACCTTCCGTATAAATAATATAGAAGCGGCAGCAGATGTAGGAGCAGATAAAGATTAATGCTTTTCACTAATTATCAATTCATAGATTAAAAATGAAAGTAGCTACCTGGAATATTAACTCTGTTAGGATGAGGCTACAGCATTTACGGGACTTGTTAGTAGAGGTAGATCCGGATATCTTACTATTACAGGAAATTAAGTGTGAAACCGATAAATTTCCTTTAAATGAATTATCAGATTTACCTTATAATATTTATGTATATGGTCAAAAATCTTACAATGGAGTAGCTATTTTATCCAAATCCCCTGCTGATGAAATAATAAAGGATTTTCCTATTAGTACTAATGGTGAGGCAAGAGCTATAGAGATTTCATTGCAAACACCAATAGGCTATTGTACCTTTATTTCCTTGTACGCCCCCAATGGTTCCTTGGTAGGGAGCGATAAATTTGCAATGAAATTAAAGTTTTATGATGGTTTAATCCATTATTTACAAGTTAAAAAATCTTTTGAATCTAAAATAATAGTAGGGGGAGATTTTAATATTGCCCCTTTTGATATAGACGTTTATTCAGCTAAAAATTTACAAGGCACGACGTGTTTTACTGATTTAGAAAAACAACAATTAAGAAAACTCTTAAATTCTGGTTTTGAGGACCTATATAGATTATCTCATCCTGATGACCAAGAATTTTCGTGGTGGGATTATAGAGCAGGTAGTTTTGAACAGAATAGAGGAATGCGTATTGATATGATACTAGCCTCTAGTAACGCTGTAGATTACTTAGATAATTGTAGAATTTATAATAGATGGCGTAGCCAAATTAAACCTTCCGACCATGTGCCCGTGGTCGCTAAATTTACCTATTAGACCTTCGGGGATTAGACAAAGTGCCCTGCGGAATCTTTAGACAAGGCGGCTCCAATTCTTAAAGTTGATTCTATCGTCTCCCCTCTCTTCATTTACAAACAGTATACGAGCAATATACAAGTTTATTAATCCTTATTCTAAGAAAACTTTCTGAAGATTTTTGTTTAATGATTTTTCTTGGTTAAGAGGCCCTTCTCTTAAGGTTATTCCTTGCGTATTTAATAATCTTAACTTTATATAGTCATGAATTGCCAATATAAATTCATCAATTTTATTACGGAAGAAGTGGTCAGCCCCCTGAATTATTTTATAATCTACTGTGATATGTTTTTGCTTAGATAATTTATGGGCTAGTTCAAGGACTGCTTCTTCTGAAACTATACTATCTTTATCACCTTGTATTATAAACCCCGAAATAGGACATTGAGATAAGAAAGTAAAATCATATTTATTTACTGGCGGTGATATAGCAATAAAATTATGGATTTCTGGGCGTCTCATAATTAGTTGCATAGCTATCCATGAACCAAAAGAAAAACCGGCTATTAAATTCATACTGCTAGTAGGATTATTGAGCTGTAACCAATCTAGGGCGGTGGCCGCATCTGTCATTTCTCCAATACCATGATCAAATTCTCCTTGGGATCTCCCTATCCCCCGAAAATTAATTCTTAGCACCGTAAAACCAGCATCTGCCAATGTTTTATAAATATTATAAACTACCTTATTATTCATTGTACCACCGTAAAGGGGGTGGGGGTGTAAAACTAAGGCAACTGGTGCTTTGGGGTCTTTAGATTTAGTATAACGTCCTTCAATTCGCCCAGCAGGACCATTAAAAAAAACTTCAGCCATAATTTTGTAATATAATATTAATATTGATAGAGCTTAACTTAATAGGTAAAGATTATAACATGCAGCTTCATAAAATTCAAGGTCAGTTATAGTTAATGCCCTGCTATCGTCAAAATGTTAATTAGATTTACTATCTTACGCCATGTTCGACTTTTTTTTAGCAGGTAACTAATTTTTCGAGTTGTGTTGGCACAAGTTTTAAAGACTTTGTCAAAAATGTAGCAATAGTATGAGCAAGTAATTTTCTAGCGATGCGAGATTGTAGATGCCAGTAACTCTTAACTCTGATAGCATTAATAGCAAAACGTTCTGTAAGCTGACCAATAACAGTTTCAATTAAACGACGAGTAGCAGTAATCCATTTAAGGAAATTCTTGGATCTATTATCCTTCATATTCTTTTTTAAAGGTGTTTGTAAATCAATGTTTTTGGTGGCCAACTCATCTTTTAAATCCTGACCAAGATAGCCTTTATCGCCCAGTACCATGCCACTAATATTAGGAGACATTACTTGCAGAGCTTCACGTTCAGACCCATTAGCAGGAGTTATCATGAATCCAGCTATTCGACCTTCTTCATTAATTAATACGTGTCCTAGAAAACCGTAATAATAGCTATCTTTCGAAGCGCAGTACCCATAGTCAGCGTATTCCTTAAAACATCGCCCTCTCGTTGCTCGGGCCAAATTTATTACAGGAATCGGTACCCCATCTATCATATGCAGATCTGATTTGCTTGCACTCTTAAACAAGTCGGCAAGCAGCATGTTCTTAATAGATAAAAGACCGCTACATTGCTTCACATAAGACGGTCTACTCTTTAGATTGGGAAACCATTCTTGAAAATGACGTTTAAAATATTCCCATATCTGCTTGTCTTGGTGCAAACCGATAAATTCTCCCACCACTTCCATTGTTAATGCTTCCACGTCACTTAAGCAAGGTGGAAATCCTGCTTTCCTTACTTTGATATTTTTGGTTATTATAGTCATTTTTTCTTCTATGAAACAATACACAGTAATGATAAACTCTTCTAGGGTCATAGCTTCTTTCTCGATAATTGAACTATGACCTTATTAGGCTATCCTATTCTTTTGTCAATCTTAAAAAAAAGTCGAACATGGCGTTATCTTGTACTTCAAGAATTAGATTTTATTATGAAGGACGAGCGCACAGCGTATATGTGTAAGTATAGCTTAGGTTACTATGATACATACATGGTGGTATGTGGGAAGCATAGTAGTCATGCATACTCGAAGATAAATACCCTGTACGCACCTTAATGGACTATACTATATATGAACACGTGAGTTCAGGATAAAATCAAAAAACAATTTGGCAAAGGGAGTAGTATACCTAAGGCATAAACTGATTAATTGGCCTTCCATTCACCGTTATAGTCAATTGATGAGAAGTTGGTGGTATCGTCACCAACTTCTCATCAATTGACTATACTTACTGCTCCCCTCATAAATATACCCTATCAATATCAAAATTAAGATTAATAAAAACAACTAACCTAGAGAAATATTAATCAGTTTATAACAAAAAGAGTAGACAGAGATTAATAAACAATGGTATCTTGTTAGCTGTAGTCAACAAGGTCGACCATAAAAAATTTCTGGGTTTTGTAAGGAAAATTAAGAGAAGAAATAATTTCTAGGAAGTGTTGGCTAGAAAATTATGCAGAAATAGCCTAGACGTTAAAATATTCTGCTATTTGGATAGAACAAATCTTCTTGAATAGGTTTTATTTTATATTTGCGTTTTCAGAGACTAGGTTCTGTGAACAGTTCTATGTAATGAGTAGATTTATAGGCATTTTCGCTCGCAGAACTGCAGCGTACACAAGCGTATGTGAAGATTTGAGAATGAAAATAATGAGGAAATTGACTGTTAGATAGAAATTTCACAGAACCTAGAAAGCTCAGGGCTAAAAAAATTTAACAATAATTTTTAACATCTAAGTAATAGGTAATAATTATGAACTTAAAAAACTTTAATATAACAGCGCTATTTATGGTATTGCTACTAGGGATTAGTACTGCAGGCGCCGCTATAGTAGATACTGCAAAAGATACCGCAATTACCGCTGCTGTAAAAGCTAAACTGCTGCAAGCAAATGATCTACCTGCTAAAGATATTCGAGTAGAAACTAACGATGGAGTAGTAGAATTGAAAGGTACAGTAGACACGCAAGACCAATATAATCGTGCTATCACATTAGCTATTAGTGTGAACAATGTGAAGGATGCAGTAGCGAAAGACCTTAAAATTAAAAATAGCGATGCTCCGTTAACTGATGTATTCATTACTTTAAAAGCTAAAGGTAAAATTAGTGCCTTAACTACCGATAATCAGATCAGTGCAGGACATGATTTAAATGTTGAAACCACTAACCAGAAGGTGCATGTGACCGGTAGGGTAGGAGATACTAAGGACATTGAAACTATTAGAAAGTCTATACTTGATATCAAGGATGTGAAATCTGTAGTTGTAGACGAGATAAAATAAACACGCCCTTTAAAGTGATTATGCAAGGGGATTTTAATTTTGTCATTATTTAATAAAATATATTTTAAATAATTATCTATAAACTTCTTTTTGCAGCTTGTATAGAGCAGGAAATACGATAATAACTCTAATGCTCTAAGGATTAGGGCTAGATTCGCGGGACAAATTACCAGCTCGATGTGAGGATCAAAATAGGGCTAATTTTTGTTTTAGGTTCTATGACATTTAGAAATGCTCATAGAACCTAAATATACTACTCGTATAGCTTACTAATGTAAGTAGGTGAGCAGCGGAGTTCACGATAAAACAAAAAAACAATTTGGCAAAGTGAGTGTCTAAATATAGCATAATTACATAGCAGCTTAAAAGTCGCGCTCTAAAATTAAAAACACTAAAATGACTTTAAGTAAATATTACTGCAAACGTCATTGCGAGGAGGTTGCTTACTGCAACGGACGAAGCAATCCAGGGAAATCTACAAACACACGATAATTTAATTCTTGTGATTGCTTCGGGCGGCGCTTCACGCTTTCTCGCAATGATTTTTGTTATTCTTAATAATCTCTTGTTGCAACCTTCGAGCGCGACTTTTAAATTGCCGTGGCATAATTAACCTCTGCCCAAGGTGGCAACAAGTTGCAGCCGTGGTTAATATCCAGACAAATAAATCAGCATTATTCTGCAAAAAGTTTGTCGCTTTTCCGCTTCTATATATTTTGGGGTGTTGCTAACTTTATTTCTATAGTCACTTAGGTTGAATTAGATACTAGGCGCGAGGAGTGAAGCCTAGGAGGTACTAGGTAAGCGACGAGCAACAACGTAGCTAGTTTAACCTAAGTGACTATATCTATTGCCTTCAGTTATTATATATTGTTAACCGAGCAATAGTATTGTCCCTACCGATTATAGAAATAATTTCAAAAATACTAGGAGAAGTGGTACCGCCCGTTAGTAAAGCTCTAATTGGCTGCATGAGCTCAGCTAGTTTAACACCATTTCCTTGGGCTATCTCTTTGAACGCTAATTGTATTGTATCTTGATTGATAGTTGCTAAATTTTTTAATTTATGAATAATTTGGTTAATTAGCTCTTGATTATAGTTATAAAGTATTTTTCTAGCATCCTCAGAATAGGTTAATGGAGAGTGCATTAGGTAAATTTTCGCCAACTTAGCCAGTTCAATTAAATTGGTGCTTCTAATTTTTAAGCTGGGCATCGCTTTTAGAATATATTCCCGCTCTTGTTGAATAATTATATGGTGTTGACGCAAAATATTATAAACCATGTCTGTTAAGGTCTGGTCATCAATTTGCCGTAAATAATGGGCATTTAAATTATTCATTTTAGCAAAATCTAAACGAGCTGCTGATTTACCTAACCCTGCCAGATTAAACCATTCTATAGCTTGAACTCTAGAAATAATTTCGTCATTTTGGTGAGCCCACCCTAATCTTAACAAATAATTACATAAGGATTCTGGTAAGTACCCCATATCTTTATATGCTTGGATTCCTAAAGCACCATGTCTTTTTGATAATTTTGCTCCATCCTCTCCATGAATCAAAGGGATATGGGTCATATCCGGAACGGCCCAACCAAAAGCTTGGTATAGTAGAATTTGCCGCGCCGTATTAGTTAAATGATCATCTCCCCTAATAATATGGCTAATTTGCATTGCATGGTCATCTACTACTACCGCTAGCATATAGGTAGCTGTGCCATCGCTACGTAATAATACCATATCATCAAGATGTGAATTCTCAATCACTACATCGCCTTGCAAATTATCGTGAATAATTGTATGGCCCAGCCTGGGCGCTTTCAGTCTAATCACAGGCTTAGTACCTTTTGGATAGCAAGTAGGACCTAGCTCCCGCCAAGGACTATCAAATAAAAAATGTTCTTTGCGTGCTATTGCTATTTCTCTTTGCTTATCTATTTCACTTTGGGGGGTAAAACAATAATAGGCCTTACCCGACTCTACTAATTTTAAGGCAGCTTCGTGGTATAAGTGATTTCGTTTAGATTGAAATACTACTTCCCCGTCCCAATTGAGGCCAAGCCATTGCAAGCCAGTAAATATCGCCTCTACCGCCTCTTGTGATGACCTTGATTTATCAGTATCTTCAATCCTTAGCAGAAACTGGCCATTATTATGTTTAGCAAATAAATAGTTAAATAAGGCCGTACGTGCTCCACCAATATGTAAAAACCCAGTAGGAGATGGAGCAAATCTAGTAATCACTTTTTCTGGTGTTGAAATTTTTGGCATTGAAATGTCTAGTGTTGAAATTTTAGTCATAATGTTTTTTAATATTTCTAGGATAAAGGAGCACGGGGGGTTAAATAAGCAAAATAATTCACTTCAATATCATCACTTAATTGCCAATTCTGATTGAGCAGGTTATAAGTAAGGCCTTTTAACTCTTTAAGCACAATGTTGTTTTTATTAAATATCGAATCAATTTCAGATGGTTTTAGAAATTTATGATAATCATGCGTACCTTTTTTTACCCAACGTAAAAAATATTCTGCCATAATAATAGCTAACATATAAGCTTTTAAGGTACGGTTAATGGTAGAAATTATAATCATCCCATTTGGTGTTACTAAATTAGAAAGGTTTTTAATAAAATCGTGGATATTATCTACATGTTCAATTACTTCTAAACATAGCACCACCTCATACTGTTTATTTTCAGTTATTAACTCTTCAACCGTAGATTTAAGGTATCTTATAGGTAAGTTTTGCTCATGAGCATGTCTCTCAGCAATATCAATATTACTTTGTAGCGCGTCTATACCAGTGATAGAACCATTTTGTATATATTTAGCTAAAGCCGAGCTCACCAGCCCTCCCCCGCACCCAACATCCAGTATATTCAGCTTAAATCCTGAATGCGCAAAGTCATTTATATGAAACTGAGATTTTATTTTATCAATAATGTAAGAGAGGCGCGTGGGATTAATTTGGTGCAAAATTTTAAATTCGCCATCTTCATGCCACCCCTCTTTAGCAAGCTGTTCAAATTTCTCTAGCTCTAGTTTATTAATGGAAGTTTTGGTAGACATAGTTACTTGCTAATTATACAATTCTCTCTAATATAGCACAAAAATATTGATCCACTAACTGTTAGATTAGGTTGCCAGGGAATTTTTTCATGTACTTAATAATATTAACCGTCATCCTAATTAGTGTAATTTTTGCTCCTCTTGGTTGTATAAGCTTATGGAAGAAGTATGTGTATTTTGGGGATGGCCTAGCTCATGCTAGCTTACTTGCTGGAAGTATTAGCATTATTTGCCATTTTTCTGTTATCTCATCAGGGGTAATTGTTGCTCTTATCTTCGCCATTTTAGTATTTATTCTAAAAAATAAAACGGTTGGTAGCAGCGTGGTGATTTTAGTATCAAGCTTTATGCTATCTTTAGCTTTAGTAATAAGTTACTTAAACCCCGCGCAGCTCAATATTAATAACTTATTATTTGGCGATATTTTAGCCGCTTCCTCAAATGATGTGGGAATTTTATTAGTTATTCTACTCTTAGTATTTGCTTTTATTTGGTATTTTTACGATCAAATTCTATTAATTGTGATCAATCAAGATATTGCTAGAATTAGAGGAGTAAAAGTTCAATTTATTGAATTAGCGTTTTTAATATTTTTATCTTTAGCGGTATTTTCAACTATTAAAATCGTTGGTGCTCTTCTTGTCACTAGTATTTTACTGATTCCTGCTATGTCTGCCCGCATCATTTCCCGCACCCCAGGGCAAATGATTATTAATGCAGTTATTATAAGCTTATCTATAAATTGCCTGGGTTTAATTTCCTCTTTTTATTTTGATATCCCCCTTACCCCTATCATAACTTTAATCAATACCATTACTTATTCTTTAATTTACTTCCTTTCTTACGTTAAGAAAATGCTACTCTAAATTTCTTAATTTTCCTGTCAATTTCTACCCTTAGTTATCGAAAAAAATTAACCATTAGTTTGATAATCCATCCCACCTTATTACTTAAAAACACATATATTACAGTAAATTTGCAAGACATTGATTTAATTATTACAAAACTAATTGACAAGAGTAAAATTTAATCTATATTGTCGATCAAGACGGCCTAAATATTAATATCTATTAAAATATTAATATTTGCTAAAATTAACCTATTTATTAATTGCACCAAAACCTAGTACTGCAGCATTCGCAGGTCGCATTTGTTACACCTGTAAATATCCATGTAATTAGCTGTTAAATGGCGGGAAGCCAGCACCTCATATTCTTAAAAAATTAATAAAATATTTAGTATGGAGAAAATAATGACGAAAAATAATAAATCACGATCTTTAAAATATCTGGTAACCTCGAGCCTTTGTATGTTACTGGCTTCCACTTCATCTTATGGTGTCGGGAGGGGGACTCCCTCTGTTCCTGTAAGCGATAGGAGCATTGCAGCGAGGTTAGTATCTAAGAATTCGGAGCTCT
The DNA here is from genome assembly GCF_964026555.1 of Candidatus Tisiphia endosymbiont of Beris chalybata. Classification (NCBI taxonomy): domain Bacteria; kingdom Pseudomonadati; phylum Pseudomonadota; class Alphaproteobacteria; order Rickettsiales; family Rickettsiaceae; genus Candidatus Tisiphia; species Candidatus Tisiphia endosymbiont of Beris chalybata. The sequence goes on along the minus strand of NZ_OZ032159.1, from coordinate 1,165,048 downwards.
CTGAGGAAGATTTGCTGCAACAGGTTACGCGGGATCTTCCCTTGAGTGAAAAATTTAGTAACGCTGATAATATGTGCCAGGCTTTGCACGAAGCTACACAAAGTCACGACGCTACTCAAAACCGAGTTCCCCTTGTAACTTCAAAGCAGGCGGCGGACCAACCTTTAAGGGGGCTAGTAGATAGGAGTTTATCTCAGGATGCATTAGATGCCCCGCTCATTCCAAATCAAGTAGCGCCAGTTACACTACGGTCTGCAGACAACCTAGCGCCACCGTTATCCCCCGGACAGCAGAAGATTATAGAGAATCATCGGGAGCAGGTGGATCCAGGCAAGAAATTAGACAAGACAAAGTTAGCCCCAAAGGTATTCCAGCGTATAGCAAACGACAGGGACTCTAGAGCTGCATTTAATAATAACAACTCCCTAATCAAGGCGGGAGTACACGAATTTTTAAGTAATGAGCAGCAGGAAAATCCAAATATGGGTGTAGCTGCCGGTGGGGCACAAGCTTCACCCTCAGCTGCTTCAACCTCAACTGCAAACGATCCACAAGACAAACATAGGATTCAATATCGTATAACTGAGCAAGCATTAGAGCTTATCAGACAGCAGAATATGCAAGTGATTCAGACCGGAATGAACTCAGTAAATGCTAAAGTTGAAGAAATAAAGCCCCAGCTAACGCAAACTCAAAACAGAGTCCAGGCATTCGAGAGTCAGCAACAAAACCTAACTCAGGATGTTCTACAGTTGCAGCAACAGGGGGCGGGATTAAACACTACAATGTCATCTCTATTCCAACAGCTAAAAAGAGTACGCCAACAATATTCAGACCAAGCAGAGCATAATAGAACTATTCAAACTCAAATTGAAGATTTAAAAAGAGCTCCAGCTGCAACTCAGACGCCAGAACAGCAGGAACAGTTGAAGCAAATGTCCCAAGAACAAAAGCATCATGACCAAAAGTTAAAGCAACTAACGGCTCAGCAGGATTACCTTCAAGCCACTCTACGCCAGTTGCAACAACAGCCCTCTATAATACAAGCGCAACCTACGATGCATACGTTGCCCTCTCAAAAAGAGGTGTGGCGAATGGACTCACAATCTTCAGTTGCTAGCAATTCTAATGAGGACCCAAATAGTATAGTGCAATTTATATATGGACAGGACGAATCAGTTGCTAGCAATTCTAATGCGGGCCGAAATAGATTAGAGCCATCTGCACCTCCCGAATCTCTATATGGGGATGAGAACGAACCAGCCTTAAATGCAACACCAAATTATCTGCCTTTAACAATACAGAATCCACTAGCTCCGAGTGGAAGAGCTACTGCCGTATCACCACCACCTACAGTAAAGCCAGCCTCACCTACTCAGCTAAAAACGGTAACAAAGGGCTTAAGCTATGTTGCTAGCGGGGTGGGTGCCGCAGGGAGTACATTGGTAAATGGGGTGGCAGCAGGAATAGGTTCAGCTGCACATTGGTTAGCCTCAGCAGTAAATTCAGCTGGACAATATGCGGGACTAACTAGAGGGGCCCCCAGTCAAACAGCGGAAGAAAAGGATTTAGATCAAATCATACAAGCTGTACTAAAAGTTCAGGGAGAGAAAGAACAAGTAGAAAAAATCCAGGAAGAAGCAGCTAAAAGGTCTCAGCTCCGTGATCCAGTTGCCAAATTAGCTGAAGTAGCTGCAGAACATGAAGCAATGCGCACAGGGGACCTAGGAAAGTTACAAGATGCAGCAAAGAACAAAATACATTTTCGAGAGGAATTAAAGAGGGTAGCAGATATTGCTTCCCCTGCAGAGTGGGCTAGGATACATGCAAATATAGCAATGCATGATGAACAATTTTACAATCTGAAAGGTGCTTTAGAACTATGTGAACAGCTAAGTAAAGCTAAACTTGATGCTCTAAAAAACAACAATCAAAATGAGTTACAAGATCTAGAGAAGAGCATAACAGAACAAAACCAACAAACACTAGCTGTAATAAACAATCTATTACAAGCTCGCGCACAAGTGCACAATATGATAAGTGATGTAGTAGGACAAACCTATACTACACCAACAGACCCAAATTTGAGAAAAACGCGAGTAAGCATTATAGAACAACAATTGAAGCAGGAGTTAGAGGAATGCCAAAGCATTGGAGCACAGTATGAGGACGCTAAGGCAGCCTCTAAACTCGCTACCAAAGAGCAAGAAGACTCTGCAAGATCCGCAGCAATAGAGAGTGCCACGAAAAGCCGAGCATTAACTCATAGAAAAGATTTAGAGCTGTTACGCGAAGCCCTAGAAGATAAAATAGCCTTTCAGCTTGATCTGCCAGACTTAATCGAGGCAACGCCTGTAACTGTGCAAGCCTTACAAACCGATATAGAAAAACATGCTCAAATAATCAACCAATTGTCAAGAGAGGTATATAATCACAGAGAGTATAGTAAGCGCGAAATTCTTGCGCTACAACAAGATAACACTGTAGCCTTAGCAAGTCTAAGTGACGCTATAAAAGACAAGGATGAGCAATTGGAGGGTATAATAAGCGCTCTAATAAAAGCTAAAGCCAACGTAGACGAGAAGATGCAAGCTGCAAAACAAGAATGTGCTGCAATGCAAGGAGCTCGCAATGAGATGGTAACTCAAGCACCAGGTGCAAGCCAACCAGAAGAACCTTCGAACGCTCTCAATTCCGTACCGCCAGGTGCCACATGGGCATGGCGTGCGCTAAATAGTGTACGTAATACTGCACGTAGAGGGTTAGCTGCAATAGGCATGGCACCAGGTGAGCAAGCTACAGATGAAGAACATAGGAGGGTTAGTAGGTTGGTAGTAGAGAATCCATCAGGTCCTCACCAAGGGCCAGGGGACCCTAGAAATGAAGGCGGCGGAGGTGAAACAACTAATAGAAATCCACAAGCTCCAGCTCTAACAGCACGCGATTTCATAACGGACTATGCAGACATGACAGAGAGACAGTTAAGATTGGTAGCTCTTGCTAGAGCCAATCCTTTGCTAGTTGAAGATCCACAAACGGCAGCAGCTACTATATTATCTAACCAGTCTCTAGACCTTATGGAGCCATCTCTAGTAGCTTTAGCGGGAGGAGGCAACCCGGAGGTGGCAGCGCGACTTCGAACAACGTTGATAGCGCAAGGTTCCTCTGCACAGTATGCAGGACAAATTGCAGACTTGATAGCTAACGGTAGACAGGGAGAGATGGTAGAGCAATTTCTAGCTATTTTAGATGCCCGTGGCCACGCAGATTTGGCAGCGCAAATTCGAGCAGCTATAGCTAGGGATAATCCCGTCGTTGCACAGCAAATTCAATTAACTACAGGCGACGGCGGAAATGCAACGCCAGATGCAGCAGCTCAAGCTCAGGCTCAGGCAGCAGCTCAAGCTCAGGCTCAGGCAGCAGCTCAAGCTCAAGCGGCAGCAGCAGCTCAGGCAAAGTTAGAAGCAGAAACTAAGCATGATAAAGGTATTACTGAGATGCGCGCACCAGTTGGAGGAGATGTAATTAGGGCTGCTAAGACTTCTATCACTGATAGGCTTGCGTCAATAAGGGTCAATAACTTAGCACTAGCTGCTGGTGAGGAGGACAATAGCGTTCCTAAAGGTCTTTGGATTAGCGGGGTATATGGTACTAGTAAGCAGGGCACGTTGCCTAATCAAGCGGGGTATAGCGCAGCTTATTTTGGGCCAACTATTGGTGGAGATATCAATGTTGATGATAATAATATTGTCGGAATCGCGTATAGCTATATTTTAAGTAATTACAAATTTAAGGATAACTTAAATAAAAAGCTAGATGTTAAAAGCAATGTTATCTCCCTATACAGTCATTCCCAAATTAATGAAGATATTATATGGGATAATATTTTGTCCGTCAGCTTTAGTAAAGTGAAGGTAAAAGATTCAGGGTTAAACCCTGCTGATGCTTCACAATCAGCCACAGCAAAACATAATAACACAGCTTATAGTTTAGACACCAAGCTGGGTTATAGAATTCCGACTGATGATAAAAGCTTAAGTATAATACCTTACATTGGTCTAGAGATTGGTCGTTCTAAAGATAGCAGCTATACTTTAGGGAAAGTAGCGGTGGATAGTAAATCTGAATCACCGGTTGCTGGGACTATTGGAATCCAGGTAGCTAAGAAATATCTGGTTTCAGAAGGTACTACAATTACGCCAGCTCTGAGTGCGGGATTAGAGAAGAATTTCAACAAGAAAAACCAATTAATAAAGGCTAAATTTGTTGGAACGAATGAATATTTCCCAACGCAGAACAATAAAAACTCCAAAGCCTTACAATATAATATTGGTACTAGCGTACTGCTTAACCATCAAAATATTGAGATAGGAGTTGGTTATGATTGTCATCTACAAAAGAAATATCAAGCTCACCAAGGTTACCTAAAACTAAAAGTGGCATTGTAAAACCTTGCTATATACCAACTCTTCCTCTTTCAAGAGTTGGTATAGCCTCAGGTATTTAGCTGATGACACTTGATTTTGCAGGATTCGGTTGTGCTCACATATTCTCTATACGCTATGCAACCTCACCTTTAAATTCAAGTATCATCAGCTAAATCACTTTGACTATATACTCTTTTGCTCCTCTTGTTAGTTATAATTTTCCTTTGTTTAAGGGCATTGCCGATAAATAGTTGATGCCGGAGCATTGTCATTGCGAGAAGGGCATAAGGCCGACGAAGCAATCCAGAAAAAATCCTCCAAACAAACCAAGGTTTCCTGGCTTGCCGCGCGCAGCAAACGCTCGCTTAGCTCATGACGTTTACGGTACTCAAGCACAATCTTTAATTACTATCAACTATTTATCGGCAATGCCTGTTTAAGCTCGGTACTGCTTTCGCCTCTGGGGCTTTGCTATCCTCGCTCTTCTCGAAGTTGACTTGCGTCTCCCACCTCTTCATTAACAAACAGTATATTTTTAAGACTTGCCTCTAGCAGGAGAGCTAGCAGGAGAGCTAGCAGGAGAAGTATGTTTATAAATTGATCTGATATTGTCAGTTATTACCATTAAAGTTTCTAAATATGGTTTTGCCTGATAAGACTTGTATAAAATTTTTGGTAGAATATTTTGGGTGTTATTTTTAATTAGGTTTCCAACCTCCGAGATGATTTTTTTACCTTCAGGTAGAGATGCTACTTTATTCTGAATGAGCTTCTCAACGTTAAGGATACTTATTACTGCCTTACAAGAAGAGGTTAGGCGTGTATAAATGCTTTGCGTAGGCACCAACGCTTGCTGAAGATTTGTTTTGGCTGCAGTCAGTCCTTGTTCGATAGCATTGTTAAAATCCTTATCGTATAACACATTGTTAAGAATTGTATTAATTCCTTCCCTTAATGTGTCTATCACTTGGGTAATTTTGCTATTAGAGCTGGTGGCAGATGATTCTATCAGTGCTTTATCTTCAAGAAGAGCTCCCAATTGTTTTCTGTCACATTTCTGTAGGTCTTGCGGATCTAATCTCAGTTCAGCAATCTGTAAGGGAGAATAGCCTGTTTTCTCCGATAGTATAAGAATTTGCGCTGCTGCTTGGTATTTTTGACGGAAGCTTTCATTTTGTTGTATTTCAGTGAGCTGAGCAGATAGGTCTGCTGATTTTTTGAGCCAACTTTCTTTTATTTTTGTTAAAGATTCTGCACTAATAGTACTTTTTATCCGGTTTATTAATGGCTCAAATACTACATCTCTACCCACTTTAACTACTAGAGCTACGATAGGCATATGTGTTGCTAATAACGCAATTAAAAGGTGATCTATATAATCAATTATATTTTTTGATGCCCCCGGATATAGTTTGTTTAGAATTTCTTGAAATTTTATAATAGATTGGATCATTTTGATCATTAACTCTAGAAACTCAGTTTCAAGTAATAATGCCTCTTTTTTTATTTCTTCTTGTTGCCTAAGATATTGGTCTAATTGTTCTATAGAAGGTTGCACTACGTCTTCAAAAGCTTTAACTATGTCTTTAGACAATTGTTCCTCGGCTGAATATACCCATGTATTTTTTAGATATATAATTTTGTCCTTTAATCTTTTAATATCGTCAGAAAAATTTTTTATTTTTTTGGCAATCTCCTCCTCTAAAGACATCCTAGGTTTGGTAGGCTGTCCAAGGGAAGGAAGAGTAGAAGGAGAGATGATACTCATAATGAAATATTGATTTTAAGTTTAAATTCTAAATTATTTTATCTATATTAATAAATAAAAGCTATAGTTATATTGCTCTTGCCGTCGGTTTTTGCTATGTTAAGTGCTTGCTTTATCACAACAGAATCGCGTTTTAAAGGAAAAATGTCTTTAAAAGCATTGTATATTATTAACGGTTCTCATAACTTAAACATTTTAGAAAGCCCCACTATGAAGAGATTTATTTACTTTATTATTATTTTACTTCCCTATTCTGCTTTCTCTATAGAATTACGAGAAGCTTTAACTGTTGCATATACTCAAAACTCTGAGCTCAAGCAAATTAGAACCAATTTTTTAATGGAAATCGAGCAGTTTTCGACAGCATTCTCTGGTTTTTTACCTAAAGTGGGGTATCAGATTAATGCTGAAACTACTAGAGGAAAAGCGCTAGGTCACTTGAGTGAAGATCCTATGGTTCGAGAGGCTGCGCGTACTAAAAGAGGGACTCAGAATCAGCAAGGAGCTCTGATAATAGAGCAGCCTATATTTAGTGGGGGCAGTAGCGTAGCAGAGTTAAAGGCGGCGCAATCTGCGTTTCGAGCATCGCGAGCTAAGTATTATGCTGGCGAACAAAAAGTATTATTAGATTTAATAACTACTTATATTAGTTGTTATGAGGCGAAAGAAAAATATAATATTGCTGCAATTAGTGTAAAAATTAATAAACAGCAGTTAGAGACAATTGATGAAAAGCTCAAATTAGGGGAAGCCACCTTAGTAGATGTCTCTGCTGCTAAAGCTGGTTTAGCAAAGGCAGAAACTGCCGAACTTACTGCATATGCTAATTTACAAGCAACAAATGCTAAATTTGCTGAGGATTTTGGTATAGAGGTAGAGAATATTACAATGCCTCAATTGCCCGATAATATACCCAGTACCAAAGAGGCTCTAATGAACAAAGCTATCAATATAAACCCTAATATCGACCGAACTAGGCATGAGGTTAAAAGCCATAAAGCTAATGAATTAGTAGCTAAAGCAGCTCTTTTACCTAGAGTGGACTTCAGGGTTCAAACAGGTAAGACTACTTATGACTATCAAGACCTTCAGAATAATAAAGTAAATAATAGAAGCGTTACCTCAACTTTGTCAGTAAATATTCCTATTTACTCACACGGAGTCGAATATTCAAGAATTAGAAAGGCAAAAAATAATACTAGGAGTACTATAATTCAATTGAATAATACAATTAAACAAGTGCAAACAAATGTTATTAGAAGCTGGGAAGGATTTGAAGCTGCGAAATCTAAGATTATCGCTACTACACAAGGAGTAGAAGCAAGCCAGATGGCATATGATGGAGTAATGCAAGAAGAGCTAGTTGGCTCTAAAACAGTTTTAGATGTTTTAACAGCGGAAGAGAATTTATATAAAGCTAAATTATCAAAAGTTGATGCTCATAAAGAAGAGGTTTTAACAGCTTATCAACTCAAATCATTAATTGGTGAATTAACCGCAAAAAGCTTAAAATTAAATGTAAAATATTTTACTCCTGAGGAAGAATTTAAATCGTTGAAGAAGAAGCTTATTATAGGTTCCTAAATTATGAATATAGAGTATAAAAAGAATCTGGATATGTCCGTTGAAGAGATATTAAAATCTATTAAAGAAGTGATTAATAATCGTGATTCTCAAGCTAATGACGACATATTAGAGTTAACCGATATAATAGAACATAAAAAAAATTTAGCAGCTACTAAACAACCCCATCAAAATTTATCTAATAAGATAGATCTCAATGCACAACAGCTACTACAAGAGACGTCAGTAGCTGGCAAAACTGCTACTGACACTACTAATATTCTGAAGAATTATTCTCCAATAGAAATAGCTGATAAAGGGGTAGAACATACTACAGGCAAAGGGAAAATTCTAGAGGAGTTAATAGTTGAAATGTTACGCCCTGCGTTAACTAAATGGTTAGATACGAATTTACCTTACTTAGTAAAACCCTTAGTAGAGAAAGAACTACAACGGCTAATGCCAAACGGCCCAAAATAAACTTAGACGAATTGTTTCGAGATTCGATAAAATTTCTGACTCTTTTTTAGCATTTCTTCACTTTGTTTCATCTTATTTGGTTGAAGTGAGCAATGTTCACAGAGCCTACTTATAGTCACTTAGGTTGAATTAGATACTAGGCGCGAGGAGTGAAGCCTAGGAGAGACTAGGTAAGCGACGAGCAACAACGTAGCCTAGTTTAACCTAAGTGACTATAGCCCTTGAATTTTCAATCCATTCTTCACTATAGTCAATTACTAAGAACTTACCAAAACTAAATTATTGACTCTTTCTAACTTTATTTTATCCTGTTATAATTCCTTTTAATTCTGTAGTAAATAGATGAACAGAGCTCTCTAACCTACCGTATCTCCCCCCCTATTAGTCCTATTGAGAAATCCATATTATGCTCCAATGTCTCACCAGTATATTGAAATGGACTATCTATATTACCTAATCTACTAGTAAAATACTCTAAATCTTTTAGCTTGTAAGCTACATTAGTCTGCTGGATATTATGTCTGGGATCAACTGTAACATTGGCACCACCACCATTATATTTTATACATCGATTAATAGCTTCTAACGCTCCTTCATAGTTCTGCTGTTTGTCTAAGATTAAGCTCTTAATATAATATATCTCTGGATCAGGATTAAACTTTAAGCACTTATCTAAAAATAATAATGCCATCGTGTCGTCTTCCTGTTTCCATAAAATTTTACCTTTGATACAATTACCTAAAAAACCTGTTTTTTTGAGCTGTAAAGCTTTATTATACCATTTCCCCATTATAAGCAGAGATATTAGATTGATAGAATGAGTAATTTATGATATAAAGCTAGGTAATAATGAAATAATAGGAAGTAACAAGGAAATGCCTAAAGTATCAAAAATGATAAATGACGAATTAGTATTAAAAGCAAGGGAAGCTTTGAATAACGGAGGGAAGAATGGTGTTGTAGTAACAAGATTAAAAGCCATACTAGCATCGAGTAAGCATGGTATTAAGAAAGTAGCGGAAGTTTATGATATCAACAGATCTTCGCTACATAGATGGGTTGCTCTATTTCGAGATCAAGGCATTGATGGTCTCAAGAACATAGCAAAGCCTTCTAGATCAAAATTAAATACTGCTCAAAAAGATGAGATTAAAACTTTGATAAAGAGAGACAGTAGTATTACGATTAAGAAATTAAAGATAGTGATAAAAGAAAAATTTGATATAGATATAGAAAAATCTAGTATACATAGAATGCTAGGGGCACTTGGGTTTAGGCATATTACTGGTAGAAAGAGGCATTACAAAGCTGACACATCTTCTCAAGAAGAATTCAAAAAAAAATCTACAACAAGTACACCAAGATAATCCTATGGTACCTATTTATTTTTTTGATGAGACTAGGTTTGGGACCAATACAAAACATGGTTTAGGATGGTTTGAAAAAGGCAGTAGGACTCCAGTTCCTACAAAGCTGGGATTTAAATCATTTTATCTTTATTCTGCTACAAATCATAGAGATGGAGACTCTTTTAGTTTAATTATTCCGAATGTTGATAAGGCCTGTATGCAAGTTTTTCTTAATGAATTTGCGAAACATATAACTACAAAAGTTATACTAGTGATGGATGGAGCTGGATGGCATAAAGGTCTTACAATACCAGCTAATATTGAGATTATGTACTTACCACCATATAGTCCAGAGTTAAATCCTGTAGAGAGGTTGTGGCAACATTTAAAAGATTCGGTATTAAAAAATAAAGTTTACGATTGTTTAACTAAACTTGAAGATGCTGTAATTGAATTTATTCAATCTATTTCAATAGAAACTATAAAATCTATATGTAATTGTTCATATATCTATTTATAATAGGGAAATGGTATTAACTGCCGCTAAACCTTCATCATAAAGGGATTGCTTGGTATAGATCATACTTCGTTGACAATGTATACTATAGGCTCTATCCCGATTATTATTATCGTATAATAGAGCCGTATCAAAGTCAATTAACGCTTGATGGTAATTTCCTTGATCTTTTAAGATAAGACCCTTGATATAATATGCCGCACCGGTTTCTTTGGCACTTAAAGCCTTCAGAATAAATTCTAACGCAACATGATAATCTTTGCTACGGAGTGACATAACACTATGATTATAATAATTTGTATACTCTTTATTACTACTCTCTATCTCGGTAGGAGTCTCGTAGAAATCAATTTGAGTTGTATGAACATCCATATCTGGGCCTAAGTTGCTATGCTGATCTATTGTAGTATTATCCTTAACTAGTTCTAACTCTGAATATTTGCTTTGCTGTGCTAAGACAAAAATTAGGGCATCACGCACGTCAGTATTGTCTTGGAGTTGTAGTGACTTCCTAAAAGATACTTCTGCTTCAGAATATTGGCTTAGCTCTTTATAGATTTGACCCTCTAAATAATACATCTCACCGGTTTCTTCAATGTGAATAGCATTGGCAATAGATGCTAGTGCATTCTGAAACTGACCTACTGTGTATAAAAGTTGAGCTTGATAAGAATATATTTCATAGGTGCCTTCAAGTTTAATAGCACTTGCAACAGCGTCTAATGCTGCTAAGCTTCTGCTCATCTGGTCTAACATTAAAGCCTTGAGATAATATGCTTCATAAGTTTCATGAATTTTAATAACATCGTCAATAAGTTTCAATGTGTCCTCTGTCACTCTACCTTGTATTGTTATAAACAGGCATTTGTTGAACAAGATTGGATAATCTGGCTCTTTAATTCGCAATTCAGCACTATTAATGGACTCGAGGGCTTTTTTATAATCACCTCTATTCTTAAAGATCATAGCTTGGAGATAAAATGCCTCATAGGTTTGCTTTAGCTCTAACGCTTCATCAATAGCCTCTAATGCATTTTTACCATCTGTACGCGCAATAATAACAGCCTTGAAATACCATGACTCATAGGTTTCCCTTTTAGCCAAAGCCTTATTGACAGCGTCTAAGGCACCATTATGATCCGCTATACTATTGCAGAGAAGACCTTTGAGATAACAGGCTTCATAGGTTTCACTTTTGGCTAAAGCTTCATTTACGGCATCTAATGCACCATTATAGTCAGCCATATTTTTTAAGATAACCCCCTTGAGGTACAAGGTATAATAGGTTTCATTTTTAGCCAAAGCCTTATTGACAGCATCTAGTGCACTATCATAATCACCCATACTATTGCAGATAAAACCCTTGAGGTGCAATGCCGCATAGGTTTCATTTTTAGCCAAAGCTTCATTTACGGCACTTAACGCATCATGATACTCACCCATATTTTTCAAAATTTGACTCTTGAGGTATAATGCCTCATAGGTTTCATTTATAGCTGAAGCTTCATTTACAGCATTTAATGCACCATTATAGTTAGCCATACTTTTTAAGATTTCACTCTTGAGGTATAATGCTTCATAGGTTTTACTTTTATCCAAGTCTTTCTTGACAGCGTCTAATGCTCCATTATAGTCACCCATACTCTTCAAGTGCCTAGCCTTGTTAATCAAACCTTCTTCCCCCCTGTTTGTTATCCCTAAGCTTAAGCTCGGATTATTATCATAATATGCCTGAACATTTGGAGATATTAATTTAGCATTGCTAAAAGATTGTTTTGCCTCATTACCCTTATCCTGCTGTATTAAAATTATACTTTGGAGATAATATGCCTTAGAGGTTTTGTACATATCAAGAGACTTACTTACTGCTATTAATGCATTTGTATAATCGAATAGCCGTACCAAGAGAAAACTTTTATGATAATATAAATTATAGGTTGGGTGAATATTAATAGCGCTATTAATAGCTATTAACGCCTCATCATATTGAGTTTTATGTACTAAGATAACGCTTTTATAATAGAACAAGTGATAATTGTTAGGATTTAATTCGATAGCACTATTAATAGTCGTTAATGCCTCATCATATCGGCTGTTATCTACTAAGATCACACTTTTGTGATAGAACATTTGGTCATTTTTAGGATTTAATGCGATAGCACTATTAATAGCTGTTAATGCCTCATCATATTGGCTTTTATGTACTAAGATCACACTTTTGTGATAGAATGCTTGGACATTTTTAGGGTTTAACTCGATAGCACTATTAATAGCTGTTAATGCCTCATCATATTGGCTTTTATGTACTAAGATCACACTTTTGTGATAGAATATTTGATCATTTTTAGGATTTAATTCAATAGCACTATTAATAGCTGTTAATGCCTCATCATATTGGCTTTTATGTACTAAGATCACACTTTTGTGATAGAATATTTGATCATTTTTAGGATTTAATTCAATAGCACTATTAATAGCTGTTAATGCCTCGTTATATTTACCCATATGTACCCATAACATACTTTGTACATATAGCGCTTGAGCAGGGGGCTGATAGTTGGAATGCTGTGAATTATGTTTTTTATTGATCAGTAGGTTAATAGAAGAATGCCTTAAGTTATTCGTTGAAGGAGGCAATAATAGAGGATTAGTACTGTTCTCATGTAATATATCATAATGCCTTGCTATTCCCCTATTATTTACTGAAACATTATTATGAGCAAAACCTTCCTGGTTAATAGGATTAGTAGTCACAGGTTTAATATATGCAAATAATTGCATAATAGTGTAATATACAAGTAGTCTTTTAGCTACGTTACCACCCCCTATATCAATATTTTGAAAATACTGATTTTCAAGTATATAGTCATGCCATTGTTCCCCATTGCATAAAAATATATTATTGTGTGTATCATCAAAGGTATTATATTGTTTTTTAAGCTTTAAATTTATTGTTTCATATTTAGTAGTAGATACTACAGTGCTTTGAACATACTTATCATACTTAGGGGCATATTTCTTGTTCTTACGATTATTATACAACATAATATTATATCTTATGTAAATTCAGCTTTTTGTTCAGGGCTGTTTTAATATATCTTCCAACAGACTTTGTTGCATTTGGGCATACAAATTTGCCCGAATTGAAAAACCTTAGGATTGAAATATTAAGATGCCATGAAAGTTATAAAGTTCTCAAAAGTAGCCAGATTGTTGTTACTCTCTTACAAATAAATGGTAATAACCTGTACGAATCACCCAGCTTAATAGCTAAATCCCATGATTTTTGGACTCAGATAAACCTACACTTGCAAATACTACAAAGCCCATCTCACTTGCTTACAGGATGGCGTTTTAAATTTAACACCTCAACATTGCTAAACTATTAGTTAATGAGTGGTATACGCTTTAACCCCCGTCTTCATAGCTATAATCTCCTATGCTCTGTAGTTCATTTTCAGATACCTTTAAATAGGGGTTGGGAGGTTCTAAGTAATATGCTTCATAGGTTGGGTCAAACTTTAAAGCTTCATCCATAGCCTCCTTTGCTTCGGGATATTTGCTTTGACGTTGCAAAATTAGAGCCTTCTCATAATATGCTTCATAAGTTGGGTTAAGCTTTAAAGCCTCATCAATAGCTGTTAATGCTTCGGGATATTTGCTTTGACGTTGCAAAATTAGAGCCTTCTCATAATATGCTTCATAGGTTGGGTTAAGCTTTAAAGCCTCGTCAATAGCTGTTAATGCCTCGGGATATTGACTTTGATGTGTTAAGATCAGCCCCTTTTCATAATATGCTTCGTAGGTTAGTTTAAGCTTTAAGGACTCATCCATAGCTGTTAATGCCTCTGGATATTGTTCTTGATACTTTAAGATCAGACCCTTTTCATAATATGCTTCGTAGGTTGGTTTAAGCTTTAAGGACTCATCCATAGCTGTTAATGCCTCTGGATATTGTTCTTGATACTTTAAGATCAGACCCTTTTCATAATATGCTTCGTAGGTTGGTTTAAGCTTTAAGGACTCATCCATAGCTGTTAATGCCTCTGGATATTGTTCTTGATACTTTAAGATCAGACCCTTTTCATAATATGCTTCGTAGGTTGGTTTAAGCTTTAAGGACTCATCCATAGCTGTTAATGCCTCTGGATATTGTTCTTGATACTTTAAGATCAGACCCTTTTCATAATATGCTTTATAAGTTGGTTTAAGTTTTAAAGCTTCATCCATAGCTGCTAGCGCCTCAGGATATTTATTTTGATGCTTTAAGGTGAGGCTCTTCTCATAATATACTTTATAGGTTGGCTTAAGTTTTAAAGCTTCATCCATAGCGGCTAATGCCTCTGGATATTTATTTTGATACTTTAAGATAGTACTTTTATAGTAAAACATTTGTTCATTTTTAGGATTCAATGCAATAGCCTCATCAATAGCTGCTAGCGCCTCGGGATATTTATTTTGATACTTTAAAATAGTACTTTTATAGTAAAATATTTGGTCATTTTTAGGATTCAATGCAATAGCCTCATCAATAGCTGCTAGCGCCTCGGGATATTTATTTTGATACTTTAAAATAGTACTTTTATAGTAAAATATTTGGTCATTTTTAGGATTCAATGCAATAGCCTTATCAATAGCTACTAATGCCTCTGGATGTTTGCGTTGATGCGTTAAGATAATACTTTTGTGATAGAACATTTGATCATTGCGAGGATTCAATGTAATAGCTTTTTCAATAGCTGCTAATGCCTCTGGATATTTACGTTGTCTCATTAAGGTCATGCTGTTCTTATAGAACTCTTCATAACCCAGTTTTTGTTTATGGAATGTCTTTTTTGGGTGTACTATGTTATGAAATCCAGTAATACGACCTATAAGAGGAGGCTCAGATCTATTATTGAATAATAAGAGATCTGAGATCTCATCAGTGCTATTTTTGTGTAACGTATGAGTATAGGGTGAAGCATTATTATGATCTGTTGAAACATTATGAATATCCGTAGCTTGGATAACAGGATTAGTAGTGACAAGTTTAATATATGAAGATAGCTGTACTATGGTGTAATATAACAATAGGCTTTTAGCTACTTTACTACTTATACTGACATTTTGAGAATACCTATTTTCTAGGATATTGCTATGCCACTGCTCCCTATCGGACAAAATTATATTACTTTGTGTATTATCAAAGGGATCGTGCTTTAAAGGCAGGGTTAAATTTAGTTTTTGATCCTTAGTAGTATAACCGTCATTACTTTTGATATATTTATCATACTTAGGTGTATATTTCTTTTTCTTCCCATGATTATGCAACATAATATTATACCTTATGAAACGAGTGCTTCTTAACACGTGATTTTATATATAATAATATTAATCCTTGATAATATTATCTACTTAACTAAGATAAGCCATTTTACCGATTCTATATCTATTACCAACTTACTGTTTTATGCAAAAATATTTGAGCAATTTTAAGAAAAATGGAATATCTATGAATTTTTATTAAAACAAATTTAAAAAGCATCGTCAAGTTAAGTAAATTAAGTTTAAAAAGTAAAGCATTATTTTTACGCATCAAGGTACAAATTTCCATAGCACCTACAAATTATGATTAACGCGCTATGGCCTGGGTAAGCAGTAAGGTTTTGGAGGCAATAGATTAGGTTCTGTGACGGTTTCTATGTAATAGTCGATTTCGTCGTTATTTTCGTTCTGGAATCCTCACATACATTTGGTACGCTGCGGTTCTATGAGCAAAAATGCCTATAAATCTACCATTACATAGAAACCGTCACAGAACCTAGCTGATATATAACAGTTATAACATTATATTTTTTAAACAACCGTAACAAAATTAGCACAGTTACACTTTATGCTTCTTGAAGTACGAGAAGTATATATCATAATGATATAAGCTATACGATGACGTGATGATTAGTTTTCGGAAATGGTATTAGATGTACAATAGACCTCTTGCATAACCTAAAGATAATTGAAGAATTTTTAGGAGAAACGAAGTCGGGTACCGCAGCGTACATAGACGTACGTGAGGAACAGAGAGGAGTTTCGACGACAAAATTACCAATTAGATTAGGTTATGCAAGAGGTCTAATATCTTAACTACTATTTCATGTGCTATAGTAAATCTTTATATCATATTCTTTTAATTCCGTTAAATATTCTGCTAGAGTAATTAAATTAATACATGCCCTAGCTCCCTTAACATGCACATCACTTTGCAATAATTTTTTCGTAAGTATTATAGCAGGAATGGTAGGAATATGAGGTCCATCGCCATTTCTAGCTACAATGAACCACTTAATAGTTTTAGGGTAGTTATTTTGATCCTTGCCGCTTATGATCATATGCATGCCTCCATCAGCAGTACCAAAATAATCAAATAGATGACTCAATTTAAGCAAAGGCTTGGCATAATTTACTAGATTCTTTATTACCCCAAGCCTTACACACCACGATAAAATCCATATACAAAAATGAAGTATATTACTTTCCATGCCGGCTGAGAATTTGATAGACTTTAAACCATAATATTGTGGCAATAAATCAAGATCTGGTACTTCACAATTTGCCATCCAGCGTTTGCCAATAATAGGATATGTTTGCCAATATAAGTCTTGCCACCCATATACTTTGTCTTTTGTTCCAGCATATGGGGGGAATGATTGACCCAAATAACTTAGGATAGCAGTAGTCGTAGCTAGCCCTCTCTCTGTTTTTTGACCCGGACTAATACCAAATATTAAACCATCAAGTTTGCTAAATGATGTTTTATAATGCTCAAGTACTGCTGAAGATAAGCATGGCACAGTACTAGCGCCTGTAATAGCAAGGCAATTATTCTCCTCCGCTCTACTATTTAAAGCCTCATGAAAACCGCATACATACTTTCTACTATCTGCAAGATCAATATAATGAATGCCAAAATTGATACAAGTTGTGGCAATAGAGTAATCTGCTATTTGAAATGGTCCGCAAGTGTTAATGATAATAAATGGTTTGAAGTATCTTAATTGTTCTGTAATTTCTTTAATTATATCAAAAACTGCAATATCTATTAATACCTTTGGATAAATAGCTTTGATATTAGTTGCTAATAACTGCAAACTTTCCTTAGTACGTCCAGCTAAAATAAGATGAATATTTGTTTTGGCAAGGCTAACTGCTATTTTACTACCGAAAGTTCCGGCAGCACCTAGGATCATTACTAATTTATTCATTAGACCTCTTGCATAACCTAATCTAATTGGTAATTTTGTCGTCGAAACTCCTCTCTGTTCCTCACGTACGTCTATGTACGCTGCGGTACTCGACTTCGTTTCTCCTAAAAATTCTTCAATTATCTTTAGGTTATGCAAGAGGTCTATTATCCTCTTCTATTGTAAATATACCATCATATTGATATATTTTACCAAAAACAGGATGTTGCAAACTTACCACCATGCTAAATTTTGCATCATCAATTGCCGTTTCGCAGGCAGAAAATTTACCAATAACCCATCCAAGAGGCAATGGCATTCGCCATCTGCCAACCTGTAGAAAATATCCACCATAATCCATAATTATCTTATTTGCCTCAAGGCGATAAATTAATTTTGCAGCCATACCAAATTGCATGAGCTCTAAAACGACATTATCTTTAATATGAATAATTTTTGAATTAAAATGATAAGCAGGTTTTTGATGATAATGAAAGGTACGATTCATCAAAATTTTATCAGAAGCTTGTTCGCTTATCAACTCTACAGTCACCGGGATATTTTTCTCTGGATAGAAAGGAAGGCTCCCTATAAACTTAAATAATGGTGCAAATATATTAAATATCTTTGAGATGCTGATATTAATTGTGCCTGTTAATAAAAGATAATTAGTAGAATAAGGGATAAGAGAATAACGCTTTTGTAAGATTCGTGGCACCTTAGCAGCTTTCTTATCAAATATCATCTCAATAAAAGGTTTTTGAGAAATGGGAGGGGTAAAAAAGACATCCTTAATAAATAATAATACGCGTCTAGTAAAAATAAGCAGAGGATAACAAAATCTTGATAAATATTTTGAATTAAACATTAAGGTACTAAGTTTATTATAAATTTCTTACTTATCATTAATCTTATTTACAATATCACTATAGAAATTCGCACGTAATATTTTTAAGATTTTTACAAAGGCCAGTGATACTCATACCATGTTTTTATGCATTTTTTTAGCCGCAAAAGCTCTATCTCTTTCACCTCTCTATAGTACTTTTACTTACCTTAAATATTTTGGATGCTCTTCTTAGGCTATTTCCTGCCCCTACATATCCTATTCTTCTTGCTCTTAAATCTACACGTATACTCGGTGAACTTCGTCTACCCCCTCTTCATTTATGAACAGTATTTATGATTTTAACTTTTTATACTTAAATTATTTAATATTTGTACCTAATCTTAACATTATTTCGGCCCTACCTCAAATTAATTTACTATACAAGCTGTGGGTAAAGATATGATTAAACCTCTAATAAAAACGAAATTCAAATGGCGCCAGGATAGTTCAAAAGTCTTACATATTTGATAAATTAATATATAGTTTTGTATTTTATGTAGCCTCAAGGCGCTTAATTAAGATTCATACCCTTTATAGTAGCATTTTTATCTAATAATTCTATCAATAATTTTGTAGAAGGAGGCTTTCCATTTAATATGAGATTAGGATCGTTTAAGTCAAAATCTATAGGTTCTGCTGCTCCCCCCAGGAACTTAGCTAAAAATTGTTCGGCTATAGCAAAAAAAGATAATCTATTAGCAGCCTTAGAAAAACCATGTCCTTCATTTTTATATAGAGCATATATAACAGGAATATTGTGCTTAGTCATTTCTTGGACAATTTGATCTGCTTCAGCCTGTTTGACTCGAGGATCATTAGCTCCTTGCATTATCAGTAGAGGCTTTATTATCTTACTTGCAAATGTTAATGGAGATACCTGTTTTAACATTTCTCTTTGCGGAGCTGTGTCCCAAGGCCCTACTCTTACTTTTAATTGATTTATTATTGGCGCCCAGTATTGAGGAATATTTCTTAATAATGTTAAAAGATTAGTTGGTCCTGCCATATCTATACCACAAGCAAAAACATTAGGAGTAAAGCTAAGCCCAACAAGCGTTGCGTAACCACCATAACTTCCACCCATAATAGCAATTTTTTTAGGATCAGCTATTTTATTGGTAATGGCCCAATTAGCAGCATCAATTAAATCATCTTGCATTTTTAAACCCCATTGTCTATTACCAGCATTAAAGAATTTTTTGCCAAAACCGCTAGAACCGCGAAAGTTAACACTGAGAACAGCATATCCACGATCCGCCAACCATTGATGTGCCCAATGCATCCCCCATACTTCCCTTACATGAGGCCCTCCATGCACAAAAAGTACTAATGGTACCGGTTTAATCGGATATATTTTATTATATAACGTTATATTTTTAGGCAAGGTAATATAATTCACTAAATCTAAATTATCCCGAGACTTAATAACTACAGGTATCATAGGGGCAAGGTGATATTGTTCTAATGCTACTTTATTACTAAATAAAAATTTAATTTGTTTGTTACTTCGATCATATTTATAATATTTAGTTGAGATAGTATCATTATAAGATGATAGAAGCCAAATTTGGTCATTTAGAGTGCGATTAATAATATTGATATTGTTTAAGTTGATATTCTTAAAATACTCCATATCTTTCTTAATGGAATTATCTAATATTTTATACGTGACTTTATCATAATTAATTGCAACTGCTTGAACTTTCATAGTAGCTGGATGTACTGTAAAAATACTAATATCAGCACGTGGATCTTCAGCAATTAGTGTTAATTTGCCCTTATTCAAATCTAATATTTTAAGCGCGGTAGTATTAAGTCCCCGGCTGTCTAATAAATAAACTTTAGAGCCAGTATTATCAAATCTAAACATCCTAGTACCCAGCGTGTCTTCACTAGATACTTTCATAAAAAAAAGCCACCGATTATTTTTATATTGAAAATATTCACGTTCCCCTTCGTTATTAATTAATGTAGCAAATCGTATATTAAGATCACGGTCAACAATAAAATTAGAAAATGTATTATTATGGGCAATTAAGGTTGTACTATAATCTATAAGATTTAACCTATATACATCGTGATATCGTTTATCACGGTTATTTAATCCAATTAGTATTTCATTCGGTTTTCTGGCACCCCGGCCATAGATCTGAACCTTGGTATTTTCAGGAGTTAATAATTTTGTAATATTAGTGTCTAAGTTATAGCTATAAAGACGAAAATTTTCATCACCATTATTATCTTTTTGATATAAGAGATGCTTATTATCATGTGCCCAAAAATAATTAGTAATACCTTCTGGATCATCTGTAACAACTTTAATATTTTCTATATCATTGCTATCAACTATCCATAAATTTTTCCTTCTATCTTTTTTTGCTAAATAGCTTATATATTGCCCATTTGGACTAATAGCGACATCAGTTTTATCCAAGGGACCAAATAATATTTCGCGAGGAATAAGCGGGGTGGTATATTTATCTTCAATATTAATAGCAAATGTCCTAACTGTTGCCAAAGTAACACCCCAGTATATAATTAGCAAAATAACCCTTAACACCATAACCCTTATTGTTTTTAGATGATTAGTTGAGATTAATATATGAAAATAAATAATAATTCAATCATTTTTAATGCAAATATTCTTGCATTGTGAAAAAATTATTGTTACTCTTGAATTAGTATAAGTTAGTTTATTAGATCATTACTAATTTATATAATATATTATTAAATAAATTAAAAATAGTGAGGATTTTATGAGACAAGATAATATTGCAGATCCTGAGGATCCTAGTGACTCTGGTAACGATTCCTGTAGCGATATCTGTGGAACAGGAGATTGTAGAGAACACGAAGCAGGAGAATTTTAACGTTAGCTTTAGCTAAGCTTTAGGAATTTCTAAAATATTTTAAAAACAAAATAATGAGGATTTTATGAGTAAAGACAGCAGCGTAAGCACTGGTAGTTCAAACAATGATTCGTATTGTTCCAGCGATCACGGTGGGTTTGACACCTGCACTCCGATAGGAGAGACAGAAAAGACAGGAGAGAAAGATAGTAATGACAAAAGTGACTACCCTACCTAATAACTATACAGGCTTTACGGATTATTAAAATATTTGAACTATATTATAATACTTAAGTTATCAGAGGAATAATTTTTTATGATAACCTAAGTATCATAGGAGTAGAATCGCTCTATAATTTATTAACCTTCCATTAATTGTTTACGAGCAACTTTTCTTTTTCTTCTTTCTGTTTCTTGATCTTTTCTAACACGCTTTACAGAAGGGGGTTCATAGAAACGAGACATCTTCATCGAACGGAACACAAGCTCTCTTTGCATTTTTCTTTTTAAATTTTTAATCGCTTGTTCGCCGTTTCCCGCATGAACATTCACTAATATCACTTTTAATTACCCCCTTTTAGTGTAAATAGATTGTTGCAATGATGCTAATATTATCTATATAATAAGCTTCTATGTCAAGGTGAAAAGTTGAATTATGAGCGATATTGAACTAAAACATCATAACTTAAAAGTGCTATTTACCCAAGCCTTAGCAGATTTACTATTTTTTGATGATTGGGGGGATAAGTTATTAACAGAGGCAGAAGTACAATGTGGCTTTGCAGAAGGATACCATCGTATAATTTTTCCAAATGGCATAATAGAAATTATTGATTTTTTAGAAAATCAATATGATCAAAAAATGTTGAAACTATTAGCTGAACATGAAGTACCTATTAAAATAAAAGACAGAATAGCTTTAGCTTTAAAAATTAGAATTAAAAATTATGTACCTAAGCTTGTGCATTTAAAAAATAGTATTTATTATGCTAGGCCAACAAATACTATAAGTGCTATTAAAATAGCGTTGCGTACCTGCAATTTAATTTGGCGGTATGCCGGTGATCGCTCAACAGATCATAATTATTACACTAAGAGAAGTTTATTATTAGGGGTATATGTAACTTCAATTATTTATTATCTTCAAGATGATTCAGAAAATAGTGTAGAGACGGATCAATATATTATTGAATCTTTGTCGGATATAGTTAACATAACTTCTAAGTTTAAGAGTATTTTTACATTACCAAAGCTAGTGGACCTACCGATTATTCGCCTATTTTCTTAATAATTAAAATTTATAATATGTCTAATAAATATTATCCAGATATTAAATCTAATGTGCATTTTCCTACTATTGAACAAAAAATACTTACTTATTGGCAAAAAAATAACATTTTTCAAAAATCAATAGAGGCAAGACCTAGGGTAAAAGAGGGGATAAACAATGAATTTGTTTTCTATGATGGCCCTCCTTTTGCTAATGGCTTACCTCATTATGGACACCTTCTCACTGGTTTTATTAAGGATGTATATGCTCGTTATCAAACTAGCATAGGCAAAAGAGTAGAAAGGCGTTTTGGTTGGGATTGCCACGGTTTACCAGCAGAGATGCAAGCAGAAAAGGAATTAGGCATTGCTGGGAGAACAGCAATTATTAATTTTGGTATTGAGAAATTTAACCAACATTGTAAATCTTCAGTGATGAAATATGCTGAGCAATGGCATGAGTATGTAACTAAGCAAGCAAGATGGGTAGATTTTACTAATTCCTATAAAACTATGGACAAAGACTTTATGGAATCGGTGTTCTGGGCTTTTAAGGAATTATATAAAAAAGATTTATTATATGAATCAATGAGGGTAATGCCTTACTCATGGGCTTGTGAAACTCCTTTATCTAATTTTGAAACTAGGCTAGATAATTCTTATAGAGAGAGAACAGATAAAGCAGTCACTATCAGTTTTGTACTTAACGAAAAATTATCAAATTTTCCTGGATATACTGAATATAGAATGCTGGCTTGGACTACCACGCCTTGGACTCTCCCTTCCAACTTAGGATTAGCACTTGGAAAGGAGATGGAATATGTTTTAGTACCAAAGGGAAGCACTTGTTATATCTTAGCTAAATTCGCTTTAGCTAAGTATTGTCAGGAACTAGGGGTTAGTGGAGAAGAAAATTACGCTACAATAAAAGGGGAAGAATTAGTCAAATTAAACCTAACCTATCAGCCATTATTTGATTATTTTGCTAATCACCCTGAAGCTTTCAAGATACTTGCAGGCGAGTTTGTAGTTGAAGGGGAAGGTACAGGTATCGTGCATATGGCTCCCGGCTTTGGCGAGGAAGATCAAATTCTATGTGAATCCTATGGGATAAAGCTAGTGTGTCCCGTAGATAATTCCGGAAAATTTACTAATGAGGTGCATGATTTTGCTGGAATACAGGTGTTTGAGGCAAATGACCAAATTATTATTAAGCTGAAAAAGCAAGGAAATTGGTTAAAAACGGAGCAATATATCCATAATTATCCCCATTGCTGGAGAACGGATACTCCTCTTATATATAAAGCGGTGCCTTCTTGGTATGTAAAAGTTACCGAGTTTAAAAATAAAATGGTAAAACTTAATCAGCAAATTAATTGGATCCCTTTGCATATTAAAGATAATTTATTTGGCAAATGGCTAGAAAATGCACGAGACTGGTCAATTAGTCGCAATAGATTTTGGGGAACGCCTTTGCCGGTTTGGAAATCAGATAATTCCGCCTATCCTAGAATTGATGTATATGGCTCAATACAAGAATTGGAAGAGGATTTTGGTGTTAAAATAGTTGATCTACACAGGCCTTTCATTGATCAGTTAACTCGTAAAAATCCTTCCGATCCTACTGGCAAATCAATGATGCGTAGGATTACAGATGTCTTTGACTGCTGGTTTGAAAGTGGCTCTATGCCCTATTCTCAAGTACATTACCCCTTTGAAAATAAAGACTGGTTTGAGAATCATTTTCCAGCTGACTTTATAGTAGAATATTCGGCCCAAACTAGAGGGTGGTTTTATACTTTAATGGTGTTATCCACTGCCCTATTTGATCAGCCTCCTTTTTTAAACTGTATTTGTCACGGAGTGATATTAGATAGTACTGGTCAAAAATTATCGAAGCGCTTAAATAATTATGCTGACCCATTAGAGTTATTTGATAAATATGGCTCTGATTCTTTAAGAGTGACTATGTTATCTTCAAGCGTAGTGAAAGGCCAGGAGTTATTGATCGATAAAGATGGACAGATGGTATATGATACTTTGCGGTTATTTATAAAGCCAATTTGGAATACTTACCATTTCTTTACCATGTATGCTAATGCTGATAGCATTAAAGCGGAATTGAGCTTAAATTCTTCAAATATTCTCGATCGTTATATATTATCAAAGCTCAAAATAGCCGTGCAAAAGATCAAGCAAGGACTAGATAATTTCGATACGCAGATAGCTTATAATAGTATAGCTGATTTTTTTGAAGTATTAAATAATTGGTATATTAGAAGAAGTAGGAATAGATTTTGGAAAAGTGCAAAAGATCAAGATAAAAAAAGTGCCTATGATACTTTGTATAGTTGCTTAGAAATTATGGCTAGGTCTATGGCTTCTTTATTACCCTTAATTTCAGAGGAAATTTATTTGGGAATAACAGGAGCAGAGCATAAAGGTAGCAGTGTTCATTTAACAGATTTTCCTGAGCTTAAAATGTTAGATATAGATTATAATTTAGTGCAGAATATGGACCAAGTATTAGATATTTGTACCAATGCTTTATTTATCAGAAATACGGAGAATATCCGCATTCGTCAACCACTTAACAGCCTGACAATTGTCAATATCAATAGTATAACATTTGAAAAATTTGAGGAGCTAATTAAAGAAGAAATTAATGTTAAAAAAATAATTTATGAAGAGGATTTAGCAAATCATGCCGACTATAAATTATCTATTAATTTCCCAAGCCTTGGCAAGCGGCTACCCTCTAAAGTGAAGGATATTATTACCGCTTCTAAAAAGCATCAATGGCAAGTTGAAGGTGAATATTTATTAATAGCTGGCGAGCAGTTAACTAGCGACGAATTTTCGTTAATTTTAGAGCCTAAGAACAACAAAAATAGTAGAGCTCTAACAGGTAACCAAGCGTTAATAATATTAGATTTAGAGATTTCACAAGAGCTATTTGAAGAAGGGTTGGCAAGAGATCTAGTCCGTTTCATTCAACAAACAAGAAAAGAAGCTAATTTTGAAATGAGCGACCGGATTTACCTGGAAATTATCAGCGATCCTATACTAAAAACCATAATTCATCACTATAGTAACTTTATTAATGAGCAAACATTAAGTGAATTTGCCACTAATATTTCCCCAGATTATGAAGCTAATATTGAATTAAATTCCCAACCAGTCATCATACGGGTTAAAATGGCTTGAAAACTACGTCACCTTTAGTTACCAATTGTAAAATAATTGGTAACTGCCGCAAGATTTACGGTAAAGCCTTTAGTAATTATAATAATTTACTGGAATAGAGGCGCAAACCTAATAGATGTCACCTTGCATGGTGCTATCATTATCTCCCATTACCACTTCGTCTCTTTCTTTTGCCTGAATTAAGCTCATAACACCCCAATTCTCTGCTACTATTTCCATTGCATGATCATTTACCTGTTGCGCTAGATTTTTAGTTCCTGCTTTTAACCAAAATTTAATCCAGTGCAAGCCTATTATACCCGTGTCTTCTCCTGTAATATTTGCATGTTCAAGATTATGATGGACCACTTCTATTTTCCCTTCTTTACCCATAAAAAATTCCTACAATTTTATTAATTTAAACTATAAATATCACACAACACAACTTAAAATTATATTGCTTAATAGTATTTAACTAATAAAGGGACATGGGTCAAGCAGAAGTTAATTTTTTAATAAGTATTATTAAAATGATAAGAAATATTCATTAAAATAACTTAGATAAATTTTTGAGCTAAGTTATTCAAAAATGTGGGTGGTCAACACAATTTAGTTTTCCTATTAATAACGAATCTAAAGACTCCTCTATTACAGGTAAGGTATAACCTATCAAAATGCTCTTAATAATCTCTCCTCTTGCTAACTTGGCAGCGATAGGGCTAAAAGAAAAAGAAGAGGATTTATCATACCATTGTTGCAAAAATATGTCATGAAATGATTTAATATCTTCTGCATTCTGAAGAAACTCAGGAGTTTTAGCTTTGCTTCGTATAATCGTATGCTTAAGAGCAAGGGCATAATAAAATTTAAATGTAATAGCCTCATTATTAGTTTTAATTAGCTCAGGAATATCCTCACTTAAGTCGACTTTCTCAAATTCACGAATAAGCAGTTCTTTATAGCGATCAATAATTTCCTGGCTTTTTATTAATTCCGGATATAATTGCTGGCAGAAATAAATACATATTTCTGCGCGCTTTACTGCAGTAAGCAATGGCGACATTTTTATTCTAGGGGGGATATCCCCTTTTATCTTATCAACTTTAGGCATTCAATCCTCCACTTTTTAATAGACTGCTTTTAAGACGTGTATCGAGCTGGTATACTGTTCGTACCTGAAGAGTTGGTAGACGATAGAATCAACTTCAAGAAGAGCAAGGAGGGTCAAAGTCGCGCACCGGAGCGTACATATTAGTACGCAAGGAGCGCAGTCTTTAAGGCACGACGACGCCAATTCTTGAAGTTCACCGAGTATAATTGGGACAATGAATCTAGGCTCAAATCCTGCGTTGCACCTAAGTACGCTACGGTTTTGCGCGCCTCATCTCCTTCAGTTCCCTGCGCGATGCGAGCTATAGTCACTTAGGTTAAACTAACTACGTTGTTGCTCGTCGCTTACCTAGTATCTCCTAGGCTTCACTCCTCGCGCCTAGTATCTAATTCAGCCTAAGTGACTATAGGAAAGAAGTCTAATGAATTTTTATGTCATAGCTATGGTCATAACAACAACATACCGCGCTCCCGCAGCTTTTAATATTTTAGCACATTTATTAATGGTGGTCCCTGTAGTTAATACATCATCTATCAACAATATTCTCTTACCATTAATTTGATATTTTTTATTCATAATAATACTCCCAGCCAAATTTTTTTCTCGTTCATTTTTAGATAAATAAGTTTGAGCTTTAGTCCATTTCGTTTTAATTAACATCCCTGGAACCACTGACGTTCTTATTCTCTTACTTATTTCTAAAGCTAAAATTAAAGCTGGGTTATACATTCTAAATAACCTTTTAAACCTATTCATTGGAACGGGAATAATATAATCAATACCATGCAGTTCATGTTGATATTGATTATAAAGTAATTTAGTAAAAGTTTTAGCTAAACTAGTCTTATCTTTATATTTAAAATTATGAATAATTTTTTTACTATACTCATCAAATTTAATCAAGCTACGAGCTAAATCATAATAATGATTAGCCTGGAGACATTTTCCGCACTTCATTCCTTCTAGAATTGATATGTTGAAGGGGCGGCCACAAATAACACAATAAGGCTTAGTAATAAAGTGAAGCTTTTTCCAGCAATTAGAGCAAAAATCTTCATTACTATAGATTATTTCAGCACAAGAAGCGCACCTAGACGGTAAGATGTAATCTGTAATATATTTATAAATTTTATACATAATTAATATAGTCATTAAGAAGTTTATTGCAAATTTAACCTGACCTATTATAATTAACTTTCTGTAAAAAAATAGGCAAAGCTATGCGTATAGTATCAAATACAAAGAAGTTTCCAACGAATGAGCCAAATGGTGAGACTGAGGTTTATTTTGAACAAAGAGCTACTAATGAATTAGAAGCAAAAACTAATTATTTTAATCAACCAGTTATAAAATTTCCTATCACTGATACAAATAAGGCAGAAGCTAGGGACATCATTGATAAGATGTTTACAGATATGAAAAGTTGTGGCATAGGACTTGCTCATAACCAGCTGCAGAAAGTAGGCGAAGCTACAAATCCTTACGCTATTTTTGTTATAAAGCGTGAAGATGCAGACCCAGCACTTTATGTACCCGAGGAAGCATTTGTTAATCCTGTAATAGTAGGACATAGCGTAGAAAAAACAGGTTTTGCTCATGGCTGTTTAAGTGCTATAGGAGCCAAGGGAGCATGGGTGGACACTTATGACGAAGTCCTCATTGCTTTTTACTCACTCCCTGATCTACAGCTTCAGGTTAAAAAATATCCAGGTCACTCTGCAGTAATTTGTCAACATGAAATTAATCACTTAGCAACCAGAGGGACTTATATAGATGCTGTAAATAACTGGTTTACAGGTGATTGTTTTACGGAAGCTACAGACTTTTATCTTGATCCAGCGGAGGCTAAAACAGCAAATAAAAATAAGACTCCTCCAGACAGAATCGGAACAAATATCCCTTGTTTAACTACCAACGAGACATTGTCCAGATCTAAAAGGGAGATAGCAGAAGATAAGGCACTGCAGAAAGTTTTAGCTGAACATTTTAAGGCACACCCTGAAGATAAACAATTATATAATAACTTAATGACGGCGTCAGATACTGATGTACCATTATATGGAGAAGCTCTAGCAGAAAGAGAGTAATTTTAGACTATATCGTTCTTTAAATTAACGGGTCTCCGAACACATGGATTTCCAAAAGTAGGAGCTCCTTCTATTGGCTCAATTGATACGCAAGGACTTTTTATTTCATAGGGAGCCCCGGGCGTGCACGAGAGTAATTGTAAAAGCAGTGCAAAGAAGAGGATAACTTTTAACATTCTTGTCATTGTACTTAAAAATTAATTTATTATCTTAAAAAAAAGACTAACCTAATCTTTGATTAATCACAAGTTTATTTTAAACTTTCTATTGGTTGATTCGTTTATTTGCTGCTATTTCCCTGATACGCATGGTAAGTTTTGCAAATATCATATCAGGCGCTCTTTTAGGAGATAATTTATAAATCACGTCCGGCTCTAGCACATCTTCTTTTTTTACTTCTACCGATAATATAATAGTATTTTCCGGCATGCAGGCATATATTTCTTTCATAATGGCGCCAAAAGTTATAAAATCTTGGGTAGCAAATTTTATTTTTGCATCATAATTTCTTATTTTTATGGTCTCTTTTTCTACCCCTATATTTGACTTGAGATTACTTGAAAATTCTTGTTTGATCGAGGTAGTGATAGGTTCATTTAAGTTATATTTTGTAGAAAAACTAGTAATCTTTTTTATTAATTTTGCCCTATTTAAACAACTTTGTTTATATGAAATAGATAATAAACCCTGATATTTTAAATAGGTATTTAATATTGTCTCTTCAGAATTTTTTATAGAGTAAAGCCTTAATGTTTCCTGAGCTAATGACTCTTCAATGCTGTCTCTCTTTTTAACTGAGCTTCTATAGTCTTTATTAAAAATTTGCAGTAAAAATAAAAACATACCAATTGCTAAGAAGTACATCACTATCTTAAAAAAGATAACATTCTTTAAATTGATAATAAAATTTTTAAGCATGCTTAACCTAACCGTTTAGTAATTATCAAAGAAAGAGGTATCACTACCCTATTAGATAAATTAACTATTTGATCATTAAATATTCTAAGGCTAATTTCCATATTGCCAAATATTTTGGTATAATCTGCTATTTGTTGCTTTAGCATCTTTATAGAATCTTCTATAGAGGTATTAACAGTAATAAATTTTAAAAATATTGTCGTCTCGGTATATTGCGTAGGTGATAATAATGTATTATTGAGGTCTAACCTGTGCCATTTCATTCCTTCTAAAATTAAACTAGGCGGTAGGCTTCTTACAAAATTTTCTAATATATCAAAGGGTATAGGAATAGGTATCTGCAACAATGCCTCAAAAATATAGAGATCAGCTAAGTTAGTAGCATTTTGAATATATGGATATTTTTGCTTTATATTATAATATTCTTGCTCTACACTGGAGTAATGTAAATTTAAGATAGCTAATTTTTTATAATTTTCTAAAGTTTTAAGTTTAACCACTACCAATGTAATGACCAATCCTATTATTATAATTAGTAATGGTTTAAAAACAAAAGAGCTAAAAATATTAAGCTTAGATATTATCTTTAAATCCTTATTATATGCTGGATAATTTTTATGTTTATTAAATAATTTAACAAGCATAGGATCAAAAAACTTGTCACTATTAATATAATGTTTACCCAATAACGTATGATTCGTGACACTTATTACTTCGTGTTCTCCAAATTTAGAATTGGCAAGTAGTGTCTTTAAGTGCTCATTCACTATAATAATTATACAAACCTTAAGGCCTAAGCTGATAATGTAATTTTTAGATTCTATCAAACAATCTGCGATTTCTTGTTCAATTATTCCTTGGATATAAGAATCAGATTTATCAGCAGGATAATCAAAGGTTTGGATAGAAATAATATTCCCCTTATGTTTTACAATCAATTTTATTCCACTACTTTGCAAAATACATACAAAAATTTGTAAATGTTCTATATATTGCGCTCTATCAATCTGGTTGATAATCTTATCAATGATTATATTAAGTTCTAAAACTACAAAATACATTCCCCCAAATTTAAGATTAGTATTTAGTAACACATGATCAAGTAATGTACTTAAAAATGGAGTATAATGAGAAGAGACGATTAAAGTGTTCCATATTTCGCTAGGTTTAGTAGTTACATTATAAACATTATAGCCCACTATATTATCCTTGGAAAAATACTCTTCTATAAATTTCTCAACCGGATTAGTCTTAACTATTGAGGGAAGCACTGGCACTAAATCATGGCGCAGTTTACAATCAGAATTATTTAATAAGAAGAACACATAAACTTTTTAAATTTCTGAAAAAATGCTTTATATAGCTCTAATTTTTCTTGATTTTCTAACGGTATAAATAAACTATCAATGATTTTATTATGTATAAAAGCAAAAAGGAACACTCCCTTATCACCTATTAATATAATAATATTTTTCCTACATAAAAAATAGCCAAGCAAAAACTTCAGCATATTTTTTAACAGGCTCTTAATTTTGTAAAAATTTAAATATTCTAAGCATAAATATTAGGTGCAAATTATATATTATTTAGTATATACTCTAGGAACTTCAAGAATTGGCGTCGTTGTGCCCTAAAGATCTGCGATGCTCACGTACTATAGTACGCTGCGCTTCTCGACTTTGACACTCCTAGCTCTTCTTGAAGTTGACCTTCGTATACCAACTCTTCAGTTACGAGCAGTATATATTATTTAGTAGTTGCTAGAAAATTTATTATATATACGCAATGGATTTCAAGAGTTGGATTTTATTTGCCAGGAGTGAGAGCGCGGAGCGTACAACTAAAGTACGTGAGCACGCGAAACTTTGATAAAATGAAAAAACAACTCTTGAAAGGCGAAGAGTATACTTCTCGGAACTTCGTCTACCTCCTCTTCAGGTGCTGACAATATACTGTGCGTATTTCAAGATCCTCATTTAAACGAAAAAATAGTAGGAATAGTGTACCTATTTCAAAAAATTTCTACTATTTTGCAGATAAAATATGCATAAATCAAGTTATAAAAATTTCTTTCATAGAACCTAAGGCAATTGTTAAATGATTAAACTTACCACTGAAGAGATTAGAAGTAAATTTATAAGTTATTTTATAGCAAATAACCATATACATATTCCATCTAGCTCTTTAATACCTCATAACGACCCTAGCTTAATGTTTGTTAATTCCGGCATGGTACAATTTAAAAATGTTTTTACCGGGCAAGAAGTGAGGAATTATACTAAAGCTACAACTAGTCAAAAATCACTCCGGGCTGGAGGTAAGCATAATGATCTAGAAAACGTTGGTTACACAGCAAGGCATCATACATTTTTCGAAATGCTAGGTAATTTTTCTTTTGGAGATTATTTTAAAGAAGAAGCAATATACCATACCTGGACTCTTTTGACGCAGGAATTTGCTCTCGCCAAAGAGAAATTATATGTTACTGTTTATCATACTGATGAGGAAGCAGCTTCTTATTGGAAAAAAATTGCCAACCTAAGTGATAACCGAATTATTAGAATTAAAACCAATGATAATTTTTGGTCTATGGGAGATACGGGGCCTTGTGGTCCGTGTTCAGAAGTTTTTTATGACCATGGCGATCAAATAAAAGGAGGGCTACCTGGAACAAAAGAACAAGATGGGGATCGCTTTATTGAAATCTGGAATATGGTATTTATGCAATTTGAGCAATTAGATGCTAATACTCGGATAGAATTACCCAACAAATCTATCGATACTGGAATGGGACTTGAACGTATTAGTGCGGTTATGCAAAATGTTCATGATAATTATGAGATAGATTTATTTAAAGAAATAATTGACTATACCGAAAACATAGTCAAAGTAAAGGCGGAAGGGAATGCGCAATTCTCGTATCGGGTTATTGCGGATCATTTACGTGCATGTGCTTTTTTGATTAGCGATGGTATTATGCCCTCAAATGAAGGGAGAGGATATGTGCTTAGGCGCATCATGCGCCGCAGTATAAGACATGCACACATACTTGGCAACTGAACCTTTAATGCATAGATTATTGCCAAAATTAGTAGATCTTATGGGCAATGCTTACCCTGAACTAAAGAGAGCAGAAGATTTCATTAGTAATATTTTAGAGCAAGAAGAATTACGCTTTAAATTGACCCTAGAACGTGCTTAAAATTGCTTGATGAAGAACTTACCCACTCACAGCATAGCTCTGTTCTATCTGGCGAGGTAGCTTTCAAAACTATATGATACATATGGTTTCCCTATTGATTTAACTGAAGAAATATTAAAGAGTAAGCAGGTGTCAATTGAACTTGAGGGCTTTAATAATAAGATGCAAGAACAAAAAGAGAGAGCTCGAAAAGCATGGAAAGGGTTCCAATGAAGCAAAACAGATAAAATTTGGTTTGATATTCAAGCTACCTTTGGGAGTACTGAATTTTTAGGTTATTCTCTAGAGCAGCTAGAAGGTAAAGTATTAGCTTTGATTAAGGATAATACTTTAGTAAATAGCATAGAAAAAATAAACGATAAATTTCTCTTAATTAGCAACCAAACCCCTTTTTACGGAGAAGCAGGTGGACAACTGGGAGATATTGGGTTTATAAACACTGCTAACTGTAGGATTAAGGTAATTGACACTCTAAAATACATCGGTGGCATAATAGCACATGTCTGTATTTTGGAGACAGGAGAGGGCATTAAAACGGGAGACAATGCTGATTTTACTATTAATGTTCAATACCGGCAAAATTTAAAGATTCATCATTCTGCCACTCATATATTACATGCAGTGTTACATCAGATATTAGGCAAACATGTGACCCAGAAGGGTTCGCTAGTAGCACATGACCGACTGCGTTTCGATATTAGCCATATGAGTAGCTTAACCCAAGAGCAAATTATCCTAATTGAAGAGCAGGTGAATAACATTATTAGGGAAAATTCTAAAGTTACTACTACTTTAATGTCTACTCAGGACGCTATTCAAGCAGGAGCTGTAGCGTTATTCGGAGAGAAGTATGATTTTGAGGTAAGAGTAGTGTCTATGGGTAGTAATTTAATCAATGGCAAAGCTTATTCTCTAGAACTATGCGGTGGTACACATGTTACTAGAACAGGCGATATTGGGGTATTTAAAATTACCAGTGAATATGCGATTGCCGCAGGTGTTCGAAGAATAGAAGCCATTTGTGGAGAATTTGTATTAAAGTTAATGCGAAATAATGAGGCTATTATCGATAATCTATCTTCAATCTTAAAAACCAGTAGAGATGAAGTATCTGATAAAGTAAAAGAGCTAGTGAGCAGTAAAAAAGAGCTGACAGAGGAGGTAATGGCATTGCAGATTGCTATGCTTGACCTGGATGAGAAACAAATTACCCAAGACTCTATAGATATATCGGGGGTAAAATTTATTTATAAATTAGTCAAAAATATTGATAATAAAATATTACGCTTGTCAGCTGAACAAATATCTAATAAATGTAGTGATTTAGTAATTGTATATATAAATAAAGCTGGTAAATTATCTGTCACTGTAGCGGTTAGTAAAGAAATTACTAATAAAGTACATGCCGGCAATTTCGCTACATCAATTTCTATATTTCTTGGTGGTGCTGGCGGAGGGGGAAAAGCTAATATAGCCCAGGCCGGCGGGGTAGATACCAGTAAAATAAGTCTTTTACCAGAAAAAATAAAAGATTTACTAATAGACTTAATTAATGTTAGTTTGGGCTAAAAAATCACTTTCAAATCGATTTAATACGATATTTTTACCACATATAGTGTTTAGGAGTTTATTCGTAGTATTATTTTAAGCTTTTAAGTATTAATATGATGATGTATAATGCATGGGTGAAGTGTTTAGCAATTTTTGTTAAACGAATAGTAATACTAGTATGTGTTTTACAGAATTGAACTTGAAAATAGGTTTTTTCTTAAATATACTCCTCTTTCGATGATTTTGCTGCTAGGCGCGATAGTAGAGCCTATAGATAATAGGCGAGCTATTTGACAACGACGCATGCAAATTTCATATTAGAGGAGTATACTAGGTTCCTTTCACAACATGCTTCTGCTCAGGGATTTTTAAGCAAGGTTCTTCGCTTTAAAATTATAGGGTATTTAAATATATACTATTAATGTGAGCCTCGCCTAAATGAATAGACGTAATGTTGAGCAAAGAAGCCTAATAAAGAATAAGCTTAAGTAATATTCAAGGTGTATTATCCCATACATCTTAATATTTTTCAAAACAACAATTCTCTAAAGCAAAAGAGTATAAAACAATTAATTAACCTTATAAGGAGTTTGTTATGCTACTAAAAAAATCCGCAATAGCTTTTCTAGCGCTATTCTTACTTTCTGGCTGTACTACTAAAAAGCAAAGTACTACTATTGCTGCGGTAAGTCCTACCGCCACCGAATATACTAAATTATCTGATTTCGAAAAAACTATTGGTGATAGAGTACATTTTGATTACAACAAGTCAGAGCTTTCCTCTACTGCAAAAGGACAATTACATAGACAAGCATGTTGGCTAAAAAGACATAGCAACATAAAAGCTACTATCGAAGGTCATTGCGATGCTAGAGGTACAAGAGAGTATAACTTAGCGCTAGGGGAAAGAAGAGCAGAAGCAGTATCCCAATACTTACAAAGTCAGGGAGTTGATAAAAGTAGATTAGACACTATTTCTTATGGTAAAGAAAAACCTGCTGTAATTGGTGATAATGAAGCTGCTTGGTCCCAAAACCGTAGAGCGGTAACTGTTGTTAAATAATTACTTTAGTATAGAACACAAAAACTTGTAAAATTAGTAAAATAATTTTTAAGTTTTTGATAAAATTTAAGCGGTAAAATTGAAGAATTTACTTCAATTTTACCATAGGGTAGTGACAAATATCAGGTTTGTACAAAAAGTTAGTAATTTTCTTGTTTTCCTTAGCGTATATTCCTCGTGATATGAATTTGCAAACTTGTCGAAACAGCCACCATATTCTCTCCTCCAAATTTGTAACCGCATGTAAAGAAAAGTTCTGGTATACTTCTAAAGTACTTATTGTGTTTTAAGAGAAAAAGAGTGCGGTAAGCACTACAAAAACGCATGCCGCCCCTCCCCTAATATTTGCTAAAAATAATTTTAGGTTCCGTGGAGGTTTCTATGTAATGAGTAGATTTATAGGCATTTTTGCTCACAGAACCGCAGCGTACTAAATGTACATGAGGATTCGAGAACGAAAATAACGATCGATAAGACCATTAGATAGAAACCTCCACACAACCTAGGGAGCATTGGAGTATAATAATTATTTTTCTACTATAGCCATATGATAAAACTATTGGGTAAGAATTTAGATACTAGATTAATTACTCTATCTTTAACTTTTGCTTTTATTTACTTATGCCTCTTTAACTCGGTAGTGTTTTCTTATAAATTTGGTTACTATAAGGTAACTTTTTTTAAGGCTATATTAGAATTAACGAAAGATGCTGTTTATATTTATCTTTTTACTTTTATTATTTTCTTAGGCTTAACGATTCAGCGGCTGGTTTTTATAATAGGAACAATATTATTATTTATAACAGGGGCGGTCGCTAGTTATTACTTATACTATTTTAAAATTTCCCCTACTAAGGAAATGATGGGGAGCGTTTTTTCTACTCATTTTAATGAATTATATGAAATTATCAGTATCAAATTACTGCTTTGGTTAGGCTTTAGTTTATTTATCTGTATATATCCTATAAAATATTTTTCATTTGCTAATAGTAAATTATTTAGTCACAAGCTACTATCAGCAGTTTGCCTGTTAATCACCATTAACAATATTTTTATTCCGCAATTTAAATTATTATGTCAGTATTTTCCTCTCCAATATTTACATAATAGCTACTTATATTTGTCTATGAATAGCAAAATAGCCGCCAGTCATGAGAATATAAATCAAAAATTTTCTTTTATTGATAAAGCAGACAACAACCTTATTGTAGTATTGGTAATAGGAGAATCAGCAAGATTTGATCATTTTGGTATAAATGGTTACTCCAAGGATACTACCCCCTATTTAAGAAAAATTAATAATCTTTTTTCATTTAAAGCTCAGTCTGCCTCTAATCATACCTATCTTTCTGTGCCGTCTCTTTTGTCCCGATACTCAAGTAGAGATTTAGATAAGAGCCTAGATGAAACTAGCTTTTTATCAGTTTTTACGTCTTTAGGGTTTAATACTCACTGGCTTGGCACTCAAACTTTACTACAATATTTAAAAGGTAAAAAACAATCTACAATTTATGATGAAGTGCAATTTGTTATGATTCCTGGAGGATCTGCCCTGTTGAAAATGAATGATTATGATGGGAAAATGCTACCTTATATTGAACAGTTTGTGGAGGCCAAGACGGAGAAAAAACTCCTAGTGGTTCATACTTCAGGAAGCCATTGGAATTATTCTGCAAGATATCCTAAAGAATTTCGAAAATTTACTCCTGGATGTAATCAAGTTGCTAAATCAGACCCTAGTACTTGTGGTATTGAAGGGTTGATAAATGATTATGATAATTCTATTCTATATACAGATTTTTTTTTATTTAGTCTTGTAGAGTTATTAAAGAATAATAATGCTTTTTTAATATACGTTTCTGATCATGCGGAGTCGTTAGGGGAGAATGGTTATTATGGTCATGGAGGCCCGTTGATTCCAGAACAAACCACAATACCGTTGATAGTTTGGGTATCTGACCTATTTAAAATGCGTCATCCTAATCTAGTAAAAGCTATAAAAACTCATTTAGGCTCTGAGTTAAGCCATGATTATATATTTCATTCAATACTTGACTGTGCTGGAATACAATCTAAAGGCATTAACAAAAATTTAAGTATATGTGAGAAACAGAGAAATGGTTAAGGTTTATTTGATTGCTGGAGAAATTTCAGGTGATTTTATAGGAAGTCATTTAATAGAAAGCCTTAAAAATCTTTATAAAATAGAGGGAGAAAACATTGATTTTGTAGGGGTAGGAGGAGGATCAATGGAAAAAGCTGGGATAAAGAAAAGTCTTTTTCCTATTAAGCAAATAAGCCTTATTGGGTTTACGGAAATATTACCTCATCTTTTTAAAATTACTAAATTAATTAAACAAGTGGTAAGGGATATTGAGCAGCAAAAGCCCAACTTATTAATTACTATAGATTCTCCTGGCTTTACTTATAGAGTAGTGCAGAAAATTCGAAAGCTAAGACCCCACTTAAAGATTCTCCATATTGTGGCTCCCACAGTTTGGGCATATAAGCCTTCGCGAGCATTAAAATATGCTAAGGTTTATGATTATTTATTTGTTTTATTACCATTTGAGCCTCCTTATTTCCAGAAATTGGGATTAGATTGCCGATATATTGGCCATCCTGTTATAGAGCAAAATTTTTATGAAGGACAAAGTAAAAAACAGCTGAGAGAAGAGTTGCAAATATACTACAATGATTTAACTCCAAAAATAAATTGGGACACTAAAATCTTATCAGTAACTTGTGGAAGTCGTAAGGGGGAAATAGTAAGGCATATGCCAGTTTTTGTTGAAGCAATCAATATAATAGCGAATCAGTATCCTAAACTTTTAGTAATATTTGTTTTAGCGGATATGGATCACCAAGTACTGCTTACACCGTTCTTGACAACGGTAGATTTTTACTATATTTTTTCAACTGATCGTTTGAAAATTTTTGCCGCTTCGGATATTGCCTTAGCTAAATCTGGCACTAATACTTTAGAAATAGCTGCTTGTAATACCCCTATGGTTGTTGCATATAAATTAAATTTATTAAGTTACTGGCTAATCAAATTTTTGATAAAGGTCAATTATATTTCTTTGATTAATATAGTGGCAGATAGAGAAATATTACCAGAATTAATACAATATAATTGTACTAGCTCAAAAATCGCTAAGACATTAATCTCATTATTAGCTAATCGGGAACAAGCTGATAGGCAGTTAAAAGAAAGTAGAAAAATTCTAATAGAATTAGGTTTTAATTCCATTCATTCTCCCTCTAATATAGCGGCAACTATCATCAAAAATGAATATCTCTCTAATAAGTTAACTTAAATTAACTTGAGTTGGATATAATAGGCCTCTTGTGAAACTCGCATCGCGCAGGGCATTTGAAGGAGACTCTTCGCCCCAAACCGCAGCGCACTAGGGTGTAGGTGAGAATTAGAGAACGAAAATAACGAGGAAATCGACCATTAGAGAGAAACCTTCACAGCACCTAATAAGTGATATCTAATTCAGGTTATATACTGCTCATACTTCAAAAATTGTTTTTTTATTTTATCATGGGCTCACGTATAGCCAAAGTGATTTAGCTGGTGACACTTGAATTTAAAGGCGAGGTTGCGCAGCGTATAGAGAATACGTGAGCACAACCGAATCCTGCAAAATCAAGTGTCACCAGCTAAATACCGCAGGCTATACCAGCATGTACGCTGCGCACGCTCGCCATTTAAAATAAAATCCAATTCTTGAAGTATGAGCAGTATATCAATTGTCTATAATCAACACCATCCGTTACTTTATCATACCGCTTTTTCATAATTTAATTGACTTGCATTTTTTTAAATGTAAAGATTAACAACTAATAAATTTATTAATCTATTTTTATTACAACTAAAAAGATTAGGTGGTAATTCTTTTAAACCAAGCTCTGTCACAGCTCGAGGCGAAGCTCGAAGAGGTCTAATTTTAAAGTGCACCGGATGAAAATAGTCTACGGGAAGGCCAGGAGGGTCTGTGAAGGAAATTTTTATAGACTAATTTATGGATATTTTATCTGCGAAATGGTAGAAATTTTTTGAAAATAGGTCCACTATTTCTATAAATTTCTACTATTTTTTTATCAAAATCTCTATAAATTACTTCTATAAAAATTTCCTTTAAATTAACTTAAAATAGGAAAAATAATGAGTAACAAGGGAAAAAAAAATACTCTGCAAAGAGGTTGGTTGGCTAGTGTTTCAATAGCTTCCGCTTTAACAATTAGCAGTATATCGGCACTTGCTGTAGATATAGATGCAGAACACCCAGATGTAAAGGATAAGGTATATAATAGTGCAGAGGGCTATCAGATTAATGGTAGCAGCCCTAATGAAGCTTTTATGATTGAAAATGGCTTTTTAGGAGGGCAGGAAGATAAAAGCGGGAAGGTTACATTTAAATCTCACGCCCCGAATAGTAAACTTAGCCATATTATTCTCAATAACCCTTTAATAGGTAAAAGTAGCGAAGAAAGAGCAGAAGAGTTTATAGTTGAAGCCTCCCCTAGTGGTGAGGCAGTTCTAGATGGAAATATCTTTGTAGCCAATCTACAGTTACTTGCAGGAAGCATAAATGCTAATAATATAGAGGTAGGAGCTGGAGGAAAGACTATAACTGGTTCTATAGGGCCAGTAAAACTTAATCTTAAAGGACAAACAGTGAATTTTGGAGAATTACAGGTTGATAACCCTTTCACTATCAACGCGCAAGGCCCGTTATCTCTTAAGGCTCAAGTGACCACAGCTAGTAAAGATGGGATAGCATTAAATATTGCAGAAGGAGAGGTAACTAAGAGTGGGGCATGGAATGGAGATATTGGGTTTTTAGAAACCACCTCATCGGAGGCTTTTTCGAACGTACAGTTAAAAGATGGTTATAATTTAAAGGGGAATATTAATGGCGCTCCTGGGGCAGCCAATATTAGGACAGGAAGTTTAATTGCTAATGACGCTACTATTGAGGGAAGCATTGGTACAACTGTTCCGCTGAGTAATC
The DNA here is from genome assembly GCF_964026555.1 of Candidatus Tisiphia endosymbiont of Beris chalybata. NCBI lineage: Bacteria > Pseudomonadati > Pseudomonadota > Alphaproteobacteria > Rickettsiales > Rickettsiaceae > Candidatus Tisiphia > Candidatus Tisiphia endosymbiont of Beris chalybata. Next base: position 1,124,575 of record NZ_OZ032159.1, on the reverse strand, counting down.
TTGTTGTTAATAAGGAGAAAACATTTAAAGTAACAGGGAAAGGGAATTTAACACGTGATCTGACTTTGAATGATAATGCTACATTAATAGTACAGGATGATTGGACGGTAGGGCGCGTTAATACGGTCGGGGAAAAGGCAAAAATAAGCTTGCTCAATGAAAAACCTATAAAATTTATTACTACTTGTACTCCAGATGAAGCTCAACATAGCCTTGGGGATCCAATAGATAATAGGGTAATAATAACAGGAGAAAAAGATGTGGAGTTAGGGGGGTACGGATTAACCTTGAAAGAGATTATTTTTCAGAAAGGCGCCACTGTAACTTTATCCAAAGGTATGAAGCTGGACGGTACGGATATTGTAAATGAAAGAAACGAAGGGCCAACCCCTACTGTCTTACTATCAGGCGGTGTGCATAACATCGACCGCCAGCAGCTCATTGGTGCGGAAAATCGATTGGTTAATATAATATTACAGGATGACAGCACCATCAATATCAAGTCTGATAATTTTCATGCTACATTAAACACTGCAATAGATCATCAAGGAACCGTGAATCTTGAGCGAATGGAGTGGGAACGTAATAAAGTTATATTACCTGGATTAGGCTCCAAGGATAAAAAATTAAAAGAAGTTAATATCAATAAAGATACGGAGAACTACGGAAATACCTATGCTTATATTACAAATGTTAATGCACACTATAAGGCAGGCGAGATAATAGCAGGCATTGTTAAACTTGGGCCGGAGGGTACATTAACCTTTAGAGATCAGGTAGAGTTAGTAGCCAATATTGAAAATAACAATGGGGGAGCTAATATCCATGCTTCCCCCTCCCTAGTGACTTTTGAAGGAGATAGTAATATTTTAGGCGATGTGGGTCAAGCAGACAAGCAGATGGATGAAGTTAATTTTACCGGTACTAGAAAGGAGCAAAAGTTAAGAGGCTCTATATATGCCAAGATTATTGAGTTTGGCGATAATGATATTACTCTGTTAGAACGGAATGATAACAAGCTTACCACTCTTGATGGTTCCACCTATATTAATGGTAATATTAATTTAGGCAGTAATAAATTAATATTGGATGACTCAACTTGGGGCCCTGACACTTCTATTATTACTACTTTTAGTAATAATAGCCAGCTGGGTTCTATTGAAGTAAAGTCCGGCTTAGTTGTTATTAACCCTCATACCCCTACCCCTCTCTCTATCATAGTTAATGATGAGCAAACTTTACCTGGAGAGAAGGCAGAAAGGTTTATACTTATTAACAAGGATATAGAAAATATAGATTTAAAAAGTGTCGGTCAGGATTACGCAGAGTGGACAGAGGAGCGAGAAGATGACAAGCTGATATTGGTACGTAGCAATATCGCAAGAAAAGTTGTGAAGCGAGATATAAGAGGTGCAGGAGGGGATGACACAGATCAACAAAATACTCAGAATTTAGTTAGTGCTACCATAGGGGATGCCGTAACTCTCACTACTGATATGGGTAAAATTGCGGACCCAAAAACTCGTGGAGAAGAGGGGATAAAAAATACTTCAGGTAATACTGAAGCATTAGCAACTATGCATCAAGCTCATATGAGTGCAAGCCATTCTGTAGTGCTTGGGAGATTAAATGAGGCCGTTCGCCCTCATTTGACAACCGCAGGAATAGGAGCTGGCGATGAGGACGGGCCAACAAAAGCAAAACCAGGCGCATGGGCAATACCAATTTATAGTCACGCCCATCAGAAGCAAAAATATGTTAGTAAGCCTTCATATACAGTAAAAACGTTAGGGGGAATAGGAGGATTGGACGTAGCTCTAAATAATAACCTTACATTAGGGGCTGCTATTTCTGTTATTAATTCAGAGGTTAAGTATAAAAACCTTAAAGCTGGTGATAAAATGAGCACTAAAACCATCATGTTATCTGTTTATGGCGCACACAAACTTACTAAACAGCTTTTTGTAGAAGGGGTTGCATCTTGTGGCTCAACTCAAATCAGGAATAGAGAACGAAGACAATTCTCCTTCGGAGAGCAAATTGCTAAGGCTAATTATGGCTCCCTAGCTTATGGAGGAGAAGTATTAATGGGATATAACGCTGTATTCCATAATTCAGTATTGCTAACTCCTTTAGCTGGTGTGAGCTATATCAAATCCGAGGATGAAGCTCATACAGAAACCGGTACAACATTTGCAAATAAAACAATTGCTGCTTGTAATAGTAGTAGAACTGATGGGGTTGTTGGAGCTAGAGTGTCAACCTCAATGAATATGGCAAATAATATGATAGTAGTACCTGAAGCGCATGCTATCCTTTCTCATTATGTTGGAGGAAAAGCTGGTAAATTTATCGCTACCCTACACGGCGCTCCTAAACCATTTAGTCGTGTTAATGATGTAGTAAAAACAATTTACAACCTAGGGGTAAGTGTTAGTTCTAAATCTAATAATATAGAATATGGCCTTGGCTACGATGCCCATTTAGCTAATAAGTATGCGGCGCATCAGGGTAGTTTGAAAGTTCGTTTGAATTTCTAATTTTTATTAGGATTCTTTCGAAACTCGCATCGAGCTGCTAATTTGTATGTAGAGTCCAGGCTCAAATGCTCACGTACCCTTAGGTACGTGAGCATTTGAGTTTCCGATAAAATAAAATCCAATCCGGCAAAGTGAGCAGTATATATACTGCTCGTACTTCAAGAATTGGATTTTATTTTAAATGGCGAGCGCGCGCAGCGTATAGCATAGACTATTAAGGTGTGTACAGGGTATTTATCTTTAAGTGTGCACGACTACTATGCTTCCCGCATACTATCGTGTATACGCCATGTTCGACTTTTTTTTAGCAGGTAACTAATTTTTCGAGTTGTGTTGGCACAAGTTTTAAAGACTTTGTCAAAAATGTAGCAATAGTATGAGCAAGTAATTTTCTAGCGATGCGAGATTGTAGATGCCAGTAACTCTTAACTCTGATAGCATTAATAGCAAAACGTTCTGTAAGCTGACCAATAACAGTTTCAATTAAACGACGAGTAGCAGTAATCCATTTAAGGAAATTCTTGGATCTATTATCCTTCATATTCTTTTTTAAAGGTGTTTGTAAATCAATGTTTTTGGTGGCCAATTCATCTTTTAAATCCTGACCAAGATAGCCTTTATCGCCCAGTACCATGCCACTAATATTAGGAGACATTACTTGCAGAGCTTCACGTTCAGACCCATTAGCAGGAGTTATCATGAATCCAGCTATTCGACCTTCTTCATTAATTAATACGTGTCCTAGAAAACCGTAATAATAGCTATCTTTCGAAGCGCAGTACCCATAGTCAGCGTATTCCTTAAAACATCGCCCTCTCGTTGCTCGGGCCAAATTTATTACAGGAATCGGTACCCCATCTATCATATGCAGATCTGATTTGCTTGCACTCTTAAACAAGTCGGCAAGCAGCATGTTCTTAATAGATAAAAGACCGCTACATTGCTTCACATAAGACGGTCTACTCTTTAGATTGGGAAACCATTCTTGAAAATGACGTTTAAAATATTCCCATATCTGCTTGTCTTGGTGCAAACCGATAAATTCTCCCACCACTTCCATTGTTAATGCTTCCACGTCACTTAAGCAAGGTGGAAATCCTGCTTTCCTTACTTTGATATTTTTGGTTATTATAGTCATTTTTTCTTCTATGAAACAATACACAGTAATGATAAACTCTTCTAGGGTCATAGCTTCTTTCTCGATAATTGAACTATGACCTTATTAGGCTATCCTATTCTTTTGTCAATCTTAAAAAAAAGTCGAACATGGCGTGTGTATGTATCATAATGACATAAGCTATACATGCTAGTACGTGAGCACGTGAGTCCATGATAAAATAAAAAAACAATTTTTGAAAGACGAGTAGTCTACTAAACAATCCTTTTTTTTACATAACTCCCAGGGGCCTCTTCAATTGCGGTTAAATTACTATAATCTATTGAGGGTAATTGAATACCACTATTATTTTGGAGCCAAGTTAGCCAATAAGTCCACCATGACCCTTGATGCTCTATAGAATTAATCAACCATGATTCACTAGCAACAGTTAAATCATTATGCGTTTTATAATTATATTTAGAATTGAGTGGGGGGTTAATTACCCCCGCCACATGCCCGGAACTAGTTAAGCAAAAAGTTTTATGCCCATTTAATAGTTTTACCCCTTCATATACTGATTGCCAGGGCGCTATATGGTCCTCCTGTGCGGCAAGAAAAAATGAATTACAATCAATTTTGCTAAGATCAATAGGCGTACCAAGTAGTGTTAATCCATTTGGTTCTTTTAATAAATTATTTAGGTACATGTTACGCAAGTAATAGCTATGCATAGTGGCAGGTAGATTTGTGGGATCAGAATTCCAGTACAACAAATCAAAGGGCATTGGGGTTTTTCCAAGTAAATAATTATTCACAAAAAAAGACCATACTAAATCATTAGCTCTTAATAAACTAAAGCTATTTGATAAATAACGGCCATCAAAATAACCTTTGCAGAGCATCTCTTGTTCAATTATAGCGATGGCTGGTTCATTGATGAAAATACCTAATTCGCCTGGGTTTTTAAAATCTAAAATAGTAGTAATAAGGCTAACACTATTAATATAATTTAAATTATTAGCTTTAAGGTAGGCAACTGCTGAGGCAAGTAAAGTGCCACCAATACAATAGCCAACCCCATTAATATTTTGATAGCCGAGTTGTAGTAAATATTCACATGATTCTAGAATTCCTAGTTTTAAATAATCTTCAAAACTTACATCCGCAAGTAATTGGTCAGGATTAACCCAAGAAATCATAAATACTTGAAAGTTATTCGCAGTAAGAAATGCTACCAAAGAATTATGGGCTGAAAGATCAAGGATATAATATTTATTAATAAAAGGAGAGATTATAAGTAAAGGAGTCGCATGGGTTTGTTGCTTAGGTTCATAACATATCAATTGCATTAATTTATTTTGTAATATAACTTTGCCTTTACTGGCTGCTATATTTTGTCCTAGCAGAAAAGCATTCTTATCAGTAATGTTAATATTTAATATTTCATCAGAATTTTTTATATCCATCAGAAGATTTTCTAAACCTTGGACCAGGTTTTGCCCTCCAGTTTTTAAAATTTCGTTTAAAACTAATGGGTTTCCAAAAGCAAAATTTGTAGGAGAAAAGGCATTAATAAACTGGCTTGTGATAAACTCCAAATGTTGTTTAAGATCAGGCAGTAAATCATATTGAGTAATATTTTTTTCTAACCATTCGGACGACATTAAATAAAATTGCTTAATAAAATCAAAATATGCACTATTTTCCCAAGCTAAATCTTTGAATCTCCTATCTTTATTATTAGGAGAAAATAGGGGAGCAGTAGCTTTCCCGATGAACTTATCTAAGGAATTAGTAATCAGAGATCGAAGTTTTTCTATATATTCTATATTTAATTGCCAAAGTTTTTCAGGGTTTTTGAGCATTTGCTCGCTTATACTTGTCATTATTATGCGATTCTTATCCATATCGATAAGTGATGGAGGTATGATATTCCCCTTCCCTTGCATAAGATATAATATAATTTCTTGATATTTATCGCTAATTTGTTTGATATTATGGATTATCTGATCAATCGGCTTATTATTTAACATGTGAGATCAATTTTAAGTTAGAATTGTTATCAATCCTACCTCATATTTTAAGAAATTCCCATATTTTATCAATTTTCTTAATAATTTCATCAGTCATTTCTATTGTTTTGCCCCAATTTCTGTTAGTCTCGGGAGAGATTTTATTGGTTGCATCGATCCCTATTTTACTACCTAATCCTGATAAAGGTGAAGCGAAATCAAGATAATCTATTGGAGAATTCTCAATAATCATACTATCTCTGGCAGGATCGCTTCTAGTAGATATAGCCCAGATTACTTCTGGCCAATCACGAATATTTATATCATCATCCACTACTATAATGAATTTTGTATACATAAATTGCCTTAAAAATGACCAAATACCCATCATAATTCTTTTTGCTTGTCCGGGATATGCTTTACGAATAGATACCACTGCCACCCTATAGGAACAACCTTCAGGAGGTAACCAAAAATCTATAATTTCAGGAAATTGTTGTTGCAGTATAGGAATAAATATTTCATTTAATGCTTCCCCTAATATAGAAGGCTCATCCGGGGGTTTACCAGTATATGTACTAAGATATATTGGTTGTTTCTTCATAGTGATAGCTTTAATATTAAAGACTGGAAAATATTCTATATCATTATAATACCCAGTATGATCTCCAAATGGTCCTTCGGGTAGGTACTCGTCTAAACTGACATATCCTTCCAGGACAATTTCGCTGTGAGCTGGAACTTTCATATTGATGCTAACACAATCTACTAATTCAATAGATTTACCCCTTAATAAACCCGCAAAATTATACTCAGAAATATTATCAGGTATGGGCATAACAGCAGCCATAGTTATGGAGGGGCTTGCACCAATCACAATTGCTGCCGGGAAGGCATCATTTTTTGCTGCTTGCCAACGCTGATGATGTTGGGCCCCTCCTCGCATTTTAAGCCAGCGCATAATCAACTTATTTGGGGCTACTACTTGTAGCCTGTATACCCCAAGATTATAATTATCGATTTTTTCTTTCGTAGGTCCTTTCGTTATCACTATTCCCCAGCTAATTAATGGAGAAACATCCAGAGGCCAGCATGTCTGGATTGGCAATATATTAATGTCAGGATTATGTATTACCACGTCTTGACAAGGAGCTTTTACGACTCTCTTAGGAGACATAGCAAATATTCTTTTTGCTAAGGGTAGCATGGCAAATATTTCTTTAAAAGAGGCTGGTAATTCGGGGGTTTTAAGGAAAGCTAACAACTCCCCGAATTTTCTTAAATCTTCTTTGTTGTCTAAATTCAATCCTACTGCAATACGTTGAGTGCTAGCGTATAAATTAGTTAAGACTGGTATATTAGATTTAGTGCCATCATTTTTAATAACGTTTTCAAATAATAGGGCGGGCCCATTCTTAACTAAAACCCTCCTGCTGATTTCGGTTATCTCTAAATTAGTGGAAACGGGGTAGGATATACGTTTAAGCAGCTCATTTTTTTCTAAAAGTTTTAGAAATTGAGGTAAATCTTGGAAGGTCATATAGTTCTGCGAAAATATAGATATATACTCAATATAATAGCAGTAATAACATTGCCATAACAAGCGAAGATAAAAATTAGGTTTTTAGCAGTAAAATTTTGAAACACAAAGTGTAAATATGTGATAATTACTATAAAAAATACCGTGATTAACACTTGCCTTAAATGGGATTTTTTGTTATATGGTTGCCTTAGAAATATAGATAAAGTTAAGAATACTAAGACAAAATTATACAGTGGCCAAATAAGCCGTTGGTGGCCTTCAGCAATTAATTTCGTTCGCCGTTGTGGAGGTAAGTCAGCAGGGGGGTTAAGCAGCTCATGGATGTAATATTCATTAATTTCTCGATTACTATTATTAGGCATTAAACCGGCCTGATTCTCATTACCTAATTCTATCGTTAGTGAAGTAAATTTTAAGTTAGTTAAATTGCCATTATAGTCATGTACTTGTCTAAGACCGTTATGTAATTGAAAAATAGAAGCATTATTATATATTTTAAGATTACCAGATTGCGCAAATAAAATTGCATGGCTATCCGCTTTACGATTATCAAAAATAATTAAGCCCCTCATAGTGCCATCTGCTAATTTATTATCAAAATAGACTGTTATATTTTTAGCAACAGTAGTGAAAATTTTTTCCTCTAATATATTAGTAGTATAATTATGCTTCATAGACCTAAGATCTGCTTTGAGTTTTGTATAAGATAATGGTAATAAACTTGCAGAAATATAATAAGTAAGCAACATCATGATAAAAGAGATTAATAAAGCGGGGCTAGCAATTTGGAGGTTATTTAGCCCAAAATTTTGAAGAATCATTAGATGGCGACGCTCATTTAGGTGAATATAGGTGTAAATAGTCGAGATAATGGTAGCAAAAGGTAAAAGAATAAATAATAAAGAAGGAATAATGAGAATAATTAAGTTAAAAAAATGACTAATTTTTATCCCCTTATCAATTAAATATAAAAACTTTAGTATCTGGGTAATCCATACTAGCGCAGTTAATGACAAAATAATTGTGATTAACGACGGTAAAATATTTTTTATGATATAATATTTATATATTAACATTTGTTACATAATTTTGTTTATTTATATAGACTTCATGCATAAGGTGTAAAAAATCTAATTTTCCCTCACAGCACCTAAGCATTAAATTGCTCTTTAATAATTCTATTTTCCAACGTATTTCTCTTATCAAAAAGTAGCTTTATCGTTCTGTTTTTTGCTGATTTGATTAGTACAGATTTAATATCACTAAATTCTTGAAAATCTGCAGCAACATTTACTGGCCTTTTATTGCTCTCTAAAATTTCAAATTTTATTGTAGTAGAAAATGGCAACAATGCTCCATGCCAACGCCTTGGTCTAAAGGGGCATATAGGAGTTAAGCATAACACATTTGATTCAAGCGGCAATATAGGTCCTCCGGCTGATAAATTATAAGCACTACTACCTGCTGGGGTTGCCACCATTGCTCCATCTGCTACTAAATGTATACGCTCGATTTGATCGATGGCGATCCTAAATTTAGCAGCTTGGTTAGTTTTACGAAAAATCGATATTTCGTTAATAGCTAAAGCAGTATATATATTTCCTTCGATAGTTTCTGTTTGCATTTGTAAGGGATGGACATAGGATATTTTGGCGCCCTGTAAATTATGCATTAAATTTTTTGCGGTAACTGTATTCATTAAAAAACCAATATTTCCAGAATTAACCCCAAAAAAAGGAATCTCTAAGTCCATATATCGATGTATAGCATGTAGCAATTCTCCATCTCCCCCTACTACCGCTATAACCTCTGCCTCTTCCACAGCGCAAAATTTATATAGCTGTTGTAATTGTTTAACTAATTCCAAGGTTTTAGTAGAATTATTGTGAGTAATTGCTACTTTATCTAAATTGATCTTAATCTTTGCCAACATAAATATAATAAATGATTAATAATTAGTACTACAAAACAGGAGGCTAATACATCACTGAAAAAATGTCCTCCCATTAATATACGACTTATCCCTACTAGAGAACCTAAAATTAACGCGGAGCTATAAATTCTGGTAAAAAATATAGGAGAGAAAACATAAGCTAGACAGGTAAAACTATAACCCATAGCGGCATGCCCTGATGAAAATGAGCAGTTATGGTCACACTCATTACTAATCCAAAAAGCCTTAGTAAAATTTTTTGGACCATTAAAATTAGTAATCTGTGCTGGCCTTGCTCTACCAAAATTTTCTTTAAATATATGGTTTACCAATAAACCAGGTCCTATTGCAATGGAGAGAATTATATAACAACCCCAAGAAAATATAATTTTATTGAAAGTTTTATCCTTAATAATAAAGTAAAGTAAGTATAATAACGTTACTATACCTAATGTAATCGTAAGGATAGGGATAATGATAAAACATAACTTTACCAGCACATTATTGCGGTAAGAAAATCCTTCTGAATCATTATAAAATAATTCAGAAAACTCTATATCAATGTGCGGGAATAATATAACTAATAGTAAAATAGTACCAGAGAGAGATATACTAGCGTATACTAATCGTGTATTAATCATAGACGGAAGACCTAGAATAAGTTATAAGAGAGAAGAGGCTTTATTTTAAGAGGATATACTACATCACTTTGCCGAGTTGTTTTTTTATTTTATCGTGAACTCACGTACTTACATAGTACGCAGCAAACGCTCGCCGATTTCAAATAAAATGATGATTTTTGAAGTACGAGCAGTATAATCAAGGTTCACCCTCTATAAGGTCCTATAAATAATTTTAAAACAATACAATAATTAGAATAATAATATAGAAGTTAATATGTCATTCAACCTTAAAAATTACAAAAATGATCTGCTATTTTTACCCCTAGGAGGGGCAAATGAAATAGGCATAAATGTTAACCTGTATCATTATAAAGGAAAATGGCTGATGGTTGATTGCGGTAGTGGCTTCGCAGACGATTATTTGCCAGGTGTTGATATGGTAGTTGCTGATCTCCGCTTTATAGAAAAATATAAAAATGATTTAGTGGGATTAGTGTTAACTCATGCTCATGAAGATCATTTAGGCGCAGTTCAGTATTTATGGAGTAACCTAAGATGTCCTATATATGCCACAACCTTTACCGCAAATTTCCTAAAACTCAGGTTAGCGGAATATGATTTTACTAAAGATGTTAAGATTTATACGGTAAGTCCTTCGGCTAAAATAGATCTGGATCCTTTTCAGCTAGAAATGGTGCCCTTAACTCACTCAGCCCCAGAAATGCAAGCAATCATGATCCGAACAGAAGCAGGAAATGTTCTGCACACAGGGGATTGGAAATTTGATGAGGACCCTGTGCTTGGGGAGAAAGCGGATGAAGAATTATTAAAATCTTATGGAGATGAAGGCGTTTTAGCACTAGTTTGCGATTCGACGAATGTATTTAATGAAGGTATCTCGGGATCTGAAGGAGCGGTGCGAAAAAGTTTAGTAGATATTATAGCTGGCTGTCCTAAAATGGCGGTAGTAACAACTTTTGCTTCAAACTTAGCACGGCTTGACACTTTGATTCATGCAGGTCAACTTGCGGGACGAAAAGTTGTCTTAACCGGCAGAAGTTTACACAGGATTTTACAAGCTGCTCAGGAAAGTGGCTATATGCAAGATATTTTGCCATTAGTTGATGAGCGTGATATAGCTAGGTTTAAAAGAGAAGAGTTATTGATTATCGCTACTGGTTGTCAGGGAGAACCACTAGCTGCCACCGCTAAAATGGCTAATAATAGTCACCCCAACGTCAAGTTAGCTCCAAAAGATACTATTATATTTTCTTCAAAAATTATCCCGGGTAATGAAAAGAAAATTTTCCGCTTATTTAATATTTTTGTAAGGCTAGGGGTGGAAGTAATCACAGAACGAGATCATTTTGTGCATGTTTCTGGTCATCCTTCTATTGAAGAGCTTAAGCGTATGTATCAACTGGTCAGACCGCAAATTTGTGTCCCAGTACATGGAGAGCCTGTGCATATCCACGAGCATGTAAAATTAGCGCGTAAAAATGGCATAAAACAGGCAGTTGAGGTAGAAAATGGTAGTTTATTATTACTTGATGCTTATAATCCACAAATTATAGCGAAAGTAGAAACAGGTTATTTAGCTGTCGATGGCAACTATCTTTTACCTACAGAATCGTCCATTTTTAAGATGCGCCGCCGCCTGCGAGAAGCTGGAGTAGCGGTTATTTCGTTATTAATTAATAAAAAAGGAATGCTAAGCTGTAGACCAATTGTTTCAATGCCTGGGCTTCTAGATCTTAATGATGATGCTCAGTTAATTAATATTATAAAAGATGGTATCGCTAACGTCATAGAAGTTCAAGCGCAATCGATTAAAGGTAAAGTATTTAATGAACAAATTGAAAGTGCTGTAAGATCTTTTATAAGAAAAACGTTAAAACAGGAGATCAATAAAACTCCAATTATCATAATTAATATAGAGCAAGTTAGGGATACTGCAGTCTAGACTGAGTGAATATTTTCCTTTAATAGTTGGATTTCCGTAGTTATTTTCGTCCTGGGGCCCTTTCGCAGCCCCAGAATACGCTGCGGCCTGAGGCGGAAGAGCCTCCTTCAAATTCCATGTTCGATGCGAGTTTTGACAGAGGTCTATTGTAGTTGATGAAACTTTATAGCTTGCCTTAAATCTGCTTCAGTATCTACAGAAATAGGTATGTTATTAACATAGCATACTCCTATAGTCATATTGTTTTCTAAAGCTCTGAGTTGTTCCAGATTTTCACTTTGTTCTAAAGAAGAAGATGGTAGTTTCACAAATTGCCCTAACGCTTTTTTACGGAAACCATAAACACCAATGTGATATAAAAATTCATTAGCCCCATAAGGAATTACGCTGCGGGAAAAGTATAACGCTCTATTATTATTATCAGTAATAACTTTTACATTGCTATTACTATTGGCTAATTGTAAGCCAACTTTTGTCACTGGGGTCATTATATCATAAGTACTGCTTTTTAGATTTTCAATAACCGATAAAATGATTTTGGGGTCTATAAAAGGCATGTCGCCTTGTACATTAAGTATATAATTAATATTATGATTATCGGGAATTAGCTGAAATGCTTCATATACCCTGTCGGTGCCAGAAGTACAGCCAGTCGGTGTGAAAATAAATTGGCCCCCATGACCAGTAACTTTTTCTGCAATCTCATTTGAATCTGTGGCAACAAAAATATTCTTTAAGCCAGTAGATTGTACTTGGCTTAGCACATGCTCAATCATAGTAATATTACCAATCAATTGCAACGGTTTTTGAGTAAGCCTTGTGGAATTGAGCCTTGAGGGAATAATAATTGCTACGTCTGAGTGCATGGGGTACCTAATTGGGAATCATAGATTTTTTCTTCATCTTGTTTCTTGTTGGCCTGCTTCTTCTATAACTAGAAGCTAATTAGTTCTAATAATCAGCTGTAGGTGCTATTTCTTTGGTTTTGTGTATTAGACCTTCCTGCATAAGTCGAGCTAGTTGGTCATTTTGTCGTCAAAACTTGCCTCCGCTCCTCATGTACATTTAAGTACATTGCGGTGCTCAGCTTCGTTTTTCCTAAAAATCCCTTAACTATTTTCGACTTATGCAGGAAGTCTATTGAGATTGTGTTGCTAATATTAAGCTAAATGAAATTTCTAATAGCGAAGATAAAAAATAATAGTTGACATATTAGCCTTTTTACACGATAAAGTAAAGCATAAACAACACGTTCTTAGAGTCATTAAGAGCAGTATTATTGGGTTCGTAGCTCAGCTGGTAGAGCACTTGACTTTTAATCAGGGGGTCCCGGGTTCGAGTCCCGGCGAACCCACCATTTCAGGGTATTTACTTAGTAATTTTCTGGCATGCGGGGAAACATGCGGTTTCGCAATTCCTCTTCCAATGATTTTGCTGCTAGGAGCGATGGTAGAGCCTATAGATAATAGGCGAGCTATTTGAGCAACGACGCATGCAAATTCATAGCAGAAGAGTATACTGCTCGTACTTCAAGAATTGGATTTTATTTTAAATGGCGAGCGTTTGCTGCGTACATGCCAGTACGTGAGCACGTGAGTCCATGATAAAATAAAAAAACAATTTTTGAAAGACGAGTAGTATATAAGTCTAATGGGTTTGTAGCTCAGCTGGTTAGAGCACACGCCTGATAAGCGTGAGGTCGGAAGTTCAAGTCTTCTCAAACCCACCATTTTTAAGTAATTTACTATGTTTACAGAACCTAGAGGAACTTGCACAATAGAGGAGCCTGAACAATATTTTGTTTGCTCATTTAAGTTATAATAAATTAGCTACTTATTGGCTTAAAAATGGCATTTTCGCCCTTATCCTTTCCGCTATTTATTTAATCCTAATAGCATTTTTACTTACTCCTTTAGGCAGCAATTTATTTGCAACTACCGAAATCCTTAGATCAGCTTTGGTTATTCACACTAATTTGTCCATCCTGGTGTGGTTTTTATCGAGTATTGCTGCTGTTTGGAGTTATAAGCTGCAACTCTCCTATTTTACTATCACTTGTGTAATATTAGCATTTATTTCTACGGCGCTAATAGCTTTATCCTTAATTTGTGGGCAAAATTTTTCGGTAATGAATAAATATATTCCGGTGCTGGAAAATATTTTGTTTATATTAGGTTTGAGTTTATTTGGGGTCACTATATTATTATTCGCATTCTATACTCTATATCATACTATTATCTATTTCAATGACTGGGGTAGCGGTGCTCAGTTAATTAAATACACGATTTTTTCTACGGTAATATTGTTCCTGTTATCCTGCCTATGTTTTACTATATCCTATTTACAGTTACAAAAAGTGATTAGGTTAACAGAGATAAGTATAGAATTTTATTATGAACTACTATTTTGGAGCGGTGGGCATTTATTGCAATTTCTTTATACTCAAATTCTTATTTTAGTATGGGTAACTTTATTCTATAATGGTACAGGTAGAGAATTAAAATATGATAAGTATTATCTAGTATTATTAGCTTTAAATTTTGTTATAGCGGCCGTTGCCCTGGGGGGACATTTATTATATAATATTTTAGATTATGGTTTTAAGGAATATTATGTAAGGGTAGTAAAATATGAAACTATAATTACCCCAGTGCTGGCTTTGTTATTGATGCTATATGACTTTATTATACCATTTCCGAAAACTAATCATCACCTCGCCTTACTTCCTGATCTCCGCCCCTCACGTATTCTTGGAGAATTCGTATCGAGCAGGGAATCAGCAAAAACCTATCTACAAAATAATAAGATAAAAAAATATATTGCTCTGTTTACTTTTATATGCTCAGGTATATTATTTGTATTAGGAAAAGTTAGCGAGTTATTAATTACGGGTACTAACGCCTCAACTATTGCATATTATCAAGCTCCAGTTATAGGGATTACCGTAGCATTGTTAGGCTTTAGTTTTGTGATAATAGGCTTGCCGCCTCAGTCAACCTAGCCGATCATTTTGGAATAAATTACGTCGAATTCAGGTTAACTAATTTATAAAATTGGCAAGGCAGATCAGTATTAATTACTATTTTTTGACCAAATATTTGCTCCGGTAATATTATTGTTTTTGCGTGTAGTAGCATTATGGGAGATAAGGCAATTGATTCTGAAGTACCATATTTTCTATCTCCTATTATAGGGCAGTTGAGCATTTTAGCATGAAACCTCAGCTGATGCATTCTGCCAGTCAAGGGAACAAATTCTATCAAGGATATTTTGAGCTTACTTATGGCAGTAGATCCTAGCGTCTCCAATAACCTATAGTAAGTTATCGCTAACTTCCCATTTTTTGGATCATCTTGTACAGTTTCATATACTCCCCCTCTATTTTTTCCTATTTTAGCTGAAATTTCTCCTTCATTTTTTAGAAGATTGCCTAAAACCACAGCAAGATAAGTTTTTTGGATAATTTTTTCTTGAAAGGATTGTACTAATTTTATGCTACTAGAATAATTTTTGGCTATTAATAATATACCAGAAGTATCTTTATCTAATCTATGGACTAATTTAAGCTCATTCCCCCTACTGTTCAAGTATTGGAGAGCATCGTATAGATAAGCTAATTTTGCTGCCGCCTTGAGTAGCAAGGCCAGCTGGCTTATTAATAGCAATCACATAGTCATCTTGATAAATTAAATAATCATTTAATAGTTTACCTGCTAATATAATAGCTGACTGAGAAAAACTTTTATCGCTTTTGGGGGAGTCAAAGCGAAGGGTCGGGGCTATAAAGATTTTATCCCCTCCTGTTACTTTAAAACTTGCTTCTATCTTACGGGCGTTAACCATAATTTTTTTAAGGCGTAAGCTGCGTTCAATTAATCCTTGAGTAAGTTCAGGATATAATTTTTTTAAGTAGCGATCTAACCGACACGGTACAGGCGTATTTACCTCTAATATTATCATATTTTATTTATTCACTTCTGTACTCTTTAACAAAAAATAGCACCATGATAAACACGATAATAATATCACGGCAAAAATTTGGTGTACTAAGGCTATTAAGATTGGCCTTGAATAGAGGATGAGAACTATACCCACTCCCATTTGTAACGTTAATATACTAGCGATCCTATATGCAACTTTCTTAAGCTTAAGATGAGCTGTTGTTAATAGGGTGGTTACTAAAAATATTATGCTAATGCAAACAATATATGCCCCTATTCTATGTAGAAGCTGAACAATGGCAGGATTATTCAAACCTTGTATATTAAATGAGTGAAAATTTATCTCTTCCGGGATAAAGCTATTACCCATTAAGGGAAAACTATTATATATTAAACCTGCATCAAGCCCAGCCACTAGCCCCCCTAAGGTAATTTGAAGATACAGTAGTAGAAAAGAGAGTAAGCACCAAAATTTTTGAGAGTTTAATTTGGTTCCTTGCGGCACGAGTAATATATCAAAATTATTCTGCATCAACTGATAAAATAATAAATTATAGATGATCACAGCAATAACTAAATGAGCACTTAAACGGAAATGGCTTACATATGGCGATAAGGTCAGGCCGCTTTTTACCATATACCATCCCATAAATCCTTGCACAAAGAATAATATCAATATTGCTAAATATATCACCATTGCTTTTTTATCAATGCGCTTATTTACCAACAAATATAATAACGGCAATAAATATAATAAACCCGTCAGCCTAGCAGCCAAACGGTGAATAAATTCAAGCCAAAAAATAAACTTAAATTCTGCAAGTTTTATATGAATATTGCGTTGCTGATATTCCGGAAATTGTTGATATTTTATAAACTCAGCCTTCCATTGCGCATTATTGAGCGGGGGGATAACACCTACTATAGGTTTCCATTCAACAATTGATAAGCCAGAATCCGTAAGCCTGGTGATTCCGCCCAGCAAAATCATCAATAATACCATTAAGCAGCAGGTAATTAACCAGCGCTTAATTAATAACCTAGGTTGTAACATTTTTATAAATTTTAATAATACTTTAGCAAGTCTATTCTATTGATAAATTTCCTATCATTGATAATTGTAATAAATATATCACGCCTATAGCGTTATCTACCCCTAATTTTTGCTTTGCCTTTATCCTTTTTAGAGAATTTAACGCCTACTATCTCTTTAAAATTACGGGATAATAATGTTATCTTGCCCTTAACAAGGTTCCTTACCTTCTGCATAACTTTATTTTCTTTAGCTTTACTCACAGATATCTCGGCTTTATTTGGACTTTCTTTAGCTTCACTTTTAATTTTGCCCGCTCTTATCTCAAACTTTTTACTTTGTTCCTTCTGATTCACTCTATACTGTTCCGTATAAATACTGTACTGGTATTGGTACTCCTGTTCTGGAAAATAATTTGGTTCAATATGTATTAATCGCATGCCCAAGCAAACCGCTATTTGAGCGCTTAACTGCACATCTTTTGTTTCCCCCTTCATAGCTACAGGACCAATATTAACTTGCACTGTCCCGCCTACGGTAGGCAATATTTCAATCACCGCTGTAGAATTCTTGCTTTGTTCTGTTATCTCAATCTCTAAGGGATAGTTAAGACCATTATTTAATAATTTGTTTTTAGGGTCAGGAATCTTATAGATTAGCTGTAATTCTTCTGCATCTAATATACTCTCAGTTCCTAATTTCCCATTTATTAGTCTTTTAATTTCTTGCAATACTAGATTACCGTCTACCGTATCACTGTCGAGGTAATAACCTTCTTTAAGCAGGTTTTGTTGCATAATATATCTGTATATAAATATTTATTTGAACATATTATTAATTATAACATATATATTAAAATAACTTAAGTTATTAAAAAGTGATATTAGTGAATAATTTTTATTAAATTTATAATTTTATCACACAATACCTCTACCTCTAACTCTTCTATCACACCAGTTTTACGGTTTTTTAATTCCACAATATTATTTATAGCTTTTTTAGATCCTACAATTACTTGATATGGAGAGCCTATCAAATCGTGCGTTGCAAATTTACTTCCCGCTCTCTCTTCAGTATCATCATATAATACTGTTATATTATTGGCTCTTAACTGAGTATATAAATTTTGCGATAACTCATTACATTTATTATCCAATATATTCAAATTTAATATTGAGACACAAAAAGGGGCAATATTTGTAGGCCATATAATACCCTTATCATCATGGTGAGCTTCAATAATAGCAGCTACTAATCTAGAAATACCAATCCCGTAAGAACTCATTTCTACTGGTACCAAGTTCCCGTGCTTATCGTTTACTACTGCATTCATTACTTTTGAATATTTGCTGCCAATATAAAAAATATGCCCTACTTCAATACTCTTACTACTAGTCAACTCTTCGGGAGCTAACGGGCATTTAGTTGGATCGTGTTTTTCTTCTGCTACTGCATATAAAGACTGTATTTTTTCAATATCCAAGCTTTCGGAATCAATTAAATTTAAGAATTTTTTATCATAGAAAATAGTGCTCTCACCATTTTCTGTTTGAATATGAAACTCATGACTCAAATTTCCCCCTATAGGCCCGTTATCAGCTAACACTGGCACAACATTCAGCCCTATATCGCGGAAGGTTTGTAGGTAAGCAAGATACATGTTATTATAGTGCTGCACAGCACTAGCTTGATCTATATCAAAAGAATAAGCATCTTTCATCAAAAATTCTCTCGCACGCATCACTCCAAATCTAGGTCTAATTTCATCACGAAATTTCCACTGGATATGGTATAAATTTTTGGGTAAATCTTTATACGACTTAATATTATTCTTAAAAATATCGGTGATCATATCTTCATTAGTAGGGCCAAATAATAAGGTATTATCATGGCGGTCCTGAAATTTTAACATTTCTTTCCCATAATTTTCAAACCTGCCCGACGCTATCCATAAAGAAGCTGGCTGTATGCAGGGCATTAATAGCTCAAGACTACCTACTTTATTCATATTGTGATTAACAATGTTGACAATATTTTGCAAGACCTGTAAACCTAAAGGGAGCCAACTATAAATGCCAGACGCTTGCTGTCTGATCATTCCACTCCTTAACATTAAACGGTGAGAAATCACCTGCGCTTCAGCGGGTACTTCTTTCAAAACAGGTAAAAAATATTTAGATAATAACATGAGAGCCTTTGATTATTTTTTGGAAACTATATTTAAGAACTCGTGGCGATATTTTTGCTGCTCAACAAAGATGCCAGTATAATGCATAGTATTCATTACGGTATCATTTTGCATGACCCCTCTAAGAGTCATACAGCTATGCAGAGCCGAAATCTTGACCGCGACTCCTAAAGGTTTAATATATTTTTGTAAAGTTTCAGCAATTTGAACGGTCAGCTTTTCTTGGATTTGTAATCTCCTAGCAAAAACTTCTACTACCCTTGCTAGCTTACTAATCCCTATAATACAATTATCAGGGATATAAGCGATATCTACTGTACCAGATATCGGTAACAAATGATGCTCACAAAAAGAATTAAAATTTATGTCCTTTAATAAAATAAAATCTTGAAAATTACAGGTATCATAAAATTTAGTAGTTAATATATCTTCTACATCTTGATCATAACCAGAAAATATTTCTTGATAGCTTTTTATTACTCTCTCAGGCGTTTTAAGTAAACCTTCTCTATCGGGATCTTCCCCAATAAATCTCAACAAGGTTTTTACCGCTTCTTTTGCTTCGAGTGCCGAGGGTCTGTTAAAAGTCATATTTTTCTATTAAGTTATTAGGTTCTGCGCACATTTTTATCTATTGCCTTGCTATCTATTGCTTTGGTCGTTATTTTTGTTCTCGGCTCCTTCGCTGCCCCCCAGTATGCGGCCCCCCAGGGCGCTGAGCTTAGCAAGCAAAAATGCCTATAAATCTACTCATTACCTAGCAATGTTCCCAGAACCTAGGAGGGTCACATTATCAAGGATTACAGAAAGCCTTTTTAACACAAATAACAGTAAACATCAAGCTATCAACTAGTAGGGACCCTACATTAGTAGTGATAAATTTAAAAATTAAGTGTATACTTTAGACTTCCTGCATAAGGCGCGCTATAGTCAATTAATATAAATTAGGGACTAGGCGCGAAGCCTAGAATTACTAGGTGAGCAGCGAGCAACGGCGTCCCTAATTCATCTTAATTGACTTATAGTAGCAGGCTTCGTTTCTTCTAAAATTCCGAAGCCTGCTTCGACTTATCCAAAAAGTCTAATAAAAATGGTAATTATTATGTCACCGAAAGTAATTTCATACAATAATATTTGTCCTAGTATTGATAAAGAAGCTTACATTGCCGATAATGCTTGCATAATAGGGGATGTAATTATAGGTAATAAATCAAGTATTTGGTATAATTGTGTACTAAGAGGAGATGTCGCTCCAATTAGAGTAGGATGTAATACCAATATCCAAGATGGAACTGTTATCCATACTTCTAGATTTAATGGGCCCGCACTGATAGGAGATAATGTCACTATAGGGCATTGCTGTCTTATCCATGCCGCCACTATAGAGAACAATGCGTTTGTCGGAATGAGAGCCACTATTATGGACTATTCGATAATTGAGCCATATGGTTTTGTAGCCGCGGGTAGTTTGGTGACTCCAAACAAAACTATTAAATCAAAAGAACTATGGATGGGATCGCCTGCTAAATTCGCTAGATATTTAACAAGCGAAGAGTTAAATGCGATGTTAGATAATACGGAAAACTATGTTAAGCTTACTAGCGATTACTTACTTAACCTCAATTCAAGATAGGGATAGTTATATCCCTATCTTGAACAAAAGCTATGTTAGTGGTAAATGGCTAATTATACTCCATAATTAAGTTGCAGCTTTGAGTTTAAAAGCGATGCAGCAAAGCTTAACTACATATATAGTGTTCTTGCCTATCTTATTTTATGATGTTGGTAGTGAACTAATTCCACATTTACTTGCAGTTGAGGCATCTCCAGCTACCATATCTATAATGTCAGGCGCTTTGAATAATATTATTATTCCAGTAACAATTACTAAAGCTACTTCCCATTTTAATTGGCCTCTAAGAGTTTGGATTCCTAAGACAACTACTCCTACTATTGCTATACCTCTGGCTGTGTTACCACGAAACACTTTAACCAAATTACAAAATACTGTACCGATTGGATCATCCTTAGGGGTAGCAGCAAGAGCATCAGATGCGGTGAGAATCAGAGCAATACTACAAAACATAAAAAGTAGACGCCATATCAGGGTGTTATCAAATTGTTCCGCAGAGTATCTATCATTCATAATTTTACCTATATTTAAACTAACTTCTTACCATGAAGCAGATTTTATACATTACTCACTGGCCATTCAAGAGTTAATATAGTATTTAATATTCCCATACTAAGTAATTACCTTGAAATGGCCACTTACGTGCTGTTTTAGTCACAGATTAAATACTATATTAACCGCAATTAGACAGGTCTTGAGCAGCTAAGTCTCTCATTGCGGTCTTATCTACCGAGAATATATACAAAAATAAATAAAAACAGCCATACTACATCGACAAAATGCCAATACCAAGCAGCAAATTCAAAACCTAAAATATTATTCCCTTTAACAAAATCTCCTCTTTTAGCTCTAAGATAACAAATACTTAAAAATATTGTACCTATTATCACATGGACACCATGAAAACCAGTCGCCATATAGAAGTTAGAAGGATATATTCCATCTTTAAAGCCAAAAGCTGCATGATAATATTCATATGCTTGCATTAAACTAAACAAGATTCCCAGTATTATAGTATATTTAAGAGCTTGCAAACAATCTTTTTGATTATGTTCTTCCAGCGCATAATGAGCCCAAGTTACAGTTGTGCCTGATAATAAAAGTATCAATGTGTTAATGAAAGGGATATCAAATGGATCAAAGGTTTTAATGGATGCTGGGGGCCATATACCGGGCTTGACGACCCAAACCCCATCTAATATTCCAGCGGGAAAAATACTTGTTTTGAGGAAGGAACTAAAAAATACAGCAAAAAATGCTATTTCAGTTAAAATAAATAGAGCCATACCTATCCGGAAGCCAGTGGTAACTTCTAGAGTATGACATTTCCCGACTAATCCTTCTTTAATGACTTCCCTCCACCAGGAATATAAGCAATAAATTACTGAGAGAATAGCTAGGCCTAAAATATATTCACCAAATTTATAACTATGCATAAACATTATTATGCCAGCCGATAAAAGCAATAAAGCAAAGGAGGTTAAAATTGGTAAGGGGCTAGGATCAACAATATGAAAAGGATGTGATTTTTTTGGCAAAATGGTCAAATTATTATTGTCAATAGATTGATTGAACATATATAACTCATTAAAAAATTAAAATATACTACTCACTTTGCCGAATTGTTTTTTTATCGTGAACTCACGTGCTCACATACTTATACCTTTTCCGAAAACTAAATTAGCATTAGGAGTATGAGCGCCCTGCACCGGAGCGGAGATCATGAAATATACTCTAGGAACTTCAAGAATTGGCGTCGTCGTGCCCTAAAGATCGAGGCTGCTCGCGTACTTTATACGCTCCGGTGCGCGACTTTGACCCTCCTGCCTCTTCTTGAAGTTGACTTTCGTCTACCGACTCTTCAGGTACGAACAATATATAACCTGCGGTATTTAGCTATACGACGAACGTAAATGATTAGTTTTTGAAAATGGTATAACCTAAAAATCTGAAATGTTGATACTAGTAGAAACCTGCCCTTCAAAATTTATCAGCATATTGTTATTAGTAGAACTAAAATTATTAGCCTTAAGCTTAGAATTTTTAAATAATAATATCACCCCTGCCTCGCTGGAAGCTTCTTTATCTAGTAAATTTAGTTGAGCTTTTGGGGTTGTTAAAAGTCCGTCTCCTAATAGGAATTGTACATTATTTTTTAATTCTAATACTTGCGTCATTTCATTTAATATACCATCTTTCGCGCTTACCTTCAGCTCTTCCTCATTATTTATTTTATACTTAGCAGCAATTTTTTCTAATAAATAATTATTATCCATAGTTCTAATAGCCTTAGCAGTACTAATTTGGTAGGGGTTCAGATTCTCATTAACTCCATTAAAAGTAGAGTTTAAAATTTTTACAGTATAATTGGATTTCTCTTCTGAATCAATAATGTTTTCTTCGGTAATATTGTCGTTTTGCTTAAAATCAATAGGGCTAACCGGGGATTTTGAATTTATATAAATAAAATACAAAATTAATAAAACTGCTAAAAAAGTTAAAACCTTCGACCAGCCATTTAAACGTTTGTATCGAACATATTTATGTAAAATTGTAGGATTAGAAATACTATTGATCATTAATTAATTCCTGCTCGTAATAAATCGTGAATATGGATAATACCAACCACTTTTTCCTCATTGACCACCGGTAAGCTAGTGATTGATTTACTATTCATCATAGCTAACGCCTCGGCCGCTAGCTTATCGGGTAAGATGTGTTGGGGATGAGCGGTCATTACATCGCCAGCATATTTCATGTTTATTCTATCATTAATATGCCTACGTAAATCTCCATCTGTAATAATACCAATTAGTTGTAAATCTTTCTCTACTACCACAGCGCACCCTAAAGCTTTTTGATTCATAATTAATATTGTATCAGTAAAAGAAGTTTTATTATATACTAAAGGTAATTGATCCCCTATCCTCATTACGTTTTTTACCTTTATCAGATTTGTACCAATCTTGCCACCAGGATGATATACATAAAAATCTTCTGCAGAAAACCCCCTGGCTTCGTGTACCGCAGTAGTCAGTGCGTCTCCAAGCGATAGCATCATTAGCGCAGAAGTGGTAGGAGCGGCAATATCTGCTGCTTCTTTGATTTTAGGTAGCAACAATAAAAAATCACTGTTGCTAGCTATAGTTGAACTGGCATTCATGGTCATAGCTACTATTTTTATAGCAAACCTCTTGCAATATTTCATTATGTCAAATAATTCTTTTGTTTCTCCTGAATTAGACAACATAAATATCAGATCCCCTTCTGTTACCATCCCAAGATCTCCATGACTAGCTTCTGCTGGGTGTAAATAAAAAGCCACGGTACCAGTAGACGCAAAACTTGCTGCTATTTTATGAGCGATATAACCGCTTTTTCCTATGCCAGTTAAAATAATACGACCTTTAAAATTAATGATATAATCTACCACTCGATTAAAATCATTAGGTAAGTTATTCGATAATTCAATTAATGCTTCAGATTCTTTTAATATAACTCTTTTAGCAACATCAGTATAGTGGGGCATTTTATATCTAAGATTAGGTTTTTTTACTTATTTTTATTTAGGATGGTAGTAGTTCAAAGAAGTATATATAACCTAATTCACCAATTGCAAGATATTATTACAAGATATTAGGTTCTGTGAAGGTTTCTCTCTAATGGTAGATTTCGTCGTTATTTTCGTTCTCGAATCCTCACGTACATTAGACCTCTTGCATAACCTAAAGATAATTGAAGAATTTTTAGGAGAAACGAAGTCGAGTACCGCAGCGTACATGTTAAGTACGTGAGGAACAGAGAGGAGTTTCGACGACAAAATTACCAATTAGATTAGGTTATGCAAGAGGTCTATTTAGTACCCTGCGGTTCTGTGAGTAAAAATGCCTATAAATCTACTCATTACATAGAAATCTTCACAGAACCTAGTAAGTGGATTATGCAAATGTTAAAATAAGTTTTATAAAGTTAAAAAATGGAGAGACAATAGATCTAGGGAGAGATATACTAACCAACACAAAAGCTCTCTTAACTGTTTTAGTTTCATCATCTTCTGCAGTTAATAAAATAAAAAAAATTGTGTCAAAGATAATATTGAAAATAGTATAAAAGCTGAAAAAATATCATAACTACGATTTAATCATTATTGGGGCTGGAGGGTCTGGCTTGGCTGCTGCTATTTATGCAGCCAACCATGGGTATAAAGTAGCAGTAATTAGCAAAGTACATCCGATGCATAGCCATACTGTCGCTGCGCAAGGTGGTATTAATGCGGCTCTTGGTAATGTGACGCCGGATGATTGGCGCTGGCATGCTTATGATACTATAAAAGCTGCGGATTGGTTAGCAGATCAAGATTCTGTTGAGATAATGTGTAGCCAAGCTGTTAACGCGATAACAATGCTAAATGAGATAGGCGTGCAATTTAATAGGCGCCGTGATGGCCTTATTGATCAAAAAATTTACGGAGGGCAAAGTACCCATTATGGCACAGGCGCATTAGCATACCGCGCTTGTTATTCAGATGATAGGACCGGCCCTTCTATTATGAGTAAACTATATAATACAGCCGTAAATTTGGGTAAGATAACTTTTTTTAATTATAATTTTGCTCTTGAATTAATAATGCAGGATAATAAATGTTATGGGGTAGTGAGCTGGGATATAGAAAATGGCTTATTAAATGTAATATATGGGCTCCATACTATTATTGCCACTGGTGGCTATAGTCAAATTTACGATACCTCAACTTCCTCAGCAATTTGCACTGGTGATGGAAATGGTTTAGCAGTAAAAGCAGGAATTAACTTACAGGATATGGAATTTATTCAGTTTCACCCAACTGCTATTAATCAGATTGGAGTATTGATCACTGAAGCTGCGCGCTCCGCAGGCGGCACTTTACTTAATAGGCATAATCAGCGTTTTATGGCAAAATATGCCCCTAAATTTATGGAGCTAGCCTCAAGAGATATAGTAACGCGAGCTATTGCTACTGAAATAGCTGCAGGGGAAGGGTGCGGGGTATATCAAGATCATGTATTACTTGATTTAACTCATTTAACAGCCGAATATATTAAAAATAATTTGCCTACTGTTTTTGCAAATTGTCAACTTTTCTTGAAAATAGATCCCAGTAAATCACCTATACCAATTGCTCCTGCTGCGCATTATACTATGGGGGGGGTGCCTACTAATCAATTTTGCCAAGTGGTCAAATTTGATCAAGAAGAGAGGCTAGTAGAAAGGCTATACGCAATAGGAGAAGCTGCATCTACTTCAGTGCATGGTGCTGGCAGGTTAGGCTGTAATTCATTGCTTGATTTAATAGTATTTGCTAGGTTAACGGTTGAAAATATTGTAAATAGTGCGTATTCTGCATCTTATAGAGAAAATTCTGATAATAACGAGCTGGTAGAAGCTATAGTTAATAGATTTTTAGGCCATTTTAAAAGAAAACCAGGAAAAACTCCTATATTAAAGCGGGAGCTAAAATTACTAATGCAAAAAAACGTTGGAGTATTTAGGTCGCAAAATAATTTGTTTGAAGCAATAAAAATTTTTGATAATATTAAACAAGCTTATAATAGTAGCGGAGTTGGGGATAGTTCACTATTGTGGAATAACGAATTACAGGAATATTTAGAAGTGGGAAATATGATTGTTTCTGCAGAAGCCACTATATGTTCCGCTCTTTGGCGTTGTGAGAGTAGAGGATCCCATTGGCGCAATGATTACCCAGATAGGGATGACCACAATTTTTTATACCATACTATTTATATTAATCAGGATATAAGGTGTAGTCGGCGGGCAGTGCGGCAATCAATTGATAATATAGAGTTTTTTGCGCCAACCAATAGAAACTATTAATCAGGCCTTTTTTGGAGCCTCATCGAGTTACCAAGAGGTCTATTATAAATTTAATAATACGCTGAAACAAAGTGAAAAAACTTTTATTATATATAATATGTTTATATTCTAGCCTTGCTATAGCAAGCGAGGCTAAATTTCCTAATAAACTCAATCGTTGTAAGATTAGTAAAAGCGTAATAAATGATTATGAACCAGAAGAGTTTCAGCCTGCGAATAATTTATTGCGGAAAACGGGCCAAGAAGCTATATATAGCGGCACAAAAATTATCATAAAAGGTAAATTGTTAGATCAAAATTGTGTACCTATATCAGATGCCAAAATATATTTATGGCATTTTGGAGGTGATGGAAAATACCCGTATAAGCCCTTGCGGACAAGGGTTAACAAGAATATGTTTAGTTTAGCTAATAGCTCTACTTTTACCGGCTCTGGCACGGCTACTACTAATAATAAAGGGGAGTTTTATTTTATTACTATCTACCCTGGGCGAAATCCTAATAAAGCTTCTGTTAATATACGAGCAGAGCATCGTGATCTTGGGACTTTGCAAACTCAGCTTTCTTTAACTCAGAAATTAGCCGGTTCTAAAAATTGCGGGGAGGTTAACCATGCTCTCTCTGAGATTTCAGAAGAATTAACTATTTATGATTTCGATATTGTAATGCGAGGTAAGACTTTGAGGAGATATTAATTTTCTTTTATAGAATAGACCTCTTTCGAAACTCGCATCGCGCAGGGAATTTGAAGGAGACTCTTTGCCTCAAATCATAGCGTACTTAAATATACGTGAGGATTCGAGCCTAGATTCGACATACAAATTATCAGCTCGAGTAGAGTTTCGAAAGAAGTCTATTTTAATAAATTAGTTGGAGCCTGCCTAGGAACCTCTAATGGCTTTTTGAGCCCGCAAGAAGTTAAAAGGACGAGCAGCCATAAGACTGTAGGTAATAGACTTCCTGCATAAGCCGATCTAGTTGGTGATTTTGTCGTCAAAACTTGCCTCCGCTCCTCATGTACCTCCCCGTACACTGCGGTGCTCAGCTTCGTTTTTCCTAAAAATCTCTTAACTATTTTCGACTTATGCAGGAAGTCTAATAAAATATTATTTTTCATTATCTCTTAAAATTTAGTATTATAATCATGCTTATATGTTTACATTATCTATATGAATAATCAGAAGTACAGTAAATATTTAATCTTCATTATAATGTGCTTATCTATCACCTATAATAGTATAGCAGGCGAAAATATTAAAACTGGTGTTAAGATGCTGGATTTATCTAGTGTCCCTGATTCCGTATTTTTCTTTGATGAGAAAGAAGAAAAACATTCACTTGATAAGTTTGAAGGCAAAACTATATTATTAGTGTTCTGGGCTACTTGGTGCCCTGCCTGTGTGAAAGAAATGCCAGATTTGGACATATTACAAAAAGATTTTAGAAAATTACCATTTGAAATAATTCCTATCTCTCAAGATTATCAGGCAATAGAAGTGGTGCAAAAATATTACCAAAATTATGAGATAAGATATTTGCCCCTCTATCATGACTTTAAAAATCAACTATTTAAAGCCTTTGGAATAGTCGGGCTACCAACTGCTATTCTAATTAATACTGATGGAAAAAAGTTGGTAAGTTTTGTAGGTTCTATCAATTGGTATGATGACGAGATCCGCCAAATTATTTTGTCCCATATTCCAGGAAATCACCCAGAACCTAAAAATAGTTATCAAGAACAATCGCTAAATCAGCCAGTTCATAGAAATCTAAAAACCCAGGAATTACCAGCGAAAAAAGCACAAAAATTGGAAGAAAAATTAGAGGGGCAAGAAGAGCAAAAAGTAGAGGCAGAAACTGCCGAAGATAAGCTAGATAATAACCCTAAAAAAAATAATAACATGCAAGATAAGAAGGAGCATAAATGAGCAATAATAAGGCGCACAATAATAATTCAATTGCTGGTGCTGGGTTTGAGAGAGCAATTGCTAAACGTCAAGCTGGGAAGCTCGCGCAGTTATTTTCTATGCTACCTATAATAGGTTCTAAAAGTCCCCAAATAGTTGCGGTCCTTCATCTTAATGGTGTAATAGGTAAAGTTAATGCCGTTAAATTAGGGTTAAATATTGAAACCTTAAATGAGTTAATAGAGAGAGCTTTTGATACCAAAAACTTGGTAGCTATTTGTTTGACTATTAATTCACCGGGCGGCTCCCCTGTGCAGTCTGATTTAATTGCCAAACGTATCAGAGCTTTAGCCGTTGAAAAAGAAGTACCGGTTTATAGCTTTGTAGAGGACGTGGCAGCATCAGGGGGATATTGGCTTGCTTGTATTGGTGATAAGATATACGCTTCTAAAAGCTCAATTATTGGCAGTATAGGAGTAATTTCAGCTGGTTTCGGCTTTCCTACTGCCATCAATAAGATGGGGATAGAAAGAAGAGTCTATACTGAAGGAAAGAATAAAGCTATCCTTGATCCATTTCAGCCGGTCCAAGAAAAGGATGTGAAAATTATTAAGAATTTACAAAAACAAATACATGAGCATTTTATAGATTATGTGAAAGAACGCCGTATTGGTAAATTAACTCAAGAAGATAGTATTTTGTTTAATGGAGAGTTTTGGTGTGGGCAAACTGCAGTTGATTTTGGATTAATTGACGGTATAGATGATATGTATAATTTTATAAAACAAAGATATGAGACTGCGACCATTAAACATATTACTGCCAAGCAATCCTGGATTAAGAAAAATTTAGGGATGGCTAGACAAAATTTTGTTCATGAATTATCTACTAGTTTGGTAGAATCAGTAGATAATAAGATTAACTATGATATATATAAGGTGCGATGAATTTTATTGATGAAACTAAAATATATTTAAAAGCCGGTAATGGAGGGCATGGAGCAGTGAGCTTCCGCCGGGAAAAATATATTGATAATGGAGGACCAGATGGTGGTGATGGCGGTCGTGGCGGTAGTATAATATTACAAAGTAATTCTCACCTAAATACTTTAGTAAATTTTAGATATAAGCAGCATTTTAAAGCAGAAAATGGTGAAAATGGGAAAGGCGCAAATAGAAGCGGTAAATCTAGAGCGCCAGTAATTTTACAGGTGCCGGTAGGAACGCAAATATTTTCAGAGAATATGGATTTCGTACTCTGGGATTTTACTACAGAGCAGCAAAGTTTTGAAATACTCAAAGGAGGAAAAGGAGGGCTGGGTAATAGTCATTTTAAGTCATCCATTAATCAAGCTCCCAGACGTAGTACAGAAGGAGAAGTAGGGGAGGAGCTATGGGTAAATCTACGTTTAAAGCTTATTTCTGATGTTGGTCTTATCGGCTTGCCTAATGCAGGAAAATCTACTTTCTTAGCCGCTACTACTGCTGCAAAACCAAAAATTGCTGATTATCCTTTTACTACCTTAACCCCGAATCTGGGGGTGGTTTATTTAGACAGTGAAGAATTTGTTATAGCTGATATTCCTGGCTTAATTGAAGGAGCTTCTCTTGGTCATGGGCTTGGTGACAAGTTCTTAAAACATATTGAAAGATGCAATGTACTAATTCATTTAATAGATGCCACAAGTGAAAGTATTAAAGCTAATTATTTAACTATTAGAAATGAACTAAATTCTTACTCAGCTTTGTTAGAGAAGAAAATAGAAATAGTTTGTTTGAATAAAGCTGATGCTTTACTCGAGCAAGAAGTACATGATAAACTTAATCAATTACAGGAAGTGGTACAAGGGGAAATTTTTATAATTTCCTCTTATGCAAAAACTGGCTTAAATACGGTGCTTAAAAAAACTTTGGAGACTATTAAATTATCTATCTAATACCATATTCCCAAAACTAAATTAACATTAGGAGTACGAGTGCCCTTGCACTGGAGCGTATAGCTTATGTCATTATGATATAAGCTATACATTTAGTGCGCTGCGGTTCTATGAGCCAAAATGTCTATAAATCTATTCATTAGACCTCTTGCATAACCTAAAGATAATTGAAGAATTTTTAGGAGAAACGAAGTCGAGTACCGCAGCGTACATAGACGTACGTGAGGAACAGAGAGGAGTTTCGACGACAAAATTACCAATTAGATTAGGTTATGCAAGAGGTCTATTACATAGAACCTTCGCAGAACCTAGACTTTAGCCTTTGTTCGAAAGTTTTTCTAAGCTGCTGCATCAAATTCACCTAAATCAGCTAGCACAGTAACCTTATCCTTGTCTTGAGTAGATGGATGAAGGTCTAGAGAAGAAGCAGCTTCAGTATTGATATTTAATTCCGCCGTAGTATTTTCCTTTTTATTCTTTTCATCTATAATCTTTTTCTCTATAATCTTTTTTATTACCAGCTGCAGAGTGACTGGGCATTCTCGGAGTAATTCGTCACAATCTTTAAATTGACGGCTGGAACTTAAGTACTTATGGCGAAGCTCTGATATCATATCAGAAAAATTTTCTTTACCCATGAGTTCTTTGAGCTGCCAGTAATCTTCAGGTATTTCTCCAAGCCATTCAAAAACTTCCTTTACTATCGGATCTTTATATAATTCTTCCTTTTCCTTACGTTCTTTCAGTACTTGTGCCTTAAGTTTTTTTATCAATAGATCCATTTTATTATCGTTCTCTATAGTCTTTTCTATACTCTCCTTTTCCTCTATAAGCGGCCTAATTATCAGGGCCACAGTGTCTGGGCATTTTTTGCGTAATTCGATATAATTTTGATATTTAGAGGAAGTTGAGTACTGAGTGCTAAGCTCTGGTATTATATCAGTAAGCTTTTTCCCACCCAGGAGTTCTTTGAATGTCCAATAATCTTCAGGTATTCTTCCTTGATTACTTTCAAAGACTTTCTTTACTATGGGATCTTGATATAATTCTTCCTTTTCCTTACGTTCTTTCGATTTTTGTGCCACATGTTTTTGTACCTTTATCTCATATTCTTGTAATAATAGAGTCAGGTCCATACGTATCTCTTTATTTAATCCTGCTATCTCTATGCTTTTAGTAAATTTTTCTACTTCTTCAGGGTATTTCCCCTCTCTTTTAGTACATTGTCTAAGTAGAAATTTTTCCCCCTCAGAGATTACTTTTTGTGATTTTAATTCTTCCTTTACCTCTGCAAAATCTGTTTTTTTATATCTTCTGGGAAGCATGCCTTCGCTATAACAGCCAACCAAATACAAATATACCGACGACCAATCATCCTGGTCAGCTAATATATTGCCTAAATAACGTTCAAGCGCAGTTTCAGTATTAGGCTCTGTACGAGACGCTACACAGGCCTTTGCCCTTTCCTGTGCCACGGCACGTTCAAACCCACTAGTAGGTTCTTCAGTATAAGACGCTGCCCAAGCCTCTTTCCAGGCCTGTACCCAGGCTTCTGCACAGAGTACAAAAGCTCTTGGGCATTTAGTATCGACATCTAAAATATCGAAATCTAATCCGGTCGTAATATTTTCCTTATTATTATATTCATCGATAATCGGTCCAATTATCGTCCACATAGTTACTGGGCATTTTCGGAATAATTCGTCACTACATTTAAATTGAGCAGAACTTGGGTACTTATGTCTAAGCTCTGATAATATATCAGGAAAATTTTCTTTACCCATGAGTTCTTGGAGTGTCCAGTAATCTTCAGGTATTCTTCCTCCAACACTTTCAAAGACTTCCTTTACTATCGGATCTTTATATAATTCCTTCTTTTCAGTATATTCTTTCGATCTTTGTGTCGCATGTTCTTGTACTTTGTCCTCATATTCTTGTAATAATAGAGTTAGCTCCTCACGTATCTCTTTATTTAATCCTTTTATCTCTCTGCCGCCTTTAGT
Source organism: Candidatus Tisiphia endosymbiont of Beris chalybata (assembly GCF_964026555.1). Classification (NCBI taxonomy): domain Bacteria; kingdom Pseudomonadati; phylum Pseudomonadota; class Alphaproteobacteria; order Rickettsiales; family Rickettsiaceae; genus Candidatus Tisiphia; species Candidatus Tisiphia endosymbiont of Beris chalybata. The sequence continues at coordinate 1,092,350 of NZ_OZ032159.1, read as the reverse complement.
AAATTTTTCCAGTTCTTCAGGATATTCTCCCCGTGCAGTGCATTTTCTAAGTAGATATTTTTCCAGATAAGAGAGTGTTTTTTTAGATCTTAATTCTTCTTTTACCTTCGCAAAATTTGTTTTTTTATATAAAAAACCTGTGGCTTGATATACACTATATGTTTCTGCATGTGGTGAGGGGAATCTGCCGCCATCAATAATCATTCCCGGCGGCAAATAAAAATTTTCAGCCCATATCTTTCCTAAATAACGTTCAAGCTCAGTAGGGGATTTAATATTAGTCTCTGTACGAGTCTCTATACGAGCGGCTACCCAACCCGCTGCGGCCGCTACCCCTGTGGATAGAGAATTTTTTACGATGTATACTGTACTTAACATATGATATCTCTTGATATTATTCAATCAGGAGTTAATATATAATATATTATTATATTTCAGTCAACTGATAATTTAATTAATTAATTAAATCTTAATTATCAGCTCTCACTCTGTTGTTTATACCATAGGCCTGCATACTGCCCATTTAACGCCAAAAGCTCTGAGTGGGCACCACGTTCGATGATACGGCCATGATCTATCACTAGAATTTCATTAGCATCAATAATAGTAGATAAACGATGGGCTATGATAAGTGTGGTATGGTTAGAGGATAATTCTTTTAAACTAGCTTGAATAGATTTCTCTGTATTAGTATCAAGCGAGGAAGTTGCTTCATCAAAAATGTAAATATAAGGATTTTTTAGGATAGTGCGGGCTATAGCGATGCGTTGTTTCTCTCCTCCTGAAAGCTTGAGCCCTCTTTCTCCTACTGTAGTGTTATATCCTTCAGGGAGTGAGGTAATAAATTCGTGTATATGAGCTTTTTTTGAGGCATTTATCACTTCTTCTCGCGTAGCATTGATATTACCATAAGCTATATTATAATAAATCGTATCATTAAATAATACTGTATCTTGCGGAACAATTCCTATTGCTTGACGTAAAGAATTTTGGGTAATATCTCTTATATCTTGCCCATCAATGGTAATTTTACCAGTTGTGACATCATAAAATCTGAATATAAGTCTAGAAATTGTAGATTTCCCTGAACCACTATGCCCTACAATAGCTAAGGTGTGGCCCCTCTCAATGGTAAAGCTGAGTCCTTTTAATATTTGTCTATTAGGATTATATGCAAAATTAACATTATCAAAAATAATTTTTGCTTTAGAGATTTTTAAAGGTTTACTATCAGGGTTTTCGGCTACGTCAGATGGAATATCTAATAAATTAAACATATCTTCCATATTAATTATAGCGCTTTTAACCTCACGGTAAGCAAAACCTAACATATTAAGGGGTATAGACAGCTGAATTATATAAGTATTAACTAAAACAAAATCTCCAATAGTCATATTACCGCCTTGCACCTCAAAACCAGCTAAAAGCATAACGCTAACTAACGCTAGTGCTATAATAATACCTTGACCAATATTTAACGCAGATAAGGTAGCATAGTTTTTGACTGCTGCATTTTCATATTTTATTAAGGACTGATTAAATCTTTGACTCTCATAATTTTCATTACCAAAATATTTTACTGTCTCAAAATTTAATAAGCTATCAAGCGCTTTAGTATTAGAATGATTTTCACTTTCATTCATTTGTCTTACAAAAGCAATACGCCACCTACTGACCGCGAGAGTAAATAGTACATAGAATATCATAGTAATTAAGGTGATTATAGAAAACCACAAACCATAGCTAAACCATAGAATTCCGCAAACTAATACGATCTCAAAACCAGTAGGAATAATATTAAAAATCGAAAAGCGTAAAATAGTCTCAATACCTTTCACCCCTCTTTCAATTGATCTACTGATCCCGCCAGTTTGTCTATTAAGGTGAAAGCTTAAACTTAACTTATGCATATGTTCAAACACTTTTAGCGCTACTTGCCGCGCTGCCCGTTGCCCGACTCTGGCAAAAATTCCATCTCTGAGTTCAGCAAAGAGCACTGAAAATATACGAGTTCCTCCATATGCTAATAACATACCTAAAAATATCGTGGTAGTTAAATTATTCGTTAAGCTATCTATTGTATGTTTATAAGTAATTGGAATTGCTAAACTAATTATTTTAGCAATGATAAGACAAAATATTGAGCTAATAACACGCGAGCGAATCGCTAAGTCCTGAGCCCACAAATACGGTAGAAGCAAGCAAAAGAAATTCTTTTTACGAGGCGGTGGTTGGCGATTCATCTGGTACACCCTATGTGGTGATAATTCGATATTATAACATTTCCGAAAACTACTCATCTACGTCCGCCTTACTTCATGATCTCCCTCCTTGCGTACTAGTATGTACGCGCAGGTAGCCGACGCTCGTACTCCTAGTGCTAATTTAGTTTTGGGAAATGGTATTAGACTTCTTGAGACTAACAATTTAATTCCCGATAATAGACCTCTTAGATGATTTTGCTGCTAGGCGCGATGGTAGAGCCTATAGATAATAGGCGAGCTATTTGAGCAACTCATCTAGCTTGCCTTCCTCTTCCAGCGCATACAGGTCATCGTACCCACCAATGGATTGACCATCAATTAATATGTGAGGAAATGTTACTTTTCCCTTGGATTTATTTCCTACTTCTGCTTTTTCTTCTGGAGTAAAGGAATCTACCACTACTTCCTCATAAGCTACGTTTTTTTGTTGTAAGAGGAGTTTAGCTTTCGCACACCATGGACAAGTTGATAATGTATAAATAATAACTGTATGTAAAAGTGTGGTACTCATATTTTACCTATATATTTAAGTTTAATCTCAATTCGGTAGCACTAGTTATACCGAATTTACCCTATATTTATTATAATTTACTAAAAATTCTTCAATTTTATAGCTATAGTTAGTTACAGGGTAGTATATTATCGAGACCAACAATTTTTAGCAAGTGACAAATAAATGGTAAATGAATTTTCTATTAAATCTAATTATTCTCCAGCTGGTGATCAGCCAAGAGCAATTGAGGGAATTATTCAAGGAATTGGAGCAGGAAAACGTTCTCAAATGTTACTGGGTATTACCGGTTCAGGTAAAACTTTTACTATGGCTAATATAATTGCTTATTTGCAGCGTCCTACTCTGATTATGGTACATAATAAGACATTAGCAGCACAAATTTATTCAGAAATGAAGGCCATTTTCCCTGATAATGCGGTAGAATATTTTGTCTCATATTATGACTATTATCAGCCGGAAGCATATATTGCCAGAACAGATACCTACATAGAAAAAGATTCTTCAATTAATGAACAAATAGATTTATTAAGGCATTCTGCTACTAGATCACTACTAGAGCGCCGTGATGTCATAGTAGTGTCATCAGTTTCTTGCATTTATGGCCTTGGGTCCCCCGAGCTTTATTATCAAATGACTATAACACTTAAAGCTGGAGAAACTTATATTAGAGATAAGCTACTTAATGATTTAGTAAATTTACAATATGAGCGTAATGATATAGGTTTCGAACGAGGAACATTTAGAGTTAAAGGAGATAATATTGATGTTTTTCCAGTGCATTATAACGATAAAGCTTGGCGATTATCATTCTTTGGTAATGAGTTAGAATATATTAGAGAATTTGATCCTTTGACCGGAGAGAAATTAGTTCAATTAGATAAAGCGGTAATTTATGGGAGTTCTCACTTCGTAACACCAAAAGAAGTAGTGCAAACAGCTATTACTCAAATAGAAGAAGAATTACAACAACGTTTGGAATTCCTAAATAAACATAATAAATTATTAGAAGCCCAAAGGTTGAATCAGCGTACTCAATATGATATAGAAATGTTGATGGAAACAGGCAGCTGTAAAGGTATTGAGAATTATTCACGGTTTTTAACAGGTAAAGCTTCTGGGGCCCCTCCCCCTACTTTATTCGAATATTTACCTAAAGATGCATTATTATTTGTGGATGAAAGCCATGTAGCTGTACCACAAATTAGAGCTATGTATAACGGGGATAGAGCAAGAAAAGAATCTCTAGTAGAGCATGGTTTCCGCCTCCCTTCAGCGCTAGATAATAGGCCATTAAAATTCGAAGAATGGCAAGATCTTAGGCCTCAAACAGTATTTGTTTCGGCTACGCCAGCACCTTTTGAATTACAAGAAAGCAAAGGAGAGGTAGTAGAGCAAATTATTAGGCCTACAGGATTACTTGATCCAGAATGCATTATAAAGCCAGTTACTAAACAAGTGGAAGATTTATTAAGCGAACTCCAGGCTACTATAGCACAAGGGTTACGTATTTTAGTAACAACTCTTACAAAAAAAATGGCAGAAGATTTAACAAATTATCTGCAAGAATTAGGGTATAAAGTATCATACTTACATTCTAACGTACATACTTTGGAACGCATAGAGATTATTAGAGATTTACGTCAAGGTAATATTGATATTCTAGTAGGTATTAACCTGTTACGTGAAGGTTTAGATATTCCAGAATGTGGGCTTGTTGCTATATTAGACGCAGATAAAGAAGGATTCTTACGATCAGAGGTTTCCCTAATTCAAACTATTGGAAGGGCTGCACGCAATAGTCAAGGGAGAGTAATATTATACGCTGATATTATTACTAAATCTATTGAGAAAGCAGTAGGTGAAACACATAGGAGAAGGAAAGTGCAGCAAGAATATAATCAAAAACATTCTATAATACCTAAAACTATTAATCACAATATTCATGCACTGATTGAATTAGAAAAATTAGATAGTAAATTAGATAATAAAAAACAACTTCATTCTTTATTAGATCACCCGGTAAAATTAAAAGCGCATATTAATAAGTTAAAAAAAGAAATGCACCAAGCGGCAAGTAATTTAGAATTCGAAGAGGCAGCAAAGTTACGTGATCAAATTAATATGTTACAAGAAGGAGCATTAGAATTAAGCGTATCAGTTACAGCAATTTCAGATTGAAGAGAAAACAACAATAGACCTCTTGCATAACCTAAAGATAATTGAAGAATTTTTAGGAGAAACGAAGTCGAGTACCGCAGCGTACATAGACGTACGTGAGGAACAGAGAGGAGTTTCGACGACAAAATGACCAATTAGATTAGGTTATGCAAGAGGTCTAATTAAAAGGATGCCAGGGGTTAATAATGATTATGCGAATTATCTTATTTCTGACATGTTTCTTAGCCATTAACGCACAAGCTGTACCCGCTACTCGTGATACAGGTAGCTTACATGATACTGAAATTTCTGAATATGAAATTATTCCTAAGGAATATAGTATAGAACATATAAGGAAAATAATTGCAAAAGCAAAAACTACCAAGGCTCATATCTCTGTGAAAGGCACTCAGCATAGCCAAGGAGGACACAGCTATAGCCCCCAAGGAATAGTTTTAGATTTATCTCATCTTAACGATATAAAACTTTTAAGCGGTGACTTAGTGCGCATTCAAGCAGGAGCAACATGGCAACAAGTGATTGAGTTCTTACATCCCTTGGATTTATCTATTGCTATTATGCAATCAGATTATGATTTTAGTGTAGGAGGTACAATTTCTACTAATGTTCATGGTTGGCAAGCTAATAAGCCGCCGATAATTTCTACTATTTATGGTTTTCATATTTTGACTTCTGAAGGGAAGGTAATTTACTGTAGTCGAGACAAGAATTATGATTTATTTAAAGCAGCAATAGGGGGTTATGGGTTGTTTGGAGTTATCATAGATGTTGATCTTAAAGTAGTTCAAAACAAATTATATGGACTAAAACAACAAGTTTTTAATAGCAGTGAATTTCCTCATTATTTTCAAAGAGAAGTTCAAGATAATACAAAGGCTAGTATGTTTTTTGGTAGATTCTCCATCCACAAAAATTATTTTTTAAAAAAGCTGATTGTAAGGGTATATGAAGATTCTGATTTGCCAATTACTAATTCTTCACTTGCCGTTTTAAACAGAGGTAAAAAATTTGTTAGTTTATTATTTGCCTCAACTTATAATAATCAATTTTTTAAAAAGCTGCGGTGGCATATTGAGACAAGTAACTGGGTTAGCAAAGTTTTTAAAGCACTATCTCGTAATCAATTACTATACCACTCTACAAAAATCTATGGGACTCAAGACCAAAATACAATAGATCTCTTACAAGAATATTTTATTCCTATAAACCGTTTTAGTGAATTTGTCAGTTTCTTGCAAACACTTGAGAAAGATATTAGCCCTTATCTGATGAATTTGACTCTGCGATATGTCCAGCAAGATCTTGAAACTTTGTTAAATTATGCAAAAGAAGATATGATATGCTTTGTAATGTATTTTCGGGGGCCTAAACTTGAAAAATTTGATCAAGCTCTAAAAAAAGCAGCAATTAAAATGACCGATAAAGCCTTAGAGTTAAACGGTAGTTACTATCTTCCTTATCGACCTTATCAAACAAGAGAACATAGAGAACATTTTATTAAAGCCTACTTAAAATTTCAGAAATTTAAAGCAATCAAGAATAAATATGATCCAGATATGATCTTTTATAATGAATTTTATAAAAATTACTTAGAAGAGCTCTAAAATGCATTTACTAATTTTAATTCATGGGCTTAATAAATCTAGTAAGGTTCTAAAAGGACTGGAGCAATTTGCTTGTAAGCAAGGTTTGGCCGTATTAAATATTGATTATCCTTCTACTAAATTTCCTATAGAACACTTAATTGATATAGTTGACTCCCAGATTAACCAGAAACTTCAAGAGAAATACACTAATGTCTCATTTGTTGGGTTTTCTATGGGCGGGTTAATAATTAGAGCTTATTTGCATAAATATAAAATACTTAATTTAAGTAAAGTAGTGTTAGTAGGTACCCCAAATAAAGGAAGCGAGGTTGCAGATTTTCTAAAAAATAACAAACTGTACCAAAAGTTATATGGCCCTGCCGGCCAGCAATTAATTACTGATCAAGAGGAATTTAGTGAGATATTTGGTAGTATATACTATAAATGTGGAGTAATAGCAGGTAGCTTGCCTCTAGACCCATGCTTTGTATTCATGCGAGGCAAACCAAACGATGGTAAAGTAACAGTAGAAAGCACAAAAATTGTAGGTATGCACGATCATATAGTGGTGAAAGTACCGCATTGGTATCAGTCAAGAAGCAAAAAAATATGGTTTAATATCTTGCACTTTCTTAAATATTCAGAATTTCCAGAAAAATGGAAAATAACTTGAAAATATATAGTCAATTCAGGAGAATTTGGTGCTATAGTCACTTAGGTTAAACTAGCTACGTTGCTGCTCGTCTCTTACCTAGTATCTCCTAGGCTTCACTCCTCGCGCCTAGTATCTAATTCAACCTAAGTGACTATAGGAGCGATGGTAGAGCCTATATACTGCTCGTAACTGAAGAGTTGGTATACGAAGTTCACCGAGTATATATAATAGGTAAGCATTGAGTGACGATGTCACCAACTTCTTATCAATTGACTATAGTAATAAAAACAAATTTTACCAAATATAACCCGTGCGCAGGCGAATCGTTGAAAAATGAAGAGACTACAATTTTATTCTTGCTAATATATACTGTTTAGTATATATTAAACAAATATACAGACTATTAAGTATATTCATGGCTTTATCTACCTATATACCAATATGTGATGCAATTGTTCGCTTAATGCATCCGCTCATTGAGATTGTGATTCATGATATTGAATCTGACAGCATTATCTATATGAATGGCCATCTGTCGCCAAGAAAAGTTGGTGACCCTGCACTACTTGATAAAGAGGTTGTAAATAATTTAGACCAAATAGTCTATCCAAAAATCAATTTCGATGGAAAGCTGGTGAAGTCAATATCAGTGGTACTAGAAGGCAAATGGGTGCTGTGCATTAACGCAGATATTTCTTTATTCAGCAATATGCATGCTTTAAGTGAGGTTATTTTGCAAAGTGTCTCCACTTATCAGCCAAAGTCTCTCTTTGTGAATGACTGGCAGGAAAAATTGCATATTAGTGTTCATGATTATTTGCAAAATTACAGCCTATCTTTTAAGAATTTAAGTGCACCAAATAAAAAAGCTCTTGTGAAGCATTTATTTGGCTTAGGAGCCTTTAATGAAAAAAAAGCGGCTGATTATATAGCAAAAATCTTAGATCTTAGTAGAGCTACTGTTTTTAAATATTTAAAAGAATTAAGGATCAAATGAGTCTAAATGTATTTAAGCTAGAGGAATATCTAGCACGCTATGAGTTCTCGGCTAAATATCTGCTTTGCTGTTCGGATGCAGAAAGTTTTAATATGCTTGAGATTTTGGAGATGGCATCGCCTGATGACAAAAAGCTTTGGGATCATTTACGCCTCAGCTATACAGAAACGCCAGGTTTACCTATCTTACGCCAAACCATAGCTAATAAATTATATCACCGGCTTGAGGCAGATAATATCCTGTGTTTCGCAGGGGCTGAAGAAGGCATCTTTTGTACCCTTCATGCGCTGATTGAAAATAATGACCATGTGATTGTTTTAACCCCTTGTTATCAGTCTTTGCTTGAAATCCCTAAATTAAAGGGGGCAGATATATCGGAAGTCCCTCTTAAAGAGGAAAATGATTGGCGTATTGATTTAAGTACAATTAAGAAAGCAATAAAGCCAAACACAAAGTGTATAATCATCAACTTTCCCCATAATCCAACTGGTCAAGTAATAGAAGAAGAGGAACTCGCAGGTCTGATAGATATTTGCAAGGCTCAGGATATTTGGTTATTTTCAGATGAAGTTTATAGGCTGCTTGGTACCCCGAGCAAACCATGGGCAAGTCCTGCTACATGTTTGTATAGTAGAGCGCTGTCGCTTGGAGTAATGAGCAAAGCCTTTGGTATGGCAGGCCTTAGGATTGGTTGGATCGCTTGTCAGGACAAAACTTTACTCAAGCAAATCGAACAGCTAAAACACTATACTACCATCTGTAATAGCGCGCCAGCTGAGATTTTAGCACTTATCTCTCTGCACAATAAAGATAAGATATTAACACGCAATAACAAGATTGTAGCAGATAATTTAAAACTGCTTGATGAGTTTTTCAGAGAGTACAGCCCCTTATTTGAATGGGTTAGGCCGCAAGGGGGATGTACCGGTTTTGTGAAATATAAGGGCGTTGAGCCTATAGATATTTTCTGTGATCGTTTAGTTCAACAACAAAGCGTTTTACTATTGCCGGCATTGACCTATAGCCACGTAGGCAATCATTTTCGTATTGGATTTGGCAGAAAAAATATGTCCGAGAGTCTTGAGCAATTAAAAGAATTTTTGAAGCATGAAAATTTTGACGCATGAAAATATTTGAGCAAGAATCAATAGACCTCCTGCTTAAGGCAAAGTAGCCCTTCGTCTACCACCTCTTCGCTACAATAGACCTCTTTTAGAGCTCATATCGTGTTGGTATACTGCTCGTACTTCAAGAATTGGATTTTATTTTAAATGGCGAGCGTTTGCTGCGTACATGCCAGTACGTGAGCACGTGAGTCCATGATAAAATAAAAAAACAATTTTTGAAAGACGAGTAGTATAATTGGCATGCCTCATCTCCTTCTACTCCCCTGTGAGATGCGCGCGATAAAAGTAGTCTAGGTTCCGTGAGCAAAAATACCTATAAACCTACCATTAGATAAAAACCTTCACAGAACATAATAAAATAATTGCATCCTAAATAAACTCATATATCATACCGGTATAAACGGCGCTATTATTAATAATAGTTAATGTGGTTAATAATTAAATGTTACTTCTATATAGTATCAAGTATACTGATTGTACTTCAAGAATTGGATCTTCGTCTAAATTTGACTTGCAAATTATACTTGAGGATCATTCGAATATAACAGAATACTATTAATTAAAACTATAATTATATTATGGGGTATAGGGAGGAATTATGTCTGATAATAAAGCGGATAATAAAGATTGTAAGGATAAGTATATTGATTCTATTGAACGAAATGGTAGAATTTATGGCTTTAAAGCAGCTAATTTAATTTATTTACAAGAGGAAATAATAGAAGAATTTATTTCCTCAGAAAATGATTTACTAGCGCAAACTGCTATTAAAATACAGGTGCCAGCATTTTTACCACTAGCAGGCAATATAATAAAACAGCATTTAGATCAATACGCTCACAACTTTGCAGATTTACTTAATAACTTCAAAGCCAGCTATCAACAACAGTTAGATAAAGGAAAGTTCGATCCAGATACAGAAGAGAGTAGAAACAAAATAGAACAATGTATTATTGACACTCTTAGCCAACATCCACTGTCAATGAATAAAGAGCTAACTCAGCAAATACAGACTTTTCTAGACAAGAATAATATCCGAAAAGATCAGTTATTAATGATTCGCAGCACCGGAGTGAACGAAGACAAAGCCGATATGGCAAATGCTGGGGGCAATGAAAGTTTTCCCTGTAAAGCACATTTAGAGGTAATAGTAGAAGTAATGACGCAAGTAGCGGCATCTTATTTTAGTGAGAAATCCCTATCGCAACGTTTAATAGCAGGAGATAAATCAATTACTGACTTTCCAGTAATGCCGATATTAGCACAAAAAATGATCAAGGCAGCCTTAAGTACAAGCCAAGAACTTGCTAAAATAAAGGAAAGAATCGTTTATTCTGGAGTGATGTATAGTAGTATTTTAGGAGCAACAAGTTTGCAAGTTGCACCTGGCCATGGTGAATATGTAGTAAATAGTAAGGGCCCTACTGATGAGTATCATATTAGTGAAAATGATTTAATCTCTAAGATACGTTGTAGAAAAGATTTTCGAATCCAAGAACAACAAGATGCTAACGGTAAGATACATTTAGTAAGAGTAGATAATAATTCAAGCGTGCGTGATGTATTATCACTAGATGATAATACAGTATTTGTTTTACATCAGCTAGCTAAATTCATAGTAAGGAAATATAACAAACCGATGGATATTGAATTTGTTTTTGAGCCGGTAAGTAACACTATCTATATAGTACAAGCAAGAGCAATTCCAGAAGGTAGAAGGAAAGGCTTAGAACCATCTGCTGTGGCCCCCAAATTTCTAGTTAACCACGCTGACGAATTAAAAACTATTAAAGCTTTGCAAGTAGTAACGCCAAAAGTGAATAAAGCTATGGTGATTACTAATAAGGAACAAGTAATCATCTCCCATGCTATTAAGGAAGCATTAGATCAATATAATAAGCTAGGGAAAGATAATCAAGTAAAAGTAGGGATTATTCAAGAGCCATCTCCTAGCACCTCTCATGAAGCTGCAGTATTTAATAACGCAGCAGTATTAATAATGCAAGTAAACAATCTCGAGCAAGTAAGGCAATTATTAGAAACAGGAGGGCTGGTAATAATGGATCCTCAGCGTAGTAAGATTTATCAATTACCTGACAAAATATTTGCAGCTCCTAATCAAACTAATATTGAACAATCGCTATATGATCAAAATATTTTGGCTAAAGGACTTTATGCTTCACCATTATCACCTTATGTTACCACAGTACCATATGTTTTTCCCCCTTATGAATTTTTAAGTAAAGAGCAAATAGCTATAAAAGCCTTATCTAAAAATAAAACTGTTGGTCAATTATTAGCGGAAGCAAAATTAGGTAATCTCGAAAGCACTACGCGGCTTTTGTCCATAGCTGCTGCAGCTGCCCAATATAGGCAAGCAAGATATGAACAAGAGCAATTAGCAGCAGAAGAACCTAACCAACCTCGTGATAAAAGATTTATAGATAATTTAGAGAAATTAACAAGGGCACAGCTTGGTAGCAGCAACCGTGACACTAAGCTGGGGCTAGCCTATGTTCTTAGAGGTATATACAATTTTTATAAAGAAGGTAATATTTCACAGGAATTATTTCAAGAGATAATGCTGCACGGAGCTACGTTATTTGAGTACTTAAATGAAATGAAAAAACTACGCGGTTTTACTGAGGTAGGGGAGCAGGAAGTCTATTCAGGATATTTGAATATTCAAAAAAAGTTTACAGGCTTAATTACTAGCAATAAGGAAAAAAATATTTTCTCAAGTTCGCTAGTGATTGAAAGAGCTGAAAGAACAAAAGAGAATTTATCCCAACAACAAATTGATAAATATGAACAAGAGAATAATTATCAATTTTCTGTTACCCAAAAAGAATACTTAATCCAACTTTTAAAGTTAGGGCAATATGCTATTAGTAATAATGAGGGTAAGGCTTGGCAAGATTTTTGTTTTGATGTGAGTAGTACCAGTAAAACACAACAGATAAAAACAATGGCAGATGCAGCTATCGCTCTTGCTACTAGAGAGAGAAACACTAATCAATTAGCGGATTTGGTAGATAAAGTAGTATCATATGATATACAAAGTAAATGGCTTAACATTGTTTTTATGGAAAAGGTACTGGAATATAGGCTTAAACCACCTACCGCAATACTGAGAGCTTTAGAAGAAGATTTTAATCAGTTAAAACTTGAACCTATTAAACAAGCCAACAATTTAATTAAAGAAATGATAGCTCAAATTCCTTTATGGGAAGAGGCTAATAAATTTCCCAGATTATATGAAGAATTTAAAGAAAAAATACAACAAATCAATCCAGATTTGCAGTGGAATCCCGAAGCTTCTAGCTTAGAAAAGATCTTAAAACTAGAAAATTTAGATACCCTAACTGATACACTAGATAAAATTAATAAATCCTTAGAACATTCCAGCAATTACCAAGATCCACAGGGCAAAGATTTAGAAGATGATAAAGGCAATAACCTTCAAGCAGCACGGTTTCTCTTGCTAGTAACTCAGTTTTATGGGGTCATGAAAATTTGGATAAAACATAATGAGTTTGAAAATGTAGAGCCTTATTTAGAACAAATGGAACAATTGTTAATTCAAAAAAAGAACCAAATATTAACTAAGGAAGAATTTAATCCCTCTCCTAACTTTGCTGTGAATACCTCTACTATCAATGTTCCGGGTAATGAAAGTAGACGAGTAACATATAAAACTCTAGAAGATTTTTTAACTTTAACGCATCAAAATGGGAAAACTATTATTGCTAAGCTTAGTGAACCGCATTGTCGTATAATAATAAATCAATGCCCTGATCTAGTAAAAAATTTAAATCAACAACTTGATGATGCGATTGTTTTTAATAAAAAACATATCATTCCCACCACTATGATTAAATTAGAAGATAACCAATTAACTATCACAAAAAATATTCCTTTAAGACATCATGCCTGTATAGCTAGTATACAGTTTAATTTTACTATTAGAGAAACTTCTATAAGCTTTAGTATGTTTGGTAGTAATGCATATGGTAGGCTGGATCATATAAAACTTGATGAAGATATTGCATTAACAGCAGCAGGAATTCAATTTATTAAGGGACCATCTATTAACACAAAAGAAAGAGAAGTAGCTTATTCTGCCAAGATTAAGGACAACCAACAAGTAAATTTAATAATTCAAAATATAAATAAATCTATTGACACTAGCTTTGAGATAATACGTGGAGATTTACAGTTACCATTAGCTAAAGTTAAATTGATGAAACAAAGATTATACATATTAAAGCAATATGATCAACTTGCCATTGAGGAATTTAAGGAATTAGCTAACGTGGCCAAAATTATGTTAATTGAACCAACTAAATTTTTTAATACATCATCTACTAGCAGTAATTTAAATAAATCTCATATTGAAGTATTAAGTAAAATTCTAGATTTTTGTGATGCGAGAGAATTGTTTGAAATTATTGTGCTACATGAACACAAATTACCCAAAGAATTAGTAAAACATTTTTTTGAAAAATCTGGCACTAATGTCAATAAATTATTAATAGCATTTTTGCAGCACACTACTGAGACAGAACAAGTTTTATTATTGATATATTTAATATTGAATAATGATCCTACGCTAGAAAATATAAAAAATATATTAAAAAACCAACTGACTAATTTTAAAAAATCGATGCAAACATCCACGAAGTGGTGGCAGGAGTTAAATCCCGAAGTGCAGTCTAGTTTATTACCAAAACTTTTTTCTCCTCAAATTAGTCTAAATCCTGAACTCAATCTAATAGTGCTAGCTATATTGCAGGATCCCCTAAAATTACTAATACAACTTAATGCAGAAGATCATCCTAATTTCGTATCAAGCCTTTTCAATCTTTTGGAAAGTAAAGATTCTGAACTACAGGCCACAATAATAAATATATTAAAAATGCCCTTACAATTGTTAAGATACCTTAACTCAGAAGCTCACTCTAACTTTATATTAAGAATTTTTGATTTACGAAATAATGAAGATCCTAAAATCCAGGCTCTACTACAAAATACATTAAAACAGTCTTTCGAATTATTAATCCATCTTAAATCACCTGTTCATTCTAGCTTCATCTTAAGTTTTTTTAATCTTTTAAATACTTCAGAACCTGCATTAAAATCAATAGTGCTGAATATATTAAAAAATCCATCAGAGTTGTTAACATACCTTAAACCACCTGCTCATGATAATTTTGTGACAAGATTTTTTGATTTGAAAGATAGTAAAGATCTTGAGGTAAAATTAATAATACAAGACACATTAAACAATCCAATAAAATTGCTAACATATCTTAAATCTAACGCTCATCATAGGTTTATATCATGCCTTTTTGACTTGAAAAATTCCCAAGAGCCCGAACAAAAGTTAATAGCTTTAAATATATTAAAAGATCCACTAGGGCTACTGCCACATCTTGCTCCAGAAGCTCATCCTAGTTTTATATCAAACTTTTTTAATCTTCAAAATAGTAAAACTCCTGAGTTGCAATCAACAATATTACAACTACTCAGAAACCCCTTAGAATTATTAAGCCGCCTTAGTACAGAAGCTTACCCTAGTTTTGTTACAAGCCTATTTGATCTGTACAATAGTAAAGATCTTGAGATAAAATCAACAGTACTAAATATATTAAAAGATCCATTAGATTTACTAGCCCACCTTAGGTCACATCGTAATGCGCCCCGAAAACTAGAGCAGTGATAGAGAGACTATTTTATGTTAAAATAAATATAAAATAGGAGCAGTCGAAAATGAGTAAGCCAAAAAGTTACAGTAAAGAATTTAAGTTTAAAGTATCGCTAGAGATGATCCGAGGAGATTTGAGTATTGCTGAAATAATCTCAAAATATCAAGTTCCAAGGTCGGTAATGACAAGGTGGAAGAAACAATTTTTGGAAAATGGTGCTGATATTTTTAAGTTTAGCTATGAAAACGGTAATTCCTCTAGTTCTACAAGCGAAATAGAGAAACTGCATGCAACTATTGGCAAATTGAAGGTAGAAAACGATTTTTTGCAGCTCGTATCTGCCAAGTTGAAACTATAAAGAGGAAAGTGATGGTAGATAAGGATTATAAAGATTTAAGTGTTCGTCGGCAAAGTCAGCTATTGAATCTGAACCGCTCCAGCCTATATTACAAGGATTCGGAGAAGGATCAAGATAATTATTTAAGTAATAGAATAGTTGAGATCTATAGTAATTATCCGATATATGGTTACCGGCGAATAACGGCGATACTTAGGAGAGAAGTGGTAATTGTTAACAGCAAAAAAGTCAGGAGGTTGATGAAACTAATGAATTTGCAAGCAATTTACCCTTCGATTAATACAAGTAAAAGAAACCTAAAAGAAGCTATTTATCCATATTTGCTATCAGGGTTAGAGGTTATAAAGCCAAATCAGGTATGGCAGGTGGATATCACTTATTTAAGGGTACAAAGTGGTTTTATGTATTTGGTTGCATTAATCGATGTTTATACTAGATTAGTAGTAGGATATCGTTTATCAAATAGTTTAAATACAGAGAGCTGTTTGCTAGCGTTAGAAGATGCTATAGCTAAATATGGGAAGCCGTCGATAATTAATAGTGATCAAGGTAGCCAGTTTACCAGCGAGGATTGGATTAATGAATTGAGGAGATGCGTCATAAGCATCAGCATGACGGGCAAAGGCAGGTGTAACGATAATGCCCATATTGAGCGTTTATGGCGATCGTTTAAGTATGAGGGGTCGTATTTATACCGGTGTACTTCAGTTTTAGAGTTGAAAAATAATATCCCGAAATGGTTGAATTGGTATAACAATCAAAGGCCCCATCAGGCTTTGGAGTACAAAACGCCGTTTGAGATATATAGTGGATTTATGGATAAGTCTTGCGACTTACCCACAATTCCACTATTACCACAACAGCTACAAAATTATAAAAATAATATTTTTGTAGATAGTTTATGAAAATAATAGTCTCTCTATTTAAAGCTTTTTTGGTCTAAACATAGGGGCGCAGTTCAAGTAAAGCCAGAACCATATTTTGTATTTTTGGCTGGCTGTATAATTCTCTAATATATTCATCAGAAGAAAAAGTGTTAAAACCTAACTTAGCTAAACAGTTTAATAGAAAAGTCTTCCCCGAAGCATAACTACCAGTAATTCCTACACATATCATTCTAATAAATATTTATTTTTATAAAATCTGTTTACATATTATGAATAAAAAGTCCATATTTATTAGCCGATTCTATAAGTAACTGTGGCTCTATAATAATTACCTTATTTTTTTCTAATGCTAATCCTTTATAGTGATTATTAATAAGATTATGAATGGTCTTGAGGCCTATCGTAGGCATATCAACTCTAGTATCTTGCCCTTTTTTCATTCCTTTAACTAATATACCCCCGACAGATTTTTTACGTAAAGCCGCACATCTTGTGATTAAACTATCGGTTCCTTCTGCTGCTTCAATCCCAATTATATATCCATCTTCTACAACCACTGACTGCCCTACATCTACAGCGCTTATATTATTTAATAATTTTCTTCCTAATTCTATATCTAGTAAATCTTGTGCTGAAGGTAAGGCGAGAGTAATAATTTCAGTACTAGCATTTAAGGTTTCATAGTAAGATATTATATTAAAGCCTTTTTCCTGCAGAAAAGCTATTATTACGCTTAATAGCTTATTATCTCCTAGAAATTTTTGCTTTAATATACGAGCTAATAATAGGGAACCTATCAAATCTACCTTAATAGACCGTAGATTTACTCTTTTGATTCCGCCAGCAAGTACTATATCTTTCACATTATGTTGATGAAAATATTCAATTATCGCCCCAACCATGCCAATTTTAAAAATCTGATATGAAAAATTCCTATATGATATTAAATCTACTTTATCTGATAAAACTGCAATATGGCACTGCTTGCCTTGCTGGATAAAATTATTTGCTAGTAATATGGGTAAATTTCCCTCTCCTGCTATAATTCCAACCAAGTTTTCCTTACTAGTCTGACTTACCATGCTGAGCTGCTTTTGGTTGACAAAATGCTTTGCTGCTATCCTGCTTTAGAAAATTGATGATTTGCTCTACAATAATATTCTCTTTATATTTTTTTGAAACTAGTTCAATTCTATCAATAAAAACGCCTTCGCCAGTAAATATTTCATCTACCGCTTTGACTGCCTCTAGAGTTTGGGTAGGGTCAAACCCCCGTCTTTTCATACCTACTAAATTTATCCCTTCAAGCGTTGCTCTTTCACTTGCAGCTAGGCCAAAGGGGATTAAGTCTCTTACTACTGCTGATAAACCTCCGGTCATAGAATGTTCTCCTATACGCACAAATTGCAATACTGCAGAGAGCCCACCAATAATAGCAAAGTCCCCTACTTTAACATGCCCCCCTAAACTAACATAATTGGCAAATACCACATTATTTCCTACTATGCAATCATGCCCTATATGTACCCCCACCATAAATAAACAATTATTACCCACGCTTGTTACCATACCGCCGCCTTTACTACCAGCTTGAATAGTAACATATTCTCTAATAATATTATTTTCTCCAATTATAGTCTCAGATTCTTCTCCAGCATACTTAAATATTTGTGGAGGTTGCCCAAGCGAGGCAAATGGGTATATAAGGGTATTAGCCCCGATTTGAGTCTTGCCTTCTATAACTATATGAGATTTTAGCTCAACATCATCTCCTAAGATAACCTTGGGGCCTATAGTACAAAAGGCGCCTATTTTTACATTTTTACCAATTCTCGCCTTTGGGTCTACAATAGCTGTTGGATGTATGTAGGGGACTAACATTATCAATTCCTATCTTTAACCATTGCAGTAAATTTGCCTTCTGCTACTACCTGGTCATTAACTTTTACATAGCTGGAAAATTTCCACACAAAACCTCTATTTTGCTCTATTTTAGCATAGATATATAAGGTGTCTCCAGGCTCCACAATTTTTCGGAATTTTGTTTCCTCGATCGACATAAAGAATACATCCTTATTTTTAGTAGAATCCATTGATTTTGCTATTAAAATAGCAGAAAGCTGCGCCATAGCTTCTACAATGAGCACCCCAGGCATTACGGGTTTATTAGGAAAATGTCCGGTAAATTGTGGTTCATTAAAGGTGATATTTTTAATACCCACAATTGATTCATTAAGTTTGAACTCCTCTACTCTATCTATTAATAAAAATGGATAGCGATGGGGTAACATCTCCATAATTTCTATAATATTAATTTTCATTTTTTACTCTTTTGCTTGCCAGCTGTTTTAATATTACTGCTTGTCTAAGCCATTCTTTTATTGGCAGAGCAGGGGATCCTCCTACTACGCTACCGGGCTGTACGTCTTGCATCACCCCTGCTTGTGCTGCTACTTGCGCTTTATCTCCTATTATTATATGCCCCGCTAACCCCACTTGTCCTCCAAGAGCACAATATGATCCTAGTTTTGTACTACCAGAGATCCCTACTTGGGCCACAATAATAGAACCTTTTCCTATTATAACATTATGTCCGATTTGTACTAAATTATCTATCCTACATAAATCTTCTATTATAGTATCATTTTGAGTTCCTCTATCAATGGTAGTATTACTTCCTATTTCTACATTATTGCCTATTTTTACTATACCTGTATGAAAAATTTTGTAATGTATTCCATTTTCTGTAGAAAAACCAAAGCCATCCTGCCCAATCCTTGCGCCAGGTAATATTACAACATCCTCCCCAATTATACTATAACTTATAGAGACGTTGGAGTATATCATGGCTCTATCCCCTATTGTCACTCCATAATCTATAAAAGTCCCAGATTCAATAATAGAATTATCTCCTATTACCACATTATCTTCAATAACTACATTATGACCGATATAACAATTAGCCCCTATGGTGGCCGTCTCTGCTATATAAGCAGAGGGCATAATTTTCCTGGGATAGTGTTTGATTGGCTTATAAAACAAATTAACTAGGGTAGTATAAACAAAATGTGGATTTTTTGCTTTTAATAAAATTGTCCTATTACTAGAAGGATATACTATATTAGCTGGTACAATACAACAAGCGGCGCTAGTTTCGTGAAGCTGGGGGAGATATTTATTATTAATTAAAAAACTGATATCCTGCGCTCCTGCTTCTTTCAAGGATTTAATATCATGAATTAATATATCCTCATAGTTAGTAGGTAATGACACTAAATCTTTACCTATCAACTTAATAATTTCTGCTAATTTATAAGGAGAAGTTTTCTGATAAAATTGTGAATTGCTCATAGTTATTTTTCTATAAAATATACGGAAGAAGAAATTTACTTTTTTTATTTAATTCGCTATAAATTCACCGACTTGAGACTCCCAAAGTTTTTTGTAACTTCCATTTTGAATCAACAATTCCTGATGGCTTCCCTCTTCAATAATTTTACCATGCTCAAATACTAAGATTCGGTCCATATATAAAAGGGTAGATAAACGATGAGCAATCACTATTGTAGTAGCATTCCTAGTTTCTAAAATGGCTTTAATAGATTCTTGGATCAGCAGTTCGGTAGAAGAATCTAGGGCTGATGTAGCTTCATCTAAAATAAGAATAGGAGAATCTTTTAGAATAGCTCTAGCAATGGCAATTCTTTGCCTTTGCCCTCCACTTAACTTTACCCCTCGTTCTCCCACTATTGTATGATAGCCATGCGGCATACGCTCGATATCATCATGTATTCTTGCTTTTTTGCAAGCTTCTTGAATATTTTCTAAAGTAGCATCATATTGAGCAAGTTGTAGATTTTCTAGGATACTACGATGAAACATTGTAATATCTTGCGGTATTACTGCGATATTGCTTCTTAAAGATTCTTGCGTTACTTCTGAGATATCATAGCCATCGATTAGAATACGTCCTTTTTGTAAATTAAAATACCTTAATAAACATTTGACCCAGCTCGTTTTACCAGCCCCAGATTTTCCTACTATACCCACTCGTTCGCCTGCTTTGATATGTAGAGAAAGATTTTCAAATATATTTGTCCCTTTAATATAGCTAAATGTTACCTCTTCATAGGTAATATCGCCTTTAACACGAGGAAGCAGTTTAGCATTTGTGTTATCTACTATATCCGATATAGCATTAATAAAATTGTAAGAAACCTGAATAGTAGCAATTTTAGGGTTAATAGAAAATAGGATATTATCTAATAAATATCCTACTTCTCCATGTATCATAAGGGTAGTAGTAGCAACAAATGCAAAATCTCCAACAGTAATTTGACCATTTTGATATAAATATACTAACAAAAATATTTGAGCGGCAATCATAATGACAGCTAAAATAGTATCTACAAGGTCTACATAATAAGCATCATAATATTTAGTTTTTTTATCCCAGTCTTTCCATTTATTAAGGGCAGGCATAAGTTTAAGCTGGAGTTCGCTCCATACATTACTAATAATCTTAATACCAAATACATTAGCAATAGAATCGTTTATGATACCTACTGCTTCTTGCTTAGCTTTAACGCATCTACCTTGAAGCTGCATTTGTTTTTTTAACAAAATTGACAATATTGGTACATATACAATAATAAAAATGATTAAGACGCTTGTTACTATACTGTTGACTGTGAATAGAAATATTATCCCAAATATAATAACTGCAAGATGTACTAACGTCTGAACTAATTTATTAATTAGGCTTAAAATACTATCCTGAAAATCAGTAATTTTATTAGCAATTTCTCCAGACAAATGTGAATCAAACCAATGTAGAGAATGACTCATTGTTTTAATATACATGCTCTCAATTAGCTCGGCAAGAATTAGCGGTTTATACTTCATATCAAATAACCTACTAACAAAATAGACCATATGATGCATTATTTGATAAAATATAAATAATAAAATAGCTGCTGTAACATCATTTTTTGGGCTTTGGACAATAATATTAATAATCTCCCTGGTTTGATAATTAACAAACATTTTAAATAATGCGCCAAAAACTCCTGCTACTGCGAGCCCGCACAAGTATAGCCAATACCTTTGGGCGAAAGAATACAAATATAACCGTAGCTCTTTATTTTTATTCATCTTGTTTCTACCAAATATTACTCCTGATAAATTCCCTGCGCGATGCGAGTTTCGAGAGAATTCTAAGGAAAAACAATTCAAGTGTCACCAACTTCTCCTGAATTGACTATAAATCACTTTGGCTATACGTAAATAAGTATATAGAAATGTTCCCAGCACCTAGTTCCACCTTTTTTCTTCTACTATATTATCCAAGGATACCGCCTCTATGTTCACATAAAACTCTTCATGAGTTTCTAAATTTAGAAAAAAATATTTTCCATAAATTAACCCAGAATCTGAAAATAAACGGATAATATTTGTTCCTTCAAACGATTGTTCTGCTTTTATAATATAAGGGTTATTAATTAAGGCTTTATCTTCTAGTTCTGCCTTTCCATATTTATCAAAAATCTCCCAGCGCCCGCTAACTAGTTTAATATTATTAGCAGTATAATTATCTACTGTAATATGATATAGCCAGACAAATATACTCTCTTTAATATTAGAACTTAAGTGATCAAAAGTAGATTGGGCTGTAATCTTTACCTCCGTTGGGCTTTGAGGTACTAAAAGGTTATTTTTATTATTTGGCTTGTAAATATTTTTCATTCCCTTTTCCCCCTCAAATTTTGTTTGTTAAATTTTTTAAAATATAACAAACTATTCCCACAAAATTTCTACTATTAGACTTCCTGCATAAGTCGATCTAGTTGGTGATTTTGTCGTCAAAATTGCCCGCGCTCCTAAGCTGCATCCTTGTTCACAGCTCGGCTTAGCTTCGTTTTTCTTAAAAATCCCTTAACTATTCTCGACTTATACAGGAAGTCTATTTTTCTTTTCTACTATTTTTCGATAAAAATTCTCTGTAAATCACTTTGGCTATAAGTGCTAATTTATTTTTGCATATAGATAATAATCTCGGTGAGCAGACTGAATAATTTCATACTTTTTAAGTAATCCTTCTTTGGTAAAGTTGCATCTCTCAAGCAGGTTGATTGAACGAATATTATCGTTTACTACAGTTGCTTGAATACGTACTACACCCGCATATCCGATAAATTTTAAAATATTTTTAATAGATTTTAACATAATTCCTCGACCCCAATATGCTGGGTCAAGATCATAGCTTATTTCTGCCTTAAGGTGTATTGTCGAAACGCTATTAAAACCTGCCGTTCCGATGAGCTTATTATTACTTTTAAGAGCAATAGCCCAATAAAAACCTCTACGATTACGAAATAAGCTACTCCAATATTTTACTTCCTCAATAGCTTGTGCAATATTTTTAGGGATATTATTATCCGTTAAAAAAGGCAACATTTCAGGTTTTATCATGTAATTCAGATATTCTTCAGCGTCATCAGTAGATAGTTCTCTAAGTACAATATCATCAAGGTCTAATATCGGGAATTGATAATATAAAGAGTGATTAAACATATTTAAGTCTTAAATCTTGCGAAAATTTTCCTCAAATGAGTTCACCATATTCTCTGCTATAGAAGAGAATTATAGTGTATATACTCGGTGAACTTCAAGAATTGGTGTCGTCATGCCCTAAAGATCTGCGATGCTCACGTACTGTACGCTGCGCTTCTCGACTTTGACACTCCTAGCTCTTCTTGAAGTTGATTCTATCGTATACCAACTCTTCAGTTACGAGCAGTATATACTCCTCGTTATATGAATTTGCATGCGTCGTTAGACTTCTTGCATAATTAACTTATGCTGGTAATTTGTGCGTCGATCCGGTACTCGAATCCTCACCTACATATTAGTACGCTGTGGGTCGAGGTGCCGTGTCTCCTACAAATTCCCTAGCATAAGTTAATTATGCAAGAAGTCTGTTGCGCAAATAGCGAGCCTATTATCATAGGCTCTACCATCGCGCCTAGCAGCAAAATCATAGCAGAGGAGTATAGTTAATAGGATCTTTTACATTATTTTCTTTAAAAGCTTTAATTCTTACCAAGCATGCATGGCAGGTAGCACAAGATAAGCCTTCATCTGAAGGGTCATAACAAGAAATTGTGTTAGAGTAGTCTACCTTCAAATCTAAACCAGCTTTAATAATTTGAGTTTTTGACATATTGATTAATGGAGCATGAATGACAATATTTCCTCCTTGTACTCCTACTTTGGTTGCCAAATTTGCAAGTTTTTGAAAAACCTCTATATATTCAGGGCGACAATCAGGGTAGTTCGCATAATCAGTTGCATGCACTCCTATAAAAATATCCTGAGCTCCTATTACTTCCGCAAAGCCAAGAGCATAGCTTAAGAATATAGTGTTCCGTGCTGGTACATAAGTGATAGGTATGTCCATATTGATCTCACTAGCGTTCTGGTATTTTGGTACTTCTATCCCAGGCTCAAGCATAGCGGAGCCTTTAAAACTCCCTAAATCAATATTTATAATCTTATGTTGCTTAACATTATAATTTTTAATTAACTTATGAACTTTTTCTAGCTCAATGTTATTGCGTTGAGCATAATTGAAACTTATAGCATGAATCTCATAATTTTTCTGCTGTACGATCGCTAATACAGTAGCAGAATCCGCACCACCACTAACTAAAACTATAGCTTTTTTCATCCTAATTCCTGCTTAACCTGCTGTCTATATAACCCATAAGTGCCCTTATATTAAATTTAGGTTAAATAATTTTTTAAATAATGTCCAGTGTAACTTTCTAGGCAAGCAGCAATATCTGCAGGAGTACCAGCCGCTACTATTTTCCCGCCTTTATCGCCTCCTTCCGGCCCTACATCTATAATATAGTCTGCTGTTTTAATAACATCTAAGTTATGCTCAATAACTAACACAGTATTTCCCATATCAACTAGTTTATGTAATACTTTAAGTAGCTTATTAATATCATCTATATGTAAACCTGTAGTAGGTTCATCAAGTATATATAAAGTTTTACCCGTTGAACGCTTTGATAATTCTTTTGCTAGTTTTACTCTTTGAGCCTCTCCTCCGGATAACGTAGTAGCTGATTGGCCAATTTTTATATAGCCTAGTCCTACTTCATTTAAAGTAACAAGTTTTTCATAAATTAGAGGTACTGTAGCAAAAAAAATCATTGCATCTTCAACGGTCATCATTAAAACATCAGCAATAGATTTGTCTTTATATTTAATTTCTAGAGTTTCTCTATTATACCTATCACCATTACAAACATCACATTTTACATAGATATCAGGTAAAAAATGCATTTCTATTTTTATTAAACCATCTCCCTGACATAATTCACAACGACCACCTTTGACATTAAATGAAAACCTACCTACTTTGTACCCACGCGCTTTTGCCATCGGTAATTCCGCGAACCAATCTCTAATATGAGTAAAAGAGCCGGTGTAAGTTGCTGGATTAGAACGTGGAGTTCGACCTATTGGTGATTGATTAATATCAATCACTTTATCAATATATTCCAGCCCTGTAATTAACTGATATTCTCCTGGAGAAATTTTAGCAGATGGCTCTAAATATTTTAAAGCAGCTTTATATAAAGTTTGAATTATTAAACTAGATTTGCCGCTACCGGAGACCCCGGTGATAGCCGTAAAACTACCTAAAGGTATTGTAATATTAACATTTTTTAAGTTATTAGAGGACGCACCATTTAAATTTATTACTTTGCCAGGATGGGGAGGGGTGCGAATAACTTTTGGGACAGCAATAAATTGTTTTCCGCTTAAATATCTTCCTGTTATGCTGCCTTCAGTATTTTTGATCTCTTCAATTGTTCCTTGAGCTATTATTTGCCCCCCATGAATACCTGCACCAGGCCCCACATCTATAATATGATCTGCTTCGTACATAGTTTCTTCATCATGCTCCACCACCAGCACAGTATTACCCAGATCTCGCAATTTTTTTAAGGTTTCTATTAATCTGGCATTATCCCGCTGATGTAAACCAATTGACGGCTCATCAAGTACATATAAGACTCCACTAAGCCCTGAACCAATCTGTGAAGCTAGGCGAATACGTTGACTCTCTCCTCCAGATAATGTACCAGATTCTCTAGCTAAATCAAGATAATCGAGCCCGACATTCATAAGAAACTGTAATCTTTCTTTAATTTCTTTTAATATGCGTTCAGCGATCGTCATTTGTTTTTTGTTTAATTGGTTATCTAAGCTATTAAACCATTTTTGGAGCTGTAAAATGCTCATGCTTGATGCTTGTCCTATATGCATATCAGCAATTTTAATACATAGAGATTCTTCTTTTAATCTATAGCCCTGACAAGCTATGCATTTATGTTCTGATTTGTATTTTAATAATTCTTCTTTTACTAAAGAAGAATCTGCTTTACGTTCCTTTTCTTCTAAGCTAGGTATGATTCCAGCAAAAGGTTGTTGTATAATTTGGGATTTTGAACCATCATGATATTGAAAGGTAATAATATCTTCACCTGATCCATGGAGTAATATATCCTGTACTGATTTTGATAAATGTGAAAAAGGGGTGTCTAATGAAAAGTTATAATGTTCGGATAAGGCTTTTAAAGTTTCTAAAAATAGCTTCGAGGATATTTTCCCCCAAGGAGCTATTGCCCCTTCTTTAATATTAATTTTTACATCTGGAATAATTAATTCTTTATCAAAAAATAATTCTTTTCCTATACCTTCACATTTGGGGCAGGCTCCAAACGGGCTATTAAATGAAAAAATTCTTGGTTCAATTTCAGTAATTTGAAAGCCAGAAACAGGACAAGAGTATTTTTCAGAAAAAATTACTCTTTGTCCTGTAGTAAATTTTGTATTCTCATTTTCAGGAATATTAACTATCTGAACATAAATAATGCCATCTGCTAGCTTTAAAGAAATTTCTATACTATCTGCCAGTCTATTACCTAAATTCTCTTCTAGAGTAATCCTATCAACTATTACTTCAATATTATGTTTTTTATTTTTATCAAATTTTGGAAGGTTATCCACCTCATATATTTCATTATTGACTATAACTCGGCTAAAACCTTGCTTTTTTAACTCAAGAATTTCGCGTCTAAATTCCCCTTTTTGCCCTCTTATAATTGGAGCTAAGATATATAATTTGGTATTTTTAGGCATTTCTTTAATAGCATCTACCATTTCAGATATAGTCTGATTTTTTATTGGTAAACCTGTCGCGGGTGAATAAGGAACTCCCACTCTTGCAAATAGTAACCGCAAATAATCATAAATTTCAGTTATGGTGCCCACTGTAGAACGGGGATTTTTAGAGGTAGTCTTCTGGTCAATAGCGATGGCCGGAGATAAACCAGAAACTGATTCAACATCAGGCTTACTCTGAAGATGTAAAAATTGTCTGGCGTAAGAAGATAGGCTCTCCACATATCTACGTTGCCCTTCTGCGTAAATAGTATCAAAAGCTAGTGAAGATTTACCAGAACCGCTCAGCCCTGTAATGACTACGAACTTATTCCTTGGTATATCAATATTAACATTTTTTAAATTATGTTCTTTAGCACCACGAACTTTAATATATTCTTGCATAATTATTTTCTATAAATTATTGTAAGGTTTTTAAAAAACCTGTAGCATTATAGGTTGTTTTAAATTATTATTGCAATAATTATATTCATAAAAATGAGCAATAAACTGTGGCTAGTAGTTTAAATAAAGCAACACTAATAGGAAATTTAGGGCGCGATCCAGAAATTAGACAAACAAATGATGGTAAAGAAATAGTAAGTTTTAGCATAGCTACTTCTGAAACTTGGAAAGACCGGGTTACTGGAGAAAAAAAAGAAAAAACAGAGTGGCATAGAGTAGTAGTATTTAATGAAAGTTTAGTAGGGGTGATAAAAAATTATGCTAAAAAAGGTATGAAGGTTTATTTGCAGGGAAGCATTCATACAAGAAAATGGTTAGATAATTCAGGTCAAGAAAAATATACCACTGAAATAATATTACAAAATTTTAACTCACAATTTATTCTGTTAGATTCCAAAGGAAGTGGCAGCAACAATTCGGAAGCTTTACCCCCAAAAAATTCTAGTAATAATTTTGACCATAGTGATTTAGATGATGAAATACCTTTTTAAGCTTGTTGTTTTTTAAGAATTCCATAACTTCTTAAAAAATCTAATTTTTGTGTAGGGATATAATGAATTATAAAAAAAAATTAGAAACAGCCGTGCTAAAAGGTGTAAATATATTATTACTTATTCTGGGTCCTTTATTTTTGGCTGCTTGTGCTGCAAATATAGAGACTAGAATTAAAGAGGCAGAAAAAGTAGCCTCATTCAATAGTTTTGAAAAAAAGTTAGTTCCAGCTGGAAGTTTTGTTCTTACAACTTATCAACGCATCACAGATAAATATAGCCCATATATAGTCTATATTGAGGGAGACGGTAGTATAACTTCAGGGCATTATGCTATTGCTAGTAATCCTACCCCTTCTAAAGTGATGTTATTAAAACTGGCTTCCCTTGATCCTAGGCCTAATATAATCTACATTGCTCGGCCTTGTCAATATACTCCAGTTGAATTGAACCCTAAATGTATCTCAGATTACTGGGTAGATAAAAGGTTGTCTGAAGAAGTTATAGAATCAATTAATACCGCGATAATAGCTATAAGTAATAATAGGCCAGTTAGTTTAATTGGTTTCTCAGGAGGGGGAGGCGTTGCTATATTAGTTGCAGCTCGCAATAAAAATATTCAGAATATAATCACTATAGCCGGCAATCTGGATATTGAAAGATTTAGTCGGCACCATGAAGTATATGCTTTAAAGGAATCCTTAAATCCTATTAAATACGCTAAGGTAATAAATAACATCCCTCAGCTACATATTGCAGGGGATAAAGACTTAACAGTACCAAGCAGCATCCCTAACGCTTATGTAGCTGCCAGTGCTTCGCCGTGTGTGCGCTTTAAAGTTTTTCCTGGCATCACTCACACTATAGGGTGGGAATCGGTATGGAAGGATGTGCTAAAGACTAAACTTACTTGTGATTAAAATCTTCATAGGGGAGCAAAATAGTATATACGCAATGGATTTCAAGAGTTGGATTTTATTTGCCAGGGGTGGAGCGCGCGCGGAGCGTACATGTCAGTACGTGAGCACGTGAATCCATGATAAAATAAAAAAACAATTTTTGAAAGACGAGTAGTATACACGATAGTACGCGGGGAAGTATAGTAGTCATAGATACTTGAAGATAAATATTCTATACGTACCTTAATGGTCTATGTTATACCTTTGTACTGACCTTACTCCTTTGTCATTCATTTTCAAATCTAAGTCTGGAGAGCATTCGAGCATACTACTCAACTTTCGAGGAAGGTTTGTTTTTGTAAGGTTCTTGAGGCACGAGCAGTATCTAATACCATTTCCCAAAACTAATTAGGTTCTGTGAAATAGTATTAGATATTAATTATATAGATATTAACCTAAGCTAGCATGATTACAAAAACTCTCCTAGAATTTAAAGCACTATTACAAATTAATAAACCAATTATAGCAATTGACTATGGCATGCGGAAAACAGGGCTTGCTCTCTCCGACCCAGGCAAGATTATAGCTATGCCTTTTAATACTATATATCAAATTGATAAAAAAGAAAAAATTAAAGCAATATTAAATTTAGCTACTAGCTGCTTAGCTTGTGGAATAGTTATAGGCTTACCAATTAATATGGATGGAACAATTAGCGAGCAGACGACAATTCTACTAAAATTTACTGATACCTTAAATCTTGCTACTGAGCTTCCAATTTATCTCCAAGATGAAAGGCTTTCATCCAAAGCCGCCAATAGTTTATTGAAATCTCTAGGCTTTAACCGAAGAGAACGTAATAATAAAGACGATGCAATAGCTGCCAGCATGCTTTTAGAAACTACTTTGAATTCTATGCAGAAGCTTCTTTATTAGAATAATCCAATTTGCCTATAAGGATAGTTTCATAAGAATTAATATAAGCATTTGTTGCTAAATAATGCAAGAGGCATATAGCATAGTCTATTAAGGTGTATACTGTTCATAAATGAAGAGGTGGTAGACGAAGGTCGACTTCAAGAAGAGCTAGGAGTGTGAAAGTCGCGCAGCGCAGCGTACTAAGGTACATGAGCAGCCTCGATCTTTAGAGCACGACGACGCCAATTCTTGAAATTCACCGAGTATATACAGAATATTTAGCTTCAAGTATGCATGACTATAGTCACTTAGGTTGAATTAGATACTAGGCGCGAGGAGTGAAGCCTAGGAGAGACTAGGTAAGCGACGAGCAACAACGTAGCTAGTTTAACCTAAGTGACTATACTATACTTCCCGCGTACTATCGTGTATACTACTCGTCTTTCAAAAATTGTTTTTTTATTTTATCATGGATTCACGTGCTCACGTACTGACATGTACGCTGCGCGCTCGCCATTTAAAATAAAATCCAATTCTTGAAGTACAAGCAGTATATAATATATCATAATGACATAAGCTATACTAAAAGCACTTTTACATTAGACTTCTTGCATAATTGGGGAAGAGGTCTAATGTAAAAACAATTCTTGAAGAGGAAATATAGTCACTTAGGTTAAACTAACTACGTTGTTGCTCGTCGCTTACCTAGTCTCTCCTAGGCTTCACTCCTAGCGCCTAGTATCTAATTCAACCTAAGTGACTATATATAAGCTAGAAGTCCATACCTCCCATGCCACCCATACCTCCCATGCCACCACGTGGCATAGCAGAATTCTCCTTATCAGATGCGTCATCAACAATAATAGCTTCAGCGGTAATTATTAGGGAAGCAACTGAGGCAGCATTTTGCAACGCTGTCCGTACAACCTTTGTAGGATCAATAATTCCAGCTTTGATCATATCAACATAAACCATATCTTGGGCGTTGAAGCCAAAATTTTTGTCCTGGCTATCCATAAGTTTACCAACAACAACAGCCCCATCCATTCCAGCATTTTCAGCAATTTGCCTTACTGGAGCTTGTAATGCCTTTTTCACGATGTTAATACCGGCTTGTTGATCTTCATTAGCGCCTTTTACATTATCTAAAGCTCTAGCAGCATAAAATAAGGTGACCCCGCCTCCTGCAACAATTCCTTCTTCTACAGCAGCTCTAGTAGCATGCAAAGCATCTTCTACCCGGTCTTTCCTTTCTTTAACTTCTACTTCAGTGGCACCGCCAACTTTTAATACCGCAACTCCACCACTAAGTTTAGCTAAGCGTTCTTGTAGTTTTTCTTTATCGTAATCAGAGCTAGATTCCTCAATTTGGTTACGAATTTGTGAACAACGTGATTCAATATCTGCTTTATTACCAGCACCGTCAATTATAACAGTATTTTCTTTAGAAATATTTACTCTCTTAGCAGTACCAAGCATACTAATATTCACGTTTTCAAGCTTCATCCCTAAATCGTCAGTAATCAGGTGTCCCGATGTTAAAATAGCAATATCTTCCATCATGAGCTTTCTTCTATCACCAAATCCAGGAGCTTTAACTGCAGCTACTTTTAACCCACCACGTAATTTGTTTAGCACCAGCGCCGCTAGCGCTTCCCCTTCCACATCTTCAGCTATAATAAGTAAGGGACGGCCTGATTGTAGTACTGCTTCAAGTACAGGTAACATTTGCTGTAAATTGGATAATTTCTTTTCAATTAGTAAAATATATGGGTTTTCCAGCTCGGTGATCATTTTCTCGGAATTAGTAACAAAATATGGAGATAAATATCCTCTATCAAACATCATTCCTTCAACTACATCTACTTCAAAACTGAAATTTTTAGCTTCTTCTACAGTAATGACGCCTTCTTTCCCAACTTTTGCCATAGCAATAGCAATATTTGTACCAACATCTTTATCATGATTTGCTGATACAGTTGCCACCTGTTCAATTTCTTCTTGATTACTAATTTTTTTGCTTACGGTTTTAATTGCTTCTACTACTATATTAACCGCTGTTTCTATCCCACGTTTTATATCCATAGGGTTACCACCAGCTGCTACTATTTTATACCCTTCTTTACCAATGGCGTGTGCTAGAATAGTGGCAGTAGTTGTTCCATCACCAGCAACATCTGCAGTCTTACTAGCGACAGATTTTACTAACTGAGCTCCAAGATTTTGCTCTTTGTTTTTTACATCAATCGCTTTTGCCACAGTCACACCATCTTTAGTGACTCTTGGGGCCCCGTAAGATTGCTCAATAACAATATTTTTGCCTTTTGGACCTAGAGTAACTCTTACAGTCTTAACTACAAGCTCAACTCCTTTTAATATTTCTTCACGTGCAGCTGCACCGTGTGTTATTATTTTATCTCCCATATTAATATTCTCTCCTTTAAATAAAATTGTTAACTAATTATTCCCATCACATCACTTTCTTTCATGATGATCAATTCTTGCCCATTAATTTTCGTTTCAGTGCCAGCCCATTTACCATAGAGCACCTTATCTCCAACTTTAACTTCAAGTGGCTGAATAGTACCGTCTTCGCTCCTAATTCCCTTACCCACTGCTATTACTATACCTTGCATTGGTTTTTCTTTAGCTGTGTCAGGAATAATAATGCCCCCCTGAGTTTTCTCGTCTTGTTGAATTGGCTCTATTGCGATTTTATCATATAATGGTCTAAACGACATCTTCACCTCCATATTTATATTTATTACTTGTTAAATGTATATTCTATATAGGCCTAATTTATAACAGTTCAAGAGAGTTACAGAAAAATTTTTAAGTCTCTACATCTCAATACTAAATAAAAATAATTATTCTTACCCAGGATTATCTAGTAAGATTAAGAAAATCACCGGCTTGAAGGGAAGGAGGAAGGTATTTTTACTTTATTCAACAATCTAACTGCGGATCAGCTGCAGCCTGATTATTTGTATATACTCTAGGAACTTCAAGAATTGGCGTCGTTGTGCCCTAAAGATCTGCGATGCTCACGTACTATAGTACGCTGCGCTTCTCGACTTTGACACTTCTAGCTCTTCTTGAAGTTGACCTTCGTATACCAACTCTTCAGTTACGAGCAGTATATATACTACCCGTGCTTCAAGAATTAGACCTCTTGCATAACCTAATCTAATTGGTAATTTTGTCGTCGAAACTCCTCTTTGTTCCTCACGTACGTCTATGTAAGCTGCGGTACTCGACTTCGTTTCTCCTAAAAATTCTTCAATTATCTTTAGGTTATGCAAGAGGTCTATTGTTAGCCGAAGCTCAACTTCAAGAAGAGGAAGGGTCGTAAAAAAGCGCGAGGAGCGCTAGCTGCCCTGAGTCTGCACAGAACCTAGACACATGATTAATTTATTTTTGATAAGCGTGCAGTATGGCGCCCGCCTTCAAAGCTAGTAATCAAAAATTTATCCACCATTTCATAGACAAGTTTTTCCTCGGGTATTTTAGCCCCAAGTACTAGTATATTAGCATCATTATGAGCTCTTGCTCTTACCGCCATAAATAAGTCAAAGCATAAGGCGGCTCTAATTTCAGAGGTGCGGTTGGCTGCAATTGACATGCCTATTCCTGTCCCACAAATTAAAATTCCTAAAGGAGCGATATTTTCTAGGATGCCATCTACTACTTTTTTAGAATAGTCTGGATAATCAACTGCTAACTGACTATTAGTGCCGTAATCAAGGACCGAGATATTTTTGTTACGTAGATAATCGATAATTTTACCTTTTATTAAAAATCCTGTATGGTCGCTGGCTATTAAAATATTATAAGTTTTCATAACTAATTTTTTAGTAAAAAAATTTAGAAATAATTGTACATTAAAGTTAGATTAATGCATAATAAAATCGCAAATTTTTTGGTAAGTTTATGCAGATTAATCTAGCTCTTTTTTGTTTAGTCATTTTAATAATTTCAGGTTGCGCTGAGCAAGCCCCTGCACCTATTGAATATAATTATAACAAAAGTTACACTAAAAATTCTTCGGAAATTATCTTGTCCTCGAAAGAAAATTATCAAAATGGCAAGATCATAGAGAATAATGAAGAGGAAATAATCAATAGTCCTATTCCGCAAGAGGAAAACTCTTTTATTCCTACTACCGGCTATTTACAAGTCCCTAATGTGAAACATACATTAGCTCAAGAGGATACAATAATAGTGCCTCAAATACCATTGGATAATAGAAAAGTGATTTACCATCAAGTGCAAGCAGGGGAGACCCTGGCTTCTATTGCTAACGATTATGGTCAAACAATTGAAGAGTTAGAAAACCTTAATAATATCTCTAGGTCATATGTGCTCCAAGAATCTCAGCTTATCAAAATAAAAACTAGCATGGAGCTATTGAACAAGAAAAATAAAGAAAATAGCCTAAAAAATACTGAGAAAAATTTTAGTCAGTCAAAGGCTCCTGATGCCATATTGCTTACTAATACTAAATTCATCAAGCCGATTGAAGGCAAGATTATTACTCGTTTTGGTGATCCAACACCTACTGGAGAGAATAAAGGCATTAATATTGCGGCAAATGAGGGCAGTGTAGTGCAATCTATTGCATCGGGAAGAGTAGCCTTTGCAGGGCATCATAAAAAATTTGGTAATTTATTAATAATCAAATTAGATCAAGGAGATTTATATGCGGCGTATGCGCATTTAGGGGACCTAATACTTACGAAAGGTGCTCTAGTTACACAAGGAGAAATAATAGGACATGTTGGTCATACTGGCGAGGTAAAATTCCCGCAATTACATTTTGCTATTCGTGAAGGCAAAATTGCTATTGATCCCCTTAAATATCTTAAATATTAATATACTCCTCTGATATGAATTTGCATGCGTCGTTGCTCAAATAGCTCTCCTAGATTTTACTAGGCTTCACTCCTCATGCCTAGCAGCCAAATCATCGAAAGAGGAGTATAAAAAATTATATTTTAATAGTTTATAGGCTTTTACATTGATAATCAAAATTTATAATGGAGCTGGAGTATCAGAAGAAAGCCTTAAACATTCTTACAATACCTTAAAACTCTATACTTCTTCTAAATATAGCATAAGCTATATTTCACCAGAAGAAATTATTCGTGGAACCTGGATCCAGGAAACTCATTTATTAGTGTTGCCAGGTGGAGCTGACATACATTATGCTAGGGCATTAAATGGGCCAGGAAACAACCTAATAAAAAAATTTATAATACAAGGAGGTAATTTTCTTGGAATATGTGCAGGTAGTTATTACGGGGGTAATTATGTAGAATTTGCAAAATCATCCAATATAGAAGTAACTGGTAAGCGAGAACTGGGTTTATATAATGGCACAGTTAGAGGACCAATTTTATGCGATTATTATTATGATTCTGATAGAGGGGCTAGGGCTGCTGAGATAATTATAAATCCTAATTTTAACCAACATTTAAAAGATTGTTATGTTTTCTATAATGGAGGGGGGTACTTTGTTAATGCAGAGAATATTTCAAACACTAAAATTCTTGCTAAATATAATATTGCCAATTCATATGCCGCAATAATTGAGTGCAAATACGGGAAGGGGACCGCTATCTTAAGCGGGGTGCATTTTGAATATGACCCTAATATTATGAACAGCACATCACTTTACCACATAATAAATATATTAAAAGAATCTAATCAAAAAAGAATTATGTTATTGCACTATCTATTTAAAATACTTTCTATTGATCATTAGACTTCCTGCATAAGTCAAAAATAGTTGAGGGATTTTTAGGCAAAACGAAGCCGAGCCGAGCTGCATATATATGAATATACAAATCTTTTAGAGAATTTCTATGCAAATTTTCCTACCTAATAATAAAAGTAAATTAGAAAAACATTATGGAATAGGTAATGTTCCCATTGGTGATGTTAATTTATTAAATATTTTTGAATCACTGGTGGTTTTAAAAAATATTTGTGACAAGCTAAATACCAACTCAGCGTCTGGAAATCGGCAAGTAACATTTAGTGAATTTTATATAATTTGTTTTTTATTACAGCAAATTTCTAACAATTTTAAAGCATTACCTGACCACTATGTAGCAAAGGAAGAATTTAAAGAAATAGCAAAAATAATAGCTCAGGGCTATGAGTGGAGAGCAGCAGATAGACTTTCTACTACGCATGTTATAAATCTATCAGCATTTTACAATAAAAATAAGGACAATATATTAGGATATGTAGAGGTAGAGTTTTTTGATAATAATCTGTTGCAGTTAATTACTCAATATTGTCAAAGCTTATTACCACAAGGTCAATCTTTAGATAGCCCTGAAATCCAAGGCACAATAAACAATTTCCAGATTGATGAATGCATGACAGAGGTTACTAAGCAATTACCGTTAACTAATGATAAAAATACTGAAAGTAATATATCTAAAGATGATTTTTATCGATTATTATCTTTTAACTTTATTTTCCTAAAAGAAATTCTAGCAAATCAAAGTAATCAAGAGCTATTTTATAGTCAAGAACTTGAAGCAAGAACTTTATATATTTTTATTAACCAGGTGAATGCTAATTGTTTAAACTCAATTTCTAAATATACTAATGATTACAAAGAATATTTGCAAATTCAGGAGAATTTTAACCCAGAACCAATAAGTAGGGATGAGAAGAAAAGCTATACGGAAATCATCCCAATTCGAAATAGCACAGCCCACAGCACCAATATGTTATATTTGAATATAGCATATAATAATATTGGTATACATTACCAAAAGTTACAAAGCTTCTTAAATACCGGTACTAATAAAGAATATTATAATAACTGTATTAAAGAAATAAAAAACTTAAGCATATCTTCTACTATTAAAGTTGAGGAAACTAAGGAAGAAAAGCCAGCAAAAATGGCAGGTATATCCAGAAAACTAACAAAACTTTTACAAAAGCCACGCAGCATAAAGCAATAAAAGCAGAGCCCTCTCTAAACAAGGTACTAGACTACTTCAATACGTTACCACCCCCAGAGTATGACCATTCTACCATTGATAGTCAAAGTATTACTTGCCAAATTATGGAAATATTAAAGGATTACTACAACAGTAAACAACCAATTAATTCTCAAGATGTAGCTAAACTTAAAAGCTTAATAAATCACGAGCGCTTTAATGCCAATATGTCTATCATATGCCAATATAAAACACCATTGCCAACCCTTAATGAATATGAAGAAAATAGTAGCAAATATGATAATAATACTATTGTACAAATAGTTCAAAATGATGAAAAAAAGCATGCAGGTAAAGGAGCTTGCTTTATTAAAAAGAGGGCCTATAGAGGTGCTGTGTCAAATTGCAAACACACAAGATGGAACAATAGAATTAGTAAACTCTATACTTCAAACAGCGAATTACACTTTACGTAATAGGAAAGGTTTTTCTTTGTTAGAGTATGCTATTATTAACCCTATGCCAGAAGTATTAAAGGTGCTATTAGAAAAGATTCCCGACAACCTATTACTTGAAGTCATGAAGGGAAATGTTAAAGGTATTATAGAAGAAGGATATGGACAGTGTAAAGAATCTCACTTTCCTATGTTTTTTGCTATAACATTAGAAAAACAGGAGCATGCCGCTATACTTTTACAATATGATAAAGAACATTATGAAAGACTCCAAGTTCGCAACATTATCACTAATTTAGTAACTCAAAAAGTGCGAGAGTTGCCTTTCAATTTGTTGCTTATCGCACTAAAGCATAAACTTTTTGAATTTGCAAAAATATTATTAGAATCAGAGTGGGAAATATTGAAACTAAATGATTATAGAGGGAAATTTTATAAAGATCAATTAGAGGGAAATTGTTTCGTTAAAGGCGCTCATCAATTAAGTAGTATATTAGGTGTTTACGATAAACTAACACTAGAAAAATTGTTAAAACTTTGCATAAATTGTAAGGTAGATATAAGTAAAGTCCCAGTCGCAGTAATATGTGATGACGGACAAGAAGCAAAATGTACTTTATTCAAATATTACTTTACTAATGAGAAAAATATTTTAATTAAACTCCTAGCAGATAATACTGAAAAATTACAACAAATAGCATCGGATCCTGAGGTGCTGGCTAGTTGTAATGAACTACTCCAAAAGCAATGCAAAGAACAAGAAGCAATAGCTAAACGATTATAACCTTTTATTTAAGAAGAGGATACTGGACTGATTTTTCAAAACAAATTTTTACTAATATACTACTCGTCTTTCAAAAATTGTTTTTTTTATTTTATCATGGACTCACGTGCTCACGTACTAGCATGTACGCTGCGCGCGCTCGCCATTTAAAATAAAATCCAATTCTTGAAGTACGAGCAGTATATTGTTTTCTTCTTTGCTAAAAGTTTATCGGATTTTACTCAAATAAGATAAAAAATCTTAGCTTTAAATATAATTTTATTCAGTACTATCAGGCAATATATTTTTTTTAGAAACATGCTTACTCAAATCATGTACTTCCATAAACTGCAGTGCTACTCTCAAAAGACCTTGTTGAACAGGATTCTCTATTAATATCTTGAGACTATTTTCTAATACTACTTTAATCTCTTCTCTCACTTGCTGTTTATTGTTAGCTGTTGATTCTTTTGTTCCTATCTTAGAAATGGCTAGCTGATCAATAAATTTGTCCATTGTCTGACTAAATAATACTAATTTTGGGCTCGCGACTAATAAATAGGCTGCTACCATATTTTTAGTACACTCTATTATTTGGTATTTATCTGCTTCTTCTTTTTTTCCTTGCGAGTATAACTCTAATAATTTTTTCCCTTCATTTGTGTCTAAAGAATAATTTAACATAAAGGTTAAGGTGCCTCCACTTTCATATACAGTTTTTGCTTCTTTGGAAGTGAAGCTTGCTATTTTGTCTACGCTTAAATTTTTTAAATCATCAATGGTTGCATAGCCAGCTTGATCTATTGCTAATGCTTCGTCAGATACAAAAGCTTTAAGTTTTTCTTGATCTTTTGTTAAAACTTTATCAAAAGATGAATATTTTTGTTGAAAAGCTTTTCTATCCTTTATATCAAGGACTTTAAATAGTTCAATCGGTGTTTGTAGTGCAGTTAAGGCTATTAACTTTAGGCTCTGATCTTGACTATTTAGAAGGCTAAAAAGTTTTGGCATAAAGCTATGATAAGCTCCGGGGCTAAGGCGCGCTAGCAATGTTATTGGCTCTTTTAATAAAGTGCAGGCTATCGCTTTTAGTTCAGAGTCTTTGCTGCTTAAAAGATCGAAAAGCTTTGTTATAAAATTAGGATGAGCATGTGGCTGAAGGTGGCCTAATAAATCTAATGGATCTTTTAATATATTTAGTACTGTTGTCCTCAATTCAGGATCATTATACTTTAAAAGATTGAATAAGCTCGCAATAAGACTCGAATGAGCTTCTGGAGCAAGATGTGTTAGTAATCCTAATGGACCTTTTAATATATTTAATACTATTGACTTAAGTGCCGGATCTTTACTATTTTGCAAATCGAAAAGCTTTGTTATAAAACTATGATGAGCATGCCTGATTTAAAAATTTTTAATAAAACCAACATAGCTGAAATTATTTATAGTGATGATTTAGCAAGAAACAAACTGAACTGCGCCCCTATGTTTAGACCAAAAAAGCTTTAAATAGAGAGACTATTATTTTCATAAACTATCTACAAAAATATTATTTTTATAATTTTGTAGCTGTTGTGGTAATAGTGGAATTGTGGGTAAGTCGCAAGACTTATCCATAAATCCACTATATATCTCAAACGGCGTTTTGTACTCCAAAGCCTGATGGGGCCTTTGATTGTTATACCAATTCAACCATTTCGGGATATTATTTTTCAACTCTAAAACTGAAGTACACCGGTATAAATACGACCCCTCATACTTAAACGATCGCCATAAACGCTCAATATGGGCATTATCGTTACACCTGCCTTTGCCCGTCATGCTGATGCTTATGACGCATCTCCTCAATTCATTAATCCAATCCTCGCTGGTAAACTGGCTACCTTGATCACTATTAATTATCGACGGCTTCCCATATTTAGCTATAGCATCTTCTAACGCTAGCAAACAGCTCTCTGTATTTAAACTATTTGATAAACGATATCCTACTACTAATCTAGTATAAACATCGATTAATGCAACCAAATACATAAAACCACTTTGTACCCTTAAATAAGTGATATCCACCTGCCATACCTGATTTGGCTTTATAACCTCTAACCCTGATAGCAAATATGGATAAATAGCTTCTTTTAGGTTTCTTTTACTTGTATTAATCGAAGGGTAAATTGCTTGCAAATTCATTAGTTTCATCAACCTCCTGACTTTTTTGCTGTTAACAATTACCACTTCTCTCCTAAGTATCGCCGTTATTCGCCGGTAACCATATATCGGATAATTACTATAGATCTCAACTATTCTATTACTTAAATAATTATCTTGATCCTTCTCCGAATCCTTGTAATATAGGCTGGAGCGGTTCAGATTCAATAGCTGACTTTGCCGACGAACACTTAAATCTTTATAATCCTTATCTACCATCACTTTCCTCTTTATAGTTTCAACTTGGCAGATACGAGCTGCAAAAAATCGTTTTCTACCTTCAATTTGCCAATAGTTGCATGCAGTTTCTCTATTTCGCTTGTAGAACTAGAGGAATTACCGTTTTCATAGCTAAACTTAAAAATATCAGCACCATTTTCCAAAAATTGTTTCTTCCACCTTGTCATTACCGACCTTGGAACTTGATATTTTGAGATTATTTCAGCAATACTCAAATCTCCTCGGATCATCTCTAGCGATACTTTAAACTTAAATTCTTTACTGTAACTTTTTGGCTTACTCATTTTCGACTGCTCCTATTTTATATTTATTTTAACATAAAATAGTCTCTCTATCACTGCTCTAGTTTTCGGGGCGCATTACGAACTACAAAACTTTATTCACCCCTTTGTGGTAGAAAAATTATCTCTTTTTAAACAATACCCTAGTCAGGAAGAAATTAATTTTGCGGAAGTACCTCTACTATTTGAAGCAGATTTTGAACAATATTTTGATTTCTGTGTCACTACCTTCTGCCGCGAAAAAACTAGATTAGAAAGAGCCAAGAGTAGAGCCGGGTTTATTTTAAAGAATTATAATAAAATAGCGGAAATTCAATTATCTCAAAAAATTAAAATGGAAAAAGCAGATTTTATTATTAATACAGATGTTAATCAAGTAGATTTAGATAAACAAATATTTCAACTAATTAAGGAATTAAAGTGCATCAATTAAGAGAAATAATTTTAGATACCGAAACAACAGGGCTAGAGCCAAGAGATGGGCACCGTATCGTTGAGATTGGGGCGATAGAGATGGTTAATAAAGTGCTGACTGGTAAGCATTTCCATTTTTATATTAATCCAGAGCGGGATATGCCTACTGAAGCTTATCGGATACATGGCATATCAGGGGAGTTTTTAAAAGATAAGCCTCTATTTAAACAAATAGCTGAAGATTTTTTAATTTTTCTTAAAGACAGTAAGCTAATTATCCATAATGCTGCTTTTGATATTAAGTTTATCAATTATGAATTATCTCTATTGAATATGCCCTCTACAGAATTTCTAGAACTTTCTAATACTATTGATACCCTCGCTTTAGCTCGCAAAATGTTTCCAGGCGTGAAAGTTAGCCTTGATGCGTTATGTAAGAGATATAAGGTTGATAATTCCGCACGTAAGCTTCATGGGGCATTAAAGGACGCCGCATTACTAGCAGAAGTTTATGTAGAGCTTACAGGCGGAAGACAGGTCAGCTTTAATATTAAAAATAATACGCAAATAGAGGAAGCTGCAATTAGAACCTTTACAGTACAACACAAGGATATTGTAGTAATAAAACCAACTAAAGAAGAATTGCGCAAACATAAAGAATTTTTAGCAAAAATTCTTTCACCTCTTTGGTTACGTTATAACATCAATTCTTAGATTAATTTATAAAATCAAAATCTTTTCCTTGCTCAATATATTTCCTAATTTTTAACATTAGTCCCTGGAAATACATTAAATTATGCCAGGTCATAAGCATTGCTCCTAAAATTTCTTTTACTTTTACTAAATGATGCAAGTAAGCTTTAGTATAGTCTGTGCAGGCAGGGCACATACAATCCTCGTCTAGCGGCGTATTATCATCCTTATATCGACTATTGCGGATATTTACCGTCCCATGTTTAGTGAAAGCTTGTCCATTCCTACCAGATCGAGTGGGAATCACACAATCAAACATATCAATCCCTCTACTAACAGCGCCAATAATATCGGCAGGTTTTCCTACTCCCATAAGATATCGAGGTTTATTTACTGGCAATAAATCCGCTGTATAATCGAGCACTTTAAACATTATTTCCTGCCCTTCCCCTACCGCTAATCCTCCAATAGCATAACCTTCAAAATCTAATTCTAACAAATCTACCGCTGATTTAAGCCGTAAATCATTATATATACTTCCTTGCACAATCCCAAACTGGCCATAACCTTCCTTCTGACTAAAAGCCTTCCTGGATCTTGCAGCCCACCGGCTTGTTAGTTCCATAGATAACTGTGCTTGTTCATAGGTGCTAGGATATGGGGTGCATTCATCAAAGGCCATAGTAATTGTGCTACCTAGAAGCCGTTGTATTTCAGTTGAATATTCGGGGGACAGCATAAACTTACTGCCATCTATATGCGAGTTAAAAATTACCCCTTCTTCAGTAATTTTACGCAATTTAGAAAGAGACATAACTTGAAATCCGCCGGAATCAGTAAGTATAGGCTTTTGCCAATTCATAAATTTATGAAGCCCACCAAGCTTAAAAATTCTTTCTGCACCTGGTTGCAGCATTAAGTGGTAAGTATTACCAAGTACTATATCCGAACCTGTAGATTCAATTGCCTCAGGTAACATAGCTTTTACGGTACCTTTTGTTCCCACTGGCATAAAGGCAGGAGTCTGAATCTGTCCGTGTTGGGTATTTATAGTACCTACTCTAGCTTTTTTATATTGAGATTTTAAATCAAACGAAAATTTTGCCACAGCTTTTTTTTATTTTATTAATACTTGCAATACCTAAATTCTGCGAAAGAAATTTTTTTAGAAGGGATTTGTATTGTAATTAAAAATTATTCTTTATAGTACTCTTCACCAATTTTAATTTCCGGACGATTATTCATTTTTCGCCAATTATTACTATCTCTAAGCGAATATATACAACCACAATATTCTTGCTTATAAAAACTTTCGCGTTTTGCTAGCTCATACATTCTGCTACCTCCTCCATCTTTACGCCAATTATAAGTCCAATAAGTTATCCCTTCATAATGAGAAGCGGCCCTAATGCCTGACTCGTTAATTTGCTCCATATCTTTCCACCGAGAAATACCAAGAGAGCTAGTAATCACCTTAAAGCCATGTTCATAAGCGTAAAGCGCGGTACGCTCAAAACGCATATCAAAGCACATAGAGCACCGTTTACCCCTCTCGTGCTCATATTCCATACCTTTAGCTCTAGTAAACCAATTTTGGACATCATAATCTACATCGACAAATTCTATTCCCATCTTTTTAGCAAAACGAATATTTTCATTTTTTCGTATTTCATATTCTTGTTTAGGATGAATATTAGGGTTATAAAAAAAAACACTAAAATTAATCCCTGAATTTAGCATTTTTTCCATTAAATCTCCTGAACAAGGCGCACAACACGAATGTAAGAGCACTTTATTCTCCCCGCCTGGTACTTGAAATATTTCCTTCATAATTGCTACCTATTTCACTCTCCAAATTTTAAGATAAGGCAATAGACTGCCTACATAGGTCAATCTAGTCGGTAATTTTGTCATTGAAACACGCCGACATTCTTCACGTACGTCTAGGTACGCACAGGTAGCGCCCTTAGTTTCTTCTCACAATTCCCAGAAACTACTTTGACTTATGCAAAAAGTCTAATGTTAAAAATGAATAATAGGATAATATTTTATATTGACAATAAATTTATTGCTATTAATAATCAAATTTAGTTCTATTTTTCAAATATAATCCTATTATTAAAAGAATCAGTATGTTGAACGTCAGCGCTAATCTGCCCAAGGGTTTTGTATTTTTAGAGGATATCGACGATACGATCATCCAAAATATGATGTACTCCAGCAACAAAAATTTTATAGGAACAGCAGTTGAAGGCTATAATGGGACAAGAAGAGCTATTATAACTGAAGCCGCAGCACAAGCGCTTAAAAAGGTCCAACAAGATAT
The DNA here is from genome assembly GCF_964026555.1 of Candidatus Tisiphia endosymbiont of Beris chalybata. NCBI lineage: Bacteria > Pseudomonadati > Pseudomonadota > Alphaproteobacteria > Rickettsiales > Rickettsiaceae > Candidatus Tisiphia > Candidatus Tisiphia endosymbiont of Beris chalybata. The sequence continues at coordinate 1,048,725 of NZ_OZ032159.1, read as the reverse complement.
AAAACAGGATAATTATTCGCTAGTAGTTTATGATGCTTATAGGCCTAGCAAAGCTGTAGGACATTTTGTCAAATGGGCACAAGACCCTAATGATCAAAAGATGAAAGTATTATATTATCCTTATATTAATAAAGAAAAGATTTTTGAATTAGGATATGTTGCAGAGCCATCAGCCCATAGTAGTGGTAGCACTGTAGACTTAACCATAATTGAGCTAGGCAAAACAGTACAGCAAGAACCCACGGTGACCTGGAGAACTTTAAAAGATGGGCGCCTTATTGCTCGTTTTGATGATAATACTGTGGATATGGGTAACTCTATAGATTGTATGGATGAGTCATCTGCCCCTGATAGTCAATTAATTGAGGAAGAATATTTACAAAAACGTAGTTATCTAAGCGGTAAAATGGAAGCCAACGGCTGGAAAGGGTATTATCGTGAATGGTGGCACTATACCTTAATAGATGAGCCGTATAAAGGCTGTTATTTTGATTTTGATTACATAGCTTAAGGGATCAAGCGGCATAAAATCGACAATGGATCTCTTCCAAAACTCGCTTTTAGAAGAAGATTTGAAGAAGATGAGGCCTCCTCATATAGCTGTAGCGTACTTGGGTGCTGCTGGGATCTCCCCGCCTAGATTCATTAGACTTCCTGCATAATTCAATCTAGTGGGTGATTTTGTCGTCAAAACTCGCCTTCGCTCCTCAGCTGCATCTATTGTACGCAGCTCGGCTCAGCTTGGTGTTTCTTAAAAATCCCTTAACTATTTTCGCCTTATGCAGGAAGTCTATTAATTACTACTATCTTTCAATTTATTAACTATAGAGTATATTGTTTTTTTACTATATATTTTGCCAAAATTTTCATTAGCTATATCGGTTACGCTTTTAGCACTCCAACCTTTAGATAAGTATAAACAAACCATTTTTTTTAAGTCATTTTCTAAGTTATCTTTATCAATTGTCATGGAAGCCCCTGCAATCAGCAAAACGATTTCTCCTCTAATAATATTATGCTGATAAAAATTTATAATGTCTTCTAGGCAGCCAGTTTTTACTTCTTGATATAATTTAGTGAGCTCTCGCGCTACACATATTTCTCTATTGCCAAGAATTGTCAGAGCAGTTTGTAGAGTTTGTTTTAGCCTAGTAGCGGTTTCAAAAAAAATTAAAGTTGCATTAATATTAGATAATTCACTAAAAATCTTCTTTTTACTTTCAACAGTTTTAGGTAAAAAGCCAGAAAATAAGAAACGAGCAGATGATAAGCCGGAAATTGTTATAGCAGTAATTAACGAGGATACTCCAGGAATAACATCGATATGATAATTAAATGTTCTTAAGTCTTTAACTAGCTTAAAACCAGGATCGGAGATTAAAGGAGTCCCTGCATCAGATATTAAGCTAATTACCGCTCCACCATCAATCAAGGTCTTGATATTTTCTCGATCACCTGCAGAACTCAGATCGTTATACACGTACAATTTTGCTTGGATATTATGTTTTACTAGTAATTTTCTTGATATTCTAGTATCTTCACAGAAAATAATTGTAGAACTCTTCAACACTTTCAGAGCTCTCAAGGTGATATCCTCTAGATTACCTATAGGTGTAGATACGATATATAGTCCTGGTTTAAAAAACATAATTTAAAATCTTGTTAATTATCTAGGTTCTGTGAACATTTCTATGTATACTACTCGTCTTTCAAAAATTGTTTTTTTATTTTATCATGGACTCACGTGCTCACGTACTGGCATGTACGCTGCGCGCGCTCGCCATTTAAAATAAAATCCAATTCTTGAAGTACGAGCAGTATAATGAGTAGATTTATAGGCATTTTTACAGAACCTACTTAAATATTTTAAAGTTTGAGTATACATAATGTGATTTTTAGAACAAGGTTATTAAGCAAGAAAATAAGATGGAGACATAGGATTATGAGCATTGGGAAGCAAAAATTTTTAAGTATCTTGTTATTAAATATATGTTTTTTTTCTTTATTTGGTTGTCAAACTCCTCATAAAGAAGTGATACATGAACAAAAAATAGCAGCGGTTAAGCAACCTATAGAAATTGCTATTCTAATGCCCTTAACAGGTGAAAATTCTGCCCTTGGTAAGCAATATAATGCATTAATTAAAATGGGGCTAGATGATGGGTTACAAACTTATTCTCATGTTACTTCTTATGATGGTTCTAATGAAAAGCAAGTGCTTGCTGCAATGGAAAAAATAATAGCGCGTAAAACAAAAATTATCCTTGGCCCATTATACTCAAACCTTACTACTCTTATTGCTAACAAAGCCAAAGCTCATAATATTATTGTAATTACTATGTCCAATAATCCGGTGTTAGCAGATGATAAACTTTTGGTTTTTGGTCATGCCCCATTAAAACAACTTACAAAAATAATTAACTATTTTGCAGATAATAATTATAAACACTTTATCGCCCTACTCCCTGCAGGACAATACTCCCATACTGTAAACCAAGTAATTCAAAATATATTAATTCAAAAAAATGCTACGTTAGTACGTAGTGAGTTTTATTCCACCTTCCCAGAGGCAATAGAAAAGTCTGTAGCCACCGTAGCAGCTAGCGTTGATAATTTAAATGAGAGGGAAGACGTGCCAACTAAACCTGTTATTTACATATCTGACGACTCAAAAAACATACCTTTACTATTTGCAAGTATTAATAAACATAATTTAGCTAAAAAAGCAATAATAATTGGTGATAATAGAATTGACGTGGATTACCCTGAACCAATAGATATAACCTTCACAGGATCATTAAATATTTTAAATAGTACCATAGCAGAAAAAGCTAAAAATATCGGTATTCCTCACTTAACTTTTATGCACACTATGGCATATGATTTAGGCAAACTAACTGCTAAATATATGGGTACTGAATTTACGCAAGGGCGATTCCTATCCGCTATTAACACGCAGTCTCCCTATATTGGGAGCTCCGGTAATATTCATTTTATCGATTCAATAGCTCAACGGGAGTATGATATAATTACCAAAGAAAATAATATATATACTACTCTTTCAAACAATTAAATTATTCTATGAGCATTAAAATAGGAAATATCACTCTACCTCATCCTGTTATATTGGCTCCAATGTCCGGGGTTACAGACCTGCCTTTTAGAAAATTAGTAAGAAAATTTAGTACTGGGCTTGTAGTATCAGAAATGGTTGCTAGTAGAGCAATGATTATTGAAACAAGGCAATCGCTACAAAAATGCGCTATAATCAAAGAAGAAGCTACCGCTGCCTGCGTCCAACTTGCTGGTTGCGAACCGGAGGTGATAGCAGAATCTGCTAAAATGAATGAAGGTATGGGTGCTAAGATTATTGACTTAAATTTTGGCTGCCCTGCAAAAAAAGTGGTAGGGGGATATTCTGGCGCTGCTTTAATGAGGGATGAAAAATTAGCAGCAAAAATCTTGGAAGCTACAGTAAAAGCTGTCAAAATTCCAGTAACTTTAAAAATGAGAACTGGCTGGGATGAGAATAATAGAAATGCCCCGCTTCTTGCCAAAATAGCCTATGAGCTTGGGATACAAATGATCACTATTCATGGAAGAACGAGGTGCCAGTTTTACTCAGGGAAAGCTGATTGGGGTTTTATTAAACAAGTTAAAGATATAGTGAAAATTCCTGTCATTGCTAATGGAGATATTACTTCTCTCACCGCGGCAAAAGAATGCCTACAGCAATCGGGGGCTAACGGAATAATGGTTGGTAGAGGCGCATATGGTAAACCTTGGTTTATCTCACAAATAGCTCATTATCTTAAAACAGGGGAAGAATTACCTCCTCCTACAATGAAAGAACAATTATCAATAATATTAGAACATTACAATGATATGTTAGAGTATTATGGTAATGATACCGGGGTACAACTCGCAAGAAAACATATAGGTTGGTATAGTAGCGGCCTAACAAATTCAGCAGAATTTAGAGGAAAAATTAATTTGCTTAATGATTCAAAAGAAGTTAAAGATAGAATAGTAGAATTTTATGAAAAATATTCATAAAAGCTCAATAGACCTCTTGCATAACCTAAAGATAATTGAAGAATTTTTAGGAGCAACGAAGTCGAGTACCGCAGCGTACATAGACGTACGTGAGGAACAGAGAGGAGTTTCGACGACAAAATTACCAATTAGATTAGGTTATGCAAGAGGTCTAATAGAGCTCTTGCAACATTCGCATCAAGCAGGGAATTTGTAGGCAGGAAGGTTCCTAAATTACGCTTAGCCAATTCAGATACGGAAAAAAGTTGCCAAAGCTATTTACGCTCTAACCAATATCCTGCAGCAGGAGTTAAATCACTTGTTACCGCTCTTCTATCATCGAATACAAAACACTCCCCGTGCCATAAATTATTATTATTCTTGGTAGCTTCTAAATATTGTAAAATGCCTCCCTGAAGATGATACACTTCCTTAAAACCTATCTTTCTAGAATAAGCGGTTGATTTTTCACACCTAATCCCTCCAGTGCAAAACATTGCAATTTTTTTGCCTAAAAACAATTCTTTATTTTGCTCCAACCAACCAGGAAATTGCTTAAATGTTTCTGTATTAGGAATTAAGGAACCTTTAAAAGTACCTATAGTAGTTTCATACTCATTTCTAGTATCCACCAATACTACATTATCCTGGCTAATAAATTTATCCCAATCTTTTGGCTCAATATATTCTCCTTTAAGGTTTTGAGTATCAAGATTTTCTACCGCCATAGAAATTATTTCTTTTTTAAGCTTTATCTTTAATTTTTGAAAAGGATGCTTATCACAATAATTTACTTTACTATTCACATTTTGCGCTAATGTAAGTTTTATAATTTCCTCTAACAATAGATTTACATCTGATTCTATGCCAGACACTGAACCATTAAAACCTTCATCCGCTAAGAGAATTGTCCCTCTCACTCGTAGTTTTTTACCAATATATAAAATCTTCGGTAATAAAAATTCTAAGTTTCTTAGATTAACAAAACTATAAAAACTTAATACTACTACTTTAACATTATTATCCATAATAAAAAATCTCTATATAGATATAGAAACCTATAACCTAGGCACTTTAATTTAACAATAGACTTTTTTCAAAACTCGCACCGCATAGGGCATTTGAACGAGATGAGGAACACCAAACTGCAGCGTGCTTAATGGTATGTGAGCGCCTAAGCGCATGATCTTTTCAAACCCAATCCTTGAAAGCAAATGAGTTGACCAGCTCAATATGAGTTTCACAAGAGGCCCAATTAGCTTTAATCTAGTACTGGCAAAGGTACGAAAATAGAATTATTACGCCTTTTAACTAACAAAATTATATTTTGCTTTTTAGCATTTTTTGCATTCTCATATAATGCACTTAATTGCTCAACAGATTCAATTGGCTGTTGTTTGCTTGCTACTACTAAATCACCAATTTTAAAATCATAATTTTTTTCATTTTTTATAATATCCGTCACAATAATACCTTTAGCTTGACCTTTAATAGCAAATTTTTGCTTAATCTCATCGGTCAGATTACAGAAAGTAACATTACCTTTTATAACTGAAGATTTATTATCTTCACCGTTTTCCCTTACTTTTTCACTTATTACCTTAGGCTGCTGCTCTAGGTCAATATCATTAATTTTACCACTTAACTCGTGGTTATTACCTTCACGCACTACTATAATTTTTACTTCTTGTTCTACAGGAGTTTCTGCAACCAATATTTGCAATTTTCTGGAATTTTTTACCTTCTGTCCGGCAAATTCTATTATCACATCTCCAGGCTTTATACCAAAATTATCAGCTGCCCCTCCTTTTTTTACTTCTACTACCAAAGCACCAGTAGCTTCCTTTAAGTCTAGTCCTTCAGCTATTTCCTGGGTTACTTCTTGAATTATTACGCCAAATCTTCCTCGGTTAATCTTGCCATTTTTCTTTAGCTGCTCTATAACAGTCTTAGCGGTATTGGAGGGTATAGCAAATCCTATACCAATGTTGACCCCTGAAGGTGAAAAAATGGCTGTGTTTACGCCTATCACTTGGCCTTCAACATCAAACATAGGACCACCAGAATTACCATTGTTAATAGCTGCATCCGTCTGTATAAAATCCACTATAACATTAGTATCGTCATCAATATCTCTACCTTTTGAAGATATAATGCCAGCAGTAACAGTACCACCTAGCTTACCAAATGGGTTACCAATAGCAATGACCCAATCCCCCACTCTTGCTTTCCCTGAATCCCCAAATTTTACAAAAGGCAAAGCGCTCTCACTATCGATTTTTATAAGAGCTAAGTCAGTTTTTTTATCACTTCCTATTAAGGTAGCAGGTAATTCTCTATTATCCATTAACTTAATATAGATCTTATCTGCATTTTCAATTACATGATGGTTAGTAACGATATAGCCAGCAGGATCTATAATAAAGCCAGAACCTAAAGGAATAGATTTAGGGTTGGAATATATCTCATCAAAATTAAAAGGAAGGTTAAACTTTTCTAAAAGCTCATTAAAATGCTCTAGTGGAAATTTTTCAAAAGATTTTTTCGAGCTATTGTCTAATTTTTGGTTGTATTGTACAGTGTATACATTTACTACTGCTGGCACTAATGGTTCTACAATATCTGCAAAACTATGATAATGAGGCGTAACCTCGCTTTTTACTAGGGGCTCCGTGAGTTCTTGACCTTCTATAGGCACAGTATCCTGATGCGGAGTAGCATCTTCAGCAAAAATATAAGATAAAAAAGGTAGATTTATTACAAAAATTAGAAATAAAATTTTTAGCAAATTATCAAATTTACAAATACTTATAATCATATAATTACTTAAATATTATTATTTACCTAAATTTAGATATTTTAATAACTCTGCCTCCGGTGAAAGAACCAAAGAAGTATCAGTTTTTTTAAATGTATTTTTATATACTTCTAATGATCTATAAAATTTATAAAATTCGGGGTCAATAGAGTAGACCTGATTATATATTCTGCCTGCTTCTCCTTCCCCTTCCCCTTTTATTATTTGTGCTTGCATATAAGCTTCCGCCAATAATATTTTACTTTCCTTATCAGCTTTAGATCTTATACGCGCCCCTTCTTCTTGTCCTTCTGCTCTTATCTGGGTGGCCTCTTTTTCACGAGCAGTTTGCATACGGCGGTAAATCGCCGCACTATTCTCTTTGGGTAAATCTGTTCTGAGAATCCTAACATCTATTACAGCAAGACCAAAATTTTGAGCCTCCTTATTAACTTGTGTTAAAATATTCAACATTATGTCTGACCTTTCACTGGTAAGCAGACTGGTTAAAGGAACTCTACCTATAACCTTTCTCATCGAAGATTCTAAGATTTTATTAATTCTAATTTTGACTCCTTGATAATTATGCACAGTTTTATAAAACATCACAGGATCTGTAATTTTAAATTTAGCGAAAGCATCCACCATGACCCTTTTGCCATCCGAAGCAGTCAATTCTTTTGCCTCTGCTTCTACATTTAAAATTCGTTTATCAAAAAATTCAACATTTTGTATAAAAGGGACTTTTATATTTAATCCCGGATTTTCAATAGTTCTTAGAGCCTCCCCAAATTGAAATACTACTGCAGAGTGACGCTGATCAACAGTAAACAAGGCATTGGTAACTAATAATAATAAGGCCAAAACCCCAAAACTTATATAATAAATTGCTTTCATATAGCACTACTCCTTATTTTTACTTTGCTGGATCGCCATATGTGGTAATACACCATTAGTGCTCATAATAACTTTATTAGTACCTTCTAAAACGTTTTCTACAGCTTCCAAAGCAAGACGGTCTTTAGTTATCAGTTTGTTAGCCAGATATTGTTTATAAACAGCAGCAAATCTTTTAGTGTCCCCTTCAGCTCTTGATATCACTGATTGTCTATATCCTTCTGCTTCTTGAACAATTTTCGCTGCTTCCCCGCGAGCTTTAGGCAAAATATCATTATTATATGACTGCGCCTGATTTATTTCCCGTTCTTTATCCGCCTTAGAAGTTTGGACATCTCTATATGCATCTATCACTTCCGCTGGCGGTTCCGCCTTAAGTAATTGAACTTTTTCTATGTTAACGCCTGCATTATACTGATCAAGAATTTTTTGGGTTAACAATTCAATCTTATTGGTAATTTCTTGTTTCTGGTCAGATAATATAGAAGATATAGGAGTATTACCTACTACTTCTCTTATTGCACTTTCAGCAGCAATTTTTACTGACTCTTCGGGACTCACTATGTTAAAAATAAATTTCTCTAAATCATTAATATGCCACATAACGTCACAATTTAAAGCTACAATATTTTCATCTCCTGTAAGCATGGTGCTTTCTGCTACTACAGCTTTAGTATTATCTAAACTGATGTTAGATTTAAAACTGCTGCTAGATCTGTACCCTATCTCAATTCGACGCGATTGATTAACTTTTTCAATTACTACTTGTTCAAAAGGAAGAGGTAGGTGATAGTTTAAGCCAGGAGAACCTTTACGGACAAATTTTCCAAACCTCATTACTGCGGCTTCTTCTCCTTCTTTTACTTCATAAATCCCAGAGGCAAACCAAATAGCAACTAATGATAATAAGATTAATATCACTGCATTATTATTAAAACTAAACTTAGTATAAAAGTCGTTAAAATTAAAATTATTTCTCTTTCTAGGTTTAGTAAATATATTATATTCAGCTTTTTCATTGTCCTGGTCAAACTCTTCCCAAGGAGATTTTTTCATAATTTGGGCATATATTTGTCTAAACATATGTTATTATTGCCTTTTAATTTATATGTTATATCGAGATATACTCCTCTTTCGATGATTTTGCGGCGAGGCTGAGGAGCGAAGCCTAGTAAATCTAGGAGAGCATTGAGTCACAACGCATGCAAATTCATATCACGAGGAGTATATCGACAAAAGAACTTTAATAAAGTACTATATCTTGTATCTCCCTTTACGTCAAGCTGTTACTACCTACTTAAAGTTACACCAATTTTTATAAAAAAATGACAACTTAAGAAAATGATGACTAATATAAGCAAGCAAGAGATATTAAGTAAGATCTCCGATATCACCTTTAAGGATAATACAAAATTAATAGATATTATCTCTAATATCATAATTAAAGATACAAATATTGGTTTTGCTATTGATACACTGAATAAAGAGCTACAGGAAGCTAATCATATTAGAAATAAAGCTATCAATCAACTTAGGAGCATACCTAATATTGGCAGAATAAATATAGCTTTAACTAATAGTCTAGATATAGCAAAAAAGCCTAGTAATGTTAAAGCTAAACATCTTATTGAAGGCGTAAAGAAAATAATATTAATTGCTTCTGGTAAAGGTGGAGTTGGGAAATCCACTATAGCTGCATTAATCGCAGAGCAATTAAATACCGAAGGGTATAAGGTAGGAATAATGGATGCAGATATTTATGGCCCATCAATTCCTCATATCTTCGGTATTAGTGGCGTACCAGAGATTCTCAATAATAAGATGAAACCTTTAGAATCAAGAAATATTAAAATTATTTCTATTGGGTTACTCATTCACCATCATTCGGCAGCTATTTGGCGCGGCCCGGTAGCTAGTAAAACAATTTATCAACTCTTGTCTTTAACTGATTGGCATGAGTTAGATTATTTAATTATTGATATGCCCCCAGGCACTGGCGATATACATTTAAGTATTTTAGAAAATTATCAATTAGATGGGGTAATAATAGTAACAACCCCTCAAAAAATGTCACAAATAGACGTGGTAAGATCAATTGACTTATATAAAAAATTTAATTTACCGATCCTAGGAATTATAGAAAATATGAGTTATTTAGTTGAACCAACATCTCACAAAATCATTGAAACGTTTAGCCAAAATGGCAAAAATTTTGCTGAAGAACATAATATTCCCTTCATAGGTAAAATTCCCTTGGAGCCAAGGCTATCATATAATTGCGATAATAGTATTACTTTAGCTGGGATAATTAATTTACCGCTTAAGGGTTTTATTTAAATTTTTACTAGACTTTTTTGCACGTGGCCCATTCGTTATATCTCCCTTACTGGCTTAAAGCTTTTCTTTGCGCTAAAGATATTTAACCTACGCAGTAAATGAATGAGAGATTTTGATTTTGAGAGGTCACGTTTATAATTTTCCTGAGTCATAAGCGTATAGTTAGTGATTAAAGAAGGGATAACCTCATTGTAATATATTTTATACAATCCTTGCATTGTTTCCATAGTTGTAAGATAACCCCATTTCATAACCTGTTGAGGCACCCTTGCTAAAGCTTCAATACAAGCTATTGTTTCTTCAACCTCTGGGTCGCTATCTTTATAGACATCAGCAACTAGTGCTAAATTAAATTGCATATCTTCAACCATAGCTTTAATCATTAAACCCATATATTGATCAGTTGCAAATCTTTTTACAAAAAATAATTGTCTTTCATGAATATTCAATAAAAACCTATATTTATTTATTAAAGCTAATAACTTTGCTTGATAAAACCGTAGCCCTCTTATATTATTTTTATCATAAAATTTTACCTTCGTTTCGTAATAAATCATTTGTTTTACCCCTAATCCTAAAAGCTTAGCAAATAACTTATCACAATTAATTAGGTCATTCCTTCGGGCTTGCTTCACATGAGGAGTGGCCTTGGTGCCAGCAAAATTTGCGGAATGACGGCTAATTTGTCTCCCTTTCTCATCTCTTTTAATATCAGCAAAATGCCCTAGCTCTTGACCTGCAATAATTTGCAAGCGCGCTATAGCCGCCCACCCATCCCCGTAAGTTGGATGCTCTTTATTGTTTTGCGCAAATGGATCGCCTCCACAAGAAACAAAAACCGCAACATTTTTTCCATCAGTGCTTTGCATACCGCTATTACCACCAGAACGTTGCCAATCAACTATATTCATCATATCGCCAATATTATGAGAATAAGTAATAAACACTTGCACCTTGTCGTATATTAACCATTTTATTACTATCGGGTGGGCAGCTTGCACAAAAATTCTTGCTAATTTCTCGGTAATTTCTAGTTTAACTGGTTGTAATTTCTGAAGTTGTTTATGCAAATCTTTATAAATAGATTCTAATTTTTGAGCTGATATATTGGACTTATATAAAGACTGAAATAATTGGTTGGTCTGAGGTATTAACGCAGGATCTGTTACCTCTTCTTTGCTTATCATCCTGCTAATGTTAAATTTTGGATCAGAAAACCTAGCAAAATTACTACTAGTATCGGTATCTATCCTAAGCTTACCTGATTTAATTAATTGCTGGGCTAATTTTTCATACTCTAACTGCATATCTTCAGGAAAAAACGCCGGTACTTTATCAAGTATATGATAAATGGAGCTCATCACATTATAAATTAAATTACTATTAAACCCTCTATTGCCAAGCGCTTGCTGGGTTTTTTTAATAATAAAACATAATTAAAGCTGTTTGTCAATAGGCCTCTTTCGAAACTCGCATCGCGCAGGGAGTTTGAAGGAGGCTCTTTGCTCCAAAACGTAGCGCACTAGGATGTATACTCTAGGAACTTCAAGAATTAGCGTCGTCGCGCCCTAAAGATCGAGGCTGCTCACGTACTTTAACGCTGCTCTGCTCGACTTTGACCCTCCTCGCTCTTCTTGAAGTTGATTCTATCGTCTACCAACTCTTCAGGTACGAACAGTATATACTCTTCGCCTTTCAAGAGTTGTTTTTTCATTAGACCTCTTGCATAACCTAAAGATAATTGAAGAATTTTTAGGAGAAACGAAGTCGAGTACCGCAGCGTACATAGACGTACGTGAGGAACAGAGAGGAGTTTCGACGACAAAATTACCAATTAGATTAGGTTATGCAAGAGGTCTATTTTATCAAAGTTTCACGTGCTCACGTACTTAGTTTTACGCTCCGCGCGCTCACCCCTGCCAAATAAAATCCAACTCTTGAAATCCATTGCGTATACGTGAGGATTTGAGCCTAGATTCAACATACAAATTTCAGTAGAAGTAGAGTTGCAAATGAGATCTACTGCCAGCTATCATAGTGAAGTAGTGTATCTTCTCCCATAATTTCTTTCATAATTATTATATCTTCTGTAACAATAGCCCTCCCTTCAATCAAACCAGATTTTTGCAGACGCAAACAACTATTTCCCTTTTCCTTGGTTATTACCCACACTAGATTAGTATTGCGAGCCGTTTCAATTTCTATTCCTTGATTTAACATTAACTTAAATATATTTTCTGGTGTTAATCTCTCTACTTCTTGCTGAGTCATTCTCCTACAATCAACCACCACCATGTCATTCTTATAATTTTCTACTTCTGAAGTAACGCACATATTAATACTCTTTATAAAACTACTAATTCTACTTGTAGTTTAAGCTAAATTATCCCTTTGTCAAATATTTAATACCATTTCCCAAAACTAAATTAGTACTAGGAGTACAAGTGCCCCGCACCGGCGCGTACATATATAGTCACTTAGGTTAAATTAGATACTAGGCGCGAGGAGTGAAGCCTAGGAGATACTAGGTAAGCGACGAGCAACAACGGTAGCTAGTTTAACCTAAGTGACTATACTCTAGGAACTTCAAGAATTGGCGTCGTCGTGTCTAAAGACTGCGCTCCTCACGTACTAAACGTACGTGAGGATTCGAGAGCGAAAATAACGACGAAATCTACCATTAGATAGAAACTACAGAACCTGTTCAAATCAATGTGATAGTCATCTGCCGTGTCCCCTTCTAGGATTGCACGGCACTAGCTTCTCACCAGGCTCTGTAAGGGTATTAGTAATTGACGGGTTTGCTAATTTTTTATTATTTATAGAAGTAATAAGCTCCGGATGTTCTTTTAAGCACTTTGGCATTTCTATTCCTCGCCCTAATAACCTTTTTATCGGATCTATAATATAAGCATGCCACTTTTGACCAAAGCTCATCCTTACCTCCCCTCCATAGCGCGCGCATTCTCTAACTACTAAATCTGCGTTATTCCTAAGAGCCTTTTTTTCTTGATCATTTTTACATATCGGAGTTAATATAGAAATTAAGGCGCTTGCTATACGATCAGTCTCAGATTTACCTAATATTTCTACAGTTTGTGCTTGACAATATTTTGCTAATTGCTTATTGGCAAATTGTTCCTGTTTTTCCTGATCTGTTTCAAGAAATACATAATTTTCCACTGCTAACTTTTGCTCTAATCCCTCATGAGCTTCTACAAAATACTTTTCCTGTTGGTTTGTCCGTTCAGATATTTTAGAGGCTATCTGTCCTAAGGGATTATCTTTTTGAGACATACTTGAATTATCAAAAGAATTTTTAGCAACTGAAATGAATTCAATAAATTTTATATATTGATCACTTAGTTTGTCCGCTCCTATTGTTTTTTTGATAACTTCTTGGAATTTGGCTTTAGCTATTAATTCAGCTCCTAAAGTTGTTATTGAATCAGTAAAAAAATTCTCACCTTGGGTTGTAGTAGTAGCTTCTAGAATATGCATTTTCTCTTCGTTAGACAAATTGGAGGTTATTATAACAGGCAATATTAAGTCAGCTGCTGCCGCTTCCCCTTTTAAAGTTATTAATAAATTAATTGCCTTATCTCGATGTTTTCCGGATATCTCTATCTCATGAAGACAGCCTTTGATGGATCCTAGTGTTAATTGTTGCCTTTTTTGATCCGCTTCTAATGATTCAGTAACCACATTTTTAGGAAATTCTAAGTTTATCTTTGAATCAAATGCGGATATATACACATTAATTGTTGGCTGGATTGAATCACAACCAGGCATGAAAGTTTCTCCTTTTAAATTAGACACATCTACTTCTAAAACTCCAGTCACACAGTCAATTAAATTATTTGGCCCAGGTTCCATTGTTTTTCTTACTTGCATCCTACATTGATTGTACAATTTAACTTTATTTTCAGTAGATATATCCACTAATAAAAAATTATTACTAGCAAATTTCATATCTCCTACGTGAGCATCTTCACCGTTACCACGGTAAGCTTCGGATATTTTTTTTAATAAATCATTTTTAAAGCACGAGATAGCAAACCATCCAGATCCAAATGTTCCTTGATGCCAACTAGTTTTTATAAAATCTATTTGTTCAGGGGTCAAGGTTGATAATTTTTCTAATTCCCCCATATCAATTAGCTTAGTTTCTCCCGATTGATCTTTTAATAGAATAGCATCTCGTCCACGCTCTTCAATATCTTCAATACCTCCAATATCTATCTTTACTTGTCTTTGATAGTGTTCTTTATACTCATTAAGCGCCTTATCCAAACTCTCCTTTACAGAAGCAAGGGTCGCGTTATCTTTATATAACTCAAGTAACATTTTAGCAGAAATAAATTGGGGAGATTTAATTATCTTAGAGTTAGAACAATAATCTACAAACCATGTTATTGTACCCATTACTAAATCCTTCTTATCTACCTCCTCCAGAGCGCCCCCCTTTAAATCTTTCAACTTGCTTACTTGCTGATAAAATTCCTGCTTAAAATCTGGGGTACCTTCTCCGCGATAAAATTCTGGGAGGTTAGAATGTTTTTCAAGGTCTTGTAAAAGTAGAGATGAATATTTTTTCCTTAAATTTTCTATTGAAGAAAAACCATCTAAGGCATTAAGAGAATCATATAATGACTTTAATCCCGGAGTTAGAATTTCTGACTTTAAAGAGATATAATTACTTATATTAATGGTGCCAGGCAGTGGTGTTTCCCGAGTAAACTTTTCCTCCAAATCATCCACGTTGAGGTTAAAAGCCCGGATAGCCGGATAGCCAGATAGCCGAATAGCAGCTTTCAACTCACTTATTTTCTGAATATTTCCCATATTTTTATTACCTATAAAAATTTATTAAAATTATCTTCTATCACTTGGTCAAATTGTGCCAATGTTACATCAACACCAAGCTTTTTTAAAGAAGTTATTGGTAATCCTTTAAGACCGCAGGCAATAATACCTTCGAAATTTTTAAGATTCGTAGAAATATTTACTGCAATGCCATGATATGCCACCCATTTTTTAACTCTTACTCCTATTGAGGCAATTTTTGCGGGGCTACCGTTTTCTTTCACCCATACCCCTATTTTATTCTCTACGGTGAAGGCTTTAATCCCATAATGTAGTAAGCTACTGATAATCCATTGTTCTAATAACCTAATATATAACTTTAAGTCCTTTTGACATCTTTGGGAGGATAAATCAAGTATTGGATATATAACCCTTTGACCTTTCCCATGGTAAGTAAATCCTCCCCCTCTACCGGTATAAATTACTGCTATATCTCTAGGATCTAATAACTCCTCTTCTTTAAAACTAGTACCAGCAGTATATACTTCTTTATACTCAACTAAATACACTACCCCTTCTAGTAATTTATTTATTACTTGATTAACCTTAAATTCCATTAATTTTATTGTATCTTCGTATTCAGAAAAATCAGGTAAAGTAATAAATTGAACCATAATAGAATTTTTTAATAATCTTTATTTAACAGTCTTTTTATGGCCCCTAGAGGACATTTACCATTACCCATATATATTTAGAGCTCTAGTTCTTGATAAGATATCTCTAAAACTTCATAAGTTTTAGAACTTTTCGGCGTTGTTACTTCCACTACGTCTCCTACCTTTTTCCCAATAAGAGCCTTGGCAATCGGAGACACTATAGATACTCTTTTTTTAGTAATATCCGCTTCATATTCTCCCACAATGTGATATGTCAGTACCTCTTCTGTCTCATCGTCAACTAATTTAACGGTTGCGCCAAATTTTATGCTGTCTCCTGTAAGCTTAGAAGTATCAATAATTTCGGCTCTTGCAATTTTATCTTCTAGATCTAAAATACGTCCTTCAATAAAGCTTTGTTTTTCACGCGCAGCCTGGTATTCTGCATTTTCTGATAAGTCACCAAAATCCCTAGCAGTTGCTATCGCTTCAATCACTTTTGGACGTTCTACATGCTTAAGCTGTTTTAGTTCTTTCTCTAGATTATCGAACCCTTTATGTGTAATAGGAAATTTTGCCATAATAATAATTGTCTTGTCTAAGTTAAGTTTTATAGTATATTTATAGTGTGAAATTTTGTCAAACAAGCCTTTCAGGTTCTTATGCAAACTGAAGTTTATAATTTCGAGGTACAACGCAAGACCTTTCATCTATATAGCCTAGCTGCCCCACTTATTTATTTATTCTTATCAAAATTTGTAGCTATTATCTTATTATTTCTCCTAGCAGTATTTGTTTTATATATCGATACAGCAAGACATTATGATTTTAGAATAAGAAAATATATCGATAAATTTTTCTCAAGACTTATGCGCCCCAGTGAGCAGAGTGGGACATTTACACTAAGCGGCAGCACTTTCATGATAGTTGGATTTTTTCTAACAGCGCTATTATTTTCAAAAGGCCTAGCTATTTCCTCATGGTTTATTTTAATAATATCTGATTGCCTCGCTGCCCTAATCGGAATCAGGATTGGTAAACAGCTAAAAAATGGAAAATCATTAGAAGGTTCTATTGCTTTTTTAGTTTCCGCCATTTTTATTAGTATGGTAGTTTATTTTTTTATAGGCTATCACACTAGTTTCATTATTATTATAATTAGTTCTATAGTTGCGACTATTAGTGAATTCTATTCAAAAGAGCTAGCTATAAATGATAATTTATCTATCCCTCTTTCTTATTGTTTTTCCACGGTGGTCTTCAACTTTATTTTAGGTTTATGAAAATTCCCTTAGAATTTTACGAATTTCTTAGGAATAGGATTAATTTATCAGATGTCGTTAGGCAGAAAGTAACCTTAACTAAAAAATCTGGTAACTATTTAGGTTTATGCCCTTTTCATCTTGAGAAGACCCCTTCATTTACAGTAAATGATAATAAAAAATTCTATTACTGCTTTGGCTGTTCCGTACATGGCGATGTGATAAAATTCGTTTCTAATACTAATGGGCTACCTTATAAAGAAGCAGCTATTAAATTAGCTAATGATTATGGTATTGAATTACCTAAATTAACTGTGGCAGAGCAAAAATTATATGAAGAATCAGACGAATTATTTAATATTTTAGAAATGGCCGAAAGGTTTTTTAAGTCGCAACTAACGCAAGAAGTTTTAGATTACTTACTTAAACGCGGTATTAATAAAGACACTATAGAAAAATTTTCCATTGGTTTTGCTCCTACTGGCAAAGCGTTACAAAAATTTTTTGAACAAAAATCTATTTCCTGGTTAAAGCTGCAAAAGGCCGGGCTAGTAGGAAGACGAGAAGATGGTACAATATATGAAATTTTTTACAACCGCATCACTTTCCCTATTAAAAATATTTATGATAAAATAGTCGGGTTTGGGGGAAGAATTATTAATGACGGTTTACCTAAATATTTAAACTCTCCTGAAACTATAATATTTCAAAAAAATGAAATATTATACGGAGAAAATTACGCTATTAATGCAGCTTATAAGCAAAATTTTTCAATATTAGTTGAAGGATATTTAGATGTTACTACTCTTTATCAAGCAGGCTTTAAAGAGGCAGTAGCAAGCCTTGGTACTGCTATCACCGAAAACCATATTCAAAAATTATGGCGAGCAGCCGATGAAATAATCATCTGTTTGGATGGCGACGAAGCAGGGATTAAAGCAACAAAGCGGGTAATTAATTTAGTGTTACCATTGATCAATGGCAGTAAGAAAGTCTCATTCATTACTTTACCTCCTGCAAGTGACCCTAATGATATAATAAATAAAGAAGGAGCCAAAGCTTTTTCTCAGCTTTTAGATCAAAGAATCAATCTATCAGAAATGATTTGGCACTTTGAATATCAAGGTAAAAATTTTTCTACCCCAGAAAATAAAGCTATTTTAGAAAGGGATCTAGAAAATTATTGTAAGCAAATTCAAGATAAACTATTAAGCACTCACTATTATAGATATTTTAAGGATCAAATATGGCAAAATTTAATTAAGGTCTCTAATAAAAATTATATCAAAAATTCTAAGATAACGAATATTAAGCTTTCAGGAGCGGAATATACAGAAATCGAAATATTAGAACAAGTTTTTTTTATAATGATGGTAAAATTTCCTGAAATAACTACTCAATCAGAAATAAAAGATTTTTTACTAATTTTAAATTTTCAAGATAATATTCTAAATGATTTCCGTGATTGGTATTTTGATAAGGTGGTTAATAATGAGATATTTGATAAGGAAAATATCATTAACTTAATAGAAAAAACTAGCTTTTATAATACTTTTTTAATATTATTACACTCCAATAATTTATTTCTAGAATTAGCATTCAATAAAAACGATATAGATCCATACTTACTATGGCAATTACTGTATAAAAAATATCACTTAATACTATTAAAACAAGAATATACCTCTATTGTTCAAACTGCCTCCGATGAAGAATTAAAAAAGGCTACACTATATCGTGAAGAGATTATAAAAATTTCAAAAGAACTTTATACTCTAAATGAATCTTTCACTAATTGACCCAGGGTTTATATAATTATGGCGGAAAATATCAAAAAAAATGTCAAGACCCAAGATGATAAAGCTGGCCTGTTAATTAAAAAAGCTAAAGAAAAGGGCCTTGGCGTAACTTATTATGACATAAATAAAATTATTCCTGTTACTAATAATATATTGGTAAATGAGTTAGAAAAAGTAATATCTAAATTTTCCGAAGCAGGAGTTGATATTATAGAAACTGATGTTGACGAAATTAAATTAGATATTAATGTAGATGAAGAATTTAAATTAACTAATAATGTCGATCGTGAACAAGAAGAAGAACAAGAAGAAGAAAATTTAGGTACAACCGATGATCCCGTAAGATTATATCTAAGAGATATGGGAGGAGTAGAGCTTTTATCGCGGGAAAGTGAAATAGAAATAGCTAAAAAAATTGAGGAAGGCAAGGAGATAATGATTAAATCTCTTTGTGAAAATCCCGTTTCAATGAAATTCTTTATTAAATGGCATGAAGATTTAGTAAACGAAAAAATGTTACTTCGCGATTTAATTGATTTAGAAGCTAACATGGAACATGATAGCTCTTCTGAAGAAAGTCAAAATGAATTAGAAACAGATAGTGAAGAACATGAAGAAGCTAATAATTTAACAATAGCTGCTATTGAAATACAGTTACTACCTAATATTATCGAACGTATGGAAAGAATTTCTAACGTTTCCGAAGAACTGCTTATTGAAGCAAAAAAACATTATGAACACTACCCTCAAGCCAAAGAATTACAGGATAATAAGAAATATATAAAAAACCTACAAATATTGGTAGAAGAAATTTCTGGTATTCATTTTAACTCTAAGAGAACAGAAGAAATTTTAGATAAAATGTATAGTGTTAATAAAGAATTAATATCCAAAGAAGCTAGCTTTCTAAAACTAGCTGAGAAATATAATATAAGCCGTCAAAGCTTCTTAGGGGAATATATAGGGGCCGTTATTGATGAAACCTGGAAAAAGCAGATGCTAAAAAATAAAAATCTTGCTTGGAGGGATTTTATCACTAACGAACTTGAGGCCACTGATCAAATAATTAATGAATTAAAAGCTATTGAAAAAGCTACCTGCCTACCTATCATAGAATTTAAAAAATTAGTTCATACTATTCAGAAAGGAGAGAGACAGGCTCATAGAGCAAAGAAAGAAATGATCGAAGCTAATTTACGATTAGTAATTTCCATTGCTAAAAAATACGCCAATAGAGGCCTCCAATTCCTAGACCTAATTCAAGAAGGAAATATTGGCTTAATGAAAGCCGTAGATAAATTTGAATATCGAAGGGGATATAAATTTTCTACTTATGCTACTTGGTGGATCAGGCAAGCTATTACCAGGGCTATTGCAGATCAAGCAAGGACTATCCGTATCCCCGTACATATGATTGAAACTATCAATAAAATTATTCGTACTTCAAGGCAAATGCTGAACGAGCTAGGGTACGAGCCAACCGCAGCTGAAATTGCAGCGCGTCTTTCTATGGCAGTGGATAAAGTTAGAAAGGTAATGAAGATAGCTAAAGAACCAATCAGTCTAGAAAACCCTGTAGGGGATGATGATGGGAGCTATCTGGGGGATTTTATTGAAGATAAAAATGCTATATTACCCCTAGATGCTGCAATACAGTCAAACTTACGGGAGGTCACTACTAGGGTTTTAGCAAGCCTTACCCCTCGGGAAGAAAGAGTTTTAAGGATGAGATTTGGTATTGGAATGGCTACTGATCATACCCTAGAGGAAGTGGGGCAGCAGTTCAATGTTACAAGAGAAAGGATTAGGCAGATAGAATCTAAAGCATTACGCAAACTAAAACATCCTACTAGATCTAAAAAACTCCGTAGTTTCCAAGGGGGCTCCAAAAAACACAATAATTCCTCTGACTCAGCCTATGCAGGATAAGTCTATAACTCAATTTTGATAAAAATTAACCTGCTTAACTTAAGTTGCTAATTATTTTATTATTAGCAACTTAAGTTAATATACTAGTAATGATGAATATAAATTCCCATAGATATAAAATCACCATAGAATATTTGGGGACTGGATTCGCGGGTTGGCAAAGACAAGCTAATATTACCTCGATTCAACAAATATTAGAAGAAAGTGTTTATAAATTTACCGGGGAAAATGTTACCCTACATGCTGCCGGTAGAACTGATGCAGGTGTACATGCGATAGGGCAAGTAGCACATTTTGATTTAACAAAATTAATTCCTACTTATAAAGTTATGCAAGCAATTAATCATTTTGTGCGCACCCATAATATAGGAATTACCAAATGTGAAATAGTGGATGAGAACTTTCATGCAAGATTCTCGGCTATAGCACGACATTATGTATATAGAATTATCAATAGAACGGGGCAAGTCATAATAGATTTGAACCGTGCTTGGTGGATAAAACAACCTATGAATATAAATTCGATGAGAAAAAGTGCTGCTTATCTTATAGGATACCATGATTTTAGTTCTTTTAGATCCAAAGATTGTCAAGCCAAATCCCCAATAAAAACTTTAACAAATCTAATAATTACCCAAGAAAATGACGAAATAAGATTATATTTTTCAGCTCCCTCATTTTTACATAATATGGTACGAAATATTGTTGGCAGTTTAGTTTTAGTAGGACGTAATATCTGGCAAGAAGAGGATATAAAAAGAGCTTTAGAGGCTAAAAACCGAGAAGCGGCTGGCATTAAAGCCCCAGCATGCGGGCTGTATTTCCTGAAAGTAGATTATTAAGTTAGTTTTCATTCTTATATAATGTTTCAAAAACCCCTTACTACTCCTTTAGACTTCTTATTCATAACTAGCGGGGTTACTCTTGCGGCAGGATCCGTAATAAGGGTCATTTTATATTTCTCTTCTTGTAAAGCAATATCAGCTAGAGTAATATTTTCTAATATAGATTTAGGGTGTACTTGACTATCTTGCATCTCTACTTTGCTCCTTTTAGCTGTAGAATTTTCTATAACCTCTAGCTTACGTTTTTGTCTAGAGGTATTATTTTGGATATATAGTTTTCTCAATTCTTCAATTAATATATCTGGCGCCTTATCTTCTTTCCCTTTCTTATCACCAGACTGTATTAAGGGATAGTGAATACTATTTCGATTATTTAATTTCATCATAGCCTCCATTAGTAACTTTACTATATTAGGATTCTTACCTGTAGCAGCCAGATCTAATGGGGTAATCCCATATTTATTTGGAATAGTTGGATCCGCCCCCTTCTCAAGTAGTAACTTTACTGCAGCAAAATTCCCTTTTGCAGTAGCATAATGTAGCGCGGTCCTATCTATAAAAGAATTATTTATATTCAAACCATTATCTAATAATTTATCTATGAAACTACTAAACAATCTAGGTGGTATGTACTTACTATTCGTAGAAAGGTGGAGTAAAATACCATGGCCTAAGGTAGCAGCTTTTTGGAGATTTATATTACTGACTTCTTCCGATGCTTCTGTAATATCTTCCGTCTTAAATGTTTTTTTAAATCTTGCAATTTCCGGAGTAAAAAACTCTTTAATACAATCTATAAGGTCGTCTTCTTTTTGCATGGTCCTAATTACATCTAACATTACCTTTTCTTTAGGTATTCGTATAAACTTAAATTGGGTCAGCTGCGCATCAGCCACCTTATTAAAAGTCATTGCTTCAAAATTTTCTTGCAAATCTAAAATAAATTGTTGATATGGGGTTATATTTTGTTTTAAATAACGGCTTAATGAAGCTTGTAAAGCATAATTTTCTAAATAAATAATTGCCACATCTTTTCCCTCTATATGAGTTACTAAAATGGAACCCTCGCCTAGAGGCATCTTTATTAGCTGATCCTCCATAACATGCCCATAAGTGAATATATAAAGGACAATTAGCTAACTCTCTTAGCTTCGTAAAAAAATTCTCTGTATAACAGCAAGCATTAGGGTTTAAGTCATCAAGCTGCATCATATGCTTGTTTCCTATTCGGTTGCCGTGAGCAAGAATATCGATACGAGTATTTGGGCCAATTTTAACATTATTTTTTTCTAGATTATTTCCAATATTCTCAAAAGTTAATGGTTTATCTTGTGCTCCATCCCCAATTATGAGACAGTTTTTATTTTCCTTATACAATTTTTCAATTTCTGGATCAATTACATTGTATGGCCCTACAATATGAAGAGCTTTTAATTCTAAATAATTTTTTTTCTGCAACATTTTATAAGCTCCAACCATCTCTTAAAAACTCATAAAACAACCAGTAGCTTTATTGCTTCTTAGTTAAATTTTATTAACCTTTGTAATAAACATAACATGATACTGATTATATTAATATAAATATTTAACGGATAGCTTATAGGTAATTAGTATAATTTGTTGTAATTATGTGATATAAATCTACAATCCCTAGAGTAACCTTAGAAAATCATAAATTCCTAATGATAGACTAACAAAGATAAGTACAGACATAAACAAATGATCAACAACCAATTAGTACAAAATTATACTTCTGCTTTGTTTGAGAATGCTTTAGCTGCTGCTTTAGAAGAAAAAATATTAACACAAATTAAGCGTATTGATGTACTTATACAAGGGGATCAAAAAATTAAAGATATTATGCTTTCCCCTATTGCAAAATACCGAGATAAACTGACTTTAATTGAGTTAATCACTAAACACTTAAATACTGAATTAATAGTTAAACAATTCCTACTAATACTTTTAAAACATTCACGACTATCAATTTTACCCAATATCGTATCATTATATCAGGACTTACTTAATAAAAACCGTAATGTTAAAATAGTAAAAATTACCTCTTCTAAACTGTTACAAGCTGAAGAGAAAAACTGGTTAAAAAAATATTTAGAAGAGAATTTTCATCAAAAAGTTGCTATAAATTTTGAGCTGAATCCATCTATTATTGGTGGAATTATTTTACAATATGATAGTCTAGTTAAAGATTATTCTATTGCGGGATTCTTAAAAAAAGTAAATAACGCCTTAATAAATACTAATGGTGAGTAAAATATAAATTTTAGGTAAATAAACTGATGTCTACCAAACGATTAAAAACTGTTGAAATTGCCGAAATACTTAAACAAGAAATTGCTAATATTAGCTATAATAGTGATTTAGAAGAGGTAGGACAAGTTATCACGGTTGAAGATGGCATTGCTAAAATATATGGTATTAATAAAGTTGAAGCCGGAGAAATAGTTGAATTTGAGTCAGGAATCAAAGGGTTGGTTATCAGTCTCGAAACTGATTCAGTAAGCGTGATACTAATAGGAGACGATTGCGAAGTCAAACAAGGAGATACCGCCAAAAGAACTAAAAAAATTCTACAAGTACCGGTGGGCAAAGCCTTACTGGGCAGGATAGTAGACGGAATAGCTAACCCTATTGACGGTAAGGGCCCAATTATCACAGATACCTATCGAAATATAGAAGAAAAAGCTCCAGGAATAATTGCAAGAAAAAGCGTTAGTCAACCAGTACAAACCGGCATTAAAGTAATTGATGCTTTAATACCTATCGGCCGCGGACAAAGGGAACTAATTATTGGCGATAGACAAATAGGTAAAACTGCTATTGCCATTGATACGATCATCAATCAAAAACAAGCACATCTTGAGGGAGACGAAAAAAACAAAATTTACTGTATTTATGTAGCTATAGGCCAAAAAAGATCGACTGTCGCCGGAGTGGTAAAAAAGCTAGAAGATGCAGGAGCAATGGAATATACCGTCGTGGTAGCAGCAACAGCTTCTGACCCAGTTGCCCTGCAATATGTAGCGCCCTACAGTGCTTGTAGTATTGGAGAATATTTTCGCGATAACGGGATGCATGCTCTAATTATTTATGATGATTTAAGTAAACATGCGGTTGCTTATAGGCAAATCTCCCTCTTACTTCGGAGATCCCCAGGGCGTGAAGCCTATCCCGGGGATGTATTTTACTTACATTCTCGCTTATTAGAACGAGCTGCAAAATTATCGGATGAATTAGGTGGAGGTTCTCTTACCGCTTTACCAATTATTGAAACTCAAGCAGGAGACGTTTCAGCGTATATCCCAACTAATGTTATCTCAATCACAGATGGACAAATTTTTCTAGAAAATGAACTTTTTTATCAAGGGATCAGACCTGCAGTAAATATTGGCCTATCAGTAAGTCGAGTAGGGTCAGCTGCCCAAGTAAAATCTATGAAGCAAGTAGCAGGGACAGCTAAGCTAGACCTAGCGCAATTTAGAGAACTAGCAGCCTTTTCTCAATTTAGTTCCGATTTAGATCCTGCCACTAGCAAACTAATTAACCATGGAGCCAAACTAAACGAAATATTAAAACAAAATCAATACCAACCTTTCCCTATAGAAGAGCAGGTAGTTAGTCTTTACGCTGGAGTACAAGGCTATCTAGATAGTATACCTATTGAACAAATAAAAGAATTTGAAGATAAATTATTGCAAGAATTAAAGGTTAATAGTAAAGATATTTTAATATCTATTAAAGAACAAAGTAAACTTACTGAAGAAATAGAACAAAAGTTAAAAATTTTTTTAGAGGAATTTATAAAAAACTTTTTATCTACAAGATCTAAGGAGTTATGAGTAATTTAAAACAGTTAAGATCGCGTATTAAAAGCATTAAGACGACCCAAAAGATTACCAAAGCAATGCAACTAGTATCCGCTACTAAATTTACCAAAGCAAAAAATCAAGTTAAAAATTCTGAAGCTTATATTGAAACGCTCCATAAAATAATAGGTAATATAGCTACGGAAAATAATCTGCAAGATATGGATGAAAAAGATAAAAAATTCTTTTTAGGAAACCCAGAAAAACCATATTTATTAATAATAATTACTTCTGAACGCGGATTATGTGGATCTTTTAATTTTTCAGTAACTAAATTAGTAAAAGCTGATATTGAAAATTTAAAAAACTCTAGTAAGGAAATAAAAATTATAGTTATAGGAAAAAAAGGGTATGATATTATTAAAGGAGGATATGGATCTTATATAGATAGTTATTATGATTTTCCAAAATTTCATACTAATGATTTATCCTTAAAAATTATAGAAAGGCTTATGAATATGATTGAAGCTGCTGAAATTGGCAGCTGTCAAATATATTTTAATAAATGCAAAAATGCTATGGTACAGCTGCCTTCTAGACAACAAATATTCCCTGTTACCACCCAGTTAACAACAGCAGAAGATAAATATTTAAGCTATGAATATGAAGGAGCAGACCTAATATTTAACCTATTTAAGTTGTATATATCCTCACAAATTAATTATGCTTTACTACATAGTAGAGCTAGTGAAGAAGGAGCTAGAATGACCTCTATGGATAATGCTACAAAAAACGCTAATGAGCTTATTGATAATTTAACACTAAAGCTTAATAAATCAAGGCAAGACCTAATTACTAATGAGTTAATTGAAATTATCGCAGGTGTTGGGGCTTTATAAAGAATTTCGTATTTACTTTCAAGGATTGGGTTTCATTTTTACTAGACTTCTTTCGAGACTCTACTTCTGCTGAACTTATTGAAGAGAATATATGACTAATAATACAGGTAAAATTGTACAAATTATTTCAGCTGTCGTTGATGTACATTTCGGTGATGATAATTATTTACCAAAAATTTTAAATGCGCTTGAGTGTGATAATAATGGCAGTAAAGTGATATTGGAAGTAGCGCAGCATATAGGGGATAATATAGCACGCTGTATATCTATGCATCCAACCGATGGCTTAGTAAGAGAACAAACAGTGGTTGATACAGGAGACAGTATTAAAGTACCTATTGGCCTAGAAACGCTTGGGAGAATAATGAATGTAACAGGTGACCCAATTGATGAACGAGGGAGTTTTAATGCTACCAATTTTTCTTCAATTTATAAGCCAGCCCCAGCTTTTATTGACCAATCAACTGAAAAAAATATTTTAGTAACAGGAATTAAAGTAATTGATCTTTTAGCCCCTTATGTAAAAGGAGGAAAGATTGGGTTATTTGGCGGTGCTGGCGTGGGAAAAACAGTATTGATTATGGAACTTATTAACAATATAGCTAAAGCCCATGGCGGATATACCGTGTTTGCCGGAGTGGGAGAAAGGACCAGAGAAGGTAATGATCTTTATCATGAAATGATTACTTCTGGGGTAATTAATCTCCAGGAGCCCAAAAAATCTAAAGTTACCCTTGTATATGGGCAAATGAATGAACCACCAGGTGCCAGGGCAAGAGTTGCTTTAACTGGCCTTACTATAGCTGAAAGTTTTCGAGATTTAGAGGGAGGACAAGATGTATTATTTTTTATAGATAATATTTTCCGGTTTACCCAAGCTGGTTCTGAGGTATCAGCACTGTTAGGCAGGATCCCTTCAGCAGTTGGCTATCAACCAACTCTTGCAACTGATATGGGAGAACTACAAGAACGTATTACTTCCACTAAACACGGCTCTATTACCTCCGTGCAAGCTATTTATGTCCCAGCTGATGATTTAACCGACCCAGCGCCTGCTTCTTCTTTCGCCCACCTGGATGCAACTACGGTACTTAGTAGACAAATTGCTGAACTGGGCATTTATCCCGCTGTAGACCCATTAGATAGTAGTTCGCAAATGCTAGATCCAGTAATTGTTGGCGAGAAACATTACTCCGTTGCCCGTAATGTCCAAAAAATTCTACAAACATATAAATCATTACAAGATATAATTGCTATTTTAGGAATGGACGAGCTATCAGAATCTGATAAATTAATTGTTACAAGGGCACGAAAAATACAACGATTTTTATCTCAACCATTTCATGTAGCTGAGGTATTTACTGGTTCTCCTGGAAAATTTGTTAACCTCACTGATACGATTGAGGGGTTTGAAGGCTTAGTAGAAGGTAAATATGATCACTTACCAGAAAGTGCTTTTTATATGGTTGGTAATATTAGCGAAGCCATAGCAAAGGGCGAAAAACTTCAGGACAAAATTGTTAAGAGTAACTAAATGAATAAAATTCTTCAGGTGAAGATTATAATCCCTACCAGCATCTTATTTGATAAAGAAGCGCTAATGGTAACAATCCCTGGAGCCGCAGGAGAGCTCGGGATTCTACCAGGCCATACCTTGCTAATTGTCAACCTAAAAGAAGGATTAGTAAAAATTTCAATAGCTACCAACTCTAAGCTAACAGAAGAGCCTACGCTCGAGCACCTAGATAAAACAAATATTCAGCTATTAAAATTTTTTGTATGTACTGGGATAGCAGAAATAACTAATAAAAGCGTAAATATAATCACTGAATTTGCTATTGATGTGACAAGCCTATCCTTAACTGAATTGCCTGCCAAAATAGAGCTCCTAAAAAAAATGTTAGAACAAGGAGTTGAGC
Source organism: Candidatus Tisiphia endosymbiont of Beris chalybata (assembly GCF_964026555.1). Classification (NCBI taxonomy): domain Bacteria; kingdom Pseudomonadati; phylum Pseudomonadota; class Alphaproteobacteria; order Rickettsiales; family Rickettsiaceae; genus Candidatus Tisiphia; species Candidatus Tisiphia endosymbiont of Beris chalybata. The sequence goes on along the minus strand of NZ_OZ032159.1, from coordinate 1,020,720 downwards.
CTAGCAAAATCAGTATTACTAATTTATAATTAAATCTTTTTTTCAAGTAGCAAAACCATTGATAGTTAGGGCTTATGGAGATTTTTTTTTATTATAGTATCTTATTTTTATTAGCTTTTATGTCTACTACCCTCCTTACCCGACTTTTAATTCCTATTCTTCCGTCTTTAGGGCTAGTAGATATCCCGAATAATCGCAGGGCTCACAGTAAAATTACCCCCAGGGGCGGAGGGCTTGCAATAGTTATAGTAATAATAATTGGGTTTAGTAGTTATGAATATTTTCTAACTTCTTCTTTAACGAACTCTATTAAATTTTTACCGGTATTATCTATTATTTCTATAATTTCGTTTTTAGATGATTTGATTTCTATACCCATATTCATAAGGTTAATTATTCATATAATTTGTTCTGCAATAGCCGCCAGGTTATTTTTATCTCCCCATTCCTTATTTCATTACGAAGTACCTGCAGCTATTGATTTCCTATTAGTAGTAATTGCTTTAACTACTTTTTTAAATATTTATAATTTTCTTGATGGAATAGATGGTATTAGCTGTTCGGAGTCTACCCATTTATCTATTACGCTATTAATATTATGTTATTTAAAAACTGATACTATAATAAACGTAAATTTAATAGTTATACTTAATGTACTGATTTTAGCCTGCTCTTTAAGCTTTTTGTTATTTAACTGGAATCCTGCTAAAATCTTTTTAGGTGATGTAGGTAGTATAAGTTTAGGTTTTATGTTAGGCTTATGTTTCCTGTTAGTCTCTGCTTCTAGTTCCCGTTTATTTATTGCTTCCTGTATTGCGCCTTTGTATTACCTAGCAGATGGAGGACTAACTATTTTAACTAGGCTTCTCAATAAAGAAAAGATTTGGCAACCTCATTTACAGCATTTTTTTCAAAAGGCTGTAAGGAAAGGAAAAACCCATAGACAAATAGTAAGCAGAATAATATCGTGCAACATACTGCTTATGCTACTTTCTATTACCTCTCTTTACCTTCCTTTAATGTCAATTATCTTTGCTATATTAGTAGTAATGATTACAATAATTAATTTTACAATATGAAACTGCTTAGCCATGATATCAATATAATTATCAAAAGAATTTTTGGAAGACAACACCCTTTACTTGCTGAAATCATGGTTAATTGGGATAAAATTGTTGGACCCAAATTTAGCTCGCAAGCTACCCCTCTAAGAATAGGCAGTATTAAAGAAAAAGGATTAGCTCTCAATGTTCTACACGTACAAGTAGAAAACTCAAGCATCGCGCTAGAGCTTTCCTTCCATCAACACATAATAATAGAACGCATTTCTGTTTACTTAGGCTTTAAGGCTATACATAATTTAAAAACTACTATATATTCAGCTAAACCATACTCACATTAATCATAATTTTTCTTGTAAAGAATTTTGCTCTAAACGATTTTTTAGTCCTTCAAAATCAACTATTTTAGCCTCTTGCTCTTGACAAGCACAAACAAAAATATATTGCTGTTTATTGGTAACTTTTTGTATACATTGCCCGCAAATGCCTTTCATCATACATTGCATAGGGGAATTTAGACTAACTATCATGGGGATATCGTAGCTAAAAATTTCATCTTTTATATCTTTAATAGCTTTGGTCATTTTTGGACTACTTGCAGCTATTATTCTATTGACATGAACTATAGACTCTTTTAATTCTTGCAATTTACTCGAATATATTATACCATCAATGACATTTCCCTTAATACTAATATCTCTTACCCTATTTTTTGGCAAAATTTCTTCCTCACCACACCAGATAACTATATCTGCTGAATTTTCTATTTTTTCTTGATAAAATCTATCTTGTAATTTTTTATAGCCAGCCAAATAAATTATTGTACAATTATTATTTTTAAGGGCTTGCGCAACAGGAATTAAAAGAGCGTTGCCAATTCCAGTAGCAATCAGCACTAAAGTGCTATCTTTTAATATTTCAGTTGGATTACCACAAGGCCCCATTAAAACTATTTGTTCATTTCTTGATAAAGTTCGGCATAATCTACTTGTCCCCCCTTTTTCCTGAATTATTAAATTAATTAAGCCTTTCTCAGGCCTTGCATAAGCACCAGTAAGAGCTAAAGGCTCCATAATTTTTGCAATATCCTTGGCATAATTCTGTAAACGGAAAAATTGACCTGGCCGAAAATTTTGAGAAGCTAAGGGCGAGTGAACTACCAGCTCTATTATCTCTGGCGCCAAAACATTAACTTCCTGAATATAGCTGATTAGTAAATAATCGAGCTTGGCAAAAAAATTTAAGTAATTACCAGAGAAATTTGGTTTATTTTTAAGAAGATTCTGGCTAATAAACTTATATCCTTCTTTACTACTTGCTATAGCTTTGACCACACTTCCTGCAAATAAAGGATTACAATCACCAAAATAAGTTATAAAGGGAGTTATTTTTTCGGGTAAAAAATTGTTAGTGCTCCCTTGTTTGCTATAGTTATTTTTTAAAAAATCCCGATGGTTTTCGGTTCCCACAGCCATAATGACTGTGCGAGCTAAAACTTTTTTCTTAATACCTAAATTGTTAAATTCTACAGATTCAGTATATTCATATTCATCTACATTAATGGTTACAGGATCCATATTGGCTACAAACTTAATGCCTGTAGCCATAGCATACATTACTTCATCAGGGTTTAATTTGTAAGCAGGGGAATCCTTTAATTTGCCTCTATAAAAAATTGTTGCCCCTCCTAATTCATTTAAAATATTTAAAACAGCTTCCTTATCTTGAGCTACCTGAAATAATTTAGCATGGGTAATAAATTCTTCAGCTATTAACCTATCTTCTTTCGTCCAGTCTCGTTCAGTATAGTTGGTTCCATTCTGCTTAATTAATGCTTGATATTTTTTATAAAACTTTATTACTTGTGCCCTATAGTAAAATAGAGATTCAACTGCGACATCAACTGCAGTAAGCCCTCCCCCTATAACAATAATCGGCATTCTAATAAGTAAATTAGTGATAGATTCTTCTAAAAATGCTCCTCCAGATTGAATGGTCATTAAAACATCCGACGCAGTTCTCACACCTTTGGCAAGAAAATTTTTCATCTTTACTACTTTAGGGGTGTCAGCTCCGGTACATATAGCTAAGTGATCGAAACCTAGCTCTATAACTTGTTCGATTGTTATGTTACTACCTAAACTTACCCCACTAAATAGAAGAAAATGGCTATTTCGTTGTAATATTAATTGTAGTATAGTTAAATTATTTTTATCCCATCTTGGTGTAATGCCATATTCCGCTACCCCTCCGAAACCAGCAGGAGCTCTCTCTGACAATTTTTTTTTATAATCAAGCCAATATTTAATAGGTTTACTACTATAGTCAATTGATGAGAAGTTGGTGACATCGTCACTCAATGCTTGCCTATTATATATAGGCGTCGCTCCATCGCTCCTAGCACCAAATTCTCCTGAATTGACTATATCAAAAGGTAGGGGATTAATTTTAAAACCATCTACTGCCACTACATTATGTCCCTCTCGTAATAAATAATAACATAAGCTAAAGCCAGCAGGGCCGAGCCCTGCTACTAAAATTTTATAATTAGTTGAGGCAGCAGGTAACGGAGAAAGGATATTAAGAGGGTTCCAATTCGTCAGTAATAAATATATCTCTACCCCATAGGGTAATAATAAAGTTTCCTGCAAAATATTAGATTCTATTAGAGGGATATCTACAGGTTCTTGCTTTTGATAGATACATGAATTAGCACAATCATTACAAATCCTATGCCCGGTAGCAGCTACCATTGGATTATCAATAATAATAATAGCCAGAGCAGCTAAATTAAAACCTTTTGCTTTAACATAATTCATTTCAGAAATTTTCTGTTTAAGAGGACATCCTAACTTTAGGGCATTACCATTTTTCAACGGCTGTTGATTTGCTAATACAAAAGCCGGGGCGATTGCATCCTCTGCTACTAAGGGATTTTCCTTATTAGTCACACCTGGCAGGAACAAGCCCTTAGAGCATGAATCCTTACCGGTTTTATGGCAATAAATACAATAATTAGCTCCATTTAAAGCTCTATTTAAATTAAATTCAGGATCAAAAAAATCAAATCCTACTCTCACCCGCTGTTTATAGCTTTCTACCTTATTATCATCAATTAAATTATTTTGATCAATTTTACTAGGTCTTGAGAATAATATACTATTTGGGTTACTATAAACCATGCAAGCAGCATATTTTGCCGCTTCATTTAGCTCGACAGAATATAGTTCCTCATTTAATTGCCATGCTAATACTTGTTGGGCAAATTTATCTTCAGTAAAACCTACTCCTAAAAATTGTTCTATAGAGCTTAATAGCTTATTAAAATTTAACTCTTTTAATTTTTCATATGGGTATTTTTTTAATGCAGTACGGTGCACAAACTTTCTTTTACATTCATAAATTATATCAAACTCTTTATGAGTAAATCTTAATTTTGCTACTTCTGACTCAATACCAAAAAGTTGCGCTAAAAAATCATCTAATATAGGAGAAATCTCTAGTAGAAACTCCGAATAATAATTCGGATTAATTTTATCAGCATTATTTCTGAAGAATGATAGCTTTTTATAAAGATCATAATTATGATCTTGTAAAAATTTTTGGAAAATTTGATCTAATTTTTTAAGGCCTTCTAGGGTTTGTAACTCTATAAAATCTAACCCAAAAGCAAGGTTCATACGTAATATATGACATTCTTAGAAAGACATCTATAGCCTAAGTAACTCACAAATGAAGTAATAATAGCTACAATAACAGATTTAATAATCATAAATACATCCGGCATGTTTCCTTCTATTACTAGATGTTGCATAGGCCTTATAACAATAAAAACAGGATTGATCTCAAAAAATATTCTTTTTGACTCTGGTACTATAGAGTAGGGGTATACTATAGGTATGGTCCAATAAACAATATTTAAAATTAAATTTAATAGCTGCGGAATATCACGTATATAGGGAGTTAGAAAGGCAAAAGCGATAGAAACACTAACTACACAAATTATTAAGGGCAATACAAGGATTGGTAGAAAAATTATCCATATAGAAAACTTTTCAGGGTATAAAATTATAAAGGCTATATACATAGCTACAAAAGAATAGATTAGAGTATAAACTTGCACTAGACTATCAGAAAACGGAAAGATTGTCCTAGAGATTACTACTTTTTTTATAATTCCCGAGCGAGCAATTATAGAATTTGTCGCTATATTTAGGCTATTAACAATAAATAGCCAAAACGGTAAAGCCCCTACTAAATTCATAATTAATTGGTCTTTTGGCAACTTAAGTAAAAAGCCAAAAAAATACGATATTATTATTACCTGCGTAAAAGGCTGGATTAATCCCCATAAAGAACCTAAAAAAGAATCTTTATTTTGACGAACTATAGCAGTTTGTGTCAGTAACATAATTGGCAGCCAGTATTTTTTAGAAAAAAAATAGCTTATCATATTAGTAATTTCCATTATTATAGATTTTTAATACATCATCTGGATTACCATCCGCTACAATACTACCCTCTTTTAATAAAATACATCTAGTACAATTATTTTTTACAATACTTTCTTGATGGCTAACCAATATTAAAATTGGCGTATTCCGCATCTTATTCCTGATCAAATTAGTAGATTTTTCAATAAAATGACTATCTCCAGCAGCAAAAACTTCATCTAGGAGAAGAATATCTGCTTCTTGAAAAACAGATACAGAAAATGCTAACCTTGCTAACATTCCTGAGCTATAATTTTTTATAGGTAAATCTATTTTTACTCCTAACTCGGTAAAATCAATAATTTCTTCTTCTAATTTTTTACTATATCTACTTAACATATTATTATAAAGCATAAGTATTTTAATATTTTCTCTGCCAGTTTGTTCTAATTCAAACCCCACCCCCATTTCAATGATAGCAGCAAAATTACCATGTACTTTCCGCATCCCGGATTTTAAAGGATAAATGCCTGCTATTACCTTAAGTAGAGAGCTTTTGCCTGAACCATTACTCCCTATAAAAGCAACTTTTTCTCCTACTTTACAAGAAAAATTTATCTTATTTAAGATTGGAATTGACGAAGGAAATATTTTTCCTCCTTTTATGAAAAAATGTTTTAAACTTTCTACTCGTTGCTGGTTATTAATCCCTTCCACATATCCATCAATTATATCGATAGATGCTTTTTTATAGGTCATAAGTTAAATGTAATTTGCTTGACGATAAGTCAACTAATATAAATTAGGGACCTGCAGATATACAGCTACGTATATCTGGATTATTTTTTTATTTTATCTTAAGGTATACTATTTTATACTTTTACTGAAGAATTAATCCATTCTTTAATAGTATCTTTAGGCAGGGCTCCCATTTTAGTAGCCACATTTTTTCCGTTTTCAAATAGGATCATTGTGGGAATACTACGAATACCAAATTTTGAAGGGGTGTTAGGATTATCATCTATATTTATTTTAACGACCTTTATTTTACCTTCTAATTCGGTGCTTAGCTCTTCAAGGATAGGAGTTAACATTTTACAAGGCCCACACCAACTAGCCCAAAAATCAACTACAACAGGCATAGTTGATTCTAAAACCTCTTTTTCAAATGTACCATCGGTTACATCATTTACCATATATTCCTCATATTATTCTACTATTGGTTTTCTGCATAACTCAATCTAGCCGGTAACTTTGTCGTCGACATTTGTCTCCACTTGCATTGAGCTTCGTCTACCACCTTTTCATTAGACCTCTTGCATAACCTAATCTAATTGGTAATTTTGTCGTCGAAACTCCTCTCTGTTCCTCACGTACGTCTATGTACGCTGCGGTACTCGACTTCGTTTCTCCTAAAAATTCTTCAATTATCTTTAGGTTATGCAAGAGGTCTATTTACGAACAGAAATACGCTTTGGAGACAGGTTCATTTCTCCTAATAATTCTCAAAGCTATTTTGACTTATGCAGAAAGTCTATTATTTTTGAATTATATGGAGAAAAATTAGGGTTGTAAATAACTGCTTTTAAAATAAGCATACTTAATGGAGCATTGCCGATAAATACACTCCTCTTCCGATGATTTTTTGCTGCTAGGCGCAATGGTAGAGCCTATAGATAATAGGCGAGCTATTTGAGCAACGACGCATGCAAATTTATATCATAGGGGTATACAACTTAAACTGCTTCTACGCACATAGCAATCCCCAAACCTCCTCCTATGCAAAGTGTTGCTAATCCTTTTTTAGCGTTGACTCTTTTCATTTGATGGATCAAGCTTACAAAAATTCTTGCTCCACTTGCTCCTATAGGATGTCCTATTGCTATTGCTCCTCCATTCATATTTACTTTATCAATATCCCATTTCATACGTTCGTTGACATAAATAGCTTGTGCAGCAAAAGCTTCATTTGCTTCTATTACATCTAAATCTTCTACTCTCCATCCGGCTTTTGCTAAGGCCTTAAGAGAGGCTGGGACAGGAGCGGTCCCCATAATATTAGGATCTACTCCAGTGCTAGCATAAGATACTATTCGAGCAAGGGGATGTAAATTATATTTAGTTAATGCTTCTTCCGATACTACCATTACACAAGCCGCCCCATCATTAATAGAAGAAGAATTACCAGCGGTTACAGTGCCTCCTTTCTCGAAAACAGGCTTAAGTTGCGCTAACACGTCTAAGCTAGCATTAGCCCTAATACCTTCATCTTGATCAAACAGTAAGATGTCCTTCTTTACCTTAACCTCTACTGGCAATATCTCATCTTTAAAATATCCTTCTGTTCGTGCTCTACTTGCTTTTTGATGGGACTTTGCTGCATATTCATCTTGGATTTCTCTACTAATATTAAACTTCTTGGCTATATTTTCTGCAGTAATTCCCATTGAATTATTAGAAAAGGCATCTACTAAACCATCATACTGCATTAAATCAACCATCGTGATGTTTCCTAGCTTCTGTCCGGCTCTAATGTAAGCTCCGTGCAGCCCTAAGGACATATTCTCTTGACCTCCTGCTATAACAATCTCATTCTCCCCAGCCATAATAGAGCTAGTGGCCAAACAGACTGCTTTTAGGCCAGAACCACATACTTTATTAATCGTAAAACCTTTAACTTCTTGAGGTAAACCAGCCTGCAATAAGGCTTGTCTAGCAGGATTTTGCCCTGCCCCTGCAGTAATCACTTGCCCCATTATAACTTCATCAATAAGAAAAGGGTCTAATTTACTCTCTCCTACGATTGATCCTATCACTAGCGAACCGAGCTTAGCAGCTGAAATTTGCCCTAAACTTCCTAGTAAAGAACCTACAGCTGTTCGCCTGGCATACACTATGTAAGCTGCTTTATTATTCATTTTTTACTCCTATAGAAAATTATTCTAAATAGACTCCCTGCCCAAAAAAACAAGTACTAGATTCTTTTAATCTTCAGATGAATTGTTATATTCCCTTAGTAAGGCAGATAATTTATTATTAATTAAATAACTAATATGCCCTCCTTTTACTTTTATAAGTGTAGATTTTTTAAATAATTTATGCAAAGGTAAAATAGAAGAACCAGGCGCTATTTTATCATTATCTGCCACTATTTGATATACTGGCTTCGTTATTAACGATGGGTTCATAATAACATTATCAACTTGCCATTGTAGCTTCATGAACATATTATTACCTATTATTTCATCCATAATTTGCATATATGTTCCTTTTGGTAAAGCAGCACCAGATAATAACCAATTTTCTATTCTAAAAGTTAAATCTTTCTCTTTCAATGACTTTATAACAAAGAATTTATTAAGCTTTCCGCTAAACTGACCGGAGAACATTAGAAAAAAAAGAATTTGAATATATAGTTTCGGAATCATTGATAAATTTTGTACATCTGAACCTAAACCAAAATATTGATGTATATTACGAGATAAAGCAAAATGAGAAAAATCCCACGGGGTGGATAATAAAGTTAATGTTCTGATTGAATCTGGGAATATTATTGCAGCGGCAATAGCTAAATTACCTCCTATACAATGCCCTATTAAATCTATTATTTGGTTATTTTTTTTCCTTAGTGCTATAACCACCTCTACCACCCACTTGGCATAATCCTCTAATAAATAATTAGCTTTATTTAGCTCAAACCAGTCCACTAAAAAAACATTCCCGTATTGTCTTAAATTATCAATAAAACTTATTGAGTGGGATAAAAAAAGAATTTCCGGCGAGTTAAAAATTGAAGGAATAACTAAAAAGGTCTTATTGTTATTATTTTTAAGGCTTTTATAGGATAAAATTTGATAATATGGTGTTTTGGTTACTATTTGTGCTAGTTTTAAGTAATTGTTGCCTAGTGAATTTAGGGATGAATAATAATTATATTCATCAAAATATTGCTGGCATTGATCTTGTAACATATTTACCTTATATAGGAATCTATTCTTAAGCTGACCTAGTTACAAACACCTTGACAGAATTAAGGCAATAATATATAAGTGCAAAACTCTCATATTTTATATTTTATTTTTGTAATTATATATCAATTATATTGTAAAGAATTCGAGGATATTCTCAACCCTAAAAATTAAGAATTATTTAAGCTAATTAGCTGTCTTAAATTTTTTTTTTGCCTTAGGAAATATTGATATGGCTAGTTCGCGGTCAAGCTCATTTAAAGGTAAATTCAGAACTATATTTTGGCCTATTCATAATTATGAACTTGGAAAGTTTATACCGATGTGTGGGTTGATGTTTACTGTCCTATTTAATCAAAACATATTAAGAATTTTAAAAGATAGTATATTAATCTCAGAAATTAGCGCAGAAGTAGTTAGTTTTACTAAAGTCTACTGTGTTACCCCTGCTGCTGCTCTATTTGTGATAATATATGCTAAAATGCTTAATCATTTTAGTTTTGAAAAGATTTATTATTACTTAATAAGCTTTTTTGTTGGATTCTTTATTCTTTTTGCTTTTATCCTTTATCCTAACGTTCAAGTTTTCCATGTTAAAAGTGTTTTTTTAGAACAAGTAGCGTTAAATTATCCTCATTTTAAATGGTATATAGCTTTAATTAACAATTGGAGCTATGTCATTTTCTATACCTTAGCTGAGCTCTGGCCTAATATATTTTATGTCTTATTGTTTTGGCAGTTTGCAAATGAGCTTACTACTACTGAAGAAGCGAAGAGGTTTTATACTCTTTTTTCATTATTTGGCAATTCTTCTTTAATTTTTGTTGGCTTTTTAATGATGAACCTTTCATCTGAAAGTACTGTTGCTAAAAACTTTTTTAACATAGCAGATGATAAAACTCTTTTGGTAAAAATATCGATAAGCTTAGTGATACTTTCTGCAATTATATCATGTTTATTTGTAAAATTTATTACGAAAAATGTTTTTACTAACCCTACATTTTATGCCCCTGCTAAACGTGGTAGATCAACTAAGGAAAGTATGGGTTTAATTGAAAGCTTTAAATATATAACCAGATCTAAATATTTGTGGTTGATGTTAATTTGTTCTGCAGCGTTTGGTTTGTCTATGAATTTAGTAGAAGCTGTGTGGAAAGCAAAAATTAAGGAATTATACCCTACTGTTAATAGTTACGCTGAGTTCAATAGTCTTTATATACTTTGGACAGGAGTTGCTATTATGGTAATGACTATAGTTGGTAATAATATAATGCGCAGCCACAATTGGTTCGTTGCCGCAGTAATTTCCCCAATTATAATAATGGTTACTGGTATATTATTTTTTATTTTAATTGTATTCGAGAACCAAGTATTATCATTATTTGAGAGCACTATATTAATGACCCCTTTAGCGCTTGCAGTATCAGTCGGGGCTTTACAAAACATTCTGGCAAAAGGGACTAAATATTCTATTTGGGATACTTCAAGGGAAATGCTCTATATACCCCTGGATCCAGAATTAAAAACTAAAGGCAAGGCAGCGGTTGATGTAATTAGTTCTAAAGTTGGCAAATCCTCAAGTGGGTTAATACAATCAATCATTTTTACGTTAGTACCAACGGCAACTTTTCACTCCATTTCTTCGCTCTTAATGAGTATATTTACAGTTGTTTGTATTATATGGATTTATTCTGTAAGAAAAATATATTTTGAATATAAGAAAATTGTCTAATAATTTATAATTACCTCCTAACAGTTGAATTTCCACAACAATTTTAAACTGAGTTAATTTGGATACTTATTTTATTAAAAAAATAAGTATTAGTTAAGCTTTAGGTGTACTTCGCTAAGATTGCCTTGTCTAACATAATATCTTTAAAGTAGTATAAGGAGATAAACTAATGATAAGAGGAAATATGCTATCAAATATATCATCCTTAGCACCGTCTTCAAGCAATAATATATTAGATCTTTCTACTAAATCCTATCAATTTGGAGAGGTTTCACCTGAAAACCCCCTACATAATATGATTATTTTATCACTATTAGTGTTTAGTATATGTGTACTCACAATAATAGGTTGTGTAGTATTTTGGCGTTGCCCTTTAAATCAGGATAACCATCAAGAAGATTCAGGGGGGATAGAACTAGAAGTTGCCAATTTTCCTCATAACGGCCACCCTAACCCTATAGGGGGCTGTGAAGTATTACCGGTGGGTGAAGTCCCATTATAAAAGAGGGAAAGAAGTTTGAGTTATACCATTTCCGAAAACTTAATCATCTACGTTTCGCTCCTTACATACTAATATGTATACTCGGTGAACTTCGTATACCAACTCTTCAGTTACGAGCAGTATACGCTATTAGTTAAAGATAATTTCATCTTCCTCCCCTCCAGTTTTTAGGGCTAATCAAACGGCTTAACAATAACCATGATGACTGCTAATATCATGAAAACTGTTGGTACTTCATTAACGGTACGAAAAAACCTTTCTGTATGAAGATTTTTTCCATTAATAAAGTTTTTTCTCCACCTAGCCAGTAATCCATGGAAAACTGTAAGGCCTAGAACCGCTGTCATTTTTATATGAAACCATGTACCTAAAGCAACTATTCCATATATATAAGCGTTTGTTAGGCCTAGCATATAAGTGGTGATCATTGCGGGGTTCATAATGATCCTAAGTAATCTACTTTCCATTAGTTGAAAAGTTTTATCGCTCTCACTGCCTATCGTAGCTTTAGCATGATAAGCATATAATCTGGGTAAATATAATAACCCAACCATCCAACAAATCACTGAAATGACGTGGAAGGCCTTAAACCATAAGTAGTAACTAGCCATATTGTACCTAATTTTTATAATTACATAAACACATAGTAAAATGAGAAGGGCATAGTTTTTTATTAACTGAACTAACTATTAGATGATTTATATCTTTACTCCCCTCTTGTTTAACTAATCTTAATACCATTTTAGTTAAGCTATCAATAAATAATTTATTTATCCCAAGAGCGGGAACTCTTACATATTCAATTCCATATTTATTAGCAATATTAATATATTCAATATCTAATTCTACCAACGTTTCTACATGCTCTGAGACAAACGCTACTGGTACTATTATTAGAGATTTATTTTCTTTTCCTGCCTTCTCAATTTCATCTTCTGTGCTTGGTCCAAGCCACTTTACTGGACCAATTTTACTTTGATAAACTATTTTATAGTCTAAATCCTCTATATTAACCTGAAATAATATTTTTTCCACTGTTTTTTCAACTTGCCATTGATAAGGATCCCCTGATTTTATTATTTTCTCAGGAAGACTATGGGCTGAAAATAAAATACGATAATTTTCTTTATTTTTTAAGTTTTCTATTGCTTGCTTTATTATCGATGAATGCGCAGTAATAAACTCACTATCTATAGGATAACAACAAATAGTTTTTACTGGGATATGAGTAAGTTTATTTTTAGCTAGAGAAGACATAACATCTTCAACCGAAGATTTAGTGGTCGCAGTAGAAAATTGAGGATACAAAGGCAGTAATATAATTTCTGAAGGGTTATATTTCATTATATTCTTTATTACCTCCTTTGAGCCTGGAGAAGAATAGCGCATTGCTATGAAGACATCAAAGTCTTCATTTAAAATTTGTTTTAATTTTGCAGTAATAGCTAGTCTTTGCAGTTCTGTTTCTTGTAAAATTGGGGATTTTCCCCCTATTAAAGAATATAAGTGCTGTGATTTTTTTTCTCTAATAACTGAAATCAGTTTAGCAATGATAAACCTTAATGGATTAGGAAGATTAATAATAGCTTTATCGTAAAATAAATTGAATAAAAATTGTTTAACTTCTCTTAAACTGCTAGGCCCCCCTAGATTCAGAAGTACAATAGCTATCTTTCTTTTAATTATTTCAGTAGGCCCCTTTTGAGCCTCGCATCGAGCTGGTGATCTATAGTTCGAACCTAGACGAGGATTCTCAGTTGCCCCTAAGTGCCCCTTGGTTCTACCCAGCTCATCTCCTTTAGATTCCTTGCTTGATGCGAGGCTCAAAAAAGGTCTAGTAATTAAACTCTCTAACACAATTAACTAAAATCTCAACATTTTCAACTGGTGTATTGGGTAAAATTCCATGCCCAAGATTAAAAATAAAATTTCTTTCTGGGAAACTTGTAACTAGCTCTCTTACTTTTTTTTCAATAATTTCTTTATCAGTAAGTAATAGTAAAGGATCTAAATTTCCTTGCACTACTATTTTATTGCTCCAATTCTTCATTACGCTAATTGGTACAAATTGATCTACTCCTATAGCACTTATTCCAGTATTATTAATATAATTATCGTATAAAAACCCTGAGCCTCTAGGAAACCCTATAATAGGTAAAGTAGGAAACTTTTCTTTTAAAGTTTTGACAATTTCTTTAGTTGGTTGAATAATAAATTGTTCATATTCTTTTTCTCCAAGAATTCCTGCCCAGGAATCAAATAATTGGACTAAGTCGACCCCTGCTTCTACTTGGCCAATTAAATGAATAATAGTTTTTTTTGTAATAAAGTCTACAAGTTCTTGAGCTAATTTATTATTTTTATAAATAAAGTTTTTAGCTGTTTGAAAATTCTGTTTACCTCTCCCTTCTAGAAGATAAGTCATTACTGTCCAAGGGCTTCCTACAAAACCTATTAATGCTTTGTCAGGACTTAGCCTAGCTTTAACCTTTCTAATTATCTCATAGATTTTATTCAATTTTTCTTTATCTAATTCTTTAAAAATTTTAAAATCATCTTCATTTTGAAATTGCTGTAATATAGGTCCTTCTTCCTTGGCAAATTCTACCCTCCATCCTAAGGCATCAGGTAATATTAAAATATCAGAAAAAATTATAGCAGCGTCAGTGTTATATCTTTCTACTGGTTGTAATGTTACTTCTACTGCTTTTTCAACATCATAACATAACTCAAGAAAGTTGTTAACCGTATCCCTGGTCTTCCTATATTCTGGTAAATGTCTTCCTGCTTGTCGCATTAACCAAATAGGGGGCTTAACATTGCATTTTTCAAAAACTTGCAGTATTTGTTTCATATGTTCTTCTATAATTAATAATATTATAATATTATTTTAGGTAGTTGTAGAGCTGCGTAATATGTATATTAATTAAATATACACAAAATTATCTACATTTACATATCTTTTAAAAGCTTTATTATTTTAGCAATTAAAACTATTACTCACATAATTGCTAAAATTATTTTTAAGGTGGATAATTACTTATTATTTTTGTGTATAAAATGGGAAAACAAGAAGGATAAGCGGTTTCTCGTTATTTACACACAAAATTATCCACATAAACATATTATTATGTGGATTACCCCGTAGCTATGTTAGATATACTATATGCAGGGGAGTAATTAATTATTTATAATATATAAAAATTAACAATAGTAAAAAATTATCCACAAAAGTTATATATGTCATGAAAAAGTTAATTATTCATCTGGTTTCCGAATCGGCAATACAAACAGTCAAGCATGTAGCCAACACCGCCTTATTACAATTTAATAAAGTTGAGTCTAAATTGTACCATTGGCCATTAATAAGGAATAGGACCTTATTACGTGAGGTTTTAAATAAAATTAAAAGTAAGCCGGGGGTAGTATTATATGCTATTTCGAATCCTGAACTAAGAAAAGAGTTAAGTAAATTTTGTTATAGCTTAAAAATCCCTTGTATCTCTGTAGTAGGAAAAATAGTAAAAGAAATCTCGGTGTTCCTAGGGATAGAAATAGAAGGTAATTTGGGGTACGACCAAGAATTTGATGAAAGTTATTTTGATAAAATTCATGCTATTGATTACACTTTTCGACATGATGATGGGCAAATGGTTAATGAATTAGATGAGGCAGATATTATTTTAATAGGGCCTTCTAGAACTTCCAAAACCCCTACCTCGGTGTATTTAGCGTATAATGGTTTTAAGACAGCAAATGTCCCTTACATACATGGCTACCCATTTCTAGAACTTTTTGACAAAATAACTATCCCGTTGGTCGTAGGTTTAATTATTAATCCCATTAGACTTATTGAGATAAGAGAAACTCGGTTAAATTCATTGCAAGTAACTGAGGATACTAATTATACTAATTATCGAATAGTCCAAGAAGAATGTATGCAAGTAAGATTAATTTGTGAACAAAAAGGCTGGGCAGTAATTGATGTTACAAGAAGGTCTATAGAAGAAACCGCTGCCTTGATTATGAAAATTTACTATGATCAAAAAAAGAATAATTTCAAAAATTTAAGTCTTTAAACATTTCTATCTAATGCTAGATCTGGTCATTATTTTCGTTCTCGCACCCTCAGATGCCATTAGTATGCTGCGGTTCTACGAGAGAAAGTGCCTATAAAATTGACTCATTACATAGAAACCTCCACAGAACCTAGAAAAATCCATGGAATATATTAATAAAAAAATGTAGTGAAATATTTTGTAACATAATGTAACTTGCATGTTAATAATTAAGGAATTAGAATTGCTTAAAGTTTTTATAAATAGAATAGATGGAATTATGCAATTAACGATATTGAATCCAGTAAGTTGTTATGGAGTGGGAGTCCATTCCGGTAAAATTATTCAATTAACGTTAAAACCAGCAAGGAAAAATACAGGAGTTATTTTTATTAGAACTGATGTAAAACAAGAGCTTAATTCTATCCCAGTTAATTATCTAAATGTTTCAGATACAACTTTATCTACTACTATCCAAAATGAGCACAAGGTGTCTGTTTCTACTATAGAACATTTATTGGCCGCTCTCTGGGGATCTGGTATAGACAATTTGATAGTAGAAATTGATGGGCCTGAAGTACCAATAATGGATGGTAGCAGTAAGCCATTTATGTTTATGATAGAATATGCTGGCAAATTATTACAAAAAGCTCCAAAGAAATACTTGAAAATCTTGAAAGAGGTTCGAGTAAGTCATAAAGATTGTGAGCTAATATGTAGCCCTTCTGATAATATGATTGTTGACTTGACTATAGATTTTGCTAGTAAAGCTATTGGAAAACAAAATTTAGTATTTTCTGAAAAAGAATCTTTTAAAAATAATATTGCTGATGCTAGGACATTTGGTTTTATTCATGAACTTGAATATCTTAAAAGTAAAGGGCTAGCACGTGGTGCCTCACTTGATAATGCTGTAGGGATAGATAGAGATATTATAATGAACCATGAGGGATTAAGATATCAAGATGAATTTGTGCGCCATAAACTTCTTGATCTTTTTGGAGATTTATATACTACAGGAGCCCACATCATATCTAACATTCATGGTTATAAAACCAGCCATTCTTTAAATAATGAACTGTTACGACAAATATTTAGTGATAGCAGCTCCTATCAGTGGATTAGTGCTGCATAGCTTTCAAATAGACCTATATACTACTCGTCTTTCAAAAATTTTTTTATTTTTTATCATGGACTCACGTGCTTTAGTACGCTGCGCTCTCTCGCCATTTAAAATAAAATCCAATTCTTGAAGTTCACCGAGTATATATATTCTTAAAGTTGATTCTATTGTCTACCAACTCTACATTTATGAACAGTATAATTTAGAAAATATTTTTTCCAGCTCTGCTAACAAGTGAGCAAATAAAAATTTCTCAAACCCTTTACGGGGTATAATAATCATTCCCCAATTATGCTGCTGAATTATCTTCGAAAGAGGATTTTTACTGCCTGTACGTCCTGAGTTATTATCTGTATGTCCTGAATTATTAACTAAAAGCCGGACCAAATGTCTAATGCGTCTTTTGATTTTATTACGGGTAACTGCAGATTTGCTTAATTTTTTCCCTACTTTCATTCCAAAATAAAATATATTATTATACTCCTTTGATATGAATTTGCATGCGTCGTTGCTCAATGCTCGAGCATTATCTATAGGCTTCGCTCCATCGCGCCTAGCAGCAAAATCATCTGAGAGGAGTATATTTTGGTCTATTAATTTATGGTAGGAGATTTTTGAAAAATCCTTTGTGATAATAGCAATAAAATAAGGACAGTGAAATTTCTTCCCTGATTTATTAACTAAGTCAAATTCTTTTTGATTTTTTAAAGAGGTAATGAACAAATTTAATTACGCTGATAGTCTTTTTCTACCTTTAGCACGGCGCTTCCTTAGTATTTCTCTGCCGCCCACCGTTGCCATTCTGGCTCTAAAACCGTGTCTTCTTTTTCTCACTAAGTTGCTCGGCTGAAATGTACGCTTCATAAATTTACTCTTGCGGGTTGAAAAATTTTAATAAATAATAAAAATATATTTTTGATTTAATATTGACTATATATATTTTTGTACTTATTTAGCTAATTAACTGCGGTATTAAAATAATAAGTTTTCTTTATAGTTACATAGTAGTAAATTGTCAATTTAAATGTATATTCACTAATAGAACTCGAGTAAAATAATAATCAGAAAGACCCCGTTGTATTTTTAATATTTTTGTGATAGAAACTCTACTTCCAGCTTGGTTGTATTGACAAAATTTTTATATATACTACTCGTCTTTCAAGAATTGGATTTTATTTTATCATGGACTCACGTGCTCACGTACTGGCATGTACGCAGCAAACGCTCGCCATTTAAAATAAAATCCAATTCTTGAAGCACGAGCAATATATAGCTTGATTTATGCGTATTTTATCTAGCTTAGAGTTAGTATGTGAATAAAATAATAATTTTAAAGTAAATATTAAATCACAATGGCAAGACCGGATTTTACTAATTCAGTTGATATCATAGAAGAAATGGTTAGAGTAAACCATGCAGGAGAATATGGAGCGAAAAGGATTTACCAAGGACAATTAAATTATATTAAAAATCAAAGAGATTATATTACAATAAAACATATGTTAGAGCAGGAAGAATTACATCTTCAATATTTTGAGGCTCTTTTAATAAAGCAAGATATCCGACCTACTATCTTGCTACCATTTTGGCATATTACAGGTTATCTGCTAGGTAGTGTATCAGCTTTAATGGGGCTTAAAACAACTATGTTGCTAACGCAAGCGGTAGAAGAAGTTATTGAAAAGCATTACCAAACTCAGATAGATTACCTAGAAGATAATGATATTGCGCAGGATTTATTAGCTAATATCAAACAATTTCAATTAGAGGAAATAGAGCACAAAGATATAGCTTTAGAGCATGGAAATGAAGAAATTCTAGGGATTTCCTTAATAAAAAACGCTATAAAATCAATGTGTAAATTGGCTATTATCTTAAGTAAAAAGCTCTGATATATACCACCCGTCTTTCAAGAATTGTTTTTTTATTTTATCGTGAGCTCGCGTATAGCTAAATACCCCACGCTATACTTACATATACGCTGCGCGCATTCGCCATTCAAAATAAAATCTAACTTGAGAGATCACTCGAGTATAATATGTTACGTATAAAAATATAAGGGATTAAGCATTATGTCATATCAATATGTTTATGTTATGAATGGTTTAAGTAAAACTATTAATGGTAAACAAATTTTAAAAGAAACCCATTTATCATTCTTACCAGGAGCAAAAATTGGTGTAATAGGGCCAAATGGAGCAGGAAAATCTACTCTCGTGAAAATTATGGCTGGTATCGATAGAGAATATGATGGCGAAGCTTTTGTGGCAAGCGGTGTCAAAGTTGGTTATTTAGAGCAAGAACCTCATTTAGATACAGGTAAGAACGTATTTGAAAATATTATGGAAGGTTTAAAAGAGAAAAAGCTGTTAATTGATGAGTTTAATGCAATAAGTCATAAGTTTGCAGAAGAAATGTCGGACAATGAAATGAACGAACTCTTAGAAAAACAAGCGAATCTTCAAGAAAAAATAGATAGCTGTGACGCGTGGAGCTTAGAGCGAGAAATAGATATTGCTATGCTTGCTTTGAGATGTCCTGATAAAGATGCGGATGTGATGAAAATTTCTGGCGGTGAAAAGAGGAGAGTAGCTTTATGTAAACTTTTACTAGAAAAACCTGATATGTTATTATTGGATGAGCCTACTAACCACTTAGATGCTGAATCAGTATCTTGGCTTGAAAATTATTTAAAAAGTTATAAAGGTACAGTAGTAGTGATTACCCATGATCGGTATTTCTTAGATAATGTAACAGATTGGATATTAGAAGTTGATCGCGGTAGATGTGTTCCTTGGCATTCTAATTATACTGCTTGGCTTGAACAAAAACAGGCGAAATTAGAGCTTGAGGATAAAGAAGAAGACGTACGAAACCAACAATTAAAACGGGAGCTTGAATGGATACGCCAATCACCAAAAGCTAGGCAGACAAAAAGTAAAGCAAGAATTACTGCTTATCAAGAGTTGTTAACTAGGCAAAAGGAACAAAATACCGGAATCGCGCAAATTATTATACCTAATGGCCCCTCGCCTTGGAGATTTAGTGATCGAAGCTGAGCATATAGCTAAAAGATTTGGAGATAAAGTGCTGTTATCAGATTTTAGCTTTAAAATTCCTCCTGGTGCTATTGTAGGGATAATTGGGCCAAATGGGGCAGGAAAATCTACTTTATTTAATATTATTACCGGTAAAATATCGCCAGACCAGGGGGAAATCAAATTAGGGCAAACAGTTAAACTTGGATATGTTGATCAATCAAGAGATCATTTAGATGACAATAAAACTGTATGGGACGAGATTTCTGAAGGGCTTGAGGATTTACAGCTGGGGCCTAAATCAATGAAAAGTCGGGCTTATTGTGCAGCATTTAATTTTAGAGGGGGAGATCAGCAAAAAAAAGTAGGGCAACTTTCAGGTGGAGAACGTAATAGAGTACACATAGCTAAATTGCTAAAAGAAGGAGCGAATGTTATACTGCTTGACGAACCATCAAATGATCTTGATGTTGATACTTTAAGAGCTTTAGAAGATGCAATTTTAGATTTTGCTGGCTGTGTTTTAGTAATAAGCCATGATCGGTGGTTTTTAGATAGGATAGCCACACATATTATTTCCTATGATAAAGAGGGGAATGCTACTTGGTTTGAAGGAAATTATCAAGATTATCATGACTATATAGGGGCTTTAACAGGGGAGAATGTTAATACTCCTAAATATCGTCATAAGAGATTGGTTTAATTAAATAGCACACTAAATGAGAATAATACACTTCTAAGGCTACAGATGAAGTATTGGATCCTAGTACTCTTGCGGGTCTAGATTCGCATACAGATTAAAAATGAACATAAAAAATTAATTTATGAGTGAGTTGTTATTAGAACTTTTTAGTGAAGAAATACCAGCTTTAATGCAAAAAGCTGCTGCTGAGGGTTATAAGGAGATATTTACTACCATCTTACAAGAAAATGATTTGGTTGCAGAAGTTCAAGTATATATTGGCCCAAGAAGAATAGCTTGTCACATTATTAATTTACCTAATATTATCCAGCCTAAATTACTAGAAATACGCGGCCCAAAAGTTTCTGCGCCAGAAGTAGCTATAAATGGGTTTTGTCGATCAAATAATATTGAGAAAGAAAAATTATCGACCCACTTAGTGCAAGGGCAGTTATATTATATAATTGTCAAACAAACTCAGGCAATCGATACACGTGCTTTGCTATCTGAGATAATCCTTAAGGCAATTAGTAAATATACTTGGCCCAAATCTATGAAGTGGGGAAATTATGATATAAGTTGGGTAAGGCCTCTTAGGAATATTTTATGTATATTTGAGGGGAAGGTACTATCTATAAAATATGGCCATTTAACTGCTAATAATACTACTTTTGGGCATAGATTTATTAACCCTAACTTAATAGTGGTCAGAGATTTTACGGAGTACCAGCAGAAGTTACGGGAAGCTAGTGTTATTTTAAGTCAGGTAGAACGTAAGGAGCTAATTAAAAAACAGTTAGATTCTATCTCTCAGTCGCTTAATTTAATAATAAAAGAAAATGATGGATTGTTAGACGAAGTAACAGGGCTGGTAGAATTTCCGGTGGTGATGGTTGGAAAAATTCCAGAAAAATTTTTAAAATTACCTAGTGAAGTGTTGATTAGCTCTATGAGAACTCATCAGAAATATTTCAGCACTTTTGATAAGTTTGGTAATTTTGCTCCATATTTCCTTTTTGTGAGTAACATGCCTCATAATCGCGATATGATAGTTAGAGGCAATGAAAAAGTATTATCTGCCCGCTTATCAGATGCTCTTTATTTCTACCAGCAAGATTTGGCGCATAACTTAGAAGCACGTTTACCGAAACTGGAACAACTAACATTTCATGCGCAGCTTGGTACTATAAGGCAAAAAATTGACAGAATTGTTAGTATTTGTCAGTTTATTAGCCCTAGCAATCAGAATCTACAAATAGCAGCCAGGCTTTGTAAAAGTGACTTGCTAAGTGAAATGGTTGGAGAATTTCCAGAGTTACAAGGAATTATGGGATACTATTATGCTAAAGCAGAAGGATTAAGCAATGATATTGCAGTAGCAATAAAGGATCATTATAAGCCCCAAGGGCCTAAGGATAATTTGCCCTCCACAACAGAAGCTGCAATAATAGCTATTGCTGATAAATTAGATAGTTTAGTTGGCCTAATATTAATAGGAGAAGAACCCAGTGGTTCTAGAGATCCTTATTCCCTTAGGAGGCAAGCTGCGGGTATTATTAGAATAATTTTAGGTAATAAATTAAAGATCAATATTAAGCAATTAGTTGCCTACACTATTTCTCTATATCAGTTTTTACCTCAAGAAAACTTGGGGGTTAAAAAAAACCAATTAATTTTAGCTTTTTTAGAAGAAAGAGCAAAATATTATTTTAAAGATTACTATAATATGCCGCTAATTAATGCTATAATTGACTTCAATATAGAAGAAGATCTAGTAATAAGTAGCCTAAAGATTGACGCTCTGCAAAAACTTTTGGGGGAAATAAACGGTAATGATTTATTAACTATTTATAAGCGAGCTAATAATATATTAGAAGGTGTAGCGTGCGAAGAAGAAGTTAATCAAGAGGCTTTTGTTTCTAATTACGAACAGCAGCTATTTACCTCCTTAAAATATATTACTAAGAAAGTTGATCACTATATGGCGGCAAAAGATTTTTCTGCAGCATTTACTATATTGCTAGAAATATTAAAGCCTATCAATGAATTTTTTGATAACTTATTAGTAAAAGATTCTAATCCCATTATTGCTAATAATCGTTTGTTGTTACTTCAAATGATTAAACAGTTATTTAACAAATTAGCAAACTTCAATACTTTATGAGTCTAATAAAATATAATAAAGCTATTATCCATAAAGAATTAGACCAAGCGGTTGATTTTATTAAATCAAGTAATGTAGTAGCTTTTCCTACAGAAACTGTATATGGACTAGGGGCGGATGCTACCAATGAAGCTGCTTGCCAAAAAATTTTTAGGATTAAAGGTCGGCCTAATACTAATCCTTTAATTGTCCATGTTAAGAGTCTAGAACAAGCTCAAACTATTGGAGAATTTAGTGAAGATGCGTTAAAATTGGTTAATATGTTCTGGCCAGGGCCTTTATCCATCGTAGTACCAGTAAAGAGCAGTGCGAAAATAGCTAAAGCTGTAGTAGCTGGTCTTACTACTGTCGCTTTGCGTTGCCCTTCACATGATATTGCTCTGGGGTTAATCACAAAATCTGGGGTACCAATAGCGGCTCCTAGCGCTAACCCTTCTGGTTATATAAGTTCTACTACTCTGCAACATGTGCAAGAACATTTCTTACATGAGAAAGAAGTTTTTATTTTAATAGAAGACAGATATCAATCTCAATATGGACTTGAGTCAACTATAGTAGATACTACCTCTGCTGATTTAGTTATTTTAAGAGAGGGTTTTATTACTAGCGAAGCCTTAGAAAAAGTAGTTGGTAGAAGACTCATGCCATGCGCCGCTTCAATTCAAGTCAAAGCGCCTGGTATGTTGCTCAGACATTATTCACCGAAGGTAAGGTTAAGGATAAACGCAGACAGTTTACAAGAGGGTGAAATAGGGCTTAATTTTGCTGCTAGTAGACTTAGTAGTAATTTTTCGGTTAATTTAAGTATAAATGGTAACTTAATTGAAGCGGCAGCAAATCTATATTTAAAGCTTAGATTATTGGATCATTACGCTATACAAAATATAATATCGACAATTGCGGTAGCAAAAATTCCGAAAGTCGGTATAGGAGCCGCGATTAATGACAGACTTAAAAGGGCTGCTGAAATAATATGATTTCTTTATTTAATAAATTAAAAAAAGCTTTAGTTAAAAGTTCAGATAAAATATCGCTTGGTATTGATAAAATATTTTATAAAAAAAAGCTTGATGAACAAACTTTAAGCGAACTAGAAGAGCTTCTAATATCTTCTGATATCACTCATTCAGTAGCTACTGAAATTATAACTAAGCTACGGTCCATAAAATTTGATGCTGAGGCCAGCTCGGCGATAATTAAAGGAAAACTAGCTGAAATACTCGTTAATCTCCTAAATCAAAAACATGAATTTGAATTACTAGCCAAAAAGCTTAATGTAATTCTTGTTTGCGGAGTAAATGGTTCGGGCAAAACCACTACTATCGGTAAGCTTGCTACTATTTATTCGCAGCAAGGGAAAAAAGTAGCCATTGCTGCTTGTGATACATTTAGAGCTGCTGCTGTTAGTCAGTTATCTAGTTGGGCGCAGAGGAGTGGGGCGGTATTTATCACTGGTGAGGAATTAGCAGACCCCGCAAGTGTAGCTTACTTAGGCATGCAATCGGCGCTAACGAATGATATAGACGTATTATTTATCGATACTGCCGGCAGATTACATAACCAAAAGAACCTTATGGATGAGCTTGGTAAAATTATACGAGTAATTAAGAAAGTCGATGACACTGCACCACATCATAATATTTTAGTAATTGATGCTACTACCGGACAAAATATATACAATCAGATAGAGCAGTTTAAGGCTATTGCTAATATTACTGGCTTAATTGTTACTAAATTAGACGGGACTGCTAAAGCAGGGGTAGTAGTGGGAGCGGTTCAGAAGTTTAACCTACCGATATATTTTATAGGGATAGGAGAGACTATAGAGGATTTAAAACCGTTTGACCCGGCTTTATTTGCTAATGGCTTAGTAGGCCATAGTTAGGCTTACCGGTTCTGGTTAATTGGACCTTATAAATGCTATATGAACAATTCATAAATAATATTAATAATTTAATTGGGGACAGTATTAATGTATCCAATGATTTTTCTACGCCTACTATCGCTTTAGCTGTTTCCGGGGGCTCTGATTCTATAGCGCTTTTGATGCTTGCACATAAATGGGCAAAAAGCAGTAATATCAACCTAATTGTAATTTCTATAGATCATCATTTACGCAGTAATTCTAAGCTAGAAAATGAATATGTGCGTAATTTGAGCCATAAATTAGGATATTCTCACTATCAACTTCACTTTGATTCTAAAAATAATTTTTCTAATTTACAAGCCAGGGCCCGAGAAGCTCGTTATAAACTGATGACAGAGTTATGTATAAAATTAGATATATTGACTCTCTTTACCGCACATCATTTAGATGATTATATAGAAAATTATTGTATAAGATCAGAAAAAAAAAGTAGTGTATTTGGCCTAAGTAGTCACTATATTATATGGTATAATAACATTAGAATAGTCCGGCCATTATTTAATATCCCAAAGCAACAACTAACTAAATATTTGATTACTAACAATATTAAATGGTTTGAAGATGAAACGAATTTATCTAATAAATATCTACGAAATGTTATTAGAAAAAGATTAAATATCGAAGGTGAGAATAAAAAAACTCAAATAATCAAAGAACAGTTAGCAGTCAATCAGCAAGTAGAAGAACAATTGCACCCCGAATTTATTGCTTGTATTGCCGAAGCAGTGCAAATTTATGGTTTGGGGTTTGCTCTAATAGACTTATTAAAATTTACAGAATTTTTTACTGTGGTTAAAAAACAAGTCATTAGCTTTACCCTTAATACTATTAGTGGCAAAAATTATCAAGGTAGAACAGATGCTATTACTCGAATAAACGAATTATTGCAGCAACCAACTAATTTTACCAAAACATTACACGGTTGTATAATTAGAAAAATTAATGATCATCTTATAGTATATCGAGAATTTGGGAGGCACCGGCCTACCTCTATACCATTAATTAACAACTGTATTTGGGATAATAGGTTTCTTTTTAATCTTAACTATAATATTGTAAAACTAGAAAATAAAAAATATTTTATTGATAATTTAACAGTAAAAAATTATTCTGAAATAAGAAATAATCTAGATCTAACATCTTTAAAAAATCGCAGTTTTAAGAACCATATGGCAATTTTATTTACTCTACCTATAATCAAAATACTTGAAAAAGTTATAGCCATCCCCCATCTATCATATTATAATGATGAAAGCTTGGAGGAGGAAATGGCGGTTTGTTTTTACCCTAGCTTTGTATCACGTTTTACACATTTCTATTAGGTTAGCATAGATGAACAATCAAGGTAAAAATATTCTAATTTGGGTATCGGTTTTTGTCTTAATGATACTTACTTTCCACGCTTTTCAAAATGATAGCCTTATGGGCTCGAAAAGCCATATTGCCTTTTCAGATTTCTTAACAAAAATTGATGAAAAAGCTGTCAGCTCTGTAAAGATTCAAGGTCGAACAATCAGCGGTACGCTAAGCGATGGTGCTACCTTTTCGACTTATGCTCCTGATTATGCGGATCTTATTAATAAGTTAAGTAGCAATGGGGTTCATATTGAAGTAAGCCCACCCGATACAAAAATGAATTCTTTATTTAGCATATTTGTGTCATGGTTCCCAATGATTTTGCTGATCTGTGTATGGGTATTTTTTATGCGCCAAATGCAAGGCGGGGGGAAAGCCATGGGTTTTGGTAAATCTAAAGCAAAATTAATTTCAGATAAAGGCCCTAAAGTTACCTTTAAAGATGTGCGGCAGGGATTAATGAAGCTAAGGAAGAATTAACTGAAATTGTTGACTTTCTGCGGGATCCGAGTAAATTCCAGAAACTTGGGGGGAAAATCCCAAAAGGATGTTTACTTATTGGCCCTCCAGGTACCGGTAAGACTTTACTTGCCAAAGCTATCGCAGGAGAAGCTAATGTACCTTTCTTTAGTATTTCTGGTTCTGATTTTGTGGAAATGTTTGTAGGGGTAGGGGCAAGCCGCGTACGAGAGATATGTTCGAGCAAGGTAAGCGTAATGCGCCATGTATAATTTTTATTGATGAAATAGATGCAGTAGGTCGTCATAGAGGTATTGGCATGGGCGGGGGTAACGACGAGAGAGAACAAACCTTAAACCAGATGTTGGTTGAGATGGATGGGTTTGAAGATAATGAAGGGGTAATAATTATTGCCGCAACTAATCGCCCTGATGTATTAGACACCGCCTTGTTAAGGCCAGGGAGATTTGATCGGCAGATTACTGTGCCTAACCCAGATATAGATGGGAGAGAGCAAATTTTACAAGTACATTTAAAAAAAATAAAATGTGCTAAAAATATATTAGCTAGAATTATTGCAAGAGGAACTCCTGGATTTTCTGGCGCTGAACTTGCAAATTTAGTGAATGAATCTGCTTTAATCGCTGCGCGCAAAGGCAAAAAAGAAGTTAATATGGGAGATTTAGAAGAAGCGAAAGATAAGGTGTTAATGGGAGTAGAAAGACGTTCAATGGTAATGTCAGAGGAGCAAAAAAAATTAACTGCTTACCATGAAGGCGGCCATGCCTTAGTTGGTCTTTATTGCCCTGCTTCTGACCCAATTCATAAAGCAACAATTATACCAAGAGGTAGGGCGCTTGGTATGGTTATGAGATTACCAGAAAATGATCGGTTTTCTATGCCTCGTGATAAAATGGAAGCGGATATAGCAGTAGCAATGGCTGGTAGAGTAGCCGAAGAAATTATCTTTGGTCCCTCTAAAGTTACTTCTGGTGCTTCTTCGGATATTAAAATGGCTACTCAAATGGCTAGAGCTATGGTTACAGATTGGGGACTAAGCGAGTTAATAGGCCCAATATATTATGGATCAGCTAATGAAGATCTGTATAGTCATGGAAGAGCTGGGAATAGTCATAGTTCTCCTCATACCGCAGAGACGATCGATAAAGAGGTAAAGAAAATTATTGAAAAAGGATATGATTTTGCCAAAGATATATTAACTGAACACATTGAACAGCTGCATTTATTAGCTAAAATGTTGATCGAACATGAAACACTATCAGGACAGCAGATTAAAAATTTATTAAGTGATAGGTCATTGAATTCTGAAGCAGAAAATTTATTTCCAGCTATAAATAATGTATGATATACTGGCGTTCCTTGCATTAAAATTGAGAAATAGATTATGGCAGAATTTAGGTTACCACCGAATTCCAGGATTCATCAAGGGGTATTGCATAAATCTTCTACTTCTATAATAAAGCCACGTAATATCAAAATTTACCGGTACAACCCTGATTCTGGAGAAAATCCAAGAATTGATACCTACGAATTAGATTTAGACAAAACTGGTCCTATGGTCTTGGATGCCTTAATTAAGATCAAAAATGAAATAGATTCTACCTTAACTTTTAGGCGCTCCTGTCGTGAAGGAATTTGTGGTAGCTGTGCTATGAATATAGATGGGACTAACACTTTAGCATGTATTAAACCGATTGAAGAGATCTCGGGAGACATTAAAATATATCCTCTTCCTCATATGAAGGTAGTGAAGGATTTAGTACCGGATATGACTCATTTTTATGCTCAATATGAGTCAATAGAGCCATGGCTAAAAACTGATAGTGTAGCTCCTTCAAATAGTGAAAGATTGCAGTCTCTTAAGGATAGAGAAAAATTAGATGGCTTATATGAATGTATTTTATGTGCCTGCTGTTCTACTTCCTGCCCGAGCTATTGGTGGAATGGAGACAAATATTTAGGGCCTGCAATTCTCTTACAAGCCTATAGATGGATTGCAGATTCTAGAGATGAATATAGGGGAGAAAGGCTTAGTGCTTTGGAAGATCCTTTTAAATTATATCGTTGTCATACAATTATGAATTGTACTAAAACTTGTCCCAAAGGTTTAAATCCTGCTAAAGCTATTGCGGCAATAAAGGGGCAAATAATAGAAAGACAAGGGGTATAGAATTTTATCAAGGGGGATACTTTTCTTCTTGATCTTTTTATAGTATTTCCTTATATTTATCCTTACATTAACCCTTGCTTGTACATAAGGAACCTTTAGTTGCTTATGTAGAAAATATTAATAAGGGCACGGAATTTATTCGTATCTCTTTGCCTTTCAAGAATGGTAATTTCATTTTATCGGGGATTTGTATGCTTATGTGCTATTTTATACACTGCGCTTGCTCATCCTTGTAAAATAAAATAGACCTCTTGCATAACCTAAAGATAATTGAAGAATTTTTAGGAGAAACGAAGTCGAGTACCGCAGCGTACATAGACGTACGTGAGGAACAGAGAGGAGTTTCGACGACAAAATTACCAATTAGATTAGGTTATGCAAGAGGTCTAATGAGGGATCTTGAAATCTATTGAGTATATGTTAAAACTAATTTATGAGTAGATTATTATCATAATCGGAGTTTAGCGGGTGTAGCTCAGGGGTAGAGCGCTACCTTGCCAAGGTCGAAGTCGAGGGTTCGAATCCCTTCACCCGCTCCAATACAACAACAATTAGATTACTAGAGTTATTATATTTTTATCTTACTTTATAGACTAGTTTCACTAAATTTGTTTTAGTGAAACATAGGCATAGTATTGTCATAGTACTAATAGACTTTCTGCATAAGTCGAAAAAGCGCTCAGGATTTTTAGGAAAAACGAAGTCGAGCCAAGCTGCGTACATGGACTCAGCCTGAGGAGCGGTGGCAAGTTTTGACAACAAAATCACCTACTAGATCGACTTATGCAGAAAGTTTAATAAAGCCCTCCGAAGTTTTGCATAAGCCCTTTCAAAGCAAATATAATATATCATATAATTCTTATGAGATAATAATATGTCTGGAATAGAGTTAAACAAAATTGTCGCTTCTATTTTATTAGCCAGCTTAATTTCAATGATGGTCGGATTTATAGCAAATATCCTATATAAACCTCTTTTACGCCCTGAAGCCCGGGGTTATAGTATACCGATAACAGACAGTTCCATCGAGGACACTAGTCAAACAACTGCAGTTGAACCGGTTAATATAGAAGAATTAATAAAAAAAGCTAATGCTGAAGCTGGTAGTAATATAATTAAGAAATGCCTAATGTGTCATACATTTGATAAGAATGGCCTCAATAAAGTTGGGCCAAATTTATGGAATGTTGTAGGCTCTAAAAAGGCAAAAGTAGAAAATTATAAATATTCAACTGCTTTATCCAATATAGGAGGGATTTGGGATGAGGAAAACCTATTCCATTTCCTACATAAGCCTAATCAGTACCTTCCTGGAACAAAGATGACTTTTGCGGGGTTAAATAAGCCTCAAGATATAGCGGATGTAATAGTATTTTTAAAAACATTTGCCCATGATTAACAGCAAAAATAAGACAATTCTAATAACTGGTGCTTCTAGCGGGCTTGGCCGTGCATTAGCGGTGCAATATGCTAATAAAGGAATATGCTTAATTTTATTTGCTAGATCAGAAGGTAGACTTAAGGAAGTAGCAGATATTTGTAGGCGACGTCAAGCGGAGGTAGTGGAGGTAATTTGTGATGTTAAAGATGCTATTTTAACAGAAACATATATGGAAAAATTTTGTAACAATTATAATATTGATATTATAATAACTTCAGCAGGTGTATCCGCAGGGACTCTAAATCATCCCGAGACAACCGTTCAAGTAAAAGAAATTTTTTCTACCAATTTAAATGGCAGTTTAAATATTATTTTACCTGCTTTACCAGTAATGATCAAACGTAAACATGGGACTATAGTACTCATAAGCTCAATGGCAGGTTTACTTCCTCTTGCTAGCGCTCCTTCATATTCTGCAAGTAAGGCCGCTATTAAAATTTTTGGTGAAGCCATGCGATCTTATCTTCAAAGCTTTCAGGTGCAAGTATGTGTGGTGATTCCCGGTTATATTGACACTCCAATGACCCAGCTTAATAAATTTCCTATGCCATTTAAAATTTCTGCTGAGCAAGCAGCAAAAATTATAATCCAAGGAATTAATAATAAAAAAGGCTTGATAGTATTTCCAAAAATTATCTATTTTCTCCTTAAAATTATCAGCCTATTTCCTTATCCACTTCTAGATTATATTAACTCTAAGTTACCTGGGAAACCAAGCTTAAACTCTACATCTCTTCCGCACCCCGCACAGAGCTGCGAATTTGAAGGAGTTGAGCCACACAAAACTACAGCGCACTTGGCCGTAGCTGAGGATTCTCCCTTAGATTCATTGTCCAAATTACCAGCTCGAGGTAAAGATCGAAGGAGCTCTTCTGAGTAGATATAAAATTTTCAGGGGCTTGAGAAATATACTGCTCGTAACTGAAGAGTTGGTATACGAAGGTCAACTTCAAGAAGAGCTAGGAGTGCAGCTTACATATATTAGACCTCTTGCATAACCTAAAGATAATTGAAGAATTTTTAGGAGAAACGAAGTCGAGTACCGCAGCGTACATAGACGTACGTGAGGAACAGAGAGGAGTTTTGACGACAAAATTACCAATTAGATTAGGTTATGCAAGAGGTCTAATATACTCCTGGGTTCTGAAAGAGTTGTATATACAAGTTGCTCTCAAAGCAGTAGTAAGAAACTCAAGGATTTAATTTATATTCGTATACAATGAGAGGATCTTATCTTTCAGAGCTAATTTTTGTTTCTTTAAACTCCTGACTTGAGTATCATCCTGAAAGTGTAAGAATGCATGATTTATGAGTTTTTGTAGATTATTATGTTTTTTTTGCAGACTTTGTATATGGTTGATTATATTCATCTTACAACTCCATGATTTATTTAAAATTGGGCATTAGGTTTCCTGCATAAGTCAAAAAAGCGCTCGGGATTTTTAGGAAAAACGAAGCCGAGCCGAGCTGGGTACATAGACGCAGCTGAGGAGCGGTGGCAAGTTTTATCGATATAATCGAAGTAAAGTCTTCAATTATTACTATAACGTGTATCAATATTAGGTTGTTAACAAAAGATCAAGGCTTTCTTGTATCTTTTGTAATCAGTATATAAAGGCTAGAGTTCTAAATTAATATAGTGACCTTAACTGAATTGATCTCAATAATTTACTATTGGGAATGCCGCACAATTTTGTTGCTAATTCAAATCAATTCACTATAAAACTTATCTTAGTATAAGAGGCTATAATTTAAAAGGAAAAAATATAGTTATGCATTTTGAGAGCAAAAAAAAAATAATTATAGCAATATCAGGAGCTTCGGGAGCTATATATGGGATCCGAGTATTAGAGATGCTAAAGCAATTAAAAGTTGAAAGTCACTTGGTCATTTCCAAAGCAGCTTATCTTACTATTTCTCATGAAACAAACTATTCCATAGAACAAGTAAGAAACTTGGCTGATTATAACTATAATATCTTGGATATAGGAGCACGAATTTCAAGTGGCTCCTTTTTATTATCGGGTATGATAATCGCCCCCTGTAGTATGTCAACTCTTGCTTCGATTGCTACTGGTCTTGAAGACAATCTAATGACACGAGCAGCCGGAGTAGTCCTTAAAGAACGCAAAAAGCTTGCGTTAATGGCTAGAGAAAGCCCCCTACATTCGGGCCATTTGGAAAATATGTTAAAGGTATCAAATTATGGAGGAATAATTGTGCCCCCTGTCCCTTCTTTTTATCACTTACCTCAAACTTTAGATGATATTATTAATCATTCCGTTTGTCGTATTCTTGATCTTTTTGATCTTCCTGTTGTTTTAGGGAAACGTTGGGATGGGCTACCGGCAAAAGCTTAAAATAGTTGATATAGTCATTTAGGTTAAACTAGCTACGTTGTTGCTCGTCGTTCACCTAGTATTTCTAGGCTTCACTCCTTGCGCCTAGTATCTAATTCAACCTAAATGACTATAAATTTAACAGTATAAAGAATTATATGGAACAAAGTTTTAATAAAATATTAAAAGGTTATCAAGAGTTCAGGAAGAAATATGCTAACGATGATGAATCTATCATGTATAATCTCTACCGTGATGGCCAACAGCCTAAAATTATGGTAGTGGCTTGTTGTGATTCCCGAGTGGATCCAGCTTTAATATTGCAATGCGCCCCAGGAGATTTATTTGTAGTCCGTAATGTGGCGAATATTGTGCCTCCTTACGAAAAGGACGATACGCATCATGGTACGAGTGCGGCTTTAGAGTTCGGTATATGTTTCCTTAAAATTAAGCATCTCATTATATTGGGTCATAGCCAATGTGGGGGGGTTAAGATGCTGCTAAATAGCGAGCAGCAGCCGCAAAATGATTTTATAACTAATTGGGTTTCTTTAATCAAAATCCCTAATTTTAAGCAATATGAAGCTGATGATTATGCAAAATTATCTCTGAATCAGTCATATCAAAATTGCTTGTCATTTCCTTGGATACATGAAAAAGTTATTAAGCAGGAATTAGTGATTCATCGGTGGTTTTTTGATATCCCCACTGGGCAAATTTGTACTTATTCGGATACACAAAAAACTTACGAACTGTTGAAATAAAATTTTCAGTATAGCTTATGTCATTATGATATAGTATAGTCCATTAAGGTGCGTACAGGGTAGTTATCTTCAAAAGCATGCACAGCTCTACTATGCTTTTCCCCCACACTATCGTGTGTGCATCATAATGACATAAGCTATACGACGACATGATGATTAGTTTTCGGACATGGTATTAGTAGCTATACATCCCACGCCCCCTACTTCTCAAAATAAATCCAATTCTGCGATCCAAAAAATATCCTAAATATAACCCACAGGTTAATTTGTTAAAATAATTCTTGAGGTCAACAGAGTATGACAATGAAGTTTATAGAAAATATATTTTATAACTTAATAGGAAACTATTCCATTAGAAGGATTTTAAGTAATCAAGGAACGGGAGAAGGAACCGCTCATTTTATAGGATATGATCCTATAAAGCAGCATGCCGCTTCACACAGTTCTAACAAAAATATAGTATTATATAGAGAAGAATTAAATATTAATTATTATAATAATAAAAGTATGGTAAAGGCCTCTCGAAAATATCTATATATTCTTAGGCAGAATACAATTATTAAGTATTTTTATGATGACAATGATAATTCTTTATTCTATCAAATGTATTTTACTTCTGTCTTGCCTGTTAAAGCGGAAGGAATCCATCAATGTAATTTGGACACTTACATAGCACATTATATTTTTTATAACTCCGATCGCTTTAACTTAAATTATAATGTGCTGGGGCCTTATAAAAATTATACTATACAAACTAGTTACACTAGAATTGATAAAACGTAAGCACTTCAAAAAAATAGCTAGGGAGAATAAAATTGCAGAACGTCCGCCAATATGTTATTCATCTCGCTAAATTATTTTTTTAGTATAGCTTATATCATTATGATACATACCCGATAATATACGGGAAGCACGGTAGTTATGCATGCTGGTGTATTAGTACATACCTCTGCGCCTGCTATGCAAAATAAAATCCAATTCTTTATGGAAGTATGTTCTTTTGACCTCAAGAATTGGAGATTATAACTAAAAATTCGATATAAGTTGTTACATCGAATTTTGGTTATGTTAGTTCCTTCTATTACCTAAAAACCTTATTAGATATAAGAACAAATTAATGAAATCTAGATATAAAGTAAAAGCAGCCATAATAGACATTTTTTGTCCTAACTCACCACCGCCATACATAAAATACATAGATTTTATTTTTTGTGTATCCCAAGCAATAAGCCCCATAAATATAGCAACCCCAAGGATAGAAGTAGCAAAATATAAAGCTGAGCTTTGGAGAAATAAATTCACTACAGAAGCAATAATAAGTCCAAATAGCCCCATAATAAAGAAAGAACCAAATGAAGTTAAATCTCTATTAGTACTATAGCCATAAATACTCATCCCCCCAAAAACAGAGGCACAAATAAAGAAAGTACGTGCTATTGATTCACCTGTATAAATCATCCCTAATGATGCTAAAGATATACCAGTTAAAGCAGCATAAACCCAAAATAATATCTTCGCAGTGTCCAGTTTCATCGTACCAAAACCCATAAAGAAATACATTGCTATTCCTACTGGGGCAATCATGACCAATGTGCCCAGGCCTGTATTACCTACAACTTGTCCATTAGCAGTAACACTAAACATTAAACTTCTTAAGGGCTCAAAGTTAGTAGCAAAAGCTAAAATCCCTGTAAGAGCAAGAGCTAGCGCCATATAGTTGTACACCTTCAACATATAATCCCTTAAGCCGGCATCATGCGTCTTATTCTGTGTATCAGTAAATATTCTTGTTTTTGTGTAATCAATCATAAGTAAACCCCATGAACCATTTTTGTTTATAGGTATAAGTATAAGCTGCAAGCAGGTGCTTTTCAAGAGGATATTTTTAAAATATTTTTATATTCAACAAATATCGCTGATATTCGTTGTATTTTGTAGAAAGTTTAAGTAAATTGTTTACATATAAAAACTATATAGCTATTTTAGAAAATTAACCAAGCTTGACTTTTACTAGATGCCTCTGTGGTGGAATGGTAGACACGGTAGACTCAAAATCTATCGCTCAAAAGCGTGCTGGTTCAAGTCCGGTCAGAGGTACCAAGCAGTTATAGTTTAGATCAAAAATCTTACCCAATATGTGGAATAATTAGAAAGCTAAAAATTATCATTTTTTAAAATAACCTTGTGTAGCTTCTAATATTTGGTGTATAAAGTAGCTTTATAAATAATTAAGCATTATGAAATTAATAACATTAGATTTCCTATATAAGTCAGATAGCGCTGCAGAATTTTTAGAAGAAACGAAGTCGGTTACTAGAGGATACATAGACGTAGCTGAGGAGCAGAGGAAAGTTTCGACGATAAAATTACCGGCTAGATTGACTTATGCAAGAAGTCTATTATTATTTTATATAATCACTGCTAGCTTAGCTTTATCTAGCTGTAAAACTAAAAAAATAGATGAGGATTTAATAGTCCCAGTTAATGAATTATATGATGAAGGTGTTGTTTTACTGGAAA
The DNA here is from genome assembly GCF_964026555.1 of Candidatus Tisiphia endosymbiont of Beris chalybata. Lineage (NCBI taxonomy): Bacteria > Pseudomonadati > Pseudomonadota > Alphaproteobacteria > Rickettsiales > Rickettsiaceae > Candidatus Tisiphia > Candidatus Tisiphia endosymbiont of Beris chalybata. The sequence goes on along the minus strand of NZ_OZ032159.1, from coordinate 984,962 downwards.
AACAAAAATATTTAAAGGCTGCAGAACAATTCTCAAGAATTTTTTATCAAGATCCGGGTAATATAGCTTCTTCCCAAGCTGAATTAATGCAAGCCTATTCTTTATTTTTAGCAGGACAGTATGAAGAAGCAGTTGATGTATTAACTGTTTTTATTAGCCTTCACCCTATGCATCCCGATGTATCTTATGCTTATTACTTAAAAGCACTATCATATTACATGCAAATATCAGATACTCAGCTTGATCAGTCAAGAACCGTTCTAGCTAAAGAAAGCTTTGAAGATGTTATAAGCCTATTTCCTAACACTCGCTATTCCATTGACTCATCTTTAAAAATAGATTTAGTAACCGACCATTTAGCCGGTAAGGAAATGGATTTAGGGCGTTATTATCTACGGAAAAAAAACCCAATAGCAGCTATTAATAGGTTTCAGCTAGTGGTAGATAGTTATCAGACTACTTCCCATATATCCGAAGCGCTTTATCGTTTAGTAGAAGGGTATTTGATGCTAGGATTGAATGAAGAAGCTCAAAAATATGCCGCCGTGCTTGGTTATAATTATCCTAATAGTAATTGGTATAGATATGCGCACGCATTAATGAATAAATCTTTAAAATAATCAGATGTTACAAAGTCTCTCAGTTAGGAATTTTATTCTGATAGACGAATTAGAAATTGAATTCGAAAAAGGTTTATGTGTAATTACAGGGGAAACAGGGGCAGGAAAATCTATTCTGCTTGATGCTATTTTGTTCTCGTTAGGTAATAAGTTTTCAGATAATATAATAAAGGATGGCTATGATTTTTGCTCAGTTACTGCAACTTTTACATTAAATGACCATTTAAAGGAGCTTTTAGATCAATTTAACATCGAACATGATGGGGAATTATTTATAAAACGTACCCAAAAATTGGGGACCCGCAAAAAATTTCTGATCAATGATCAAGTAGTTACTCAAAATTCTGTCCAACAAATAGCTAATTATTTATTTGAACTACATGGACAAAATAATCACACTTCTCTTCTGTCTCCTTCTTCTCATTTAAATATTTTAGATGACTACGGAGACCTTTTAGGCTTAAGAATGGAATTAGCCAAATGTTATAATGTGTTACAAGAAAATATAAAAGAAGCAAGTAAAATTAACCAAGAAAAAGAGAATATATATAAAGAAATAGATTATTTAACTTTTATAATCGAGGAGCTAACCAACCTTAATATATTGGAAGGAGAAGAAGAAAAACTTATTAATATTAGGCATACTTTACAGAATCGCGAAAAAGAATTAGTCACTACTCAAACTATTTTAGGATACCTGGAAAATCCTGAGCTAATCAACTTAATCAATAATGCTAGGCGTTTAATAAGTCGAAATCTATTGCAAGATGAGACACTTGCGTCTATTTCAGCTAACTTAGAGGACTGCTATAATAGTTTAGAGGAAGCGCAGATAAAGTTACAAAATATTATTAATAAGTTTGAAGAGAATGAATTTAATCTTGACGAAATTGAAGAACGATTATTCTTATTAAGAGCTAAAGCTCGAAAATATAATATTTCTTGTGAATCAATACCCCAATTTGTTGAAAGTTCCAAGCAGCAATTAACAACTTTGCAAAATAAGATTAAAAACGTAGAAAACTTAGCTATTAACACGATAGAAAAATATAAAGAGTATTTAGAATTAGCCAACCTATTATCCAACAAACGCTCCATTAGCGCAAGAAAGCTTGAAACAGCTATCCAAAAGGAACTGACGCAGCTTAAAATGGAAAAAGCAATTTTTAAAATTGAAATCAACCGTAAAGACATTCTATGTTTAAAGGAAGGGGCGCAGCAAATACAGCCGGAGCTTCTCAATATATATAACAATGGTATAGATGAGGTGCGTTTCACAGCCTCAACTAATCCTGGCATGAAACTCGCACCTATTGATAAAATTGCTTCGGGCGGAGAATTATCAAGGTTTATGTTGGCCATAAAAACTTGTCTTTTCGATAAACTATTAATTGACACAATAATTTTTGATGAAATAGATACTGGAATTGGCGGGGTTGTAGCGGATAAAATAGGTGAGAGATTAAAAAAGCTTAGCTTGCGATCGCAAGTAATTGTAATTACTCATCAGCCTCAAGTAGCAGGAAAAGCCGATCAACATATTTTAGTAACTAAAACCCAATATAATCAACATACTAAAATCAGTATAAAAAATTTAGATAACCTTGAGAAGGAATATGAAATTGCACGTATGTTATCAGGTAAATTAATTACCGATATCACTCTCAAAGCAGCGAAGGAATTATTAATAAATTAGGTTCTTAGAGCTTGTTGTAAAACCAAAGATATGATAAATTAACAGATAATAAGCGATGAATATTAAATTATGGCAAGAGCAAAATATCCTACAGATCTAAAAGAAAGAGAATGGAGTTTAATACAAGAATTATTTATCCCATCATGCAAAGAAGGAGGTAGACCCCCTAAATATAGTAAGAAAGACATAATAGACCTCTTGCATAACCTAATCTAATTGGTAATTTTGTCGTCGAAACTCCTCTCTGTTCCTCACGTACGTCTATGTACGCTGCGGTACTCGACTTCGTTTCTCCTAAAAATTCTTCAATTATCTTTAGGTTATGCAAGAGGTCTAATTTATAAAACCTAAATACTGTATCTATTATGGCTAGTAAATTCTTGCCAATTTCTGCTAAATTGTTATGTTTGCTATAAGCAAATCTCTTAAAATCTCTACGTAGATGAGCTAAACATATTTGCCGTTTCTCCTGCTTAAATATATTATATACGGCATATCTATCACTAATTACTTTCCCTTCATATTCTGGTAAAAAACTTTCTAATACTTTTTTCCCTCTTGAACTTGCTAATTTAAATACTGTAACAACACTATTTGCTGCAACCCAACACCAATGTCTTTTCCCTTTATTATTAGAGCTAGTCTCGTCAAAGTGCAAATAGCTGCTTTCCCCTGCTAATTTCACTAGTGCATTGTATTTATTCTCAAGCTTTTTAGATATTAGACCTCTTGCATAACCTAAAGATAATTGAAGAATTTTTAGGAGAAACGAAGTCGAGTACCGCAGCGTATAGCTTAGGTTACTATGATACATACACGATAGTACGCAGGAAGCATAGTAGTCATGCATACTTGAAGATAAATACCCTGTACGTACCTTAATGGACTATACTATACATAGACGTACGTGAGGGACAGAGAGGAGTTTCGACGACAAAATTACCAATTAGATTAGGTTATGCAAGAGGTCTATTCTACCTTCACTTGTGGAGATTAAACCAAGACTAAGATCTAAATTAAATATCTGGCTTAATATTTGTTGGATATCACGCTTACTATTATTAAAAAATCCACCTAAACTACCGATTATCCCTTCAGCATTTTTCCCCAGTAACTTGTAATTATTCAATTTGCCTTTATATCTTTTATTACAGCTAGCGCATATCTTTTGGCGTAAGTGGTATTCTGTCACAACTGGTTGAATTACAGGAATTTCTACTTTTTGATGTAGTTTATATGCTTCTGCTAAAGTTAAAATGCCACCACACTTGCAAGATTCTTCGCAAGGCATAACATCTACTATCACATCGGCTTTCTTCATTTGATAAGAATTATATTTGTGGTTAGGCTGGCCTCCTGCTTTCCTATCACTCTTTACTCTAGTTTTCTTCTCTATTTGAAAAATCTCTCGAGACGTTGGAAGACCTGAATTACCGGAATTAATATTTAGCTTATCTTCAAGCGCAATTATTTTGCACCTCAGCACTTCATTCTCCTTTAGAAGTTCTTCGTTTTGTTTTTGCAATAGCTGAATAACTTGTTCTAAATCTACTTCTTTAGTCTCTAGATTTTTGCTCATCAATCTTGCATAAATATTTAACCTCAAATTACATATGTTTAATATTTATGCAAGCTTTTTTTTACTGCTCTTGATAAATCACTGAACGGTCACCAATTCCCATTCTTAAATGGGCAAGATAGTTTATAGAGTTAGATTGTAGCACTATAGGCCAAATTATGTTAGACAGCTTTACTTTTTCCTATTTCGCGAGAATTAAAGTGGCAAGAATTAAGTAAAATAAAGACAATCGAAATCTACTCATTCTATAGGAGCGTTTCTAGGGCCTAATTCATCGCTAGAAACCATTTCTTTTTTGTAGGATAGTGGCCACTTGCTATCTCTAATTTTTCAAAATGCAATATACCAAATGTATAACCTATCATAACTGGAATCATAACAATCAACAACCCATAATTACCTAGCTGTGTTGTTAAATAAATAAGGCCGAAAGATGTGATAATATACATAATTGTTCGTGATATAGCGTACATAAAACCCACATATGTAAAGCGCTTAAAAACAGGAAAATATGTATATAAAATTGATTGGCCAGGGGTTAAGTCCGGCACAAAAAACATAAGCAATGATTGAAGTATAAAAATATCAAACGGTGTTCTAACATTGTTCAATAGATAGGGGTATAACAGGATAAAAATCCAAAAAATTACCAACCTGACTTTTAAAATTAATATAGGATAAATATAATAACCTAAATATACTAAGGGCAAAACTCCTAGCATTTCTACCACTGCTACAAAGAAATTTTGATGAATAACTTGCTCAGCCGTATAACCAAAATTATCTATTAGGATATCCTTGCAATGAAAAAACGCTAAATAAAAGCAAGCAGGCCATGCACATCTTATAAGAAATAAGGCTAAAGCAGTAGTATTGTTAACTTGTTCAGCGCTAGTAGGATTCTGATTCAGTGCGTTTTGCTTGGCAGTTGAAGTGCTAGAAATTTGTTTCATTCGTAGCTTAGAATCAATAAATTCCGGGGTTTCTCGTAATGCTGTCCTAGCTACCGAGCCTATTAATGCAACCAAAGCCCCAATCCAAAAAGCAGTGCGCCAGTTGAATTGATAAGTAGTGGCAAGGGAGGCGATGCCCAAAGCAAAAGTACCTACTAAGGCGGCAAGTAAACTCAGTAAAGATACTACGGAATATTGTTGCGGACGTTTTATAGTTTCAGTTAAATATAATTCGGCCCCTATTATTTCTCCCATTGAAGTCATCCCTTGAATTATGCGGCAAGCTATCATAATACAAGAAGCAGTAATCCCTATTTCAGCGTAAGTTGGTAAGCTAGCAACAGTGATACAAGAAACCGCCATCATAAAAGTTGTGATCACAACTGTGGTTTTACGCCCAACAGTATCCCCTATCCAGCCCAATATTAATGCACCAATAGGCCTTAATAAATAAGTAATACAAAATGTAAAAGCTGAAAGTAACTTTTTCATATGAGGGTCAGATTCAGGGAAAAATAAATCATTTAGTAACACAGCCATATGAATATATAACATTAAGTCAAAATACTCTAAGAATGTTCCTATTGAAAGTAGCCCTATGGCTTCTTTTTGTTCTCTAGTAAGAGGATATCTAATGTCTGTGTTTTTTTTCTCGAGAGGTACCAATTTGGACATATCTTATTTATACACTGAATTTGAATTAGTAAAGGAAAATAGTGTTATATTCAAATGCTTCCTTGATCTGGGCTTGAAAATAGAATAGGAAGTACGAGCAGTATACTTAAGCACCTACATCCTTGCTATTTTCAAAAAACAATTCTGGGAGGCAAAAATGTACACTATATCAATATACCCAATGAAGTGCAACTCTTGAAATCCATTTGAATATAGCAATTAACATTAAGTGGGTTACATAATCGCACAACCACTACAGCAACTACACCAACTAGAACTTTCTACTCCTAGCGACGTTACCTCTTGCTGTTGATCTGCTGCGAGTAATAAGTGATTTAGCGCCGCTGGGTCTACAGGTACTTCTATATGTTCCTCTAAATCATTTTCAACAGTATTAGAAGCCGCTCTCGCAGAAATTTGAAGATTAAAATTTTTAATTATTTGTGAGGGTTCAGCTTCTTTAAAACGAGTGACAGCTTCTTGGAGTTTTTCAACAGGTATCTCTTGTTTATTAATATATTTTTTCTGATTTTTTATAATAACGGCAGTATATTTTTTAGCTAACTTAACAGCCTCCGGGTAATTAGGATGGGTTTTTAGCTCATCTACTTTATCAATAGTAATATAATTTTCTGAATTAATTAAAGGTAATTGTACTGTGCTTTCTAATATCTCTCCTATTGCTATAAATAGTTGAGTTAATTTTTCGTTCTTTTCTATCTCATAATCAGGGTAATGATAACATATACCTGCGAGATATTCAGCTGCATCTTGTTCTCCTAACGCTAAAGCGCTTATTAACTTGTCTATTGTCTCCTTCAATTTAATACGAGCTAGAGGGCTTTCGGATGCTTTTTGGACCTTCAACAGAGAGCGAGCTTCTGCAAACGCCTCCTCGGCTTCAGCAAGTATCGTAGCACTATAAGCAAGTTTGTGGGGCGGAACACTTCCCAACTTCGTCCAGAGTTTTTGTGTTATCTCCCTATCCGTGATCATATAGCTTGAGCTTGTTCCACTACCGCTAGGGAGAATTGAAGAGGCATGAGTTATAGATGCGGCATGAGTGTTTTCGTCGAAGCAATCTGGTATCCTTTTGCCGGTAATACCTACTATCTCATCGTTACATTTGAGTAATAAACTATTAAATGCCGCATCATCAACTCCCTCCTGTGGCATGTTAGCTTTAGTCTCCTTTATTAATTTTGCTAAAGTAGTTATTTTAGATGTCATATGTTGAGGAATTATTGGTCTTTCATTAGGCTCAATGTTACTGCAATCTTTAGGAGTTAATTTGAGTGCTACCCCGTACATTAAAGTAGCCAGATCTTCGTCCTTTTTGCCTCCCACCGCTGTCAGCAGACATTGAAACAAGCAAAAAGGGGCTTTTTCACTCCCTAACGCTAATGCAAACCAAAATGACTTATGAATACGCTCTAACCTGTTATCTACTTCTTCGGCAGGAATAATAATAGTATCCTGCTCTTGCACAATATCTTCTAAGTAGCTTTGTCCTTGATCTTGATATTTTTTAGCTGTATGTTTTTGTATTGTTGTTAAGGTGCTTACTTTCTTATTAACCACAACTTGGTTGGTACTAGCACTGGCGGTGCCGGGCTGATCATTGTTATCATTTATTTGTGTAATCTCCGCTTGTGAAGGAGCCGATATTAATCTTCCGGGTAGTACTGCGTTGAATTTTTCTTGTGCTTCTACTACCATCACATCAGTGATTTCATTATCTTTATTTGGATATTTTTTTCCTATCTCTTTAATAATTTTTACCCACACATTTGCTTCCTTTTCTACCATACTATAATCTTTTCCAGCTAGAAATAAGCGCTGGGTTTCTGTATCGCCTAGTTTACTACCTATAGCAATAAAAAGTTTGTAGGCGTATTCATCTTGTGTAACTCCTAAACCATGCTGATAAAGAAAAGCAAGACCAGCAGCCGATTCTGCTTTGCCAAATAGTAAAGATTCCTGTAAATTATAACCTATCACCTGATAAAATACTTCTATTTTAAATTTATTATAAGCTTGAGGATTACTTCGAGCTAACTGAATCATTTCTAAAGAACTTTGATACAAACTATTAGCACTTCTGAATAAGGACGACCCTGCATCTATATCATGATGTTTTTTTTGCTTTGTCATGTGAGTTATTTCCTCTTATTTATAAAATATTACCCTCGGAAGGCTCCACTATCCCTCCTATTACGCTTATGACTTTTATCCTTTTTTTGTAGAAGAAGTGTTTTTACCTTTGCTACAGACACTTCCTCCTTTGAAGGAGCGGAGATTAATGTATGAGCTTCAAATATCATAGCATCACTTATCTGAGTATCCTTATTTGGATATTTTTGCTTATTCTTTTTAATAATTTCTAACCACAGCCCTGCTTCCTTTCCTACCTCACTATCCTCTTTTCTAGCTATAGAACCCTGGTATTTTGTATCGCCTAGTTCGCTACCTATAGCAGTAAAAAGTTTGTGATTATATTCATTAGGTTTAATTCCTAAATTACCTTCATAAAGCCACATCAGTTCAGAAGCCGCCTCTATTTTTCCGAATAGTAAGGATAATCGCAAATTATAAACCATCGCCTTAGAAATTGCGTCAAGTTGAAGTGCAGCACGGGCTTCAGGGACTTGGAGAGCTGTTTCTTTCATCTTTATAAAATCTTCATACAAACCATTAGCGGTATTTGCAGGAACATCCTTGCCTTTTATCATAAGTAAGTTTCCTTATATTTATCTTCTTCTTTCTTCGGGATAGCTCTTTGTCTTATTGTTAGGAGTATTGCTAGCTACTCTATCTGACCTCGGTAGTTGTCCAGGTTTGATTGAATCCTTACCCAAATCTAATGTATTTCTCATAGTATCGGCAATATATGAAGGGGTAGCATCCTTACGAGAGGGAGATTTTAATTGCTCTGCTGGCTTCCCAAGAGAAGGACTTGCGTTTCCGGCTTCTTTGTTAACTTTAATAGCTTGCTCTGGGTTTTCTAATAAAGTAACAAAGTCGAATTGTTTTTGCGATTTATTCCCATTTATTTGCTTAAATCCTTGTGCTACTTCCCAGAACAAAGTAGCGGCTTCTTGTACTCTTTTACGTTCCTCTCCAATTTCACGTATTATATCCTCAGCTTCCTTAGAGTAGGTATTAGAAGTTTCAATCTTAGTAGACACTTCCTGCTTACGTATTTCTTTTTGTTTGCGCCTTGCTGTAGATTCAGCCTCTTTTGTTTTGCTATCTTGCTTCTTCACTGATGTATCAGCAGTTAATTCTTGATGATAAGAAGCTAATTGATGATAATGTTTATCAATATTATTCTTATGTTGCTTTCCTAGCTCTTCTTGTTCTTCAAGTTTTTTATCTATGTCTCTCAATTCTGTTCCAATAACATTTAGCCTGATATGATTTAACTGACCGCTATTTTTCATCTCTTGAAGTTCATCTACTAATTGTTGTCTCTTCTGTCTCTTAACTGCTATAAAACCGATTGTATCCTGCTTAAAAATAGTATGTTGTGCCTGCAATTTGTCACTTTCTAAGCGTAAAGCTTCTAACTTCGCTTTCTCTAAAGATTCTTCTAGACGTTGTTGTGCTTCTGCTTGGTCTCGGTCTTCTTTTATTCGTTCTTCCGCTCTTTTCAATTCATAATTTTTAACCTTAACTTCTGCATCCAATAATAATTCATCTATTAAACCAGTAAGCTCTAATGCGCTCGCTTCAGCAAATAAGCCTTTATTAGTTTCCAATATAGTTATTAACATTTCCCTTGAAATATTAGAGCTCATTCTATTTTTGAGGGCTTTAAACGTTACTTTTAACGCTTCTCTTTTGGAATCTTTCTCTGCCATTTTCTAACTTAATTTTTTTTATTAACTATAATTATTTTTATTTTGTGTAGATTTAGTTAAATTAGAGCATAGGTTAACTATAATAGTCAACATCTTTAGGAATAATTATTACAAAGATTTTTTGAGTTATGAGATTATTGTTGAAATCGGTAGTAACACTAGGGCAGAGTAATAGTTAATATTTATTTAGCTTCTGTCTGGGGTTTTAGGGAGTTTTATAGAGAAGGCTTCTTATATTTAGGACTGTGGTAATATTGTCTCTTACGTGCTTTTTAACATATGAGTCTTAAAGATGAATCTTAAGCCATGTTGATATATACTCGGTGAACTGCAAGAATTGGCGTCGTCATGTCTAAAGATCTGCGATGCTCACGTACTATAACGCTGCGCTTCTCGACTTTGACACTCCTCGCTCTTCTTGCAGTTCACCGAGTATATAAGAACCTAATCCAACTGGCTTACTTTATATATGAATAGCTCTTCCATAGGCTTGCATAACCGCTTCGCCCATCATTTCCGATAAAGTTGGATGAGGAAAGATAGTATTCATTAAATCAACTTCTACAGCTTCCATAGTTTTGGCAATTACATAACCTTGAATTAGTTCTGTCACCTCTTCTCCGATTAAATGTGCTCCAAGTAATTCACCCGTTTTTTCATCAAAAATTGTTTTAATCATTCCTTCATTATAACCATCCACTAATGCTTTACCATTAGCGCTAGTAGGAAACCTGCCCACCTGTATCTGATACCCTGCCTTTTTAGCGCCTTCTTCAGTAAGGCCCACACTAGCAATCTGCGGAAAAGAATAAGTACAGCCTGCTATATTGTTTTTGTTGATAGGGTGAGCTTTAAGACCGGCAATAGTTTCAGCAGCAATAATCCCTTCATGACTAGCTTTATGGGCAAGCCATGGGGCCTTGGTGACGTCTCCTATTGCATAAATTCCTGCTTCATCAGTTTGCATGAACTGATTAGTAATAATATGACCTTTCTCTATTTTGACTTTGGTTCGCTCTAAATTAAGATTTTCGGTGTTACCTACTATTCCAACTGCCATAAGTAAAATTTCTGCATCTAATTTTTGGGGAGCTCCATTTATTTCTACTTCAAGGGAAATATGGTCTGTATTTTTGGTACAACTCAATAATTTTGTACTAGTATGAATCTTGATTCCCTTCTTTTCAAAAATTTTTTGGGCCAATAAAGAAATTTCTATATCTTCAGCTTGTAAAATTCTATTTTGCGCTTCAACCAAGATAACCTGGCTCCCAAGACCATTATAAAATGAGGCAAATTCCACCCCTATCGCTCCTGATCCTACTATAATCAACGATTTAGGTAATTTATCCAGTAGCAAGGCCTCTTTCGAGGTAATGATTTGCCTGCCGTCTGGTTTGAAACCTTCTAAGATTCGAGTTCGTGCGCCGGTGGCAATTATTATATTAGTGGCTTTAATAGAGCTCTTTTGGCCATTATTATCAATGTTTAATATTTTATTCGTTTCTAAAGTAGCAGATCCTTCAATCACGGTAACTTTATTTTTCTTTAATAAAAATTTAATACCAGTAGTCAATTGCAAAGAAATGTCTCTTGAACGCTTCACTATTTTTTTTAAATCAAATTTTGGTTCTCTTACTTCTATGCCATACTCATGCGCATGTTTTATTTTTTGAAATAATTCTACTGATTTTAGTAAAGCTTTAGTAGGTATACATCCCCAATTTAAACAAATGCCCCCTAAATGCTCTCTCTCAATTAGCACTACTTTCCTATTTAATTGTGCGGCCCTAATTGCAGCTACATACCCTCCGGGTCCCCCTCCAATAACTGCTACATCATAATTATCCATTAATATATCTCTTTAAGTTACTAATAATAGACTTCCTGCATAAGTTATTTTTGAAGCTCGCACTTGAGCTGGTATAGTCAAATGATTCCGAGAGCTGTTTTGTGACCATTCTAGGAATCATTCAAGCATAAGTTGCATGTGCTTACTTCCTCAAAATAAAATGAGGGTATACTTGGCGAACTTCAAGAATTGGCGTCGTCATGTCTAAAGATCTGCGATGCTCACGTACTATAGTACGCTGTGCTTCTCGACTTTGACACTCCTAGCTCTTCTTGAAGTTGACCTTCGTATACCAACTCTTCAGTTACGAGCAGTATACTTACAATGCGAGCAGTATAGCTAAGCAGAGTCTAAAAAGTTTTCTTAAAATATACTAAAATATAAAAATAAGCTAGCTCCTTTGAGAAAAACACACGTTAGTTTATAGGTTCTATGAACATTTTATAATAGCCGGCTTCATTGTTGTTTTCCTTCACAGAACCTTTTTTAGCATTGAACCGAGCAATATTTTGCTTCTAGAGCCCACGCCCAAAACATTTCTTCTTGCCTAATAGTATCGTCGTATAATTCAGGATGTTGGTTGGCTGAGAAATGGGCTTTAAACGCTTTTATCACGTCCGAAAGGGTGGTACCTGTAAGACAATATCCATATGCTACTAACATCTGTAATAAAATATTCTGATCCGGGCTTGTAGGATAAGGTCTTGTAGGATGATATTTCTGAATAATCACCTCCTTATTCATTTCGTTATCATCTAGCCAGGCCCCTACCCCATAATCCCGGTAAAACTTAGCCCAAGGAAATAAAGGACCTGGATCAGATTTACGCCCTGGGGTTACATCTTCGTGTCCTAATACATGTCGAGGTAAGATATTATATTGATTTATTATATCCTTACTTATTATTCCAGAAGTGCGAATTTGATCTTCATCAAAAGGATAATATTGTCTATTGCTAACAGTGTTTTCATGTTCCTCCCCTTCAGTAAATCCTTTATTCACATGCTCAATGCCTAAGGATACTGCATTAAGATTTTTATCTTGTTGCCAGCCACTTACTCCTGCATGCCAAGCTCTCATATCCTCAGGTACCACCTGAAGTAACTTACCACCAGCGACTTTCTCTGTTTTTTCAGTGGTAATAAAGTGAGCACTAGTACGCCCTTGGCTCACGTTAGTAGTAAATTTATTTACCGATAAAGCAAAGTCATCCACAGTGTAATGCATAATTAAATATTTTATTTTTGCTCCCCCGCGGCTATCATAATGATTGCGGTTTTGTTCTGAGCTTGGGAAAGGGTCTATTTGATAACTATTTGCTATTCCATGAATAGTAGTAGGTGAGACATTAATGCCAGTGCCGGCCTCAAAGGCCCCTGGAAAAGCTTGATCTATAGGGATTGAATTTCTAGATGTTAAAGTTGTTGACATTGCTTCCTCCTATTGTTATCTGTTATTATGGTATATATACTCTAGGAGCTTCAAGAATTGGTGTCGTCGTGCTCTAAAGATCGAGGCTGCTCACGTACCTTAGTACGCTGCGCTGCGCGACTTTCACATTCCTAGCTCTTCTTGAAGTTGATTCTATCGTCTACCAACTCTTCAGGTACGAGCAGTATACTTGAAGATAAATACCCTGTACGCAACTTAATGGACTATACTATACGCTGCGCTCGCCATTTAAAATAAAATCCAATTCTTGTAAGTACGAGCAGTATATAAGTAAAGGAAAGTGTACTATATTAACTTTTAGAAGGGAAGTTAAATGAGGAATTCTGTTAAAGAGATTTTGGATAAAATAGTTAATTTGGTTGCGGGGGTTGGATTTGAACCAACGACCTTCAGGTTATGAGCCTGACGAGCTACCAAACTGCTCCACCCCACGGTGATAAACTTAATATTTTTCTAGGTGATATATCAACTTGTTATATATGGCTCGAGATAAGGAATCTCACATATACTTAATTTACCTTATATTCGATTAATTTTCTTGCACAGATTTAATTTGTTAGTAAAGATAAAATTCTTCCTACGACGGGCTTTGTTCTGAACAAAGATTTATTAATTTTCTAATTTTTTACCAAAATTAAGGCCAGCAAATTTCTTATTAAAGTCACTAATATTTTTATTAGATTGATTAATAACATTGCCAGTCTCTTTAGTCCATGCAGGATGTTTTCTATAATCAACATCCATTAAAATTTCATCTGCTTCCCCTGCAGAATTAGTCTCAAAAGCATCGCTACCAATGATTATTTTTAATATTTTATATTGGGGGTGAATTGCATAGTTCATATTTATATAGTACCAACTTTTTTCTCAATTACTTCTCTCTTAATCATTTGCGCCTTATCAGAAAGTATGCTGTTTGACGCTTTAACTATATAGACGTCAAAACCCCCTACTTTTTCCACTGTACGCATACACTTCGCATTCACTATCAGCTTATATTCTTGGCCAGTAAGTTCACTTTTATATCGTACAACCCTTAAGTTAGGTTCAAAGCGCCTTCTAGTTTTTCTTTGTGAATGAGACACTTTATTACCATATAAAACACCAACTCCACTAAGCTCACATTTACGAGACATTCAGGCTCCCACAACTAATCATAAATAACGCCTTAAATCATACTATTAATTAGACCCAATGTCAATAGGTCTAATGAAAAAACAATCCAGAAGCGCAAAGGAGTATACTACCTATTAATTGACTTCAGGTCCTGCATTGAATAAAGCCCAGGTTCCTTATCTACTATCCAAAGCGCTGCCCGTATAGCACCATCAGCAAAAATTTCTCTACTCAATACTGTATGTTTGATACTAATAACCTCATTATCTCCTAAAAATAACACTTCATGTTCTCCATGAGTTTGCCCCCCCCTAATAGAAGCAATACCTATTTCGTCTGTAGCCCTCTTTCCTCTCTGATTACGAGAAAACACCGCGCATTCAGAAAAATCTAAATTTCTACTTTTAGCTAACGCCTCTCCAAGCATTATAGCAGTACCCGAAGGAGCGTCAAGTTTTAGGCGATGATGATAATCTAAAACCTCTATATCATAGCTGTTATCTAGAATCTGAGAAGCTTTTGCGGCTAATATAGATAGCAAATTTGCCCCTACACTCATATTAGGTGAATATAATATTGTTAGCTTCTGAGAAGCTTCCTGAATAACCACAACCTGCTTTTTGGTAAGTCCTGTAGTACCAATAACTAATTTATTTTGATGGATTAAGGAGTAATTAAGTAATTTTTCTAATATCTCGCTATTAGAAAAATCAATAATTACTTCGCAGTCACGGCAAAATTCTTCAAGATCTGCTATATTATTTTTTCTAGAAAATGTCTTCACAATGCGGCAATCATTAAATTTTTCTATTCTCTGCATTACCTCCTTCCCCATCTTGCCGGTAGCCCCACAAAGCCCTATAGTAATAGGGGATGATTTTAGATTTTCTGTCTTGTCAATAGCTACCATTTAGACTCTCTGTGATATATTAGGGGCTTTAATTCATTGTTAACTGCTGTATTGATTACTTCCCCAATTACTATAATATGATCCCCGGCACTATATTGATTAAATTTATTACATTCAATATGACATACAGCTCCATCAATTAATGGGCATTTGCTGCTTACTCCTAAATTATATAAAATGCTAGCAAATTTATCAAAGTGATGATGCGCAAAGTGCCTAGAAAGAGCAGCTTGATTATCTGCTAAAATACTAACTGCAAAATATTTACTGTTAGTAAAAGCTTTAATGCTAGGAGCCTGTTTATTAATACAGAACAATATTAAAGGGGGAAACAAGGATACTGAAGTAAAAGAACTAACGGTAAGACCAAATAACTTATTATCGTATGAAGTGGTAATGATAGTAATACCGCTAGGAAAATTCCCTAAAGCTCTTTTAAATTGCTCAATATTTACTGTCGAAGCCATTTTTCCCTTATTTTACTAATTATCCCCTCTTGCTCTAGTTCCCTAATAGCTTTATTAACTTGCATTATAAGTTTTGAATCTTTTTCCATCGCAATAGCTAGGCTAGAGGAAAACTCAGTTAAGCTAAAGCTAGCAAGCTCATGATTATTTTCTATAAACTGTTTAGCTTGTAATTCTTCTAGTAATACAGCATCTATAGCTTTCGTCTTGAGTTCTTCCACTAACATTAAATTATTTGATAAACTATTTATCTTAATATTAAATTGTTTAGCGAAATTCTTACTGATTATTTCCCAAGTGGTGCCTAACTGTACACCTATTACTTTATTTTCTAAATCTTTAATAGATTTTATCTGGTCTGCTAGCCTATATAATACCGATACGTTGGTTTCGGTGTAAGGAATGGAAAAGCTAACATGTTGCTTGCGCTCCTCAGTTACGGTTAATCCAGCTATAATCATATCACTATTTTTACTAGCTAGAGCTGCTAATAAACCATTAAAATCAAAATTTTTAATAACAATTTTTTTCTCTAATTTTTCCGCTATGGCATTAATAATATCAATGTCTAGTCCTATTATCTGCCCATCGTGAATAAACTCATAAGGAGGATTATCTGCGGCAGTCGCAACTACTATTTCTTGATTTTCCTCTCTACTACTACAGCTGATTATCCAGAAAGGCAATATAATCAATATAATTAACTGTATTATTTTCATAAAATTTAGCGCTCTTTAAATTAAAACCTTATTATTGCATTTCTTATTAGGCTAAACAATAGGCTTTGCAGAAATTATAACTATGCAAGCAAGTTTATTTTCTCTGTTGCTTGAAAATTTGATTTTTTTTAAATGCCTTTATCTAACACTCCTTCATTAGACCTCTTGCATAACCTAAAGATAATTGAAGAATTTTTAGGAGAAACGAAGTCGAGTACCGCAGCGTACATAGACGTACGTGAGGAACAGAGAGGAGTTTTGACGACAAAATTACCAATTAGATTAGGTTATGCAAGAGGTCTATTTACGAACAGTATATAGTCACTTAGGTTAAACTAGCTACGTTGTTGCTCGTCGCTTACCTAGTATCTCCTAGGCTTCACTCCTCGCGCCTAGTATCTAATTCAACCTAAGTGACTATAGTAGATCTGGCTTGGATTTACCTTCTTAAAATAGCAGGGCTGCCTCATATAAAAAATTATATAAGTAATATTGAATAAAAATTATTATAGTAGTGGTTACAAATAAGTGAGTGGTAACCATGAGAGAAGAAGAATTACGAGAAAGTTTTGAAGACTTTATTAATGGAATAAATGATCATAGAGTTGATAGGAATAAGCTTCATAGTGTGGAGGAGATTTTATTTTTGACTTTAACTGCAATTATTTGTGGAGCAGAAGGTTGGCGAGATATTGAACGATTTGGCAGGTTAAAATTAGAATTTTTACGTACGGTGTTTCCATATGCTAATGGAATTCCTTCTGACGATACGTTACGACGTTTTTTTCGAGTACTTGATCCTAAAACATTCAGCACATGCTTTACCGTTTGGGCAAGTAGCTTAAAACTTCCAAGTAGCACACATATAGCTATAGATGGGAAAGTGTCTCGTCATACATTCGATGGTGATAAGAATCCATTACATATGGTATCAGCTTTTGCTAGTGAATGTCGAACAGTGTTAGCACAAGAGAAAGTATCTGATAAAAGTAATGAAATTACAGCAATACCTAAATTACTTGGTATTCTAGACATAAAAGGAGCTATTGTTACCATTGATGCTATGGGCTGTCAAAGAGAGATTGCCCAAGCAATTATCGATAAAGAAGCAGATTACATATTATCATTAAAAGGTAATCAAGGAAATTTACACCAAGATATTAAGTTAGTATTTGCAGATAAAGAGTTGCTGAATGAATTGTCAGTTGATATCAATCAAACAACTGACGGAAGTGAGCATGGACGTATTGAAGAACGGATTTATCGAGCTGTTACTATGCCACAAGAATTACAGGAGCAACATAATTGGCCGGAGCTTAAGACAATTATAGAGGTTATAAGTAAACGAGAAATAAAAGGAGTTTTATCTGAAGAAACAAGATATTACATTAGCTCTTTAGAGCAAGAAGCAGTAAAAATCGGTATGGCAATCCGATCTCATTGGGCTATTGAGAATAGTGTGCACTGGATTTTGGATGTTAGTTTTAGAGATGATGATTCACGTATTAGAAAAGGTAATGCTCCTCAAAATATAGCTATTATTAAACACATGGCATTGAATGTATTACAGAAGGCTAAGCAAAAAAGGGATTCTATCAAGCAGCTTAGAAAAGCAGCTGGTTGGGATAATAATCAACTACTCACTATCTTAACGCCATGTTCGACTTTTTTTTAGCAGGTAACTAATTTTTCGAGTTGTGTTGGCACAAGTTTTAAAGACTTTGTCAAAAATGTAGCAATAGTATGAGCAAGTAATTTTCTAGCGATGCGAGATTGTAGATGCCAGTAACTCTTAACTCTGATAGCATTAATAGCAAAACGTTCTGTAAGCTGACCAATAACAGTTTCAATTAAACGACGAGTAGCAGTAATCCATTTAAGGAAATTCTTGGATCTATTATCCTTCATATTCTTTTTTAAAGGTGTTTGTAAATCAATGTTTTTGGTGGCCAACTCATCTTTTAAATCCTGACCAAGATAGCCTTTATCGCCCAGTACCATGCCACTAATATTAGGAGACATTACTTGCAGAGCTTCACGTTCAGACCCATTAGCAGGAGTTATCATGAATCCAGCTATTCGACCTTCTTCATTAATTAATACGTGTCCTAGAAAACCGTAATAATAGCTATCTTTCGAAGCGCAGTACCCATAGTCAGCGTATTCCTTAAAACATCGCCCTCTCGTTGCTCGGGCCAAATTTATTACAGGAATCGGTACCCCATCTATCATATGCAGATCTGATTTGCTTGCACTCTTAAACAAGTCGGCAAGCAGCATGTTCTTAATAGATAAAAGACCGCTACATTGCTTCACATAAGACGGTCTACTCTTTAGATTGGGAAACCATTCTTGAAAATGACGTTTAAAATATTCCCATATCTGCTTGTCTTGGTGCAAACCGATAAATTCTCCCACCACTTCCATTGTTAATGCTTCCACGTCACTTAAGCAAGGTGGAAATCCTGCTTTCCTTACTTTGATATTTTTGGTTATTATAGTCATTTTTTCTTCTATGAAACAATACACAGTAATGATAAACTCTTCTAGGGTCATAGCTTCTTTCTCGATAATTGAACTATGACCTTATTAGTCTATCCTATTCTTTTGTCAATCTTAAAAAAAAGTCGAACATGGCGTATAATAAGGATTGCCAAGGGAGGCAACCTACAGTATTGAAGTTTTTGAACAAAAAAACAAACTGTAGGCATGAAGAAAGATATCACAGAATTATATAGTTTTATAGATGATTTTTGTAAAATTTATCTTGAATATGAAAAGAGCAAATTATTACCATCCAATAAGCAGAGAGATCGCGCTTGTAATATGAGTTTAAGCGAAATGTTAACAATAATAATTATGTTTCATACATCGCATGCTAAGAACTTTAAATTTTTCTATAAAACTTACGTCGAATATTTACATAAGAACGACTTCCCTAGCGCCCTAAGCTATAACAGATTTGTTGCTTTAATGCCGCGATTATTCATGCCCTTAAATATGTTGATTCATTTATTATTTGGGCAAGAAACAGGTATTTATTTTATTGACTCTACAACAATTAAAGCTTGTCACAATAAACGACGCTATAGTAATAAAGTTTTTAAAGGATTAGCCAAACATAGTAAATCCTCTATGGGATATTTTTATGGCTTTAAATTACATTTAATAATTAATAACCAAGGAGAAATTATGGCATTAAAAGTGACTAATGGTAATGTAGATGATAGAGTTCCGGTAGCGCAATTAACTAAAGGATTAACTGGCATTATGGCCGCTGACAAGGGATATATCAAGCAAAATTTGTTTTTAAATTTATATGAAAGAGGCTTAAAAATGATTCATGGAATTAAGAAAAATATGGCGAATAAATTAATGGATTTAAAGGAAAAAATCTTGCTTCGAAAACGAAACTTAATTGAAACAGTTTTTGATTTTTTAAAAAATAAAATGAATCTTGAACATACAAGACATAGATCTCCTATTAATGCTTTTGTTCATATTCTTTCTACCCTAGTTGCTTATTCTCTAAAAAAAACTAAACCTTCCACAAAACTTGACTTTAATCTATATATTCATAACTCTCTTATCCAGAATTAACGTTTCTAGGGTCATAGCTTCTTTCTCGATAATTGAACTATGACCTTATTAGGCTATCCTATTCTTTTGTCAATCTTAAAAAAAAGTCGAACATGGCGTTATTATAGCGATTTTAGCCATTTTCTTAAGGCTACACGCGCGGTTAATCTATTAGTAGATAAAAAATTTACTTTGACAACGATTTAGCTTTATTAAATAATTCTGTAGCGTCCTTAGATTTTCCAAGTTTTTGTAATACTTGACCTTTTTCTTGATAACTTTCAGTAAGTTCAGGTTTGTATTGTATAGCCAGGTCAAAATTTTCTATAGCTTCTTGGTATCTTCCTAACTTTATTAAAGATATACCCTTGTTATAATATGTCGGTGCATCATTAGGTTGGTATTTAATTGCTAAATTATAATTTTCTATAGCTTCTTGATATTGCCCTAACCTTTCAAAAGCTACTCCCTTGTTGTGATAGGCATTTGAATAATCAGGTTGGTATTTTATAGCTATGTTATAATTTTCTATAGCTGCATGTTGTTTTCCTAATTCTGATAAAGCATGTCCTTTTTCTAAATAGCTTTCCACATAATTAGGTTGATATTTAATAGCGAGATCAAAATTCTCTATAGCTTTTTGATATTTTTCTAAGTGTAATAAACAACATCCTCTTTCCAAGTAGCTTTCTGCATAATCATGTTTATGTTTAATGGCTAGGTCAAAATTTTCTATGGCATCTTGATATTTTTTAAATCTTTTAAAAGCTATTCCTTTATCATAATAGGATTTTGCAGCAGTGAGATCAGAATCGTTAGTTAAATCCTGATCTTGGATATTTTGTTGCAGTCTATGTTTGTTAGTAACCTCTTGGTTTAAAGATTCTTTGGCGGTTACAATTGTTATATTAAATAATAGCAATGACAGGATAGTTACAACTAACTTTTTTATCATACTCATAAATTACTTTTTATTTTTAAAATATTAATTTTTATTATCCTTGTTATTGCTTAAAGGCAAAGTAATATTTTGCTTTTTGATAGCATCTGTATTTAACCTCATATTATCCACTACTCGTCCCGCAGTTCTAACAATTGTTGAATTGCTGGTTTGATCAAATTGCTCTTTTAATTTGTTACTATCATCCTTGATATCAACAGTCGTAATTTCAAGATCTACTGCTTTCTCTCTTTCTGAGCTGGACAATTGATTGTCAAGTATTTCATCTACATTTTGACTATACAATTTTTTGCCTTTATTTAAATCAGATTTTACTGATTCGGCTAATGCTTTTGATGCACCTGTGCTATCTGTCACAGTAGCTTGCTCTTGTAATCTATTATTTGATTCTAGATAGTTGGTTTTCAGGTCCTCTTGTGTTGTCATTGGTGTATTGTTAATGATAGAATCAATTGACTGTAGATCTTTAACTTGAGGGTGACTATCGTTCCAATTACTTTGGGGTAATGGTTTATTTATACCAACTACTTCTTGTGCTATGTTCATAGCTTCATGACTGTGGTGGCTTGCCCATCTAGCTGCTTGTTCCTTGCTGGTTACTCCTGGGATATTTCGAGCAATAATTGCTTGTAAAACTGGTTCATTCATGTTGCGGTCAATAGTAGCGGAGTTACTCTCAACATAGTTTCTTTGGTTGGATAATTGTTGCATTGTTTGCGTTGTTTTAGCTATTTCTCTACTAACTGATTGTTGTTCATTCCAGGTACTAATTAAATCTTGGCCTAATGATCTAACTTCATCATTGCTAGTACTAATCCGATTATCTCTTTGAGCTGATTTTACTTTTTCTAAAGCATCATTATAGGCTTTTTGTTTGCTTGCTGATGTATCATAGGCTTCAGTTTTACTATTATTAGCACCTACTCCTCCACCTGCATTAACAACTCCTAAATTTAACCCTAAACTTGCATTAGTACTAGTAGAGGTTTCTTTTCTTTCACTACTACCGTAATTTTCGTTAAGAGATTGCCCTTGTAAAATAGATTCTTTGATCGCTTGATTTTCACTAAATGAAAAACCTTTAATCATTGAATCACTTTGGGCCCATTTTAAGGTCAGACTCTCGGATTGTCTTTGTTCTTGAGAATTAAGTTCACTCGATCTATTAGTTAATGACCCCATTTTACTTTGCGCAGTCATAAACTGGCTTTGAAGACTATCTGACCAAAGCTGAGAGGAACGAAAATTAGTTACCAGCGAGTCAACAGATTCAGTAATAAACTGCAGGGCTGCCGCACTTAAATATACTGTAAGATAGTGAGTAGTTGATTATTATCCCAACCAGCTGCTTTTCTAAGCTGCTTGATAGAATCCCTTTTTTGCTTAGCCTTCTGTAATACATTCAATGCCATGTGTTTAATAATAGCTATATTTTGAGGAGCATTACCTTTTCTAATACGTGAATCATCATCTCTAAAACTAACATCCAAAATCCAGTGCACACTATTCTCAATAGCCCAATGAGATCGGATTGCCATACCGATTTTTACTGCTTCTTGCTCTAAAGAGCTAATGTAATATCTTGTTTCTTCAGATAAAACTCCTTTTATTTCTCGTTTACTTATAACCTCTATAATTGTCTTAAGCTCCGGCCAATTATGTTGCTCCTGTAATTCTTGTGGCATAGTAACAGCTCGATAAATCCGTTCTTCAATACGTCCATGCTCACTTCCGTCAGTTGTTTGATTGATATCAACTGACAATTCATTCAGCAACTCTTTATCTGCAAATACTAACTTAATATCTTGGTGTAAATTTCCTTGATTACCTTTTAATGATAATATGTAATCTGCTTCTTTATCGATAATTGCTTGGGCAATCTCTCTTTGACAGCCCATAGCATCAATGGTAACAATAGCTCCTTTTATGTCTAGAATACCAAGTAATTTAGGTATTGCTGTAATTTCATTACTTTTATCAGATACTTTCTCTTGTGCTAACACTGTTCGACATTCACTAGCAAAAGCTGATACCATATGTAATGGATTCTTATCACCATCGAATGTATGACGAGACACTTTCCCATCTATAGCTATATGTGTGCTACTTGGAAGTTTTAAGCTACTTGCCCAAACGGTAAAGCATGTGCTGAATGTTTTAGGATCAAGTACTCGAAAAAAACGTCGTAACGTATCGTCAGAAGGAATTCCATTAGCATATGGAAACACCGTACGTAAAAATTCTAATTTTAACCTGCCAAATCGTTCAATATCTCGCCAACCTTCTGCTCCACAAATAATTGCAGTTAAAGTCAAAAATAAAATCTCCTCCACACTATGAAGCTTATTCCTATCAACTCTATGATCATTTATTCCATTAATAAAGTCTTCAAAACTTTCTCGTAATTCTTCTTCTCTCATGGTTACCACTCACTTATTTGTAACCACTACTATAATAATTTTTATTCAATATTACTTATATAATTTTTTATATGAGGCAGCCCTGCTTAAAATAGCCCTTTACATTTTTGTGCAATTGAGATACCATTAACCTTGTTGCTATGCAACTATAGTAATAAACGTAATTTAGAATAGAGGTTGCGGACCCGGGGGCGGTACCCGGCGCTTCCACCATCATGTACGGTACGGAATGATAAATTCCTTAAATCATTTAGTTTTAAAAATGAATTTTTTAAGTATCATAAGTTGCGGGAGCGAAATAGGATCGACGTGCTTAATAAAAAGATTATCTTTACTCGGTATAATTCCGCCGGACTTTCATAGTCATATGGGTTGCAAAAAAGAAACGCAAACAATAATGATCGTTTCGCAGGTAATGTAGCACTCGCTGCTGCATAATTCTGCGCGGTTGGGGACTTACCGGGCAACAGAAAAGTCCCTGTTATTTTTATTAGGTATTTTTGTTAGCAAGTCTCCAGGATGTATTAACTGTGAGTACACTCCTATGCAGTATATATAGATTACCTCCTTCACTAACCTCACTATATTTTATATTAAGTTTATAAGATGAGTATCTCATATTGGAAATTTCTTAATGAATGCATGTTAGAATTTGCCAAAAAAGTTTTATCAAGGATTTGTAGTAATAAGCTGCAACAAAACCAAGTCTTATATATTTCTTATAGGACCGATCACCCGGCCGTAGTCTTATCCTCTAAAGTAAAAAAATGTTATCCTAAAGAAATAACTATAGTAATTCAATATCAATTTGAAGATTTAACTGTAATGTCTAGTGGAATTTCTCTAACTGTTAGTTTTGATAATATTAAAGAAAATATCTATATACCTTTTGACGCTATTACCAATTTTGCTGATCCTAATAGTGGGTATAACCTAAAATTTGTCCCGGAAATTATTAAATCTACCGCTTTAAATTATACTGGGAAAAAAACAAATATCGTTACGGCTTCTAGCCACGAAAATAATTTTAGTACCACCGATAACATAATAATTTTAGATAAGTTTCGTAAACCTACTAAACCAGTTTAATTAATAATTGGTTAGTAGTTAATGAATTTACAAGCTCATAATATTTTAACAAATAGCTCTAATCAAAGGGCTTTACCCCAGGTTATAATATATACAGACGGAGCCTGTTCAGGTAATCCAGGGCCAGGAGGGTGGGGGGCTTTATTGCAATTTGATAAAATTTATAAAGAAATATTTGGCTATGAAATTAATACTACTAATAATCGTATGGAAATGACCGCAGCTATTAAAGCTCTACAAGCACTAAAAAAATCATGCCATGTTGAGCTGTATACGGATAGTCAATATTTACAACTTGGCATCACAAAATGGATTAATAAATGGATAAAAAACAAGTGGTATAAAGACAATAAACATCCTATTAAAAATGCTGATTTATGGCAAGAACTATATACTGAAGTAAATAAACATAATATTATTTGGAATTGGGTGAAAGGACATGCTAATAATAAAGGAAATGAAACAGCGGATAAATTAGCTGTGAAGGGAAAAGAAACTGCTATAAAAATACTCAAATGTCATTTATAAATAATTTATTTATCTATATTTTTTCTAAAGAAGTAGGAAAAGATAAATTTGGTAATAAATATTATGTAAGCAGAAAACAGGATTATTTAGGACGCTTTAAAAGGCAAGTAATTTATAACGGAAAAGTAGAAGCGACAAAAGTACCGCCGCTTTGGCATGGCTGGCTGCATTATATGATTGATGAGCTACCAAATAATAATAACCCGTTCTCATGGCAACTTGAGTACACCCCTAATATCTCTGGTACAAAATTAGCAAATGTTTTAACAGAAAAGCATGAAGTTAAAGGTAAATACAATAAATGGAAACCGTTAGGTAAATAAAACAATGAAACAACACTTCATAGAAACTGTAGTTGGATTTACAGTAATAATTATAGCGTTAATGTTTTTTAGCTTTGCTTATAGAATAGGAAGCTTCTCGAAAGCAGAAAAAGGGTATAACCTTACTGCTTCTTTTCAAAACGCTGAAGGAATCATTACTGGTAGTGATGTAATGTTAGCGGGCGTAAAAATCGGCTCTGTAACTAATATTACCCTAGATAAGATAAGCTTTTTTGCTTTATTAACTATTAATATCAAAAATGAAATAAAATTACCTAAAGATACTAGCTTAGCGATAGTAACAAGTGGGTTGTTAGGAGGTAAATATATCGCAGTAACTCCTGGATTGTCTGATGAAACTTTAGCTTCTAACGAGCAAATAAAATATACCCAATCCTCTGTTAGTATTGAAGCCATAATTGGTAAATTGATTTACTCTTTTGGAGGGAGCAGTAAGTAATACCATTGCCCAAAACTAAATTAGTATTAGGAGTATGGGTGCCCTGCACCGGAGCGTACATTAGTACGCAAGGAGCGGATATCAGGAAGTACGAAGCCGTGATGATTAGTTTGGGGAAATGGTATTACTGGAATTGGCGGAGATACGGTATACTACTCGTCTTTCAAAAATTGTTTTTTTATTTTATCATGGACTCACGTGCTCACGTACTAGCATGTACGCTGCGCGCGCTCGCCATTTAAAATAAAATCCAATTCTTGAAGTACGAACAGTATATACGCTGTTGTTGTGTAAGATAGAGTATCCGGAACTTCAAGAATTGGCGTCGTTGTGCTCTAAAGACCTGCGCTGCCCATGTTAAAAAAAGTGATATAAAAACATTTTTTTTATTTACCTTTTTTTATAAATTGTTCCATAATATTGTTCAACACTAAAAATATATTATTTAAGTATAAAATGTTTAAGTTAAGTACTATTCTTAAAACAATAAAATCGTCTGCTCAATTACAGCCAGGGCACGAAGTTAAACAAGATAGCAATCTGGTGAGAGCTACTAAAAATTGGTATGAAGAAAGGTCGGACAAATTAATCGTTCAACGCAATATTTTATTGGTATTATCTGTATTATTAATAATTCTTATAATTATATCTATAGGGGCGGTAGTGTTTATAGTAAATTCTAGAGAATTTAGTCCTTTTGTCATTCAGGTTGACAATGATACAGGCAGGGCGGTAATTGTAAACCCTATATCCTCTAGCATGTTAGAAGGTAATGAAAGCCTGGCTAAATATTTTATTAAAAAATATATAAGTGCCAGAGAAACATATGATCCTCTTACTTTTGATGTGGAAGCACGAAATACTATTAGATTACTTTCATCAACTGCAATATATTATAATTATCTAGGTTACATAAAGGATAAAGATGTAGATCCAGTAGCTAAGTATAGCACTCAAGGTAATACGACATATTTAAAAATTAAATCGTGGTCAAAATTAGAGGAAAATAAATATATAGTCAGATTTTCTGTTAATGAAACCGTGGGTTCTAAAAATGTGTTTAATAAAATATCGGTAGTAAGCTTTGCGTATATTCCCATGGTATTAACAGATAAAGAGCGGGATATTAATCCTGTAGGATTTCAAATTAATGGCTATAGAGTAGATGATGATAACAGTTAAATCTTTTTTTCTTAATATAATTTTATTAAGTCTATTTATAACTAAGATCAATACCATTTATGCATTTAATAACTATGCTGATGACCTCTCTATTACTACTGATAATAGGATAAAGACCTATATACATAACCCTAATGAAGTGTATTTGTTAGTATTGCATTATGGATTTCAATCAAGTATAGAATTTGCCAAAAACGAAGAAGTTGAAAATATTATTTTAGGAGAAGCGTATGCTTGGAAAATGACTCCTTTAGGAAATAGATTATTTATTAAGCCGCTAGAGAAAAATATTAGAACTAACATGACTATAATGACTAATAAAAGAACCTACCAGTTTGATATTGTCTCAAAAGAGTTAGAAGAAGGGCAAGAAAAAGATTTAGTATATGTAGTGAGATTTTACTACCCCAAAAAGAAATCTAATTCTTACCAAAGATTTAGTGCTTCAGAGCACGAATAAAAAGATTAGGCCTCTTTCGCAACTCTACTTCTACCGTAATTGGGACAATGAATCTAGGATCAAATCCTTACGTACTACTACCGTACGCTGGGGTTTGGAGCGAAGGGTCTTCTTCAAATTCCCTGTGCGATGCGAGCTGCGCAAGAGGCCTAATCTTTACTGTGCCTGATGAATCTAGGAGGCGTTCACCCATGCCTGAGTACGCTGCGCCTTGGGGAGAGGTTCTCTTTCAAATTTCCAGTTCGATACGAGCTTCGAAGCAGGTTTAGTGAAATATGAAATTTTAAAAAAGTAAAATATTTTTTATTAAATTGACAACAATAATTTATGGCAGAACAAAATAAGTTGGGCCCTCAAGCTCCTTCCCAGCAGCTAGAGGATGAAGAAATTCCTGAAGTTCAGAATGAATTATCCAAAGTAGCGACTAATCCTAAACAAAGCTTAGTAATTCTCGTATTTATTTTCATTGGATGTCTAGTAATATTTTTTAAATTCTTTTTTAATGATCATATTTCCAGCTCTACCCCTGCTCCTGTTCCTACGGATGTGACTAAACCAGCAGAGGATTCTGCTAGTAATCTGCGAGAAGTTCCTAAATTACCTGCCGCCCCTAAATTAGAGATGCCTATAGAGCTCCCTCCTCCCCCTCCATTAATTAAAACTGAACCTTTCCCTATTACTCCTGCTAAAGAACAGGGGGAAGTCCCTATC
Organism: Candidatus Tisiphia endosymbiont of Beris chalybata; assembly: GCF_964026555.1. Lineage (NCBI taxonomy): Bacteria > Pseudomonadati > Pseudomonadota > Alphaproteobacteria > Rickettsiales > Rickettsiaceae > Candidatus Tisiphia > Candidatus Tisiphia endosymbiont of Beris chalybata. The sequence continues at coordinate 957,347 of NZ_OZ032159.1, read as the reverse complement.
CCGCTTTCCTCTATCCCTGTGCCTAATAGTGGAAAATTAGTGCGAGGTGAAGAAGAAAAAAACCGTACAGAGATAAAAAGGAAAGCTCCAGTAATGTTGATCAAAGGGGAGGTGCCTACTAAAACGGCCGAACAAATTGCTGCAGAAGCAGCTTTTCAAACACGAGGAAATATGTCGTTATTGCTTGCTCGTGGCAAAATAATTGAGGCAGTGCTGGAAACAGCAATCAACAGTAATTTTGGTGGCGAAGTAAGGGCAATAATTAGTAGAGATGTATTTTCTGAGCAAGACAAAAATATTTTGATCCCCAAAGGTTCCAAAATCTTTGGCCAATATGCCCTAGGCGATAGTGGAGCTTATGGTAGAATAGCGATAATATGGAATCGTATTGACTTATCCCATGGCTATAGCATTAACCTAGATGCCTTAGCTGTAGATAATTTAGGAAGAAAAGGGGAACAGGGACGTGTAGATAATAAAATTAAAGAAAGACTGACAAATGCTATCTTACTATCTGCCTTTAATATTGGTATAGCAAATGCTTTAGACAAAGTAGTAGCTCCCCCTGTTAATTCCCAAGCTGCAGCTACAAACATTGCTGCTGCTAATAATATACAAAGCATATTGCAAGCTAATAGCGGCATAGGTGATGAAGATAATAAAATTAATATGATCTGTATTCAAGTTATGAACGCTATCACCGACAAGACTTCTGTGGCTTATACCTCAATAATGCAAGCTTGTGCTATTGCTAGAAATCCTACAGGAACTGCCTCTGGCCAAAGGCTTACTGCTTTAATAACTGCTGCAACGAATGCAGCTAATACTTTATTAACTGCTACCGCAGTTACTAGCACCCCGACCCAAGCGCAAACTGCTTCTAAGCAAGCCTTTACTGATATCACTAATACTATGAAAGACATAATTGGGCAACAAGATTTTAAACCTTCGACTACTATCGAACAGGGAACCATAATAAAAATCTACGTGAATAAAGATTATAATTTTCCTCAAAAATTACTAAAAAAATCACGATTAATCAGATGACTTCTTATTTTGCGGCCCTAGAGACATTTTTATTGCCATTTAAAGAATTATTTGCAGAAGAAGGAATTAATGAAATCATGGTTAATAAACCTGGGGAAGTATGGGTTGAAAAGAAAGGAGATATATTTTCTAAATCTGTGCCTGAACTTGATTTTGACCATCTATTATCTCTTGGTAGACTTGTTGCACAGTCAACTGATCAAATAATTTCGGAAGAGAAACCTTTACTTTCTGCTTCTCTTCCTAATGGCTACCGTATTCAAATAATATTTCCTCCTGCCTGTGAACCGGGTTCAGTAGGTTATTCTATTAGAAAAGGTAGTACAATGAATCTCACTTTAGAAGAATATGCTAAGCTTGGGGCCTTTGATTCTACTGCTATTGGAGAGATAAATGATGAAAATGCAATCACTTTAAATAGCTACTTAAAAGAAAAAAATATAAAAGAGTTTATCAGATATGCAGTATTAACTAAAAAAAACATTATCATTAGTGGGGGTACTTCTACCGGTAAAACGACCTTTACCAATGCTGCGCTGGGCGAAATACCCCGAAGTGAAAGGTTAATTACCGTTGAAGATGCACGGGAAGTTATATTAACAAATCATCCTAATAAATTGCATTTACTCGTATCTAAAGGTGGTCAGGGGCGGGCAAAAGTTACTACTCAAGACTTAATTGAAGCCTGTTTGCGGCTAAGGCCAGATAGGATTATTGTAGGAGAACTTAGAGGGGCTGAAGCTTTTAGTTTTTTACGAGCAATTAATACAGGTCATCCTGGTTCTATATCAACTTTACATGCTGATACCCCTGCCATGGCTTTAGAGCAACTTAAGCTTATGGTCATGCAAGCTAGCCTTGGAATGCCCCCAGAAGAGATAAAAAAATATATATTAGCGGTTGTAGATATTGTAATTCAATTAAAACGTGGAAGTGGTGGGAAAAGATATATTTCAGAAATATATTATAGTAAAAATAAGGAAAATTAGATGGATTGGAATAAAATACTAAAAATTACCCGTAATATCTTTGGTCATTCTATAATCCACCCTTTAGTAATATTCAGTACTATCTGGCTTTGTGGAGCGTTAGTAGCTTTCGTTACTAATACCCTTTATGCTATAAACATTGACCTAAATGCAATAAATATAGCTTATAAATGGGCAAAATGGTTAGTAAATGTGTGGTTCCAGCTTCCTTTTTCTGCTTATGATTATTTAAAGATTAAATTACTACTGTGCTTTTTCCTTCCCCCGCTTGTAATAGTGATATTTTATTGTAAAAATTTTAAAAGAATCAAATCATTAGAATTTTTTATACAACCAGAAAAGGTCTATGGTAATGCGCACTGGGCCAGTATAGAAGATGTAGAAAGAGCTGGGTTAAGAGCTAAACATGGGATGTTACTTGGTAAGGATAGTGGGGGATATTTTGTTGCTGATGGATTTCAACATGCGTTACTATTTGCTCCAACTGGTTCAGGGAAAGGGGTAGGTTTTGTAATTCCCAATTTATTATTCTGGCAACATTCAGTTATAGTACATGATATTAAACTAGAAAACCATGGATTAACGAGCGGTTGGCGCGCCAAGCAAGGACAAAGAGTATATGTATGGGAACCTTCAAATCCTGATGGGATAACCCATTGCTATAATCCTATAGATTGGGTTAGCAATAAACCAGGGCAAATGGTTGATGATGTTCAAAAAATTTCAAATCTAATTATGCCAGAAAAAGATTTTTGGAACAATGAAGCGAGGAGTTTATTTTTAGGAGTAGTATTATATTTAATTGCTGATCCAACAAAAATTAAATCATTTGGGGAAGTAGTAAGAACAATGCGTAGTGATGACGTGGTGTATAATCTAGCAGTAGTATTAGATACTTTAGGAAAATTAATACATCCAGTTGCCTATATGAATATAGCAGCGTTCTTACAAAAAGCAGATAAAGAACGCTCAGGCGTTATCTCGACCCTGAACTCTTCGCTAGAATTATGGGCCAATCCGTTAATTGACGCAGCTACTGCTACTTCTGATTTTAATATTCTTGAATTTAAGAAAAAGAAAACCACAGTATATGTTGGCTTAACCCCGGATAATATTCAGCGTTTGCAAAAATTAATGCAAGTATTTTACCAACAAGCTACAGAATTTTTAAGCCGTAAAATGCCGAATTTAAAAGAAGAACCTTATGGGGTTATGTTCGTATTGGATGAATTTCCTACATTAGGGAAAATGGACACATTTAAAGCAGGTATTGCGTTTTTCCGCGGATATAGAGTACGATTATTCTTAATTATTCAAGATACTCAGCAGCTAAAAGGTACTTATGAGGAAGCGGGTATGAACTCTTTTTTGTCAAATTCTACCTATCGTATTACCTTTGCCGCTAATAACTATGAAACAGCTAATTTAATATCTCAATTAGTAGGTAACAAAACGGTTGAACAGCGATCTTACAGTAAACCAATATTTTTTGATCTTAATATTTCAACTAGAACCCAGAATATATCTCAAGTTCAAAGAGCTTTGCTTCTTCCCCAAGAAGTGATACAATTACCACGAGAGGAACAGATTGTGTTAATTGAATCTTTCCCTCCTATTAAATCTTTGAAAATTAAATATTATGAAGATAGATTTTTTACTCATAGGTTATTGCCTCCTACCTTTGTACCTACTCAAAAACCGTATGACCCAAATAATAATATCAAAGAAAAACAACAGGATTCTGATGTTAACAATGAATAATAATAATTTTAGTAAATCACGGCTCTTAAGGATTTGATTGATTTATGCAGGAAGTCTAATAAGTAACCTCTAAGGGGTATATTCGAGGGATCATTCGAGTATAAAACAAAATTTTATGCGCTCCGCCACTATTGATATTGGTTACAATGCTATAAGAGCTGTAGTTTATGAATGCGATGAGCTTGGAGCGCCAGAAATTTTTAATGATAAATTTAAAAGCGATATCATTAATTTGCTTAATCTTAGCAACTTAGACATAAAACATCAATCATATCTTGTACTACAATACTTAACCCATATTTTTAATAGATTAGCGGTAACCGATATCAAGTGCGTTGCTACTGCAGTTTTAAGAGACCATCCCAAAGCGGAGGAATTCCAAAAAATTATTAAAAGAAAATTTAATATTGATATTGAGATTATCTCGGGTAACCAAGAAGCTTATCTTACGGCGTTAGGATTAATTTCAGGTGTGAGTGAAGCTAATGGCCTAGCTGCTGACCTTGGTGGGGGCAGCTTAGAGCTGGCAATCATCCAAGACAGAAAAATAGGTATTCTTAAATCACTTCCTCTTGGCACCAGCTTAATTACTCAAAATCATTTAAATGATATTAATTTAATTAGCCAAATTATAAAAAAAGAATTTGAGGGGTTGTACTTTCCTAATTTGTATTTGATAGGAGGAGCGTTAAGATTAATTGGACGCTCGTATATGAAGTTCATACGTTATCCTCTTAAAAGCTTGCATAATCTGGAGATAAATTACGAGGATTTTAAATTATATCTAGATAACTTATCTACTAATGGTAATAAGGATAAACTTTACTACGAGCCAAGAATACACCCTAATGCGGTTATAGTTGCTAAAGCTATGTTAAATATTTTTTTTCCTAAAAAAATAATAATTTCAAATTATGGGCTAAAAGAAGGAGTTAGATTTTATCACCTTCCTCTTGAAGAACAACAAAAAAATATTATTTATGAAAGAATTAAAACTTTGGTAAATTTTGATGAAAATGGCTGTAAAGTTCAAGATTACATCGATATTATTAAACCTATCCTAATTAAGCCTGATTTCATTACTATTGATATTATTACTTTAGTAATAATGTTGGCAGGGCATAATAAAAATATTGATAAAACCTTACGATCTAACTTTATTGTTGAGTTCATCTTAGCTTCAGATATTCCTTTCAGTCATCGTCAAAGGTTAATGCTTAGCATTGCCCTTACTCTTACCTATACTTCAAAAAATGATACTTATATTAATAGGTTAGCAAAAAGAATGATCTGTAAATACGATTATTGTAATAGTTACATAATAGGTAATTTTGTTCGTATTGCTAGGGAAGTAGATGGTCCAGGATTTTATTCTCCCTCGTTTTTGCTCAAATTACAAGATAATAAATATATTGAAATTTCTACAGTTGAAATTTTACCTCGCCCAGTATTTACTAAGGTTTGTGAGCACCTTAAAAATATAGGTCTATTAAGAAAAAATATTTATTGAAATGGAGTAATAACCAACTTATACTGCAAAGCTAAATTCTAGTGTAAAATTTCCTTCACAGGACCTAATACTACAAATAGATGTTAATCAATACGAAAAAACAATTCTTCCAAGCAAAAGAATAGATATAAGTACAATATAGGAGAGTTATATGTTTTTAGCCAGGGCTTATGCCGATAATGGTATAATATCACTACAAGAAGAACAAACCACACCACAAGTAGCCGAAACCTCCCCATATTCTGCCTTGTCAAGTATGGTACCTATGGTATTAATTTTTATAGTATTTTATTTTTTCTTAATCAGACCACAAGAAAAGCGAAAGCGTGAAAAAGCCTCCTTAATTTCAACTATAAAGAAGGGAGAAGAAGTAATAACCAATAGCGGGATCTTTGGGGTAGTGAATAAGGTTAATGACGCTAATGATACCGTAGAGTTAGAAATAGCTGAAAATGTTCAGGTAAAAATTCTGAAATCTGCGATCCTAGATATTACTAGCCGTAATAATAAACAAGAGGTTATTAGAAATAAAAAAGTAAAGGATAATAAACGGTGAAAAACATTCATAAATGGAAAATATTTCTTTCTATTATGTTTACAATAATAGCTTTTATTTACGCTTTACCTAACTTTACTACTATCAACTCAAAATTATTACCAAACCATAAAGTAAATTTGGGTCTTGATTTAAAAGGTGGAGCTCATCTATTATTAGATGTAGATTTTGATATTTTTCTAAATGAAGTAATGGAAAATTTGAGTGATCAACTGCGCAAAAGTTTGCGAGAAGAAAAAATAGGGTACAAAAATCTTACCCTAAAAGGTCAGGCTATCCAATTTGTATTACGAGATCAAGAAAACTTAAACACGGTAATAAAAATCATTAATAGCCTAGACTATGAAATTATCATCCAAGAGAATAATGGTAATATAGAACTTACTTATCCTGACTCAAAACTGAAAGAATTACGTGATAAAGTCATTGCCCAATCAATTGAGATAATAAGAATGAGAGTTGACCCTACCGGTACTAAAGAACCAAGTATTCAAAGGCAAGGAGATAATCACATATTATTACAAGTGCCAGGTGAAGAAAACCCGCAGCACCTTAAGAATATTCTGGGTAAAACTGGAAAATTAACATTTCATTTAGTGGATGAAACTGTCAATCCAACTCAAATAAGCAAGGCCTTCATTCCTACAGGCACAATTTTAGTAAAGGGAGAGAATAATAAAGAAGAATATTATCTTGCGATCAAGAAAAAAGCTGTTATTACTGGCAATCAATTAACTAATGCTTACGCTTCTTTTAATCAAAATTCTCAAGCCGTGGTAGCTTTTTCTTTCCACAATATAGGTAGTAAATTATTTGCAGAAATCACTAAAAATAACGCTGGTAAAAGACTAGCTATTGTGCTTGATAATAAATTATTAAGCGCCCCCGTAATTAATGAGCCAATTCTTGGAGGAAACGGGATAATCTCAGGAAATTTCACTGTTGAATCAGCTAATGAATTAGCATTACTACTGCGAGCAGGATGCTTACCTACCTCATTAAAGATAATAGAGGAAAGAACTATTGGGCCAAATCTTGGGGTAGATTCTATAGCAGCAGGGATGAAAGCCGGAATAATTGGTTTTGCTAGTGTAGTAATATTTATGGTATGGTCATATGGGATTTTAGGTGTTTTTGCTAATATAGCCCTAATATTAGCTTTACTTTACATGGTAGCGTTATTATCCCTTTTTCAAGCCACTTTAACTTTACCAGGTATTGCAGGTATAATATTAACAATTGGTATGGCAGTGGATGCTAATGTACTTATATACGAACGAATAAGAGAAGAAGTAGTTAAAGGTACTTCTAATTTATTTGCCATCAATATAGGTTTTAAGTCGGCTTTTTCAACAATTCTGGATTCTAATATCACTACTTTAATAGCAGCTCTTCTGTTGTACATATTTGGTAGCGGAGCTATAAAAGGTTTTGCAGTTACTTTAACTATCGGGATAATTTCTTCTATGTTCTCTGCAATAATCATTACTAAATTATTAGTGGATATTTGGGTGAGGTATAGGAATCCCAAAGCTTTGGGCTTATGAACTCAATTAATTTGAAGTTTAATATTATTAATTAAAAGATGCTATTTTATGACTAGACCTATTACTAAAGCATTCTTAACTATCTCTCTTATCGGAATCCCTCTAGGGTTTACCTTCGGGGTGTATAAACATTCAGTCACACCATCTAAATTTGAATTAGCAGCTCAAGAATTATCATTAAATAAAAGCCAGCAAGAAGCTTTATTAAAAATTTTCCATTTAGCGGGCTATTTTAAGCCAACTAAACTATGGAATGATTTATTATTGTTTTATAAAACAGATAATCCTGAAGAAATATTTCATTCTATTATGCACAGCTTAAAGAATGCTACTCCCCAACAAGGGGATATAAGCCAATTAAATCTTAAATTATTACGGAAAAACTTATTTAAAGATAATACTAAAATAGAAGTAGAAGATGTGAAAGCCTGGATGTTATATGTCGCACAAAATGCTTTTAATCGTAAAGCAGGGCAAGAACGTAATGAGCTGACGCAAGAAGATTGGATGGATAAATATAAAGAACAATATATTAAAGCGGCTAAAGAATTAGGCCTTATTGATGAAATCTTCCCTAACGCCCAAGAATATGACGAAGCATGGATTGCAGGTGCCTCACGAATAGGCTTATTAGCACGTATATTTTATTATAATAAATTATACGAGCAGATGAAAATAAAAGGAGACACTATAGTTCTAGCAGGAGAAAGGCCATTATGGGCTAATCTTGATGGGATTGATCCTAAAGTATACCAGCAGCTATTAAATGCTTATAATAAAAAGCTTGATATTAATAATTTAGACATTGCGTTAGCAATAGGCGAAAATAATGACCGCACTAAAGAAGGCAAGGAATATATAAGCTCATTAGCTGATAACAATAATATTAAACTGGACCAAGATAAACCATTTATTGAATATCAACAGCTTCAAGAATGTCCAAAAGGGCTTTTTCCTGGAAGGGTTTATCCCAATTATGCAAATTCTCAAAGCAAAAAGCTGACTGAAAGCTTAATGAGCATTGATTTAATCAATAATTTTCTTAACAGTAAAGCTACTATAATAGATACTTTATCTATAAATAATCAACGACCTAACACTATAAGTACTGCCCGTGATGCTGCAAAGCTTTTTATTGAAAAAATTCTTAAGGGAGAATTTGGCGAGCAAAAAGATTTTGGTATTTTATTGATAAGTAATCAACCTTATATTAAACGGCAAGAATTAGGTATAGCTACCACAGTAAATGCCGTATTAGAGGAGCATCACATAAAAGGGTATAACCTTAAGGTGGTGGGGGTAGGTTTTAGCAATAAACAAGATATCCCTACTATACATTCTGAAATGGCCGCTTACATCGCAGAGCTATATAAACAGCAGAGTAACTTAGTCACGGCGCCTAATAAATATGATAGTGAGAAACTATCATTTCAAACGCGTATTCCATATCCAGAAATAGAGCATATACCACCTGAAATCAAAGAAATGAGTATAATAGGCCAAATTACAGTGAATATACAAAATAAGTTCGATTTTTATACTGATTAACTGCCAGCCAATAGGTTCTGTGAAGGTTTCTATGTAATGAGTAGATTTATAGGTATTTTGCTCACAGAATCCCAGCGTACTAAATGTATGTGAGGATTCGAGAACGACAATAACGACGAAATCGACCATTACCTAAAAACCTTTACAGAACCAGAAATAATAAGTGCTAGAATAAAATATGTCCTCAACTTTGTAGCCTACAGGAGTATATAATAATCAATGGAGAAATTAGTTGAATCTTTAAAAAATTTAATTATTGAAGCTGGGGAAATTGCCTTGCTTAAAAGGGAACTAGGGCTAAGGGTTTCTTATAAGGAGGATAACTCTCCGGTAACAAATGGGGATATAGAAGTTAGTGAGTTTATATATAAAAATTTAGTAAGGCTAACTCCCGATATAGCAATAATTTGCGAGGAGCGAGAGATAATTACCTTAACTGAAAATAGTTTTTGGTTAATTGACCCAATTGATGGCACTAAAAGCTATATAAAAGGAGATGATATATATACTATAAACATTGGGCTGATAGAAAATGGCACACCTACAATTGGCTTAATTTATCAACCATCAATGCATAGACTATATTATACCGATCATAATAATTCTTTAAGGATTGAACAAAACGGTATAGAAGAAAAACTTGATACTTTACCGAAAAATTATTGTAACGCAGTATTAAGTTCTCATTCGTCCAATATAGATACCAAGAATTTTCTTGCGAAACATCTTATTACAGAAGTAGTAAGTATTCCTAGCTCGATTAAGTTATGTTTAGTAGCTGCAGGAGAATGTGATATTTATCCTAAATTTGGCCCAACTATGGAGTGGGATATTGCTGCTGGACATGCTCTAATTAGAGCAAATGGCGGTAATATTGTAGATTTAGATGGTAAGGAACTAACTTATAAAAAAGACGATTACAAAAACCCTTCTTTCTATGCCTATAGTCGTCATTGGATAAATCACCCGAATCGGAGCGTAAATTACCAGCAGGAATAGGGTTGCGAAAGAGGTTTATTATTATAATCAAGTTGATGATGTAGGAAAGTTATGGCTGTATTACCTATTGTTACTGCTCCCGATCCAAGGTTGAAACACAAATCCATTTTAGTAGGAGAAGTAACGGATAATATAAGAAAATTAATGGATGATATGCTAGAGACTATGTATCATGATCGAGGGGTAGGGCTAGCTGCGGTACAAGTTGGTGTCCATAAATGTGTCTTAACAATTGACTTACAGGATAATGATGATCTGATCAGAGAACTGGGCTTTTATCCATTATTTATTGCAGATCCAGAAATAATTGCTAAGTCAAAAGAATTAGTTGTAGCTGCTGAAGGGTGTCTCTCTTTACCAGGCCAACTGGTGGAGGTGGCTAGAGCGGAGTCGATCAGTATCCAGTACTTAGATTATAATAATAATAGGCAAGTATTAAATGCTAGTGGTTGGCTAGCTAGAGTGATACAGCATGAAATGGAGCATTTGGATGGTAGGTTATTAGTTGATTATTTAAGTGTACTAAAAAAAGATGTAGCCTTACGTAAATTAAAAAAACTTAAAAATAATATTGTGTGAAAGTAATCTTTATGGGTACCCCAGAATTTGCGGTACCTACCCTACAACAATTAATCGAGGCCCCCCAGCATAAAGTGGTTGCGGTATTTACTCAACCGCCTAAATCCCAAGGAAGAGGATTAAAAGAGGCAGCCTCTCCTGTGCATAAGATAGCATTACAATATGATATTCCAGTTTACAACCCTGTCACCTTAAGAAGTAAGGAAGTAGTAGAGTTAATTACCTCAATTGAGGCTGAAGTAATCATAGTAGTAGCTTATGGCTTTTTAATTCCCAAAGTAATCCTTGAATCCAAGAAATATGGATGCCTTAATATCCATCCCTCAAGCTTACCAAGGCATCGAGGGGCAGCCCCACTACAACATACTATTATAGCCGGCGATCAGACTACAGCAGTTTGTATAATACAGATGGATGAAGGTTTTGATACAGGCGATATTATATTACAGCATTCTTTTATGTTACCTACTCGTGTAACCTTGCCGCTTTTACAAGCTAAATGTGCAACAATAGGAGCGCATTTATTACTAAATGTTCTAGATAATGTTGCTGCTTTACCGAGAATAGTTCAAAGCACAGAAAACGTTACTTATGCGCCTAAACTTAAGAAAGAAGAAGGAAAAATTGATTGGTGCGATAGTGCCTATAAGATAGATTGTAAAATTCGCGGGATGAATCCCTGGCCTGGAGTGTATTTTGAATATAATGGTAAAATCATAAAAATTTTGGAGGCGGAGTACGATAACATAGAAAGTCAGGCGGTGCCTGGTACGGTATTAAATGATAAGTTGTTTGTGGCGTGTGGTGAAGGGATATTGAAAATCACTAAATTACAACAGCAAGGAAGAAAAATATTATATGTTGATGAGTTTCTGCGGGAGAGAATATCTTGCCTGGTACTATACTATACTAGACTTCCTGCATAAGCCGAAAATAGTTAAGGGATTTTTAGAAAAAACGAAGCTGAGCCGAGCTGCGCACATAGACGATTGTTACAGAGCGGAAGCAAGTTTTGACGACAAAATCACCAACTAGATCTGCTTATGCAGGAGGTCTAATGAAAAAACAACTCTTGAAAGGCGAAGAGTATATACTAAGCAAACACTTCCCACAAGCCACATATGCTCAGTTCCCAGGGCCCTTGTTATCTTCCCTAGCGTCTTCTTTGAAATTGGCCTTTACTACCCCTTCATTTATGAACAGTATAGTTATAGAATCACTCATAATTTTCATTTATATTTCAGGTATTAAATTGTTTAAAAAGATATTAAGGATAAAATTTGCTTTGATAATTACCATATTAGTTTTATTAATCAGCGGAATTAATTTTACTATACTTTATTTATTTGTGCCAGGAGGGTTAAAAGAAGATAAAACTGTGATAATCAAATCTAAGCTCTCAGTTGAGCAAATTACCAGTATATTACAGGAAAATAAAATTATAAAATATCCTACTTTATTTACTCTACTTGCCAAGCTATATTCTGTAAAACACGTATTAAAAAGCGGAGAATATACTTTTACTCAAAATATTTCTCCTATCCAGACATTAAGAATATTAGCGAGTGGGAAATCAGTAATTCACAAGTTAATTATACCTGAAGGAATAATCGTAAGTGAGATAATAAAAAAAATTAACGCTGAAGGACGTTTAAATAGGCGAGATTTCAGGAGTGATACCTGAAGGATTTTTAATGCCTTCTACCTATTATTACTCCTATGGGGATCAAAAAGAACAAATTATTAACAAAATGCGCAGATTCATGTCTTTAACAATCGATAAAGCGATTCAGCAATTATCCCCTGATTCTCCCTTAAAAACACGACTTGATGTATTGATTTTAGCCTCAATTGTAGAAAAGGAAACCAGTTTAGACTCAGAAAAGCCTTTAGTAGCTGCGGTATTTTTAAATCGCCTCAAGAAACAAATGAAATTACAAGCAGACCCAACTACTATTTACGCGCTAACTCTGGGGCAAGGGAAGCTGGGCAGGCCACTGACTAAGAGAGACTTAACTTTACCTTCCCCGTACAATACATATTATGTTTTAATTTACCTCCAGGGGCTATTTCTTGCCCAGGAGCAAAATCAATTGACTCTGTTGTCAACCCCGCTAACGTAGATTTTTTATATTTCGTGGTGAATAGTGAGGGGGGGCATAACTTTTCTAGCAATATTAGCCAGCACAATAAACATGTGGAAAGTTATCGGAGTAATTTAAATAGTCGCAAGAATAAGCCCTAGCCTACTCTTTTGTTCCACAGAATTCTTTAATACAAAATAGTATATCTAATGAACTGTTAAAATAGAATTTTACAGATAAAAATAAACTTAAAGTTGCTTAATTAACAAAATACTGCTATATTAAAAATAGAGAATATTCAAAATTTTATTCAACACCGATCATATTCGAGGGCAAAATGTCAAAACAACATGATGATATGGTAAGGGAATACCCTTTTGCTAGCAGAGCTAAAGTGAGTATTAAAAATTATATTGCCAGCAATAAGCATAGCTTAAAAGTTAATTTCATAATAATGAAGCCTCTTATTACTAGAACATGGGAGATGGTTACTAATTTAACCTTTAGCGTTCCATCAATAGAAATTAATGATGTAGAAAAACTCTTTACTATTTTACAGGAAACAAATATCAGCAAATTAAATTTTTTTGTTCACTTGATACATCTGCATTCTTCTGGCGGCTTTTGGTATGACTTATTTCATAAAGATCAATATCTTATTGATAATTTTTTTAAACAAAATTCTGATGCATTTAAACAATTAGTTAATAATGAAAAAATAACTGATTTTGTCTACACTAAATGGGAATATCTAGCCCCTGACGTAACCCTAACAGATTTGGAAAAAGATTTTCTAAAAAAAGTCTTACCGCAGGAGGTAGAGAATATATTGTGCCACAAAAGAGTAAAAGCTGTGGTGATGCAGGAACCCCCGGAGGAAATAGAATATTATACTGACCTAGTAACATATTTTATTAAAAAAATTTCTACTCAAAGCCGTCAGCAACAAGAAAATTTTTTGAAAAATGGCGATGAGTTCGTCACTCATAACAATCTTATTACTTTCTCAGGGTATAATAAAGATAACTTACAAGAAAAGAAATTAGTTAAAGAAATACGGAAACAAAATCCTGCGATTGGCGATACACAAGCTAAAAATTTTGTAAAATTAATTACGGATGCGAATATATTATCCAATAATGCTGATAGAACAAAATGTTCCCCACAGCAACAGGAAGCAGCGGAAACAACTGCAGCTTATGATACCCCACAGCGTCACGATTTTATGAATCTATTAGGCGCGATAGAAATAGCAGAAGAGGCTAGTAACTAGTATACTCGCTGAACTTCAAGAATTGGGTCGTCGTGCCCTAAAAATCGAGGCTGCTCACGTACTTAGTTGTCATATCTTTACCCACAAGTAAGGAGAAGATTGCAAAGAGGTAAAGAATCTGCTAACAAGAGGTTCATAATAAGTAGAGAGGTTTAACCAAATGGAGCGGTGGGTAGAAGAGGGATTAGATTCTATTGATTTAGGAGATGCGAGGTTAAATGAGCGTTCTAAGGAGATACTGGGAGCATTTTTTGGTAAGCATAGTGCTAGCATTAATAGTAGTTTTAAGGGCTGGCCGGAAGTAAAGGCCGCTTACAGATTTTTTGATAATGACAATGTTCGTAATGCGCCCCGAAAACTAGAGCAGTGATAGAGAGACTATTTTATGTTAAAATAAATATAAAATAGGAGCAGTCGAAAATGAGTAAGCCAAAAAGTTACAGTAAAGAATTTAAGTTTAAAGTATCGCTAGAGATGATCCGAGGAGATTTGAGTATTGCTGAAATAATCTCAAAATATCAAGTTCCAAGGTCGGTAATGACAAGGTGGAAGAAACAATTTTTGGAAAATGGTGCTGATATTTTTAAGTTTAGCTATGAAAACGGTAATTCCTCTAGTTCTACAAGCGAAATAGAGAAACTGCATGCAACTATTGGCAAATTGAAGGTAGAAAACGATTTTTTGCAGCTCGTATCTGCCAAGTTGAAACTATAAAGAGGAAAGTGATGGTAGATAAGGATTATAAAGATTTAAGTGTTCGTCGGCAAAGTCAGCTATTGAATCTGAACCGCTCCAGCCTATATTACAAGGATTCGGAGAAGGATCAAGATAATTATTTAAGTAATAGAATAGTTGAGATCTATAGTAATTATCCGATATATGGTTACCGGCGAATAACGGCGATACTTAGGAGAGAAGTGGTAATTGTTAACAGCAAAAAAGTCAGGAGGTTGATGAAACTAATGAATTTGCAAGCAATTTACCCTTCGATTAATACAAGTAAAAGAAACCTAAAAGAAGCTATTTATCCATATTTGCTATCAGGGTTAGAGGTTATAAAGCCAAATCAGGTATGGCAGGTGGATATCACTTATTTAAGGGTACAAAGTGGTTTTATGTATTTGGTTGCATTAATCGATGTTTATACTAGATTAGTAGTAGGATATCGTTTATCAAATAGTTTAAATACAGAGAGCTGTTTGCTAGCGTTAGAAGATGCTATAGCTAAATATGGGAAGCCGTCGATAATTAATAGTGATCAAGGTAGCCAGTTTACCAGCGAGGATTGGATTAATGAATTGAGGAGATGCGTCATAAGCATCAGCATGACGGGCAAAGGCAGGTGTAACGATAATGCCCATATTGAGCGTTTATGGCGATCGTTTAAGTATGAGGGGTCGTATTTATACCGGTGTACTTCAGTTTTAGAGTTGAAAAATAATATCCCGAAATGGTTGAATTGGTATAACAATCAAAGGCCCCATCAGGCTTTGGAGTACAAAACGCCGTTTGAGATATATAGTGGATTTATGGATAAGTCTTGCGACTTACCCACAATTCCACTATTACCACAACAGCTACAAAATTATAAAAATAATATTTTTGTAGATAGTTTATGAAAATAATAGTCTCTCTATTTAAAGCTTTTTTGGTCTAAACATAGGGGCGCAGTTCAAGATGAATATTAAGATTAAAGGTGAAGTATTTATATTATGGAGAGCTGTTGATTCTGAAGGACATGAATTAGAAGTATTATTACAGAAGCGTCGCAACAAGAAATCAGCTATTCGCTTTTTATCAAGATTATTGGGCAATTATCTGGCTCCAAGAGTAATTGTTACTGATAAGCTCAGGAGTTACATTAAACCTGTTAAGCTTATGTGTCCTAAGACTAAACATCGAACTCATAAGAGATTAAATAATCGCGTTGAGAATGCCCATCAGCCAACTCGACGGAAAGAAAAAATATCGATTAAATTTAAGCATCCTAATTCAGCACAATGTACATTATCACTGATGGGAAAAGTCAGAAATATATTTGCCGTAAATGTTGGAAGATATACTAAAACAGCGCCTGAGCAAAGAATTGCATTTGCATCCGCTAAATCCATTTGGGATGAAGCTACTCAAAGACTTCTTACTGCCTAAAATCTAACAATATAGCTCTTTTTGACACTCATTTACTTAACTTGACGATGCCTATCGTTGAGCTGATAGTCTATAGCTAGTTGTTTACCACAGAATGCTAAAGAGAGTTTGATGATATTTTTAACATGCTTATATTCTTTGATTTTAGCATCATATTGTTGGTTATTGATTTGCTCTAAACCTGCCTTAGCTATATGGGCTAAGTCTTCTTCTTTTTTTGCTATCTTATATTCTATAATAATTGCATTGTTGCCTTTATTAGGTAATGATACCAATAGATGATCACATCTACCATAACCTGATTCTTTATTTGACTCAATCATATATCTAGAAGCAAGAGGGGATATAATACCACCAATTAGATTGTGGTAATCTTTTTCACTGATTAGATCATGATAACTAGTTGAATTTAAGAAATATTGCTGAAGTTTGATTTTAAAATTCTCTATTTTACCTTCTACTAACAAATTGATAAAACTATTATAATCACTAGCATCAATGCTAAGCTTTCTAGCAACCCACTTTATGACCCTTGCAATATAAATATGTCTTATCTCTTTATTAGGAATGGTCAAATGATATACCGGTGTTTCTTCATCATTATTTGCAAGTATTGGATTTAAATAACCAGCAAACACTAATAAACTATAAAATATAGTTTTATTATCTTCTATTTCCTCTAAAGCAACTTGTTTATATAGTTCTTTAATAAGTCCCTTACCCTCTAATAGTTTCTGTAAATCTTGTTGTATTTCATCTGACAATAATACTTTATCAATAAGTCCTGTTCCCCCACTATCAAGCCAATAGTGATCCAGCTGTCCTTCACTTGCTAGGCATAGCATTATAGACCAAGGATTATAGATAATTTCTCCACCAAAGTTATAACCATTATACCAATCTTTGATTTTTTCTGGATCAGCTTTAGTAGGTACTTTAGTTAGTAATTCATCTACTTCTTCCTGAGTAAAGCCATAAAATTTAGAGAATCCTTCATCGAGTAAGGTATACTCACGAACATTATTCAAATCTGAAAATAAATTAGCTTTAGCAACTCTAAGTATGCCGGTTATTACTCCTTTCTCTAAGTAAGAATTACTTTTTAAGCTACTGCCGAACATTCCACGAAATAATTCTAATACTTGCTCAAACTCTTTGGATCCACCACCAAATTTTAAATAAGCACTATTAATGGGAGTATCATATTCATCAATGAGAATATATACTTTCTGATTAAAATGTTTGAATAGTAACTCACTTAAAAAACGCAAGCTATTTTTTAAATCATTGATATTTATTTTTCCAGTAAAATACCTCTCTAACTGTTTTTTTTGAGCATCATTTAAGAGTTTTATCTCATGTGCTGTATAGCGCTCTAAATAACGATGATTTGTAAATAGCATTATGATCTGTTGAACTATTCCATTTTCAATTTCTTGATAGCTAGTACCTTTAACATCTTTTAGATTCAATAAAATGACAGGGAATTGGCCTTGATACTCGGATATAATGTTTTGATATTCAGCTATTTTAAGTTTTTGTAGTAACTTTTTCCTACCAGTTGCTAGTCCTAGATCTATTTCTCCACCAATGAAGAGCTTATGATTTACTTTTTGTTCTTTTGGTAAGGAAGTACCATTATGATCAGTTTCTATTTCAAAGAACTTTTGGAGCATATTCATATTTAAGCTTTTACCCCAATGTCTTGGTCTGGTAATAAGAATAACATCTCCACTATCTTCTAGTAACTCTTTGATCATCAGACTTTTATCGACAAATACATCACTATTTAAGAGTAAAGTCTTAAAGTCATCAGTACCAGTTCTCATTTTAGGGAATTGATTATCTTGCATAGCTTTAATATTGATTATAATAATATTTCCATTTGTAAATTATACACTTAAAAGAAGCTTTAAGCAAATTACTAAAAATATATTAATCAAGTTTGGATTTAACAAATAATTCTTTATGGAAAATCTAATTGTTTAATATGGCATTGTTATTGTGTATTGTTTTTTGCTTTTGTTTTGCTACGTGTCGTTTGACAATCTGATTTAACTCTTCACGTCTTATTTTATAATTACTGGTAATATAGTTAGTCGTTTTTATATCTGTATTTTGTTTTTTTATGTCAGTGGTGTTGTATAAACGGTTGTATTGCATGTTTTAGTTCCTAATAGTTATTATAAAATATAGATAAAACGAGTATTCTTCTTTTTATAAGAATCTTTGTAAAATATGAGATAATTAAGATTTATTAGGTTTAAAGAATTTGTTAGATTTTGGAGGTACTTCTTGTTTAGTAACTAAAGTAGCAGGTGATCCATCAAGGTTAAAGCGTTGTTTACCTTCAACGAGAAGTTTTTTGTATCTTTTATCAGAGCAATATCTTTTAAAGAATCTACGGATTTGTTGGTTGGAGAAATGATCTTTTTCTGTGTTTATATTGGCTTTAACTTCTTGGTAAATACCTATAGCAAGAGGTTTAGCTGGAATAGAGAAACATAGAGGATATTTTGTTTGTAGTAATTTTAAAATTTGTTTCGATTCTGCTTTCCATTTAGCAAGTTTAGCTTTTAAAGTTTCTTGTTGTTCAGGGGTGAAAGTTGGTGCTTTCGGATGTTTTGTATTTTGAGAATTAGGTTTAACAGCTTTAATATGCTTTGAATTATTGTTTTGTTGAGGCAGTGCATTTTTATCTATGATTACTACTTGTTTTTGTGGTAGTACCGGTAGAACAGAATGTACAGGCATTTTAAGCTTTAATGTGGATTTAACAGTTTGCATAATATTTTGACTAGCTGTTTTTTAGTTTATTTATTTCATCAATAGTAAGTCCAGTCGCAACAGATATAGTATTAATATTTATATTTTGTGCTAATAAGTTTTGCGCTACTAATGTTATAGCTTCATATTTACCCTCAGCTTTACCGAGCTGCATACCTTTTTCTATTCCTTGTTGTTCCCAGTGGTGAGCAAGACTAGTCATAAGTTTTTCTCCAAGTTCAGTATTTAAGCGGCTTTTGAGCATTTTCTCAAGTTCTATTTTATCAGATTTTTCTATTTTAATCAATGTATAGGATAGGATAAGTTCTAGATAATCAATGCCGATATTCATTTGTGCAATTTGAGGCAATAAATCAGCTATTTCATACCATCTTTTTAGTAAGTCTCTCTCATGAATATGCTTCATGAAGAATTGCAAAACTCCAGCCCAAGTTTTTTTCTTGAGTTCTTCGTCTGGAAGGTCATGAACATTAATAAACTGATAATCATTAGTCCATATATCTTGAACTAACTGTTTGTTTTTAAATAGATCCCAGAAGTTTCTCGGAGAATTGTACTTTTTGATACCATTGTAAAATACGAGTGGATAGACAAAAGGCAAGTGTTTAGCATTGGGGTTTAGAGTAAGATGTCGTTGTACAATATCTATCATGTATTTAAAGAGCCTGAAAGCCATGAAGTGATCAGGAGTACTTTGATGCTCTAAAAGAATCCATAAATAGGCAAGTATCATCATTAAATTTTGCGGAGAATAGAATATCAGATATGGAGTGTTTAAGATCTGCTTCAACAAAGCTTTCTTTTTCCATTTTAAGAGTATGAGGTGAGAATAAAGCTTTGATTTCTGTTGGCAGATGCATGTCAAAGAACTCTTTAGCAACAATAGGATTTTCGAAAGCTTTGCGAATGAGTGCGTCATGTCTTGGTCTTTCATGAGATTCATTGGAGAATGTATTATCGTCTTTGATAGTAGTCATATTTTAAGTATCAATAGATTGAAAGTTGTATTCATTGTGCATAGTCATAGTATTTCTAATGACCTTCATGATTCTATAAAATGGCATATGTTCTTGTATCAAGCTAACTATATATTGAGCAGCACATGAGAGTATCCAGAATCCAACGAAGACGGGTGTAGCATAGTTAGTAGGAGAGGTGAAATGCCTATCTAGATGGAAGTAATTAATGATATAACAAAGTCCTAGAAAGAAGAAAAGAAAAACATTCATGCTATTTAAAATACTCAGAGAGAAACAAAAGGAATAATGCAAAGTTGTTGCTATGGTGAGTCTAATAGTGAAGAAGATGCGAGAGATAGCTTTGCCAACCAATTTCAGTATTGATTTAAAGATATTATAGCATTTTGCTTCTGCAATATTTCTCTTAAATGCAACACGTTCTTTCCCATTTGGAAAATGAATAACATTACTCATGATATACCTCTTGCATTAATATAACATTATCTTAATAATTGTTTTTTTTCTTAGGTGATCTAGTTTTATTAGCAATAGTTAAAAACTTCTTAATAATAGGATGATCTTTATTATTTTTATTTGTAATAAACTTTAGAAATCCTATTAGTAGTTTGTCGTCAATGTCTACTGCAGAAAATCTATTAAAGATATCAAATAGCTCTTCTTTTCTTTTAGTAAGAAGGGAGGTTAATTGTACATTTAACTCTGCTTCAATCTTTTGAATACGTTGTTGTTTAGCTTTTGCTAAGTTAGCAATCTTAGTACTAGTTGCGAGTGGTTTTGTAGCCATATTAAATAGTTTTGTATTATTAATATATATAGTATATCAAAATTAAAAAACAACTCTAGCAAAAAGAGTAATACACGTTAATTATTTATAATAAAAGCATCAAATAAGTTATACTGTTTTTACAGATATTGTGGGGGAGTTTGAGGGGGGGGATCAATCCCCCTCATATACTAAACTTTAGAATGTCAAAATTATGGGTAATAGGCAAGGTTTATACGCACATAAAAACCACATGGTTTGCCCTGTGGAGCGTTTACTGAGAAGTTTTTAAAATTCTAAAACAAGAAATGCATAATGATATTAAGTATAATATGTATACTATAATTATCGTTATAAAATAATTTAGGAAAATAGATATAATCTAAAGAAACTCTCTAGAAGATATTAGATAATTATAGAAATAATATTATAGCTATATCACTACATAGCAGTAATTGTATCAAATCTTTTCAAGAGATTCCAATATAAATTAATAATGTTTAGTACGAAGGATTTGAAAAACATTTAAAGGGCATCTTATAAACTATAATCATGAATGAGAGTTTGCGGCAGCAAGGAAATAGTTTTTCTCAGAAGATACGCAATACCCGTACGGGGTTTTTTAGGTCTGTGTGCTACATTCCACTTTTCCAGTGACTTAAAGACCAAAACTTATTGCATTTGAGACAGCATTAGAGTATATTAAAAAACAAGCAAAGAAGAGAGAGTAGCAGGATACGACAAATATCCTAAAAGTGCCGGCACTTTTAGGATATATAGTCCAATTTTTTTCATGGAATGATAAAAAAGAAACCGCCTGCAGCAAGCTCTCATAAAGAATTATAATAGTAAAAAACTAAATAACATGGCATAAGAAAATAGTGTATGAGCGAGAAGAGAAGAAAAAGACAACGAATAGAAATGCAGGTAAATAGGGAAATATACGAGTTAATTAAACATGCTGCACAACAAGGAAATAAATCAGTAAATAGGTATATTATAGATTTAGTAACAGAGAAATTATCTACAAAATTACAAGAGGAACATGAAATTAAAGAAGAATATGGTAACCACAGTAAAGAGAAAAAAGTAGTAGAATACAGAATAAGATTTACAGAATCAGAGGGAGATAGAATAAAGCAGTATGCACAAGAGAACAGCTGGAGCGTGCCAAAAGAAATACGTTATAGAGTGATTGGTACAATGCAAGATACAGGCAAAATAAGTCCAGAAGAATTAGTGCTACTTAGAGGTATAAAAGTATCAATCAATGCGGTTGGAAATAATATTAACCGTATTATTAGAGAAGATAGAGTAATGGATCAAATAGGCGTTGAAGCATGCACAATATTATCGAATAATATTGTAAAAGTAAGAAGTTTAATAATGCAAATTTACGAGAAAAGTAAAGCAAGATTTTCATTAAAAAAAGTGAAATAAGATACTTAATAGGTTAATAGTATGGGAGTATATGTAGAGGAAGAATGGCGATATAAAAGGAGAGATAGTATCGTCCAAAAAAAATCATTTAAATCTAGAAAATCTGCTTTTGTACATAAGATAAATCAGAAAAGGAAAGGTAACACAAGCAGTGGAAAAAAGGGTAGTAGAGAGGTAATAATAAAATTCACAGAAGGGGCTAAATCACGAGCTGGGATTAGAGAGGCTATAAAATATATTAGCGGTAAGTATGCACTAGAATTATACGATTCAGATGGTATTTATCATAGGAGTAAGGAGGATATAGAGGATACTATATTGCGTATGCAATTGAACGCTGATTTACCAGAAGAATATGGCATTGAACTTACAAAGAGTTTAGTATTTTCGCCTCCTAGGATTGCAGGTATTTCACAAGAATATGCAATAGAGTCGGTAGGTAAAACATTAACATCTATGTATCCAAACAACTATTTTGTATTAGCATATCATAAGAATACAAAGAACGATCATGTACATGTTGTGATGAATATGGATTCCAATGATGGAAAGCGGTTACAAATTAAGGGCAGAGATTTTAAAGAAATGCGTATTAAATTTGCCGAGAATTTAATAGTTTACGGGTATGATGTTAAGGCAACTATTAAGCCGCGCGAGATAAGCCAAGAATGGAAGGAGCTAACATCTAAAACCAATAGAAACGAATATGAAGTAGTAGAATTTGGAAGCAGCAGCTACCAGCTTGATAAAACAAAGGATAGAAATAACTATCTTGTCTATAAGACGCATAACGGTAAAGAAGTTACCGTATGGGGCAAAGAGATAATTGAAGAGATCAAGAAAAATGATGTAAGAGTAGGTGATAAGATAAAATTAAAGAAGGTAGGCGCGAGGGATATTAAAGTACCTGTATATTCTAAAGATGGTGGTGAGATTGTTTCCTGGAAAAATGCAAAGCGGAATATTTGGGAAATTAAGAATTTAAGCCATGACATAGCGATAAGGCCAGAAACTGACGAAAATAAGTTTGATGCAATTAGGCTAGATGGCACGGAAAGACAACAAATGCATATGAAATCACGCGAAGAGTTTAATCACGAGAAAAATATGTTGATTAATTGGGAATATAAGCAAAGATTTGAAGAAGAACAAAAGTTAAGCATTAAACAGAAACACACATTTAAATTTTAAATACATTTATACATTTTAAATGTTCTAGAATAATTTTTGCTTTTTCTGTAGCAATGACATATTAAAATAGGAGAAATTTTAATCACTGTATTGTGTCAAAAACGGCCGTTTATGTCTAGATAATTAAAAATATATTTTTCATGACTTGAACTCGAGTACTAATGTATCATAAAATATAGTCAATATCAAAATATACCAATAGTTTTATTTAGTTGAGTTATGATACACTTTTATGCTAAATAGTCCATTATTAAACAAATGGGTTAAAAATGTTAATAGGTTATGCTCGTGTTTCAACAGTAGATCAAAATTTAGATTTACAGCTTGATGCTTTAAAAAAGGTAGGTTGTGAAAAATTATTTGAGGATAAGATTACTGGCTCAACATTAAATCGTCCTGGTTTAAGCAAAGCATTAGGAGATCTTAGAAGAGGTGACACACTTGTAGTTTGGAAACTGGATAGATTAGGCAGATCCCTCCGTAATCTTATTGAACTAATCAATGAGTTACAGGAAAAAGATATTATGTTCCGTAGTATCCAAGATGGCATTGATACATCAAACTCAATTGGACAATTTTTTTTTCATATTACAGGAGCATTTGGAGAATTAGAACGAAACCTTATTAAAGAGAGAACAAAAGCAGGACTTGATGCCGCTAGAACCAGAGGCAGAACAGGCGGAAGGAAAGCATCTTTAAACAATAAGCAAATTCAAATGATGTTAGAAATTTATAATGCTCGATCAGCACCAATTATTGAAATATGTGAGCAATTCAAAATTAGTAGAAAAACTTTTTATCGTTACATCGAAAACTCAAAATCTTAGGTGTTAGAAATCCTTAATGTACCTTCTAGCGGGGATGGGCAATTAACCCCAAAACCCCAATGCAGACTTTTAAAGATTCTCTCTATATTGCAATTAATAAAAATATTGATAATATAGAGAAAATATCAGACAACTTGATGATAACTTATCAAGCTGCCTGATTTCTTAACTCTGTCAGATTAAGTCGTGACTAGTACAATTTTTACACACTAGATTCATGTGTTAACTTAAGAGTATATGTAAATGATTAATTGCCCTTAAAAAACTATTTATATCGCATTTTTAAAACAAACAAGAAATTTTAGAATTTTTTTCGTATATTTATGGGTGATATGACCAGAAGAGGCCAAATCCGATATTGAGATTTTTACATAACATATGTTGGCATAAAATATACTTTTATGTTATAATAAACCAGATATATTTAGATTATTTATTATGCCAGTTTCACGTTTTCTAGATCCAAAAAACAACTTTGCGTTTTTGCAAATATTTGGTACTGAAAAGAATAAAAGTATACTTATTCATTTTCTCAATGATATTTTGGGCTACACAGGAGAAGAGGAAATTACCGAAGTTACTTTTTTAAAAACTATACAAGATCCTGATATTGCAGCTTATAAGCAATCTATTGTTGATGTGCTTTGTAAAGATAAACACGGGGTACAATTTATAGTAGAGATGCAAGTAAGTAAACACAGAGGATTTGAAAAAAGAGCGCAGTTTTACGCAGCAAAAGCATATTCACAACAAGTAATTAAGGAAGATGAAAACCATAAAAAGATGGCAGTTTATGCTAAGCTCAGAGAAGTAATATTCCTTGCTATTGCTGACTTTACTATGTTTCCTGATAAACCAGGATGGAAATCAACTCATAGAGTATTAGATACTAAAACCTATGAAAATGATTTAAAAGACTTTTATTTTATCTTTATGGAATTAGACAAGTTTAATAAAAACATAGATGAGCTAGAAAATCTTGAACACAAATGGATGTACTTTTTCAAACATGCGCATCAAAGTACATTAGAGGAGATGGATCATTTAATTGGTGATGATGTCATTATCAAGAAAGCATTTCAAGCAATAGATCAAGCTAGTTGGTCAGAAGAAGAATTACGCACTTATGAGAAACTAGTAAAAACTGAGCTCGACAACTTAGCTGTAGAACAACAAAAAATTGAAGATGCTGAAGCTAGAGGTAAAGCTGAAAGAAATATAGAGATAGCAAGAAATATGTTTGCGAATGGTTATCCTATTGCTGATATTTCTAAAGTTACAGGTCTTTCTATTGATCAGATCAATGAGTTGTTAAAATCCTGATTTTCTTTTTATTAAGATGGATCTGTGGGAGCGAATAGTATTATAATGTACATGAGAGGTGGTAGAGTAATTTAATGTGTAATATTAATAGCAAGTTCATTTTTACTCAATGCGATACCGAGTTCTTCTTTAGTTGGGAGCTTATTACCCTGTGTATATAGTTGAAGAGTAGGAGACAAAGCGATCAACTTCTTCATAAAGTAAGGATCGTTAAAGTACAAAGCCTTTTCACATTTAATAGGATTTTCGCCATTCAGAAGTATAATTTCTTTTTTGAAAGGCATTTGTTTTAATTCTTGTGGTAGCATTAAAGGACGTTTAGTTTCGCTTTGAGACATGCTATTTGAAACGGATAGTTTGTTATTATTTTTACTTTTTGAAGTGGATAGTGTGGTAGTAAAAGCAATTTCTCGAGAGAAGTATTCAGCATCATCTTGTTCATTAGGGGCAAAGATAATTTTGCATGAGTGGTTGGCAAGTAGTGTTTTTCTTCCTTGATTTCCGTAAATTTCATTAAGCTGTGATATATTTTGGAAGATAGTAAGCAGCTGTATTTTGTAACCAGCGATATATCCTGCTGATTCTTTGACATATGAAATATTGCCGATAGATGGGAACTCATCGAGAATGATTAAAAGATTATGTTTTAATTGAGGATTAAAGTCAGGATTTTCACTTAGATTAATCTTGATAGCACAGTTAAAAAATAGATTTAGGATCAGAGATGCTATTTTAATATCTTTGGGTTGGATAGACAGGTACACGGTCATTTTTTTGCGTCGCATATTTCTAAAGTCAAAGCTATTATTATCTGTAGCATTTTTTATTACTGGTAGTGCAAAGAGTTTTAGTTGTTTTTCAAAAGTACTCATCACACTAGCTTTACTTTCATCACCCATCAAGATAAAGCTTTGTATTTTAGCTAGTGCATCTTCAGTAAGTTCTTTTTGCACTCCAGTTACTTTGCCTAGCTGTAAATTTTCTTGTAGCATTTCTGATATATCTTGCAAGAGTACAGTACTATACAAAGTAAAGATATTGCCAATAGAAAAGATACTGTTGATACTATTTTCTTTGAGAAACATAGTATTAGCTTTCAGGCTAATCCAAAGTGTTTTGCTGAGCGCTATAAACAAACTTTGAGCAGCATTATTAAAATGTCTTTCGACACCTGTAACTAAGTCAGTTGGAAAGATGATTTCGGCAAGACCCATAAGATCAGTAGAGCCTTCTAATTGATCAAGGTCAATATAGGCCTATCGACAACATAGCTGCTAAAATTCCTATTAGCATATTATACGAACAATAGCCTGTTAATGTTTTTGACATTTTCTTCTTTTTGAGGTAACCTGCTATACAGGTTACCTATTGAAGTTTAGAAAGGACCACCGTTTCTAAAAAGAATATTGACCATGAACTAATATATTTTTTGTTGATAAGGGTAAAACCCTTGCCATATCTTCTTCCTCTACTTTTAAACCTTTCTGATTTAACGTTTCATATACTTTTTGCATCTGCTCTGTATTCCATAATACCATTGCATTTGATACAAAACTAAGGCAACTGGCTTTATTCATCATTTCTTCATAGTCATTTGTTTTAAACGATCCTTGATCTGCAAAAAATACGTATCTTGCAAGTGTATGTCGTGACTCACCACGGTTTAATTGGCGTCTTACCGCATAGCGTAATTTTTCATCATGCAGATACCTGAGTATGTATGTACTCTTAACTATTCTACCAAGATGTACCAATGCTTTGGCTAATTTTGTAAAAGTTTCTTGTGCGTGTAGTTTTTTTATAATTATATGTGGTTTAATTAATCCCTTCTTTAACGAACATACCAATCTTACTATGTCATCCCATTGTTCACATATTAAAGATTCATCTATTTTTTCTTTGCTAAATAGTTCAGGATAGCTTGTAGCCTTTCTAGCCGGGGTGTTAGGGAACAAGCGATAAAGTGCCACTTCTATTTTAGACAGGAAATTTCTTAATTACATCATCATACTCTTTCTGGGCATCCCCTATAGATAATTTTGAATATATCTCTAAAGATTGTCTAGACTCATGCCCTGAATATGGCTGAATTAAAGCATCTTCAACTCCTTGCTTCTTTAGCCAAGTAAATAAAAAATGTCTTAATTTATGTGGGGAAATTGATTCTTCTATCCCAGCTTCTTTAGTATAATGAGCAAGAATTTTTCTGACCCCACGATCGGTATATGGTTTTTTCCAAGATGATTCAAATAGATATCTTGCTCCTATTTTTTTCATAGTCTCTATATGCAATGCTAATATTTCCTTAAAGTTATTAGGAAACGGAACTATTCTGTCTTTTTTACCTTTTCCTTCAATGATTCGAATTTGGCATCTGTCGGAATCAACATCAGATAGTTTAATTTTTACTAATTCACTTACTCTAACCCCAGTATATAATAAGGTCTTAATTATTACTACATGTTTCATATTACGAGATTGCCAAACTACTGCATAATATTTATGGATTTCTTCTTCTGTTGGTACATAAGGTAGTTTCTTAGCTTTATGATTGACTTCTACGTTTAATTCTTTCCGCAAATGCCGAAAAAGTTCACGCAAATAATCATAATTTGGATATTCTGGTCTTAATGATTTAGCAAGTATCTTAGCCTTTTGACGAACAGGGGTACGGGTCAATTCAATGTCATTAATCATGCTGCAACCTTTTGTTTTGGTTGCTCTATGATTAGACGTTTATTCATGTCTAAAGGAAATAAGCCATATGGATTAATATGACTATGAATTAATGGGCTTAAAGCTCTTTTGTCCTCAATAGTTAACTTATTTTGCCAAATTGGATCTGATAAAACTTCCTGGATAATCAATGTATTAATATATACCATACATACTTGTAATAAATGCAGGCAAACTATGGCTAATTCTTGATCATCTCGGTTATTGGTAGAGATTTCGCCCAACTTACCATAAAATATGAAACCCATTATACTATTTAATCTCTCAACAACATTTAATGCTTCATGGATCTCTATACGTAATTCCTCGGACATTAGATAACGGCATAGAAATATAGTTTTTACCGCTCTACCAATCTCAATTAACGCTTTATAAACAGGGTGATCATTATTGCTGCTACTTAGAATTTTAAACATAACCTCTGGTTCGACATGACCAATCCTTAATGCTGCTATGTATCTTACTACCTCATGGTAGTATTTCTTAATCAAGCTCCAATTTATCGATGATTCTAAAATACTAGTTAAATTTTTATAATTTCCTCGATCTTTTGCATGCGAGTAAAAAAGTTTTTGTTTCTTTATATTTTTAAGACGTGGTAATAAATCAAAAGTTAATAAGTAACTGAAAGAAAAACCAATAATACTTTGTCCGTGAGTATCTACATAGGTTTTCTTCATATCCATTTTAGTGGAATGGTCAAGTACTCCTTTGATCATAGACCCAACTTCTGAGGAAGAACATGTTTTAAGTTGAGAGTATATACATGCAGCCTTTTTATCTACATGCCAATAAATCATTACTCCACGTCCTTTGTAACGTGTATGCCACTCTGTCATTAGATTTTGATCCCAGCTACTTACCTTAGTTGAATCGCAAGCGCATCCGGTAGTCGCAGTACCCCAAATCTTAGGATCCCTCGTTTCTAAAATAGCATTTATAACTTTAGCTGTCGCCTCTCGTACATTAGCGGTATTGAGATATCGTCTCTTAATATAACGCAAATCTGAGTAATTTATTTCATCATTAGCAGCACTAATACGTTTTAATCCTGTATTACTGCCGATAGCATATAATGATAGTAGTATACGTTTAAGAAGTTTAGATTCCTTAATATTCTTCCTACTTGCTACTGTATGAAAATGTCTAGTAAAACCAATCCGTAAGTCTGCTTCTTTTAATACATCTATTAAATTTATGGTTCCCCAACGTTTGTTAATTGATTGTTGAAATGCTAACAAATTAGTTGGTTCAATTTGAGCATCATATGGAGTTAATTTAATATGTCCATTAGTACTATTCTTAGCAATAGCAATTTTTACCTTTTTATTATCACAGATGTTTTTATTAAATTCCTGTAAATGCTGATCTAAGCTATCTTGCAATGATTGAATGAATTCATTGCCATTCATTGGTAATCCTAATTTTTGATAATAATATTGCGCATTGGAATCAAAATCCTTTGGTAAATCCTCTTCTGGATTACGGTAACGATATGCCCCTTCAATCCATATTTGCTTAGTATCTAATAAATTATGCAATGTTTCTAAAATCGCTACTTCATAGCTAATTCGGTTGATTTTAACATTTATAATTTTAGTTTTATTATTTTTTTGACTATCTACCACTACTTCTTGTTCCTCTATTACCGTAGATTTCCACTTACTTGGAAGCTCCTCTTTAGCTGGTACAAGCTTGGAGTTAGGATAATATTTATCCTTAGTATTCTTGTTAGCCTTAATAAATTCAATAGCTTGCAATATTGCTTTACAATCTTGATTATTTGACCGAAAAGTAAATATTTCTAATAACATTAGTAATATGTGGCGATGGGCATGTGAGTAACTTGAATGCATTTTCTTCTGCACTTCAGATTGATACCAGGTATTTTTATTAGATATTAGTTCTTTAGCTAAATCACTAAGGGTCTCTTTACTGACTTTTGGATAAATTGTATCATGAATTATACCATGTGGTTTTGCTATAGATGTGTCGGCTAGAGTATACAAAATATCAAATTTACCATTAACACATTTAACTTCAGATAATATATCTTTATTAACTGATATTTCAGCAGATGTTCTTATTTTATGAATTAACTGAATTAATGTTGTTACTAAATTATCTGTTATTAATTCCTGGCGAAAATGACAAAATATTGCCATAGTTGCATAATGAGTATCAGTCTTAAGGTCTTCTATCTCACTTGGTAACTCAGCGCAAATTCTTGTATAGTATTTTTGCTTTAATTTTCTTGGAACTAAGCTTAGCATACTAGGCAAATCCAGCATTCTTAGTCGCTTTAGCTTATCTATTTCATCACTAACATTTTTTAATTTAGCTCCTGCTATATCTTTTTTAAGGTGTCTTAATTGAATTTGCTTTAATCTTTTAATAATATCTTCTTCTTTATCACTGACTTTACAGCTAGTTGCATCATTTGACTCTTTCTCTAGCATTTCATTATCATCCTCTATTTTTAATAAAGCATCTATAGAACTCATAGTATCAATAGATAATTGCTGTGAAATACTAAAGAAAAATTGTCTCTCAAATCTATGACAAGCTGATGCGATATAACGATCTAATTGTGCAGGTTTAAATGACTCAAACTGATGTTTAGTACAAAATTGATAGGTTTGTTCTGTGATTTGAGATAATGTTGGCGCTTGTGGTAAGACATCTGCTATTAACCAAGCAATTAACTTCTTGCTATCATTTACACTAGCTTTTCTATACCCTAATAATAACCTAATTTCTTGACGAAATCGCTTTGAACTTCTGCTATCCCAATTATAATTATCAAGGCTGACATCTTGGCAATCTAGTTGGATAGCAAGACTATTAAACATAGGTTGTGGTATTATATCAATCCCCCTAGGGTATCGTTTTTCCAGTTGAAAAAACTTAAGCATCACAGCAAAAGCTAGTTTATTTTCTTGAGTATTTTTACCTTGCACCAAAGTAATTTCTTCGCTATCTAACGTAAAAATAGCTTCATTATCAAGAATATTATTATATTGGCATAAATTGTTTTGCATTCTCTATATTTTAATCTGTATCATTACTAAAACTTAACTAATTTAGGATCAAAATCTTTTGGATTAAAATCATCACTTAGCCATTCAATACGTTCCTTGTATTCTTCATGATCAGGATCTGCTATAATTTCTAAAAGATATTCGTAACCACCTACTCCTCCACAATCTTCTGGTGGGCATGCTCTCTCACCAGCAAGGTATTGAGGGTAGGTAGCACCAGCAACTGTAGGTAAGATCTTTTCTAAAACAACTTCATGTTTCCATCCATCACCAAAATCATACTCATAAATCGCTTTATCTTTAGGGGATAGAAAATATTTCACTATTTTTGCTTTATCTTCAGGGATTACATCGCAAAACCCTTCATCATCTGGGCTACTAATCAAATCTTTTGTTCCAGTCTTAGGATTTATTATCTCAAACTGATGTAAATGATAATTCTCCCAACCCATGGCATTTTGAATTGCAAAGTGCAGATCTTCAAAATTGTATTTTTCTGGCACTTGTATACGTCGCCAAATTTTGGGTTTTGTATATTTTAAGGTAATTTTAAATTGATAAATATTAGAGATTTTTACTGTCATATGTGATATTTTATTAATTTATATTAAGTTCCTATAACAGTTCATGTAGGTACTTAATAATCAAAATATAGTATAACTATAATTATGCAAGCCTTATAGTAAAGTTAAATAAAAAATATACTTGATTCACTTTCTTATACTATTCTATCACTAAATTATATTCGGCACTTTATAAATTGCAGTATTCTTTACCATCTTTTACCTAAGTGGCATTTTATCGCTTGCTCCCTAACACCCCGCCATACTAGCTTGTCGATATTTTTTTAGATTCTCTTTAAGTTCTTTCAGTTGTTTAACATGGTTAACAAAATAACTAACTGGAGTAATAAGGTTAGACACTTGTGCTTGAGCAAATAAAGTATACGGCATAAGGAGTAATAGTATTAATGTTAAATACTTGTTCATTGTCATAAAAATTTTTCTACTGTAATATATTAAATTGTAGAAATTAGGATTTGCTCCTCATGATTCACGAAATAGTATACTGGTTCCTCTTTGTTAATAAGTAGAATTGCATAGGCTTCTAAAGTATGCATTACTATAATAAATAATAAGGTTATAAGCTTTTTCATTTTATATCCTTTCTATACTTGTTTAACTTAATTACCTTAGCTGTTTGAGCAGATTTACTATTCGATTCTAATTTCATATTATCCAATTTTATTTCTATTGCTGTAGAATGACCATTCCTAATTACTGAATAATTGATTTGAGAATTTTTCAACAAAATAAATATTTGGCCTAAATTTAATATGTATAAATTAGCAGTATCATTAAATATTTTTTCAGAATATCTTATTGCTAAATTTTGGTCTAAGCTAAAACCTTCACTTGAACAAATAATTAGATTATTTTGAAAAACTAACTTGATACATCTTTGCTTATCGGTATTTTTATTAAAGTATAAAATGTTAGACAATAAGCTAATAATAATTTGATTAAATACTTCATACTCAAAGGGAACTGTAATTTTATCTATAGTACTTGTTATATCTAACGTAATATTGGAACCATAATAAGCTGTATAACCTTTAAAATAATTTTTTAAATCTAGAATTATTGAATCTAATACTATTTCATGGTCGCTCACATTGTCCATTGTTGCGGATGTCATTATTGGCAGGGGAAAATATTCATTGTTATATCCATGCTCTTCAATATTAGTAGTATCAAGTAAATTCTTATGAGCACAATTCTTGAAATATTGGTAACATTTTAGAATAAATTCTTCATTTATTTTGTGAAATAAAGAAATATTTTCACTAAGTAAAATACTATTAGTTAGATTAAATTGTAATTGTTCAGTATGTATTTTGATTTTTCTATCTCTATTAAGTAAGTAAAATATTATTATACTAAAGACTAAAAATATAAATACTGAACCCCTATTTATTAATAAAATTTGATGATTAATTCTAACTATTGCTTGTTGTTCATAATTTGAGTTAGGGTCAATTTTTATCAAAATAATATAAGATAAATCATTAGTGATAGGATATTTTTTAATTAAACTATTATTAGAATTAATTAATCCGTTGCTAATAACATGTTGGTTATTAATGGTAATAACATATTTAAATGTTTGCCCTAATAATATCTCTAACAATTCCTGTATGGTGATATAAGGCAGGCCATCACTGTCAGGTAAATGGTCTTTAGATACAAAAACATGATTTTTAATATGTTTCTTGAGTAGTGATATTTTATCAGATACGAGCTGGTCATTTAATATATGATTAATATTCAATTTATCTATAATTAATGATTTTACTAAATAGTGATGTTCTTCTAATTTTAGTGAATTTTGATAATAATATTCACGCCAAATGTAATGTCGAATCATTATATTGGTTAACGTAATAATAGTTAATAAAATGAGGATACCAATAGTAACTTTTTTTAAGATACTAATCTTATCTGATTTACTTTGAGGATCTGTCATCTAGTAGCTTTTATCAATTGCACAAAATTGATGTTATCATAATTATTAATTTTTATCGCAATATTTCTCTCTATACTTTTAAATATTCTACTAAAAGTAGGACAATTATCATATAACTCTTTACTAAAACTACTTTGTGTATTACCCTTAATATAATAATATTAATTAGATGTTAGCTTATGTTTTAGGCAATAGAGACTTTAATATTTTCCTTTAAAAAACCAAATAATTTTAATTTACTTTCTAATCTAATAATCAATTAAGATAGTTAATGCTAGGATACCAAAAAAATGATCAAAAATCATTTACATCATTAAAAAAAGAGCAGAAAGAAGCCATTGGACTATTATCCATAGGTACTTTTTTAGAGTATTTTGATCTCATGCTCTATGTACACATGGCTGTACTATTAAATGAACTATTTTTTCCAAAAGCTGATGCGCATGTTACCGCTCTTTATTCAGCTGCTGCTTTTTGTTCAACTTACTTACTCCGACCATTTGGTGCTTTAATTTTTGGCTGGATGGGTGATAATATAGGACGAAAGACTACAGTAGTTGTTACCACTTCCATGATGTCTATTTCTTGCATTGTGATGGCTACTCTTCCAACTTACCAGCAAATTGGTATAACAGCTGCTTGGATAATGACTATCTGTCGTATTATTCAGGGCATGTCTTCTATGGGAGAAGTGATAGGAGCAGAACTCTACGTTACCGAAATAACAAAGCCACCTCTGCAATATCCAGCTGTAGCATTAATTACCATCTTTTCTAGTTTAGGAGGATTTGCCGCCTTAGCGATTGCCAATTTTTCTACTACCAATAACTTTAATTGGCGCACTGCTTTTTGGATCGGAGCAATTATTGCAGTAGTTGGAGCAATAGCAAGAACACGCCTTAAAGAAACAACAGAATTTGCTAATGCAAAGCTTCAGCTAAAAAGCAGTTTAGGATCAGCTCTAGAAAAAGTTAACATAAAGGAGCAAAAGTTAGAAAACCACCCTACTTGGCAAGAAAAAGTGAATCAGAAATCCTCTCTAGCCTTATTTACCATACAATGTGCTTGGCCAGTGTGTTTTTACATTACCTATTTTCATTGCGGCAATATCCTGAAAACTTCTTTTAACTATAATTCTGAACAAATTATTCAACAAAATTTCATTGTTTCAATATTTCAGGTGTTAGGATTTATAATGTGGACTTACCTTAGTTGTTATATCTATCCATTAACTCTTCTTAGAATTAAAGCAGTAATATTTTCTATTATTATTGTTACTTTCCCATACTTACTAAATAATATACACTCACCCTCTGACTTGCTCATGCTTCAAGTAGCTATTATTATATTCTCACTTTCTTACTCTTCAGCTATGCCTATTTTTTATAAGCATTTTCCTATTTTCAAACGTTTCACTTATGCTAGTTTCACTTATGCTTTATCACGAACTGTTATATATATTATTACTTCATTTGGACTTGTCTATTTAACAAAATATTTTGGTAATGCAGGGATATTAATTATAGTTATTCCTATAGTTATAGGATTTACACTTGGGGTATTTCACTTTGAAAAGTTGGAAAATAAAGAAAAGATATATTAATTCTGATTTAACTGAGTAACAGCTAAACCTTGATAACATAGCTCAGTTAAATGCTGTTTTAATTCTGGTATTTCAAAATGCACCGCAAAACTTATAAAGCTTATCAAAGTTTCTGCTATAATTTTTTCTATTTTTTCAGGAGATTTAGCTCCTATAGTCTGCATATTATGAAGTCGATCAAATAATTTAATCAACAATATATCATACTTCCTTTGCTGATAAAGTAACTCTAGCATTTTGGCAGAACTAATTTTTCCGGAAGACTTAACACGAGTTAAATCTTCTACTTGACTAGCAATCTGCTCCCCGAAAATATCTGCTATCGTCTCTTGAGTTAAGGCTGTATCTTCAATGGTATCATGCAGTATAGCAGTAATAATAATATCAGTCCGAAAGAGATAATCAGCAACCATACAAGCAACTTCTAAAGGATGAGAGTAATATGGCTCCCCTGAATTCCTTTTTTGATCTCCATGGTATTTTTTAGCAAAATAGATAGCTCTTTTAACCCCTATAATATCTATCTTGCTATTTGCTTTCTCATTTAACCTAAGTAACTTGTTAACTAACTTCTCACTATAGCAACAATTCATATTATTCTTAACTTGACGATGATCCTGCCATTGATATTTCATCTGAACTATCTGACAAGCTGCAATACATTGGTGTAACATAATTGCTCCAATATTTTATTCCAGCTGCCTCAGATTCTTCTATAGCTTCATAATAGGAATGACCAGATGCTTGCTCAATATAGTAAGCTAATGCTTTGCCTCTAGCCATAATCTCATCCCACCATATCTCTCTACCTTCTACCCCTAATTTATGCTGAGTGATTTCTGGAACACACTTTTTAGCTAAATCTTTGATCTGAGATGATATTGGCGTTACAGCAATGAGTTTAATTGATTCTTGATCCTGTAACTCTGCTCCTATTGCTAGAGTTAAATCGGCTAAAAAATCATCTTTAACAGTACCATAACTATTTCTTAGGCTTTCTGCTAAATAGGAAGCAGCTTCTTTTTCTCCTACTACTAAATGTAAATATAAATGCCAAGCTGTATCTTTTGTGCTATTATTAAATAATTTTTGAAATTTTGTGAATTCAGAAGATTTTCCTACCTCACGCATATCTTTATCTGATTGATAATATTCAAGAACTTTAGCTACATTGATATGATATTCCTGACCTAAATAAGTATGTATTCTTTCCAGAGTATCTTTTGGGGTTTCAGACATTAATACTCTACTATATAAAAATTTCTTTCCTGGCATAATTACCTTTTATTTACTTGGGTTTTATGTAATTGAATTTTTGCTGTTGCAAGTGTAGGTACTATTATATCAGTTTTAATATCTAATTTAGAATCTTTAGTTGTTTTTTCTAAAAATTGTTTTTTATTTAACGGATCATTCATAGCAGTCAACCTCGCAATCATTTCATCAGTTTTAGTTTTACAAGAACTATTAGCTATGTCCTGTTCTTGTGCAACATTTTCAACTGCTTGATTAATTTGCTTACCTGATTCATGCTCTTTCCCTAAAGTTTCATTTTTTTTTGTACTGGTTGTTAGCAACTTGCCTGTTTTAATTTTTTCTTCCTGCTCTAACAGTAGATTAATAAAAGTAATAAACCTTTTTTTACTTGGATTATCTTCTGGTAAACTCGTAGCCCATATTTGGGTTTCTTGAAGTTGTTTATACCAAGACTGGTCAGCTGCTTCCACCCTTGCCATCAGCTGTTCTGTCTCATAAGCCATTTTAGCAGCCTTGTCTTTTATTTTGGTAACTTTAGTTAATTGTTGTTCTCTTAAGGAAAAAGGCATAGAACCACAAGTTTTAATAGCTTGCTTAAACCATTGTGATACTTTACTAATTGGATTTACTTGTTGTTCTTTCTGATATTCTATTGCATGATTAATTAAATGTTTTTCTACAGCTTTTTCTGCTATAGCAGGATTTTGCTGAGTAAGTTGCTGTAATTCTTCTCTTTCTTGATCTTTAGCAGTAATTGTTGGCAGTGATTTATCCAAAATCTCTTGATATTTGCTAATTGCTTGCTTAGGTGAAACACCATGAATTTTTTGGAACTGTGCTACAAATGTTTCTAATAATAACCTATTACTAGTATCATTCTTCTTTTTTGCAAGTTCTAATGTATCTACGATGAATTTTGCATTTTTTTTTGCTAATTTATAAAACTCAGATGTTTTTTGTAAAATTTCTTCAGCTTCTTTTTTTCTCTCTTGATGATATTGTATCTTATCTTGCACTAATGTTCGTTGGGGTATATCCTGATTAACAGTGTTAATCTTGTTAGAAGTAACTATTAAATCTGAAGAAGGACTTACAACTTGAGAAAGATTCACTTCTAGTCCCTTATTTTGTTCTAAAGCACGCAGCATTTCCTTATACTTACCTTGAGTTACTGGTAAAGTATAAATATGACCTTGATGCTCAATATAACCTATTGCTTCATCTCCTTCACCATTAAATTTCACAGGTTTAGGACTACTGACTTCCTGTAATTTACCTTGACTATCATAATGAGCGGTAAAATATACAGCCCTTTCTTTAGAAATATTTCTGCCATTCTCATCTTTCAGCACTAATGACAAATGCATAGGACCAGTTTTATTGTCCAACCCTACTGGTAGATCTATAGTCCTATAATTATTGATTTGTTTGCCTGTACCATCTGCCAGATAAACTATCTCACTAGTTTTATAAGTTGTTTCCTTAAGAATAGCTAGTTGCTCACCAAGATCATTTTTAACTATTTTGGACCTAATATTTCCTTGCTCTTCACTATCTTGCCAATTGATTGCTTGAAACCGATCAGCAAAATTATGATGAACTTTCTTGTAACCTTCTATCTCTACTTTCTCTAATTCAGATTTTACTTTAGTATCGAGAAATATTTGATTAACTATTTCTCGATTATTGATATTTTTCAGATAATTGTTGAATTCTTGATCATCATATTTATCTACTGTTGCATCGAGATTACCTGCAATATAATTTTTTAAAATATTGAACTGCCTTAGAAGGATTTCTTGTCTAATAGCTTTGGTAATAGGATCTAATTCTTCTTCTATATTAGTAAGGATAGAATCTTGTGCTTCTTCTATCTGTTCTGTAATTTCACTATCCATAATTAAGCCTAAAATATCTTGTTATTTAATAGCACTATGATAAATTGTTTAATAAACTACTTTACCCTGTACAGGTTTTAGTTTATCAATACAGTTAATATTTATAACATAAAGGTATATTAATATACTTTTGTTTTAGTGTACATATATACATTCTGTTGTCAACTAAAAATGTATATTTAAATCTATTTGATCTTCAAAATGTCACACTTGATTATTAAGAAAAATATTGAAAGGCTCTTAAAAGAAAGAAATTGGCGTGTTGCTGACCTTGAGAATAAACTTGGACAAAGCAGAAGTGTTACAAATATATTTAGAGGTGCTTCAAAAAATCCCACTATAGAGGTACTACAATCTATAGCCGGGGCTTTTAATGTTGAAATTCAAGAATTGTTATTAGATCAGGATAATCCTGATTCCATACTTAATATTTCTTTACTCCGTGATACATTTAATAAAATAATCAATGAGCTTGAACTAATTAACTATCCGATTGCTATAAGGTATAGCAACATATTTCCTCTGATTAAAGAGATATACGAATACTCTTCACAGCTAGGCCTAGGTAAAGCTGATGAAAATTTTACCAAATGGCTCATTCAAAAACATTATAAACAGTAATGAAGATGTAGATCAAAACCAATTAGAGGTCCTCATCTAATCTAAATCATATTTAATAATTAAAAAAATAACTCTTATATTAGTGAGGTAATGCTTTATTATTGAGTTAATTTTTGGTAGAGGCAAGTATATCACTGTAAATAAATAATGTTTTGGCTTTTATAAGCGATCTCATTGCATCATATGATTTTTTTAGTTACAGGAGATTCCTATGCTATAATGTTATATAGTTAATTTAGAGAATTTGAGCACTATAAACTATAGTACCCATATCTCTGATGGTATTTTATATATTTCCTTGCCTGTATCTTGAATATTTATATTGTGTTTCTACAAATGGTTTCTACAAAACTTACAACTTTCCAATTTAGAGCAGCCCGTACTGCTTTAAGATTATCACTTGATGAATTAAGCAAGATGTCTTGTATTAGTAGAGCAACATTATTACGTATTGAAAAAACTGCCAATTTAGATTATCCACGATGTCATCTTTCTACCCTAAAGATATTGCAAAACTTTTACGAGTCTAGAGGCATTGAGTTTTTAGGTAGTCAAGCTATTTATCTTATGAATGAATTAGAAAAAAAAGAATTTAATAAAAACTTTCCCACTCCTTAGAGTGTTTTTATTGTTTATACTTATTTAAAAGTATTTAGAGAGCATAAAGAAAGCCTATTTGTATGCCTTATTGAATGAGGCAAACATTAAAAATTCGTAGGGCAAACATTAAAAAGTATTATATGAGGTTAATAGTATCATATTTGTTTTTAGATAATCAATGTTTAGTAATTTTATTAGGTAATTATTAAAAACAAGTGCTAAAATGCAACTTTTTTCTTTACTAATCTATAATTAGATGTTTTAAATATTAAAATTATATTTATAATATTTTTATTTTTAAAATTATATGACGAAGTTTGATTTAATTAAACATACAGCAGCAGTTCACATAAATAATATACTAACATTAAATCAAAGAAAAATTGCTAATGTTCTTTTGTATCATTCTTATAAAAATATATTGGAAGATAAAGTACACTCGATAAGGTTAAATCAGATCTTAGAGTCTTTAGGATGGAAAGAAAATAGTGAAGTGACTAATCTAGTTAAAGTTGATCTCAAGACATTGAATAAATTTCAGTTAGAATGGAATATTTTTAATAAGGATAAGAAAAATTCTTGGGGAGTGACGACATTTTTAGCTGATGTACGTATAGAAAAGGGATATGTATATTATACATATAGTAAATCTTTACGTGAGATGCTTTTTAATCCGAATATTTATGCCAAATTGAATTTAATAATACAAAGGAATTTAAAGAATAAGCATGCGTTGGTTTTATGGGAATATTTATTAGAGATTTTATGTTCTTCTAGAAGAAATATAATTACTACTGACTATATTACTATAGATAATTTGCGTAGGTTATTAGGAATATTAGGAAATAAATCTTATGATAATTATGCTATTTTTAGAGCTCAAGCTGTGCTACCAGCTTTGAAGGAAATAAATGAAAAGTCCGATATTGATGTTACTTTAATATCTAAAAGAGAACATAGAAAGATTACACAGGTTGCTTTTAATGTAAGTCGTAAGCTACCAATACATGTTAATTTAAGTGATGTTAAAGCTGGTATTAGTAATGAAAATGTTGATGTTATGATTGCGGATGCCTGGTTGAAGGAAAATGCTACTACCCTTGGATTATCTTTAGAAAAAATACAAAAAGATATAAATAAGTATGGTGATAAAAAAGTAAGAAAGGCAATGGAGTTGACTTACAATGATTTTATGGGAGGGAAAGATATAAAGTCTATTCAAGGATATTATTCTACTGCTCTTAAAGAAGGTTGGATACCGGTTACAACACCAGATATTAAAAAAAATATAGAATGTGTAGATATTGTTTCCACTATGGAAACAATATTATCTAATGAAATAGGAATAGCACTTGTGCTGAAGGAGAATTTATTAAAGAATTATGGAATTCATATTTTTAGATCATGGTTTAATGATTTAAAAATAGAACAATATGGAGAAAATACAGTAATTATTAAAGCAGATACAGATTTTAAAGCGAGTTGGATTTGTAATAACTATAGTAGCTACATTTTGGATGTATTGAATAGATTTGATAAAAATATTCAATATTTGGAATTTAAGAGTTATTAGATTAAGTATAAATTATACAAACAGTATATATAATATATACTGTTTGTATTAAACTATTTTATTGATAATAATTCAGAAGTTAATTACGTTGGAGCTTTATGAAAAAGACAAAAGTTATTACTGTAGCTAATCAAAAAGGTGGTTGTGGTAAGACTACTATTACTATGCAGTTAGCTGGAGCTTTAGGACATGATAGCTTAAAAATTTTAGTTGTTGATGCTGATCCTCAAGGTACTGCAACACGATGGGCTTCAAATGCTAAAGAGGATGATCCATTTCCTGCGTATATTGCTGGTCTCAGTGCTGCTGGGATGAAAGTACATCAAGAGGTAAAAAAATATATGGGGCAATATGATTATATTATTATAGATTGCCCTCCAGCTGTTGATAGTCAGATTTCTCAGTCAGCTTTGTTGATTTCAGATTTAGTGTTAATACCTATTGTACCTAGTCCTGCTGATTTATGGGCTGCAGTAGGAATTCAGGAGTTAATAGAAAGAATAAAAAGTGTTAATGATGGATTGATGGCTAGGTTGGTAATCAATATGTGTCAGTCAAATCTTAATTTAACTCAAGAAGTATTAGAAGTTTTGCATGATTTTGGAATTGAAATGTTAAAATCTCGAGTATGCTTGCGTACAGTATATAGACAAGCTGCAGCTTTAGGTAAAGTAGTATATGGAATAAAAGGTGCTGAGAAGGCAATATATGAAATAAATAATTTAAAAAAAGAGATAATAACACTTTTAACTGTATAAATAGTTTATATAGTTAAAAGTGTTTGTATAATAAAAATGGTTTGTATGAAAGAGGTGTTAGCAAAATCGTTAAGGGGTAGCCTAGAAGAAGAACGTAGAGCAGCAAAGAAAAAGAATTATTATAATTTTACGAATGATAAATTTGCAAAAGCAGATCAGATTTTTGAGAGTGACTCTAAATTTCCTAATCAAGATACTAGTACAAATAATGCTAATAAAGTTATAAGAGATACTTTTACTATATCTGTAAAAGATTATGAGCTAATTAATTTATGTAAAAATAAATTGCTTACTAAACATTACAGCGCCAACAAATCGGAAATTGTAAGAGCTGGTTTAATAGTATTAAGTCAAATGTCAGATGAAGATATGTTACTTTCTATACAGAAGGTAGAAAAAATTAAAACTGGTAGGCCTAAAAATACTATATAAACAATAGTAACAGTACAAACAATTATTACTGTTTATATAGTATTAATAATTATAACAATATAATTATTAATATATGAAGATTATAAATGATTAATAGTGAGCTAAAGTTAATTAAAGATGATCTATCGTCGATTATAGTAGCTGAACAAAAAGTATTAGGTGCTATCATAGTTAATCAACATAATATAGAGAGAGTAGAAGATTTTTTAAAAGTAGAACATTTTTCTATTGAGATACACCAAGAGATTTATAGATCTTTTTTGAAATTAATTGAGACAAATATTAAAATTACACTTTTAACAGTTAAAAACTTATTAGAAAATAAGCCTGTATTTCAGGAGGTGAATGATTCAAAATATTTAGCTAATCTAGTTACATTAGCTTTTATGGTAATTGACATACGTGATTATGGACGTATTGTTTATGATGCATCAATAAAACGCCAACTGATTGAGATTAGTCAAGAGGCAATAAAAAGTGCCAGTAGTACCTCAATTCTTGATGATGCTAGGACTCAGGTGGAAGCTTTAGAAAGTAAAATATATAGTTTAGCAAATGAAGATGTTGTAAAGAGTGGTTTTATTAGTTCTGCTCAAATTACTTCTGAGGTGCTAGAAAATATTAATCAGATAGTAAAGAATCCTGGCCATATTATAGGTGTTTCCACTGGTTTTGTTGATTTGGATAGTAAATTAGGCGGATTTCGTAATTCAGATTTAGTAATACTTGCTGGTCGTCCGTCTATGGGTAAAACAGCTTTTGCTTTAAACTTGGCAGTAAGTGCTTGTGATAAGATTAAAATATCTAGTGAGAAGCAATCTATAGGATTTTTTTCTTTAGAGATGTCATCTGTAGATTTAATTTCGAGAGTAGTTTCAATGAAGGGTGGGATTGATTCTACTCGCTTTATTGATGGAAAAATCAATGAGGAAAATTATAATAAAATAAGGCAGACTATTGCGGAGGTAAATAATTTACCTCTTTTTATTGATGATTCACCAGCATTAACAATTTCCGCTATTCGTAGTCGTGCCAGGAAGTTAAAGCGTCAGAATAACCTTAGTATATTATTTATTGACTATCTACAATTAATAAAATGTACTGAAAAAGTAGATAATAGGACTTTAGAGATAGCAGAAATTACACGTGCATTAAAAGCTTTAGCAAAAGAGTTGAATATTCCTATCATTGCTTTAGCACAATTATCTAGAGCTGTAGAACAAAGAGTAGATAAAAGACCTATTTTGTCAGACTTACGGGAATCTGGTTCGATTGAACAAGCTGCGGATATAGTAATGTTTATATACCGAGAAGAATATTATCTAAAAGGTAAGGAGCCACAGATTAATACTCTTGAACACAAAGAATGGATAGAGAAACTAAATAAATCGCATAATATGGCTGAAATAATTATTACCAAACACCGTAAAGGGCCAATAGGTAATGTTAAGCTTTACTATGATGATAAATGTTCAAAATTTAATAATATTGTAAATAGGTATTAGTGCTTACCATATTTATTGTTTTCTAGTCAGTTAACGTTGACGTGTTGATGATAATCTCACATTACTAGGAGTGTTAGGTGGCATAAGTAAATTAGAAGTGCTTACAGTTTTAGTAGGTCCTGTTTGCATTTTATGGATAATTTCCCGTTGTTGTTTAGGATTGCTAATTTTCTGTCTCCCAGATTTTGCTATGGATTGAGTGATTTTAGCAGTTTCTTCTAATAATTCTTGGAGGGGGGGTGCAAAGCTGGTCAATTTGCTTATTGTGTTTTAAGGAATCTATCTTCTACTGTATTTTGGGTGATATGATAGGCCACAGTGTATGATAAGTAGGGGCTGGATTCGACATTAGGAGACGTTTTTTGGTGGTTTTCTTTGTATTCAAAATTATCTTAGGATTTTTGATCGCATAAGTATTATTATACGTTGTGATATCACCAAATTGATCGTATAAATGGTATTTTT
Source organism: Candidatus Tisiphia endosymbiont of Beris chalybata (assembly GCF_964026555.1). Taxonomy (NCBI): domain Bacteria; kingdom Pseudomonadati; phylum Pseudomonadota; class Alphaproteobacteria; order Rickettsiales; family Rickettsiaceae; genus Candidatus Tisiphia; species Candidatus Tisiphia endosymbiont of Beris chalybata. Next base: position 912,980 of record NZ_OZ032159.1, on the reverse strand, counting down.
ATAGTAAATTATCTATATAAAAACTAATCGTATAATAAGTTATGCCCAAAATAAAAGAAATTGAAGATTTGATAAAGTACTAAAAAATCTTAATAAATCAGAATGTACATTAACTAATTATTAAGTTTTTTAATTAACTTATAGCGGGTTGCTTTACCTTGTCCTAAACGGCTTAGTCGTTTCAAGTCAACTAATTTCTTAATAATAGACTCAACTGTACGTTCAGGGAAACCTAAAGCAGTTACAGCGTCCTTACGGCTAAATTCAACAATTACTTTGTTATTTATCCAATTCCATAATTCTAATTGTTTTTCAGAAAGTAAATATTCTATATTATCTCCTTCTATAATCTTGAGAGCTTGATTACTTTGAGATTTTACAATGTTGAGAAAAAACATAAGCCAAGGCGTTATGTCTTCTGAGTTGGTTTTCCAAGTAGATTGAGTTTTGTTGAGTGCCAAGTAGTAATCAATTTTGCTAGCTTCAATACTACGTTCGTGAGAGGCTACTTGAGTAAAATGATACCCTTGTTGTAAAAGCATTAAGTTGGTAAGAAGTCTGCTAGTTCTACCATTTCCATCTTGAAATGGATGAATTGCCAAATATTCAAAAACAAAGTTAGCAATTAAGATTAAAGGATGTTTTATTTTATTTGTTATTGCCCAATTATACCAATCTATTAGCTCCAACATTGGGTAAAATGACAAGTAGGGGCCAAATCCGACATTAAGAGAGGTTTTTTGGCAAATTTTATGTATTTTTCTAAAAATTATCTTACAAATTTCTAATCGCATAACTATTATTATACGAATAGAAAACCTTTGTATATTAGGACTTGTTAAGCTTTTACTAAGAATGTATCTATAACAAAACTAATCGTATAATAATTTATTTACAATGAATTCTTATGCTATATTAAAATTTAATAATTCATCAATGTTTATATTTTCATTTGCAACTAAATTTCTAAAATGATCAAAGATCTCTTGACTTTATTCACACGATATCACATAATCTCACATATAACGTGTGTATGATTAATATGATTTGGCAAGAATATCGAGTTCAAGCAAGATTAAATTTTAAACCTGAAGCTATTGAGAGTATTTATAGTATCATATCAGAAATCGATGGAGTGAAAAATACCTGGCATATTACAGATAGATTGTTGCCTCAAACCATAGAACGTTTGACACGTTCTGTAATTGTTACCTCTACAGGTTCATCTAACCGTATTGAAGGTAACCGTTTAACCGATATTGAAGTTGAGAACTTATATAAAAACTTAGGAGTCAAAAAATTTAAAACTCGCGATGAGCAAGAAATAGTTGGTTACTTACAATGTCTAGAATTAGTTTTTAGCAATTATAATGATGTGCCTATAAGTGAATCTTCAATTCTTAAATTGCATCATGATATGTTAATTCATAGTCATAAAGATATAAGACATAGAGGTAATTACAAATTTGGTACTAACCGTGTTGAAGCAAAAGATCAAGCTGGCAATATCGTAGGTATAATATTTAAGCCTACACCACCCTATTTAGTTAAAAAAGAAATGTTGGAGCTAATAGATTGGTATAATTGGGCAATAACAAATAAAATAAAACATCCTTTAATCTTAATTGCTAACTTTGTTTTTGAATATTTGGCAATTCATCCATTTCAAGATGGAAATGGTAGAACTAGCAGACTTCTTACCAACTTAATGCTTTTACAACAAGGGTATTATTTTACTCAAGTAGCCTCTCACGAGCGTAGTATTGAAGCTAGTAAGATTGATTACTACTTGGCACTCAACAAAACTCAATCTACTTGGAAAACCAACTCAGAAGATATAACCCCTTGGCTTATGTTTTTTCTCAATATTGTAAAATCTCAAAGTAATCAAGCTCTCAAGATTATAGAAGGAGATAATATAGAATATTTACTTTCTGAAAAACAATTAGAATTATGGAATTGGATAAATAACAAAGCAATTGTTGAATTTAGCCGTAAGGACGCTGTAACTGCTTTAGGTTTCCCTGAACGTACAGTTGAGTCTATTATTAAGAAATTAGTTGACTTGAAACGACTAAGCCGTTTAGGACAAGGTAAAGCAACCCGCTATAAGTTAATTAAAAAACTTAATAATTAGTTAATGTACATTCTGATTTATTAAGATTTTTTAGTACTTTATCAAATCTTCAATTTCTTTTATTTTGGGCATAACTTATTATACGATTAGTTTTTATATAGATAATTTACTATAAAAATACCATTTATACGATCAATTTGGTGATATCACAACGTATAATAATAGTTATACGATCAAATTATCCTAAGATAATTTTACCAAATTACCTAAAATATTGCCACAATACACTCCCTAATGTTGGATCTGGTCCCTACTTGTCATTTCACCCAAAGATATAATCAGGATATTAGAAAATATCTAGGGTATCGTCAAGCAAATACTGAGTGATAAGGCAAGTGTAGGCCTAATCTGACATGAAGTAGGATTATTTGTTTGTCTACCAACTTCAAAATTATTTAGGATAAATTGATCGGATAAATTGTCACCTGTAGGAATAAATTGCTTTTTTTTGCATAATTGAATTGCACTTATAGGTGTAATTTAGACATTGCCAATGACTAAACATTTTCTTGCAGTTCGTATTCGGCCCCTAAATGCGAACAACCATTGTTAGTCATAAGATTTATAAAATTATCCCAAAGCAGATAAATACTTGTCTTGCTTAGTAGTAACTTCTTTGCTATCTATTAATAATAAAGTGAACTATATTCATACTTTTTTAGTAAAAGCGAACTGTTCTAAAATAACAAGCAAAAAATTATATGACTTATCAATATGTTAGAGAACCATTAACAATAGAAGAAGCAGATAGGTTATCTAATATCTGTAAGACAACTGAGGAAAAGCTAATAATTTGGACCCTATTAGATACAGGTCTCAGGGTATCTGAGTTATGCGCTCTTACCTCTCAAAATGTCCTTTGGCAACAAAAAGCTCTGCAGATTAAGGGTAAAGGTGGCCCTTATGGTAAGAAATCAAAGATTAGAGTTGTGCCAATGTCCAGGAGAATACAGCCATTGCTAGAACATTACTTTGCTATTAATTCATTAATTTTGTATATATTATACTTACTTGTACCAATATCTTAAAATATAACTATTTTGCAGGGGTCTTAAATAGCTAAAAATTGGCACTTAAATTGAATGGTTCTGATACTTATATTTTATTTTGCAGAATTGTGTTATCTGGTTATATATCTAAACAATATAAAAAAAAGATTAATAAATTTAAATTAAATTGCAAAATTTATTGCTTTCTAAAAATAACACCTTATAATTAAAACAGGTTTTGTATTTTTACTGTTTGTACTTATACAAAAATGCTACTTAGTTTGTACTAAAGTTAGTATAAACTAAGATAATAATTAAATATTGTCTTGTATCATCTTACTAATTTAGTATTAGAATGAAACTCCTGAAAATATTAGGATTTTTACCGCATTTTTTAACAAAAGTGTTAGTTTGCTATTTGATAGATATAACTCATAATTATAAGTTGTAATTACAAAAACCGTAGCAGTTTTTATTTATGATAGAAAGGGAGTATTTTTGATGGAAGAATTAAATGATCCTGGATTTTCTCAAGTAAAAAAATCTAAAATTCATGGTTTTTTAAATGCTGTAACAGGAGTGAGCATGAGTGATAAAGTGCTTATAGATGTGGTTCTTGACGCTGAGGAAGGTAATAAGATAGTAATATTAGGTCGTCCTCCAGTTTCAGGAAGCTATAAAAAGCAAATGCGCCATGTTACGCCATATTCTCTTGTAGAACTTTTTATAAAGTCAAAGGTACAGAATGAGGATATCCTAGAATCTGATTTAATAAAGCAGTTGGCAGAGCCTATGAAGACATTTGTATCTGATCAATCTGGGCTATGCCTTAATCGTACAGAGTATAATGATCTTAAGGAAAAATTGCAACTTACTCAAGATTTCTATCACGTCACGATGAAAAATGTAAGAGGAGGGGCAAACAAATATTTAATAAATGACGAAAGAATAATTGAGAGAATAGAGGAAGACAATATCTTTGATGAACGTCAGGTAGAACAATACAGAGCAAATTATGTAAGAAGTATGGGTAAGTTTATTGATTACTCTATAGATTCACTGCAAGAAGCAATCCAGGATGAAAATACAATAAGCATTGCCTATGAAGCTGTGGGTAGATTAATGTTGACCCTATTTAATCAGAGGCTTTATACTTCCTTTCCTGAAGAAGGAAATACTTTGATTAATGAAATTCGTTACTACTCTACAGCAGCGAAAGCTAAGGATTCTAGGGGGCAAGAATTTGAGATATTAACTCATGATGAGGCGGCAAAACTTGCAGAAGAAGGTAAATTACAGACTGAAAAAAGACAAGATCCAAAGGTAAGAATTGTACCAAATGAAGGTAATAGAGTTAAAAAAGTTATAGATGCGTTAAAGATGCTAGATAAGATTATATTTCTAATAAATGATAGAGATGATGATGTTGAGATACAGCCAAAAATTAAAGAATATAATGAAAAATATAATACTGAAATAAAGATTAAAGAATTAGCAGAGGAATTGGAGGATAGCTATAATGAAGATATTTCTTTGCAATCTATAAAGTTATATATAGAGCGACAAGAAGAAGCATTGGATCATATTAGGTATCATATAACAAAGCACTTATATGCTACATTTGAGTTTAAGCCTTTAGAAGCAAAGGTATTGGTACCAGCTAATGAATCAGAAAAAAATCAAGCTGTAAACTTAATTAATGTGTTTCCTTCTGCAGAGGGAATTAGAAAAGCAGCTTACCATATTAAAAATGGATCAGAGTATAGGAAAGATCAGGTAAATAGCGCTATAGGTTATAATGATAAAATAGTGTTTCGTGAAGAAGATTTAAATCCATCTTTGCTAGCTAAGAAAGTTGTAGATCATGCTTATCTATCTATATTGCCCTTTAGTTCATTTCAGGAAGGGTTTAGAGAAGCTAATAATGAGGATTATATAAGTGACAACTACGCTTTGGATATATTAAAAACTTTTTCTGTATTAGCTATCAAAGATTATGGCATGGAAGGCGAAGAACAACAAATTTTTATAAATACTCGTAATCAAGAAGCAGATAAAATAGGAATCTTTCATAGTGATATTGCTGCTGATCGTTCATTGTTCTTTACTAGTGGAGAAGTCGAGGAAGCTCAGTTATACGGTGTAGATATTGATTTTAATTAAAAAAGTAATGGAGGGATTGAATTATGAGAAGAAGAGAAATGCTAGAATATCAATCAGCAAGGGATCACCTTACTGAATTTTTAGCTGATTCAATTAGAGAAAATAGGTTAGATAGGGTTGTAAATTGGGTTCAGACGAGATTTTATGATAAAAATCCTGCGATTAGTCAAGAAAGAAAGAGCGCTTTCTTTGAAGCTGAGAAACTTGTTTTAGCTGGGTTTCTTGGAAGGGGTAAAATAGAAGAGTTTAAGAAATTACTTGGAGTATTTGATGAGTTTAATAAACGTACCCCAAAATTAAAAGAATTGGAATTTAAAGTATTAACTGATGCTTTGAAAGACGCTCAGAAGTTTGTTATAGGTAATAAGGAATACCAAGACGTTATTAGCAATATTATCCTTACTTCATATAATGATTTACGTGAAAATCAAGAATTTAAAGAAAGATTTGAGGAAGTAGATAATTTATTAGGTGTAAATTCATTAAGTGATACTAGCTCAATAGATGTAGCAGGTTCTAGTGCTTCATTTGTATAGTATGGGGATTTCCCAAAATTGAGAAAAGCCCCGGAGTCTTTCCAGTTAAGTGTGTAAATTTTTTCAAAGGCCTTAAATTCTTTCTTCAAATTTGATTAAAAAATGAGCCATGGCTGCATTCCAATTTTGGATAGGCATGGACCATTTTTTGGTCATATAATCAATTGCCAAGTATAGGGTCTTAAAAACAGAGTTATCATTTGGAAAAACCCGTTTATTTTTAGTAACTTTACGTAATTGACTATTGACAGATTCCACACTATTAGTTGTATAAATTACCTTCCTGATTGCTTCGGGATACCCTAGAAAAACCATTAAATTGTCCCAATGAGCATACCATGATTTAGCAATTTGTGGATATTGTTTATTCCATTTACCTTCAAAAAATTCTAAAGCAAGATGTGCTTCTTCTTCTGTGCTAGCTGTATAAATAGGCTTTAAATCAGCTACCAATTCTTTTCGGTCTTTATATGATACATATTTTAAACTATTTCTAATCTGATGTACAATACATAATTGATGTTCGGTTTTTGGAAATACGGCTTCTATTGCCTCAGACATACCGGTTAAATTATCACTGCAAGCAATTAACATGTCTTGCATACCTCTATTTTTCATCTCAGTAAAATTACTAAGCCAAAATTTTGCCCCTTCATTCTCACTGATCCACAATCCTAAAACATCCTTTCGCCCCTGTAAATCGATACCTAATGCTACATATACAGACTTATTGATAATACGTTTATCTTGACGTACTTTCACTACTAAACAATCAAAAAATACTATTGCATACACTCTATCTAAAGGACGACTTTGCCATAGCTTCACATCTTCAATGAAAATGGTAAAGCTAATCAAGAAATAATTGATTTTTTATCTCAAAAATGGAAAATACATAAACAAAACATACAAATTATGTAATACCATTTCCCTATTATAAATAGATATATGAACAATTACATATAGATTTTATAGTTTCTATTGAAATAGATTGAATAAATTCAATTACAGCATCTTCAAGTTTAGTTAAACAATCGTAAACTTTATTTTTTAATACCGAATCTTTTAAATGTTGCCACAACCTCTCTACAGGATTTAACTCTGGACTATATGGTGGTAAGTACATAATCTCAATATTAGCTGGTATTGTAAGACCTTTATGCCATCCAGCTCCATCCATCACTAGTATAACTTTTGTAGTTATATGTTTCGCAAATTCATTAAGAAAAACTTGCATACAGGCCTTATCAACATTCGGAATAATTAAACTAAAAGAGTCTCCATCTCTATGATTTGTAGCAGAATAAAGATAAAATGATTTAAATCCCAGCTTTGTAGGAACTGGAGTCCTACTGCCTTTTTCAAACCATCCTAAACCATGTTTTGTATTGGTCCCAAACCTAGTCTCATCAAAAAAATAAATAGGTACCATAGGATTATCTTGGTGTACTTGTTGTAGATTTTTTTTTGAATTCTTCTTGAGAAGATGTGTCAGCTTTGTAATGCCTCTTTCTACCAGTAATATGCCTAAACCCAAGTGCCCCTAGCATTCTATGTATACTAGATTTTTCTATATCTATATCAAATTTTTCTTTTATCACTATCTTTAATTTCTTAATCGTAATACTACTGTCTCTCTTTATCAAAGTTTTAATCTCATCTTTTTGAGCAGTATTTAATTTTGATCTAGAAGGCTTTGCTATGTTCTTGAGACCATCAATGCCTTGATCTCGAAATAGAGCAACCCATCTATGTAGCGAAGATCTGTTGATATCATAAACTTCCGCTACTTTCTTAATACCATGCTTACTCGATGCTAGTATGGCTTTTAATCTTGTTACTACAACACCATTCTTCCCTCCGTTATTCAAAGCTTCCCTTGCTTTTAATACTAATTCGTCATTTATCATTTTTGATACTTTAGGCATTTCCTTGTTACTTCCTATTATTTCATTATTACCTAGCTTTATATCATAAATTACTCATTCTATCAATCTAATATCTCTGCTTATAATGGGGAAATGGTATTAGGTTATAATTCAAATATAAAATTAATAGTAATTAAAAATATTGACTCAGCATTATTAGATTCATATTTACAACAATATAAAATTAATTAACTTCAATCAACACATGATTCGGCTCAACCATTTAAAATTATTTTAGGAAATATCACTAATTAGATGATACATCAGTATATTGATTAACAAGAAAGCAATAAATGATGGTCGGTGTTTAATCGATCTTACTTTATACCATTGTAGCTTATAGATGAAAGGTGTTTAGTTTATAAATTACTTTAATCATTATTCTTACTAGCTATTTTAGCGTCTTTGGCTATTTGTTTATTTAATGCTGAGGCGTATTCAGGCCAAAAACTAGTTTTTCTTTTATGTTGTTTTGATATTTCCTCAAAATAAAGCTGATGGTTTTGGTATTTATGCCAATCAGTGATTTGAGAGCTTAAATTATGACATGTAGCTAAATCTTTAGCAGCATAATTGTAATATTTAGATTTAGCTCCTACTAAAACAGGCTCTATCATTTTACGATATAGTAATGTTGATGCTAGTGGATCAACTTTGCATAAAATATCTGCTATAGGACGTAGAGTATAATAATTACTGCCATCTAGAACATCAATTTTCAGTAGTACTAATTTTGCTGCTTGTTCAAATTCTTGTATTTCTTTTAGAAAGATAAGAGCGATATGAGGATTGGGAAAATCTAAAGCTTTTTGGATAGCAGTTTTTTGAAACGATTCTATAAAATCTACTTCAGCATGTTTCAAGATTTCACTATAAACTTTAGGACTTAAAGTAGTTTCAAACCAATTTAGTCTTTCTGCTTGTGCTGCCTTATAATTACCGCATAAATCTAGAGCTTGTATTTTTAAAGCTTGTTTATCTTGATACCAGCTATGAGCTACCGGAAGATCTATAGAATCTAGCCACTCAATTGCTTCTATACCACGCCAATGCTTGATAAGGCGTTTCGCGATTTCTAAATGATCATGGGCATGTGGTTTACCAGTGAAAGAACAAGCTTCTATATAAGCATCTACATCATTTTGGCAATCAGCTATCTGTTCCAGTCCGATTTTGATTGTCGTAGTGTTTTTTTGATTAACAGATTTTTCTAGTTTTTGTTTTAATAGACTTAATCCATTATCCTTGAGCACATCCTTAAAATGCCAGATAATATTATCATAAACAGCATAGTCATTATTCATGAAACGATCATAAACTAAATTTACTACATCATCTAAGGTATTAGTAGTGTGTTCATAGGCTTTACCTAAATCAGCGCAAGCTTGTTGAAAGGCATCTCCGACTGTGCCATTACTATCATCAACTCGATTTAAAGTATTTTGGTGAATATCTAGAAAATTTAACAGTAACTCAATAGCTTGATCAGGAGATTTAGGTAATAAGTCTTCCATAATATGAATACGCACTTGATTCACCTGATCAGCAAGAGCATCAGATTCATAGTAATCAACAAATCTACTGGATCTTTTTAAAGATGCTATTTCTTTTTTAATCATCGAAATAATTTTTTTAGGATCTGAATCAAAGCCAGCAAAAATTATCTCTAATTGCTTTTGAAGGTCTGGTCTATTCTTATGCAGCGATAGAATAATTTCTGCTAATTTTTCTGCTCCAATGTTTATTAACTGTTCTTTGGTAAACATAACAATATTTTTAATCTATTATAATAGCTTTATTAGTAATATAGCATGGCATTTTACTAGAGTAAATTTAACACAAAATTAGCCACTTATGAATCTTAGAATAGTTTAGTTATAGATTTTATCATTCAGTCAAAGCTTTCTTTCCTCCAAGTAATATTACTAAACGTTTTTCTCTATATAATGCATGTATAATATATTTTTAACTGTAAAATTTACCTATACCCAAACAAAATCATTGCAGAGATCTCTTTAATAAGAATTAAAATTTTAATTAAATAAGATTGCAAATTAAGTATATATAATATATTTTCACCATCTATTTTAAAATAATTACAATTAAAGGATTTTTATATGATTAACTGGGAAGCTGATAACAAATCTACACCTCCTCAAACTTTTTTGCAAAAAATCCTTTTAGCGCTAACATGCATATCCCCTAATTCTTTCTTAGAAGAAAATACAGTACAAATTGTTATAAAGAAAGCTCTAGATAACCAAGAAAAGGAATTAACTCAAATTTCTGGAGAGAATTCAAGCTCAATTATTGATAACGAACTTACTAATTGACATAATCATTTAACCGTAAGCGTTATAAGTGCAGGCTTTGTTTAGTAGGTTAAATTTTCTTCTGATTTGGATGGAACTAACTTCTTTTTATGGGCCTCGTTAGGACAATTCAATCCTGTGAAAGTGAATTCATTCCATCCAAAACGACTATTACCCACAAAACCGCCTACTAAAATTATTTTGTTTAACACATGAAGATAATAATAACATTAAAATAAGAGTTGTAATAACATTATGCCTATAAACCAACACAAACCTCCTCGATGATTCTTTTTTGTAATAATGATTCTACAATATTTTGATCTAGTATCTGACATAATTCAAACGATGCTTTCCAAAGAGCCCAAGCTTTAGCGCGCAGCCAGGTATCTTCATCCAAATTTACTTCCTTAATAAATATTTTACGTGCCCTCCCTTTTAAAAAGGTCCATGCTATAATAAGATCACAAGCTGGGTCACCGCATGCCATACCGCCAAAATCAATAATGGCAAATAACTTACCATTTTGGATTAGCATATTGCCTACTGCAAAATCACCATGAATCCATACAGGGCTTTTACTTCATTTGGTTTTACAAGCAATCTCCCATAACTGCATTGCTTTATTACTATCTATAATATTTGAGAGTTTTATAATTTGTTCTCTAGTATCTTTGTCATAAATGCTTACATGGTTGCCGCGTCACCAATTATGTTGACCTGGCTGAGGTGCTTTAACCTCATTAATTGCTTGTAATTCTTTTAGAAATTTGGCTAAATCAAAAGCTAGCTGTTCCAAATCCTTATTATTGAGAGTTAGAAGATTAATACTTGTACCCGGAAGATAGTTGTAAATAAAAAATGGATACGGATAATCTGTTGAAGGCACGCCCATTTTTATTGGGGTTGGAATATTGACATTTAAGTGTGGTGCTAGCTTTGGTAATAATTCTTGTTCTTTGGATACGTTTAATGCATAGGATTCGTTAGTTGGCATACGGATCAGCATATCGTTACCTAAACAATAAGTACGATTATCATGACCTTGCTTTTTAACTGAGATAATAGGCAAATGGGCATATTCTGGGAATTGCTTATCTATGAGTGTGCGTGCAAGGTTAGGAGTGATATCAAGATTATTTACCATATAAGAAATATTAAATTTTTAAATTTAATCATTTGATAGTCTTCTGCGATTAAGCCATTCATATAAGGTAGAAGGGGAGCATTCAATTAGTTTAGAGATAGCTCTTTTATTAATTCCTTTTTTTAAGTATTTGAGTATCTCATCTCGGCAGTTATCAAGTTTGAGTAATTGTGCTTGGCCTTTAGGCCTACCAAGTTTTATTCCGTCTTGTTTAAGCTTTGCTAAAGCTTCTTTAGTTCTACTGGAAATAAATTCTCTCTCTATTTGAGCAGCGAGTCCTAAAATTGTAGCAGTTATTGTAGATTGGATAGAACCATCTATGACAATATGATTTTTAGTTATATGTACGGATATTTCTTTTTTTGTAGCAGCTTCCAATATTTCAAGGACTTGCAGAGTTGATCTTCCAAGCCTAGAAATCTCAGCTACTATAATTAAGTCACCTTTTATTGCTTTTTCTAAAATGTTGCCAATAGCTCGTTCTTTCCAAGAGATTTTGCCACTTGCTGTATCTTCGATAAATTTTACTGGATTGATATTATGGTTGTTGCAATATTCTAGCAAGCCAAACTTCTGATTTTTAATATCTTGTTGGTCTTGAGAGATTCTAAGATATGCGAAATTGGTCATAAATTTGGTTTTGTTTGATAAAAACTATATTTTAGATTAAATTGGATGATAGTTGTTTGAATTTAACTATAATAAATATACGATAATTGTCTAGGTTGTGTTGACAAAAAATTTAACGTAACCAAATTAAAGTTCCTGCAAAATTTAGGAAAGCTAAGAAGGTGTCGGGAATTTTATCAAACCTAGAGAATATGCGTCTAAAATGTTTAATTTTACTGAAAAAACATTCTATTAAATGTCGTTCTTTATAAATATGTTTATCGTATTCACGTTGTACTTTACGGTTACATTTCGGCGGAATAACAACCTTACAACCCTTATTCTCTAAGCTTTTTACAAAGGCACTACTATCATACCCCTTATCTGCTATCAAGGTAATATCGTGGATATCTTTGGTAAGATTTTCAGCTTGAGTAATATCGTTCCTCTGCCCAGCAGTCAGAATAAACTTCAAAGGATTACCAAGCGCATCAACTTTAGTATGAATTTTAGTACTAAAACCACCTTTACTTCTACCTAAGGCTGCTTGCTCTTGATTGCCTTTGTGATACCCAGATGAACAAGCATGTGCTCTGACAATAGTCGCATCGATTATAGTTGATTCCATATCTGCATCCCTTGTTACATAATCCATTAATGCTTCCCATATACCCTGTTCTACCCATCTCTTAAATCTACGATAAATACTGTACCAATATCCATAATATTCAGGTAAAAGGCGCCATTGACATCCGCTCCTGGTTACAAACCATATCGCCTCAATAAATTTCCTTAAGCTAGCTTCATCATGGCTATGTATTCCTTTAGTTTGTTTTAAAAATGTTATAATTACTTCCCATACTCGTTCATTTATGTAATACTTCATTGTGGTGGTTTCTTTGTTTCAATGACTGAAAACTACCACTTAGTATTATTATTGCAATCCTCTATCTCTTATACCTCAACCTTATTTTTTTTGTCAACACAACCTAGGGGTTTTACCAGGGCTGCCTCATATAAAAAATTATATAAGTAATATTGAATAAAAATTATTATAGTAGTGGTTACAAATAAGTGAGTGGTAACCATGAGAGAAGAAGAATTACGAGAAAGTTTTGAAGACTTTATTAATGGAATAAATGATCATAGAGTTGATAGGAATAAGCTTCATAGTGTGGAGGAGATTTTATTTTTGACTTTAACTGCAATTATTTGTGGAGCAGAAGGTTGGCGAGATATTGAACGATTTGGCAGGTTAAAATTAGAATTTTTACGTACGGTGTTTCCATATGCTAATGGAATTCCTTCTGACGATACGTTACGACGTTTTTTTCGAGTACTTGATCCTAAAACATTCAGCACATGCTTTACCGTTTGGGCAAGTAGCTTAAAACTTCCAAGTAGCACACATATAGCTATAGATGGGAAAGTGTCTCGTCATACATTCGATGGTGATAAGAATCCATTACATATGGTATCAGCTTTTGCTAGTGAATGTCGAACAGTGTTAGCACAAGAGAAAGTATCTGATAAAAGTAATGAAATTACAGCAATACCTAAATTACTTGGTATTCTAGACATAAAAGGAGCTATTGTTACCATTGATGCTATGGGCTGTCAAAGAGAGATTGCCCAAGCAATTATCGATAAAGAAGCAGATTACATACTATCATTAAAAGGTAATCAAGGAAATTTACACCAAGATATTAAGTTAGTATTTGCAGATAAAGAGTTGCTGAATGAATTGTCAGTTGATATCAATCAAACAACTGACGGAAGTGAGCATGGACGTATTGAAGAACGGATTTATCGAGCTGTTACTATGCCACAAGAATTACAGGAGCAACATAATTGGCCGGAGCTTAAGACAATTATAGAGGTTATAAGTAAACGAGAAATAAAAGGAGTTTTATCTGAAGAAACAAGATATTACATTAGCTCTTTAGAGCAAGAAGCAGTAAAAATCGGTATGGCAATCCGATCTCATTGGGCTATTGAGAATAGTGTGCACTGGATTTTGGATGTTAGTTTTAGAGATGATGATTCACGTATTAGAAAAGGTAATGCTCCTCAAAATATAGCTATTATTAAACACATGGCATTGAATGTATTATACCATTTCCCTATTATAAATAGATATATGAACAATTACATATAGATTTTATAGTTTCTATTGAAATAGATTGAATAAATTCAATTACAGCATCTTCAAGTTTAGTTAAACAATCGTAAACTTTATTTTTTAATACCGAATCTTTTAAATGTTGCCACAACCTCTCTACAGGATTTAACTCTGGACTATATGGTGGTAAGTACATAATCTCAATATTAGCTGGTATTGTAAGACCTTTATGCCATCCAGCTCCATCCATCACTAGTATAACTTTTGTAGTTATATGTTTCGCAAATTCATTAAGAAAAACTTGCATACAGGCCTTATCAACATTCGGAATAATTAAACTAAAAGAGTCTCCATCTCTATGATTTGTAGCAGAATAAAGATAAAATGATTTAAATCCCAGCTTTGTAGGAACTGGAGTCCTACTGCCTTTTTCAAACCATCCTAAACCATGTTTTGTATTGGTCCCAAACCTAGTCTCATCAAAAAAATAAATAGGTACCATAGGATTATCTTGGTGTACTTGTTGTAGATTTTTTTTTGAATTCTTCTTGAGAAGATGTGTCAGCTTTGTAATGCCTCTTTCTACCAGTAATATGCCTAAACCCAAGTGCCCCTAGCATTCTATGTATACTAGATTTTTCTATATCTATATCAAATTTTTCTTTTATCACTATCTTTAATTTCTTAATCGTAATACTACTGTCTCTCTTTATCAAAGTTTTAATCTCATCTTTTTGAGCAGTATTTAATTTTGATCTAGAAGGCTTTGCTATGTTCTTGAGACCATCAATGCCTTGATCTCGAAATAGAGCAACCCATCTATGTAGCGAAGATCTGTTGATATCATAAACTTCCGCTACTTTCTTAATACCATGCTTACTCGATGCTAGTATGGCTTTTAATCTTGTTACTACAACACCATTCTTCCCTCCGTTATTCAAAGCTTCCCTTGCTTTTAATACTAATTCGTCATTTATCATTTTTGATACTTTAGGCATTTCCTTGTTACTTCCTATTATTTCATTATTACCTAGCTTTATATCATAAATTACTCATTCTATCAATCTAATATCTCTGCTTATAATGGGGAAATGGTATTACAGAAGGCTAAGCAAAAAAGGGATTCTATCAAGCAGCTTAGAAAAGCAGCTGGTTGGGATAATAATCAACTACTCACTATCTTAACGCCATGTTCGACTTTTTTTTAGCAGGTAACTAATTTTTCGAGTTGTGTTGGCACAAGTTTTAAAGACTTTGTCAAAAATGTAGCAATAGTATGAGCAAGTAATTTTCTAGCGATGCGAGATTGTAGATGCCAGTAACTCTTAACTCTGATAGCATTAATAGCAAAACGTTCTGTAAGCTGACCAATAACAGTTTCAATTAAACGACGAGTAGCAGTAATCCATTTAAGGAAATTCTTGGATCTATTATCCTTCATATTCTTTTTTAAAGGTGTTTGTAAATCAATGTTTTTGGTGGCCAACTCATCTTTTAAATCCTGACCAAGATAGCCTTTATCGCCCAGTACCATGCCACTAATATTAGGAGACATTACTTGCAGAGCTTCACGTTCAGACCCATTAGCAGGAGTTATCATGAATCCAGCTATTCGACCTTCTTCATTAATTAATACGTGTCCTAGAAAACCGTAATAATAGCTATCTTTCGAAGCGCAGTACCCATAGTCAGCGTATTCCTTAAAACATCGCCCTCTCGTTGCTCGGGCCAAATTTATTACAGGAATCGGTACCCCATCTATCATATGCAGATCTGATTTGCTTGCACTCTTAAACAAGTCGGCAAGCAGCATGTTCTTAATAGATAAAAGACCGCTACATTGCTTCACATAAGACGGTCTACTCTTTAGATTGGGAAACCATTCTTGAAAATGACGTTTAAAATATTCCCATATCTGCTTGTCTTGGTGCAAACCGATAAATTCTCCCACCACTTCCATTGTTAATGCTTCCACGTCACTTAAGCAAGGTGGAAATCCTGCTTTCCTTACTTTGATATTTTTGGTTATTATAGTCATTTTTTCTTCTATGAAACAATACACAGTAATGATAAACTCTTCTAACGTTAATTCTGGATAAGGGGAATATGGGAGGATAATAGATAATAAACGCCATGTTCGACTTTTTTTTAAGATTGACAAAAGAATAGGATAGCCTAATAAGGTCATAGTTCAATTATCGAGAAAGAAGCTATGACCCTAGAAGAGTTTATCATTACTGTGTATTGTTTCATAGAAGAAAAAATGACTATAATAACCAAAAATATCAAAGTAAGGAAAGCAGGATTTCCACCTTGCTTAAGTGACGTGGAAGCATTAACAATGGAAGTGGTGGGAGAATTTATCGGTTTGCACCAAGACAAGCAGATATGGGAATATTTTAAACGTCATTTTCAAGAATGGTTTCCCAATCTAAAGAGTAGACCGTCTTATGTGAAGCAATGTAGCGGTCTTTTATCTATTAAGAACATGCTGCTTGCCGACTTGTTTAAGAGTGCAAGCAAATCAGATCTGCATATGATAGATGGGGTACCGATTCCTGTAATAAATTTGGCCCGAGCAACGAGAGGGCGATGTTTTAAGGAATACGCTGACTATGGGTACTGCGCTTCGAAAGATAGCTATTATTACGGTTTTCTAGGACACGTATTAATTAATGAAGAAGGTCGAATAGCTGGATTCATGATAACTCCTGCTAATGGGTCTGAACGTGAAGCTCTGCAAGTAATGTCTCCTAATATTAGTGGCATGGTACTGGGCGATAAAGGCTATCTTGGTCAGGATTTAAAAGATGAGTTGGCCACCAAAAACATTGATTTACAAACACCTTTAAAAAAGAATATGAAGGATAATAGATCCAAGAATTTCCTTAAATGGATTACTGCTACTCGTCGTTTAATTGAAACTGTTATTGGTCAGCTTACAGAACGTTTTGCTATTAATGCTATCAGAGTTAAGAGTTACTGGCATCTACAATCTCGCATCGCTAGAAAATTACTTGCTCATACTATTGCTACATTTTTGACAAAGTCTTTAAAACTTGTGCCAACACAACTCGAAAAATTAGTTACCTGCTAAAAAAAAGTCGAACATGGCGTTAAGATAGTCATTTTTTCTTCTATGAAACAATACACAGTAATGATAAACTCTTCTAGGGTCATAGCTTCTTTCTCGATAATTGAACTATGACCTTATTAGTCTATCCTATTCTTTTGTCAATCTTAAAAAAAAGTCGAACATGGCGTATAATAAGGATTGCCAAGGGAGGCAACCTACAGTATTGAAGTTTTTGAACAAAAAAACAAACTGTAGGCATGAAGAAAGATATCACAGAATTATATAGTTTTATAGATGATTTTTGTAAAATTTATCTTGAATATGAAAAGAGCAAATTATTACCATCCAATAAGCAGAGAGATCGCGCTTGTAATATGAGTTTAAGCGAAATGTTAACAATAATAATTATGTTTCATACATCGCATGCTAAGAACTTTAAATTTTTCTATAAAACTTACGTCGAATATTTACATAAGAACGACTTCCCTAGCGCCCTAAGCTATAACAGATTTGTTGCTTTAATGCCGCGATTATTCATGCCCTTAAATATGTTGATTCATTTATTATTTGGGCAAGAAACAGGTATTTATTTTATTGACTCTACAACAATTAAAGCTTGTCACAATAAACGACGCTATAGTAATAAAGTTTTTAAAGGATTAGCCAAACATAGTAAATCCTCTATGGGATATTTTTATGGCTTTAAATTACATTTAATAATTAATAACCAAGGAGAAATTATGGCATTAAAAGTGACTAATGGTAATGTAGATGATAGAGTTCCGGTAGCGCAATTAACTAAAGGATTAACTGGCATTATGGCCGCTGACAAGGGATATATCAAGCAAAATTTGTTTTTAAATTTATATGAAAGAGGCTTAAAAATGATTCATGGAATTAAGAAAAATATGGCGAATAAATTAATGGATTTAAAGGAAAAAATCTTGCTTCGAAAACGAAACTTAATTGAAACAGTTTTTGATTTTTTAAAAAATAAAATGAATCTTGAACATACAAGACATAGATCTCCTATTAATGCTTTTGTTCATATTCTTTCTACCCTAGTTGCTTATTCTCTAAAAAAAACTAAACCTTCCACAAAACTTGACTTTAATCTATATATTCATAACTCTCTTATCCAGAATTAACGTTTCTAGGGTCATAGCTTCTTTCTCGATAATTGAACTATGACCTTATTAGGCTATCCTATTCTTTTGTCAATCTTAAAAAAAAGTCGAACATGGCGTTATTATAGCGATTTTAGCCATTTTCTTAAGGCTACACGCGCGGTTAATCTATTAGTAGATAAAAAATTTACTTTGACAACGATTTAGCTTTATTAAATAATTCTGTAGCGTCCTTAGATTTTCCAAGTTTTTGTAATACTTGACCTTTTTCTTGATAACTTTCAGTAAGTTCAGGTTTGTATTGTATAGCCAGGTCAAAATTTTCTATAGCTTCTTGGTATCTTCCTAACTTTATTAAAGATATACCCTTGTTATAATATGTCGGTGCATCATTAGGTTGGTATTTAATTGCTAAATTATAATTTTCTATAGCTTCTTGATATTGCCCTAACCTTTCAAAAGCTACTCCCTTGTTGTGATAGGCATTTGAATAATCAGGTTGGTATTTTATAGCTATGTTATAATTTTCTATAGCTGCATGTTGTTTTCCTAATTCTGATAAAGCATGTCCTTTTTCTAAATAGCTTTCCACATAATTAGGTTGATATTTAATAGCGAGATCAAAATTCTCTATAGCTTTTTGATATTTTTCTAAGTGTAATAAACAACATCCTCTTTCCAAGTAGCTTTCTGCATAATCATGTTTATGTTTAATGGCTAGGTCAAAATTTTCTATGGCATCTTGATATTTTTTAAATCTTTTAAAAGCTATTCCTTTATCATAATAGGATTTTGCAGCAGTGAGATCAGAATCGTTAGTTAAATCCTGATCTTGGATATTTTGTTGCAGTCTATGTTTGTTAGTAACCTCTTGGTTTAAAGATTCTTTGGCGGTTACAATTGTTATATTAAATAATAGCAATGACAGGATAGTTACAACTAACTTTTTTATCATACTCATAAATTACTTTTTATTTTTAAAATATTAATTTTTATTATCCTTGTTATTGCTTAAAGGCAAAGTAATATTTTGCTTTTTGATAGCATCTGTATTTAACCTCATATTATCCACTACTCGTCCCGCAGTTCTAACAATTGTTGAATTGCTGGTTTGATCAAATTGCTCTTTTAATTTGTTACTATCATCCTTGATATCAACAGTCGTAATTTCAAGATCTACTGCTTTCTCTCTTTCTGAGCTGGACAATTGATTGTCAAGTATTTCATCTACATTTTGACTATACAATTTTTTGCCTTTATTTAAATCAGATTTTACTGATTCGGCTAATGCTTTTGATGCACCTGTGCTATCTGTCACAGTAGCTTGCTCTTGTAATCTATTATTTGATTCTAGATAGTTGGTTTTCAGGTCCTCTTGTGTTGTCATTGGTGTATTGTTAATGATAGAATCAATTGACTGTAGATCTTTAACTTGAGGGTGACTATCGTTCCAATTACTTTGGGGTAATGGTTTATTTATACCAACTACTTCTTGTGCTATGTTCATAGCTTCATGACTGTGGTGGCTTGCCCATCTAGCTGCTTGTTCCTTGCTGGTTACTCCTGGGATATTTCGAGCAATAATTGCTTGTAAAACTGGTTCATTCATGTTGCGGTCAATAGTAGCGGAGTTACTCTCAACATAGTTTCTTTGGTTGGATAATTGTTGCATTGTTTGCGTTGTTTTAGCTATTTCTCTACTAACTGATTGTTGTTCATTCCAGGTACTAATTAAATCTTGGCCTAATGATCTAACTTCATCATTGCTAGTACTAATCCGATTATCTCTTTGAGCTGATTTTACTTTTTCTAAAGCATCATTATAGGCTTTTTGTTTGCTTGCTGATGTATCATAGGCTTCAGTTTTACTATTATTAGCACCTACTCCTCCACCTGCATTAACAACTCCTAAATTTAACCCTAAACTTGCATTAGTACTAGTAGAGGTTTCTTTTCTTTCACTACTACCGTAATTTTCGTTAAGAGATTGCCCTTGTAAAATAGATTCTTTGATCGCTTGATTTTCACTAAATGAAAAACCTTTAATCATTGAATCACTTTGGGCCCATTTTAAGGTCAGACTCTCGGATTGTCTTTGTTCTTGAGAATTAAGTTCACTCGATCTATTAGTTAATGACCCCATTTTACTTTGCGCAGTCATAAACTGGCTTTGAAGACTATCTGACCAAAGCTGAGAGGAACGAAAATTAGTTACCAGCGAGTCAACAGATTCAGTAATAAACTGCAGGGCTGCCGCACTTAAATATACTGTAAGATAGTGAGTAGTTGATTATTATCCCAACCAGCTGCTTTTCTAAGCTGCTTGATAGAATCCCTTTTTTGCTTAGCCTTCTGTAATACATTCAATGCCATGTGTTTAATAATAGCTATATTTTGAGGAGCATTACCTTTTCTAATACGTGAATCATCATCTCTAAAACTAACATCCAAAATCCAGTGCACACTATTCTCAATAGCCCAATGAGATCGGATTGCCATACCGATTTTTACTGCTTCTTGCTCTAAAGAGCTAATGTAATATCTTGTTTCTTCAGATAAAACTCCTTTTATTTCTCGTTTACTTATAACCTCTATAATTGTCTTAAGCTCCGGCCAATTATGTTGCTCCTGTAATTCTTGTGGCATAGTAACAGCTCGATAAATCCGTTCTTCAATACGTCCATGCTCACTTCCGTCAGTTGTTTGATTGATATCAACTGACAATTCATTCAGCAACTCTTTATCTGCAAATACTAACTTAATATCTTGGTGTAAATTTCCTTGATTACCTTTTAATGATAATATGTAATCTGCTTCTTTATCGATAATTGCTTGGGCAATCTCTCTTTGACAGCCCATAGCATCAATGGTAACAATAGCTCCTTTTATGTCTAGAATACCAAGTAATTTAGGTATTGCTGTAATTTCATTACTTTTATCAGATACTTTCTCTTGTGCTAACACTGTTCGACATTCACTAGCAAAAGCTGATACCATATGTAATGGATTCTTATCACCATCGAATGTATGACGAGACACTTTCCCATCTATAGCTATATGTGTGCTACTTGGAAGTTTTAAGCTACTTGCCCAAACGGTAAAGCATGTGCTGAATGTTTTAGGATCAAGTACTCGAAAAAAACGTCGTAACGTATCGTCAGAAGGAATTCCATTAGCATATGGAAACACCGTACGTAAAAATTCTAATTTTAACCTGCCAAATCGTTCAATATCTCGCCAACCTTCTGCTCCACAAATAATTGCAGTTAAAGTCAAAAATAAAATCTCCTCCACACTATGAAGCTTATTCCTATCAACTCTATGATCATTTATTCCATTAATAAAGTCTTCAAAACTTTCTCGTAATTCTTCTTCTCTCATGGTTACCACTCACTTATTTGTAACCACTACTATAATAATTTTTATTCAATATTACTTATATAATTTTTTATATGAGGCAGCCCTGGGGGTTTTACCATCTTTATTTTTAATAGTTGCCGATTTAGGGTTGATTGTAAGTATTGCTTCTATTATTTCAATGCCTTTTTCAGCATCTTTAGGATGTGCTGCTATATGCAGAGTAGTTTCACTGAAATTATTTTTAATTTCAGTAGATTTAGGATCTTCCTTAAGTATTGCTTGTACCATTTCAACATTTTCTTATTTTATATACTAATACTTTTTTTCAGTTTTTTATGTGCTAGCTTAGAGTTATCTCGCTTTTGGATATAATCGGTGAAGGATCTAGCAAGTTTTTGGTGCTCTTTGGAGTTGTCTTTTTCATTAAACTTAAATGTAATTAATTGATCATTATCTGTATTAATTACTGCTTTAATTAATTTTCCTTGATTTTCTATATCCCAGTAAGAATTTACTTGTTGTACTAATACATTTAAAGCAAATAATAAATTATTGTTGTTTTGTTTTATTTTCTCTCTATCTTTAAACATTTGCTCTATAAGAAGAGAATGCTTCTTCTCTTTTTGTTCTAATATACGTTGATTTTCTAAACGTTGTTCTTCATGACCTAATATCCAATCAAATAGAGTTTGACACTTTTTTGTTTCATCTGGCGTTATAGTATCTGTTGTTAGCTCTTTAAGTTTAAACATAATTCACCCCATTAGTAGATTATATTATAAAATACTAAATTTATATTAGTATTTTTATATTAGGGTGAAAAATGCTTGTTGAGCAAGTAATTTTAGAATTATCTTGTTCTTTGAGAGGAACTTATTTTTGATTGCATTTTTTCTTTTAATTGTGCTTGTAAATTTTTGTCATACGAAGACTTATTATACTCTTTCGGGTTTGTCTCTATTCGATCTTTATATAATTTGACTTGCTGCTGTAATTCCTCTAATTCTTGACATTTATTACTTCTTATTGTCAATTCTTCCTTATATCTTTTAAGATTATTTATATTATCCTTCATAGCTTGAGCAGGATCAGTTATTATATTGGTGTGATGTTCGGGATCTTTATTAGCAGATTTACCATATTTACCTAAAGTACAAATATTTAGTAATTTATAAACCAATTTTCTTAGTGTTGCTAAAAAGTTATTTGAGTCTTCAGGGTTAGAATTAATCTCCTTAACCTTATGCCCATCAATATGTGATTTCTCTTGAGACGTTGATAATAACCCTACAATATTTTCTAGTACTTTCTTTTCTTGTCTTAAGATTTCGTTAATATCCTTATTTTGTTTTTTTGCTTCCCTAATCTTTGCTTCATTTGCTACAATATGGGGTTAATTGCCCATCCCCGCTAAAAGGTACATTAAGGAATATTTTTTTATTAACTTTCCTCTTCGTCTAGCAAGGTTTGCTCTTGATGATCTAAAATACCATCCACTAAACTTTCACTCTTAATGAGTTTATTTAAATTACTAAAACTAATATTAGAAGAATTTTTGTTAAACTCGTACTTCCCATGCAAATTCACATTATTCCAAGATGCAGGACTTATCCTCTTCAAAGCATTGATCTGATTTATGTTATTTTCTTTTAGTTTTTGTAAATAAAATTGAGATAGAATATAGCTGTTATAGTACAGAATAATATTGCAAATCAAACGGCCACACTCTTTAAATATGAGTTGATCATTTTCAGTTTTAGCTATGATCTTACCGCCATTAGCTGTAGCGGCTTGCTTTCGAAATGAGGTTGGCTTGCTTTCATCTGGGGTAAGCGGCTCAAATTAAATGACTTTAAAAATACGGTTTGGCTCGATTTAATTGACGCTCAAAATTTCCTGGCTCACATTAAATGATTCTATATTTTCCTTTGGCTCACTTTATTTGACTTTATCCACTGGTGCAATATTGACTGAATTTGGATTTTTAAATAATAATTCTTTAACTATTTTGTAATTTATATAGGTAAATGATTAGATAAAAACGTTCGTTTTTTTAATAATGTAAATTCAAATAAAATCATTGCTCTTTCTATAAGAACTATTATAAAAATATACTAATAATTAGGTTTTTTTCTAATTAAGGCTTTTTAACCTAGAAATTTCTCTCTTGCTTTTCGGCTTGGAAAAAGTGTTTTAAGAAAAATAGTTTCTTCATCTTCTGTTATGTAAGGTACAGCATATACTTCACTTACTATCCTTACATATAAAATATTTTGATTTGGATATTGCTCGTGATTAGGATGCTTTGTTATATCTAATAGATTACCATCTGCTATTGCTTGAATTATTTCTTCAAAACCTATTCCTCTTTTTAGTAATAATTTTGAATTTTTTTCATAATTGTATCTAAATTTAATCAACTTAAACTACCTAAAGACTATAATTTTGTAGCTTCTTTATGAATTAGCATATTAATATATGTTTGATATGCTAATCCAAGCTTTGAAGCTTTAATTTTTATAGCTTCAATGTCCTGTTCAGCTACTCTTATCGTAATGGGATGTTTTTTCTTTAAATGCATTTTAGCAGAAGTTTGAAATAAGCCAAAATAATCTTGGCTTTTAATACTAAGCTGTTTTTCAAAATTGCTTTCTATTTCCTGTTCATATTCGTCTAATTTATAGCTCATAGTTTTTCATATTTATATTTAGTATATTGTACATATAATATACATACTCTGTCAATACATCATGTGTATATTTACTATTTTAAGAAATACCATAATTTTTATTATAAAAAAACGAACGTTTTTATCTAATCATTTACCTATATAAATTACAAAATAGTTAAAGAATTATTATTTAAAAATCCAAATTCAGTCAATATTGCACCAGTGGATAAAGTCAAATAAAGTGAGCCAGAGGAAAATATAGAATCATTTAATGTGAGCCAGGAAATTTTGAGCGTCAATTAAATCGAGCCAAACCGTATTTTTAAAGTCAGTTAATTTTTGACTGTCAGATATATATTCAAGATACAATATCTTATGACCATAATTTTTTATTAATCGTACTACTCTTTGTAGAGTTTGTGGTAGTACAATCATATCTTATACCAAGTTGCGATTTTTAGGTTAGGTATTATCCAATTAAAACCTTCATTATTAATTCTTATAGACTGATTATACTAACTATCTTATAAATCGCAACTTAGTATTAATTGTCCTTAGTAAAATTAATTAAGTATCATTTGATATTTTAGAATTAAGTGGAGGGAGGGTGATTACGGCATTTAGACCTTTATAGAAATAGTCAATTTTACCTCCTATTAAAGCCTCAGCTATTAATTTTAGAATTTCGACAGGTATTGTTTTAGTAGCGGACTCATATTTTTCCAAGTCTATAATAGATATATTTATCATTTGGGTTAGTTGTGCTCTTGAACATTTATGATAGAATCTTAAAGCCCTGATTCTTAAAGCAATAAATCTATCAATAGCTTGTAATAATTCTTTGGAAAATAGGTCATCATAAATCATATAGATATAACAGTTTGGTTAGAATATTTTAGCATAAATAGCAATAAAGTAAACTACTAATAGATAATCTAATATTAACTTAAACTTATTATTTAATGGATGCTGTATATTTATGTTATTATAAGTATAGCCTTGTATCTTACTTCAGCTAACTTTGTTTCTACTGCTAAGACTAGTGTAATTTGGAATTATAGAGTCATGATGTTTCTTTCTCACCATGAATATTTGATGAAAGGGTATTGAATTTCTAATCTCGAATGTAGATGATGATCTAAATGGAAATAAAGAAGGGGGGTAGCAATAACCAGAATCTATTATATACTTTATGTAAATTAAGGAACAAAAGCAGTAAAAATACTACAAGTAATTAACTTAATGCGTATGTTTTTTTGGGGAGACTTAGGTATAATTATAACCGCGAGTTTTTCTACGTTTAGTGATGTTTTGAATTACAAGGTCAATATCTTCCTGGGTATTACAAGGAATAACTTTATAGCCAGCACCTTGTTTATTGTGCACGCTTCCCCATGAGCAAACTACATCAACAAAACCAAGCAGATTGGTTTGCAGTCTTAAGTTATAATATTTGGTATCTTTCCTCCAACTATATTTCACTTAAAGCCATTTTGTATATTTCTACAAAGTACCAAAAACCAACTATACTTTTTTGATTAAGTCTTTGCCTAATTCTTTAAATTTTTGTGCAAAGTTAGAATTGTGTAGTAAGTCTTTACCATGTAATAACATCCCATATAAAGTAGCAGGATCATGTGGATAGAAATGATCGAGTCCAGCTTTAACAAATAAGCCCCCTAGAATAATTTTTTTGCGAGTATCATTTTTACGTTGTTGAATAGATATTTTTACCTCTTGCATACGGAAATAATGTATTTTTCTAATGATTCGTTTGAGTTGGTTTTTGGTTTGATGATTTACTATTACTGGGAGATTTACGGGATTTAGCCAGCTCTTTAAATTGTAGAAGAGTAGGATGATTTTTGTTTTCAGGATCAGCAGCAAATATTAGGAAGCCAGTGAGTAAGTGGTCATCAATGGTTAAAGAGTTTTGCCTAACAATAATGCTTGCCAATTCACTTTGTCTTTTTTTAATCAATTGTTGTTTTTGTACTTCTATGGAAGCTAATCTTTCGGTAGCAGATCTAGTTTTAGAAGGCATATGCGTTCCATTATTTAAGTTAAAAATAGTTCTAATAGTATAAAATCCATAGTTTATTTTGTTATTTGTAGTCAAAAATAAGCTAACTCTATAGAGAGTTACGGTGGTTACAGTGTAAAAACAAATAGTCATATCAACAACATATATTTGTTAGCACTCCCCCGATATTACCATTGGGGGGTTTAAAAGGGGGTAGTATACCCCCTTTTAAACCCCGTAGCAAGAAAAAATGCGATTAAGTGGTTGAAAAAAGTAGAAACATCTGTAGAATAAGTTCTATTAGTAGGCTAATAGTGCACTGATACGTTTGGGTTTCACCCAAACGTGCGCTTATAGTAAGTTAAATACTAACCTAAAATATGTAAGGAATGCCTATTAAGGCAAGTAATAAGGATATTACTTGCTGGTTTTCGATGGCTATTTCAATATTTAGTTTACTTTTTTGCACTAAACTAACAACATTTTTGGCAAGCATATGGCGATATTTCATCATCATACCCAAGTTATCGGTAAGAGCAGTGGTAGAAGCGCGGTAGCTGCTGCAGCATATCGAAGTGGTTCAAAGCTGCTTGAGCATATTGTTGATACCGATACTGGTTTAACTACGGAGCAAGTATGGGATTATAGTAAGAAGCAGGGGGTAGTGTTTAGTAATATATATGCTCCTGAAGGTTCGCCTGAATGGGTATATGATCGAGAGAAGTTGTGGAATAAAGTAACCCATAGAGAAACACGAAAAGATGGTCAGTTAGCCAGAGAATTCGACATTGCCTTACCAGTAGAATTAACGCGTGAGCAGAATCAAGTTTTGATGGAGGAAATAGTTAAAGAGTGTTACGTCAAATATGGAATGGTAGCAGATGCTAACTTGCATTTAGATAATCCAAAAAACCCACATTTTCATGTGATGTTGAGTATGAGAGATTTGGTAGAAAAAGACAATGGTATGGTAGAATTTGGTTTAAAGAATAGAGAGTGGAATAGTAAAAGTTTTATAGTACAAACACGGGAGAAGGAAGCAGAAATCATCAACAAGCATTTAGAGTTTTATGGTCATTTATCAAGAGTATCGCATTTATCACATAAGGATCGAGGGATAGACCTTATTCCTACCATACATGTTGGAGTAGCGCATCATATTCATGGAACAGAACGCAGGCAATTAAATGCTGAAATCATAGCTGAAAATGCTAAAAGGGGCGCAGTTCATACGTCTATGTACGCTGCGGTACTCGACTTCGTTTCTCCTAAAAATTCTTCAATTATCTTTAGGTTATGCAAGAGGTCTATTTTGTTACCATAACATCTTGCTCCTCTTAAACTTCAACCATATAGAGGACAAGCGTTATCTTCTATCCCAGATTCATCAAGATATACTAGCTTTTCTGGTGGAATTTAAGTTATCTCTTCCCAAAACTTCTCTCTTGCTACTATATCCCTCTTGGGGTGATAAAAGGTTTTTTTTATATGTGTAATTAAAGCTTTTTAAAGCACGCTTAATTGTTGAACTCGACATTCTATTGGGCATTAGCTCTCCTATCTCTTGAATACTTCTCCCCTCATTTATCTTCATGAATTCTAAAAACTCTGCTTTATCTTTTATTAGCTTCCGACTATATCCATTCTGATAACCACACTTGGCTTTGATATCACCAGTGCTTTCTTTAATAGACCTCTTGCATAACCTAAAGATAATTGAAGAATTTTTAGGAGAAACGAAGTCGAGTACCGCAGCGTACATAGACGTACGTGAGGAACAGAGAGGAGTTTCGACGACAAAATTACCAATTAGATTAGGTTATGCAAGAGGTCTAATCTTCTTCCATTTATATACTGTCTCTCTACAAACCTTAAATATTCCCGTTATCTTTGCTACTGGCATCTTAGATTCTAGGGCCGATATTACTCTTATACGTAATTCATATGGATAAGGGGCTGCCATGTATTCTCTCTCTTTATTATCTTCCCTAAATCTTATATCACTTCCCCCTTGACTTGTCCATACCTCAATGACTTAAGCTATATGACGACGCCAATTCTTGAAGTTCCTAGAGTATACTCGGTATTTGTCTTATGCAAGTAGCCTATTGCTCTATTCTTAAACCTACGAATTCTGGATAATAAGCTATCCTGAATTCATGTAAACAATATAAACATTATAGTATTGAGAGGTAGGGTTTTTTAAATTAAGTACTCAACTATATCACTCCATCCTAATATATTTGAGTCTTCTGATTGCTGCGTTAAATCTTGAGAATAAGAATCGAAATCTTCTGCTAAGGCATTAGGTAAAGGATTGACATAACAGTCTCTTGTCTGTTTCTCAATCTTATCTAGGGTATTTTGTAGGATTTGACAATCATCTTGTTCAGAATTAATTCCTATCCTAGCAATGGCTTTATTAACCAGCTTATAACCCTTACGTACTAATTGGGCGCCACACTTATAATGACCGTTTGGGCTTTCAACTGCCTGGGCTGTTTGTTGAAAAATACCTATACTACTTTTAGATATTGAAGTTATCCTATTATCATCAGCTACTATCTCCACAGCCCGTTGACCCCCCACGATCAAAATATTATCACCTGGTGATATTTTCTGTAGAGGGTGAATAGTATTACAATGATTTGACAGCCTCGCATCTGCCTCCTCTCTATAGCTTATACTTTTATAGGCTTCTATTTCTATTTTGTCACACCGTAACATTTTAATATTATTGTTCTCAGGTTTACAAGTTAAGACAGTATAACTACCTTCCTCTACAGTAGATGATTTAGAAGTTGTTGGTTTAGCAGTTGTTGGCTTAGGCGTTGTTATAGATGTTGTATTAAGTATATTGTTATAAGTGTTAGCATAATTATCTAAATTATCTTTGAACCTTACTACTTTAAATTCCGGCTCTAAATGTATAGCTATACACTCATCACTTGCTGTTCCCTTACTAACACATCCAAGATATTGTTCTAGACCTGCTGGATTGTATTGTTTAATATCCCGTACTACAGCAAACCCTATACTATAGTTATCCGAGTAATCCAAGGGATCTAATATCTGTCGTAAATTAGGATACTGTGGTGTATACCATCCTTGAGGGGAGGAATCGCTCTCATATACTTGGGGAAAGTGGGAAGTCATAAGTCGCTGTGCAGTGATAAGGCTGTCACGTTCAAGTGTTGAATCATGGTATTTATTTTGTACTGCTGTTGCTTCAGTATTACGGGCACGGCCTTCCGCTAGCCCCCTGTTGCTATCATGTCCCAAAGTCTGCTGGAAACCTATAAGATGGTCTATTTCATGTATGGTTGTAGCATATTCTTCTTGAGGGCCCATTTTTTTAATTTGTATAACACAATTAAAGGTTCTGCTATTACTAGCCAAAGTAAGTGTAATAGTAGAATTAGCAGAAGGACTATAAGCACCTAGGTAATGTGGAGATTCGTTTATTACAGTTTTCTTGTAAAATTTGCACAGTTGGACAGTATGGGGCCACTCAGAAGGGTAGTCACTCCGCAATATTTCTATAGCATCCCCCATCGCCTCCGCGGTTTGCAGTATTTCTGCCTCCGACATATCGGGGTCATACTCTAGCTCTACTATCGCATCCCCCGACCTAAGGTATGATTTAGCCTCGCCGCGCACCGGCGAATTTGCATTATTATGGCTAGCTCTAGAATTTGAGGGTTGAAGAGGTAATCCGCTGTTTGGTACGGTATCATCTCTGTGGTTATTGCTACTGCTCATCTCAGGGAAACCGAAATTATCGTATTCTTGAGAACCTAAAAAAAAGGCTTTTGTCCATCGGTCATTTAGGCGATCATCCCTCTGTCCGTTTTTAGTAACTTGCCTATAGAAAGGGTTGTAATTAGCCTCACGTGAGCGACCTATGTCGCTACCAACCTGTGCCAGATCTTCAGATTGCACATGATGAGGGCGTCCGGAAACAGTCGGCAGGTTGCTAAGTAAGTGACTAACAACCGGTAATAATGACAAGAAATGTTTCAAAATGTTCATATTATTAATAATTATTTAGTTAATGATAATGCTTCATACTTTTAACTCTATATATACTCGGTGAACTTCAAGAATTGGCGTCGTCATGTCTAAAGACTGCACTCCTCACGTACTAATATGTACGCTCCGGTGCGCGACTTTGACCCTCCTCGCTCTTCTTGAAGTTGACCTTCGTCTACCAACTCTTCAGGTACGAACAGTATATCCTAACCCAATGAAAGCAAAATAATGAAACTTGTCAGGGGCGGATATCTCAAATAATGCAAGGTAGTTTATGGTTAAAAGTTTGAAACAGCGGTAGTATACACATATCTTAATAGCAATCAATTAATTATTAATTAATAATTAAACTTTTTTGTTAATAGGTAATAAAAAATTATACTTTGCAACAAGCAATTCAATATAAAAATATGGCATCGCTGATAAATAGTTGATGGCGATCAAAGATTGTGCTTGGGTACCGTAAACGTCATCAACTATTTATCAGCAATGCCAAAAATATCTATATTATACCAAATATAAGATTACTTATGCTGCTTACGCCCTCTCACCTTAAAATCCATATATACTGCTAGCACCTGAAGAGTTGGTAGACGATAGAATCAACTTCAAGCAGAGCGAGGAATGGCGAAGTCGAGAAGCGCAGCGTACTATAGTACGTGAGCATCCTCGATCTTTAGGGCAAGACGACGCCAATTCTTGAAGTTCCTAGAGTATACTATCAATTAAACCCCTTTGGCTATGCGTAAGGGGAATCAGGCCAGGTTTCGAGACAAAATTACCGACTAGATCGCCTTATACAGGAAGGTTATTATGAGGTTAAATGATATTTTTATATTTTGCTCTTGAATATTTCAAATAAAGTTTTAGGATTAAAAAACTTATTTCATAAAGATCAGCTTTTCTTTTTTATAATTTTTACTATATTTAAACACAAAGTTGTAATAAAAAAGATAGCCATAACTTCATAATGATGTAATCAGAGCTGATAGGACACTTTCTAAGAAAATGATTTAATTAACCTTGTAATAGAATATAATACTTTTAGTATAACTTCTCATTAAAAAGGGGAGCTTATTAAAAAAAATGCAAGGGGTACATTATAACAATTTGAAGAATGGCCAAATAATTTTTAACACATTAACTAATTTATTAGCTTCCCCAGGTATTTTAACTCTTCCGAAGGCAGCAGGGTATGCATTTTATGCTATATGATTATACTGAAAGTTTATACAATATTATTAGCACAATTCGTATGCACTTATCCCAAAATTATGTAACCCCAAAAATATCCTATAGATTAAAAGATCCTTATTCAATTCTCAAAAAAATGATCAGAAAGGGCATTGATATACAAGAATTAACTGACGTAATTGCCATTAGAATTATAGTAGAGACTAAAGAAGACTGTTATAAGAGCTTAGGTATTATCAATTATATATACCAAATCAATTTAGAAAAGCTTAAGGATTTTATTAGTAACCCTAAAGGTAACGGTTATCAATCTTTACATGTAGTCGTGGTAAATGCTTTTCCAGGTCGCAATATAGAAATCCAAATACGTACTAATCAAATGCATAAAATAGCCGAATTTGGTGCGGCAAATCATAATGAATATAAGAAAGAACAAGGCGAAAGAATCAAAAGATTATTTAACACTGTAAGAAGTAAAATATCAGTTCATAAAGCTTATAAGATTTTAGAAGAATTTGACTGGACTACCTTTGATCTAATGGCGTATGAAAAAGAGATTAAGAATCTTTGGCATTATTGTTTAATTAATCTGCATGAAATACAAAAGCAACTTAAAAGTGACCGAGACTAGGTTTTGAGTTACCTCTATGTTAATTTAATTATTAGACCTCTTGCATAACCTAAAGATAATTGAAGAATTTTTAGGAGAAACGAAGTCGAGTACCGCAGCGTACATAGACGTACATGAGGAACAGAGAGGAGTTTCGACGACAAAATTACCAATTAGATTAGGTTATGCAAGAGGTCTATTGGAGCAAAAAAGCTTATAGAAACGCACGTAATAAATTCTCAACTAAAATATCACGTGCTACTAAAAATTTTATTAGTTATTTAAGAGCCTGCTATTAAACTTTATTAACAAGCAGTCTAATTTATAATAGTATTGTAAGATATACTACTCGTCTTTGAAGAATCCTCATTTTATTTTAAGCAATTCTTGAGAGATGAGTAATATATAGCTTTTTAAATTGGTGCTTGATTATGGATAAATATATACAAGCTGATGGGAAGATTATCACCCCTCAAACTCACCTAACTAGTAAACAAAAGGAAGCTGTTGGGTTATTGTCAATAGGCACCCTACTTGAACATTTTGATTTAATGCTTTTTGTGCATATGTCGGTATTGCTCAATGAGCTATTTTTCCCTAAAGTAGATGACAGAATGAAGGCCTTATTGTCTGCTACCACTTTTTGTTCTACTTTTGTTTTTCGCCCTGTGGCTGCTTTATTATTTGGGTGGATAGGTGATAATATCGGCCGCAAAGCTACTGTAATAATTACTACCGCCTTAATGGCGGTATCCTGTGTAGTCATGGCTAATTTACCAACTTATGCCCAAATAGGCATTGCTGCCTCTTGGATTATGATCATATGCCGGATTGTGCAAGGAATATCTACCTCAGCTGAACTAATTGGAGCAGAAATTTATTTAAGTGAAATAAGTAAGCCACCTATACAATATCCGATAGTAGCAATGATTGGCTGTTTTGGTGTATTAGGAATTAGCTGCGCTTTGGGCGCTGCTACATTATTTACTTCTTATGGTCTTAATTGGCGTATAGCTTTTTGGCTTGGTGCTACCGTCGCTATAGTAGGGTCTTTAGCCAGGACTCGCTTAAAAGAAACCCCAGAATTTGTTAATGCCAAACTAAGAATAAAGAATAAAGTAGAAAAAATTTTTAAAACCCCTGATCTTCTTAAAGAAAATATAATATTACATGACAAATTAAATATTAATCCCGGGATATTTTATTTTTTAGTGCAATGCTCGTGGCCAGTTTATATGTATTTTGGTTACATTCATTGCGGTAATTTATTAGTAAGTCGATTTGGTTATAAAGCTGAGCAAGTTATTCAACAAAATTTTAGCGTTTCTCTAGTGCATTTGGCGACTATGCTAATATTAGCAGCAATGAGTTACAGGATATATCCGCTAAAAATTTTGAAGACCCTAACTATTATATTTGGTATTTTTAGCCTACTATGTCCCTTATTGTTGGATAAAATTAATAGTCCTTTTCAATTATTTTTAATCCAGGCATTTGTCATGATCTTTGGTCCTAAGAGTGATTTCCCTGCCTCACCAGTATTTTTTAGGAATCTACCTGTTTTTACACGTTTTACCCAAGCTAGTCTTGCTTTTGCAATATCGCGAGCACTAATTTATGGCATTACCTCTTTTGGGCTAATTTCTTTAATAGATTATTTTGGTAATATGGGGCTACTATTTATATTATTACCAGTGATCATAGGCTATGCTATTGGTATCAATTATTTTGAAAAGCTGGAGAAACAAAATGAGCAGTATACTCGAATGATTTGAAGCATTGGATCTGAAAACGAATGTCGAAGGAGCCAAAGAGTATAATAGACCTCTTGCATAACCTAAAGATAATTGAAGAATTTTTAGGAGAAACGAAGTCGAGTACCGCAGCGTACATAGACGTACGTGAGGAACAGAGAGGAGTTTCGACGACAAAATTACCAATTAGATTAGGTTATGCAAGAGGTCTAATGATATAATTTTTAAAGAGAGGAGTCGCCATCGGTAGTAAACAATTTCAAGGAGGTGGCGGCTTCAGAACATAACTTATACAGTTCCTCTTCTAATTCAGGGTTTTCTAAATACGCAGCAAGAGCTATAAAAATTAAGGTAGTTTCCTCAATTATTTTCTTAGCTTTATCTAACGATTTAATTTTGATTGTTCGCATGTTATGAAGGCGATCGAACAACTTGATGAATAATAAATTATAATTTTTTTGTAACCATAAAGCTTTAATTAAATCTTCAGAGCGATTATTTGTATCTGATTTAGCTTTAGTTAACTGTGCTACTTGACTTGCAACTTGTTCTCCGAAAATGACTGCAATATCCTCACGAGTTAATTTAGTGTCTTCAATAGTATCGTGTAATATACTAGTCACAATAACATCAGTCCGAAATAAGTAATCAGAAACCATGTATGCTACTTCTAACGGATGGGAATAATAAGGTTCTCCTGATTCTCTGTTCTGCTGCCCGTGATATTTTTTAGCATAATATATTGCTTTTTGTACCTCATTAATATCCACTTGATTATTGAATTCTTTATTTAACTTCATAAGTTTATTAATTAACCTATCACTGTAAGTACAATGTTCAAGCTTTTCTTGCCAATCTTCAATATCTTCCATATCAAACTAAAATTATAAGTTATGTATACTGCTCTCGCGTGGCGCGCGTGCACGACGACCTCAATTCTGAAGATCACAAGAGTATATACTGCTCGTACTTCAAGAATTGGATTTTATTTTAAATGGCGAGCGTTTGCTGCGTACATGCCAGTACGTGAGCACGTGAGCACGTGAGTCCATGATAAAATAAAAAAACAATTTTTGAAAGACGAGTAGTATATCAGCAACTAAATATTTGCAATTTAGTAAGCAACCTTATAATAAAGCACCCTAAAATATTTACAAATAAAATTTAAGAAAGAAAACCAAAAAGTGAAATAGAGCAAAGAAAACAATACAAAAATTTAAAATGTTTGAGCTGAGCTATGTTGAGAGTAATTTCTTATTTTATCCACCCGTGGGATATAAGAACCTAGGGAACATTACTTCTTAATATCCAAAAAACAGGCCTATGTCCCACCTCGCATTAAGCAGGAGCTAGAAAGGGCCTCTTCACCCCAGGACCGTGCGCGAGTAAATGAAGAGTGGTAGACGACGATAGAATCAACTTCAAGAAAGGGCTAGCGTGGCAAAGTCACGCAGCACAGGTCTTTAGGGCTCGGGCGCACGCCAATTCTTGAAGTACGAGCAGTATAAATAGGTACAGCTGAAGAGACCCCCTTAGAGATTCGGCGTGCCAAATTACCAGCTTGGTACGAACTTCGAAGGAGGCCTAATGAACTAATTTTACTTGGCCAGTACCTTGTTGGTATTGGTTTGATGAGGAGCCTCATTATTTTTAGGCGTATTAATAGCTTCTTGCTTATTTACCTGATCTTTTTTTAGAGTTAATATTCTTTTTTTATATTTTTGCTCTTCGGCTAAGTAGTGTTGTGCTTCTTGAGTAATTCTTTTATATAACTCACGTTTCTCTTTATTGATGTTAGCTATTTTAATTCTATATTCTTTTACTTCTGTTCTTACATTTGCTGGAATGGTAGCAACATAGGAATCAAAATCATTAATAATTTTTTGTAACTCATCGGTAGTATTATTTTTATTGAGATGTTTAGGGCTAGAAGGGGGGGGTTGCTGATCCGCTAAGCTAGTAGAGTTTAAAAATAAAAGCCCTACCATCGCAGTTATTAACCTAATTTTTTTTGTCATGACAATCTCCTAAATATTTGTTAAACAAAGTATTTATATTAGTACTTGCTAAATATCAAAACTATTGTTATATTTTAATAACACAATATACACTATAATATCCCCCTTTAGTCAATCAAAAGATACATCTTATTGCGAATTAATAATTGCGGTAATCATTTGGTTTGACTTTTTCTTATCTTTCTATATCATGCGTTGATATTAATTATTAACTGTAAAAGTAGTATGAGTAAGGCAGAAAATAATAGTTACTTCTCAGAAATGAGGAAGGTCATTTGGCCAATTGAATGGCATGAAAATAAAAAATTCCTGCCTATGGCCGCTATGATGTTTTGTATTTTATTAAATTACTCTACTCTTAGGTCCATAAAAGATGGTTTTGTTGTAACTGCTATAGGACCAGAAGCTATCAGTTTTCTAAAAACTTATATTGTACTACCTGCTGCAGTAATTGCTATGGTAGCTTATGTAAAGCTTTGTGATGTATTAAAACAAGAGAATGTTTTCTATGTAGTTACAGGCTTTTTTATTGCATATTTTGCAATATTTACTTTAATTTTATACCCTTATCCTGATTTAGTCCATCCTAATGCCGAAACAATAAGCGCCTTGAGCCAAGAATATCCTAACTTAAAGTGGTTTATTAGAATAATTGGTAAATGGAGCTTCGCTACTTTTTATGCTATGGCTGAGCTTTGGGGTAGTATGATGTTGAGTTTACTATTTTGGCAATTTGCTAATCAGATTACTAAAACTGAAGAAGCGAAACGTTTTTATTCTATGTTTGGTATGCTTGCAAATTTATCCTTGCCAGTTACTGCCTTAATATTGGGATATTTTTTAAGTAAAGAGACCCACATAGTTTCAGAAGAGTTAAAATTTATTCCATTACTGCTTATTATGATATTTAGCAGTATAGTTGTTATATTATTGTATAGATGGATCAACAAAAGTGTACTGGCAGACCCTACTATATATGAACCCACTAATAAAGTATCTAAGAAAAGTAAAGTCAAATTGTCACTTGCAGAAAGCTTTAAAATGATTTTGACATCAAAATATTTAGGGCTCATTGCTTTACTCGTTTTAGCGTATGGGGTTTCAGTAAATCTTGTAGAAGGGGTATGGAAATCAAAAATTCAGCAATTATATCCCACGAAAGAAGAATATACTATGTATATGGGGCAATTCCAAGCGTGGCAAGGATTTACTGCTATATTATTTATGATTGTTGGTAGTAATATTTTAAGAAGAGTGTCATGGTTAACCGCTGCTATGATTACTCCTATCATGATGTTAATTACTGGTATAGCGTTCTTTACTTTTATTCTCTTTGATAATGTTATAGCCCTGCATGTTACCGCACTATTTACTTCTGGGCCGTTAGCGGCAGCAGTTATGATTGGTATGATACAAAATGTATTAAGTAAGGCAACAAAATATTCATTATTTGATGCTACTAAAAATATGGCTTATATTCCTTTGGACAAAGAGCTTAGAACAAAAGGTCAAGCAGCGGTGGAGGTTATAGGAGGTAGATTTGGTAAATCTGGGGGGGGTATCATCCAGTCAACTTTTTTTATTTTACTTCCTTCCTTTACTTTCGCTGAAGCTACCCCATATTTTGGTGGAATATTTTTTGTTATTGTAATTTTATGGATATATGCTGTTAAAGCTTTGAATAAAGAGTATAAACAGAAAGTAAGTTAACTCTAGGAGAGAGGTTCTGCATAAAAATAATCTAGCTGATAATTTGCATGTTGTGTACCTCTAGGGGGATCCCTTAGCTGCCCCCCCGGGGGGTGGCAGGGCGGGGGCACTGCGGTTTTAGGTCTGAGGCTCCTTCAAATTTCCTACGCGGTACGAGTTTCGAAAAAGGCCTATTGTGAGAGCAGCAACGCAAAATATCAAATTATATTTGACTCTAGTATTGTTTATTGCTATAAGGTTTTATCGATGAAATAGATGGGGCGTAGCCAAGTGGTAAGGCAACGGTTTTTGATATCGTCATTCGGTGGTTCGAGTCCATCCGCCCCAGCCAATAAATTCTTGTTTTCACTTTCATTAGCCAAATAACCACAAGATTTACTGAAGCGTAATATTAAGGGATAAATTTCTTATATTAAACTTAATATTAGATTTCCTGCATAAGTTGAAAATAGTTAAGGGATTTTTAGGCAAAACGAAGCTGAAACCGCAGTTGACAAGAATATACATGAGGAGCGGAGGCAAGTTTTGACGACAAAATCAATCCCCCAATCGACACCAACTAGGTTCTGTGAAGGTTTCTAGGTAATGAGTAGATTTATAGGCATTTTTGCTCATAGAACCGCAGCGCACTAGGGTGTATGTGAGGATCTGAGAACGAAAATAACGACGAAATCGACCATTAGATAGAAACCTTCACAGAACCTAGATCGACTTATGAAGGAAGTCTACTTCTTTAGGCAACTTATCACCACTCGCATCGAGCAGGAATTTTGAGGTGGACTCTTTGACCCAAAATCGCATCACACTTGAGTGGGTAGCTTATATCATTATGATACGGACATGATAGTATGCGGAAAATATAGTAGCTATGTATACTTGAAGATAAATACCCTGTACACACCTTAATGGACTATACTATAGCGGAGCCCCTAGGTTCGAGGTACAAATTACCTGCGCTATACGAGTGGCAGAAGAGGTCTATTTAATTTTCCCCTTTCTAGGTTGTGTTGACAAAATAGAAAGTTGAAGCGCATTTGTTTTAAATCCTTTTATCTCATATTTCCTTCTAGGTGCTGTGAACATTTCTATGCAATAAATAGATTGATAGTCATTTTCGCTTGCAGAACCGCAAGGTACTAGGGGCAGCTGAGGATTCGAGAATGAAAATAACGGTGGCGCTAATTCTTGAAATTGCTAGATTCTGTGAAGGTTTCTATGTAATGAGTAGATTTATATTGATCACAGAACCGTAGCGTACTAAATGTGGGTGAGGATTCGAGAATGAAAATAACGATGAAATCCGACCATTAGATAGAAAACTTCATAGAACCTAGAGTATACTGCTCGTACTTCAAGAATTGGATTTTATTTTAAATGGCGAGCGCGCGCAGCGTACATGCCAGTACGTGAGCACGTGAGTCCATGATAAAATAAAAAAACAATTTTTGAAAGACGAGTAGTATATGTAACAAAA
Organism: Candidatus Tisiphia endosymbiont of Beris chalybata; assembly: GCF_964026555.1. Lineage (NCBI taxonomy): Bacteria > Pseudomonadati > Pseudomonadota > Alphaproteobacteria > Rickettsiales > Rickettsiaceae > Candidatus Tisiphia > Candidatus Tisiphia endosymbiont of Beris chalybata. Next base: position 873,988 of record NZ_OZ032159.1, on the reverse strand, counting down.
CCTAAAATTATTAATACACATAAGGCAATTATGGAAAATAATCCTATCAAAAAAAGGCCTACTTATGTAAAAAAATATAATAGTTGGCGTATCAGAATTTTATATTCAATAATTATTGGCTATTCAACTTTTTATTTGTGTCGGCAGAATTTTAACATTGCTATGCCAGCTTTAATGGAACATTTTGAAGTAACCAAAACTCAACTGGGATGGATTTTAACAGCCGCTTCTATAGTTTATGGTATAGGTAAATTATGCAATGGCTTTCTTAGCGATCGATCTAATGGGCGCATATTTATGGTGCTAGGGCTATTAGCTGTAGGAGTAATAACTTTTACTACCGCTTTTGTGTCGAGCATCGTAATATTAGGGCTTTTATGGATTTTAAATAATTGGTTTCAGTCAATGGGTTGGCCTCCCGCAACACGCATGTTAACCCATTGGTATGCCCCTAAAGAGTTAGGGATCAAATGGTCGTTAGGCGCTACTTCTAATCAGTTAGGAGGAGCAATGTCTATGATAATATGTGGCTATTTAGTAGAGCATTATGGCTGGGAATCAGCATTCATTATTCCAGGAATACTAGCTTTAATAATTTCTTTATTTTTATATAATAGGCTGCGTAATTCCCCCGCTGATGTAGGTTTACCAGTAGTAGAAGAATATAAAGAGTGCGAGTTACCTACTACAGATGAGTACCAAAATTTATCTATACTTACTTTATGCAAACTGATATTTCATAATAAATTAATGTGGTATGTTTGCATAGCTAATATGTTTGTCTATATGGTACGGTTAGGAATTGTTTTTTGGGCTCCCCTCTTTTTGTATCAGTTAAAAAATATATCCATCTCAGCAGTTGGCTGGCAAATTGCCTCATATGAAATTGTAGGTTTGGCTGGAGGAATTGGGGCTGGATGGATGTCAGACAAAATGTTTCAGGGAAGGAGAGGGCCTGTAGGTTCAGTTTTTATGCTGGCCTTATCTATTACTTTAATTGTATTTTGGCAGCTTCCCCAAGAGTATGAAATTTTAAGCTTAATTAGTATTACTTTAGCGGGGATCTTTGTATCAGGCCCTCAAGTGCTAATTGGAATAGCTACTGCAGACTTTACTAACAAACAGGTTGTAGGTACTGCCAATGGACTGTCTGGCTTATTTGGTTATCTTGGTTCTGCTATCGCAGGGATATGTGTAGGGTGGATCTCCGATAGTTTTGGTTGGGGCGGAGTGTTTATATTCTTTAGCTTAGCTGCTTTTCTAGGAGCAGCATTTTTTTCCTTAACCTGGAATTATAATTCTAGGAAAGCTGCTATAATTAATTAGATTTTCTTAACCTTAGGTTATATAATTATGATTCAATGTACACGTAAAGTTGAGTTTGATGCAGGGCATAGAATTATTGGCCATACCAATAAATGCCAATATCTACATGGGCACCGTTATGTTTTAGAGGTAACCGCTAATTCTTCTGTTACAGATCCTCTTGGTATGGTGGTAGATTTTGGACAAATGAAGTTAATAATAAAAAGGTGGATTGATGATAATCTTGATCATAACCTTATTCTACACCAAAATGACAAAGAAATGGGAGAAAATGTAGCACGATGGACAGGACAAAAAATCTATTATATGCAACAAAATCCAACCGCTGAAAACTTAGCGTTACATTTAAAAATAGATATATTACCAAATTTATTTACTAGTAATCATTTTATTATTACAAAAGTGAAATTATTTGAAACACCTAATTGCTTTGTTGAGGTATAAGTGGTACAAGGTTGTTGTATGATTTTAACTACTTCTAACGATCAACAGCTAGTAAATCGGTTAGTTAATCAGTTGTTAGACACAGGACTAGCTGCTTGTATACAGGTAGATAATATTACCAGCTATTTTAAATGGGAAGGTAAAATTTCTTCTCAATTAGAATATCGAGTGGTGATAAAGGCAAAATCTGCAGACTACAGCAAGATAGAAAAGGTAATTACCGATATCCACAACTATGATCTTCCACAAATAATAAAGTTAGAGATTCAAGATGGGTTACCTAAGTATTTAAATTGGATTATGCAAGGGATCTAAGGTTGACAGAGTGTTTATTAGAGCCCAGATTATCCAAAAAAATACTCTCTTCAATTTGCAGGTGTACTGCACCGCCTCAAATAAGCATTTTGATTATAGTCTATTATGGGCGTTGGCTCGTTGCTCATGTAGTATATAATAGTTAATTAAGATGAGTTAGGGGCTAAGAGCGAGGCGCGAAGCCTAGGAATACGATGAACAGCAACAAGCCAACGATAATTTATATTAATTGACTATATCCCTGGGCTTCACGCCTCGCTCCTGGTCCCTAATTCAGCTTAACTGACTATACTTAATAAGGCAATTCGTGATAAAGATATTTTTCCTTATCGCGAACTTAAGCTAAATTTGCGTATTCATGAATCAAAACACTCTATAATTTAATTAAGGATAAATATGAAATTATGGATGAAAGTTACCTTGGGGTTAATCTTGGGTATAATGGTAGGAAGATGTTTTCCGCAATATGTATCGTATATCAAGCCTATAGGAGACATTTTTTTACGTCTCATTAAAATGATTATCGCACCTTTGATATTTTTTAGTTTAGTAACAGGGATCACTAGCATGAGCGATCCTTCTACCCTTGGCAGGGTCGGAATGAAATCGGTGGCCGCATTTTTAGGTACCACCTTATGTGCAGTAATTTTTGGGATCTCAGTAGCTCTCATATTAAAGCCTGGCCACGGTATACATGTAAATTTTGATTCGCCAACAAATATCGTGCCAACAAAAAGCTTCAATTTAATTAATTTTTTTGTAGAAATCATACCTGATAATGCAGTGGCAGCTTTTGCTAATTCTAATGTATTACAAATAGTATTTTTTGCAATATTTTCTGGAGTTATAATAAATAAAATGGGGGCCGTTACTGCGCCAATTAAAGATTTATTTCATCTATTTTCAAAAATAATTTTAAAAATGATATCGGTGATTATCCAATTGTCCCCCTATGGAGCATTTGCATTAACTGCTTGGGTAGTTGGTACCCAAGGGCTCGATATAATGGTTAGCTTATCAAAGCTAGTGATTTCCATAGTGATTGCTATGTTATGCCAATATGGTATTTTTGGTATTCTAATTTATGTATTTGGACGTATATCCCCGTTACCTTTTTATAAAAAAAGTTTAGAATATCAAATATTAGCCCTATCTACAGGTAGCAGCAAAGCAAGTCTAGGAACTACAATGAAAGTATGCCAAGAAAAACTTGGTATTTCAGAATCTAGCACTTCTTTTATACTGCCGCTTGGCGCCTCCATTAACATGGATGGATTCGCTATTAACCTAGGACTTACTACCATATTCTTTGCTCAAATGATGGGCATAGATTTAGCATTCCATGATTATTTAGTTATTATTTTAACCTCCACCCTTGGCTCCATAGGAGGAGCAGGAATTCCTGGCGCTTCTTTGATAATGCTGCCAATGGTCTTATCATCAGTCAATATGCCAATAGAGGGAGTGGCCATGATAGCGGGCATTGATAGAGTACTAGATCTATTACGCACAGCGATTAATATTACGGGAGATGCTACAATTACTTTGATTATCGATAGCAGCGAAGGTACGTTAGATAGAGAAAAGTATCTTTCATGATTTATATGGGATATAGTGAATTCAGTTGAATGAGATACTAGGCGCAAGAAGGGAAGCCTAGCGCGACTTATGGCCAAAGTGATTTAGCTAGGCAATTCGTTTGTAAGAATAGTTGTTCTTATATCGAACTTAAAGTATACTCTAGGTCTGTGAAGGATTGGCGTGCGTATACGGGGCCCTAAAGAAGGTAGCGACTTTTATGTACGCTAGTGCTTCTTCGGGCTTTGCTGCTACCTTGCTTTTCTGGAAGTTCACCTTCGTCTAACAACTTTTCAAAACATAGGAGTATATATTAACTCCTAATTAGTTAATAAGAATTTAATCGTACCAATTTACTGTTAAAAGGTGCTTATGTTTAAAAATATAATAATACCGGTTGATCTAGCAGACAAACAATCTATTAAAATTATATTGTCTAAAGCTTTAGATATTGCTGACAAATTTAAAGCAAAACTACATTTCATTTATATTATCTCGGATTTTGGTATCAAAATGGTTGAAGACTATCTACCAAAAAACTGGGCAAAGATCCAAAAGGAAAAATATCAAGTACAACTACAAGAATTAATCAGTCAATATGTACCGCACGATATAGAGGGCGAATTTTATGTTGGCCGAGGAGCAATCTATGATGAAGTAATTCAATATACTAATGATGCCAGGGGCGACTTAATCATGATTTCGGCAGTAAGACCACAGTTCCGCGGATATATGTTAGGACCTAATGCCTCTAAAATTGTTCGGCACGCTAGCGTGTCTGTATTAGTGATCAGAGAATAGTGTATATATACTACTCGTCTTTCAAAAATTGTTTTTTTATTTTATCATGGACTCACGTGCTCACGTACTAGCATGTACGTGAGTAGCCTCGATCTTTAGGGCACGACGACGCCAATTCTTGAAGTTGAACGAGTATAATAGAACTCTTGCATAGCCATACCCAGCAGGGAATTTGCAGAAGACATGGAGAACAAGTCCCAAGCGCCCTAGGTTCTGTGCAGGAAATGTTCACAGAACCTATAATTAAATTAAATATTCTTATGTATATAAATTTTCTTCGGGATTTAATTGCTTTTCAATCCATTACCCCTAACAGCGCAGGCTGTATAGAATATATCAATAATATACTCGAAAAAAATAGCTTTAAAACGGAAATAAAGATATTTGGTACAAATGATAATAAAGTCACTAATCTTTACGCAGTGTATGGTGATTCTAAACCTAATATCTGTTTTGCTGGACATGTTGATGTCGTGCCGGCAGGCGATAAAACTTTATGGCTTAGTGACCCTTTTATTGCCAATATTGTAGAAGATAAAATCTATGGTAGAGGCACGGTAGATATGAAAGGAGCAATAGCGTGTTTTTTAGCAGCTAGTTTAGATTGTATTACATTAAATCCTAAACTTAAGGGCTCTATTAGTTTTTTAATTACCAGCGACGAAGAGGGGAAGGCAGAATATGGAACCAAAGAAATGCTGAAATATTTACATGTAGGTGCTAACGACTTAATTGATCTTGCTATCGTAGGGGAGCCCACAAGTGAACAACAAGTAGGCGATACTGCAAAAATTGGTAGGCGTGGTAGTATTAATTTTGATCTTACGTTATTTGGGACAGGGGGTCACGTAGCATATCCCAGGCAAGCAAATAACCCTATTCCTTGCTTAATTTATATATTAAATAATTTAATTAATTATCGTTTAGATGAAGGTAGTCAATTTTTTCAAGAATCTAATTTAGAAATTACCTCGATTGATGTAGGTAACAACACTACTAATGTCATTCCTACTAAAATTAACGCAAAATTCAATATTCGTTTTAATGATAATCATTCATCTGTTAGTATACTAAAATTAATAGAGAAAATTATTCAAGACAACTGCTGCCAATATAAAATAGAATATCAATTAAATAGTGTAGTGTCAGCGGATTGTTTTATCCAGGAACCAAAAGGGTTAATTGCCGATTTTATTCAAGTAGCCGCTAATACTACATTATTAGATACAAAAATATCTACTAGTGGCGGCACCTCAGATGCAAGATTTATTAAAAATTACTGCCCTGTGGTAGAATTCGGACTATTATTTAGTACAGCTCATAAGGTTAATGAGTATACTAAAATTATTGATTTACAAAGGCTATATCATGTGTATTATAGCTTTTTAGTGAAATGTCTAATTTACTAATGCGGGTGTGGCGAAACTGGGAGACGCACTAGATTTAGGTTCTAGCGCTGTAAGGCATGGGGGTTCAAGTCCCTCCACCCGCACCATACATAACAATAATTCGTTATCAAAACTAGCTGGAACAAAATTGTATTAGTTCTTAACAGAATTTTCTTTAAACAGAGCTAGTTTAACTTTTTTCAGATTTTATATACTATTTCAATATTGCGAATGAGAGTTTCAGTATGCAAGTTACAGAACTTAAAAATGATAGTCTAAATTTTGAGGCTAAAATAGTGATTCCCTGGGCTAAAATTATCGATGAGGTGCAGAAAGAATTAACAATTTTATCACAAAAAGTTAAAATTGATGGGTTTCGCGCAGGCAAAGTGCCTACTAAACTTATTGAAAAAAAATATAAACTATCTGTCAAATTTGATGTTATGGGCCGTGAAATCTCGCAAGCTATAAAGGATGTTGTTAAAAATTATACCTTAAATATAATAGGAGATCCTATACTAGACCCTTCCTTAGAGGAGCTTTATAACAAAGAAGAACAGGACTTAGAATTTACTTTAAAATATGAGTTACTGCCCAATATTATTTTACCAGAATTTAAGCAAATTATTATCAATCGTCCAAAGCTCATAATTCAACAAGAAGAAATTAACGCTGCACTAGATAACTTAGCATCTACTGTAAAAGCCTATACTAACGAAAACATGGACTCAGCAGAAAAGGGACATCAAGTTACTATTGATGCTATAGGGTATATTGATGGAGAAGCTTTTGCAGGAGGAAAAGTTACAGATTATAAATTAGTGCTTGGTAGTAAAACTTTTACTGATAATTTTGAAGATCAGCTTATTGGGGCCAAAGCTGGGGAAGAAGTAGAAGTCAATATCACCTTTCCGGAAGATTATCATTTAAAGGAAATCGCAGGAAAAGCTGCTAAATTTATTGTACAAATAAAAGCTGTGCATTCAGCACAAGAAGTTATTATCGATGATGAGTTTGCTCAAAAGTTTGACTGTGATACCTTAGAAACTTTATGTAATAAAATTTCTAAAAAAATTGAAGAAGAATTAGAGGAACCTATTCTTACTATAATGAAAATGAGTTTATTTGATCAATTAGAAAAAATACTAACTTTTCAAGTACCCCCATCCTTAATAACTCAAGAAATTAATATATTAAAAGCTCAAACAGAAAAAAATAGTGGTTCTAATGGTGTATTTCAAAACAAGACCGAAGAAGAAATTGATGATTATTATCATAAATTAGCTTTACGCCGTGTTAGAGTAGGGTTAATATTAGCTGAATATATGAAAATTAAAGCGCTGCAACTTACTCACGAAGATATCAACAAAGCGATCATAGCGCAGTTAAGGCATTTTCCAGGGCAAGAACAGAAAATAGTCGATTTTTACCAAAAGAACCCTAAAGCTTTAGGAAATTTAACAGGTCCTTTATTAGAAGAAAAAACAGTACAACATATTTTTGAGCATGAAGTAACCTTAAATGAAAAGGAATATACCAGAACTGAGCTAGAAGAATTTTTAACTCAGCAAGAAGATCGAATAATATAAAATTCTTAAGGCCTAATTGTTAAAATCAGCTGGGGTTTAATAGACTTCTTGTATAAGTTCGATCATTTGGTGATTTTGTTGTCAAAACGTGGCCTGGCGCTCCTCATGTACATCCTTGCCTATTGTGGTGCTCGGCTTCGTTTTTTCTAAAAACCCCTTAGCCATTTTCGACTTATGCAGGAATTCTAATGGACTAGCTAAATACCGCAGGCTATACTTTCAAAACGCGTATCGAAAAAGACCTACTACGCTAATACGGCAGGAAGAAGAAATATTATCAATTATAGCTTAAGGGCCAGCAGGAACATTTATGCAAAATATTGTTTTAATAATAGGGAGTTTATTATTAGCCGTTATTGCAATCTTCATTTATTTTTTTTATAAACTCAGAAAAAGTACAGCGGTTAGTGAGAACGGACAAGAAAATTATCCAACTAATACGATTGTTTATAATAGGGAAGTATATATAAAAAAGCTTTCTTTACAAGAGAGAATTGAATTATCTTGGAAATTTTTGTATGAGATTACTGAGTTAATAGTAACTAAATTTTCTACAGAAGACAAAAATGCCTTAAATATAGAAGGTCATAGGTTATTAACTAATGGCATGAAATATGAACATGTATCCGAGTTAGGGATTAAGCATAATGTGGCAAATATTACTACAAATGTTGAGCAATCTCCTCCTCAACTTCAAGGATTTAACCCTAATATATAGTTTCTTGTTTGCTAACCTAAAGTGTCCGCACTAATGATTTATAGTTAATACCTTACCCCCATAACAGATAGCAGTATATCAAAAATTCCTTTGAAGAAAAAATATAGCTAAGAACCATAAAGTAATTAAACAAATCCATATTCCTCCCTTAATATCGCGAGTTTGTTTAACTAATAGCTTCAAAGCATCCTCAGTTTTTTTAGCCTCTTTTATATTTTCAGATCTCATAGCGATTATATAACCAGACATAGTTATAATTTTATTATTTAGTAATTTTATCTCTTTAGCGTAACTTATATTATATTTCTTTTCATTAAGATCATTTTGCATGATAAGCTCTTCTTCCCATTATAGTTAACACTATATAAATGTATGACTTTAAAATAATTTAGATGAGATTAAAAAATTCTAACTTCAATAACGATAACATTTGCTTCTAATTTAAATTTTGGGTATATTTACAGAATATTTTATGTAATAAAGTTTTTTTGATAACAATCCCTTTATTAAGTTTAACTAATAAATTATAACAAAGTGGAATTAATATAACTGAGGTTACGTTTTTATTAATCAGTACAAAATATTATAAAGTTTCAATATATTTAAGAATTACAAAGTTATTTAATAATTATGCTAAACAGCTGGGTAATTGTTAATAGATATTAAACTGTACTTTAGTAATTTTCTTTTTGGTTGTCAAGGAAAAACCGTTTTTAACGGATTAATTTTAAAAATTTATTTATATGGACTGGTTCAGTAATCTAAGAAATTTTCTACAACAAAAAATGGAAGAGCAAAAACTCACGGTTAGTCAGCTTTCTAATAAATCTGCTATTCCTATGACTACTATACGAAAGTTATATGAGGGAGAGAGGTACCCAAGATTAGAAACGATAGTTAAACTTGCCGATTTTTTTGAATGCTCTATTGATGAAATGTTAGGTATCAGCCCCCCTTCTGCTGAAAAAGGGCAGAAGTATACTAAACTAAGCTCAGAAGAATTAAGGATTAACTTAACAAATTTTATTAATAATTTATTAGAAAAACAGAATATTACTTTATATCAGTTAGGAGTTAAAATTGGTTGTAGTGAAGACGCATTTCGTAGTTTTCTAAAAAAAGGTAATAATTCTTAATGTTACTGAGTACAAAAACGCTTTTCAAGCTTCAACAATATGTGGGCAAGTCCTTTAGTTGGGATAAGGTACTAGGCAGAAGACCGCAGGGGGCAAAGGAACAAAAACTTATCGCCTCTCCTTCTAGCGCAGCAATGACTGCAGAGAAAAAAAATAATATTACGGAACCAAAACAAATTGCGCCTACCTCCTTCACTTTAGAGGAACAAGTTCAGATTCAAGAGATTGTCAAACAGGTACAGCCCCATCTGACGACTACAAATAAAAAGAAAGAACCTAAAAGTCAGGTAAAATCTTTAACTCCAAGGTCTACTAAATCTAACAGACCTAGAGGGTAGTAGTGTCTATACTCCTCTGATATGAATTTGCATCGAATAGGAATTTGTAGAAGACACGGGATAACCGTACACTTTACCCGCTTGATACGAATTATGCAAAAAATCTAGGTTCTGTGAAGGTTTCTATGTAATTCTGTGAAGGTTTCTATGTCATGAGTAGATTTATAGGCATTGTTGCTCACAGAACCGCAGCGCCCTAGGGTGTATACTGCTCATACTTCAAGAATTGGATTTTATTTTAAATGGCGAGCGTGCGCAGCGTACATGCTAGTACGTGAGCACATGAGTCCATGATAAAATAAAAAAACAATTTTTGAAAGACGAGTAGTATAAGTGAGGATTCGAGAACGAAAATCACGACGAAATCAACCATTAGATAGAAACCTTCACAGAACCTAATATTACAAAATTTTTATGCATACACCTATCCGCAACATTACCGCTCTTTTTGATCACTATAAAATTAGGGCATATATAGTCCCTGCCAATGACCAATATTTTAGTGAATATCCTCCCGCAGGCAGCCAAAGACTCAAATATATTACTAATTTTACCGGTACAAATGGCCTAGCTATAATCGAGGCCGATAAGGGATTATTTTTTACCGATGGCCGTTATTTAGAGCAAAGCAAGTTAGAATTAGATCAAAGTTTTTTCCATATCGCTGATATTAATAACTTAATACATTTTCCTTGGGATAATTATTTAGATAAGGACGCTATATTAGGTTATGACCCTAAGCTTTTTACTATTGCTAAATTAAAAATATTTTCTAAAATAGCCCCACGTTTACTTAAAATAGCTGATAATTTAGTAGATAAAATTTGGGTTAATAAACCTGCCTCTCTTGCCTCCACAATATACCAGCATGACATAGAATTCTCAGGATGCTCTTATAAGGATAAGGTAGCATTAGTGCGTGATTTAGCTGCAAAACATTCAGCTAGCGCTCTTATAATTACTGCACTAGATTCAATATGCTGGCTATTAGACCTCAGAGCGAATGATATTGCTTATTCCCCTCTGCTACTTGGTAAAGTTATAATAACTATAGATAACTTATTTTTATTTACTCACCCTGCAAAAGTGAATCAGGATATTAGATTAGCTAGGCCTGAAATAACCTTTTACCACGAAGAAGATTTTGAAGTGGTATTGCACAATCAAGAGGGCAAAATCTTATTTGATGAGAAGGTGACCTCTATTTATGTTCAGGATTTATTAAGTAATAAAATAATAGAAGAAATTAGTGATCCTTGCCAATTATTAAAAGCCTGTAAGAACAATACTGAGGTTACCCATGCTGTTAATTGTCATATTCAAGATGCGGTGGCATTATGTGAATTTTTTGCATATTTATTTACATTATCCACTGACTTATTAGGGAAACAAACGGAATATAATCTGGGAGAAATATTAACAGATTTTAGATCTAAACAAACTAATTATATTATGGATAGTTTCCCAACTATTTGTGGTTTTAAAGAGCATGGCGCGGTAATCCATTACCGCGCCTCTCCATTTGGCTCGAAAAAAATTGTAGGTAAGGGTTTACTGTTAATTGATTCAGGGGGGCAATATAAAGGAGGCACCACGGATGTAACCAGAACTTTTGCTATAGGGAGCCCGACAACAGAACAAAAATTACGTTATACGCAAGTTCTGAAAGGACATATCGCGTTATCAAAGATTAAATTCCCAGGAAATAATATTACCGGCGCAAATTTAGAGGTGTTAGCTAGACAGTTTTTGTGGCAAGATTTCCAAGATTATCCCCACAGTACAGGACATGGTGTAGGGAGCTTTTTAAATGTACATGAGGGGCCTCAGGGCATTAGCTTAAATAATAAAATCGTCTTACAACCTGGCATGATTGTATCTAATGAGCCGGGCTATTATAAAGCAGGACATTTTGGTATTAGAATAGAAAATTTAATGTATATTAAAAGCATTGCACTGGGCTCTACAGCTTCAAATAGCGAGGTAAATACTTTAAAAATTGAAGAGGCTAAACTACAGAACAAAGCACATATAAACGTTAATTATTTAGAATTTGATACTCTTACTTTAGTGCCCTATGCTAAAGAATTAATTGAGTTAAAAATGTTAAGCAAAGATGAGAAAAATTATATAAAACAATATTATAATAAAATCAGACAACACGTATATCCTGTACTATCCACTAAAGGGAAAAGTTGGCTAGATAGCCAGTTTTTCTGCTAACGATCGGGAAAAAGCTTTGGAAATGTATATACTGTTCATACTTCAAGAACTATCATTTTATTTTGAATAGCGCGCGCAGCATACATATAAGTACGTGGGTCCATGATAAAATAGGCCTCTTTCAAAAGTATACTACTGGCTATAAAAAAATATTGAGTTAGACTGTTTAAATTTTCATTTAAAGCACTATATAAAATGAACAAAGATAGTTAAGTCTAGGTATGCAAAAAAATAGGATTAAATATGACGCAAGAAAAAAAGAAATTTGATGCTGAGGTAGGCAAGATTTTAAACTTAATGATTCATTCTCTTTATAGTAATAAAGAAATTTTCATGCGGGAATTAATATCTAACTCTTCTGATGCCTGTGATAAATTACGTTATTTATCTCTTAGTGAGCCAAAACTCATTGAAGAGGATCCAGTATTTAAAATTACTGTCAAGATAGATAAAGAAAAAAGACAGATTATCATTAGAGATAATGGTATAGGTATGAATCAGGAAGATTTAATTGATAATTTAGGGACTATTGCCAGGTCTGGTACTGGAAATTTCCTGCAGAATCTTTCTGGTGATATGAAAAAGGATAGTATGCTGATCGGCCAGTTCGGGGTAGGGTTTTATTCTGCCTTTATGGTCGCGGATATTATAACTGTCACCTCTAGGAAAGCAGGCGAAGAAAAAGCGTACACTTGGCAATCAGATGGTCTTGGAGAATATACGGTAGGAGACTGTGAAAACAATGATTTTGCCAGAGGGACAGAGGTAGTAATCCACGTTAAACAAGACGAAGAGAGTTATGTCGATCATTTTAGATTAAAACATATAGTCAAAAGCTATTCTGATCATATAGCAATACCAATATATTTTATTGATGAAACTACTTCTAATGAAGTGCAACTTAATTCAGCTTCCGCATTATGGACTAGACCTAAGTCCGAGATAACAGAAGAGCAGTATAAGGATTTCTATAAAACCTTATCCTATGCTGTTGATGATCCTTGGATAACTATCCATAACAGAAATGAGGGCACTGTCGAATTTACTAATTTATTATTTATCCCCTCAACTAAAACGTTTGATTTATTTCACCCAGATCGTAAGAGAAGAGTAAAATTATATATAAAACGGGTATTTATCTCTGATGAAAATATAGATTTAATCCCTTCCTATTTACGATTCTTAAGAGGAGTAGTTGATTCTGAAGATTTACCTCTAAATATCAGCCGGGAATCCTTGCAACATAATAAAACTTTGGAAAAAATTAAATCGGCTATAACTAAGAAAGTTTTAGGAGAGCTGAAAAAGAAGAAAGATGAGTCAATTGAAGAATATAGTAAATTTTGGTCTAGTTTTGGGGCTGCTTTAAAAGAAGGTTTATGTGAACCAACTTCTGATCATGATAAATTGCTTGAAGTGGGCATCTTTAGAAGTAGTTTACAGGAAAAAATGATTAGCCTTGACGATTATATTAGTAATTTTAAAGAAGAGCAAAATACTATATATTACCTAAGTGGGGATAATCCTGCAAAATTACTTTCTAGCCCTCAAATAGAAGGGTTTTTAAGTAAAAACATTGACGTACTACTTTTTACAGACACAGTAGATGATTTTTGGGTTAATGTTAATAGTAATTATAAAGGTTATGCTATTAAATCGGTTACTAGAAGTGATATAGACTTAGAAAAAGAAAATCAACCTTCCGAAACGGTACAAGAAGAAAAAGTTAGTGATGAATACGCCAAGCTAATCGAATATTTTAAGGAAATATTAGGAGAATTAGTAAAAGAAGTAAGAATCTCTAAAAAGCTCACCTTAAGCCCTGCTTGCCTTGCGGTTGGGGAAGGAGCTATGGATATCCGGATGGAGAGATTCTTAATTGAACAAAAACAATTAATATCGGCTTCAGCAAAAATACTTGAGTTAAATCCTAAGCATAAAATTATTGAAAAAATTAATAATGATGTAACTGCAGGCAATACAGATCATATGAATGATGAGCTGGTTAAATTGATTTATGATCAATCTTGCATTTTAGAAGGAGAACCGGTAAGCGACACTGGAAGTTTTGCTAAAAGACTTAATGATATTATCCAAAAAGCTATTTTGTGATATATTAGGCCTCTTTTGAAACTCGCGCCTGCTAGGTAATTTGTATAGTCACTTAGGTTGAATTAGATACTAGGCGCGAGGAATGAAGCCTAGGAGATACTAGGTAAGCGACCAGCAACAACGTAGCTAGTTTAACCTAAGTGACTATAGGAAGGAGACTCTTCACTCCAAACCGCAGCGTATTCTATTGAGCCTAGTACTACAGTTGTAGATTGAATAAATTATAAGAAAATTTCATATTTTCTTTATTATTGACGCTAAAATTTGGGTATAAAAATGCAATTACATCCCCAATTTGGTCATGAAAATTCTTAATTTTTAGAATCTACAACTATAGTTCACTGCTCGCACCTGAAGAATTGGTAGACGATAGAATCAACTTCAAGAAGAGCGAGGAGTGGCAAAGTCGAGCAGCGCAGCGTACAACTAAGTCATATCTTTACCCACAACTATTAAATTGGTTAAAAATGTCATAAGTTAAAGTAATATCTTTGAGTCTAGTAAGTCCTATCCACATGGATTTTACCCCAGGTTCTTTATCATGTTTTCGGTTCAAGAACCCACCTAATGAGGCAACTAACCTGTTCATTACATACAGGCTTGGAGCCTCAGACGGCGGGGGTCTCCTGTAAACTACCATATATAATGCCTTCCATTCATTTATTTCATAAAATAAATTTGCACTCAAAGTAGGCGATATTCCGTAATGCGCCCCGAAAACTAGAGCAGTGATAGAGAGACTATTTTATGTTAAAATAAATATAAAATAGGAGCAGTCGAAAATGAGTAAGCCAAAAAGTTACAGTAAAGAATTTAAGTTTAAAGTATCGCTAGAGATGATCCGAGGAGATTTGAGTATTGCTGAAATAATCTCAAAATATCAAGTTCCAAGGTCGGTAATGACAAGGTGGAAGAAACAATTTTTGGAAAATGGTGCTGATATTTTTAAGTTTAGCTATGAAAACGGTAATTCCTCTAGTTCTACAAGCGAAATAGAGAAACTGCATGCAACTATTGGCAAATTGAAGGTAGAAAACGATTTTTTGCAGCTCGTATCTGCCAAGTTGAAACTATAAAGAGGAAAGTGATGGTAGATAAGGATTATAAAGATTTAAGTGTTCGTCGGCAAAGTCAGCTATTGAATCTGAACCGCTCCAGCCTATATTACAAGGATTCGGAGAAGGATCAAGATAATTATTTAAGTAATAGAATAGTTGAGATCTATAGTAATTATCCGATATATGGTTACCGGCGAATAACGGCGATACTTAGGAGAGAAGTGGTAATTGTTAACAGCAAAAAAGTCAGGAGGTTGATGAAACTAATGAATTTGCAAGCAATTTACCCTTCGATTAATACAAGTAAAAGAAACCTAAAAGAAGCTATTTATCCATATTTGCTATCAGGGTTAGAGGTTATAAAGCCAAATCAGGTATGGCAGGTGGATATCACTTATTTAAGGGTACAAAGTGGTTTTATGTATTTGGTTGCATTAATCGATGTTTATACTAGATTAGTAGTAGGATATCGTTTATCAAATAGTTTAAATACAGAGAGCTGTTTGCTAGCGTTAGAAGATGCTATAGCTAAATATGGGAAGCCGTCGATAATTAATAGTGATCAAGGTAGCCAGTTTACCAGCGAGGATTGGATTAATGAATTGAGGAGATGCGTCATAAGCATCAGCATGACGGGCAAAGGCAGGTGTAACGATAATGCCCATATTGAGCGTTTATGGCGATCGTTTAAGTATGAGGGGTCGTATTTATACCGGTGTACTTCAGTTTTAGAGTTGAAAAATAATATCCCGAAATGGTTGAATTGGTATAACAATCAAAGGCCCCATCAGGCTTTGGAGTACAAAACGCCGTTTGAGATATATAGTGGATTTATGGATAAGTCTTGCGACTTACCCACAATTCCACTATTACCACAACAGCTACAAAATTATAAAAATAATATTTTTGTAGATAGTTTATGAAAATAATAGTCTCTCTATTTAAAGCTTTTTTGGTCTAAACATAGGGGCGCAGTTCAATATACCTTAGCTACTTCTGTAATAGAATGTTTACTGGCTGCAATCACTGCATTTAGCTTCTTGCTTACATATCCGTAATTCCCCAATTTCTTCAGCTCTTTCGTGGCTATTTCTACTACCTCCTGATCCAGTAATTTTGATTTGTTTTTCATTAGACCTCTTGCATAACCTAAAGATAATTGAAGAATTTTTAGGAGAAACGAAGTCGGGTACCGCAGCGTACATAGACGTACGTGAGGAACAGAGAGGAGTTTCGACGACAAAATGACCAATTAGATTAGGTTATGCAAGAGGTCTATTCTGTTACCTATTTTCTCATCGTAAGAAAATTATAACAGAAATACAACCTATATTCTAGCGCTAAATAGCCTAGTTAATAATGGGAATTGGTATAACTTATTTTGTTAACAGTGCCATAGTCAATTCAGGAGAAGTTGGTGACGTCGTCACTCGTCGCTTGCCTATGATATATAGGCTCTACCATCGCTCCTAGCACCAAATTCTCCTGAATTGACTATACCCCACTACGTGATGATTAGTTTTTGGAAATGGTATACTGCTCGTACTTCAAGAATTGGATTTTATTTTAAATGGCGAGCGCGCGCAGCGTACATGCCAGTACGTGAGCCCGTGAGTCCATGATAAAATAAAAAAACAATTTTTGAAAGACGAGTAGTATATTACAAAAGAGATCTATTGTAATAATTTTAGTTATTCGTTCTTATACACCCCCCATAAATCACCCTTAGGAAGCCATCCTTTCTTCTTTTGACAGCTAATTTGACAATAATCATTTTGGCATTTATTAAGCAAACAACGAACTTTATTATGTACTATGGCTCTAACCTTATGAATATCGTTAGGTGCTTTGGTAAGCTTCACTGGATTAGGGCTTATTATAATTACTGATCTTTTGCCAGATAATACACTCGAATGTACCCACCCACCTTCTCCTTTAATATCTTGTATCTGTCTCCATTGCTCGTATTCTTCAATAATTTCTACAGGTTCGCCTTTTTTAATAAATACCCATTCTATAGATGATTTGATACTAGGCCCTACCCGTGCATTTACTTCATTAGATTTGATTGAAGCAAAGCGAGGGAGAGAAAGTTTTTTGCCCTCAGCTAGGACTAACAGAGGCATAATAGCTAAGGTTGAGCAAATAAGCACATGAAGATACAGTCTTGACCACAGAGCCATTACTAGACTTTCTACATAAGACAATCTAATCGGTAATAGGCCTCTTTCGCAGTTCGCATCGCGCAAGGAATTTGCAGGATATGACTCACGCAAAACCGCAGCGTACTTAAGTTCAGCGGAGGATTTGAGCCTAGATTCATTGTCCCAATTACCAGCGCGATACGAGCTAGGAAAGAAGTCGAATGTTGTTATCGAAGCTCGTCTCTCCTCCTCCGCTATATCTATGTACGCTTTAGTGGCTGGCTTCGTTTCTGCTATAAATTCCGAAGAGCTCTGTGGCGTATGCAGAAAGTCTAATAACTTATACAACATATTGATGACTTGATTATGGGTGATTTGATTAGCAAGATAACAATAATAGACTTCATGCGAAACTCATATCAAGCTAGTAATTTGCACATTGAGTTTAGACAAGTTCCTCAGCTGTACCACAGTGCGCTGCGGTTTTACTTCGTGGCTTTCATTAGACCTCTTGCATAACCTAATCTAATTGGTAATTTTGTCGTCGAAACTCCTCTCTGTTCCTCACGTACGTCTATGTACGCTGCGGTACTCGACTTCGTTTCTCCTAAAAATTCTTCAATTATCTTTAGGTTATGCAAGAGGTCTATTCAAATTCCCTGTGCAATGCGAGTTTCAAAAGAAGCCTAATTAATAGACTAGTCTGATTTTTTAAATTGAATCTGAGTGAACTTTAATATGTTTCTGACTCATTTTCTTCTAATGCGCTTAATGCATCATCCCGTTTAGCTATTACATAATTACCAGACCTAAATTGTCCTTTAATGCGATTGATCTCATACTCACTAATACCAATAAACTTTAAAATTGTTCCTCCTAACTGTAAGCCAGTTTCATAATCTTCTGGTATAATAGTAGTGGCTCCTGCATCATAAAATTCTCTAGCATTTTGTAGGTTTTTCAACCGAACTATAACTTCAAGATCAGGAAAATAACTTGTGGTGGTTCGCAGAGATTTTTTAATAGTAATATGATTATTCATTGTTAGAGCTAAGGCTAAAATCCTTTCCGCCCCTACGGCTTTTAATGTATCAATTTGAGAGACATCCCCTTTAAAGACAGGGAAGCCATTAGCCGTTTCTTCTTTTACAAGATCATCATTTACATCTAGAGCTATATAATTAATGCCTTCAGCTTCTAGAACCAATGCAATCATTTTACCCACACTGCCAAAACCGGCAATTATTATGTGGTTGGTTAAGTCTCTTGCGCCTAGCTCTATAATTTGAAGAGATGTTTTACCTAAACCTTTATCTAACCTTTCAGAGAGTTTCTTTCCAAGCATTGCTAATAAAGGAGTTAAGGCCATAGTACAAGTTACGGTTAATAACAGAATATTTGCTATATTTTCTTCAAGGATCCCTGTTTCTTTGCCCAATCCAAATAAGATAAAAGCAAACTCTCCTCCTTGTGATAATAATAATCCAGCATGCAAAGCAACACCTTTATTAAAGCCGAATAAAATACACAAGGCAGTAATAATTAAGGTTTTTACTATAATGAGAGCTAAAGAACAAGTAAGGATAGTAGAAATTTGAGCATATATTTCATATGCATCAATTTTCATTCCTACTGTCATAAAAAATAATCCTAGTAATAAACTTTTAAATGGGTATATACTTTCTTCCGCTTGCATACGAAATTCTGTTTCCGCTACTAAAACCCCGGCAACAAACGCTCCCAAAGCAAGAGATAGCCCAAAATATTCAGTAGCCCAAGCGGCAGATAAGACTATTAATAAAGTCATAGAGATAGGTAGTTCATTGACATCTCCATTATCTGAGGAAATTAAAGCAAATAATGGCCTTAATAATAACCTGCCAGCTATAAAAATAGTTAATAGCGCAATAATTGCCTTAACTAAGGCTATGCCTAAAGCTGAAATTAGTGAAGCTTTACTGTTTCCTGCAAGTAAGGGCACAATCACTAGTAGAGGTACTACTGCTAAATCTTGTAATAGTAACACTGATAAAGCGATACGTCCATGTTGAGTTGATTGACTTCGACTTTCTTCTATCACTTGCATTACTAGAGCAGTGGATGATAAGGCAAGCCCTCCACCGATAATGATAGAAGCATTACTATTACCGTTAATTAACACAACAGCGGCAGCCACTATTATAGCAGTAGTTAATACTTGCAAAGAGCCAAGGCCGAATACATACCGCCTCATTACTTTCAATCTTTTAAAAGATAACTCTAAGCCTATTGCAAAAAGTAAGAATACTACTCCTAATTCTCCCAATAATTTAGTTTGGTCATATGTTACAATTCGGAACCCATTATCTCCAATGGTTGCGCCGGCAATTAAATAACCTAACACTGGGCTTAAGTTAAGACGTTTAAGCGACGCTACTACGAATACGGCAGTTCCTAGTAAAATTATGACATTAATCAGGATATGCTCGTCCATTTATACCTTATGTTATTTGATAAAACCAATTACTGGTTATAATATTATTTCACTTTCAAGAATTACTTGGTTATTTTGTTATGAGTGCCTGGTCTTACCTATATTATTTAAGTACTGTAGTAGTCAATATGATATAAGTATATACTCGCAGAACTTCAAGAATTGTTTTTAATTAGTCCTCTTTCGCAACTCGTATCTAACTGGTAGTGTGCACGTCAGACCTAGGTGAAAGGTCCCCACGCACATCCAAGAGCTCTGCGGTAGCAGGACGCGTTTCTCCTAACAATTCCGAAGGACTAGCTTGATTAATGCAGGAAGTCTTTTGAAAGAAATTTTTTCGAAATGATTTATAGAGAATTTTTATCAAAAAACAGTAGAAATTTTGCGGGAACAGTGCCCTACCCCTCAAAAAATTTCTGCTGTTTTGCAGATAAAATACGTATAAATCAAGCTATAAAAATTTTCTTCTCAGAACCTAGTAACTTTTGACTACGCGCTTTACTTTTCGGCTCCTTAATTTACCTAAATTGATTTATAGCATATAATCTTCTAGGCCAAAATAAAATGAGGGGCCTGGCAGGTTAAAGCAGTATATGGCACAAACTAAAATAGAGCCTTCATATTGTATGATAAAACAAACAGCTGTGGAACTCGAGTGCACTTAATTAATTAAGTATTAATGATTATACACGTGTTACTGAAAATATAACAAAAATTTAGTTTAAAAACTAACAATTGTCTAGCACAAGTTAATTATTTTTTTCTATTAGTCTTCCTGTATAAGTCAAAGTAGCTTTACGGAATTGTTAGAAAAAACTAAGCCGGCCGGCTATCGGTGCCTACCCAGACAATATAGCCAACGACAAAATTACCAACTAGATCGACTTATGCAGGAAGTCTATTTTGCTAGGGTTATGACATTATTGTTAATAATCCTCTTTCCTTACTCCAAGCAGTATAGACTAGTTGGTTGGAGTAGGGAGGCATGCTTTTTTAGCCCACATCTCTTCTAATTTAAAATGTTCTCTAACTGCTGGATAAAATATATTAATTAATATATTTCCCGCATCTATTAGTACCCATTCTGACTTTCCAAGCCCTTCAATATTAACATTAATGGCCGCTTGTTGTTTTAATTCCAAAGCTACATATTCGGCTATCGCTCCAACATTTTTAGTAGAACGGCCATTAGCAAGAATAATATATTCCGCTAAAGTTGTGTTCTTTCTTACATCAATTATAGTTATTGCTTCAGCTTTTCTTTCTTCTAAACATTGTACTATAAATTCTTTCAATGTTTCAATATTTTCTAGCATAATTACCCTTTTAGATTTGCCCGGATCAACGAAGAGGAAATTTCCGACATCATTCCACGATATATTGTAATATTATTATTTATTGTTTTATCAATATTTGCCTTAAAGTCTGTATTAAAGCGATTAAAATTCAAACGCCCCGAGATATTTGGTCTATCAAAAACCACAATTTTACACACGCTAGGTATGTCTTGGTACCTATACCATTTATGGAAATTATTTATATTATCAATACCCATAAGGAAAATAAAATTTATAGTATTAAATAATTCTTTAAACCTTCGAAGAGTAGTATAAGTGCGATTTGATCCAATATCATACTCTGCTGACGACACTAAAATCCTTGGATGTTTTACTATTTGCGCTGCATTAAAACTCCTTGCAAATATATCTAGCTTATATTGTTTTTTTAGAGGATTTTGAAGTGCCACTAACCAAATTATATAATCTAAATTTAATATTTTTATAGCTTGTTCACTGATTAGTAAATGGCCGACATGAGCGGGGTCAAATGAACCTCCTAGAATGCCAAGATTTAAATGGCAATTTCGTAAAAAATTTAAAGATTGTAGATTATAGGTTTTTGATATATTTTGCATATTAAATACTTATATACAGATAGTGAAAGATGGCAATATCTATTCAAAGGCTTGAAGAAATTATACGGTATACTTTTTCAAATGCAAAAATAAAAATCACTGATTATGCAGGTGATCAAGATCATTATTCTCTAATAATAGAAGATGACACCTTTGTCGGAGTAAGCCTTGTTAACCAACACAAAATGGTAAAAAAGGCTCTGGCTCAAATAATTGACAATAAGCAACTGCATGCTATCACTATTCAAACTATAGTCCCTCCTTCTAAAATAAACTAGGTTCTGTGAAGGTTTCTATGTAATGAGTAGATTTATAGGCATTTTTGCTCACAGAACCGCAGCGTACTAAATGTACGTGAGGATTCGAGAACGAAAATAACGACGAAATCGACCGTTAGATAGAAACCTTCACAGAACCTAGCAAAAGGGCATTAGTTGGCATTGCCGATAAATAGTTGATTCCAGAGCATTGTCATTGCGAAAAGGCCATAAGGCTGACGAAGCAATCTCGAAAAATCCTGTAAACAAACCAATGTTTCCTGGATTGCCGCGCGCAGCAAACGCTCGCTTAGCTCATGACGTTTACGGCACCCAAGCACAATCTTTGATTGCCATCAACTATTTATCGGCAATGCCCATTAGTTTGTAATAAAGATATTGTATATTTTAAAAGTTTAGTATATAATACGCTTTGAAAAAAACCGTATCAACCGGTTAACAAAATAAGGTTTCAAGGAGAGGAGAAAATGAGCGGGACTAGTGGTAAGCAATTTGATAGCCAAATCTTTGCAGGTAAGGAAAGTAGTGGGTTAGACACTTCAATTGTTGATATTAATAATAATTCTATAGAGCTAGGAAGCGGCTATGACTTTTGTAATGAACGTGAATTGTCAGTAGATAGAGTCGCACTAAAGGGTGTAGATCTTCCTCTCCATAGCACTTCTCTCTCTTATTATATGTATCAGGAGGAGAATTTTAAAGGTCAAGCATTGAACTTAGAGGAAAAGTTAGTGGGTACAGATTGGAGGTTAGCGTTTAAATCTTCTGATAGTGTGGATACTAATCAATATAGCTATAAAGCCGTGGTATTTATTAACGAGCAAGCTAAAAAAGTACTTATTGCCTCAGCAGGTACAATACCCACAGATATAAGGGATTTAATTGATTGTCATCGGGTTCAACAGGGTAAGGTTCCTTATAAAATTGACGCAATCAAAGCAATGATAACGAAGACAATTGAATTAGTTGGGGGCGAAGAAGCAGCTGCAGATTTTGAGTTTAGTACTAGCGGTCATTCGCTTGGAGCCGTTAATGCACAATTAGCAGCAGCGTGTATTACAGGAAAAGGGCTGAAGCTTGGTACATGTAATACCTATGAAAATCCTGGCGCTTTAAAGGCGATAACAACAGCCTTTAAAGATGGTTTACTTACTACCACAGCAGAAAATTTCAAGGACACTATAGAAATAGTAGGAAAACATTCGGTATGTGAGAATGCTAGACCTAACCCAATTAATATGTGTAATCCGCAGCTAGGGCAAGTGAATTTAAGGCTTTATGGTAATCAAGATATTGAAGTATCGACAAGTTGGAGTTTTACTAAACATTTATATGATATAGTTGGTGCAATTATTAAACCCTGTGCTCAATATTTAGGAATATCAGCCTCTATCCAAAAACTAGACTGTCTCCGTGATCATGGTATTCAGTACTTTGAGCAGCTTAACCCATGCATTATTCCAACCGATAATTGGGCGCAGGTTGGTAACCAGTTAGTTATACCAGATTCCCCAGACTGGGACCAAATTATCTCTACTGGTAATGATGCTATAGTTTTGTCATCACAAACATTAGCTGACCACCCAACATACGAAGTAATAGGAGTAAAACCCTTTGCTTTTCAGGATTTCCTTAAAGCACCAACTCAGGTTCCAGGAGTTTTGGTTCAAAATGATGAGCATTTGGGCTGGTTTTCAACTTGTGCTCAAGAATATAATGAACAATCTCCTTTAATAGGGATGCTACCCTTATTAGTCTTATAGCCTGCGGTATTTAGCTATACTTAGCAATTACTTGCTTAAGTTTTGAATAGGAATTATATACGACTCCACTTAATCTCTTCCCATCATATTATATAGTCAATTGATGAGAAGTTGGTGACATCGTCACTCGTCGCTTGCCTATTATATATAGGCTCTACCATCGCTCCTAGCACCAAATTCTCCTGAATTGTGACTATACTAGGTTCTTATATCTTAGAAATATGTTATAAGTAGATATAAGAACCTAGTACAAAAACACGGGCATTTCTGATAAAATACAAAATAATTCCAATGCACAAATAATTATAGCCCATCATATATCCCATGAAAATTAAGGTTGAAATTATTAGAAGTTCTCAAAGTTGGCAACAATATAAGTTTATTACTAAGTCTTTTGTCAAAAAAGTTGTTGCTAATATAATCAATAGATATAATAATTTAAAAATAACGCAAGAACTTGAAATAGTGATTTTACTTACTGACGATAGTCAAATGTTGAATTTAAATCAACAATTTCGAGGTAAAGATAAAACTACTAATGTGTTATCATTTCCTGATATAGTATTAGATTTCCGGCATTTACTTGAATTTACGCCAGATTTACATTATATGTATTTAGGAGATATAGCTTTTGGATATGAAACAATTATAAAAGAAGCAATAAGTCAAAATAAGACTTTTAAAGATCATTTTACACATCTTTTAGTACATAGTATTTTGCATTTATTAGGATTTGATCATCAAAATGATGAAGAAGCAGAGATTATGGAAAAGTTAGAAGCAGAAATATTACACTGTTTTGCAATTGGTTCTCCATATTAATTATTTTAAAGAACTATATGCCGCGATCTTCGAAAAAAGAAGACTCTTCCTCCCCTTTATCTAAAATATTCATGATTAAAAATTTTTTTAAAATTTTTATTTCTTGGTGTTCTTGTTGGAAAACGGGGGATAATTTTTTTCATCTGGTTAAAAAATTAGATACTAATCGAAAAAAAATGTCGCTGGAAGAAAAAAAAATTTTTATGAATTTATTAGATTTTGGCCAAAAGACTGTAGAAGAAGTAATAATTCCTAGGTCGGATATTGAAGCTATAAAATTAACAGCAAGTTTTGAAGAATTAAGTAAAATATATAGTAATAAAGTTTTGCGTACTAGAACTTTAGTTTATAATGAAACTTTAGATAATATAGTTGGCTTTATTCATATAAAAGATTTATTTAAGCTACTTGCGGCTGGCCAACCCTTACAGTTAGCAAAAATAATTCGGAAACCTATTATTTCTACTTCTTCCATGAAATTAATAGATTTATTAGCTGAAATGCGTAAGAGTTGTGTGCAGATTTCAGTGGTAATTGATGAATACGGCGGCACTGATGGCATTGTGACTATTGAAGATATAATAGAAGAGATAGTAGGGAGAATAGATGATGAACATGATAAAAAGTCTGATAATGATAACTTTAGAATTGTCACTAAAGATACAATTATATCAAATGCCAGAGTTAAAGTAGAAGAGCTGGAATTAGCTTTGGGAGTTGAATTAAAAACCCCAGGCGATGAATTCGATACAATAGGGGGGCTAGTTTTAGCAAAAATAGGAAATGTACCGGCAATAGGGACAAAAATCAATATAAATGACCAAGTAGAATTAGAAGTAATAGATGCAAATCCGAGAAGCCTTAAGGAAGTAAAGTTAAGGTTAAACGATGGATCGGTTTTACCTAATCACTTGGGCACCTTGTAGATAAGGTGTAAAACGTAAATTATACTTATTCAAGAATTATTTAAGCTTTTCTCAATTTTAAGCTGCAATTTTTAAACTGCCCCGTATAGACGTACTTAAAATCAAAGGAGCTTTTTTATTGACCTGTAAAGTAATTGTTATATAATCTACGCTTTCTCTAGGGCATCCAGGTTAAATATGATCAAATTCCCCAATCTATTATTATTATTAAAGGTTTTTATAATATATTCTTTAATCTTTACTTCAACTTATGCCGAAAAAGGAGGAATTGAACAAAATTTTTTCTACCTAGGAGGAGAACTTGGGTTAATAGAGCCGGTAATAAAAAAATTCCGCCATAAAGAGTCTCAGAGCGACTTTATACTCAAAAAAACAAAAATGCATAATGCTAAAATTGGCTATAGTTATTATCCTCAAATGGCAATTGAATTTTCTATAACTTATCAGCCTAGTTATCGGTTACATTATATTTTACCAGAAATTCCTACCACATTAGGAGCAGCAATACCAAAAACTTCAGGCCAGACTAAAGTAGATTCAAGGATATATATGTTGAATCTTAAGTATGACTTAAATAAAGTAAAAGGATTAACCCCCTTTGTCATATTAGGAGGAGGGATAGCGCAAGTAAAAGTTCGACCTGCTTCCTCTTTTTGGTCTGAACTTAACAATACTGAGTATTTTAAGATTATAAGGCACCGGAGTAACTGCCTGGCTTGGCAAATGGGGCTAGGGTTTGCTAAGGAAATAACAAATAATTTTAGTCTCACTGCTGCTGCAAAGTTACAAGTAGCTCATTCTATAAGAATTAAATATGAGAACCTTGATATTAATAGCAGAAGTTTTGTAGCAGCTAAACCGATTAAGAAAACTATAGCGGTGGGAGAATTTGGTATAGGCTTTAATTACAAACTACCTATTTAATAGATTTCCTGCATAAGTCGATCTACTGGGTGACTTTGTTGTCAAAACGTAGCCTTCCACTCCTCATATACATTTGGGAGGTGCTTACGAGCTAAGAGTACTGATAATGCCTCTTAAAGTCTGTAGTTCAGTACTAGATAATTTATCTATACGAGTAAAAATATTCATAATATTTTGGGTCATATGTAATTTTTTTTCAGGGACTTTAAAGAAATTTTTATTACTCAACTCACTAAATAAATGATCAAAAAAATACTCTAATTCTCCTCGTGTTGCTAGTTTTTGTTCGTTTATAATATTATTGGTACTAGGAGATTGACTAGCGTGAAATAGCTCGTAGCATATAACCACTACTGCTTGTGCAATGTTCAGGGATCCAAAATTTCCAGTATTTATATTAATGATTTTGTTAGCATAAATAATTTCTTTATTGTGCAAACCACAGCTTTCTCTCCCAAACATAATGCCTACTTTAAGATTACTAGGATAATCTTGGTATAAGTTCTTTGAGGAGATATAATTTTTATTCATATTACGCGCAGTAGAGCTAGTGGCATATAGATAATCAATATCTTTTATACCACTCTCTAAATCATTATAAATTTTGGCATTATCAATGATATTAACTGCCGCTACTGCCATACTACGGGCTTGTTCGTTGGGCCACCCGTCCCGCGGTGATATAATCCTTAATTCAGAAATATTAAAATTTTTCATTGCTCTAGCAGTAGAGCCGATATTTTCCCCCATTTGAGGGGATACTAGAATTATTATAGGTGAGGCAACATTTATGGTATTAAGTTTCTCATTATGATTTACAGGAGAGACATTTTCAGGAGAAGTAATCTTATTATCAGTCATAAAATTTAGGTTCTGTGAAGGTTTCTATACGGTATATACTCTAACACATGAATCCCCCACAGTTTTGCGGCGCTAATTTAGAAGATCATTTAAGTATATCAATAATTTTAACAAAATAGAGGTTATTTTTATAACATACAATTTATTCTTTATTTTTTTGAAATAAGTATTATTGTATCTCCCATCACCTAATAGATTTCTAGCATAATTCGCTTCTGGTAGGGAATTTGTAGGAGACATGGAACGCAGGCCCGCAGCGTACTTAAGTGTACGTGAGGATTGGAGTACCGGATCGACGCACAAATTACCAGCAGAAGTAGAATTATGCAAGAAGTCTATTATGACATGCTTAAACTTAATACCTATACTATGAACAGTGCTTATAAATTACGTAGATTTTTATCAACTACACTCTTTGGCGCCTCTGAATTGTTTTTTCAGTTTATCAAGGATTTACGCACTCATATACCAGTTTACTTCCACGCCCCTACTGCGCAAAATAAAATCCAATTCTTGAGATCAAAAGAGTATCGCTCCTTTTTCCTGGGGTTAATAATATTTGTTATTTTTGAAACAAAAGCCTTTGCCTCTTTAAAAGACCCTCTAATTAAAGAGCAAAATAATAATATTATCTCGAATATTATCCGTTACCCTAACACTAGCGCAATAGAAACGAGAGCTAAACAAGTTATAATAATGGATTTTTTATCAGGCAAGATATTGCTAGAAAAAAATGCTTATGAGCGTATGATTCCTTCTTCAATGACCAAAATAATGACTTCATATTTAATTGAGGATAAAATTCAGAAAGGGGAAGTAACATTTGATAGCCAATTTGTTGTTAGTGAAAAAGCATGGAGGATGGGAGGATCGAAATCTTTTATGCCTCTTGGGGAATTAGTCAATTTAAAAGATATTTTATATGGTATAATTATTCAATCAGGTAACGATGCGTGTGTTGTAGCGGCTGAAGGGCTGGCAGGGAGCGAAGAGAATTTTGTAGATAGTATGAATAAAAAGGCCTCCGAAGTTGGAATGAACTCTACCCATTTTATGAATGCTAGCGGATGGCCTGAGGAAAACCACTATAGTACAGTATATGATATTGCTGTACTGGGACGACTTTTAATTCAGAACCATTCAGAATTTTACCCTATTTACAGTGAGAAATATTTTACTTTTGGGAAAGATCAGAAAGGAAGAGCTATCACTCAAGGAAATCGTAACCCTTTATTATACAAAGATTTAGGATGTGATGGGATAAAAACCGGTCATACTGATCAGGGAGGATTTGGCATGGTGGCCTCTTTTGTAGATAACGCTCGGCGTTATATTATGGTTATTAATGGCCTTAGTTCTATGCAAAAAAGAGCCGAGGAATCTCTAGCACTCTTGCATTGGGTAAAACAAAATTTTACTACTAAGAAAATTTATAATAAAGGGGACGAAATTGGAGAAGCAGAGGTTTGGCTAGGGGTAAGCGAGAAAGTGAAAATAATAGTAGCTGAAGATGTGTCCGCTCTTGTAACCCGCCTAGGCGCACATAAAATAGAAAGTACAACAAATTTCACCTCCCCTATTCCTGCCCCGATAAAAGCTGGGGAAGTAATAGGGAAATTAAAAGTAGTTACTAATGAAGATATCCAAGAAATAGATTTGCTTGCTAAAGATCCAGTTGAAAAAGTTGGTTTTTTAAAGCAAATATGGTGCTACTTCAATGCTGCTACTCATAAAATTCTAAATAAAATTAAAAGTATAATCTACTAATCAATGGATACTGCTCGCACCTGAAGAGGTGCTAGTTCCTTGGGGACCTCATCAAAGAGCAGCGAAGCGGTTAAAGAAATATTTGTGTTTAAAAATTATAGTTGCTATTATAGTTATCATTAAAAATCTATTAATATAGTAAATTGATTTAGGAGAAAAGCATGAGCAATATTAACAATAAGGTTTTAGCACTATTAATGAGTTTGTTATTTACCTTTACCTATTTATTAAATTTTTTTAATAAGATCGCAGAGTGTTCGCTGGTATTTGTATTTTTAGCATTAACTGCAAATATTATTACTGAATTACATACTAAAAAAAGTGCTATAATAAGTCTGATAGTAAGTATAGTTGTAAGCTTTGGGTTGTTATGGAACTTTGATTATTATATACATGGAAGAATTATTCCGATGATGACAGGAGCCTCATTTCTTTCACTTTTAGTCTCAATATATTGCAGCACAAGCGTGTTGCAATATTTAAAACCTACTTATTCTTTTAATCTCAGAAATTTTATTGGTTTAGTGGTAGGGGCGATTATAGATGGAAGTATAATGATAGGTTTCTTGATCAATCAATTTTCCTCTAGTAGGGTGATTGCAATATTTTGGGCAGAGGTTTCCTTCAAATGCTTATATTCATTAGTGATATACGGTTTATTATTCTTTGGCTCATATGTTATTAATAGTGAGAAGCGCTCCAACAATTCAATCGGAAATTAATAATATAAAACAACAATATGGCCAAAACGCAGCTCGATGCTTGTAGTCAAGCAAATCAGATAATGATATATCAGACAGATAGTGGTGATATAAAAGTTGAGGTAGCAATACATGATGAAACAGTATGGCTTACCCAACAACAGATAGCAGAACTTTTTGTTAAAGATAGAACTGTTATTACTAAACATATCAATAACATATTAGAAGAGCAGGAGCTTGATGAATCAGTATGTGCACTTTTTGCACATACTGCCTCTGACGGTAAAACCTATAATACCAAATATTATAACTTAGATATGATAATATCTGTTGGATATCGTGTGAATTCCAAACGCGGTATTCAATTTAGAAGATGGGCTTCTAAAATATTAAAAGACCAACTTATTAAAGGATATAGTATCAACCATGATAAAGTATTGAAAGATAATTTGGTGCAGCTAAAACAAACTATAGAGTTATTATCGAATAGTTTAGTTCATTATGATTTAGTTAACGAGACAGGTAAAGAACTAGTCCGACTAATTGAAGCTTATTCAAAAACCTGGGATATATTGGTTAAGTATGATAATGATAATTTAGCTATTCCAATTAATTTACAAGAAGGGGTTCAAGAATTACTTACTTATCAAGAGGCTATTCAGGCAATATTAATATTAAAAAACGAATTAGTAACGCAAGAATCAGCAGGAATCAGCGGTTTATTTGGTGCAGAAAGAGAAAATATTTTTAAAGGCATTTTAGGTAATATAGACCAAACATTTGATGGAATATCTTTATATAAGTCTGCTGAAGAAAAAGCAGCGCATCTATTATATTTTATTATTAAAGACCACCCATTTAATGATGGAAATAAAAGGATAGCAAGTTTTTTGTTTTTGCTCTATTTGAGGAAAGCAAAAATTGAAATGAAGATGATGAATGCCCATAGTATGACCTCACTGACGTTATTGATTGCAGAAAGTAATCCTATACAGAAAGAGCTAATGACTAAATTAATTATAAACTTAATAAGCGAAAAATGAATTTTATCAAAAAAAACTTGATGGGCTCAAAGCCAAGTAAGTTTTACCTGAGGTTTCCAACTTTATCCTCATAAATTTAGAACTTTTTGGCATGGGATTAAATATATCTTAATGGTACCAACTATGTTTTTGTAATTTTAAATAACAAAAATTTCCTGTTGCAAAAACATATAGTTGATACCCTCCTTTAATTTAAGGGTTAGACGAAGGGCAACTTCAAGAAGAGCTAGGAGAGTCAAAGTCGAGAAGCGCAGCGTACTATAGTACGTGAGCATCCTCGATCTTTAGGGCAAGACGACGCCAATTCTTGAAGTTCAGCGAGTATATACTGAGGAAGCGGTGATTGTCATACAGGAAGGCTAATTACTCAAATTAATGTGCACATAGCCCTATTAAATTACCGCTCCCTCCCTCATCTTGGGTAGCTTCGTAACTGTCTGAGTTATCTAAACAACTTTCTGTCGTGATAAGGTTTACCAAGGCTTGTGCTTGCTTATGCGCTAAATCTCCCCTACATAAGCTAATTATTTCTGGATGATCTTTAAAATTTTTACATCTTGTAGTAATTAATGGCTTATTACTTTCATTATTATGAGTCTGTAGTTCTTGTAAAATTATAAGGACGTTTCCAGTCTTGTTCTCAATGTATTGACGAGTAGCTCTTAATGAAAAATTTTCATTAGCAATTTTTAGCTTAATCACTTGGTCTTGACCCTTAGAATAGGCCTTAATACCTGTAATATTTTTACTATTAGCCGTAATAAACTTACAATGAGATAAAGTATCTTGCACTTTCTTATAAAAAAAATCTGTTCTGTTTTCTAATTTCGACTTTAAATCTTTTGATAAAGTAATAAAGACTTTGTGGTGTAGATTAGTACCTTGAATTTGGTATATATTACTATTAAATGGTATAAGCCCATTTTCTTCTACTTCAGTGTTACAAATTGCTTTTTTTTGAAGAAAAAATTTGTGTAACCATTCTGGTTTATATCCTAATATATTCTCTACCAAACTAGTATCAGCTTTATTGTTAATATTTTTTTTCTTAAATTCATTTAAAATACTACTAATAGCATAACATTCCAGCTCGGGATGTTGTATAGTTAATTGCTGAATTGGTTCATAGTCTTTTTCTTCTAAATTTATTTTGGCACTTTTTTGTATGAGCTTAAGAAGCAATAAATCAAATTTATTTGTGATGTTATGTGCTGTAACTTCTTCTTTCGCAGATGTTTCTTGTGTCTCTGCATTATACACTACTTTTTGGGCGTCTTGAATTTGCTCCTTGAATTCAATATATTCTATTATTAATTTTTCTTCCCTTTGGAAATCGTCTGTTTGATCAGTTTCGATTGTTTCAGAAGTAAAAGTTTTAGTGGAAGTTATTTTCTTTAAGAAAAATCTTTCTATTATCAGACAAACTTTTTGCCAATGTGTAGCAAATTTTTCTCCCCTTAACTCGGGCGATATAGAAGTGGGGATAACTTTGAGATTAGGAGGCATCGCTCCTCCACACCAACCTTTAACTATTTCACCTAAAATATTAGGGGCTTTTCCTAGATCAGCACCTTGTTCTCCCAAATACTCTAATAACTTATAATTTGTGTTACCCATTGCAAAAGACGCCGCTGTACGTGGTATACCTAAATGATTTTCTGCTACTAAGTTAACATCAGCACCAAACTCAATTAATAAACTTGCGTTTTCTTGTGCTTCCTCAAAATCTTTTGACACGCTGCATAACATTAATGTTGTCATATAGTTCAGTTTCGAAAAATCAGCTCTATACTGATCAGAATCAGGGTGAATGCGCTTTTCTTTAAATATCAAATTAGCATAGTCTTTTTTAAATGCTTTATTTGTAATATATAATAACCCGGTTGAGGGAGTAATAAAAGTCAGACCTTCCAAAGGGGTTTGAGTTCTTTCCGTATTATGCGGCTGAATCCAATAATTTTCAGCCGTGGTAGGTATTTGCAAGGTTGCTAAATTTAAGCTGAATTCTGTAATTACCTCGTCCAGATACTCTTTATTATGACTCCTACAAGCAGCCAGAAATATATTACCTTCTATTTTTTCCTTAGAGATATTTTCATCAAATTTATATTTTTTATATTTTATTAGCGCTACCTTATTAAACCTGCGCTCTATTAGTCTTACCACGTCCAGCCCGGTAGCAGGAATGGACCACCACTGCTCGATGTTTTCAAGTATCCTGTTACAATATTTAACATCACCTAATTGTAAATTTATAGCTTTATCTTGTATATAGAATAATGTTTGCGTTAACTCCACTTGTTGAGCCGCTGGCAGCCATTGCTCTGCAGAATAAGAAGCTAGATTTTTGATATCTTGTACTGTGGCTTTATGCAGTGGATTGTTTAAGATTTCATTATAATTGAGCCAGAAAAGCTTTAAATACTTAAGCTCTGCGACACTTACCTCCCGACCGCAGTTAGACGCTATCCCTATAAAGGACGTTAAATCCTCTATAAATTTTTTATTGACCAATTGTTGATCATTACCATTTTGTTTATCTGCTAAATATTTTCTGTAGGTATTACTTAATTGATTATTAAAATTATTCGCTAGGGGAATATTATGGGGATTTCTTTTACTTGCTTTACTCATATTGATAAACTGGAACCACAAAATAGTTAATATAATTTAAGGCAGATATTACTTGCTATATCTGCTTTGCGCTATTATTACGGCTTTCTAGGATGTGTGTCAATTGATAAAAATCAAATAAATAAGGATTAGGGCCCCTCCTGTTATAGTCACTTAGGTTGAATTAGATACTAGGCGCGAGGAGTGAAGCTTAGGAGATACTAGGTAAGCGACGAGCAACAACGTAGCTAGTTTAACCTAAGTGACTATAATAAGCCTCTTGCACAGCTCGCATCAAGTAGAGGGCGTGCAGCCAAACTCTATGGCCAAAGTGATTTAGTGGGTGACACGTGAACTTAAAGGGGAGGTTGCGCAGCGTATAAAGAATATAGCTTAGGTTATTATGATACATACACGATAGTACGCGGGAAGCGTAGTAGTCATGCATACTTGAAGATAAATATCCTGTACGCACCTTAATGGACTATACTATACGTGAGCACGCGAAACTTTGATAAAATGACAAAACAACTCTTGAAAGGCGAAGAGTATACAAATTACCTACTCGATGCGAATTATGCAAGAAGTCTATTGCAAAAGAGCAAAAAAAATCATATTTAAGTAGTATACTGCTCGTACCTGAAGAGTTGGTAGACTATAGAATCAACTTCAAGAAGAGCGAGGAGTGGCCCAGTCGAGCAGCGCAGCATACTATAAAGTACGGGAGCAGCCTCGATCTTTAGGGCACTACGACGCCAATTCTTGAAGTTCCTAGAGTATATATATATTTAATTAATAGGGATCTATGCAATTGAGCTTATCAAAAATATTATTTCTGTTAATGCGATCTATGGTCAAACGAAGTAGAAAAATTTTGGTTGTTATTCTATTATGGATGCCAAGTTTAATTTTAGCACAAGAGGTAGAAATTAGGAAAATTAATCCTCCAAACTTAGCATCGTCATATTTAGGACAAAAAATACTATGTTATCGCCCACTTAGGTATAAACATCCGAAGATATCTATAGAACAAAAAGAGAGAAAAATAATTGCCCATAATTATGGACATGGTGGTAGCGGCTGGACTATTGCTCCTGGAGTTACACAATATGTTAATGACTTGTTGATAAACTTTAAGGGCGTTACTCAACTACAAAAAACTACCCCTATAACAATTATTGGGGCGGGTGTGATAGGGCTGTTCACAGCTTATGACTTACAGATTAGAGGTTTTAGCAATCTTAAAATTATTGCAGAACAATTTGAAAACTTAACTTCTCATAATGCTGGAGGCTTTTTTGCGGTATCATCTATGGACGATGCTCCCGAAATACAACCCCTCATTAATGAGCTAGGGATTAATAGCTATAGATTTTACTCTTCTATTGCTAAAAAAACACATCCAGTTTTTCATGAGGGTGCTGCAATCCTACCAGCCTATTTAGCCCATAATGATATCCGCCTAACGCCTTATATCGGTAAAGTTATGCAACCACCAAAAGATGTGATTCTTGATTTTGGTAATGGCACTACTAGAGCTATGGTTGCATATGATGATGGTATTTTTATTCACACTGAAAAAATGATGAGCAATCTTCACAAATACTTAAAAAATAACAAGATTCAATTTATCCAGAAAAAAATCACCTCCTTTACTGAAATAGATGATGAATTCATTGTCAACTGTAGTGGATTGGGGGCAAGCGTCCTGAATAATGACCCGGAAATGCTTTCTGTTCAAGGACATTTGATTATGCTTAAAAAACAAAATTCTAAAGATTTACAACATATGATCTCGCTTCATTTAAGCGAAGGTACCACTGAAGCTGGACAAAAAGTAGATCGTTCATTTTATATTTTCCCAAAACATTTTGCCAATACTGGTATCAATGATATTGGAGTAATAGGCGGTACTTTTGTAAAAGGTGCAACTAATAGTACTCGCAATGAGCAAGAATTTGATATTTTATTACAAGGAGCTAAAGATTTTTATGGGATTAAGTAGTAGAACTTTATATAAATATGTAATAAAAGAGATGCAATTAATTAATATTTGAGAAGACATGCAAACAAAAATTAATAATAAAGAAATCAACTTAGCAGAAAATTACCAGGTAAAATTTTCTTGTGCCACTTTAGGGGCTGCTATTATTAATGGGAATTTTCCTATAGATAGCAGTTTTCCTATAACTCATAATTATTGTGTTAAGTACCAAGGACAATACGATGACATTTTAGCTGATCCTGTCAAAAGAGCTAAAGTATTAGATTTTTTGCAGGTAATTGATGGGCCAATACAAGATACGCAGAAAGGAACCTCTGACCAGAATGGTAATAAGATTATAATAGACAGTAAGGATAGCTGGCAAGAAATACTAGAGCAATATAATAACACAGACGTGCAATTGGCATTAGAAATAGTTAATGCTTGTGATGATGCTAGAGAAATACTTACGCCTGACCCTATAATGAAGCCATTAATGAGTAGCATAATAATAGTAGACGATCAGCTAGGATAAGTAATACCATTTCCGAAAACTAGGTTCTATGAAGTCTATATAATGAGTAGATTTACAGGCATTTTTTCTCCAAGAACCGCAGTGCACTAGGGTGTATGTGAGGTTCGAGAACGAAAATAACGACGAAATCGACTATTAGATAGAAACCTTCACAGACCCTAATAAATATGGAGTTAAATAATGAAATTGTTCAGGAAAATTATGGCATACTGCCGAAGCTTGCGCTCGACCAGTAAATACGTTAAATTAAAAGAAGAAGATTCTATATTTGAAGAAGAGGCTGTATTTGAGCAAGAAATACTAACGAAATGCAACTCAGAAAAGTCGTTATTGATACCCAAGATAAAACGGAATCAAGACAATTTGTCTGTCTCGTCAACTAAAAGTGAGGAAAGTAATTTACGACAGATGCAAATTCTATTTGGTAATCAATATGAGTTATATTCTCAAAATATTGATACTAGTAATCAATCTAATGATACTAGTGCGTACCATAATATTACTATGAAGGAATTAATAGGAAGTGCGTTCACTAACGCCTTGCCATTTCATTAACAACGCAAAAGGGGAATAAATCAAATTATAATAGACCTCTTGCATAACCTAAAGATAATTGAAGAATTTTTAGGAGAAACGAAGTCGAGTACCGCAGCGTACATAGACGTATGTGAGGAACAGAGAGGAGTTTCGACGACAAAATTACCAATTAGATTAGGTTATGCAAGAGGTCTAATGATGCTGACAACAGATATGCCTCCAAGTAGGTATATCTATAGTATTTTCTTGAAGATAAATACCCTGTACGCACCTTAATGGGCTATGCTATACTCAGCTCGGCTCAGCTTCGTGTTTCCTAAAATCCCTTAACTATTTTCGACTTATGCAGGAAGTCTAATATAAGTTTAATTGTTCTGTAAATAAGGTTGAAATATCGCTAATCCCACATGGGACCGTCCCGATCTCCTATATTCTTTACTCTCTCTTCCTCACAATCTGTATCTATTAATGGATATTCTGATACTTCGCTAGGGTTCTTTGCTTGATACATAAGTTTTTTATCTAGTACTTGTTTAATACAGTGATTTGTCAATATAGTTATCAATGGATCTAGGTTTGCAACTGCTATTTGTACAAGCGCATATAATCTTTGAAGGGAAATTAGGCTATTTTCTTCTAATAAGTTAAGAGATATAGCTGAGCCATATCCTTCATCGGATTCTGGTCCCTCCACAAATTGCTTTTGTTCCTGCTTACTTACTAACAGCTGCTGTTGGTTGCCCCTCCATTTAAGTAATATTTCAACAATTGTAAGGTCATCAGTATCCCCCATCAAATAATTCTGTCTTGCGTGAAAAAGGGCGCTCTTACCATCGTGATCTTGCCAATTAATATATTCTTTAAATTCTTTTATATCATTCTTAAAAATATTTTGCCAATTAGCCTTAAAGTGATTAACCAATAACTCAAATGCTTCGACATTACTAGCTTGCGCTGCCAATATTAAAGCTGTTTTCTCATCTTGATGTTTTACAGTAATATCAGTTTTGGAGTGAGCAAGAAATGCTTGAATAATTTCTATATTGTCCATTTGAACCGCTAATAAAAACGGTTGATCATCCTCCCTAATACTTCGTATTGTGGGCGTAGGATTAATTTGGTGAATATCTATTTCAGGAAATTTTAATAAACATTTCACAGTGTTTATATCGTGACATGATATCGCATTTACTAACAGAGATTGGCCGTGTTGATCAACATCATTAATATTAATGATGTTAGTAAAATTAATATGTAAGCCGTTCTTAACATCAGTTGAAGATGTGCATGAGTCAAACTCTAAATTACTCCTGCAAGAAGCACGCACAAGATTGATTATCTCTCTTAGATTGCGGAATTTTTCTAGCGCGTGGTATAAATTACCTGGGTTTTTGTTATATGAGTCAGTTAATCCATAATTTTCATACTCCTCCTCATTCCTTTTATCTGCTTCTTCGGGTATATCACTTACTACCCCCAATGACTGTAGGACCATAGTAGTGAAGTTTCGTTGTTCTGAGATACTTATGATATGTTCTGGTTGGTTGTCTTGCGACTCAAGCAATGCTTGAATAATTGCAGGATTATCATTCTCCCCGGTCAAATAATATTCTGTTGCGTAGAAAAGGGCGCTATTATAACTGGGATCTTGCCAATTAATATATTCTCTAAATTCTTTGATATCATTCTTAAAAATATTTTGCCAATTAGTCTTCAAGTGATTAACCAATAACTGAAATGCTTCAACATTACTAGCTTGCGCTGCTAATATTAAAGCGGTTTTATGATTTTGGTCTTTCCGTGTAATATCAGTTTTGGGGTGAGCAAGAAATGCTTGAATAATTTCTATATTGCCCATTTGAACCGCTAATAAAAACGGGTAATCATCGTCCCTAATACTTCGTATTGTGGGCGTAGGATTAATTTGGTGAATATCTATTTCGGGAAATTTTAATAAACATTTTACAGTGTTTATATCGTAACATGATATCGCATTTACTAACAAAGATTTGCCATGTTGGTCAACATCATTAATATTAATGATGTTAGTAAAATTAATGTGGAAGCCGCTCTTAACATCAGTTGAAGATGTACATGAGTCAAACTCTAAATTACTCCTGCAAGAAGCACGCACAAGATTGATTATCTCTCTTAGATTGCGGAATTTTTCTAGCACTTGGTATAAATTATCTGGGTTTTTTGTATATGATTCAGTTAAGCCATGGGGGCAATATCCCCATTCCTTTTCATCCATGATATAGTCTTTCTCTAATGTAAAGCATACTATACCCAATGCCTGGAGCACCATTATAGTAAACACTAACTGTTCTGAATCACTGATTAAGGGTGTCTGTTGAAGGTCTTTCCATTCAAGCAATACTCGAACAATTACAGTACTATCAGTAGCCCCTGTTAAATAATTCTGTCTTGCGTGAGAAAGGGCGCTCTTATCATGGTGATCTTGCCAATTAATATATTCTCTAAATTCTTTTATATCATTCTGAAAAATATTTTGCCAATGAGCCTTAAAGTGATTAACTAATACCTTAAATGCTTCGACATTACTAACTTGCGCTGCCAATATTAAAGCGGTTTCATTATCTTGTTTTTTTTGTGTAATATCAGTTTTAGGGTGAGAGAGAAATGCTCGCACAATCTCTTCCTCTCTCATGTAAACGGCTAACAAAAATGCTGACCATATATTACTAGAGGTCCGACCTACCGGAATAAAGGCAGCACCTTCATTAGGGTTTAATTCCTGATCTTGTAGTATCTCTATCACTTGCTCTTTATCGTTACTTATTACCGCCTTTATTAAGGGAGGATAGTCATTTTCGTCTGGCTGGTTAACAGAACGATTATCTAATGCCTGACTATAACGTAGCAAGGTTTGTCGTATTATCGTTGTTAGTTGTGCTGATAATAGAGGATCAATAGCATTATAATCAAAACTTTCATTCCTTGCCTGATGAGCAAGAGTAACTTTTTTTATATATATTGATGGAGCTATAAGCAGCGGCTGAGTAGCCTGTGGATTATTAGGTGGGGTCTGGAATTTAAGGGGCTCTGTTTTCGGCATTAGCTGAGGGGGAAGGTGGGGAGTAGAGTTACT
This sequence comes from Candidatus Tisiphia endosymbiont of Beris chalybata, assembly GCF_964026555.1. Classification (NCBI taxonomy): domain Bacteria; kingdom Pseudomonadati; phylum Pseudomonadota; class Alphaproteobacteria; order Rickettsiales; family Rickettsiaceae; genus Candidatus Tisiphia; species Candidatus Tisiphia endosymbiont of Beris chalybata. The sequence continues at coordinate 834,564 of NZ_OZ032159.1, read as the reverse complement.
ATCACTAGATAGATATGTTTCGGCTGAGTAGGTATCCAATAATAAGTTTGTCTGCTGGAAGGTCGTAAGGTCATTCATCACTAGCTGCGCAGTAGGATAATCAGAGATACTATCTACGCTGCAGCTAACAATCATATCATGGGGACTAGGTAATCTATGATTAAAATCTGAATTTATATTAGGTTCTAACAATGTAAGTATGGTATTGTTGTTATTTTGGTAAATATTAGTAGCGTGATCATTAAATGATAATCTGCTATTGATATTTCTTAATATCCCTAGCTCTTTATATGACTCAAATTTATAAAGCCTATGGATACGCTGTTTGATATCTCGGTCTTTAGCTGGGGTTTTAAGTATATTAATAAGTGGAAGATAAGCTGATTGGTACAAAGATTGATATATATTATATACTTTTTCTTTGATAATTGCTGGTTTCTTTTTATATTTCCAATGTGCTGCCGTTCCATGCTGGGCCTTCTCATTCATTGCGCAAGTACGGATTTGGATCTCTATATTTTGCCTAGTGGGACCAATGATTATAGTATGTAAAGATTGATAACCATTAGATTTAGGTCTGTGAATATAATCCTGAAATTGACCCTTGACGCTTTGATAATGGGCATGCATGACCGCAAGGGCTTTATAACAATCTTCAACATTCTCTACTATAATTCTAAATGCTAAAATATCATATAATTGCCCTATATTAATATTTTTCTGTAGCATTTTTAACCAAATAGAATAAGGAGTTTTGATCCTACCGAATATTTTGGCTTGGATACCTTCAGCCTGCAAGCTATTATGAAGAGAATTAATAATTTTAGTAATTAAAGCTTTGATATCTTTGCCACAAAAGGCATATAGATGGGTTAAAATATATTCTCGAATATCTGGTTGCAATATTGTTAAACAAATTTCTTGCAGTTCAATTTTAATTGCTTCGAATCCTACTCTTGACATTAAGGGTACGTAAATTTCTATTATTTCTAAAGCAGAAATAGCGTATTTTTCAAGTGTAGGATTGACCGAAAATATACTAATATTATGTAATAAGTGAGCCAGCTTGACAAATAATACTCCTACTGCTACTTCTTGTGGCATAGAAAGTAAGAAGTCAAAAAATTTCTGTGCTTGTCTTATATTATAAGGTAAGTAATGAATTGTTGATGTTTTAAGGATTCCCTCTACTATGTTGGCTATTTCTATACCAAATTGGCTGCTAATTTGTTGGAGGGGGAGAGTAATTTTAGATAAATCTGTTGTGGAGATAGCAGTAGACAATAAGCCTGCTATTACTGTATTATTATTGGGGTAAATCGTTAAGAGGATTTCAGCAACTTCCAAAGCATATGCAGGATTTTGACCCTGAGATATAATGTAAGAGATAGCCTCCTGTAATTTAGTATCATTAAGCCTAAAAATACTGTTAGTGAGCATAAAAGTAATATTTCCTTAGGCTTCCTGCATAAGGCGAAAAAGCGCTTGGGATTTTTAGGAAAAACGAAGCCGAGCACCACAATGGACAAGGATGTACATGAGGAGCGGAAGGCCACGTTTTGACAACAAAATCACCTACTAGATCGACGCTCTCTAGAGCGACTTATGCAGGAAGCCTCTTATATTTTCGATCAAAATCTTTCACAAAGCTTTCTACTTAAAAATTTTGTTTTTAGAAAATAGAAGTAAATGAGACCAGTGAAAATAAAATTGGAGAGATCACTTTCAGCCTTAATTTGATTATGTTAAATAATTAAATATTGCTCAATAATCAAATACGCCATTCCAAGGGAATGACCTCGACTGGCAGTATGCAGCTAATGTATTTATAGTCAATTAATATAATCTAGGGACGCCGTTGTTTGTTGCTCTACCATAGTAGTTCTAGGCTCTACCCTGGCACTTAGACCCTAGTGCATCTTAATTGATTATACTTCAAGGCTTACTGCCTTTGTTTAAACAATAGGGATATATACTGCTCGTACTTCAAGAATTGGCGTGTCGTCGTGCCCTAAAGACCGAGGCTTCACGTACTTTAGTGCGCTGCTTGACTTTGAGCCTCCTGCCTCTTCTTGAAGTGGATTCTATCGTCTACCAACTTTTCAGGTACGAACAGTATATGTCTTCATTGTTAAAATTATAAGATTTTTTGTTAACATATACAATCTTTAAATTACAAAAATCTTAATTAAGTTTTAAGAAGAATATTACTAATTTAATTGACTTTTTTTGAAATTCGCATAGCACAGAGAATTTGAAGGAGCTCTATTTGACAGCTTAGTATGATGCATTTTCACTCATCCCATAACTTTGACCTATATGAAAATAAGAAGTATATGAAGGCCAATTTCTTAATCTTGACTATAGGTTCATAATGTTAACCTTCTTACTTTAAGGGCCCTTAAATAGATTATAGTAATTAACTAGGTTGCGTGAAGGTTTCTATATAATGAGAAGATTTATAGGCATTTTTGCTCACAGAACCGCAGCGTACTAAATGTACGTGAGGATTCGAGAACGAAAATAACGACTAAATCGATCATTACATAGAAATCTTCACGCAACCTAAAGACAATATTAAATATACAAGATTTGAACGTATAGGCATTACAAATCTTGACTTCTACATTCTTCAGGAAGTGTAGTTTCTTATACCTTATCGCTCACAAAGCTAGGGAAATCTGCTCCCTGGCCTATGAATTCCTGGTAGTAATCCTCATAATGAAGCTCAGGATCTTGAGAATGGCTTGCTTGATTATCCAATTCGGAAAATCGCTCATGAAATTCCAATAATGGCAAGTTCTCCTTTAATTTAATATCCTTTTGTTTGGTATAAACCTTACCGACAGCCAAGGAGCTCCCATTCCGCTGCAAAAATTGGGGAATAGATATTTATAAGAAGTTTTCGTTATTTTCTATTGATAACCACCAGATTAGTTGAGGCAATTATCAATTTTTTAAAAAATTACATATTTTATTAAGTAATTTGTCATTTTTAAATGAGTTTTACAGTTTTTAGTTGCCATTTCTCCATTTTAACTAATTTCATAAATATCCATAGCCTCTTGTCCAAAATATCGTACTATTCTCCTTGATGTATCGCATAAATTTGACATTACATTTTTGATCTGAGTCCCTGCTGTATTACTGATAGTTACAACACTTATTTTATATATTAACCTAAAAATCCAACGTAATGTTGGTGTAGCTGTAAGTTTCTTGACCTGATTAGGAATCATATCTTTATATTCTTCTAACGCCTTTCTGATTTTATATTGCGCAAAATTATACACCATTAAACAGAATGTCATAATTGCCAACAGCGCTTCTATTCTGCTCTCTTTCTTTAGATATAGAGCTTGTTGTAAAACCAAAGATATGATAATAATAAGCGATTTAAAAGTAATTTGCTCATAGCAATATAAATAAAATTTTGGGATGTTTGAGTTAAAAAATCATATTCCTTTGCTAATCTTCTACTTCTACCAAGCCAACCAAAGGTACGCTCTACTACCCAACGTCGCGGTTCAACCTTAAAACCCGACTGTTTAATTGGTAAACTCTGGACCGGAGTATCTTTATGAACCCAAACTCCATGCCTTGTTTTTCTCTTAACAATTTCCAAATCAATATCATACTCTTTATTAATATAATCCTTTAACTTGCTACCTTGTAACCCATATCAGACCATATTTTTTTAACAGCACTATATTTGGTTAACATATTATCTATTGCGGGCTTAATTCCATCTCTATCATTTTCATTTGCAGGTCCCACATAACATCCTAATACTAATCCTCCAGTATCTGTTATTATATGACGCTTTCTTCCATTAGACCTCTTGCATAACCTAATCTAATTGGTAATTTTGTCGTCGAAACTCCTCTCTGTTCCTCACGTACGTCTATGTACGCTGCGGTACTCGACTTCGTTTCTCCTAAAAATTCTTCAATTATCTTTAGGTTATGCAAGAGGTCTATTAACTTTCTTAACAGGATCATAACCGCATGGCCCCCCTCTTTCTGTGCATTTAACTGACTGTGAATCCACCACCCCGGCGCTTGGTTCTTTATTCTTACCAGCTCTTATCCTATTATATCCCGTTAATAGTTTATTCATTTTTTCAAATAATCCCTTTCTCTTCCAATCCCGAAAATGTGAGTAAACCGTACTCCAGTGCGGAAAATCATGTGGTAAATTCCTCCATTGACAAACGCTACGTGCTATATAGAAAATAGCATCTATTAGACCTTTTGCATAACCTAAAGATAATTGAAGAATTTTAGGAGAAACGAAGTCGAGTACCGTAGCGTACATAGACGTACGTGAGGAACAGAGAGGAGTTTCGACGACAAAATTACCAATTAGATTAGGTTATGCAAGAGGTCTATTATGTCTTTCTTACTATATTTAGGGGGTCTACCTCCTTCTTTGCATGATGGGATAAATAATTCTTGTATTAAACTCCATTCTCTTTCTTTTAGATCTGTAGGATATTTTGCTCTTGCCAATTTCTTATAACTCAACATCTTTGATTTGAAAAGCCCTTTCTTATTATTTCTCTAAACTCTCCTTATCCTAAACTCGCGTTACTAATGTCTACAGCTTAGTGACTTAAGCTATACTATAATTATTTTTATTTCGAGGTAACGAATAAAATACTTGCTATCCATTTTGTTTGATGCAATAATTAGTTGAATAACTAGCATACATTTTAATTTTAATATAGTAAAATATATCGTTAAGGATACTGCTCGTACCTGAAGAGTTGGTATACGAAGGTCAACTTCAAGAAGAGCGAGGAGTGGCAAAGTCGAGCAGCGCAGCGTACTATAAAGTACGTGAGCAGCGCAGATCTTTAGACATGACGACGCCAATTCTTGAAGTTCGTAATGCGCCCCGAAAACTAGAGCAGTGATAGAGAGACTATTTTATGTTAAAATAAATATAAAATAGGAGCAGTCGAAAATGAGTAAGCCAAAAAGTTACAGTAAAGAATTTAAGTTTAAAGTATCGCTAGAGATGATCCGAGGAGATTTGAGTATTGCTGAAATAATCTCAAAATATCAAGTTCCAAGGTCGGTAATGACAAGGTGGAAGAAACAATTTTTGGAAAATGGTGCTGATATTTTTAAGTTTAGCTATGAAAACGGTAATTCCTCTAGTTCTACAAGCGAAATAGAGAAACTGCATGCAACTATTGGCAAATTGAAGGTAGAAAACGATTTTTTGCAGCTCGTATCTGCCAAGTTGAAACTATAAAGAGGAAAGTGATGGTAGATAAGGATTATAAAGATTTAAGTGTTCGTCGGCAAAGTCAGCTATTGAATCTGAACCGCTCCAGCCTATATTACAAGGATTCGGAGAAGGATCAAGATAATTATTTAAGTAATAGAATAGTTGAGATCTATAGTAATTATCCGATATATGGTTACCGGCGAATAACGGCGATACTTAGGAGAGAAGTGGTAATTGTTAACAGCAAAAAAGTCAGGAGGTTGATGAAACTAATGAATTTGCAAGCAATTTACCCTTCGATTAATACAAGTAAAAGAAACCTAAAAGAAGCTATTTATCCATATTTGCTATCAGGGTTAGAGGTTATAAAGCCAAATCAGGTATGGCAGGTGGATATCACTTATTTAAGGGTACAAAGTGGTTTTATGTATTTGGTTGCATTAATCGATGTTTATACTAGATTAGTAGTAGGATATCGTTTATCAAATAGTTTAAATACAGAGAGCTGTTTGCTAGCGTTAGAAGATGCTATAGCTAAATATGGGAAGCCGTCGATAATTAATAGTGATCAAGGTAGCCAGTTTACCAGCGAGGATTGGATTAATGAATTGAGGAGATGCGTCATAAGCATCAGCATGACGGGCAAAGGCAGGTGTAACGATAATGCCCATATTGAGCGTTTATGGCGATCGTTTAAGTATGAGGGGTCGTATTTATACCGGTGTACTTCAGTTTTAGAGTTGAAAAATAATATCCCGAAATGGTTGAATTGGTATAACAATCAAAGGCCCCATCAGGCTTTGGAGTACAAAACGCCGTTTGAGATATATAGTGGATTTATGGATAAGTCTTGCGACTTACCCACAATTCCACTATTACCACAACAGCTACAAAATTATAAAAATAATATTTTTGTAGATAGTTTATGAAAATAATAGTCTCTCTATTTAAAGCTTTTTTGGTCTAAACATAGGGGCGCAGTTCAGTTGACCGAGTATATATAAGATAATTTAGAAAAGAGGTTATTATGCTACCAGTTTCAAATTACTCAAACACTAGTATAGGACATAATTCAACTAATAATATACATATTCTGCAGAATCAGCCTCCTTTTTTCCTTAATCACCCATTAACTTCACCAAATAATGTGGATATTGAAAAGGCTGAAAATGTGTTAAAGCCTTATAGGACTGTAGAAGAAATGGTGGCACATAACCCCATAAGACAAATTGAATCAGAGGTAGGTTTTAAGGATAAAATCCTAGAAAGAAGTAAAAGGAAGCTAGAAGCATCGCAGGCGCAGGAGTATGAGGATAATCTCCAAGCTTTATTTGAGGGGCCAATAGGAAGCAGGTTAGAAGAGCTGCCTGTGCCGCAACAGCAACAATGGCCTATAGGTAAATTTTCTCCTGAGCTCACATTTCATCTTTCTTCCGCTAAAATAAATTCTCCCTCCTTATATCAAGCTTTAACTCTTCTTAACCAACATGCTACCTGTGATGATCCAGCTACAATAGCCAAAAATGCCTCACTGGTTGTAGTATTAAGTAATAATCACTGGCGCCATCCCTTCTTAAATAGTCAAGATTTGCCTTTAGTGTTTATTGACTTGTCGGAAAGTAATATTAACGCTACTGAAACGGAGAAGATACTTGCAGCAGCGGATTATAAGATTGCTGTCTATACTAAGGAAGCGTTTGATCGAGTAGTTATGACTCCTTTAAGCTCTAGCTGTACCAAATTAATAACCCTGGATACCATGAAAGATATTAATCATGCCGAAAATATAGTAGAGACAGTAGCGGTGCTATTGAGTCAGTACGATATGAAACAACAGCTTATCCACCCTGAACAATATGATATAATACGTAATAACATACAGGCAGGGGGGGTGCTACCTTACTACTTAACAGAGCAGAATAATACATTCATATTTAACCTGGCTGCTCCTATAACCATGGCTTCCGTACAACAAAAAACGCCTAGTAACATCATACATAAACACGACGTGTTAATCAAATATTGGTTGGGGGGAACAGCTTGTGCAATTGGGGCAGTGATTACTGCAGCAGTTGTAGGGAGTGCTATAAAGTTAAAACAGTTCCTCTCCAGTTCTCTTCCTACGTGGGTGGATTCAAGTTTAGAGCCGGCGCCTGAGGAGCATAGGCTAGAGGTTTTAGGCAATCACGAAGAAGCCTAGGCTTCTGTGAAGGGAATTTTATCGCTTGAGTTATGCGGATCTTAGTCACTTTGTCGCACTGGTTTTTTTTATGTTTATAGTCAATTCAGGAGAAGTTGGTGACGTCGTCACTCGTCGCTTGCCTATGATATATAGGCTCTACCATAGTACCCTACGATTTTGGGTTGGAGGGTTGATTTAGGGAGGGAAGAAGTAGTATAAGGTTGATATTTTTTGAGAAACTATGCACCAAATACTACTTCAAGAATTGATTTTATATATAGACGGAAATAAATCAAGATTAAAATGTTTGTCTGGGATGATAATCAGTTTAATAACTGGAGGTTCTATCGACCCAAAGGGTTTAGCGCTTGGTATTTCAGGTGATGCTAAAGCATCGTCAAAAATCCATAGGATTTATCGATTGTTAAAAGAATTTACTTTTGATTATATGAAGGTTGCATCATTACTGTTAAGCTTGTTCGGTGTAGGAAATTATGTTGTAGCAATGGATCGAACAAATTGGAAATTTGGTAAAACAGATATTAATATTTTGTTTTTAGTAATTGTAATTGGTAAGATATCAGTGCCAATATATTGGCATTCTTTATCGCATGGTGGAGCTTGTTCTAAAGAATTTATGGAAGAATTTTTGCAGAAGTTTATTGACAATTTTGGGGTTGAAAAAATAAAATATTTACTTGCTGATCGAGAATTTATGAATAAAGAATGGTTAAATTTCTTAATAGATAATCATATAAGATTTGCTATTCCCCTAAGAACGGATCACCAAATTCGTCTTGAGAAAGGTTTAAAAACTTTAACGATTGGAAAAATATTTAATGATCTCAAAGCCTTAAAATATAAGGTTTGTGCTGGAATATTGTGGGATAGAAAAGTCAATTTTGCTGCATATAGAAATGATAAAAATGAACTGATGGTTTTGGTGTCATCAATTGAGGTCGAAGTTGATATTTTCGCTTTATATAGGTACCGCTGGTCCATCGAACGGTTGTTTAAGCATCTCAAAAGCGGAGGCTTTGATATTGAAAAAAGTCACTTAGTAAATTTGGATAGATTCAAAAAATTATTGGTGGTAACTGCTATTGCTTCAGCTTTAATAGTTAAGAATGGCTTAATACAAAATTCACTAAACCCAATCCGTATAAAACTCCAAAAAACCACTGAAAAACAATTATTTTCATTATTTACTTACGGGTTTGATCATATTAAAAATATCTTTTATCAATCTATCATTAATAGCTGTAACTCAACTAATACGCACCTTATTAATACCTCCAAAAATAGAACTTCTTACTACTTACTCTGCCTCCCTACAAAAATCGTAGGGTACTATGCCAATAACCATGCCGAGAGGCAAATAAAGCATCACGTGAAATACAGAAAAAACTCATTTTTTACATGGTCAACAAGAGGTGATAGATTTTTAGAACGGGCTAAATCTATTTTTGCCTCCTCAAAACTCCAATGTTTAAACCCTTTCCAGGAATTAATTAATCAACTCTCTTAAAAAAAATCGTGAACGGTCACACTTAATTTGGCTATATTATAAGGGCCTATTAATCGTTTCCCAGAAACTTATTCTACTACATTTCTGGGCTTTTTGAATATGGCCCCTGTCTTATTAAACTTAGGTAAAAATTTAAAGTGAATCTAGCGGTTTATAGGTGCCCATTCATTTTCTAAAGTTGTATAATCACTCTCAGAGCGTGGTTTCACCCCTATAACAACTCCTCCAGCTTTAATAGCATCTTCATACTCTTTAGCACGATCTCCTGGGATTCCTGAACCGATTAATGCCCCTGCTAGCCCTCCTGCTATACCACCAGCACCTGCACCAGCCAACCCTGCAGCAATAGGACCAGCTATCACTAGGCCTAGGCCAGGCACAGCTAAAACAGTTCCAATAGCAGCAATAGCAGCCGCTATTCCCCCCAAAGCTCCTCCTATTGCGCTGCCTGCTCCCAATCCTTCTAACGCCTTATTACTTAAATCGGTTTCAGGAAGTTCAGTATTCAAAAAATATTTATCTCTAGTGTCATTTGACATTAAAATATTAATATTATCTTTCTGATAGTTATGGTTTAATAAAATATTATAAGCTTTTTCGGCTGCTTCACGGGTATAAAATACTTTAGTAAGTAATTTATCATAATTATTTGATAGATTCGTTTGATCATTATTTAACATGATAGAAGCTCCTTTTGATTATAAGGTTATGGTAAAAATTGATATACTTATTTGCACATCTGAATTATTTTTCATTTTACAAGGATTCAGGCTATATGTTACTTCTGCGCGCCTACTTCCTCAAAATAAAATTAGGGTTCTTAAGATCAAAAGAGTATATTTACCTGGAATGTTGTTGTTCATTGCGCTGCTAACTGGATTACTCCTTTCTCCGTCTATAATCAATTAAGATGAGCTAAGGACCAGGAGCGAGGTGCGAATCCTAGGGATACTAGGGAAGCAACGAGCGACGACGTCCATAATTTATATTAATTGGCTATACCTATCTCCCAACCCAGCTGAACCTGAATATTACTTAATTTATTGGTAAAATAAACCCTCAAGGTTTTGCTAATAAGAGGACGCAATTAGATCATCGGTTAGTTACTATAATAAATAGCAGCTCTACAAAGAAAAACAAGGGAAATATAAATGAATATTAACGAGTGGGTAAATAATTTAACGTCTAAGATATTATCTACTATTAATTTTCAATTTCAATTCGATATAACTTGTTATATCGAATTGAAGGTTAATAAGGCCGCTACGTGTTAAGAACAAACCTATTGCAACAGAACCTATTAATAAAGAACATTCTGATGATTTGCTGCTATTCCAAACAGCCGAATTGTAGGAAGGAAATTACCTAAAATTTACGTTTTTTTACTCTTGTCTTGAGCTTCATCAGTATTTTTGTTAAATTAATTTCACTGTTTCTTTTTGCTCTAAGCAGTTTTTACTTCCACCTTCACAACTTTTTGTACACCATTATCAAAATATAACAATAAATCGAATTTATCGCCAACTTTTAAGGTATTTTTTAAGTCTAGCAGCATAATATGTAAATCCCCTGGTTTTAAAATAACCTCCCCTTTAGCAGGAATCACCAACTTATCAAGTTTTATCATTTTGCTAATGCCTTTTTCATCTACAAAGCTCTTATGCAATTCAACTCTACTAGCAACCCCAGAATTCACATTTATCAAATTATAGTCAATATCAGAGTTATTATGCAGCTTAAAATATACCGCCGAGTTATTATTACCTATATTTTTGCTAGTAATAGACGGTCGGGCCCAAGCTTTTACTACCTCAATCAAACTATCTGGAGCTGAGCAACTCTGGGGAGTGAAGAGTTTTTCTTCTCCCTTATTTTCTTGCTGTACTGGAACGATAGCTCCGGCAGGAGTACTACTATCTGCCAAACATATTGATATCTTAAAACCAAGACTAATGATAAGTAATATTATTATCTTTGGGAACTTCATATGTGTACCTTTAAATTAATTATTAATTGATCATATACTATTCAACCTCAATTCAATATAAGAATTTAAGTATTTTCAGGATAATCAATCTTCCCAACTTTAAGTCGAGGGAGGTTAAATATAGTTAATTTGTCCAGTCTATTATAGTAAAAGTTATAGCATATTGCAATACTGAGGCAAAAACTGCGGCTATTACATCATCTAACATAATACCCACCCCTCCTTTAATATTTTTATCGCACCAATTTATTGGCCATGGTTTTATTATATCAAAGAATCTAAATAAGATAAAAGGTAACACAAACAGGAAAACCCAATTAATAACTGGTTCACTTAAATATTTTATCACTTGTGAATAATTGATAAATACCAGAGAAAGAAAACTTAATATTACAGTTAACATCTGTCCTACTACTTCATCAATAACTACCTCTTTTGGGTCGTCTTTGTTGATATAGTTTGAGTAATGGGAAGAAAAATATACTCCCATAATGAATAACAATATACAACTTGAAAAAGCTATAATAACAATAGTGATAATGCGAGCTTGCAGTATAGAAAAGTCTGAAAGTAAAAAACCTATGGGATGTGCTGAGGTGTAATACAAAATTAAGTAACATAAAGGAAAAGCGGCTAAAGAGCCAAAAGTACCGGGGCAGTATTTTATCTTACCTATATAAAAAAAAGTTACAAATAATTCCACGAGTTTATTATATAACATACCTTCTCTAATAAAGCCTTATTTTTCTAATGCAAATAATTGATGCAAACAGCGTATTGTTTTTTCATTATCAGCATCTGTTATTAAAATAGAAATCTTAATTTCTGACACTTGTATCATATTAATGCTAATATTAAGTTTTTCTAAGGCCTTTAATATTAAGCTAATTAAGGTATGATCATTTTTAATACCATAGCCAATTATTGATACTATTGCAATTTGAGTATCAATGACAAAATTATTTATTTGTTTTTTCTTTTTTAACTCTTCTAATAAAAACTGGGTTTTATTTTTATCAGATAATGTCGCAATAAAATTATATTGTTTACTTATTGCAACATTTTCCATTAATTCTAGATGTATATTATGATCAGCAATTAGATGACAAATTTGATAAAAATTTATACAGCTTTGGTTTTTATACTCGCACTGTGCGTCTACTGTTAATTTTAGTAAATTTTTATTAGAGGTAATGCCAGTAATTTGGCTATTTTCCATAATTTGATCTCTTGCGGTAATCAAGGTACCGGTATTTTCGGTTGAGTTGGGGTCGTTAGATAAAAATGATGATAAAACACGTATAGGTACTTTATATCTAGTGGCGATTTCTAAACAACGTGAATGTAATACTTTAGCTCCACAAGAAGCAAATTCTTGCATCTCTTCAAAACTAATTTGAGATAATTTTTTTGCTTGTGGAACAATGCGGGGATCAGCAGTAAATACCCCAACTACATCAGTATAGATATCACATCTAGCAGCCTTCATAGCCACCGCAATTATTGATGCAGTTGTATCAGAGCCCCCTCTTCCAAGCGTAGAGGCGCGATTAGTGTCAGTAATTCCTTGAAATCCCGCCACAACTGGAATAATATTTTTATCCAAACATTTTTTTAATAAACCAGTAGAAAGATGTTTTACTAAAGCCTTACTGTGATTATTATTAGTAATTATTGGAAGCTGCCATGCTAACACCGATCTAGCCGGTATCCCCTCCTCTTGTAAATTAAGAGCTAATAAGGAGGCTGTTACCATTTCGCCGCTACATAAAGCAGTATCATACTCTGCTAGTTGCGCATTTGTCTGCAGGCTAGATACCTCGTTACACAAAGTAACCAATTGGTTTGTCACCCCTGCCATTGCAGACACAACTACTATTATTTTATTACCATCCTGTTGCTCAAGCTTGATAATTGGAATAATTTCTTTTATTCGTGCAATGTTAGCAACTGAGGTTCCACCAAATTTTTGAACTATTAATGGCATAAGTCAGGCATTAGATTGGCAAAACCTGAAGAATTGATATAATCATGTTTGTAACACTCATTCTCATGCTTTACGCAGCTAAATTTTAATTACTGCCTTTCTTTTACTATACAATATTTACTATTTTGTAGTCTCTTTTCGTAGAAAACTTTACTATACCTTCAATTAAAGCAAATATGGTATGATCTTTTCCAAGCCCCACATTTTTGCCTGGATGAATTTTAGTCCCACGCTGTCTAACGATTATGTTACCTGGTATTACATATTGTCCATCAGATTTTTTCAGTCCTAGTCTACGACCAGCCGAATCTCTACCATTTCTGGAGCTACCACCAGCTTTTTTGGTTGCCATTTTGTAATTTTCCTAATCTATTCTTATTGTTTGGTAATATCTAATATTTTTAGCTCAGTCAATTCCTGCCTATGCCCAGCCTTACGACGATAGTTCTGGCGTCGCTTTTTCTTAAAAATAATAATTTTACTATCTCTACACTGGTTAGTAATTTCTGCAGTAACGAGAGCTCCTTTAACCATTGGAGTACCTATAAATGAAGGTTTAGAATCTTCCCCTAACATCAACACTTGATCAAGTTGGATCGTTGCTCCTTTTTCACCATCAATTTTTTCTACTTTTATAACACTATTTTTGCCGACTTTATATTGCTTTCCGCCTGCTTTAATAACTGCGAACATAGAAAAATATCCCATAAATTTAAACAAATGTTAAGACGGCATTATATTACCCTGAACTTTTTAAGTCAATACTTATTCCTTATTTATAATAGGCATTATTGTAACATTATTATCACTGTTTTTAAACTTTATTTATATTTTATTACTAAAAATTAAAGGTTTAGCAACTATTAATACAAATATGGTTTCAAACCTGTCTATCATTAAGAACTGAATATAGCCCTTGTAAGGTAATTGTTTTACTTCAAATTGAATTGTAGCGTTATTGCTCTAAGGTTTTGCAATAAGTAATAAGGAATTTTTAAGTTTTTAATACTTCTATATTTTTTACTTTCTAAATCTATACTTTTACCCCGCTATATTCTTTAATAAATACAAACATAGAAAGGTTAAATATGAATAGAAACAAGCTTCATAAGAATTTATTAGACTTTCTGTATAAGTCGAAAATAGTGGAGGGATTTTTAGGAAAAACGAAGCCGAGCCGAACTGCGTACTCAAATGTACATGAAGAGGAGAGGCAAGTTTTGACAACAAAATCACCCAGTAGATTGACTTATGCAGAAAGTCTATTTACTAAAGCATCAATTATGGCAATTGTAACAGCCCTTAGTAGTTATTCTACAGCACTAGCAACCTCTGATGTTCGGGCGCCAGAGGGGGCAGCGCTAATAAATAATGGTAAATTAACTGATATTGCCGATCTGCACAACTGGCAGCAGATAGATCAACGAGGAGATCTTATTAATAATATGAACCCAGCGCAACCAGTAGATCATACCAATGCTCTATATATTGATGCTCCTTCGAATAAGACAGCAATTACTTATAAGGGGGATCACGCACTGGTGGCTGACGTGAAGGATAGGGTTATTCCGGCCATTAATCTAGGTGGGAATAACCCTAAGGCCATAGTAGTTCAGGAAAATATCACTATTGGTTCTATCTCCAAGGGAACTGTACCTATCGTAATAAATCCTGGTAAAATACTGAGATTTAGTGGTACTTCAGCTACTGAAGATAAACATGGATTCAAGGTAGGAGCAAATATTTATGATGGAGTAGGCAAAATAACAGTTCAGGGGGAATTGATAATCGATCCTATGGTCAATATTACTGATCCCGAAAGCGAGAAAAAAATTATACTTCGTGAAAATATTGTTTCAAGTCGCGAGAATCCTGGAATATTGACAATTTTAGGAGCTTGTCAAATAGAACAAAATATTGGGAGTAGTAATGCACGTTTCAATAGCGCAAATTTTAATACAACTGAGCAAGTAGATTTATTACAAAATGTTCGTGCCGCTCATATAAATATTGAAAATCTAGGTATCCTCAATATAGGAGGCTCTCTATTTACTAATAAAATAGACCTACTTAGTAATTCTGTAAAATTAATTATTGCCGATGGGCAAAAGATAGTAGGTAATATTAGTAGCCCAGAAGAAGCTGGCAACGGAGAGATAACATTTTTAGGTACTGGAAGCATTGAAAAAGGGGTAGTGAGAGGCTTAGGAAAACTAATAGTAGGGAAAGGCGATGTATCGCTCATTAGCGGCGCTCATAAGATTGATGAAATTCAAGGAAATGGTAGCAATACTCTATCTTTTAATCCTGGTTTTACTCTAGAAGGAAGCGTTAATTCAACAGGGGGTCAGCCCCTTAATTTAACATTTAGAGGAGGCGCAATTAATCAAATTAATGGCATAGTTGGAAGTACTGATAATCCGGTTGGTGATATCCAAGTGCAGCAGGGGAGCAATATTTTTGAGGATAAAGTCAATGCAAATAATATAATGATAGGTAATGAAGCAACTGCTATATTTGTTAAAAGTATAACAGCTAAAAATATTAAAGGTCTTGCAGATAACCAAGGTACAGTTAAGTTTAATAATAATAGTAATATTGTTGTTAATAGTAAAATTGGGGATATTAATCCAATACAAACCATAGAAGTAGCTAATGAAGATGTAGAAGTTACTGAACAGGTTTCAGTAGGAAAGATATTATTTTCTAGTGATAAAGAATCAACTTTAACGTTACTTAAAGCAGCTACTATAACTGAAGGAGTTGCTACTACCGGCAATAATCTTCATACCTTAGTGCTTGCGGAGGATTTTGATACTCTAACGGTACCGTTTGGCTCAAATACTAATAAGTTAAAAACCGTCCAGTTACAAAATGATAACTTAATTACTATTAATAGTAATAATTTTCATTCAAACCTATCTACAGCAGCGGATAATACCGGTAAAGTACTGTTTAAAGCAGATGGTAACTCTTCGTATGAATTAGGATCAAGTAACTTAAAATTATCTGAGGTAATTTTTGAAGGTAATTCTGAAGTCCAAGGAGATGTTTATGCTCATACTATTAGAGTAGCACCTGGAAAAAATGTAACTTTTGCTGGTACTAAACCACGCTCTAAAGATATAGCGGCATCAATTGTAGATGATATTGCATTGCCACGAGCCACGCAGTCTTTGAATTTTAATACAGTGATTGATGCTCCTAACGGACTTAACTTAGCAGCAGATAGTACTATAAATTTTACAACTTCCACTTTGGTTAAAAGTCCAATTAATAATGGGCGCATTAATTGCACAGGCGATACATGGTTTCAGAAGGAAGTAAATAACGCGGCTCACCTCAATTTCGCTCCAGGAAAATTGACTGTATTAGAAGGGAACATTTCCGCAACTAATATTACTGCTAATAACTCTCATATAATTATAATGAATCCTATAACTGCCGCTGGCGGTTTACATGCTCAAAATTTAACGTTAGATCTTGGTAATAATCAACTAAGGTATGCAGGGGATGCAGTATTAGCAGGAGAGTTAAAAATCAATATTTTTTATGATACTTCCACTTTAACTGGTGGCCATATTAAAATGCAAGACACCGCAACCATGGACTTAACAGGCGTAGAGAAGATGCTTATTAAAATAACCGCACGTTCTGATATTAATAACCTGCCTCAAGATACGCGACATAATCTGATTGTGAGTGATGGTGATGTACCTACAGTTGATGAGGATAAAATTACTTTAGATATCAATGAAGAAAATCATTTTGTAAAATGGGTAATTGAGCCTGGCACTTTAACATTACGTGCTCAGGATATATCAAATCCAGTTTTACTACGCACTGCTAGAAGCGCTGTGCCGCAGCAGCAGCAATTTATTGCCCAACTAGTTAACGCAGATCCAAATAGTGAAGCTGGACAGTACAAAAATAGTTTAGGCTTTATAATCAAGGATCAAAATGCGGCTAACGAAAGTATGGTCAAGCTACATAACTCAGAAGTACCAAACGGTCAGGAAACCCTACCTCATCACTCCGCTGAAATGACAGAAGACGGCATACTACAAACTAGTAACCATACTACTCTCAGAATGGCAACTTCGCAAAAACGAACTATTGGCGCAGGAGAGGAGGAATCAAGTCAATATGGAATTTGGGGCTCTCCTTTATATGGATATGCTACTCAAAAAATGAAAGAAGGGGCGAGTGGCTATAAATTAAAATCAATGGGAGGGGTATTTGGAATTGATACGTTTATCAATGATAATCTCCTTATTGGCGCCGCATATAGTAGGTTAAATACTAAAATGTCCTATAAGAATCAAAAAGTTGGGGATAAAACCAAAGGACAAGTTAATATTTTCTCTTTATACAGCTCATATAATTTCCCAAGCAACTGGCTGATTGAAGGAATATTTTCTTATGGGAAAACCCAGGTGAAGAATTTTGAAGGACGGCTAATGGGGGTTGGGGCTAATAGGGCTATTAGGGAAACAGCTATTGGTAAGTATAAAACCACTTATTGTGGAGGTAAATTACTGACCGGGTATAATTATCGAGCTAGTGATAAATTAGTGCTCACTCCTCTGCTAGGGTTAAGATATTCCCACTTTGCTGACTCCAGGCATCAGGAAACAGGTACCTCCTTTCAAAATATAATTTATCAAAAAAGAACTTACCATAAACTAGAGAGCTTAGTAGGGCTTAGAGCTTTAACTTCTGTAGTATTAAATGACATAGCACTAATACCAGAATTTCATGGTTATTTTAACTATGCGTTTAAACGAAAATCTCCTGTAGTCGAAGCGAGGCTAGGAGGATTAGACCGACCACTAGATAGCAAGATAATTAACCCTAATAGAAGGTATTATAACGTCGGTACTAGCTTAACTGCTAAATATAGAATGATGGAATATGGGGTAGCCTATAACGCTGACCTTGGTAAAAAATATATTGCCCACCAAGGTAGCTTAAAGCTCAGAGTTAATTTGTAAATACTTCTTAAAAAAGTTTTATAATATTACGCCTCTATACTCCTCTATGCGATATGAAAATAAATATTTTCATATCGCATATTAATATTAATTTATCTAACTTTTCTATGACATATCCTTAGTGGCCCCTAAATCCTGCACCACTTCCTCCAACGGCGGGAGATAAAATATAGGCTTCATATATACAGCAATTGGCCCAGCTCCAGCTGGTGCTTGAACGTCTAAATTTGAGTATGGTGTTCCTTTAATTTCCTTCTTGCCAGCATCTTCCTCTATGTTTAGAGATGCAAAATTTACGCAGCCACGGGATTTTTTAAGTGAACTGCTTCTTGCGCTTTCCTGTAGTAGTGCTTTGGACATACATATACCTGCCTTATTTATCTTTTGTTTAAAGTTATGGTTCGAGTTAAACCGTTTAAACTTATATAGCAGATTTTTAAATTGTAAACTCCTTTATATAAAATTAAAAAACCAGATTGATGCCTTAAGAATTACTCTATCCTACCCCCAAAAAGCCTGTCAATGGAAATAATTAATTTTATTGTAAAAAATATTAGAATTTTAGGAAAATGTTAATAATTTATCCGCTCCCCTAAGCAGCTTAACGCCAGCGCTAACCCTACATAATTGGTATTTTTAAACCTAGCCAGGCAATTATTTGGATCAGTGATTTTTAAAGTTGTTACTTGCCACATTAATAAAATATAGGCGATTAATACTCCTATGTAATTAAGATGTGTATGGGCAAGGGCGTTAGCTAATAAGAATAATATTATAAAAATAGTATAATAAATATATAAGTGGCATAGGTAATTCTTCTCTTCTAAAAGAATTGACATAGATTTAACTTTAATTTTTTTATCATCCTTTATATCCATAAAGCCATAGATAGTATCGTAACCTATAGTCCAGAAGCAGCAACCAACATACATAATAAACGATTCTAAAGAAATTCTGTTAATTACTGCACTACTACCAATTAAAGCGCCAAAATTAAATACCAACCCTAAAAATATTTGAGGTAGGTAAATAATTCTTTTCATTAATGGGTATAAAATTATTAGGATAAAAGCAAGAAAACCTAAATAAATAGAGGTTTTATTTAATGATAATAAAATGGTTAAAGAACAAGATAATAATACAGCTAAAAAGACCAAAGCTTCTTTAACAGTAAGAGAACCATTCGCTAACGGCCTATCCTTAGTTCTGAATACATATTTATCTAAATTTTTGTCACAAATGTCATTAATAATACATCCACCTCCTCTAGTAATAATGCTTCCAAAAAAAAATAATATTAGTAATCGTATTAGCTCTTGATTGGAGGTTGTCGTCAGGAATAATCCAAAATATGCTGGAAAAAATGAAGCCATATATCCAGTAGGGTTAGGCAATCTCATTAATTTTAATAATAAAAATATCTTACTTATCATTGTTTTTACTATATTGCAGTTATATACTGCTCATACTTCAAGAATTGGATTTTATTTTAAATGGCGAGCGCGCGCAGCGTACATGCTAGTATGTGAGCACGTGAGTCCATGATAAAATAAAAAAACAATTTTTGAAAGACGAGTAGTATAATTAAAGTTTATCTAATTGGCATCTTACGGTAACTATGATATATCTTTGCTTAATTTAATTATATAATTTTCATTATGGCAGAATTTCCAAAACATTATAACTTCATAGAAAGTGAAAAAAAATGGCAAAAATTTTGGCAGGAACAAAAAATATATTTATGGGATCCTAATGATACGCGAGAAAATAGTTTTATAGTAGATACGCCGCCACCTACTGTATCTGGCCAATTACACATTGGGCATGTATATAGCTATACTCAAGTAGACTTTATTGTCCGGTTTAAGCGAATGCTAGGGAAAAATATCTTTTACCCTATAGGCTTTGATGATAATGGTTTGCCTACTGAACGATTAGTTGAAAAACAAAAGCAAATTAAAGCTACCGATACGGAGCGACATAAATTCATTGATATTTGCCGGGACGTCATTATTTCAGAGGAAGAAAAATTTCGGGCTCTATTTAACCAAATCGCTTTATCAGTTGATTGGAACTTGGAATATCAAACTATTAACCCGTTATCCCGCAAAATATCTCAAATGTCGTTTTTAGATTTAATACAAAAGGGAGAAATTTACCGTAACAATCAACCGATATTATGGGACCCAGTAGATGGTACTGCTTTAGCGCAAGCAGATATTGAGGATAAAGAAAGAACTAGCGTGATGTATGATATCGTCTTTTATACTGATAGTAGCCATAAGATTATTATAGCTACCACCAGGCCTGAATTGCTACCCGCGTGTGTTGCTATATTTTATAACTCGAATGATCCAAGATACAGTCACCTGAAAGGGCATTTTGCTATCACCCCACTTTTTGGTAATAAAGTACCAATTTTAGCAGATGATTTAGTACAAATAGATAAAGGCACTGGCCTTGTTATGTGTTGTACCTTTGGCGATGCCACAGATATTAGTTGGTGGAAAACATATAAGCTTCCTTTAAAAATTATTGTAGATAAGAAAGGTTGTATTAATTTACCAAGTGAATTCTCTAATTCTCCTTTTTATTGTCAGCTTGACGGATTCAAAATAAAAGATGCTAGAGGAAAAATTATAGAAATCTTACAAGCAGAAAACTTATTAATTAATCAAGTAGAAATTACTCAAACGGTTAAATGTGCTGAACGTTCCGGTGCTCCCTTAGAAATACTTACTACCCCTCAATGGTTTGTGCATACAATAAAGCATAAAGATATTTTAATGCAACGGGCCCGTGAGCTGAATTGGTATCCTGAAAATATGAAAATCAAATTAGAGAATTGGATAAGTAGCATAGCTTGGGATTGGTGCATAAGTCGTCAACGTTATTTTGGGGTGCCCTTTCCTGTTTGGTATTCAAAAAAAGTAGGAGAAGAAGGGAAACCTTTATTTGCTGATATTACGCAATTACCTGTTGATCCTCTTGTCGATCTGCCAACTGGCTATCTTCGGGAAGAAGTAGAGGCAGATTATGATGTTATGGATACTTGGGCAACCAGTGCGGTTTCTCCGCAATTAAGCAGTCATGGGATCTCAGAAAATTTTAGTGTAGATCTAGCACGTCATACTAAAATATTTCCTGCAGATTTACGGCCCCAAGCTCACGAAATTCTTAGGACCTGGGCTTTTTATACTATCTTAAAAGCACAATTACATGAGAACACGCTGCCTTGGTATAATATTATGGTGAGCGGATGGTGCCTAGCAGCCGATCGCAGTAAAATGTCAAAATCTAAAGGAAATATTATTGTCCCTGAAGAATTGCTGGCCCAATATGGTTCTGATGTAGTACGCTATTGGAGTGCTAAATCTAGGTTGGGGGCAGATAGCGCCTATTCGGAAGACGTAATAAAAAATGGCAAAAGGCTTGTTAATAAATTGTGGAACGCTTGCAAATTTGCTTCTATGCATTTTGATAAACTGGAATTGATAGATCAAGTTGCTGCCCCTTCTGAGCTAGAGCCAAGGATTTGCCATGAATTTGATAAGTGGTTACTATTTAAATTAAACGAGCTGGTGAATACAGTTGAAGCCTACATGGAAAATTATGAATATGCACATAGTATAGATTTAATAGAGAAATTCTTCTGGGCAGTATTTTGTGATAATTATTTAGAAATAACTAAATCTAGAACTTATAATAAAGAAGGTTTAGATGATAAGGGGCAACATAGTGCTATAGCTACTTTATATCAGGCAGTACAAATTTTACTGAAATTATTAGCTCCCTTTATCCCGCATGTAACAGAAGAAATCTGGCAAATTTTATATAGCAAGAACTCTATCCATTCTAGAGGTAATTGGCCTAAAACTGAAAATCCCTTGGCCGACATAGAGATAAGGCATTCAGAACAATTGATAAAAATATTGGATTTAGTGCGAAAAGCTAAAGCGGGAATGAATTTGTCCGTAAAAGCTGATATAAGCTTACTAGAAATCATAGGAGAAAAATTACCTGAAGGTTTAATATCAGATCTTAAAAATGTGACTTCCGCCGATAAAATAGAATTTGTTAAAGAATTTTCCTTAAATGGCCAAGTGTTAGAAGGAGAAAATATAAAGGTCAATATAGTTTTTGCGTCGTAACTATTTTTGATTACCTGCATAAGACAATCTATACTGCTCGTAACTGAAGAGTTGGTAGACGATAGAATCAACTTCAAGAAGAGCGAGGAGGATCAAAGTCGAGAAGCGCAGCGTATAGCATAGACTATTAAGGTGTGTACAGGGTATTTATCTTCAAGTGTGCACGACTACTATGCTTTCCGCATACTATCGTGTATGTATCATAATGACATAAGCTATACTATAAAGTCATATCTTTACCCACAACTATTAAATTGGTTAAAAATGTCATAAGTTAAAGTAATATCTTTGAGTCTAGTAAATGCGAGTTTAGGATAAGAACAAAGGAGGATTAGCAGAAGTAACTAATTTCAAGCTAAGTTTTTTAATAGACCTCTTGCATAACCTAAAGATAATTGAAGAATTTTTAGGAGAAACGAAGTCGAGTACCGCAGCGTACATAGACGTACGTGAGGAACAGAGAGGAGTTTCGACGACAAAATTACCAATTAGATTAGGTTATGCAAGAGGTCTAATGTAATTTAAATCCCATAAACCACCCATAACTACTCATACCAATTTTAGCAATTTTACCAAATACTTTATTGCTACCTGTACGTTTATTATGGCAAATTGCTAATTTTGTAGAGTCGATGAAATATATCCCTGTATCTTCTCCTCTTAATAATTGCATTAATATTGCTAATGGTAGTATTAGCCTAGGCCACAGCTGAATTATACGGCTATAGCTTGGCAAGTTAAAATAACCTCGATATTTATAGGGTAAATGGTATAAGTAATAATTTTTAAAATCTTTGCAAGGAGATAAATAAAAATATAATACTATAGTTAATAATTCACAAAGAGTTAAACTTCCTTGTCTTTGGCGCTTCCTATCAGAAACAATCAACTTCTTACCTTCCCATTCTTGATAAATTTTACAAAAATTATCTATTAAATAATATACTGTTGTGATACATTTCTTCATGTTGAGTTATCTTGATTTTCTTTAAAAAATTTCTTATAACTCAACATCTTTGATTTGAAAAACCCTTTCTTATTACTTCTCTCAACTCTCCTTATCCTAAACTCGCGTTAGTAAGGCTTCCGCTATTTTCGCTTCACTCCAGCCTTTATCTCGCAAAATTACGGCTTTGATCCTATCGCATACATCTCTACTCTTCTCCGTCTTGTGACGCTTCCTAAGACGCTCGATCTCTTCTGGATTTAAATTATTGTTCATACAACTTGTAATAGACTATTTTTCCGTTATTTTAAGCATTATCATTCATGATGGGTATATCGCTTTGCAATAATTTGTTACACTTAATTTTGCTCTTGCTTACCTAAATTAAATTTACAGAAAGAATGGTACACTAGCGAATGGGACTTGGTATAAGTTGTATTATGTTAATTGTTTAAGGAATAAGATAATCTAAAATGAGGGATATACAAAATGTCTAAAGAAGAAATTGTAGAAAATAAAGCTGCTGGCACCCAACAGACTCCTAGTTATGCTGATTCTCAAATAGAAAAGGATGCGCAGTTGTATGGCTATAAAGCGGCTAATTTAATTAAATTAGGCCATGTGGTAGCAAAATTTAACGAAACTGCAATAGGTAAAAGATTAAATGAATTATCTATCAAATTAACAGGTAGCGGGATAAAGGCAGAAGTGCCGAAGTTTATTCTGGTAGGAGAAAAAGAATTATATCAACATTTAGATAATTATGTACCTACGTGGCATTATTCTTGGGAAGAAGCCAAAACTAGTATTAAGAATCAGCAAGTGGCAGGTACTTTAAGCGCTGAGAGTGAAGAATGTTTCCTTAAGTTGCAGAAGATAATTACCAACTGTTTTAATGCTCATGAATTTCCGTTAGAAAGTCCTGGGTCACCTGAGATAATAGAAATGGCTCGGAGTAGCGGCCGGCATGAGGATAGGGCCGATATGGCTAATCCTGGTGGTAATGAAAGTTTGCCGTGTGATGCCAGTAATGCAGGTAGATCTAGGGCAATTGGTCAGGTTTTAGCCTCTTTTTTTGGCGCTAAGTCTTTTAATCAACGTCTAGCAAATGATCCAGCTAATGAATCAATACTTGAACTACCAGGCGGTGGGGTAGTATTGCAAGAAATGGTGGGAGAAGGAGTCAATGGCTACAGCCAAGTTTACTCTGGGGTAGCTTATACTGATGGTGATACAGTTAAAGTGCAAGTAGCACCTGGTCATGGGGAATATGTGGTAAATAGTAAAGCACCATGCGATACTTATAATCTTGGTAATAATGGAATAGTACGGGCAGAAATTGTTGCTAAACCGTTTCGTGATAAACCTAAGATAAGTAATATCGCGGGACAGAAGCAAGTAGAATTAGAGCAAGTAGAGAATGATGCGCTTTTAAAATATTCTCCTTCACTAGGCAATCAGTTAGTTCCTCTATATATGCAAGAATTATTTAAATATCTAGAGCAAGAGTATGGTATAAGGTTAGATCTAGAATACATCTATAGTCCTGCAGCTATAAAAAGTGGCAAGGATCATGTTATTAATGTAGTACAAGGCAGGGCAATACCAGAAGGAAGCCAGAAGGGACGTATTCCTTCAACAATATCACCAGAATTTTTAGCTAAAAATAAGTTGCAAATTATTAATGGTCTGCAGGTAATAACTCTAGAGATTAAGAGTGCAGCCTTTATTACTAATATGAACCAACTAGTACTTGCCGATAATTGCGATCAGGCTGAAAGTAAATATAATGCGATAAGCGATAAATCTGCTATTAAAGCTATAATTGTTCAAAATAGGGAAGAGGCACTTTCACATGCTTCTGGCTTTTTTCTGGGTCAAGGTTTAGTAGTAATGCAGGTAAAAGATACGAGTAGGGTAGAAAAACTATTACGCGGAAATTCTACGCTACCCTTAATTGCTGATCCTCAACACAGTAAAATTTATCAACTACCACCAGAGTATGCAAATGTTACTGAAAAACAGTTGTTTGAACAAGAGGTGTTAGTGAAAGGAATTTATGGCTCATCTGCATCTAATTATATAACTGCCTTAAAATATGATTTTTCTGAAGCAGGCAGAGTACAGATAACCCCACTATCAACCGACTCAATGTTAGATATAAATGTTGGCCAGGTAATATTAGATTCTCTAACTGGCAGTTCAGAGAGTTTTGAAAAACTATTATCAATTGTTGCTACGGCTTTTGAGTATAGGAAAGATGATGATATTTCCATATCGGATGATAAAGCCTTAATACTGCGTGATAACATTAACAAACTAACTACTTTTCAGATTGGTCAGGAGAATGGGGAATGTAGACAAAAACTTGGCTACACTTTAAGAACAATTCTAGAGAGTAATGAAAAAAAAATAATTAATCCTGATTTAGGTAAACAAGCGATGATAATTGGTAGTGAATTATATTTGCTACTTAATAAGATAGAAACACTAGAGCCAGATAAATTAAGTGAAATACAAAAAAATAAAATATATATAGAATATTTTGATGTTCTCAAGAAGTTTGAAGGTTTAATAATAGGTGGTGGCAATTCTTTAGCTCAAATCTTAGAAGCAAATAAATATAGGGAAATAGCAAAAAAGTTAAATCCGCACCTTACTGAAGAAGCTAAAGAACATTTAATAGACAATTTAAGACTAGGAGATTATCTATTAAATAGAGATTTCCACGAAAAAGAAACTACCAAGAAATGGAATGAATTCTGCGCGCGCATTTGCTCAAGCCAGGACCCATCTATGGCTAAAATACTTAGTACTTTCACAGCAAAATTGGTTTCTTATGATGCCCATGAACAATGGCTGAAGTTTATTTTTGTTGAAGTAAATGATCCTAAAGATCCCCAAAAAACTTTAGCTAAGTTAATAAACGATTTAAATGAAATTGATCTAACTAAAATCCAGCAAGCAGTTAAAGCAATTAACTCGTTAGAAAAACAAATATCGCAATGGGCTGAGCCAAAGAATTTTGAAGGATTATATGAAAACCCTCAGTACATGACATAAAGGTTAACAAGGAAAAAAACAGTGGATAACGCATGATCAAAGTCCTATAACTTAAGTTGTCTAAGACTTAAGGAGAAGGAGAATGACTTCAGCGTTATCACAACTATTAGGAAACTATTTTTTTAAGAGTTTTGCAAGTATAAAATTAATCGAGCAGATAATAACAGGATTGTTCTATGTCAGAGATGTCAATCTTACTCAACTAGCTTTGGTAGTTCAAGGAGCTGGCAATGATAATTCTCGATATCGCAAACTACAAAGATTTTTTTCTGGCTTTAGTTTTTGTTATACTGCACTGGCTAAATTATTAGTAGCATTTGCCAAAATTGAATCAGAAAAATGGTTGTTGGCTTTGGATCGTACTAACTGGAAATTTGGCAAGCTTGATATCAATATTTTAGTATTATCAATCTGCCATAATGGCATAGCTATACCAATCATGTGGGACATGTTACCAAAAACTGGCGTTTCAAATAGTGGTGAACGTCAGAAATTAATAGGTAGATTTTTGCAAGTATTTGGAGTAGAAAAAATATCAGCATTGCTTGGAGATCGTGAATTTATCGGTGATGACTGGTTGAAATTTCTAGCAGATCGTAATATTCCATTTTATATAAGAATTAAGCAAAATTTAACTATTGGTAGATCAGAAAACGAATTAGTGACAGCAAATCCATTAGTAAAGAAGTTACAGAATAATGAATATAAAGTACTCAGAGGTAAGAGATATTTAGGTAAGAACTATAAAGGACCTAAAGTTTCTGTGGCTGCTTTGCGTAACGGAGAAGGAGAATTAGTAATTATAGCAACCAATGACAACCCCTATCAGGCCTTGGATATTTACAAAAAACGCTGGGAAATTGAAAATCTTTTTGCATGCCTTAAGACGCGTGGCTTCAACTTTGAAAATACCCATTTAGTACATTTGGATAGAATAAACAAATTATTAGGGATATTAGCTATAACTTTTACCTTTGCTTATACTGTGGGCTTATGGCGGCATTCTATCTGGCCTATAAAATTGAAAACTCACGGCAGAAAGGCTATGTCACCTTTTAGGTATGGACTTGATTACTTACGAAGAATATATTTAAACCAAGGGCAAATGTACAAGGAACTATCCAGCATTATTGATATATTTATCAAGCCTCTAATCCCCAAATTACCAACAATTATATCATGTTAACCTTTATGTCATGTACTGAGATGAAAACCTTCAGGAAAGTTTAAAACTAATCAGTGAAAACCTTAAATGGAATGCTAAGGCTAGTAATTTAGAGAAAATCCTTATTACCCAGCAAGTTTATAAACTTGCTGATCAAGTGCTTGATGAATGAACTGCGCCCCTATGTTTAGACCAAAAAAGCTTTAAATAGAGAGACTATTATTTTCATAAACTATCTACAAAAATATTATTTTTATAATTTTGTAGCTGTTGTGGTAATAGTGGAATTGTGGGTAAGTCGCAAGACTTATCCATAAATCCACTATATATCTCAAACGGCGTTTTGTACTCCAAAGCCTGATGGGGCCTTTGATTGTTATACCAATTCAACCATTTCGGGATATTATTTTTCAACTCTAAAACTGAAGTACACCGGTATAAATACGACCCCTCATACTTAAACGATCGCCATAAACGCTCAATATGGGCATTATCGTTACACCTGCCTTTGCCCGTCATGCTGATGCTTATGACGCATCTCCTCAATTCATTAATCCAATCCTCGCTGGTAAACTGGCTACCTTGATCACTATTAATTATCGACGGCTTCCCATATTTAGCTATAGCATCTTCTAACGCTAGCAAACAGCTCTCTGTATTTAAACTATTTGATAAACGATATCCTACTACTAATCTAGTATAAACATCGATTAATGCAACCAAATACATAAAACCACTTTGTACCCTTAAATAAGTGATATCCACCTGCCATACCTGATTTGGCTTTATAACCTCTAACCCTGATAGCAAATATGGATAAATAGCTTCTTTTAGGTTTCTTTTACTTGTATTAATCGAAGGGTAAATTGCTTGCAAATTCATTAGTTTCATCAACCTCCTGACTTTTTTGCTGTTAACAATTACCACTTCTCTCCTAAGTATCGCCGTTATTCGCCGGTAACCATATATCGGATAATTACTATACGTTAATTCTGGATAAGAGAGTTATGAATATATAGATTAAAGTCAAGTTTTGTGGAAGGTTTAGTTTTTTTTAGAGAATAAGCAACTAGGGTAGAAAGAATATGAACAAAAGCATTAATAGGAGATCTATGTCTTGTATGTTCAAGATTCATTTTATTTTTTAAAAAATCAAAAACTGTTTCAATTAAGTTTCGTTTTCGAAGCAAGATTTTTTCCTTTAAATCCATTAATTTATTCGCCATATTTTTCTTAATTCCATGAATCATTTTTAAGCCTCTTTCATATAAATTTAAAAACAAATTTTGCTTGATATATCCCTTGTCAGCGGCCATAATGCCAGTTAATCCTTTAGTTAATTGCGCTACCGGAACTCTATCATCTACATTACCATTAGTCACTTTTAATGCCATAATTTCTCCTTGGTTATTAATTATTAAATGTAATTTAAAGCCATAAAAATATCCCATAGAGGATTTACTATGTTTGGCTAATCCTTTAAAAACTTTATTACTATAGCGTCGTTTATTGTGACAAGCTTTAATTGTTGTAGAGTCAATAAAATAAATACCTGTTTCTTGCCCAAATAATAAATGAATCAACATATTTAAGGGCATGAATAATCGCGGCATTAAAGCAACAAATCTGTTATAGCTTAGGGCGCTAGGGAAGTCGTTCTTATGTAAATATTCGACGTAAGTTTTATAGAAAAATTTAAAGTTCTTAGCATGCGATGTATGAAACATAATTATTATTGTTAACATTTCGCTTAAACTCATATTACAAGCGCGATCTCTCTGCTTATTGGATGGTAATAATTTGCTCTTTTCATATTCAAGATAAATTTTACAAAAATCATCTATAAAACTATATAATTCTGTGATATCTTTCTTCATGCCTACAGTTTGTTTTTTTGTTCAAAAACTTCAATACTGTAGGTTGCCTCCCTTGGCAATCCTTATTATCTATTATCCTCCCATATTCCCCTTATCCAGAATTAACGTACTATAGATCTCAACTATTCTATTACTTAAATAATTATCTTGATCCTTCTCCGAATCCTTGTAATATAGGCTGGAGCGGTTCAGATTCAATAGCTGACTTTGCTGACGAACACTTAAATCTTTATAATCCTTATCTACCATCACTTTCCTCTTTATAGTTTCAACTTGGCAGATACGAGCTGCAAAAAATCGTTTTCTACCTTCAATTTGCCAATAGTTGCATGCAGTTTCTCTATTTCGCTTGTAGAACTAGAGGAATTACCGTTTTCATAGCTAAACTTAAAAATATCAGCACCATTTTCCAAAAATTGTTTCTTCCACCTTGTCATTACCGACCTTGGAACTTGATATTTTGAGATTATTTCAGCAATACTCAAATCTCCTCGGATCATCTCTAGCGATACTTTAAACTTAAATTCTTTACTGTAACTTTTTGGCTTACTCATTTTCGACTGCTCCTATTTTATATTTATTTTAACATAAAATAGTCTCTCTATCACTGCTCTAGTTTTCGGGGCGCATTACGGAAAGCGTTAAAGCTCTTACCCGCTCAAGTCAATATACTGATGAGATGCAGGACGATAAAGGCAATCACCTTAAAGCCGCTAGATTTTTGAAAATGTTAGAACCTTTCCTTGAGCTGAGGAATGTTTGGAGAAGACATGCTGGATTTAAAGATAGGAAAGCATTATTAGCATTTTTTGAACGAAAAAGGCACTCTACTCTAACTAAAAAAGAATTATTTCCCTCTATGCACTTTGATGTTAATGAAGCCGTTACCCTCGGATTTGGCCTTCCTATTACGTTAGAGGATAGTTTTACATTAATACACCAGGAGACGCTGATAGCTTTAAATGTTGTTAATAAAGATTTAAAGCAAATCATTGAAAAATATTATCCTCCTTTATTGCAACAATTAAATAATCAGTGTAATCATATAGCAAGAGGTAGTTTTATATACACAACTCCACCAACTATAATAGATGTCACTTCAAAAAAGATTTCTATTACGAAAGTTCTACCTTTAAGATCTCACGCAGCAATACTCAAAATACAATATAATTGTAAAACAGGTATTACTTCAGTTAAATTTTCTATATTTGGTGGAAATGACAATAATAGGTGGGAACATCTAGCAGTAGATAGTGAAATAAATTTGAGACTAGGTGATTTTCACTTTGTGAATAAGCCACACTTTGGCGAACAAAAAGAAAACTTCAGTTTTGAGGTCAAAATTGATAGTATAAAACAAATAGAACAATTAATAGAAACCATTGAGAATTGTATTGCAACAAGTTACACTATAGCTGACGACCCCGGGGTTGATATTAACCAAGCATTGCATT
Source organism: Candidatus Tisiphia endosymbiont of Beris chalybata (assembly GCF_964026555.1). NCBI lineage: Bacteria > Pseudomonadati > Pseudomonadota > Alphaproteobacteria > Rickettsiales > Rickettsiaceae > Candidatus Tisiphia > Candidatus Tisiphia endosymbiont of Beris chalybata. The sequence continues at coordinate 803,992 of NZ_OZ032159.1, read as the reverse complement.
CTACATATATAATGAGAGCAAATCAAATAGATAAACTCCTAACATTAAAACCTGAATTGAAGCATTCTTATATAGATAGGCAAATATTAACACTTCAATTAATTAAGAAGAGAGCAAGTTTTATAACTCATAGAGAATATTTCTTTAATTTAAATAGTAATCAAATTGAATATTTATGTAATAAAGTAAACCTTACAGTTCAAGTGCTATCAAAAATATATTATACCAAACTCGGTATTATAGAGTTTCTTATTAAGAATGTTAAAGAGATAGGCACTCTATCTGAAGCTGGGTTTCCTCTAAAATCATTATTAAACAATGAAAATATTACACTCGAGAAGTTACAGCTTTTTGTCAAAAATAGTAATCAAATTGAATACTTCTGTAATAAAGAAGACTTTACGCCTCAAGAACTATTGAAAATAGCACCTGATGTAGTACAGCTCCTTATTAATAAGGTTAAAGAGATAGTCACTCTATCTAAAACTGGTTTTCCCCTAAAATCATTATTAAACAATGAAAATATTACACTCGAGAAGTTACAACTTTTTGTCAAAAATAGTAATCAAATTGAATACTTACATACAGCAGGAGCTGTACCTCAAGTACTATTAGACATGTGTATCAACCGTGCTAATCACTTCGAGTACATTATGACTAATGGTCCTGAAATACTTATCCTATCTAGCCTTGGTTTTCCAATACAAGAATTATTTAAGGACAATGATATAAATAAAGTGAAGTTTTTCATTGATAATAGTTACGCGATAGATGCTTTAGATAAAGAAGTTAAGCTCACCTTAGGAAAAATGTTAGAAATATATAACAGTAATGTTAATAAAGCTAAGTTCCTTACTAATAATTATTTTGGTATTATAGAGATTTTATCTAACACGGACCTTACGCTTCCGGAAATATTAGTAACGTATGATAGTAATGTTAATAAAGCTGAGTTCCTTATTGATAATTATATGGAGATATTGATTTTATCTGATAAAACTAATTTTACCATTCAATACGTGTCAAAAATATACGATAATGATCCTGGTTGTGCAAAATTAATAACAAATAACGAGAACAAAATCGAAGATATCTTACAAGAGGGTATTTTAACAGCAGAAGATTTAATTAATTGCAATTCAAGTCAATTAACAGAATTAATAAAGGACAAAATTACTGCAATACAGTTAAAAGCATCTTTAACCCAAAACGTTCAAGAAAGTAAAAATAATACGGCACAAATCACAAAATCATTAAAGACAAAAGCAGTAGAAATAGGTAATGCTGTACCTCTTGCAGCCATAACGATTACTCCTTCAACTAATATTCAGAATATTGGAATAAAGCAAAAGGGGTTAATTGCCCATCACGGTAGTCTCATGAACAAAAAATAAAGGGTTATTAATTTATTCTACATAATAATGCTATCAAATGATCTGATTTTAGCATAATTACCACTTATTAATTAAAAATTGGTGTATATATTCAATATATAGTTTAAATTCTTGTTTAAAATTTATGCTGTTATAATTACTAAAATTATATATTACTTCTAAAATCCACCACTGCATAAGGCGAATATTTTTTACAGGATAAAGACAAAAAGAAAAGCTATACCAAAAATGAATAGAAAATAGCATCTATTATGTCTTTCTTACTATATTTAGGGGGTCTACCTCCTTCTTTGCATGATGGGATAAATAATTCTTGTATTAAACTCCATTCTCTTTCTTTTAGATCTGTAGGATATTTTGCTCTTGCCATAATTTAATATTCATCGCTTATTATCTGTTAATTTATCATATCTTTGGTTTTACAACAAGCTCTATATGATAAATTGTTATAATATAGACCTCCAAAACAAAGAATATAAGTATATATTGTGACAAAAAGTTAACAAAAATAAATCTTTGTCTAGTCTTATAGCTTAAGTCATTGAGGTATGGATAAAGTAAGGGGGAAGCTATGGCACTGTTAACAAAATAAGTTGTAAATGAGAAAATATGGGATAGAATAATTGAGCAAGTAAGAAGGTTCAATTATGAAAGCAGAAAGAAAATACCCAATTAGTGAAAGTAAGTTTGAAGAGTTGGTAGAGCCAGCTATCAAAAGAGAGTTAAAGAAACCAGGTCGTCCTATGACAGTAAGCCATTAGACCTCTTGCATAACCTAAAGATAATTGAAGAATTTTTAGGAGAAACGAAGTCGAGTACCGCAGCGTACATGTTAAGTACGTGAGGAACAGAGAGGAGTTTCGACGACAAAATTACCAATTAGATTAGGTTATGCAAGAGGTCTATTAAATCGAAAAATGCTATCCCAGTTATACCCTTAAAAGGTGTGTATTTACCTAATGATTCTAACTTAACCCCAAAAGATTTTTACGATACTACACTTTATCGAAAACGACATATTATTGAAAGACTTTTTGGTAGGCTTAAAGAAAACAAACGAATTGCTATGCGATTTGATAAACTTGACTGCACCTTCCTCAGCTTTATCGCTCTTGCTCTTATTAAAGCTTATAACTTATTTTGTTAACAGTGCCATAGCATAGTTCATTAAGGTGCGTACAGGGTATTTATCTTCAAGCGGGCACGACTATTATGCTTCCCTCATACTATCATGTATACATCATAATGACATAAGCTATATACTGTAACAAACGAATATACACTCCATATTCGTCATGTTTCAGCAACTCTACATCCTTAGGCGAAGCTGATAGGTAAAAGAGTTTATCAAACGATTCAATCATAATGATTTTCTCTTTAAATCAATCAAATTAAGTGCATTTTTATTGCGTAAAAAAGTGCACCCTATGCAACAAAAGAAATCTTGAAAAAATCACCAAAAAATTCCAATTTTCTTATGATTTTCTAGGAATTTATCCTAAATTTTATGCTAATTTTGATGCCTTTCAAAACTTACCCACTTGATATCTACAAAGTTATCCACAGTATTGATGGGTAGTTTAATGTTTTGGTGCTCAGTACATGACATAAAGGTTAACATGATATAATTGTTGGTAATTTGGGGATTAGAGGCTTGATAAATATATCAATAATGCTGGATAGTTCCTTGTACATTTGCCCTTGGTTTAAATATATTCTTCGTAAGTAATCAAGTCCATACCTAAAAGGTGACATAGCCTTTCTGCCGTGAGTTTTCAATTTTATAGGCCAGATAGAATGCCGCCATAAGCCCACAGTATAAGCAAAGGTAAAAGTTATAGCTAATATCCCTAATAATTTGTTTATTCTATCCAAATGTACTAAATGGGTATTTTCAAAGTTGAAGCCACGCGTCTTAAGGCATGCAAAAAGATTTTCAATTTCCCAGCGTTTTTTGTAAATATCCAAGGCCTGATAGGGGTTGTCATTGGTTGCTATAATTACTAATTCTCCTTCTCCGTTACGCAAAGCAGCCACAGAAACTTTAGGTCCTTTATAGTTCTTACCTAAATATCTCTTACCTCTGAGTACTTTATATTCATTATTCTGTAACTTCTTTACTAATGGATTTGCTGTCACTAATTCGTTTTCTGATCTACCAATAGTTAAATTTTGCTTAATTCTTATATAAAATGGAATATTACGATCTGCTAGAAATTTCAACCAGTCATCACCGATAAATTCACGATCTCCAAGCAATGCTGATATTTTTTCTACTCCAAATACTTGCAAAAATCTACCTATTAATTTCTGACGTTCACCACTATTTGAAACGCCAGTTTTTGGTAACATGTCCCACATGATTGGTATAGCTATGCCATTATGGCAGATTGATAATACTAAAATATTGATATCAAGCTTGCCAAATTTCCAGTTAGTACGATCCAAAGCCAACAACCATTTTTCTGATTCAATTTTGGCAAATGCTACTAATAATTTAGCCAGTGCAGTATAACAAAAACTAAAGCCAGAAAAAAATCTTTGTAGTTTGCGATATCGAGAATTATCATTGCCAGCTCCTTGAACTACCAAAGCTAGTTGAGTAAGATTGACATCTCTGACATAGAACAATCCTGTTATTATCTGCTCGATTAATTTTATACTTGCAAAACTCTTAAAAAAATAGTTTCCTAATAGTTGTGATAACGCTGAAGTCATTCTCCTTCTCCTTAAGTCTTAGACAACTTAAGTTATAGGACTTTGATCATGCGTTATCCACTGTTTTTTTCCTTGTTAACCTTTATGTCATGTACTGAGGTTTTGGTGATAACATTTTGTCGATTATTACACAGCGTTGTTGCGACTGAGCAAAAGGCGCGCACGGCGATCTAGGAAAATTTTTTACAACAAACTAATATTTTCTGGATTAATATTTTCTGGATTGCTTCGCTTATGCTTACAATTGTGACAGAACTTTTGGGAAAGCTGGGTTTACCAACTGTAATTCAATTGTTACGGGCTTAAGTCATCAGAAGTATGGAAATTATTATCTGATATATAAAGTGGCCAGTTGACTTAAAGACGCGAATAATTTAATATCGCAACTGGAATAGTGGCAACGCTATTCTGGGGTGTAGTAACCTCTTGTCAACGTGGTTGTGTATCAACCGTAAAATGATGCAATCCTCGACTTTGTTGTGGTCGGGGAGATAATAGCGTATGTTCAGGGCTCTAACCTAAAGGCTATTATAACTGTCGTTGGCGGTTTTACTAACTCCCCGATCGCCTGAGTATAGTCTCTGGCGGTCAAAACTCTTTATTTAATCATTTAAGAGGGGGCTGTTATGACTGTCAAAAAAACCATTATTTTACTTTACCCACCATATACGCTACAACAAATTGCTGAAATCAAAAAATCTCTCATTACTTTCTACCCAGACTTTAAAATAGTAAAAATTATCACCGCTAACAGTGAATATGATGCTCAAGCTCTGCAACAATTTATAAAGATTGTCAGTAGCCAGGGCGAATCTGTTAACCTAATTATCGATCATAAAACTTATACTTCTCTGCCTCAGAATATATTAACCTGGTGCGTCCTTGGGACTCTAGGGATAGCAGGCTTAATTAGACCTCTTGCATAACCTAATCTAATTGGTAATTTTGTCGTCGAAACTCCTCTCTGTTCCTCACGTACGTCTATGTACGCTGCGGTACTCGACTTCGTTTCTCCTAAAAATTCTTCAATTATCTTTAGGTTATGCAAGAGGTCTATTGATTCGGTGTACGTCTATCAGGGGCGTAACACTTCTAGCTCTATGCAGGAACACGCTATTTTCAAGAAAAGTGATCTTAATTTTCTGCACCTCAGCTCATTCCACTTCCAACTGATTATGATTCCTATATTAGATATATACTCCTCTGAGATGAAGCTGACGATAAATTTACTGATCCCGCTACAATGCTGATAAGTCTAGCCCTTGAGGCTTATGAAACTTTCAAAGGTTCTGAAATGCCGCAAAAACGTAAAATGATAAATTTCGTATTTCAGAACCTGCACCTAAGGGGCAGGAAACTTGAACCCGACTTACGTTTCCCGTTCGATATTTTTGACAAAACGATCGTCTGTTCCGAATGGCGGAGAGAAGGGGATTCGAACCCCTGACACGTTGCCGTGAACACGCTTTCCAGGCGTGCGCCTTAAACCGCTCGGCCACCTCTCCAAGAGTATTTGTTATATTATACCATTTCCGGAAACTAGGTCTGTGAAGGTTTCTAGGTAATGAGTAGATTTATAGGCATTTTTGCTCACAGAACCGCAGCGCACTAGGGTATACGTGAGGATTCAAGAACGAAAATAACGATCGATAAGACCATTAGATAGAAACCTTCACAGAACCTAGTAGGTAATTTTGTTGTCAAAACGGCCTTCCGCTCCACAATCGTCCATGTATAGTATAGCCATTAAGGTGCGTACAGGGTATTTATCTTTAAGTATGCATGACTACTATGCTTCCCGCGTACTATCATGTATGTATCATAATAACCTAAGCTATACGCAGCTCGGTTCAGCTTCATTTTTCCTAAAAACCTCGAGCACTTTTTCGACTTATACAGGAAGTCTAATTACGGAATTTATACTAGCATAATATTCACAGTAATCTTTAACAGGGCAAACAGCACAATTGGGAGAGCGGGCTTTGCAAATATATCTACCCAGCAATATTAACCAATGATGTGCATATTTCATCCATTTTATATCAATAGCGTTAAGAAGCTCCACTTCTACTTTTATTGGGGTATCACCTTTAGCAATCCCTAATCGGCGAGAGACGCGAAATACATGGGTATCTACCGCCATAGTAGCCATATTAAATAAGCGATTTAATATGACATTCGCAGTTTTTCTACCGACCCCTGGCAACTTTATTAACGCCTCAAAATTATCAGGTACCTTGCTATCATACTTATCTATTAAAATTTGACAAAGTGCAATAATATTTTTTGCTTTAGTTATAAATAAACCTATTGATTTTATATTATTCCTTAATTCTAGTTCTCCTAACTCTAAGAATTTTCGCGGGGTATTGTAAGTTTCAAACAATAATTTGGTAGCTTTATTAACGGAGGCATCAGTTGCTTGAGCAGATAATATTACCGCTACAAGCAGCGTAAAATCATTAACATATTGCAGTTCTGTCTTAGGCGTAGCATTAATTTGACTTAAAGTTTTAAAGATTTGATCAATTATTTCGGCTTGCATGATATAACATTTAAGTATAAAAGGAAATTACAATTTGTAGCAGGTTTAAGAATGGGAGAAAATAAAAACTTTAATTATATAACAAATGAAATTGAAAATAATGAGATTGTATTATTTATGAAGGGAACTGCCCAGTTTCCTCAATGCGGTTTCTCATCTATGGTGGTGGCAATCTTAAAAAAACTTGGAGTAAAATTTCAAGATATCAATGTTTTAGCTCAACTAGATTTACGAGAAGATATCAAAACTTTTAGTGATTGGCCTACTATTCCGCAACTTTATATCAAAGGGGAATTTGTAGGAGGATGTGATATTGTTCGTACCATGCATGAAAATGGCGATTTAGTATTACTATTAAAGAGTAAAAACATAACGATGAACCCTGAGGCCGACTAAAATTTACTGTAATATACTACTCGTCTTTCAAAAATTGTTTTTTTATTTTATCGTGAACTCACATGCTCACTCACATGCTCACGCACTTACATGTACGCTGCGCGCGCTCGCCGTTCAAAATAAAATGATGGTTCTTGAAGTACGAGCGGTATATATAGCATAGGCCATTAAGGTGCGTACAGAGATTTATCTTCAAGTATGCACTTACTACTATGCTCCACGCATACTATCGTGTCTATATCATAATGATATAAGCTATACCATATAACAGTAATTCGATATTAACAAACTGCCCCATATCCTAAGGCCAAAGTGAGAGCCCAGCAGTAGGACCACAGAGGTAAACACCTATTTTTAACTTTGAGCTCATTTTGGTTGAATTTTTGCTTTTATTTAGCTATGTTTATTCCGCAAGTTCTTTCATATTAATAATAAGTTAATACTTATAGAATAGTTTACACGGAGCATTATATTCAGCAAGAGAATTGCTTAATATAGGTTGACGCTAGCGTAAGGTGGCTAAATAATTGTACTTAGCTCTTTTCAGTTACAAACTATGAAATTTTTGTAAAAATAGCTAAATGTTAAATGATTAGAGACCTTACAGCGATTATAGGTTCAGCGGAGGAAATTTTTTAGGAGCGATTTATAGAGAATTAGTAGAAATTGTATAGGAGTAGTAGAGCTATTTCCAAAAATTTCTGCCATTTTACAGATAAAATATGCATAAATCCAACTATAAACATTTCGTTCCTAGCAGCTATTTTGGAAGCTTGTCGGTTAAAAAGTTAAAAAAATTGGTACAAAGTATAAGCAGTGAAGCCTTAATTTTTATTATTGAGTTTTATTATTATTTTACTAAAAGTTATAATTTTTACTTAAATTTTTGTTTTAGTATTAAGCGATGCGTAAGTTGTAGACAGAAAATTTAAATTATTTGATATATTTGTTTTATTTACAGAACCTGAAATTTATTCTCAAGTGATAGGCGGTGCAAAGGACAAAGTTACGAGCGGCCGCGCTTGCCTCTTAAGTGGAAATGGGTAAACAACTTTTGAAAGTGATATAGTATGTTTTAGATTTTATTAACAAAATTTTATAGTTTTAACTTATTAATGTTTTATTCTAAAATAGTGGAGCTTACTTGGGTAGTAGTAGTGCTATTGCCAAGACAATTCTAGTATTTTTTGGTTATAACCTTATATCATAAGCGCCTCTAAAATTTTGTTTCTAGCACTGAAATACAGGGATTAATAAAGTCGCCAATATAGCTAAGAGTATTTCTAAAATCTTTGGAAAGGTAATCTTACTTTATTAACTTATACCTAAGAAGGTACGCCTAAAATAGCGCAAATAAGATAATTTAACAGGCTTTACTTATTTAGTCTTAGGTAGCCTTTAAAATTTTTATAGAACATGAATCTATCATTCTTTCATATATATATACTCGGTGAACTTCAAGAATTGGCGTCGTCGTGCCCTAAAGATCGAGGCTGCTCACGTACTTTATAGTACGCTGCGCTGCTCGACTTTGCCACTCCTCGCTCTTTTTGAAGTTGATTCTATCGTCTACCAACTCTTCAGGTGCGAGCAGTATATTCTCGTATGTGATAAACAAAAGGTAATATTCAATAATAAAATTACCCTCTAGATTTGTCTGCTAACAAGAAGGCTAATTTTCTGCAAATAACTACTATATTCGCATGATCCCTCGAGTTAGATTTGAAAATAGATCTTTTGCGAAACTTGCATCACGCAAGGGATTTGAAGGAGATGAGCAGCGCAAAACCGTAGCGTAGCTGAGGGTTTGAAGGCCTAGACTCATTGTTTCAATTACCAGCTCGATAGAGTTTCGAAAGAAGTCTAATGAAGGGCGAAAGCAGTATACGCAATGGATTTCAAGAGTTGGATTTTATTTTAAATGGTGAGCGCGCGCAGCGTACACGCCAGTACGTGAGCACGCGAAACTTTGATAAAATAGACCTCTTGCATAACCTAAAGATAATTGAAGAATTTTTAGGAGAAACGAAGTCGAGTACCGCAGCGTACATAGACGTACGTGAGGAACAGAGAGGAGTTTCGACGACAAAATTACCAATTAGATTAGGTTATGCAAGAGGTCTAATGAAAAAACAACTCTTGAAAGGCGAAGAGTATACATAAGGTACCTGCTTACCTGAGCCTAGGCTATTTTCAAAAAACAATTCTTTAAAGCAAAAGAGTATACTGCTCGTATTTCAAGAATCCACATTTTATTTTGAGCAGTCGGTGCCCGCGCAGCATATATGTAAGTTACGTGCGTATACGAATCCTTAATAAAATAAAAAAGCAATTCTTGAAAGATGAGCTGTATATATAATATTTGTTAATTGAGAAATAATTAGCACTTTAAGTTTATATCTCTTGTGCGAAATAATATAACGATTTTAGTAGTGGTATTTATGCATAATGCAAGAAAAGAAATATTAGTAGTTGACGCGGCTTCCTTTATCCTTTAGTTAATTTATTTTTTAGACTTATCCCTTTTAATAGCAAAGAATAATTTAAAAATTTCTAATAAAATAAAATTATAATTTACAATTTAATTAAGTATCTGTAGGATTGCAATAATTATATAATAGTTAAAAAATTTTAAATACCTTTTAGCATAAGTAAAAGGAAATATATTAAATAGGAATTACTAACCTAATAGATACGCTTTTTTATAGTAAGTTAGTAACTTTACGCTGTTATTAAATGAGCTTATTAATATATGACATAAATATTTGCTTTTGTTAATAATGTATATATTAAAAATATTTAATAATTCATTCATCAAGGAGTTAGAATGGCAAGAAAAAATGACTATATACAAAAAATTGATCAGTTTATTGGAGAAAAAATTTATTCTCTGCGCCTTGCTAAAGGATGGTCACGTCAGCAACTTGCTGATGAAATTGAGGTAACTCATCAACAATTACAAAAATACGAAAAAGGTATTAACAGAATATCGATAGGGAGGTTAGTTCTTATTGCTAAGGCATTAGACAAAACTATTGATTACTTTTATGAAGGATTAGAAAATGCAGATAATATGGCCCCGGTATTAACGCAACATCAGCGTATGTGCATCGAAGTATCAAGAAATTTTATGAAAATTCGCAACCCAGAACACCAGCAAGCAGTGAATGCTTTGATACGAGCTCTTATTAAAGAACAACTACCAAAAGAACCACTACCAGTATAGGTTTGTTCATTACCTCGCTCGGGTACTTAGCGGATTGGAAAAGATAGGCAAAATAAATAATATTAATTCCATAATTTCTATATAGTGACTTCAGTTGAATTATATATAAGTGTGAAAAGTGAAAGCCTAGGAGTTGATGGCAAAGTAAGAAACAACAACTGCAATAGACACTTCCTGCATAAGTCAAATCAATTAACTATATAGAAAACGCTATTTTGGTTTTCGTAAGAACGCGGGAATATCGTGGATATTGCTCTCCCCCTCAATACTGGGGGACGTAGGGATAACAGGAGGGTGAGTAGCCTCTGGGACGTGAGGAGGGTTAGTCTTTAGTGAGTTCCACATCCTACTTAATAAAGAGCTCTTATGAAGGCTTGGGGCAGGCTGAGCTTGTATATTATGCTCTGGCATTACTGGTACTCGTAAATTTAAAGGCGGGACCTCAGAATCTGTGGAGTCCCCTTGATCACTAATATATTGGGCAAAATTTGGGATTTCTTCTACAGTTTCGGTACCATTCACTGCATAATTAGGATTCTCATTTTGTGGAGCAATAGTAGGAAGCTCTGGCACCATATCATTAATATATGATTTATTAGCGTTAAGCGTTTGATCCGCATCAATACCCGTGGCAACTACCGAAACTCTAATAATGCCATTTAATTCCGGATTAAATGTGGAACCAAAAATAATATTTGCATCTACGTCTCCTACTTCTTCTCTAATCCTGTTAGCTGCGCTATCTACCTCAAATAGAGTCATATCCACACCGCCAGTAATATTAATCAGAACTCCTTTAGCACCACGCATTGAATTATGGTCAAGTAATGGGTTAGAGATCGCTGCTTCTGCTGCCTTAACAGCTCGCTCTTCTCCGGAAGCTTCTCCTGTCCCCATCATTGCTTTTCCCATTTCACTCATTACTGTTCTAATATCTGCAAAATCTAAATTAATCAGCCCTGGCATAATCATTAAGTCAGTAACTCCCCTAACACCTGCATGTAATACATCATCTGCCATTTTAAAAGCATCAGCAAAGGTAGTATGTTCATTAGCGATACGGAATAAATTTTGGTTCGGTATTACTATGAGAGTATCGACAAATCTTTGCAAGTCTAAAAGCCCTTGAGTAGCTGTTCTAAGTCTGTGCCTGCCCTCAAAATGAAACGGTTTAGTGACAACCCCTACTGTAAGAATGCCTAACTCTTTGGCAATTTTTGCTACCACTGGAGAAGCACCCGTTCCGGTACCGCCGCCCATTCCCGCCGTAATAAAGACCATATTGCTACCTTCTAAATGTCCTCTAATCTCATCGGCTGATTCTTCTGCAGCTAACGCCCCAATTTCTGGGGATGCCCCTGCTCCTAAACCCTTAGTGATGGTGATACCTAGTTGGATTTTATTGTCACATAAGGAATGTTCTAACGACTGAGCATCAGTATTTGCCACCACAAATTTTGCTCCCTGTAATTTTGCGTTTAACATATTATTAACAGCATTACCTCCTGCCCCTCCAACGCCAAATACTGTTATAATTGGTTTCAGAACTATATTGTCTGGAGCTTTAAAATGTAAGGCCATAATAATACTTCACTCATTAAATTTTTAATTATTTTTAAATTTTTTATTATTAGACTTCCTGCATATGAACTGCGCCCCTATGTTTAGACCAAAAAAGCTTTAAATAGAGAGACTATTATTTTCATAAACTATCTACAAAAATATTATTTTTATAATTTTGTAGCTGTTGTGGTAATAGTGGAATTGTGGGTAAGTCGCAAGACTTATCCATAAATCCACTATATATCTCAAACGGCGTTTTGTACTCCAAAGCCTGATGGGGCCTTTGATTGTTATACCAATTCAACCATTTCGGGATATTATTTTTCAACTCTAAAACTGAAGTACACCGGTATAAATACGACCCCTCATACTTAAACGATCGCCATAAACGCTCAATATGGGCATTATCGTTACACCTGCCTTTGCCCGTCATGCTGATGCTTATGACGCATCTCCTCAATTCATTAATCCAATCCTCGCTGGTAAACTGGCTACCTTGATCACTATTAATTATCGACGGCTTCCCATATTTAGCTATAGCATCTTCTAACGCTAGCAAACAGCTCTCTGTATTTAAACTATTTGATAAACGATATCCTACTACTAATCTAGTATAAACATCGATTAATGCAACCAAATACATAAAACCACTTTGTACCCTTAAATAAGTGATATCCACCTGCCATACCTGATTTGGCTTTATAACCTCTAACCCTGATAGCAAATATGGATAAATAGCTTCTTTTAGGTTTCTTTTACTTGTATTAATCGAAGGGTAAATTGCTTGCAAATTCATTAGTTTCATCAACCTCCTGACTTTTTTGCTGTTAACAATTACCACTTCTCTCCTAAGTATCGCCGTTATTCGCCGGTAACCATATATCGGATAATTACTATAGATCTCAACTATTCTATTACTTAAATAATTATCTTGATCCTTCTCCGAATCCTTGTAATATAGGCTGGAGCGGTTCAGATTCAATAGCTGACTTTGCCGACGAACACTTAAATCTTTATAATCCTTATCTACCATCACTTTCCTCTTTATAGTTTCAACTTGGCAGATACGAGCTGCAAAAAATCGTTTTCTACCTTCAATTTGCCAATAGTTGCATGCAGTTTCTCTATTTCGCTTGTAGAACTAGAGGAATTACCGTTTTCATAGCTAAACTTAAAAATATCAGCACCATTTTCCAAAAATTGTTTCTTCCACCTTGTCATTACCGACCTTGGAACTTGATATTTTGAGATTATTTCAGCAATACTCAAATCTCCTCGGATCATCTCTAGCGATACTTTAAACTTAAATTCTTTACTGTAACTTTTTGGCTTACTCATTTTCGACTGCTCCTATTTTATATTTATTTTAACATAAAATAGTCTCTCTATCACTGCTCTAGTTTTCGGGGCGCATTACGGTCTATATATACTACTCGTCTTTCAAAAATTGTTTTTTTATTTTATCATGGACTCACGTGCTCACGTACTTGCATGTACGCTGCGCTGCTCGACTTTGAGCCTCATCGCTCTTCTTGAAGTTGATTCTATCGTCTACCAACTCTTTAGGTACGAGTAGTATATATTAACTTATATAGAAACTCTATCTAAGCAGGAGCAAGAAATCTCTATATCATTTTCTCTACTATTACTATTTTATCAAATTCATCACTTGTAAGAAGCTGTAATTTGACTGCAGCTTCCTTTAAGGTAATACCCTCTTGGTAAGCCTTTTTAGCAATTTTTGCGGCATTATCATAGCCAATATGTGGATTTAATGCCGTTACTAACATTAATGATTGCTTGATTAATTTATTTATATTTTCTACATTTGGTTCAAGACCAACGATGCAATGAGCTACAAAACTATTAATGGCACTAGAAATCAAATCTATTGACTGTAAAATGTTATATATGATCACTGGCTTAAAGACATTTAATTCAAGGTGGCCATTTGATCCGCCAATAGTAACTGCAACATTATTGCCCATAACTTGCGCACAAACCATAGTTAATGCTTCCACTTGCGTTGGGTTAATCTTACCTGGCATTATGGAAGAACCAGGCTCGTTTTCGGGTAAATGTAATTCACCAAAACCGCATCTTGGCCCTGAGCCCAATAATCTAATATCGTTGGCAATTTTCATCAAGCTTACAGCTATAGTGTTTAAAGTTCCTGAAAATTCAACTAAAGCATCATGAGCTGCTATGGCCTCGAATTTATTAATAGCAGTCTTAAAGGGATAATCTGTATATAACGCTACTTTATTAGCAAATTTTACTGCAAACTCTTTATGACAATTAATGCCAGTTCCTACGGCAGTGCCTCCTTGTGCTAAATAATATATTTTTTTCAGCGATTCTTCAACTCTTTCTATTGAATAGGTAATTTGGGTAACATATCCCGAAAATTCTTGGCCTAAGGTTAACGGAGTTGCATCTTGTAAATGAGTTCGCCCTATTTTTATTATTTGCCCCCAAGCTTTAACTTTTTTCTCCAGCTCTAATTGTAATAATATTAAGGCAGGAATTAATTGCTTCTTAGTGGCAATTACAGTTGCTATATGCATAGCTGTAGGAAAGGAGTCATTAGAGGATTGGCCCATATTAACATGGTCGTTAGGGTGCACAGGATTTTTCCCCCCTTTCGTGCCTGTTAAATGTTCATTAGCAATAGAGGCAATTACTTCATTCATATTCATATTAGTTTGAGTGCCAGATCCTGTTTGCCATACTGCTAAAGGAAACTGATTATCAAATTCTCCCTCTAATACCCTAGAGGTAGCCTTATCTATTGATTCTGCTATTTCTAGCTTCAAATTTCCTAATTCTCTATTCACTGCGGCGGCACATTTTTTCAAAATAGCTAGAGCCTTAATTAACTGAATAGGCATTTGTTGATTTCCTATCCTAAAATTCTCAAGAGATCTTTGAGTTTGTGCACCCCAATAAAATTGTTCCTCTATTTTGACTTCTCCTAAGGAATCGGTTTCTATTCGATAATTTGTCATAACCTATCTTAATATATCTGTTAACTAATTTCTATATACTACTCGTCTTTCAAAAATTGTTTTTTTTATTTTATCATGGACTCACATGCTTACGTACTGGCATGTACGCTCCGCGCGCTCGCCATTTAAAATAAAATCCAATTCTTGAAGTACGAGCAGTATATATACACGGTGAACTTCAAAGATTGGCATGCGCCTGCACCCTCAAAATCAAGATTTCTTACCCCTTATAATAAAATGAGGGCTCTTGAAATTCATAGAGTATACTTTATAATTCAATTATTTTTATCCTGCAGGATATATTCTATAGAGCCCAGGGTGGGGTTAATTTCTAATTTATATCCACACTCGGTAGTCAAATAATAAGTGTAATATTCATGAATATTGTCGGTGTTAATATTCTGAGCATCGCCTTTTCCAAGCAGAATATCATTTTTATTCTCATCAAATCTCAGTTGTTTATCTGTAACAATCACTTTGATCACAAAGGAATTATTACTTGCTACTTCCAAGTTAACTAGTATCATACCTTCTTTTTTTAAGCTATCTGTTGCTATAAAAATTAGGCACATAATCATTTTACTGATACTATCTTTTATAGGGGTAGTTGTAAACCCTTGAAATGTTAATTTAATATTGTTATTTTTTAATTTTAAAAAATTGATGCTTAATTTATTAATTTCTCCAATCTCTATATTGCTGTTATCACAAGGGATAGAATATAAATGGCGATAAAACTGTAAGCGACCTATAAGCTTACCTATACTACTCTGCACTAATGTAATAGCTTTGTCTTGATACTCTTTAGATTGTATTAAACGCATACTATTATCTATTGCCCCCATTAATCCCGCAAAATCATGAGATATTTTTTCATTTAAAGCCTGACATAATCTTATTGATAACACATTAATAATACCTCAAGTGCAAAGGGTTAAGTAATACCAAGTTGCTTTCTTCACATTAGGTCGTCGTATTTCGGGATTCGTCGTGCTCACCTAGATCTACTAGGTTCCGCGCGCCTCACCACTCATACTCCTACTACTGTCTTGAAAGCAACTTGGTATGAGAGAATTCTATATATACTGTTCGCACCTGAAGAGTTGGTAGACGATAGGCTCTACCATCATGCCTAGCAGCAAAATCATCGCAAGAGGAGTATAGACTGCACTTTAATAAACTCTTTTAGCAGGCGGAATGGCCTCTACTTCGTTAGACAAAGTTGTGAGAGTGACAGGTTTATAATCCAATATTACCTTTCCCTGCTCATCAATTACAGCTAATGTATGTTTAATCCATTCTTGATCGTTACGCTCAGGATAATCTTCTCGAGAGTGGGCTCCTCTGCTTTCTGTTCTATTAGCTGCGGAATATATAGTGATAAGCGCCTGATCTAACAAATTAGATAATTCTAATGCTTCAACTAAATCACTATTCCATATTAAAGATTTATCATTTACCTGTAGGTTAGTATACTCTTTTCGTGCTTGATTAATTAACTCTATTCCTTCATCTAATACTTCTTGAGTTCTAAACACCGAGGCATGGTTCTGCATAATCCGTTGCATTTTTAATCTTAAAACAGCTACTGGCATATCACCCTTGCTATCACGTATATTATCAAATCTACTAATTATTTTATCTAATATAAATGGCGGTAAAGCTTTATGTGGCGTCTCAGCTTTAATAATTTCTGCAGCTTTTAAAGCCGCGGC
Organism: Candidatus Tisiphia endosymbiont of Beris chalybata; assembly: GCF_964026555.1. Classification (NCBI taxonomy): domain Bacteria; kingdom Pseudomonadati; phylum Pseudomonadota; class Alphaproteobacteria; order Rickettsiales; family Rickettsiaceae; genus Candidatus Tisiphia; species Candidatus Tisiphia endosymbiont of Beris chalybata. Next base: position 787,427 of record NZ_OZ032159.1, on the reverse strand, counting down.
TCTACCAAATACTATTAAATCCAATAAAGAATTAGAGCCTAAACGATTTGCTCCATGTACAGATACGCAAGCAGCCTCTCCTATTGACATTAGACCTGGGATAATTTTATCTTTATTAAGAACTTGCCCATGATAATTTGTCGGTATACCACCCATATTATAATGTACTGTTGGTAATATTGGTATTGGCTGAGTATTTACATCAATACCCGCAAAAATCTTTGCCGTTTCTGAAATACCCGGTAAACGTTCATGCAGAATTTCCGGAGGTAAATGATTTAAATGTAAGAACACATGGTCTTTATGTTCACCAACGCCTCTACCTTCTCTGATTTCCATAGTAATAGCTCTGGATACTATATCTCTAGAAGCAAGATCTTTGGCAGCTGGCGCATATCTTTCCATAAACCGCTCACCGTTAGAATTGACTAAATATCCCCCTTCTCCTCTTGCCCCTTCTGTTATTAAACAACCAGAACCATATATACCGGTGGGATGAAACTGAACAAATTCCATGTCTTGCAATGCAATAGAACTTCTTACAGCCATGCCCCCTCCATCACCTGTACATGTATGGGCACTGGTAGCAGAAAAATAAGCTTTACCATACCCGCCAGTAGCTAAGACTACTATATGTGCATGAAAACAATGAAGGCTGCCATCATCTAAATTCCAAGCTACTACTCCTCTACATTCTCCATCATCCATTAATAAATCAAGAGCAAAATACTCAACGAAGAATTGAGCTTTATTTTTTAAAGCCTGCTGATATAAAGTATGCAATATTGCATGCCCTGTACGATCTGCTGCAGCACAAGTTCTTTGCGCCGCTTTACCTTTTCCATAGTTGGTGGTCATTCCTCCAAATGGGCGTTGATAAATTTTCCCTTCTTCGGTGCGGGAGAAAGGTACCCCATAATGTTCAAGTTCAAGCACTGATGCTACTGCATGTTTGCACATATACTCGATTGCATCTTGGTCTCCTAGCCAATCCGACCCTTTAACAGTGTCATACATATGCCAACGCCAGTTGTCTTCTCCCATATTCCCAAGAGCAGCACTAATACCTCCTTGTGCTGCCACCGTATGGCTTCTTGTGGGAAAAACCTTACTGATACACGCTGTACGCAGCCCTTCTTTTGCCATGCCAAAGGCAGCTCTTAGTCCTGCGCCTCCTGCTCCAACTACTACTACATCAAACTCATGGTGAATAATATTATAAGACTTTGGCATTGAATATGTTCCTTATAGCTATATAGTTTGGATAAGAATTAATAAAGTCCTTATTCTATATTAACGTTTATTAGTAATTTTTCAGCTAGTAAATTGGACTTTTTTCCAAACTCGCTTCTGGTAGGGAATTTGAAGAAGACTCGGAGCACAAAACCGCAGCGTACATGTCAGTACGTGAGGATTTGAGCACCGAATCGACGTACAAATTACCAGCAGAAGTAGAGTTTCGAAAAAAGTCTATTGTTCAGCTATAATCATAGTATAAAATAATGCTACTATGAATGAGGCTGACGTTATAATACAAAATATCTGCAGAGAGATAATCAATCCAATACGCAGTTTTACACAATGGATATAGTCTTCAATTATAACCCGCATTCCAAGCATTGAATGATACAGAGAGGTAATCACCAAGACTCCTAGTACGATAATATTATAAGGTTTTTGTAAAATTATAATAACAGAAGTTAAATCCTTGTTAATAATATTTTTTATAAAAAATATTAGCCAGATAGAACAAAGCAGTAAAATAAGAGCAGTTATTCTTTGATACCACCAATGGCTAGCACCACTTTTTGCTGCTCCTTCCCCTTTAGCTTTTGTCAAGTCTGTTCTTAAATTATCTATCATTACTTTCCCAAACTATAAAACTATTATTAGGCCAAAAATTAATGTCATCAATAATGAGCATATTACTACCAGCCAGCCCGTCAAATTAATAGCTTTAATTGAAAAACAATATCCGCTATCCCAAATTAAATGACGTATACCATTACATAAGTGATAAAACCAAGCAAAACTGACCCCTATTAAAGCTACTTTAAACAAACTACCTTTGAAATATTGTACATATTCAGAGCTAAATTGATTAAAGGCTAGGATAATAAAATACCATACTAATACAGCTAGGCTCACAAATAATCCTATTCCTGTGATACGGTGAAAGATAGACAAAACTGAACTAATCTGTTTTTTATATATCGTTAAATGAGGAGAAAGAGGCCTATTATTATAAATTTCCTGCCTTGTTTTCGACATAATTAACCTTACGTTATATTTATTCACATATACTCTTCGCCTTTCAAGAGTTGTTTTTTCATTAGACCTCTTGCATAACCTAATCTAATTGGTAATTTTGTCGTCGAAACTCCTCTCTGTTCCTCACGTACGTCTATGTACGTTGCGGTACTCGACTTCGTTTCTCCTAAAAATTCTTCAATTATCTTTAGGTTATGCAAGAGGTCTATTTTATCAAAGTTTCGCGTGCTTACGTACTTAGTTGTACGCTCCGCGCGCTCACCCCTCATAATAAAATCCAACTCTTGAAATCCATTGAGTATAGTAATAGTTTTAACCAATTCTTGCAAGCTTAACCTAAGTACTAATTATGTAAGCAGCCTATTTACTTAATTCTAACATTCTATCTAAAGATCTCCTGGCTTTAATTACTATATCTCTCTCTAATTTAATTTCCGGATATTCGTTAACCATACAAAGATATAACTTCTCCAGAGTATTAAGCTTCATATGAGGACAATTACTACAACTACTACAACCAGCTTGATTAATAGAAGGTACTTCATAAAATTTGCTATCTGGGCTTTGCATTTGCATTTGATGAATAATCCCTGGTTCGGTAAGCACAATAAATTCGATCCCGTTATTGGCTGCTACATATTTAAGTAGCGCAGAGGTAGACCCTATGTAATCTGCATAGCTTAGTAAAGTATCTGGGCACTCCGGGTGCGCAATAATTTGAGCTAAAGGGCTACTTGTACGCAGCTTAATTAACTCTCTTTCCGAAAAATTCTCATGAACAATACATGAACCATTCCATAATTTCATTGGCCTGTTTGTCTTTTTTATTAGGTAATTTCCTAAATGTTTATCAGGCGCAAAAAGGATAGGCTGCTCTTGTGGTATAGCATTAATTATTTTTTCTGCACTAGAGGAGGTCACTATAATATCAGATAAGGCTTTTACCTCAGCAGAGCAATTAATATAAGTTATAGCAATATATCCCGGATTTTCTCTCCTGAACTTAGCAAAATCTTCAGGACGACAGGATTCTTCTAGCGAACAGCCCGCATTCAAATCTGGGAGCAAGACTTTCTTATGAGGATTAAGGATGTAAGCAACTTCTGCCATAAACTTCACCCCACAAAAAACTATTATATCAGCTGAAGTCATAGAAGCTTTCTTAGACAATTCTAATGAATCTCCAATAAAATCTGCAATATCTTGAATCTCAGAATCTTGATAGTAATGAGCAAAAATTACTGCATTTTTTTCTGTTTTAATTCGTAAAATTGCCTGCTCAAGATCAAGGTAAGGATCAATAGCAGAAGAGGTAAGAACATTTTGCTGCATATTTATAAACACTTATTCCTTATATTCCAGCGCAATAGAGTAAGGCGCTACCTTAGAAAATATTTTGCCAATGATTGGAATTTTGGTGATAATGTTACTCATAAAAAAGAATGATGGTATAACGTTTCCTTTAAGTTTGATTTGGCGCCTATCAGTGTCAATTACCCCTTGCATTGTAAAATCAAAAAATGGACCTTCAGCTGCACTATTAGAGATTTTAACAGTATTGCCTATATAACTAAACTGCCCCTGCATATTAGTAAACATAATATCTTTATTGTTTAATATAAAACTCATAAAGCCAGGAAACGAAACAAAAGATACTATTCTAGTAAGAAAAGACATATCGGTAATAATAAACTGCTTTATATTAAATGTCCCGTTTAAAATGGGTATTATTTCACCTTTTTTAACTTCTTGTCTCTTGGTTTCAAGATTCAAATTTACTGTGCCAGTTTTCATATTATTATACATCCCTATACCTTTTAATAGAGCACCTGCATTATTACAACTAATGAACCATTGCTCTTTATCTTGTTTATCGGTAAGTAACATTTTCAAAGTTTTAGATCCAATTTTGGCGAATAAGGAGCCCGAGAAGCACTTCGTTTTATCACAGTCAATTTGTAGATTGAAATCATTAAGCCATATATTATTTTGTAGTCGAATTTTTTCTATCCCCACTTTCAAATGAATATTTTTGGTGTCTGCAGCTTTTTCTAAAAATTGCATCATATTAGAATTAGACAAATCCAATTGCTTACCCTGAATTTCTGCGTTTAAATTATCTTTATCTAATAGCAATCTACCGGTTAAATTAGTACTTCCGTAACTAATGACTGGCAAAGTAATATCATATTTATTGTTGGGCAGTTTAACTTGAGCAGTAATTTTTAAATTGTTTTCACCGACAAGATCAAAATGCAGGCCGTCCTTTAAATTATTTTCTAAGTTTCCTAACAAAGTTAATTTGGCTTCCTTCCCGCGAGTTTTATGGATAGAAATTTTATCAATATAAAATTCTAAATTTTTTAGATTTGCGTTGGCAGAAATTATAGATTCTCCATTATTTTGTGTCTTATATTCAAAATCTAGAATGGTACTACCACCAAGTAATTTTATTATTCCAAATTGTTGATTATTTCCCGGAACGGTGGCTTTAATACTTAATATCTTGTCGTAATTATCTTTTTTATTACTAATAATATTGTGCTGATACACAAAATTACTATTATTATTGTTAATTTTTCCTACCCCAGCTACTACTATTTTATCTCCGTTAAATGAGCCAGTCATTTTAGCATTTTTTAATATGATATTGTTATCAAAGGCGGTAAGATTAGCATTAGTAATCACAGTAGAGATATTATAGGTATTTTTGATCTGGGGATTAATGGGAATAGATATTTCAATTTTAGAATTAGCCTGCCCTGTAACCTTTTTAAGATCTATCCCTTGGCTTTTTGCTTTTTTATAATCTTCAGCAGGGATAAAGTCAATTAAATCTATCGCCTCCCCCTTAGCATTAGCGTTGACAGTAAAATATGAATCTTCCATTCCTTTCCATTCCAAAGTTATTAACCCAGAAAGAAGGGTATCACTACTGTAGGCTTGGTTTACCACAAAGTCAACTTTTGATCCGGCTACCTTGACATCAGTATCCACCTTCTTAAGAGCGGGATAGTCCGGGTCATACTTATATTCCAAATCTATAATGTGTAATTTACCATTTATTGCGTTTTCCGGAATGTGTGGTGTTAAAGCATTATTATCAAAATTTAAATTAAGCTCCCCTGTTCTAATGTAGCCGCCCTTAATATATTGTTGTAAGAATAAAACTATTTCATTATCGGCAAGAAATTTTTCTCCAATTTTATAAATTATTATAGGAATATTATTAATATCAGCTTGCGCTTCAACTATGTTATTATGAATTTTACCTTTTAATAGAAAGTTAGCTTGATTGCTAAAAGTCAATTTACAGTCTAGTGATTTTTGTGGGATTGTATCAGTCTTATTTGTATAAGTACAAACTCCTGCCCCATCTGACAGGTACTTACCATATGAATCAAGTAGCGCAACGTTTTTAATCGGGGAGAGATTTATTTCTGTTTCAGTATTATTTTTAAAAGGCTCTATTATGTGCTTAGCGGAGATAACCGTCTCTATTATAGGTTGATTATCTTCAGAAATGACAGTGAAACTATCCATACTAATAATATTCGTGACTATAAGATTACTCATTAGATTACTAATAACAAAATTAATATTAAAGTTAGTAATTTCCCCCTTAGTATTATGGGTTAAATCCATAAAAATTTTGTCAATTGATAGAATATTATTTCTTATTTGCAAATTACCAATTTTTATTTGAGCATTTTTATAATTTAAATAAGTTTCTATTCCCTTCTTTATTGGCTTATCAAAATAGCCTCTACTGGCCCCCAATATCAATAAATATAAAACTAAAATAGTGATACAAACTACTACACTTAAACCGATAAAAAATTTTTTGATTCCAACCATTTTACTATTTAATTTTAAACAATTATATATTATTTTAATTAAGTCAACTTACTATAAAGATAAAGGTTGTTATCGCGCAGGTAAAGTTAATTAGAGGGCTTGTTTATTAAGTTACTAACTATACTGCTCGTACTTCAAGAATTGGATTTTATTTTAAATGGCGAGCGCGCGCAGCGTACATGCCAGTACGTGAACACGTGAGTCCATGATAAAATAAAAAAACAATTTTTGAAAGACGAGCAGTATATTTTTTAGTAACTTCATTAGAGTTCCTGCATAAGACGAAGTCGTGCTTCAGAATTTGTAGAAAAAACAAAACCAAGCCTAGGGCGCGGGAAGCCACGTTTCGACGATAAAATTACCGACTAGATTGACTTATGCAGGAAGTCTACTGTTAAAGCAGTCTAACATATCAAAATTGTTGCACAAGTTATAGTATCAATTATAATTTTTTCATTTTAAATAAAGAATTTATATAAATTAGAAATTATAGATTGATATGCCCCAGAGCTGAGTTTCTTTTAGGTTAATTTATTTATGAATATTACTTTTATCGGTACTGGTTATGTAGGGTTAGTATCAGGGATAATGATGAGCTATCTTGGACATAATGTGAGTTGTTTAGATACCGATACGCAAAAAATTGCTCAACTCAAAAAAAATATATTACCAATTTATGAACCAAAGCTAGAACAGTATTTAACTCCCTTACTAGAATCTGGTCAATTACAGTTTCTAGATACCTATAGCGCCACCTTAGAAGACTCTAATGTAGTATTTATTACTGTAGGAACACCTTCTCTTCCATCAGGGGCAGCAGATTTACAATATATTTTTGCCGCTATAGATAATCTTAGTAGCTGGATTAACAAGGAATGCCTAATTGTTATTAAATCGACAGTACCTCCTACCACATGCAATCAAATTATTACCTACCTACACGCAAAAAATCTGCACTTTCCTGTTGCATCCAATCCAGAATTTTTAAGAGAAGGTAGTGCGGTAGATGATTTTTTAAATCCCGATAGAATCTTAATTGGTACCAATAGCAAAATTGCTGAAGATTTACTCAGAGAAATTTATCTGCCTTTAATTACTAAGGAAATAAGAATGGTGTGTACCGATTTGGTAACTGCAGAGCTAGCAAAATATGCCTCTAACTCTTTTTTAGCAACAAAAATTGCTTTTACTAATGAAATGGCAAATTTATGCGAACAAACTGGGGCGAATATAAAAGATCTTACTTTGGCGATGGGACTGGATAAAAGGATAGGGGAAGAATTTTTAAATGCCGGACCCGGTTTTGGGGGTTCATGCTTTCCTAAAGATCTTCTAGCCCTTGCGCAAGTGGCTAAAACTTTTTATACAGAGTGTCAAATTATTGATGCGGTTATCAGTAGTAATAATCAAAGACCCTATGATATGGTTAACAAAATTTACTATATCCTAAATAACTGCTCTATTTCAGAGCCTATTGACATTAGTCCTCGTTCGCAGCTCGCTTCTACCTTATATTTGGAGCAACAACAAGCTGAAGCAAACAAATATAATTTGCCCTCCGAAATAAATTTTAGTAATAAGACAATAGCTGTCTTAGGGTTAACTTTTAAGGCCGGTACTGACGATATTAGAAATAGTGCAGCGATTAAAATTATTCAAATCTTGCTTGATCGAGAAGCAATCATTCAGGCATTTGATCCTATGGGTATGCTGCATACTAAAAAATATCTAGAAGCTTTAAATTATAATAATATATTTTATGCAACAACAGCGCTTAGCGCATGTCAAAATAGCGATCTAATATTAATTACTACTGAATGGGCAGAATTTAAAGCTCTACCTTGGGAAACTATAAAGTCTCAAACTAAAAACCCGATAATTATTGACCTTCGCAATATTTTAGATGCAGATCAGTTAAGTTCCATAGGATATAAGTATCATTGTATTGGTCAGGGCTGAAATATATACTGCTCGTACTTCAAGAATTGTTATTTCATTAGACCCCTCTATTATTTTTGACGGATACAGGAGGTCGAATTTAAGAAAATATAAATGGTTAATACTAATATGTCATTTGATTTTGTTCATTTAAGAACCCAAAGCTCGTATTCATTTCTTGAAAGCGCTCTTACTATTGAGAGAATAGTGGAACTAGCTTGCAAACATAAAATGCCAGCAATTTGTTTGACTGATAGAGGTAACCTGTTTGGATCTTTAGAATTTGCTTTAAATAGCGCTAAAGCTGGAGTGCAGGCTATAAATGGAGCTCTTGTAAACCTTATATATGCCGAAAGTGAGTTTTGTGAAATTTTATTAATCGCTAAAGATGAAATTGGGTATAAAAATCTTCTACAGCTGGTTAGCGATAGTTTTACTAAAAATGATCGTAAAATTTGCAACCATATTACTTTTGAGGATTTAATAAAATACAATGCAGGTTTAATCATTTTATCTGGTTATACTGAAGGGTTAGTTGGCAAAAATCTGCTTGCTAAAAAAAATGAATTGGCAATTTATTGGGCTACTAAGCTGCAAAGCATTTTTGGTGATCGTTTTTACTTCGAAATTATGAGGCATAATTTAGCTACAGAACAAGCGATAGAAGAAAATTATATAAAGCTAGCAAGTGACCTGGCGATTCCCTTAGTTGCAACTAATAAAGTATTATTCAGTAGCATTAATATGCATGATGCTCATGATGTTTTATTATGTATAGCAGCCGGAGTAAATAAAGAGGTAGATGATCGTAAAAGAGCCAGTACTGGATGTTACTTCAAATCGCCCAAGGAGATGTGCGAGCTTTTTAAGGATCTGCCACAAGCGATAGAAAATACTGTCCACTTAGCTCAGAGATGCCATTTTATGGCTCATCCTAATCCAGCAATGTTACCAAACTTTACTCATCAAGATATTAATGAGATAGATTTAATCAAAAAAGAGGCTCAAGCAGGATTATTAGCAAGGCTAAACACTAAATTTAAATGGGAAAATACTCCATGCGATCAACATGAGCTTATTACCGCGCAATATTTAGAGCGTTTAAATTATGAGTTAAATATAATTTGCGGTATGGATTTTTCTGGTTATTTCCTAATCGTATCTGATTTTATCAAATGGTGTAAGAAGCAAGGAATCATGGTAGGACCGGGTAGAGGATCAGGAGCCGGATCTGTAGTTGCTTGGAGTCTGTTAATCACTGACCTTGATCCTTTAAAATTTGGGCTATTATTTGAGCGTTTTTTAAATCCTGAACGCATCTCAATGCCGGATTTTGATATTGATTTTTGCCAAGAACGAAGAGAAGAAGTGATTAATTATGTTCGTTCTAAATATGGAGATAATAAAGTTGGCCAAATTATTACTTTTGGTAAAATGCAAGCAAAGGCGGTTATCAAAGATGTATCAAGGGTCCTAGGTTTGCCTTACAAATATGCAGAAAACCTAACTGAACTTATTCCCTTTAACGCAGTTACTCCTGTGACCTTAAAGCAAGCTATACAAGAAGTAAAGGAATTGGGCTTTGCTGCGCGGGGTAAAGGTTTATATAATTTAGAAGGACAGGAAGAATTAATAAAACAAGTATTGGAAACTTCTTTAGTATTAGAAGGGCTTAATAGGCATGCCTCGACTCACGCCGCAGGAATTGTTATAGCAGGTAAAGATTTAGTAGAGATAGTACCTATCTATAAAGATCAGAATTCTGAAATGTTGATAGTACAATATTCAATGAAATATGCAGAAATAGCTGGCTTAGTTAAATTTGATTTTCTAGGCTTACAAACTCTTACCGTCATCACCAAATGTTTAGAATTACTAAAAAAGCAGAATATAGATGTTGATTTTAGTAATAGCTTATTTGATGATCACAAAACTTATGAATTGCTCTGCGAAGGTAAAACGGTAGGGGTGTTCCAATTTGAAAGCCCAGGAATGGAATCAGCTTTAAGGCGCCTTAAGCCTGATTCTATTCAAGATATCATAGCGCTTGGCGCATTGTATAGGCCGGGCCCCATGGATAATATACCTACCTATATCGCCTGTAAGCATGGGCTCCAACAACCAGATTACCTACATGAAATGCTTACTCCCATTTTAGAAGAAACTCACGGGGTAGTAATATATCAAGAACAGGTGTTAGAAATTGCAAAAGTAATCGCTAATTATACATTAGGGGGTGCCGACTTACTACGTAGAGCGATGGGGAAAAAAATAAAATCTGAGATGGAACAGCAAGAAGAGATTTTTGTTAGCGGGGCTATGAAAAATAACATCTCGCGCCAGCAAGCTCAAACTATTTTCGCAACGGTAGCTAAATTTGCTGGCTATGGCTTTAATAAAGCCCATGCATCCGCTTATGGGGTCATATCTTACCAGACAGCTTATCTTAAAGCAAATTTTCTCACTGAATTTTTAGTAGCCTATTTGAACTTAGAATTAAATAATCATGATAAAATAAATTTATTTATTCAAGAAGCTAAAAATAATAATATTCCTATTATTGCTCCTAATGTTAACCTTTCTACCGGACATTTTAATATTATTTATAGTGATAAAAAATCTATAGTTTACGCGCTGGCTGGCATTAAAAGCGTTACTCTTAATTTTAGTAAAATATTAGAAACAGACAGAGAAAAAAATGGTAAATTTAAAAGTATTATAGATTTTATGGAACGTCTACCCCTTAAATCTATCAATAGAAAATTATTAGAAAATCTTATTAAAGCTGGGGGTTTTGATCAATTAAATAATAACCGTAATCAATTGCTTTTAAGCATACCTAAGCTACTAGCTTATGCTTCTTCTTACCATGCTGAAAAAATTTCTAATCAATTTAGCTTAATTAAAGTTAATACCGCAAGCGAGCAAATATTAGTTGAAGTAAGCGATATGGATAATAGGGACCTCTCCTTACATGAATTTGAAGTATTAGGCTTATTTCTTACTCTGCATCCGTTAGCAAAATATCATGATTTATTATCACGGCTTAATGTTTTAACTTCTTTATATTTTCTGGGAGATATACCGCATGGTTCGAAGCAAATAAAAATTGCTGGTATAATACAAAAGAAAGATTCACGCATGTCAGGGCGGGGCCGATTCATAACTTTACAATTATCGGATCAGTTTGGTATTTTTGAAGTAACTATTTATAGTGAAGAAGTGCTCAAGTCTTTTGTCCATTTGCTAGATGTTCAGAGCGTAGTTATTGCTCATTGTGATTTATTTAAAGATGCAGGAGGAGTAAGATTAATTGCTAAGAGTTTTACCACCATAGATGAGATAATAAATGCCAATCACTCCGAGATCAAGCTTTACCCCCAAAATCATGCCGAGTTAGAGACAATAGTTAAGTTGCTTAAAAGCCGCGCTCCGCAGGAAGCGCAGGAGTCAGCTATCCATGTGAAGGGTCAACATAATAATGCCATAATACCGAATCTTACCAGTTCTCCTAATATATACTCGAATGATCCTCCAAATGGGAGCGTAAAACAAGGGGTGAGCGTGTACAGGGTAGAGGTACTACATGAGCACGCGAATTCTCTGCAGTTTTGCGGAGCCAATTCTTCAAAACAGCCAAGTATCCAGTTAATTTTATTCCTTAAAGTTAACCCCGATAATAATTTCATCGCTAAGATATATTTACCTAAAATTTTTCACCTGCTCTCTGAAGATTTTATCTTGCTTCAGCAATTTATGGGAGTATGACAGGATGAATTATTTATGTAATAACTATAACTGAGGGACTTTACCTTTTTTATCTAATTTTTCTTGAAGATATTTAGAGGTGAATTTAGATTTAGTGCTAAGGTTAGTAGTATTATTACCTTGAGCCAACGACTTTGCAATTAAAAGCGGGACAAACTCAGATTTACGCGATGGGGGCAACAGTAGGCTTTTGCGTTTCCTTCCTTATTTGTTCTTCCTCTTTTTCAGCGGTTATGGAGCGTTCATGGTCTGTGGCCAATGATTTCTCATATACTTTGTGTCCCATTTCATTCCTAAGTTCTGCAAGTAGAATTTGTTTTCTTTCTATATGTTGAGCAAGCATTATATCTCTTGCTTTAGGATCTGGAGTAACTTGTATCTTTTTTTTGGGTAATTTTATTTTGGATAATAAATAATTAAGTTTAGCAGCTTCAGCAGTAGCAATTGCACTTTCTCCAGTAATCATTACGTTTTTAATAGCACTAGATGCATCTTTAGCAGTAGAAACTGCCTCTTTAATACCACTAATTATGGGGTTAACAGTAGCAATTGTTTTACGCAGTCGTTCTAAATAAAATACATAGGAAGGTGCAGGATCAGGCAATGAACTAGCTATCTCTTGGACAAATTTTTCTTTATTGTCTCCTATATACTTAGGATCAACTATAGCTAGCTTATCTGGGACATGTTGTTGTTCTACAAAAACAACATGTCCCTCTTTTTTTGCTTGTTTTAAAATTGCTGTAACATATTTAATAGCGTTGTTAGCTAAACTTGTTGTGATCACCATATTATCTCCTGCTAGAAGATTATGGTACTTTGTCTGAAGAGCTTTTTTGATTATATATTCCACCTTTGTGTTTAGTTCTGCAGTAAGGGGGCTTTCTGCTGCTGAATCCGTATTCGTACATATATAAGCACAATATTGACAAATCATATCTAACCGCTCGAGGGTATTACCCTCATGCGGGCATCCAATCCAAGGTAATAACTGGTTCTGTAGTAGTGGTTTTCCTTGAGAATCTAAAGGATAAAAAGGATTTCCAGTGGGTTCATCTTTAATAATAATTTTTCTCCTTACTAAATCTTTCGCTATATTTTGAGCTAGAAGGTGATATATTGCGGGTTTATTATCATAGCACCTGGTTAACCTTAAGTATAAGTAGTTGTCTTGTTCTATCTTGTTAAGGTGGTTAGTATCTAGCGGAAATTTTAATAGATGATTAACCTGTTGGTTAATCGCTTGTATTAAATAGTCAATTCTATTCTCTTGAGTAGATAAGTTAGGGGGAAATATGTGGGGAGTAGAGGGGTGATCTTGAGCTGTACCTAATTTTTGGTCCAATTCTTGCTGATAACTCTTTAAGGCTGACAAAATCTCTTCATAATTTATAGTAGTAATAATATCAAAAACTTGACGAAAATCACTTGGCAGCAGCATATTACGCAATGCTATTCTAATAGAGCGTGTAGAGCAATTACCAATTCTTTGGTTACTGCCTTCTTCTTTATGGATTATATTGTTTAACCTTTGTGACAATTGTTGTTCTTTTTTCTTGAGCTCACTAACGGTCTTTTGAGAACAGCTTATTTTGTTGGTATAGTTATTTGCGATAATGAAATTAATAAATTCTGGTATATCGTCTACTTCAACTCGGTACTTCACCGTATCATATATTATAGGCATACCATCATCAGTAAATTGCAGGAAACCGGCAATGCTCTTAATAGCGTCAGTAATATTTTCCCTTCCTCCTGCATTAAATTTAGTAATATAATAATTGTTATTTTCTTGAGAAAGTTTTGTTACTAGGCGATGCCTTCTCTTCTTTTTTTTTAAGAGAGATGTTGGAAGGTAAACTCTACCTTCTTTTTTATATATATTATTTACCGTCTCTTTAGTATTTTCAATACGTGCTTGTACTGCACCATCTTCAAATTTTTCGTTATTAGTTTTGGGCTGAAAATCGTAGGCCAGTTCTGCCATATATTTGAGAGTTATAGCTGCGTGAGAAAAAGTTTGTGCCCTTAAAGCTTTCTCTTGAGCAGTTCTTGGGGTGGTATTATTGGGGTGGGTATCAATAAGAATGTTAGCAGCATTTAACAATGCCAGATAACCATAATACATCTGTTGTGAATTTCCGCTATGTTTTGCGAAGTGGAGAGGTAATCCTTTTGATTTAAGATCTGATCTTTCTCTATACTGCACCATTCTACATTCATCTTCATTATCAATAAAATCCTGTAACACATCAGTGACTTTCTGATATTGTGCTTCGAGTTCCTCTAAGGTTTGCTCATCACTTTTCATAATATTTTGAAGCATAATTTAATAAAGATTAGCATATGTTAATATGTTAATCTATTAAAGGGGAAGAAGTAAAGATGTATTCACAATAACATATTCGATTTAAAACTAAAATATTCATTACCAGCAATGATGACGTGATCGTGAACAGTGATATTCATATTAGAGCAGGTTTTGACTATTGTATTTGTGAGGACAATATCGGTATTTGAGGGCTTACTATTACCACTTGGGTGGTTATGTACTAATATAATAGCACTTGCTTCATTAAATAAAGCTCTTTTAACGATTTCACGAGGGTAGACGGCGGCTTGATCTATGGTACCATGGCTTAAAATCTCATCAGCAAGTAAAATATTTTTTTTATTCAAGAATAAAACTCTAAATTGTTCTAATTGCAGACCACCCATTGCGATTTTTAGGTAGTCTATTAGAACGCTCCAAGAACTAATAATATTTTGCTTTATTACTTTTTGCTTTAGCATCCTATTAATTAATTCGCGCAAGATAATAAAATTTATATATAAATTTTCATTAGTTCCTTTCACACTAAGTAATTTTTCTTTATTGGAATTTAATAAACCAGAAAAATCCCCAAATTTCTGCAGTAATTCTTTTGCCAAGGGCTTTACATCTCTGCGCGGTATAACTAAGAATAATATTAGTTCCAGTAGTTCATAATCTAGAAGATTTTCTGCACAGTAAGTGAGGCGTTGTTTTAAACGTTGTCTATGTCCCATATAATGGGGGATATTATCTTGCATGATTATAGTTTATAAGGCGGATACATTAATTTTTTTGGGGATAAAGTAAAAATTTCAAAACCATCTTTAGTCACTCCTAAAGTATGTTCGAACTGGGAAGATAAAGATTTATCCTTTGTCGTGACTGTCCAGCCGTCTAATTTACTTAAATTAGTAGCGTAATGTCCGCTATTTACCATTGGTTCAATAGTAAAAAACATACCTTCTTCTAATATAGGACCAGTTCCTACTTTACCATAATGTAAAACTGAAGGATCGGTATGGAATATCCTGCCTATGCCATGCCCCGTATAATCTCTTACCACCGAGTAATTATGCTTTTCTACATAAGCTTGGATAGCATTTCCTATAGTACCTAGATGCACGCCAGGCTTGACGTATTCAATGCCAATCATCATTGCATCATAAGTAACTTGTATTAGGCGTTTGGCTTTAATACTAGCATCACCAACATAATACATTCGACTAGTATCACCATGCCATCCGTTTACAATTACCGTGACATCCACATTAATTATATCGCCATTCTTCAGAATTTTGTCACTTGGAATACCGTGACACACTACATGATTTACAGAAGTACAAATTGACTTGGGGTAGCCATTATAATTTAATGGGGCTGGCACAGCGTTATTAGATATAATAAACTTATGACAAAGGTCATTTAAATAATTAGTAGTTACTCCTGGTTTTATATACTCTGTAATCAAGTCTAAAGTTTCAGCAGCTAGCTTGCCTGCGGCGCGCATTTGTTTAAAGTCGTCTAATGAATGAATTGTTATAGTCATATTATATATACTAATTTATTATTTTTTTAAACCTTTATTTGAATTTTCTAGGAGTTTTTCAATATTTCTAACCTTAAAAAAACTATAAGATAATGTGATAGCATTAACATCGTTCATTTCGGGATCTTTTTCTATGTCAGGATCTATAAGAAATGTTACGGGCATTAACACTTTTTGTCCTGCTTTCAACAATTGTTCCTCAAAGCAAAAGCAATGTATTTTTATAAAATACTTACCAGCTTTATTAGGGGTCACATTATAAACGGAAGTTCCTATTATATCCTTGCTACTTAAATTTTCTGTTTCATAAAAAACTAAGGTATTATGTCCTGGAATGGTAGTAGTTCTACGTTGTTTAGGGGTAAATTTCCAAGGTAAATCTTTATCAACATTTGCGTCAAATTCTATACTTATTACCCTACTTCCTTTAGTTTTTCGGTGATAATAGGTATTGGCTTCTGCTCTAGTTACAGTACCACCATAGCCGGTCATTTTACAAAATAGATTGTAAATGGGGACAGCTGCAAAGCTTAACATAATCATACTAAGAGTTAAACTGGCTAAAGCCAAGGCAAAATTTTTATTAGATTTTGGTGACACTATTTTTCTCTTATAAATAATAAGAAGCCTATTTAAAATATTTCCAACCTATGTTATACTAGTTTTATTAGACTTCCTGCATAAGTCGATCTAGTTGATGATTTTGTCATTAAAACTTGCTGCCGCTCCTCAGCTGCGTCCATGCACGAAGCTCGGCTCAGCTTCGTTTTTCCTAAAAACCCCTTAACTATTTTTGACTTATGCAGAAAGTCTAATATAGGGTTATAAGCTAACAATTAGTTTTTTTATCAGTTTCTTAAATTTTATAGGTTATTATATGTCTAATAACACTAGTTTGCCAGTAATTTCTGCTGAAACAGGGTTTTATCAATATCTGCAAAAGATTAACAAAATTCCTTCTCTCTCACCAGAAGAAGAATTTTTACTTGCAAAATCCTACCTTGACAATCAGGATTTGGAAGCTGCTCATAGGCTGGTAACCAGTCATTTAAAACTAGTGGCCAAAATAGCAATTAGTTATAGAAACTATGGACTACCGCTTAGTGAATTAGTGTCTGAAGGGAATTTAGGGTTGATGCAAGCAGTAAAAAAATACAACCCTGATTTAGGATTTCGTTTATCAACCTATGCTATGTGGTGGATTAAGGCGGCAATTCAGGAATATGTTTTAAAATCTTGGTCATTAGTTAAGATCGGTACTACTGCCGCACAAAAAAAACTATTTTTTAGTCTTGGTAAAATTAAACAAAAAATTACCAAAATATATTCAAGAGCAGTAACAGAACAAGATTTTACTCAAATCGCTAGTGAACTTGGCGTTAGCAGAAATGAAGTTAGCGAAATGAATTCTAGGTTAGCTGGCCCTGATTTATCTTTAAATAACCTAGTTAATAATAGTGAGAATAGTGGCGGAGAATTAATTGAATTTTTACCTGAACCCCGCTTAAATCAAGAATTAAAATTAATTAGCAGGCAAGATTCGGTGAAGAAACAAAATTTATTAGCTCAGGCCATGAAATTATTAAACCCGCGGGAGCTACATATCTTGACGGAACGTAAATTAAAGGATCTGCCTACTACTCTTGATATGCTTAGTATCGAATATAATATTTCTAAAGAAAGAATCAGACAAATTGAAAATGCTGCCTTCGAAAAAGTGAAAGAGTTTATGTTAAAGCATATGGCAAAATACGCATAATAGACTTATGCAGAAAGTCTATTATCAAAAGTAGAATTTCCCACAAGATCTAAGTTCTGTGAAGATTTCTATGTAATGAGTAGATTTATAGGCATTTTTGCTCACAGAACCGCAGTGTACTAAATGTATGTGAGGATTCGAGAACAAAAATAACGACGAAATCGACCATTAGATAGAAACCTTCACAGAACCTAATGAAAAATTATCTATCTATATATATTCATTGGCCCTTTTGCCTTTCAAAATGCCCCTATTGTGATTTTAATTCCCATGTTGTTGAACAAGTTGCGCATGATATATGGTTGCAAAGTTATATTAGCGAGCTTGAATATTTCAAAACTATTATTAGCAATAAATACATAAGATCTATCTTTTTTGGGGGCGGCACCCCTTCCTTGATGAAACCGTATGTGGTTGAAGGAATAATACAAAAAATAGCTGAATTAGCTATAATAGATGAGCAGACGGAAATTACTATAGAAACAAATCCTACCTCTTTCGAATCTAAAAAATTTAAAGATTTTCGTTTAGCTGGAATTAACCGGGTGTCAGTGGGGGTGCAGTCGCTAATAGAAGCTGACTTAAAAGCACTAGGTCGACAGCATGATGTCAAGCAAGGAATTGAAACTATTGAAATAGCTCGTAATCTTTTCCCTCAAGTATCGTTTGATTTGATTTATGCTAGAACTAATCAAACCTTACTAGATTGGCAAAATGAACTGAGTCGTGCGATGCAATTTGCCTCAGGCCATATTTCACTATATCAGCTGATGATTGAAAAAGGTACGTTATTTTATAAATTATTTAATGAAGGTAACCTAACAATACCTGATACGGATATCGCAGCAGATATGTATGAATGGACTAATTATTATTTAAAGACGCAAGGATATAATAGGTATGAAATATCTAACTATGCGCTGCTTGGTCAAGAATGTAAACATAATTTGACATATTGGCAATATAATAATTATTTAGGAATTGGGCCAGGCGCACATAGTAGGATTAATGCCGGGAATAATAGCCCTCTTTCCAAACTCGCTACTATTGAAGAATTTTTAGGAGAAGCGAAGTCGAGTACCGCAGCGTACATAGACGTGCGTGAGGAACGGAGACGAGTTCCGACGACAAAATTACCAGTAGGAGTAGAGTTGGGAAAGAGGGCTAATGATACTGGTCATACTATAAACAGTATTATGATGTGGCATAAGCCAGAGAAGTGGTTGCAGGCTGTACAGGAACAAGGGTGCGGTATTCAATCTCTTACCTCTCTATCCAGGCAAGAAATAATGGAAGAAATACTAATGATGGGCTTACGCCTTGAAGAAGGTATTAGCGTAGATGTATTCCAAACAAGAGTAGATAAACAAGTAAATGAAATCTTAGATATGGACAAGCTCAATGATTATCAGAAATTGGGCTTAATTGATTACAGAGTAGATATAGGCAAGAAAAATTATATTAGGCTTACCGATAAAGGTTTAATGATGCATAGTTATATAGTGCCAAGGTTATTGAAATAGCTATACTCTTCTTTCGATGAATTTGCATGCGTCGTTGCTCAAATAGCTCGCCTATTATCTATAGGCTCTACCATCACGCCTAGCAGCAAAATCATCGAAAGAGGAGTATATTACTGCCCGCGGTTACGCTTTACGTGCGATTTACCAATTGTTTTAGTATGAGAGATTTGTGCGCTATAATTATCCCCCCTCCCCCTTCTTGCTTCTGGTGGGGAAGTTTTGTCAGCCATCTTAGAAGTTACCACTGTAGCTTGTTGTAGGGAAGCAGGGGCTGTGGCGTTTACTACGATCGCATCACCTTTTTCAGCAGGCGGGTAATTCGCAAGAGCTATATCAATAGGGCGGCTTTCTGGAGCAGGCTCTTGGATGAGAATATTTTGTTGATTACTAGTGGCCGCTACAGTTAATAGACTCTGCGGCGCTATTTCAGGGGGTTCATATAAAGGATTAAGCACTCTCAGTACATCCTTACCAACGCTTTTTAGCCAGCCAGTTACTGGCAGAGACACTCGTGCTTGGGCCATGTCCTTTTTCTTATTGTCTTTAATGAAGTGTAAGATTTCTTTTTCTTGAATTGTGCTTGCTTCTTCCTGGAGTCTAATAATTTTACCCTCTTCATTCAATTTCATATAATCTTTATCTTCTATTAATTTAGCAGCGGCTACCTTATATCTAAGGAATTTCTTTGGTACCTCCTTAACATCATAAATATCTCCATCTTTTGTTAAGGCTATTAAAGCCTCAGTTTGAATATGCTGTACCTTACATTTCCTTTCTAGCTGATGTAAGTTCTGATACTTTTCAATATTTTGGTTGTCCAATGCAAGATTTATATTGTTTTTTAATTGTATAGATACGTTGGCTAATTGATGAGCGCTATAGCCGGAATAAGCTATATTCCCAATTGTTACTGTACCATTCCCTATTGCGCTCAAAAGGGCTGGAATATTACCGGTAGCTGCCGAAGATATCTTAGCGCTTATACTCAGTATATTCGCAATATAAATTACCCCCGTATTCCACATATTCTTCCCCATTTCATAACTATAACTTATAACATGTGGGGGTTTACGATGGGGTTTGCTTGCAAGATACAAATCTGTCTCTAACAATTCTCTCAAGTTCAGAAGCGGTTTCTCTAATATAATTTCTTGCTTCCTGAGATTTTCACTATTCTGGACTAATAAATTATTCTCTTTTACTAATTTACGAAAAGATCTGGTTTTAATAGTTTCTGCTGTGACTCCTAGCGCTACCCCTACTAAGGTTGTAATACAAATAGTTAAAACAAGCGGCCCCACTGGCCCCAAAAGCCCTGCTAGCGTTAATGAAGCGAAGAGTATAGTAATAGAATGCCCCAGAATAGTACTAGTTAAAAATTTCCCTAATTTGGTGGCCTTAAATTTAGTAAAAATATTAGAACAAGTAGTCCATATACTGAAAAAAACCTGCCGGATTTTTGATTTTGGCTTAGTTACTTCTTTATAAGCGGCTTCTGCTATCTTATCAGCGTGGTTTATTTCTGTCGCCTGCGTTTTTTTAGCTGGCCCCTGTTTAACCTGCACTTCTTTAACGGGATCTGCGCGTAAGAGTTCATCGGATATATTATCCGCATTCATTCGGGTAGATTTTAATTGTTCCTCATTAGCGCTTTCTACTGAAAAATTAAAATCATCTTGATTTTTGCTAATTTCTTGTGAAGAGATACGCATTTGCACTACTAAAATAATAATAATTATACTCTTTTGATCTCAAGAATTGGATTTTATTTTAACCACTAGGCGCGCGAAGTAGTACATACTGGTACATGGGACACGCAAATCCTTGATAAAACAAAAAAACAACTCAGATGCGCAAATGAGTATACCATATTATGCTAATATAGGTAATAAGTCTATAAATAATCTCCTCACATTATTATAAAAATATTTATTTTTATTTATTAGTGGCAAAAACGCATTAAGCCAGGTTCTATGAAAGTATCTATGTAATGAGTAGATTTATAGGCATTTTTGCTCACAGAACCTAGTGAGCTTACCTTTAACGAATACGTTCTGCTGCTTTATCTGCCGGATGGTTATAGGAAGTTACTGAATTGTAGGAAGAAGGAGCAACCTTCAAGTCTTTGTTAACTGGTTTCATTATTTCCTTTGCCTGTTTTATTAATGCCTTATCTCCTACAGAACTTTGACGCAAAAGTGGTGAAATCACTTGTTGAATTGTACTATTACCTACTTTTTTTTGTCCTGAGGTAGTACCACCGAACGGTAACACTGTTTCAATTATTGCTGCACGTTCAACTCGAAGTGCCTTTGCATCGGGCTTTGCATTCTTATAAGATTCTTGTTGTTTTAATTGGATCTCAGCTCTCTCAGCTTTGATTTTTTCCATCTGTAAGTCGAATCTTTCCTCAAGGGTAGTTTTTTTATTAACTTCATCTGGTGGTTGATTATTTAATGCCGTTAAAGCTTTTGCTTCATCAGAATGATGATTCGTTATTTGTTCTAATTCTGCTAGATCCTTATAATGTATTCCCCCTTTGAGGATATCACGTAACTCGATTAATTTTTCTATCTGATTAAATTCCCCCCCCAGGCTATGAATTTCATGAGTAGAGCTCAAGAGAGCTTTAACAGCACTAACTACTGCTATAGTTATGGGTACTAGATTACCATGTGCCGCATGCATTCCGCTAACAAATACATCTGCTCCCTCTCCCACAACACTCGCGAGAGTAGCTGCTGCATGTGTTGCTTTATGTTGGCTAGCAGAGCGATCCTTATTATCTACAGGAGTACGATCTACCTTTTGCACCAATTTTTCCTGTTCAGGGTGGTCCTTTAATATACCATCTATTTTCTGCTCAATCTCGTGATGCTCTAATAATAAGCGCACCTCCTGAGTCAATTTAACTGTTTTTACTATTTTAATTGTTTCTAGGACAACTGCGGCTGCTGCGGCTACTATTCCCGCCCCGGTTATAGCCGCTACCGCTACTGGGGCTGCCCCTAAGACTCCTCCCAAAGTTAATCCTCCCATAACTACTGCCACCAATAAAGCTCCTGGCTTACTAGTAGCAAATTTGCCAACAGCTTTAAGGCCCTTCCCTATCCCCTTACCAACTTTAGTATTTGCTAGCCAGCTCATTGCTTTACCTACCTTAGTATTTTTGATAGGCTCCCAAGCTCGCTTAACAATATTGGCGACAAAATTCAGCCCTCCCTTAACAGCATTTTGGATAGAAGCAATAGCTCGTGTAAGAGGGGATTTTTGCGCAGGAGCAGGAGCAGCGTAATGCGCCCCGAAAACTAGAGCAGTGATAGAGAGACTATTTTATGTTAAAATAAATATAAAATAGGAGCAGTCGAAAATGAGTAAGCCAAAAAGTTACAGTAAAGAATTTAAGTTTAAAGTATCGCTAGAGATGATCCGAGGAGATTTGAGTATTGCTGAAATAATCTCAAAATATCAAGTTCCAAGGTCGGTAATGACAAGGTGGAAGAAACAATTTTTGGAAAATGGTGCTGATATTTTTAAGTTTAGCTATGAAAACGGTAATTCCTCTAGTTCTACAAGCGAAATAGAGAAACTGCATGCAACTATTGGCAAATTGAAGGTAGAAAACGATTTTTTGCAGCTCGTATCTGCCAAGTTGAAACTATAAAGAGGAAAGTGATGGTAGATAAGGATTATAAAGATTTAAGTGTTCGTCGGCAAAGTCAGCTATTGAATCTGAACCGCTCCAGCCTATATTACAAGGATTCGGAGAAGGATCAAGATAATTATTTAAGTAATAGAATAGTTGAGATCTATAGTAATTATCCGATATATGGTTACCGGCGAATAACGGCGATACTTAGGAGAGAAGTGGTAATTGTTAACAGCAAAAAAGTCAGGAGGTTGATGAAACTAATGAATTTGCAAGCAATTTACCCTTCGATTAATACAAGTAAAAGAAACCTAAAAGAAGCTATTTATCCATATTTGCTATCAGGGTTAGAGGTTATAAAGCCAAATCAGGTATGGCAGGTGGATATCACTTATTTAAGGGTACAAAGTGGTTTTATGTATTTGGTTGCATTAATCGATGTTTATACTAGATTAGTAGTAGGATATCGTTTATCAAATAGTTTAAATACAGAGAGCTGTTTGCTAGCGTTAGAAGATGCTATAGCTAAATATGGGAAGCCGTCGATAATTAATAGTGATCAAGGTAGCCAGTTTACCAGCGAGGATTGGATTAATGAATTGAGGAGATGCGTCATAAGCATCAGCATGACGGGCAAAGGCAGGTGTAACGATAATGCCCATATTGAGCGTTTATGGCGATCGTTTAAGTATGAGGGGTCGTATTTATACCGGTGTACTTCAGTTTTAGAGTTGAAAAATAATATCCCGAAATGGTTGAATTGGTATAACAATCAAAGGCCCCATCAGGCTTTGGAGTACAAAACGCCGTTTGAGATATATAGTGGATTTATGGATAAGTCTTGCGACTTACCCACAATTCCACTATTACCACAACAGCTACAAAATTATAAAAATAATATTTTTGTAGATAGTTTATGAAAATAATAGTCTCTCTATTTAAAGCTTTTTTGGTCTAAACATAGGGGCGCAGTTCACAGGATCTGTTTCACTAGTTACGGTAGAGGACGTATCAGATTCCTTAACTACAGAAGAAGCAGCCTTATCAAAAGTGCCCTCCTCTGAGGCGTTATTAAGACTTAGTTTTACTGTATTATCCTCCTCATTAGCCATATAAATAATCCTATATTTTGTATATTAAAATAATAGTAGTATTTAAGACATATGAAAGCAAGGATAATAGTTAATGAAATTAAAATCTTTTGTAATATAAGTGATTATAATATCCCTTATTCATTATAATTTTTAATCTAAATATTTTACAATTAGGCGTAATAGTGATAAATATATACTGCTCGTACTTCAAGAATTGGATTTTATTTTAAATGGCGAGCGTTTGCTGCGTACATGCCAGTATAGCCTGCGGCATTTAGCCGGTGACACTTGATTTTGCAGGATTCGGTTGTGCTCACGTATTCTCTATACGCTGCGCAACCTCACCTTTAAATTCAAGTGTCATCAGCTAAATCACTTTGGCTATACGTGAGCACGTGAGTCCATGATAAAATAAAAAAACAATTTTTGAAAGACGCGTAGTATACTCCTATCCTATACAGTTGAGGTAGGGGCTTAGAGGCAATTCAGAAAAAATTAATGCAAGCTGCAAGAATATTGTTACCCTTAGCTAAACTTTTTCCTTTAGATTATTATGTTCCGGCAGAACTAAAACTAATAGTAGGAGATTTGGTAGTCGTGCCTTTTAGGAATAAGGAACTAACAGCTATTGTCTGGGAGCTAGATGTTAAACTATCTGGAGCTAGTAACAAAATTAAGTCTATTAAGCAGAAAGCCCCGTTAGAATTTCGTTTGAATCAAGAAATATTAAAATTAATGCGATGGGCAGCTAATTATTATATGGCAGAGCTAGGATCTATTGCTAAGCTGGTTTTGCCTGTGGACATTTCTGAAGGCCCAATAAAAGTCAAGACACAAGAGATAAACTTAGATTTCTCGCTCCCTCCCCTTTTGCCCACTCAGCAGAAGGCACTTTTGCAGGCCACCACCACTAGTAAACCATCAATTATTAAAGGAGTAACTGGTTCTGGTAAAACAGAAATTTATTTTCATTTGATTACTAATTATTTAAAGCAAGGTAAACAAATATTAATCATGTTACCAGAAATTGCTTTAAGTCAACAAATTATCAGCCGATTTATAGAACGTTTTAATTTCCACCCAATAATATGGAACTCTACTGTTACTAAAGCCCAGAAAAAGATGATATTGCGCGGGGTACTTAGTAATGATGTAAGAGTAATCATTGGGGCTAGAAGTAGTCTGTTTCTTCCTTATAACAACCTTGGATTAATTATAATTGATGAAGAACATGATAGTTCCTATAAGCAAGAGGAGGGAATATTATATAATGCCCGAGATTGCGCAGTATTACGCAGTACTTTAACTAAAGGACCAGGCGATTCCCCTACTTTAAAAGTAGTTTTATGTTCAGCTACCCCCTCTATCGAAACAATTTACAATGCGAATCAAGGCAAATATCAACTAATTGAATTATTAAACCGGTATCTGGAAGCAACTTTGCCCGAAATTCAAATAATAGATATGCGGAAAGAAAAATTACCTAAAAATTCCTATTTATCTAATGAATTAATAACCGCAATTCACAAAAATTTAGTTAATAAAGAACAGGTATTATTATTCCTAAATCGTCGTGGGTATTCCCCACTCCTGCTATGTAAACTTTGTGGCTATCGTTTTACTTGTAATTTTTGTTCTGCCTGGCTAGTAGTACATAAGCTGTCTAAAAAGCTAGAATGTCATCATTGTGGCTATCAAACTAGAATACATCATTCTTGCCCCAGCTGTTTAAAGGAGGATTCATTAACCATTTGTGGGCCAGGGGTTGAAAAAATAGAAGAAGAAACGAGATATTTATTCCCCAAGCAAGAGATTGCAATGTTTAGTAAAGATTCTTCTCAAAAGCCCGATAGAATCCGTGAATTATTACATAAAATGGAACATTCTAAAATAGATATCCTAATTGGAACCCAGATGATTACTAAAGGGTATCATTTCCCTAATCTCACTTTAGTAGGAATTATTGATGCTGATCTGGGGAATATTAATAATGGGGATTTATCTTCAACTGAACGTAATTATCAGCTATTGCACCAGGTGGGAGGCAGAGCAGGGCGAGAAGGCAAAAAAGGATTAGTATTATTACAAACATATTACCCAGATAATATAATATTTAATTATATAAAAAATGGCGATAATCAATTTTGGCAATATGAGCTGGAAACGCGGGCAGCCCATAATATGCCTCCTTTTACGAAAATGGCTTCTATCCTTTTATCTGGCAAAGATGAATATAAAGTGCTTGAGGTAGCAAGACAGTTAGTAACAATTGCCCCAAAAAGTACTGCTAGGATACTAGGTCCATCTAGGGCATTAATGTCTAAATTAGCGGGAAAATATCGTTACCGGATCCTAATAATAGCAGAAAAACAATTTAACCTGCAAAAATTATTGATAGTGTGGTTATCTTCAACCAAGATACCTTCTTACTGTCACTTGAAAATTGATATAGACCCTAAGAGTTTTTATTAGGCTTGCTACATAATCATTAGAAGGAAATGGCTTTAGTATAAGGTGGTGGCCAGAGCCGGAATCGAACCGGCGACACAAGGATTTTCAGTCCTTTGCTCTACCAACTGAGCTATCTAGCCTTAAGCGCTAAATCAGAGAATCTACTAGTGCAAGTTAATTATAAATAGTTTTCTTATAGCTAATTAAGCAGCGCTTGTCTATAAATTATTTAACAATATAGGACACAGCAGTTTAAAAGTCGCAACCCGAAGGCTGCAACAAGTGATTATTAAGAATAACAAATGCCATTGCTAGAAGGCGCACAGCCCCGCCCGAAGCAATCACGAGAATTAAATCATCGTGTTTTTGTAGATTTGCCTGGATTGCTTCGTCGGTTGCAGTAAGCAACCTCCTGGCAATGACGTTTGTATAGTCACTTAGGTTGAATTAGATACTAGGCGCGAGGAGTGAAGCCTAGGAGATACTAGGTAAGCGACGAGCAACAACGTAGCTAGTTTAACCTAAGTGACTATAGCGAATGTGAGTAATAATATATTGCTCGGTACTTCAAGAAATATACTACTCGTCTTTCAAGATTTGCTTTTTTATTTTATCAAGGATTCGTATACGCACGTAACTTACATATACGCTGCGCGCGCTGGCCATTTAAAATAAAATCCAATTCTTGAAGTACGAGCAGTATATATAGCTAAAGTTATGGCTTAAGTAACTTATTTGTAAAATTACGCATAAGGCCTTTTACATCCATATTACTAGCCTTTTTCATAAAACCGCTTATTTGTTTAAATTGTTTCAATAATTGATTTACTTTAGGTACAGTAGTACCTGACCCTGCAGCAATACGCTTGCGTCGTGAGGCGTTTAACAAATCGGGGTTTTTGCGTTCTTTTTTAGTCATAGATAAGATGATTGCTTCTTGATGCTCTATTATTTTTCCATTTAATTTTGATGGATCCACCTTATCCATAATTTTATTAATCCCTGGCAACATATTCAGCATACTACTAAATCCCCCTAGCTTTTTTATGCTTTTCATTTGTACTAAGTAGTCTTCTAGGTCAAATTTTCCCCTTTTAAGCTTAGCAGCAGTTTTTTCTGCTTCTTCTTGATCAACCATGCTAGCAG
Source organism: Candidatus Tisiphia endosymbiont of Beris chalybata (assembly GCF_964026555.1). Taxonomy (NCBI): domain Bacteria; kingdom Pseudomonadati; phylum Pseudomonadota; class Alphaproteobacteria; order Rickettsiales; family Rickettsiaceae; genus Candidatus Tisiphia; species Candidatus Tisiphia endosymbiont of Beris chalybata. The sequence continues at coordinate 760,110 of NZ_OZ032159.1, read as the reverse complement.
CTTTTTCAACTAAGGAGAGTATGTCTCCCATATCCAATATTCTAGAAGCAATACGCTCTGCATCAAATTCTTCTAGATTTGTTAATTTTTCGCCAGTACTTAGGAACTTAATAGGTTTTTGGCTCACATGCTTAACGCTTAAAGCTGCACCTCCCTTAGCATCGCCATCAATACGAGATAAAATAATGCCAGTAATACCTAATTTTTGGTTAAAGCTATTAGCAATTATTGCTGCATCCTGACCAGTCATTGCATCAATTACTAACAAGATTTCATTAGGTGTAATTAAATGTTTGATATTTAAAGCTTCATTCATCATGTCGTTATCAATTTGCAATCTTCCTGCCGTATCATAAATCACAATATCATATGCCGCTAATTTTGCCTCATATAGAGCTCTTCTTGTAATATCCAAAGGTGTTTGATGGGGAATGATAGATAAACAATCCACTTTTATCGAATTACTAAGAATAGCTAATTGCTCTTGCGCTGCTGGCCTATAAGTATCAAGAGACACTAACAAAACTTTTTTATTTTGATTTTGCAGTCTAAGAGCTAACTTAGCGCTCGCAGTAGTTTTACCACTACCTTGCAAGCCAACCATTAAAATAGAAACTGGCGGCTCGGAGGTGAGCTGTAAAGCTGATTCTTCTTTAGAAGAAGATAAAAAATTAATTAATTCTCTATGAATAATTTTTATCACCATCTGTGCTGGAGAGACCGATTTAATAATCTCCTGCCCTAAAGCTTTTTCTTTGATTACGGCAATAAAATCTTTAACGACTGGTAAAGCAACATCGGCTTCTAGGAAAGCAATTCGAATATCTCTCATAGTTTCATTTATTTGAGCTTCGGTTAAAGTGCCGCTTCTTTTTAATCGATCAAATATTTTAGTGAGATTTTGTGTTAAAGTTTGAAACATACGATCAAATGTATTAGTTGTTTAAGTATATTCTTCATACTTTGAAGAATGCGAATATTTGGCATATTGTAGCATATTTATCAGGAATATCTAGGCTCTTATATTTATAGCGGAATTATTAAGTTGAATTATTTTTTTAAGTATTTTTATATTAAAAAATGTACATTACTTTTGTGGATAAGTTTGTGAATAACCCGTGAATAACCGTCTAATATTATAGTTTTTTTTGGGGATTTCATACCATATGATTTATAATTATATTGCTTAAAATATCAATAAAATCTGCGGATTTAATAGAAGAAAAATTAGGATCACAGCATGGGTGTTTAAAGAAATAAATTTTGTGTATAACTTTTGGGGATTATATAAAGCTAATTAATTTTTTAATAATGGTAAAGCTTAGCGTACAATAATTATTATTGCCAAAACTTAAACGTTTATTTATTATCTCTATATTTCCTAAGTAAATTTAAACTATTATTTAATGGGGCTATATGCTGTCAATTAGAATATTTTTTTTATTAGCTGTTCTTTTATTATTAACTGCTTTTTCTAATTCAGGTTTTAAAAAAAATAATATGGAATTTAGCAGCAGATTAGCTACTAGTGTTAATGCAGATTTTAATAAAAATAATGCCGAGTTTATTGCGTTGTTAAAAGATATAAGGCTCAATATCGTAGCTCCAGCTTCAGGGGTTAGTAACGAATTATTGTCAGACTTGCAGCATATTAATTCATTAAACTTAAATATTCCTAAGAATTGTTTTAATGAGAAGAATAGCCTATTCCACGCTAACAGCGATGAAATAAGATATAAATGTTTAGAAAAAGCCCTACTAGATGATGGAACCAAGGTGATTTGGGCATTGCGCGGAGGCTATGGGTCAGCAAAACTGATTCATAATTTACAGAAGTTAAAAAAGCCTGCTCAAGAAAAGTTTTTTATAGGTTTTAGCGATATAACCGCCTTACATATCTTCTTAACCCAAGAATGGGGATGGAAAACTATCCATGGCAATGGAATAGTTGAAGTATTCAATAAAGAGAAGGACCGGCAAAATTTTATCAAAATAGCAAAAATCATTTCTGGCAAAGAAACTGAAGCAACAATCCAAGGTTTGGTGCCACTTAATTCCGAAGCCAAACTTAGTAAACTTATTACAGGGAAATTAACAGGGGGGAATTTAACTCTAGTAGAAAATTCTTTAGCAACAGAATGGCAAATCAAACCTTTGGGGAAAATGCTATTCTTAGAAGATGTAGGGATAAAGCCATATCAATTAGACCGTTCCTTATATCATTTAAAACAAGCTGGAATATTTAACCAAGTAAATGCCATAATATTCGGCTCTTGCGATAACGATAATCAGGATATTATGAATGTACTTAACGACTTTGCAAGCCACCTAAAAGTGCCTGTGTTTAAAACCAATAGGTTTGGACACGAACGACTTAATGATCCAATTATTTATAATACTATTACTAAAATCATTCCTTCTCATAATAATCAATTTGACTTGATAATGAAATTATAATAGACCTCTTGCATAATTTGCATTGAGCAGGAAATTTGTAGGAGATGAGCGCGCAACCGGGGACGGTGAGCTTCATCTAGCTTCTTAACTTATAAAAGGGGGCTATTATAGGGTTAAGATTTTTTTGGTATAGATTTTTTATAATTCTTTTTCCACCTATTGTGAAACCAAAACCACTGCCCTGGATATTCTTGAACCCAGTTACCTAAAATATTATTTATGATATACATTATATTATAGCAGTCTTTTTGGTTATTATTTGTTTTTTGAAATTGTATTGGTGGGTGAACAATTACCCGAAAATAGCTCCCTTTAGTCCGAATAATTTGTAAGGGTACAATGGGGTAATCAAATTGCAAAGCAATTTTAGCGATTGCATGTGCGGTCATAGCAGGCTGGTCTAAAAAAGGTACCTCTATTCCATCATTCATTTTTTGATCTACTAGCATCGCTATAGAATAACCTAATTTAATTGAAGAGATTAACTCCCTAACCCCTGCTGGGCCCTTTGGAATTAATTTGATGTTACTACCAATGCGAGTATTATTAATTAACCTATTAACATATGGGTTATTTGCTTTACGATAAATAATAACAAATTTATGATAAAATTTATTCGCTATTTTAAGAGCAAAGTCCCAATTAGCAAAATGTCCGGTAAATAATAAGAATGGCTGGTGCAATTGCTGAAATTTTTCTATATTATTTAACCCTGTTATTTCTACTCTTGTTGATAGCTCTTCTTCGCTCATTTTGTTTACATAAGGGAACTCTCCTATAAAGGCCCCAAAATTATCCCACACCTGTTTAACTATTGCTTGAGAATCTACTGCGCTACCAAAAGCATTTTTAATATTTGCCTGAGCAACCTTGTTCACTGGCAATAAAGGGCCAATTTTTTTAGCCAAATAGCTGCAAATACTTACTGATTTCCCAAGCCCCAACACTCCCATTATTTTTATTATTATTATTACTATAAAATATTCGAATAAATATCTAATATTTTTAAAGAATTTTTGCATATATTAGTTCTCTTAAATGTCTGTCATTACTTATTACTAAATGTACATCACAACAAATGATTGGTAAATTGACGTCATAAATTTTCACATAATCTTTTGGAGTAGTTATTAAATAGGCATTATATTTTTCGGCTTGTTTTGCCAAATATTCTAAATCTTCTTTAGAATATTGATAATGATCTGGAAAACTTTGGCACCCTAATAATTTTAACCCATAATTTTCTAAGGTAGAAAAAAACCTTTCTGGATTCCCGATACCAGTAAAAGCAAAATAATTTTTACTTTTATCTATATCTATAGAGGGAATTATTTGAGCATGAAATAATTTATCCTTAATATTTAAGGTGCAATAATCCTGAGCAATACTAGTTGCGCTAATTGAGATGATTATATCAGATTTTTCTACCGCGCGCGTGGGTTTTTGTCGTAAGGGCCCAGCTGGGATTAGAAATTCGTTACCAAATAACCTGTGAGCATCAATTGTTAAAAGCACAAAATCTTTATAAAAATTGGGATTCTGCAATGAATCATCCACTATCATCACCATTGGTTTAAGCTGGCTGATCAAAGGGCTAATTTGCTGGATTTTCTTTGCCGCAATTACTGTACCATATTTTAATAGCATTACTGCTTCATCTCCTACCTCTAAAGCTGTATGAGTAGGGCTAACTAGCACAGCTTGCTTAAGGGTACCTCCATATCCTTTAGTGACAATTATAAAATTACTATTCTTAGCCTGCAACATCTCAGCAATAAAACGAACGACTTGGGTTTTGCCTGTACCGCCAACACTGATATTTCCTACGCAAATTACTTTACAGGGAAACCTAATTGGCTTAGCAATTAACCTTCTAATATAAGTAGCACAAAGATATACTAAGCTGAAAGGAAATAATAAATAGGCAATAACATTCCTTGTGTGCCAAAATCTTGGGTAAATAAGTTTAATCATCGTAATCGTATCTTAATTATTAAAATATCTTTAACAAATCATTTCTAAGGGATATTATCTTAAGAACCCCAAAGTAATCAGTTGTTTTTTATTATACTGCAAAAACTCGAAGAATTGATAAAGCAATTTATGCAAATTCTGAATAACCTATTAGTTAGGTTCTGTGAAGGTTTCTATGTAATGAGCAGGATTATAGGCGTTTTTGCTCATAGAACCGCAGCGTACTACATTGTACGTAACATAAGCACGCGAAACTTTGATAAAATGAAAAAACAACTCTTGAGAGGTGAAGAGTATATATTATGTACAGGAGTATAGATCAATGGTACCTTGGATAGTAGCAATCGCATTATTTATGCAAAATTTAGATGTGACTATTTTAAATAGCGCTATACCTGTTATAGCGCAGGATTTAAATCAATATCCTTTAAATCTTAAATTTGCTTTAACAAGCTATCTAGTAAGTTTAGGGGTATTAATTCCAATTAGTGGCTGGCTATCAGATAAATACGGTGCTAAGGGAGTATTAATGCTTGGGGTCACTATATTTGGTTTAGGGTCATTGTTATGCGGCAGCTCATTTAGCCTAGAGCATTTAGTAATATCAAGGATAATACAAGGGGCTGGCGGGGCATTAATGGTGCCAGTATGCCGCCTAATATTAATTAAAACTTATCCGAAATCTCAGTTAGTGAGTGCTACTAATCAGGCTACAATACCCTCACTTATAGGGCCAGTACTAGGACCCTCTTTAGGAGGCTTTATTGTTACCTGGTTTTCTTGGAGATGGATATTCTTTATCAATATCCCTTTTTGTTTTATCTTATTATACTTAGCCTCCCATTATGTTGAGAATTTTAAGGAAGAAAAGGTAGGAAAATTTGATATAATTGGCTTTATTTTATTCGCCGCTTTTTTATCGTTAACTATTTTTTTAATAGAAACAATTAGCACTTCTTTTTTGAGTAACATAATTAGTATAATTTTACTTACTCTTAGTTTTATTTTATTAGGTTTATATTTTTATTTTACAAAAAAAATAAAAGAGCCATTTCTTGATAAGAAACTATTTGCTATAAGAACCTTTACTATCACAATATTAGGAAGTTTTTTTTCGAGGATAGGAATTGGAGGCATCCCTTTTTTATTACCAATGTTATTACAGATTAATAGAGGTTTCTCCCCGATTAAATCTGGTCTTTATATAATATTTTATGCTGGGGCAATGCTAGTAGCTAAATTTTTTATAAAAGGAATTTTACAAAAAATAGGGTTTAGAAAATGTTTAATTTTTAATACTATTTTATTAGGAATAAGTATTAGTGGCTTACTTTTTATCGTATATAATTCAAATATATGGGTAATGGCTACAGTAATTTTTTGGCATGGATTTTTTACTTCCATTCAATTTAGTTGCCTTAATGTACTCACCTACAGCGATTTAACAGAAGATCTGGTCAGTAAAGGGACAAGTATAGGCAGTGCTATTCAACAATTATCGATGAGTTTTGGTGTAGCATTTACCGTAATATTATTAAAGTTAAGCAAGTCCCCGGATGCGCTGAGTACGCATATTTCTTATAATATAACCCTCTCTACTTTGACTATATTCATATTATTTACCGCATTCACTTTTACTGCGCTTGACCGTAATGCAGGAGTTAAAGCCAGTAATAATAAGTTACTGGCAATACATTAAACTTCCTGCATAATTCTACTGATCCTGGTAATTTGTGCGTCGTTCCGGTACTCAAATTCTCAGCTGCACCCTAGGGCGCTGCGGTTTTGCGTGAAGAGTCTCCTACAAATTCCCTAGCAGCAGTGAATTATGCAAGAAGACTATTAAACTTAATTTAAGTGTGCAAATGAACATATACTCGTATGCTCCCCAGAATTGTTTTTTTATTAAATTTCCTGCATAAGTCGAAAATAGTTAAGGGATTTTTAGGAAAAACGAAGCCAAGCTGCGTATAGCTTATACACTATAGTCCATTAAGGTGCCTACAGGGTATTTATCTTCAAGTATGCATGACTACTATGCTTCCCGTGTGCTATCGTGTATGTATCATAATAACCTAAGCTAATCATTAGGATATACCCAGGATAGTATGCGGCAAGCATAATAGCCGTGTATACTTGAAGATAAATCTCTGTAGGCACTTTAATGGTCCATACTATACATAGACGATTGTTACAGAGCGGAGGCAAGTGTTGACACAAATTACCAACTAGACCGACTGATGCAGGAAGTCTAGTATAGCCTACGGTGTTTAGCGGATGATACATAAAACATTTTCAGGATTCAGTAATGCTCACATATTAACTATATGCTGCACCACCTCATCTTAAAATTCAAATATCACCAACTAAATCACTTTGGCTATAAGTGATATGTGTGGGTTATCTAGAATATAGTTCTACTATTAAGTGCACTTCTGGTTCAAAAGGGTATGGTACGTCAGAAATTAATGGAATCCTGAGGAATTTACCAGATAATGCAGAAGGATCCATAACTAAGTAACTAGGCACTGTCCTTGCTTGTTTGCTTGATGCTTCGACTATTACAGGAATTTGTTTTGCAGAATCGCGTAATTCAATAACATCCCCTTCTTTCAATTTTATACTCGGTATATCAACCTTTTGACCATTAATTTTAATATGTCCATGAGTAACAAATTGGCGGGCTGCAAAGATAGTGGGGGCAAGATTCATCCTATAAATCACTGCATCTAGTCTTCTTTCTAGTAAGCCAATAAAATTTTCTCCGGTATTGCCTTTCATTTTCAGTGCAAGGGCAAAAGTATTCCTAAACTGCTTCTCATTAACGCGACCATAATAACATTTTAGCTTTTGTTTGGCCTTTAAATGCAAACCATAATCAGAAGTTTTGATCATGGTATTTTGCCCATGCTGCCCAGGACGATAATTCCGTGTATTATAGGAATCCTTATTATCCCCCCACAGGCTTACTCCGAGTCTTCTACTGGCTTTATATTTAGAACTAATAATTTTTGTCACGCTCTATATCTCTTAATTTTAGTATGCATATTATTGCTTTTAAGGTGGATTGGTATACTGCTCGTACTTCAAGAATTGGGGTGCGGCGACACCCTAAAGATCGAGGCTTTTCACGTACCGGTAAGTACGCTACGTGGCTCGATTTTACCGCATGCTAGCTCTTCTTGAAGGGGATTCTATCGTCTATCACCTATTCATTTACCAACAGTATATGTATTTTAGGGGTTAAAGTCAATCTTTTAAATATAATTTTGCTAAGGATAAGTAATCTTGCGGTAATAGATTTTCTGCTCTAGAGCAAGGATTAATTTTGAGTTCTGCTAGCAAATCATCTATTTTAGGGGTCAATTTTTTTAAAGATGTTTTAATCATTTTACGCCTTTCACCAAAAGCGAATTTAGTAATTTGTTCTACTGCTTCTATTAATTTATTAGGTAGCAGATGGACAAGCGGCGTAAGTTTTACTATGCTTGAGTAAACTTGTGGGGGGGGATAAAAAGACTTCGGCCCTACATCAAAACATTTTTCCACAGAGCAAAGTAGCTGACATATTATTGATAATCTCCCATAAGATTTTGTCCCAGCTACCCCACATATTCTATCTACTACCTCTCTTTGCAGCATTAAAGTCATGCTAGTTATTAAAGTTAATTGTTTTAACCACTTAATTACCAGTCCTGTGCCAATTTGATAAGGTAAATTCGAGATAATATTTATTTTGTTGGTAACTAGAGATAGCAAATCAAGCTTGCAAGCATCGCCATGAATAATATTTAAATTAGGATATACTTCCTTTACCTCTTCAAGCAAAGGAATACACCTGGGATCACATTCAATAACGGTTAAAGAAGCAGGGGCTTTGGATAAAATTGCTCTAGTTAGCCCTGCGCTACCGGCTCCCACTTCTAATACTCTCTCATTTTCTTTTAATCCACTAACTCGTACTATTTTATCACATAAACTATTGTCAAAAATAAAATTCTGCCCATATTTCTTCAAAGGAAGCAGCCTATGTTTGCTTGCATGCTGGGCAATAGAAGGTAATATCACAACGGCAACATTATTTTGATATAAGCTTTTTTATGTAGGTCATCCAAAAATTTTTGTGCCTTCTGGGATATTTTTTTGTTAGTTAGAAAGTTTAATATATAATTACTTTCGTCAGGCGTAATATTTAGTACTTTTTTATTACACATTAATATTATTTTAAATCCATCTTTTGTTTCAAACACACTACTTTTTTCTTCTATATTAAGATCTCTAAGGATGGTTTGCATGGTAGAATCTAAATCACTTAGCTTTTGATTAATAGTTTCTACGGTAGCAAAATCGCTATATAGAGATTGCTTCACTGTATCGCAATTTTTAAGACGTTTTTGTAAATTATACATTCTTTGTAAGGTTCTAGCCTCTTTATTTTTTGAAGTAAAAATTTGGGCTGATATTTCTGCATCCTTTTCGTTAGCTGCTAAGATAATAGTATTAATCTCTTTAGGACTAACAGTAATAGATTTTGTTAAGCCAGATAAAATATGCGTTTTGATAATTTCTGCCCTAATTTGGGATTTATAGCTATCAATATCAACACCTTTACTTTTTAAAAATTCTATTAATTGGCCGCGGGACATCTTATGACGCTGTTCTATAGTACTGATCGCTTCCTTTACTTCACCTTCAGAAATTTTATTTTGTGTAGTTTGAGATAATAACGCTTCATCTATTAGGCCTTTCATTACAACTGAATCTAGTTGATGCTCCTGCTCACTGCTTAGATTTCTAATATCATTGAGTGCCATAATCATATGTTTTCGTGCTTGAAATTCATTTAAAGTGATTGGCGCATTATTAACCAAAGCAACTATGTTAGGTAATTCGGCTTTTGCCATAGTTATGTTAAGAACAATAATAACTAAACAAAATATTTTGTTCATATTTAAAACTCACATATTTAATATTTTTAAACCAAGAGAAATAGTGGGCAAGGAAAAAGTTTTCTTTATTCCTCTTCTACTATCTACCATATAATCGTCAGAAAGCTGTGCAGCTATTCTAACACAATCATTTAAGTATGTCACCTTGATACTCTTAGAAAGTACGCGTCTTTTAGTTTTAGATAAATCTAACCTCATATTATGCGAAAGCAGCCAATTATCGGTTAATTGGTAGGAGAAATTATAATAAATTTGCCGTAACTTATTCGCGGGCAATGTGTTTATGAAATAATATTTTTGCAAATTGCTTATTTGAACAAGGCTGGAGGTAACCTGGAATTGGTTAAGGGAAATATTCGTCCCTATTTCGTCTCGGATTGGTTTTAGGTTTTTACTTTTTCTAAATCTGTAAAATAACTCTATATTATCAGAAAAACTGCTAGAAATTTTGCCCACATTTTCTATATGGTCATTAGGGCTAGAGTAAAAATTAGTATTATAAGCTTGCCCTAGGAACAGCGCAAAATGATTTAATCCTGAATTGATTGCTGAATTAATGCCGTAACTTAGCCGAGTACCAAATTCATGATTATCTATACCGCTATAATGATTAGGAAGAAAGATGTTGTTTTCTGATAACTCATATTTAGAATTATCTATGAAAGAAAATTTCTTATTAGAATTATGCTTGCGCCCAATAGTTACTGATACAATAGGCTCTATCATTAGAGCAGAGTGATGAGAAATTAAGCTGGCAAGGGGGTAACGCCAAATAGTATGAATTTCGGGAATATTTCTCGCTAATACTTTGCCCGCTCGAACATCGTTTGGATATAGATGATTAATAATATATAGATCAGTTCTATTGCGCAGGACAAAACTAAATAAATGGCCAGTAGAGGTTAGAAAGTTATTATCTATAGCAAGCTTCAAGGCCGTGCGCCCTAACTCTTTGCCACTTTTTTCTTTATAAATTAAGGTATTATTTTCAATAACCAACCTACTAGTTTCGTGGTCATTCAAATTTATCACCTTCTTAGTCCGGAGATAAGGAAAAATTAAGGGATCAGTAGTTCCTGAGTCATATATATTTAATCCTTCAAAATTTATTCCTTCCATTAAAAAATAATTATAGTGATTTATATTACGTAAATATATTTTAGAGGTAAGATAAGGAGTATAATTTTGATAATAGTTTTTTAAATAAGCTGTATCACTAACACGCTCTAACTTAAATCCATAACTATAATTTTCTCTTTTGAAAGTACCATTAGCTAATATGTAACCTGAATATATATTACGGTTTTTTAATATGTTATTTCCATCAAGAAGTTTATATGGGACTTTTCCATAGCTTGTTTCTAATAACATATAATCACTGCTATTTGGCTTATAACGTCCTTCCAATTCTAAAATATTATATTTTTGAAAAATTCGTGGAGTGAACGTAAAATCTAAATTAGGCTTGGCTCTATAATATAACGGTATACCTAGGCCATTATTACGAATTTTAGGTACTAATACCCCAGATTTCGCCTTAGCTTTAGGCGTTGGATGAGAGAAATATGGGGTGTAAAAAATAGGTACACCCCACACTTCAAAAAACAGGTGTTTATAAACCATTATATTATTATTAAGATCTACTTCGGTATTTTTGGCAGAAATTTGCCAAATAGGTTTCTTATTACATAATATTTTGCAAGGGGTAAAAGTACTATTTGCTAGCTGTAAAACGTTTTCATTGACTCTTTCTGCTAGCTGGGATACTAAAATTGTATTATCCCCAAAATATAAAATAAAGTCAGAAATTACTCCAGTTTTTAGCTTGTCTTTTAATATAACAGTTTCCCCTAAAATGATTTTATTTTGTTGATCTTTAATCACTACATTACCTTCTGCCCATAGCTTATCTTGAGCTATATCATAGAATAATCTATTACTTGATAAAAAATAATCTCCTATTATTAATTGAACATTCCCTTTAGCGTAAATCATTTGTTCATTTTTAACATATTCCACATAATCAGTTGATATAAAGTTAAATTGCTGAGGAGCTAATTGTGAGTCTGCTGCTTGGTGGTCAGCATTTGTTAAATAGGGGAAAAGAAATAAGATCATTATTATGATAATATGCCTATCCAGCTTAACCCAAGAGGAAATTTGTTTTAACAATTTCGTAGGTATTTGCGCGCTTAAAGGAAGCGTAGTTGATAAATGGCACAGGATTGGCATCTAAAGATAATTATAAAGTGTTTCAATAGACTTGCTGCATAAGCCCGATCTATGGGGTGATTTTGTTGTCAAAACTTGCCCCCACTATTTTTGACTTATGCAGCAAGTCTAATAATATCAATATAGCAAAATATGTTATATGAAAATGATTATTCGACTTTAAATAAAGGAAATTATTAAAATAACGCCATGTTCGACTTTTTTTTAAGATTGACAAAAGAATAGGATAGCCTAATAAGGTCATAGTTCAATTATCGAGAAAGAAGCTATGACCCTAGAAGAGTTTATCATTACTGTGTATTGTTTCATAGAAGAAAAAATGACTATAATAACCAAAAATATCAAAGTAAGGAAAGCAGGATTTCCACCTTGCTTAAGTGACGTGGAAGCATTAACAATGGAAGTGGTGGGAGAATTTATCGGTTTGCACCAAGACAAGCAGATATGGGAATATTTTAAACGTCATTTTCAAGAATGGTTTCCCAATCTAAAGAGTAGACCGTCTTATGTGAAGCAATGTAGCGGTCTTTTATCTATTAAGAACATGCTGCTTGCCGACTTGTTTAAGAGTGCAAGCAAATCAGATCTGCATATGATAGATGGGGTACCGATTCCTGTAATAAATTTGGCCCGAGCAACGAGAGGGCGATGTTTTAAGGAATACGCTGACTATGGGTACTGCGCTTCGAAAGATAGCTATTATTACGGTTTTCTAGGACACGTATTAATTAATGAAGAAGGTCGAATAGCTGGATTCATGATAACTCCTGCTAATGGGTCTGAACGTGAAGCTCTGCAAGTAATGTCTCCTAATATTAGTGGCATGGTACTGGGCGATAAAGGCTATCTTGGTCAGGATTTAAAAGATGAGTTGGCCACCAAAAACATTGATTTACAAACACCTTTAAAAAAGAATATGAAGGATAATAGATCCAAGAATTTCCTTAAATGGATTACTGCTACTCGTCGTTTAATTGAAACTGTTATTGGTCAGCTTACAGAACGTTTTGCTATTAATGCTATCAGAGTTAAGAGTTACTGGCATCTACAATCTCGCATCGCTAGAAAATTACTTGCTCATACTATTGCTACATTTTTGACAAAGTCTTTAAAACTTGTGCCAACACAACTCGAAAAATTAGTTACCTGCTAAAAAAAAGTCGAACATGGCGTTAAAATATAGAGATAGTATACTCTTTTGATCTGCCAAAACCCTCATTTTATTTGGCAGTAATAGGCGCGCGTAAGTAACATATACGTTACATAAGCACGTGAAACTCCAATAAAATGAACAAACAATTCTAGGGATCACTCGAGTATATTCGAGCCTAGAATAATAGGTCTGCTGCCAGACTGCTCTCAATATCTAAAGATTTAGACATGAGTCCCTAGCATCTCTATAGCATCGGTTGTATTAAAAACTGTACTATCGGGGGTGGAGGGGTCACTACTATAGGATGAATATCCAGAGTTAGGTTCCTTGAGTACGTAAAAATAGAAGAGCCAACACAAAACCATGGTAATACTGGCAACCACCATAGCGGTGCTGCACGTTGTGTTGCACGTGTACCACGCTTTTAGTGCTCCTTCACTACATATCTTATCTTTTACTGTTGCTAGATAACAGCGGTGGCTTGTCACATCTGGAGATGATACTGGAGATACTGGATATGATACGGGACTCATGTTTTTAGGTATACCAGAATCAGGTCTATAGGTAGGAGAAGGGAAGTTTATTGGAGTATTAGATAAAAGTGTTGGCATCGTTGACAGTTGCATAAATTACTCATTTTTAAGTTGATAAAGTACTATTATAGTTATTAAGTTATCTATAATAGCTGTTAAAGTTAATTTAATATAAAGACGTTTATTAGGTATAGTTAAAAGCAGCTAAAAGGTAAAAAATTTTTAAACCAAGGGTAGGAATGGATTAATTTCAAGAAAATATTAATCAGTAGACTTGCTGCCTCAGTCAATAGATTTGCTTTCATAGCCGGCGCCGAGCTGGTAAGAGACAATTAATCTAGGATCAAATCCTCACGTACCCTTAAGTACGCAGCTCGGCTCAGCTGCGTTGTCCCTAAAAATCCCGAGAGCTTTTTCGGCTTATGCAGGAAGTCTAATATCTAAAGATTTAGACATGAGTCCCTAGCATTTCTATAGTATCGGTTGTATTAAAAACTGTACTATTGAGGGGGGAGAAGGTGTCATTACTATAGGATGAATATTCAGAGTTAGGCCCCTTGAGTACATTATAATGGTAGAGCAAGCTGACTATACATCCGGCAGTAGCGACAGTAAGAATAGTAGCTCCGTACGCTATTTTGGCGGATTTACTGCACACCGCATCTCTTATTTTTGCTGCATACCCATCGTTATCTGTCACCCCTATAGTTGTTACCTGCTCCATCCGTTCAGGTACATGGGTAGAAACAGCCCTGATAGGAAGAGGATATTTCATTGGCAGATTGGATAAAGATTTTGGTTGTTCCATAAATTACTCATTTTTAAGTTGATAAGCTACTATTATAGTTATTAAGTTATCTATAATAGCTGTTAAGCTTAATTTAACATAAAAATGTTTATTATGTATAGTTAAAAACAACTAAAAGGTAAAAAATTTTTAAACCAAGGGTAGGAAATATTAATTTCGAGAAAATATTAAGAAGTAGACTTCCTGGCTCAGTCAAGAGATTCTCTTTCACAGCCGGCACCGAGTTGTTAATTTTTACCTCAAATCTAGGTTCAAATTAACAAGGATCTCAGTTTTCTAAGAAGTAGTAAAGAGGGTAGAGTAATGATTATAATGAATAGGAAAAAGTTTTGCCAACCAAGTTGTACTACAACATATCCGGAAAGAGCAGGGAAAATTGATCTAGAAAAGCCCATCATAGCAGTGAAAAAAGAATATTGAGTAGCCCGGAATCTCCCTTGACATATTGAAGCTATAAAAGCTATATATGCGGTCATAGCCATCCCACTAGTGATACTTTCAAACCCTACTGTAATAAATAATAATAATAAGTTTTTACCACATATTTCTTGGAGAATAAGCAAACTATGGGCAAACATATGTAATATGCCAAATAACAACAAACTATCTAATATATTTTTTTTCCTCATAATGAAACTGGCTATTAATCCTCCCATTATTGCTGATACTATTCCTAAAAACTTACCAGTACTTGCTATTTCTAGTTCGTTATAGCCAATATGAATTAAAAACGGGTTGATCATCATGTTGATAAAATTATCTGGCAATCTATATAAAATGAGGAAAACTATTATAGTCAACGTCAAAGAAAATGGACCAACAGGCTTTAATATATTTTGGATGAAAGTAGAACTATTGATCCATTCTCTCTTTTTATGGATCAATATTGTTCGGGGAGGACGATTTTTAGGGTGTAATAAGCTAATAGTTAAAATAACTGAATAAACTAGCACCAAAATAGCAAAAATTTTATATATACTACTCCAGCCAAGATGCGCGGATAGATAAATCGCAGCAGGTCCTGAGATTAACATCCCAATACGGTAACCAAAAATGTAGATTCCTGCCGTGGCTCCTTGAGATTCTTTGGCAATTATTTCAGTTCTAAGGGCGCCAAGAATTGCATCTTGGGCTGAACTCAAGAAAGCTATTACTACCCCTATTAAAGCAAATATTATCAGATTATATTTAGGGTCTAAGATACTTAAAAGAAAAATAAATAAGGCTAAAAAAAATTGAATTACACAAATCCAAGATAGTCTATGCCCCAATATTTTGCTTAAATATCCTAGATAGACAGTATCGAATATAGGAGCCCATAAAAAATTTATAGAGTAAGGAATCAGAATAAAAGCAAATATCCCTATCGTTTGTAAATCAAGCGCTTCTTTAGCTAGCCAATAATTTAAAGTATTACCAGTAATCATTAGAGTAAAGCCGCTAATTAAACCAAATAAAAAAATAATAAATAATTTATAGCTGCTTAACATAATCTATTCTAAGTAACGAAGAGTCTCTAAAACGCAAGATACTCTAATAATTATATTAGGGCAAGCCTACTATTAATGTAATATTTAAGTTTTAAGTTGACGTAGATAAGAAAAAATATTATTGTCATCGTTTTTAATACCAAACCTACTATAAGAGCTGATCTAGTATTTTATAAGTTTTGGTTAAGTAGGGATAAAGGTTAAATATATGAAAGTTGTTAGTTCCTTGAAATCTTTAAAGAAAAGAGATAAGGATTGTCAGGTAGTTAAAAGAAAAGGTAAAATCCTGGTAATAAATAAGAAAACTAAGAGATTTAAAGCTAAGCAAGGCTAAGCGCCTTGCTATAGGTTTATTTGGGTTTGTCTTAAATCTCTTGTGGTTTAGTATAAGGATTATACCGCAAGATCCGCATTGGAGTTTTGTCCTAGGGGGGCAATATCTAATTCCTGGTCATTAAAAACTATTTCACTATTGTAAGGTACTGCGTGAGGAGCGCTGCTATTAGTGATCGCAGGGTTAAGGTGTAAATTATCAGTATCTCCTGCGTGCCACCCATCGTTACTACATTGAAAATTAAGCCAGTATGATACTTTCATATTAGCAGGAGTAGCAGCTTCCTGATGAACTTCATTTTGAGGGTTATAGTCACTTTTGTGTAGCGTAATTAATTGGCTAGGTTCATTTACAGTGCGGTGATAATCACGAGATGGAAAAAGCTCTGCAGATAAACAATCTTTGTCCCTATCTATTTTTACAGATGCTTATTAGCGTCCGAAGGCTCTCAGCTATTCTACATGAGGATATAAGTTCTGGCTTTAAGCTTAAGTCAGAAAAACATATAGGTATTAACTCCTTCTCTGTTAGCGCTAATGCTGTCATATACAATTCTTTCTCAGATAATTGGGATATCTTCTCCGCAAGATCACGAATCGTTTCCCTGTAAGTATTTATTTCATTCTCATAAATTTCTAGTGTTAAAGGCGTAGGTTTACTAGGAGCTATTCTCTTGTTTATGGTTGGTGTTTGGTTGTTTGGATCATATAGGGGTTTACTCATATCTTCTCTTAATTATATTTATATAAGATATCCTGACATTGCTCATATAAATGGTTCTTACATAAGCAATAACAGCAGGAATATAAACGCATAGTTAAGAAAATCAAGTAAATTAATATGTTATTAACTTTTTGATAATTTAGCGAATCCCTAATAATATTTTATTTTGGAGGTGAAAAAGCTCTGCGGTAGCACTATGCGCTAATTTTAGCATAGCGTTAAATTGTTCTTCAGAAAATGGTTCTTTTTCGGCAGTGCTTTGAATCTCTATTATATTCCCGTTATTGGCGAAAACAAAATTGGCATCAACTTCAGCATTACTATCTTCAAGGTAATCAAGGTCCACTATAGGCTCGCCCTTATATATACCACATGAGATGGCAGCTACTTGCTTAAGTAAAGGGTTGGTTTTAAGGATTTTTCTAGTCATTAATGAGCTAATTGCCAAATGAAGAGCTACATAACTGCCGGTGATTGCAGCGGTTCTAGTACCCCCATCTGCATTGATGACATCACAATCAATAATAAATTGTCTTTCCCCTAAAGCCGAAAGATCAATTGCAGAACGTAGCGATCTACCTATTAATCTCTGGATTTCTTGCGTTCTTCCTGATTGTTTGCCTTGAGCCGCTTCACGCCTTACTCGTTGATTAGTAGAGCTTGGTAACATTCCATACTCAGCACTTATCCATCCTTGATTTTGGCCGCGTAAGAATGAGGGTATAGTAGGTTCATAAGTAACACTACAAATAACATGGGTATTACCATATTTGATAAGACAAGAACCAGCGGCATTAAGAAGAATTGCTGGTTCGATGGAGATATTACGTAACTGATTGTTTTTGCGTTTAGAAGGTCTCATACATATTTCTTAATTACAATTGACTTGAAAATACAAAAATTTATACTATATGTAAAAAAACTAAACTTTTGCAAGAGAAAAGCTACATATATGGACAATCAACCAAAAAAAGATATGGATATTCAAGAATTACAATCTACTAGTGCAGCTCGAGAAAGCAACGAAACAGCTCAAGATTTAGATCTTACGGCATCAAAAGAGCAGCTAGTAGAAGTTACTAATTTAAAGAGCCAAGTGGAGATATTGCAAGATAAATTATTAAGGACAGTAGCAGAAGCAGAAAATACTAGAAAACGTTTGGAAAAAACAATTATCGATACCAGAGAATATGCAATTGTGGCTTTTGCTAAAGATCTACTAACGGTTAATGATAACCTTGCGAGAGCTCTGGAGCACAAGCCACAAGATATAGGAGAGGAAGCGGCTAATATTATTACTGGCGTCGAAATGACTAAAAGCGATTTAGTAAATATACTAAAAAAACATGGTTTAGAGGCAATAGAACCAATGCCAGGGGATAAATTTGACTGCAATATTCATCATGCTATTTCCCAAATAGCATCTAATGAATATGAACAAGATAGTATAATAGCCGTCATGCAGTTAGGGTATAAAATAAAAGACAGATTGCTGCGGCCTGCTATAGTGCAAGTGACAAAATTGCCAACATAATAATCTACCAACGCAATAATCTTAAGCGTCTTCTTTAGGTATATTTATGGCTCCTAAAGCACCAATTGTATCCTGGGCTGAAGAAGGGCTACGAAGGTTTTCAGCATCTTCAAGCTCCTCCTTTGAATCGAATGACGTATAGTTTGAAGGATACCCTGAGTCAGATGCTGCCTCAGGGCGTGGCACGCCTGACACCTCAAGTGATGACACAGGGCGCGGCTCAGGATCTAATATAGTACTCATGCCTGAGTCACGTCCTGATGACGCAAGATCTGGGATAATGCCTATGAACTCATCGTATTGCGCAGCGTCTATTTGCACATTCTCTGGCTCCTCATCTTGCTCATTGATTGATTGCAAGGCTGCTGAGTCACTCCCTAATTTAAGCTCTGGCACCTTAAATGATACAGCCAAGACTGAGCCATCAAGCTCTGGCTCACTGCTTATGACCTCACCGCCTGACTCATTGGATGCTCCAAAGCTACGAAAGTTTTGAATATAGTCTGATTCATTGGCTGGCAAATCGATTGAGGTGCCTAGGCCTGACTCAGGGCGTTCCTCAAGCTCTGGTACCTTAAGTGTTGCCAAGTCTGACCCATCAAGCCCTGGCTCTCTGCTTATGATCTCACCGCCTGACTCATTGGATGCTCCAAAGCTACGAAAGTTTTGAATATAGTCTGATTCATTGTCTGGCAAATCGATTGATGTACCTAGGCCTGACTCAGGGCGTTCCTCAAGCTCTGGCACCCTAAGCGATGCCGAGTCTGATACAGGGCGTCCCTCAAGCTCTACGTCTCTGTCTATGGCTTCATCATCTTGCTCATCGGTTGATTGCAAGGCTGCTGAGTCACCCCCTAACTTAAGCACTGGCACCCTAAGTGATATAGCCAAGATTGACCCATCAGGCTCTGGCTCTCTGTTTACGACCTCACCACTTGCCTCATTGGATATAGCAGAGTCGAAAAAACTCTTAAGATCTGGTAGTATATCTTCAAGTGTCTCATCGTATGACACAGCGGTTGAAGCAGCTCCTTGCTCACTACCCGAGGGCATATCTACCCTTTCGTCAAAAAAAGCCTGACAAAAATTGTCAAGCGCCTCTAATGGAGGCAAAGCGTTTGCCGCTAGAACATGTTTCACAGCGTTTGTAAGCTGCTCAACTGTAGAACATTCGCGTAATATTTTTAGATTCCACAATATAGTATAGTGTAAATTTAGTCTGATCACCTCTTGAGGTATGTCATTAAGTAACATTTCGTTTGGGCCGTTTAGGAAAGAAGGTGTTCCAAGACCATCAAGTAGGCCGCTACTACACAGCCTCTCCAACTGTTCCATTGTATTATAGTGTAGGTCCATAGATTTTCTACATATACCAGGACTACCAGCAGGCAAATTTTTCAAGTCAGTACGTTTCTGCTTGTATATGGAAAGAAATTGGCTAAGTTGATCACGAGACCGTTCGAATGCTGTATTCACATTATGATTTGCTCCATGAGGTTCTATTATTGCAGCCAAGTGATTAACTGGTTGATCATCTGGTGCTTCTATTGTTTTATCTTTCTCTAAATTCTCTACGCCTCTTTTTCTTCTCCGCCCTAATACAGAATCTTGTTGTTGTATCTCACCTATATTAGTTGTTGGAGTATAATGTGTATAGGGTTCTGTGGTTGTGACCAGGTAACAGGGATCCTTATTCCTATTTATATTCTCTATACCCCCTGCTCCCAGTATTATTGAAGTTTTTTGCTTAATATTCACTCTATCTGTTTTTGAAATACATAGAGAAGCTTTGAACTTATCCTGTAATACCGGCGTACCACCTCTAGAGGTATTTCCTAACTTATTATCCTCTCCATTAATTACTAGTGGCTCTGCATAAGTTAATTTATCTGATAATTTTACAGTCGGCATAATCTCCTGGTGTTTATGTCCAGCTAAATCTGCTAACAGAGAGGGGGGCATTTGGCGGGTAAATTCTAAACTCTGTATTAGATTTCGTGGGTAATTTACATCAACCAGGGAGTTTGCCGGCGTTCCTGTACGTGGGTCTGCAGCGCAGGGGAGTGGGCGCTGGGCTCTGAGTGCCGGTCCCTCGCGCCAATTACTCTCTCTAGTAGAATTATACAAGAGATCTAAGGTCTTAGTCAGCAAATCTAAAGAAGATATTTCTTGCTTCGTGTCTACTATATATGAGCTTAGAAAGCCATTTCTGTTAGCCTTACTAAGTATGTTATGTGTTATAGCTATAATAAATGGGGTTAATCTAGCTAGTATTAAATTATTTAATATATTATATGTAATATTGAGGTTTTTACTTGTTATTGCTTGCATCTTATATTGCAAATGCGAGGCAAGGCCAAGCTTAGTGATATCGTACATCTTCTGAGTACATATCTGGACCTCTATCTTCTGTAGCTCACGGTCTACTATTACGGTGTGCAGCGATTGATACCCATTGCTTTTAGGAAAAGTAATAAAATTTTTAAACCTATTGAGTATGACCTGATAATCATTATGGATCATTCTTAATATTTTATAACATTCAGTTTCCTTATTTACTATTATTCTAATACCAATAATATCGAATATTTTGTTTACCTCACTAGATTTATAAACTACCTTTTTCCAGATGGAGTATGAAGATTTAATTCTTCCATATACTTTATAACAGATATCTATACCCGATAAAATATTATGCAACTTATTAATTACTTCACTAACCAATAGTGGGTTATTTAGACATTGAGTTTCTAAAGTAGTATTGATAAAGTTATTTAATTTGGGTTGCAATATTTGAAAACAGACATCTTGTAAAGAAGTTTGTATATCTTCTATTTTTATTGCTTTTAATAACGGTACATAAATTTCACTTATTTCAAGCGCAATGAAATAATATTCCATATATGTTATTTTTGTAGAATATATTATTTTATCCAATAAATACCCAAATCTTATGAGTAAAATCCTGATACCTATATCTTGATTTATTGATAATAAAAATTGAAAGGCTTGAGACTGGTTAGGGTAATAATTTTTATTGTAAATTTCAAAAAATTTGTTTATTCCCTTAAATAGCTCCCATATTTCAACGCTATAATGTTGAGCGTTTATTAATTCTAACTTATTCTCCTTAGCGCTAAAAAACAGTAATGCGGTAATAACTGCATTACTGTCCGGGTATATGGAGGTAATTATTTTTGCTATTTTTAATGGGGTGTTTTTATTACTTTTAGAATATTGACGGTTAAAGGAGAGAGCTAAGCGCAATTTAGCTTCATCAAAATTAGGGTCAAATTTTTTTAGTGTTTCAGTGATAAATTGGAAAGTCATAAGTAAAGCCAGTGAGATTAGAGCGGTTAAGGTATTTAATACTCTTTTGCGCATCTGAATTGAGGCCCTCAAAGCTTCAAAACCTTAGCATTTACCTACCTTGCGCTGAACTAGGCTTGCTGCTGAATTCCGTTAAGTTTCAGTTCGTGATATCAAAACAAGTATATAATAAGTTGCGTTTTTTTACCAATTTACAACCTATTTATCTTTTTGTCTAGTAATATAATTTGAAGAAGATGGGGTACGTAAAACCCCATCATACTAAGGGACAGCTAAAGAGAGATAGACCACGTTCTGACGCAAAATTATCAACTAGCTGTAGGTATCTCCTCTAATAAAGAGTTGTTAAACGAAGGTCAACTTCAAGAAGAGCTAGGAGTGTCAAAGTCGAGAAGCGCAGCGTACTATATACGTGAGCATCGCAGCTCTTTAGACATGACGACGCCAATTTTTGAAGGACAGGCTTATATATGGAGATAGTCTATTAGCGATAGCTTAAACGTTGTAGTCGATGATTGTAACTGTAAATTGAATCTATGAATTTTCTAAGAGCTATTTTTCTATTTGACAAGTTATTTAATAAAGAGTAATTAATATGCCAAGCAGGCTAATTAATAAAAATTAATGAATATGAAAGATAATGAACTTAAGGATGCTGAGTTTGGAGATAAAATTCAACTATCTGGTGAAGAAGTACAGTTTGTAACAGATTTTATGTCGTTTATTAATTCTATTATTGAAGAAATGTTAAAATATAAGTTTCCTCTTCAATATTTTAAGCAATTAACAGCGGTAACATTTATCATTGATGCGTTAAACGGTAATAACAGCGATGGAGTGGACAAAGCTACTGGGCTAGAAGACATCATGGAGGAAGTGGAACAAATTAACTATGCTAAACTACAAATGGAAAAACTAAACACTACAAGGAAAAATGAAGACCCAGCTAAGCACGTTGATTTTGCATTGCTCCCAAAACTTTATGGCCATTGTGCTAATTTGCTAGAAAAAGAGATAGTAAACGATCTCAGTACATGACATAAAGGTTAACAAGGAAAAAAACAGTGGATAACGCATGATCAAAGTCCTATAACTTAAGTTGTCTAAGACTTAAGGAGAAGGAGAATGACTTCAGCGTTATCACAACTATTAGGAAACTATTTTTTTAAGAGTTTTGCAAGTATAAAATTAATCGAGCAGATAATAACAGGATTGTTCTATGTCAGAGATGTCAATCTTACTCAACTAGCTTTGGTAGTTCAAGGAGCTGGCAATGATAATTCTCGATATCGCAAACTACAAAGATTTTTTTCTGGCTTTAGTTTTTGTTATACTGCACTGGCTAAATTATTAGTAGCATTTGCCAAAATTGAATCAGAAAAATGGTTGTTGGCTTTGGATCGTACTAACTGGAAATTTGGCAAGCTTGATATCAATATTTTAGTATTATCAATCTGCCATAATGGCATAGCTATACCAATCATGTGGGACATGTTACCAAAAACTGGCGTTTCAAATAGTGGTGAACGTCAGAAATTAATAGGTAGATTTTTGCAAGTATTTGGAGTAGAAAAAATATCAGCATTGCTTGGAGATCGTGAATTTATCGGTGATGACTGGTTGAAATTTCTAGCAGATCGTAATATTCCATTTTATATAAGAATTAAGCAAAATTTAACTATTGGTAGATCAGAAAACGAATTAGTGACAGCAAATCCATTAGTAAAGAAGTTACAGAATAATGAATATAAAGTACTCAGAGGTAAGAGATATTTAGGTAAGAACTATAAAGGACCTAAAGTTTCTGTGGCTGCTTTGCGTAACGGAGAAGGAGAATTAGTAATTATAGCAACCAATGACAACCCCTATCAGGCCTTGGATATTTACAAAAAACGCTGGGAAATTGAAAATCTTTTTGCATGCCTTAAGACGCGTGGCTTCAACTTTGAAAATACCCATTTAGTACATTTGGATAGAATAAACAAATTATTAGGGATATTAGCTATAACTTTTACCTTTGCTTATACTGTGGGCTTATGGCGGCATTCTATCTGGCCTATAAAATTGAAAACTCACGGCAGAAAGGCTATGTCACCTTTTAGGTATGGACTTGATTACTTACGAAGAATATATTTAAACCAAGGGCAAATGTACAAGGAACTATCCAGCATTATTGATATATTTATCAAGCCTCTAATCCCCAAATTACCAACAATTATATCATGTTAACCTTTATGTCATGTACTGAGGTAAACGATATAAAAGATAAAATAGTCCAAGTAAATAGTTTCTCCAATAATAATAGGCCTCTCTCACCGCTCGCACCTTATATAGTCAATTCAGGACAATTTAGTGCTAGGAGCGATGGAGCGACATCTATATATAATAGGCAAGCGACAAGTGACAATGTCACCAACTGCTCATCAATTGACTATAAGACAATTGATGAGGATGAGGTGAGTAAAACCGTAGCACAGTCGAGTATAGCTAAAGCCCCCGCCCTAGATTCTATACATTCTATGGGCAAATTATCATTTCGATACGAGTGTCAACAGTGGTCTAATGATAGTAAGCAGCTAGCCTCCCCAGGCATGGACAGCCGGGAATTAGAGTATGCTACAAGCTTTCAGGCGGCAGAATCTGCCCAAGAGAAAGCCGTAATATTAAAAAATTATACGACTATATTAAAAGATGAGCTAACTCAAACAATACATAATGTAAGGCAAGCTATATATGATAAGAGAGCTACCCAAAATATAGCACGTGCAACTAGAAATGAAACAGATAGTAATGTAGTAACAGAACATCAATTAGTAAGTGAAGGGTTATTGACTCAGCGGGAAGCAGATTGGATTCCGTATGAAATATTAAATACTTATGCAACTCTTAACACTATTGATTTACAAAGAGAAGTAGGAAGATTATTTCGAGCTGCACGTTATTATTATAGTGAATTGAAGGGTGGCACTAAGCGTGGTATGGAAGAGCTAGGTAGCTTGTCTTATACTCAATGTTTTACTCTTATCCAGCCTAAAATCCTTGAGCTTCTTGAGAGGAAAAAAATTACTTTTGAAGATATACGTTACTTAGATAATAATGAGATAAATGCCTTATATACTACTATTAACAGAACATTATATAGTAGAGAGAAATATTCTTTTATAGGGCACATTATTAATGGCGGATTAATTTCTACGTTACAAAGGTTTGTTGATGCAAATGCTTCTAGTAATGAGGCTACTAAAGAAGAGCTTCGTTTAATATATGCATTTCTTACTAACAATACTGATGTTATAGAAAGCAGTAAGCAAAATGGGGTTAAACTATACAGTTATTTGAACAATTTAACATTAGCTCTGTATTATAACGACTGTCTGCCATTTAGTAATATTATACCGCTAGTTCCATTTTTAACAGATGTTAATGTTCCGAATCTTGATCAGGAAACATTACTATCACTAGCAATAAAAAACAATAATATAGAGCTTATTAAATCTCTAATTAATTATCACCATCAAACTATTGATATTAATGCTAGGAGCCGAGACGGTAAATCTGCGCTTCTGAATGCTATAATTGAAAATAATATAGAAATTATCAAAGCTTTATTATCTCATCCAAATCTTGAAATCAATAATCTTTTATTTACCTATGTAACAAATAAGGACGGCACAGAAATAGGCGAGCTATTCTTAAATCACCCCAATTTCGATATTAATGTCAATATAGTGAATGCTATACACGGACAAAATATGAAGCTATTATATTTTCTATTTTATCACCCTTCTTTTGATATAAATTTTGTATTCAAGACAGTAATCAGAATGTTAGATTCTTTAAGTGATTCTTATTTTACCTGGGCAAACAAACAGGAAATGAGTAATTTTGGGAACGATGTCGTAAGGCTTTTATTCTTTCGCCATGATTTTGATATCAATATTCAAGATGAAGACGGGGTGCCTTTAATAATAAGAGCCTTAAAGGTTAGTAAAAATATGTTTTCGCTACTTGTTGAGCATCCAAATTTTGATGTCAACATTACAGTTAATAGCTTAATTAGTTGTGCAAATCATGTAATAGGAGATACTAATGTAGCATCTCTTGCCTATGATCTTATTTTCCACTCAAATTTTTCCCCAAACATTCAAGATACCCAAGGCAACACCCCATTAATTAATGGGATAAAAATAGGTAACGAAGAGATAGTATTATACTTACTGCTCCACCCTGACATTGACTTAAATATCGCTAATCGAGAAGGGTTTACTCCTTTAATTCAAGCAGTTATATTAGGATATACTAATATAGTAAAGCGTTTAATTGGCTATCAAGACGAAGTAAATACTGATTTTGTAGAACTAGAGTCTTATGATAATAATATAAGGAGCAAAAAATATCCTAATGCTTTGAAGAAAGAAGAAGATAGTGATGGAGACATGTTTGAATATATTACTGTGACAACAACTGATACTTATATTACTGAAACCGACAAAGAAATTGATCCTTTTGAGTTATTTAATAATTTTCAAGAAACACGTATAGAAGAGTATAATGATGGGTTTGGCCCTTTTATTGCCCCACTTAAGGTACCGATTAAAATTAATATCAACATGCAGGATCAGCAAGGCCAAACTGCCTTGATGCATGCAGTAATAAACTGCCGCCAAGATATTATTGCAGCCCTATTGAGTATTAAAGACATTAATCTGGCCTTAAAAGATAATCAAGGTAATACAACTTTAATGTATGCAGCAATGACCGCAAAACGGGAAATAATTGAGGCATGCTATAATTATCAGATTTTGCAAGAGCATGAAACAACTATTTCTCCGTCTGATTTTGTTGATAATCATGATAATACTACCAGATACACAGAACTAACTGCGTTAATAATAGACGCTACTGATACAAATTACTAACGCAAGTTAGCAATAAATTTTTATAAAATTATCCTATCTTGCTTCGCTTACCTAATTCGTTTACAGAAAAGTTTTCAGACTAACTCATATTTTTAATCCGGAGTTACTCCAGTCATTGTTAAAAATTTCTAGCCCTGCTATGGTTAATGGATGGGTTAGTAATTGTTTAATAATTTTGCCTGACATTGTCGCTACATCTGCTCCTATCCTAGCACATTGCGCCACATGGCTTGTGTTACGTATTGAAGCAGCGAGAATTTTTGTGCGCCACTGCTCTCTATCTTGATAATTATCATACATCTGTCGTATATTATTTATCAAACTAATGCCGTCTTGGCCTATATCTTCTAGTCTACCTATAAAAGGTGATATGTAGGCGGCTCCTGCTTTAGCCGCAATAAGCGCTTGATTCGTAGAAAAACATAAAGTCATATTTACTTTTCTCTCTCTACCCGCAAAATACCTACACGCTTTAATACCTTCCCAAGTCATAGGTAGTTTTAGCACAATATTATTAGCTATTTCTAAAATTTTATTTCCTTGTTTAACCATACTATCAAAATCATTCGCGGTTACCTCAATGCTTATATCTGTGTGGATAATTTGGCATATTTGGGTAATTGTAGACCTAAAGTCATATTTTGTTTTAGAGAATAAAGAGGGGTTGGTAGTGAGTCCTTCAATTATACCTAATTGATTAATCTCTCTAATTTCTTCAATATCCGCACTATCTAAAAATATTTTCATTTTTAACCTAGTTTTGATAAAATTAAATCTAGTTCTTCTAAGGTCCCATAGTGGAATACTAATCTACCGCCGATCGGATAAACTTCAATAGTTATTTTTACATTAAATTTTTCTGATAATGATTTTGCCAATAATTGTAGATCATTATCTTTACTTATTTCCTTTAAAAATTTTTGTCCTATCCGTTTATCCCCAGCTGGTGATTGGGTATACTCGTTTTTAGCCCAGTTTTTTACTATTTCTTCAGTTTGTCTGACGTTCAATTCTTTTTCAATAATATGCGCGGCAATTAATTCTGCTTGTTCATGATTTACTAAACATCGAGCATGTCCCATACTTAATAGCCCTTCATTTACCTGAGCTTTTATAGAATTTGGCAGCTGATTTAATCTTAATAAGTTAGCTATATGGCTACGGCTTTTACTAATTTTCTCTGCTAATTGTTCCTGGGTATAGCCAAATTCTTTAATTAACCGCATAAACCCTTCTGCTTCTTCTATAACTGATAATCCTTCTCTTTGGATATTTTCAATCAAAGCTACTTCTATGATTTCTTTATCTTCTAATTCCTTTATTATTACAGGAATATCGTAAATTTTTGCTATTTTACAAGCACGCCACCGCCTTTCACCCGCTACAATTTTATACTTTCCACCATTAATTGGGCTAACAATAATAGGTTGTAATAAACCATTATTACTTATAGAATCTGCTAATTCTTTTATTTTATCATACTCAAATTTTTTCCTAGGTTGTTCATTATTCGCTTCAATTTTAGCTATGTCTATAATCTTTACTAGCTCTTCTGTTGCTAAGGTAAAGACGTCTTCTCCTAACAGCGCAGATAATCCTTTCCCTAATCCTTTATTTTTCATAGGCTTCTATCTAAAATTTCTCTTGTTAATTCCATATAAGCAATAGATCCTAAACATTTATGATCATAAATAATTGCCGGCTGACCAAATGATGGCGCTTCAGATAGTTTGATATTTCTAGGAATTACTGTTTTAAAGACTAATTTTCCTAAATACTTTCTTACATCTTCTTCCACTTGCTCAGTAAGACGATTGCGCTTATCATACATAGTAAATAAAATACCAATAATTTTTATTTTAGGATTTAATTTTTTTTCTATAATTTCGATTGTTTTCAATAAATGGCTTAGTCCTTCCAATGAATAAAAATCGCATTGCATAGGGATTAATACTTCGTCACATGCTACCAAAGCATTAACCGTAAGTAAATTAAGAGAGGGAGGGCAATCTATAATAATGTAATCATATTTTGTTCCTAATTTTCTTAATGAAATTGATAAAGAATATTCTCTGTTTTGTAAATTCAACAAATCGGCTTCTGCCCCTGATAAATTAGTATTAGAAGAAATTAAATGTAAATTTGGTATGTTAGTATCCATTATCGCTTCTTCAGCGCTTTTTATTCCAATTAATACTTGATAAATAGTCACTTTTCTATCAGCATGTTTAATCCCAAACCCTGTACTAGTATTCCCTTGGGGATCAAGATCTATTACTAGAATTTTTTTATCCATTACCGATAAAGCGGTTGACAAATTTACACTAGTAGTAGTTTTAGCGACCCCTCCTTTTTGATTTACTATAGCAATTATTTTAGTCATGCAATATTTTTTACATTATGAATTTCTAGTATTTTACTATCCTTAGAACTTATACTATCATATGTCAAATAATAAAAAGACCATTTTTTCTGCGCTTCATCAATTTCTTTTTGATATTCTGCGCCTTTAAGCAATAGATATTTCGTTTTTACTTTAATATTCTGCGTATAATTGAACAGCTTCTCGAGAGATGCACAAGCTCTGGAAGTTAATATATCGCAAGTTAACGCTAAATTTTCTATTCTTTGATTTATTATATTGATTTTATTATCACAAATTTTAGAAGCTTGTAATAAAAAAATTGACTTCCTAACATCCGATTCAACTAAAGTGACGTTTTTTACTCCGCCAATAGATAATACTATACCAGGAAAACCGCCACCTGTTCCTACATCTAATAAGTGTATATCGGGGTTATCTATATATTGCATTAACTGTAAAGAATCCCAGATATGCCTTGCCCATAATTCCTTCTCACTTTTATAGGACACTAAATTAATAGTTTTATTCCATTTTAATATTAGTAATTGATATCTATTTAACGCATCTATTGTTTCACGTGGAACATTTGCAATATCATACATCAATTTTTATGTCTTGTTTTAATATAAATTATAAGAGCGGTTAATGCAGCGGGAGTAATACCGGATATCCTTCTAGCTGCCCCTATAGTAGCAGGCTTATAATAATGAAGCTTCTCTCTTACTTCGGTAGATAAATTAGGGATCAGCGAATAATCCATATTCCCATCTATAAGTTCTTTTTCTTCTTCCATAAATAACTTAATGTCTGTACTTTGACGTATCAAATAAGAAGAATATTTTGATTCTATACAAATAAAATTAAGTATTGTTTTATCTATTGCGGACAATGCAGGAAAAATTTCAAGTATTTGACTTAACTTTAACGTTGGAAAACCTAATAATTCAAAGGCAGTTTTATATGCCCCATCTTGAGATACTAGCACCCCCAAATTCATTAATTTAGTAGTAGTAATAGAAAGTTTTTGGGTAATTTCTTTAGCCGCCTTAAGCGCTGCATATTTCTTAACAAAAATTTGTTTACGCAATTCGCATGCCAAGCCTAGCTCTATAGCCTTTGGAGTCAACCTGAAATCTGCATTATCCGCCCTAAGCGAGAGCCTATACTCTGACCTAGAAGTAAACATTCTATAAGGTTCTATCGTACCAAGGGTGATTAAATCATCAATCATTACCCCAATATACGAATCAGCTCTTGTTAAAATAAAATAAGTTTGATTTTTTACAGATAAAGCGGCGTTAATACCGGCGACTAACCCTTGCCCTGCTGCTTCCTCATAGCCGGTAGTGCCATTAATCTGGCCAGCAAAATACAAACCTTTAACTTTTTTTGTTTCAAGAGTTGCACTTAATTCTCTAGGATCTACATAGTCATACTCTATTGCATAGCCTGGCCGTAACATAACTGCCTTTTTAAGGCCCGGGATGGTTGCAAGTAATTGTAGCTGCACCTCAGCAGGTAATGAGGTAGATATGCCATTTGGATATATAGTGTAATCATCCAAACCTTCTGGTTCTAAAAATATTTGATGACTTAATTTAGAACTAAATCGGACTACTTTATCTTCTATAGACGGACAATAGCGTGGGCCTATTCCTTCTATTTGGCCAGAATACATAGCAGATTTCTCTAAGTTATTTTTAATAATCTCATGAGTTTGCTCAGTGGTTCTAGTAATAAAACAATTTATTTGTTTCACTTTTACAGCTTCTGTAAGCTGCGAAAAAGGGACAGGATATTCATCTCCTGGCTGTATCTCTACTTCATTATAATCAATTGTTCTACTATCTATTCTTGGAGGCGTGCCTGTTTTCAGTCGGCCTAGAGCAAATCCTAATCTCCTTAATGTATTGGATAATCCATAAGATGGGTTTTCGTCTACTCTACCTGCAGGTATTTTGTGAGCTCCAATATGTATCAACCCTGACAAAAAAGTACCAGTAGTTAATATAGCTGTTTGACACTTGATTCTAGTGCCGTTATCTAGGAGTACCGCTTTTATTTTATAATCACAAACCTCTATATCCTCTACAGAAGCATACATAATAGTTAAGTTTGGCTGATTGATTAAAACCTCATACATAGCTTTTTTATAAAGTTTCCTATCAGCCTGCGCCCTAGGCCCCCAAACCGCTGGGCCCCTACTTGCATTTAACATTCTATAATGGATACCCGCCTGATCTATTACGCTGCCCATAAGGCCCCCTAGCGCATCTACCTCTTTTACTAATGTACCTTTTGCTACTCCTCCTATTGCAGGATTACAGGACATTTCTCCAATATTACCTATTTTTAAAGTGATTAAGAGGGTATCTATCCCAAGACGTGCTGACGCTGAAGCGGCTTCACAACCGGCATGTCCCCCTCCAATCACTATAACGCTGTATTTCATATATACTCAATGGATGTCAAGAAACTTCATTTTATTTGGCAGGGTGAGTGAGCGCAGGGTACAAAGTAGTACATAAACACGCAAATTCCTGATCAAATGAAATAATAACCCTTGCAAAACGAAGAGTATGATAATTTTTGTAAATATTCGCATAAATCGTATTATATTTAATTGTCTTTAAAGTAGTACCATTAGTGATTAAACAAGAATCCTGACCCTACAAAAAATTAGCTGGACATGTTAACTTGAAGGGCGCTTGGGGTAGCAAGACAGTTAATTATATAAAATTAACCCAAGATTTCATCACGCTTAAAAAAGAAATTTATTTCTCTTTGAGCACTATTTAAATTATCAGACCCATGAATACTATTTGCTTCAATGCTTTCTGCATAATCTTTTCTAATCGTTCCCAGCTTGGCTTCATCCGGATTAGTAGCGCCCATTATCTCACGATTTTTTAAGACTGCATTTTCTCCTTTAAGTACTTGTAATACCACAGGGCCAGATGTAATATATTTTATCAAGCTATTGAAAAACCCTTTAGATTTATGCTCTTGGTAAAAATCTTCTGCTTGTTCTTGCGTTAAAACAATCATTTTTTGCGCTACTATTTTTAGTTCTTCCTTTTCTAAATAAGAATTAATTTTACCAATTAAATTTCTTTTTGTAGCATCGGGCTTAATCATTGAAAACGTATATTCTTGAGACACAATAAACCTTATTATATTTTATCCTCAATATTTATATAGTTTTTTAATTTTAGCAAGTAAATTCTGCGCGTTCAAAGCTAATGTAAGAACCTAGAGGATCTTTGACGATCAGCACAGTTAAATAACTTTATTATTTATTGAGTCCATACAAGCAAATGTTGCAAATTTTATTATTTCACTAGCGGACATTCCCATTTGTAATATTTGTACTGGATATTGTAATCCACTAATTATTGGACCTATAAAAATACCACCTGCTAGTTCTTGCAGTAATTGAGTTGAGATTCTTGCTGAATGCATACCTGGCATGATTAAAACGTTGGCAGGGCCAGATAACCTACAAAACTGATATAAAGTACGTAAATTAGGGTTCAACGCTACCTCAGCAGACATTTCCCCATCATATTCAAAATCTAATTTCATACTATCTAAAATCTTAATAGCTTCTCTTATTCTATTGGTATTTTCTCGTATAGGATTACCAAAGGTAGAAAACGAAAGTAGAGCTGCTCTTGGGTTCATCCCCATATTTTTTGCTATGCTAGCAGTTTGCAAAGTAATCTCTACTAGATCATGTTCATTTGGTAGCTCGGAAATACTATTATCAGCGATAATTATATTATGCTCTTTAGAAATCATGATTGAGTAACCTAAAATTCTATTATTTTCTTTAGCGTCCATTATTTTCATAATATCTTCTAAATTATTATAATAGCTTTGCGTTATCCCCGTAACCATACAATCTGCCTCTTGACAAGCTATCATACAGGCTGAAAAGATATTTTTATTACTTTTGACTAACCTGGCACAATCACGGTATAAATATCCCATACGCTGTAGTCTACTGTAGAGCTTCTCTATATATTGATCAAGATTAGGATTAATAGCAGCATTCATTATAGTAATACCTGCTAAATTATCTTTTAACTTCATTTTCTCTAAAGTAGCAAATATCTTCTCAGCCCTGCCAACAAGTATAGGAATAGCGTAAGAAGCATCACGCATCATAATAGCGGCCATAATAACCTCTTCCTCTTCTCCTTCCGCAAACACTATTTTTTGGAGAGGAGAAGCATAAATTTTTTCCAGTAATAAGTTCATGTAATGGGAAGTAGGATTTAACCTGCTTTCTAGTTCTTTTTTATATTTCTGAAGGTTAAAAACAGGAATTTTTGCAACCCCACTATCTATAGCTGCTTTAGCTACTGCTATTGGAATAGTAGTAATTAATCTTGGATCAAATGGGACCGGAATAATATAATCTGGTCCAAAACTCATTTTTCTACCAGCGTATGCTTTATAAACTTCGTCAGGCACAGGTTGCCTTGCTAATTCAGCTAAGGCATAAGCCGCAGCTATCTTCATTTCTTGATTAATAGTCGTAGCTCTAACATCCAAAGCCCCACGAAAAATGTATGGGAACCCC
This sequence comes from Candidatus Tisiphia endosymbiont of Beris chalybata, assembly GCF_964026555.1. Lineage (NCBI taxonomy): Bacteria > Pseudomonadati > Pseudomonadota > Alphaproteobacteria > Rickettsiales > Rickettsiaceae > Candidatus Tisiphia > Candidatus Tisiphia endosymbiont of Beris chalybata. Next base: position 726,721 of record NZ_OZ032159.1, on the reverse strand, counting down.
ATAACATTATTGACCTGATTATTATAATCAGAACGCCCGGTCGCAATAATTGCATCACTTCGTACCGCTTTTACTTCTTCCGGCGTAATTTCTGGGTCAGGATTTGCCATAGCAAAAATGATAGGATTTGCTGCCATAGAAGCCACCATTTCTTTAGTAATTACTCCTTTAGTTGATAATCCTAATAATATATCCGCAGACTTCATTGCCTCACTCAAGGTTCGTAAATTAGTCTCAGCTGCATATAATTCCTTCCATTTATTCATTCCGTCTTGCCGCCCCTTATATACTACCCCTTTAGTATCACATAAAATAATATTTTTACTATCAGCCCCAATAGCAATTAATAAGCCGATACAGGCAATTGCAGCGGCCCCTGCTCCATTTACTACAATTTTCATGTCATTAAAAGAACGGTTAGTAAGGTAAGCAGCATTAATAAGGCCCGCAGCAGTGATGATAGCTGTTCCATGCTGATCATCATGAAAGACTGGGATCTGCATACAATTCTTTAATTTTTCTTCAATTATAAAACACTCAGGAGCTTTAATATCCTCTAAATTAATCCCTCCAAAACTATAATTCAGGTATTTTACTACGTTAACAAACTCATCGGGATCACTAGTATCTACCTCAAGATCGATAGAATCAATATCAGCAAAATTTTTAAATAAAACTGCTTTTCCCTCCATTACCGGCTTGGAGGCAGCTGCTCCTAAATTACCAAGTCCAAGAACTGCGCTACCATTGGTTATTACTGCAACTAAATTGCCTCGTGCTGTATATTTGTAGATATTATCTATATCTTTAGCAATTTCAAGACATGGGGCAGCCACACCTGGTGAATAAGCTAAAGCTAAGTCTTGCTGTGTAATTAAAGATTTAGTTGGAACAATAGCAATTTTACCAGGTCTATCTTTTTGATGATATTCTAAAGCTCTCTTATAATTCATTTTATTCATTTCATCCATAGTTAAACCTTTCTAACAAAATTGAGGAATTATTGAGACTTCCTGCATAAGTCGATCTAGTTGGTGATTTTGTCGTCAAAACTTGCCTCCGCTCCTCATATACATTTAAGTACTACTTTGGTGCTCAGCTGCGTTTTGCCTAAAAATCCTTTAACTATTTTTCGACTTATGCAGGAAATCTATTAAAGCAATTATTAAAAACACTTCTTACATACTTCGCATCGAGCAGAGAATTTGAAGGAACTCTATTAGACCTCTTGCATAACCTAATCTAATTGGTAATTTTGTCGTCGAAACTCCTCTCTGTTCCTCACGTACGTCTATGTACGCTGCGGTACTCGACTTCGTTTCTCCTAAAAATTCTTCAATTATCTTTAGGTTATGCAAGAGGTCTATTATTTAAATCAGCAATTTGATATAAAAATAAATAACCTGGATCATTATTTTTGTAGCAAATTAAGGTGATATATAGTAGGCAAATAAGATCAATAACTAGCTTCTGTGAAGGTTTCTATGTAATGGTCGATTTTGTCGTTATTTTCGTTTTCGAATCCTCACGTACATTTAGTATGCTGCAGTTTTGTGAGCAAAAATGCCTATAAATCTACTCATTACATAGAAACCTTCGCAGAACCTAACCCCATAAATACATAAGCACTGATAATGAGATTACTGAAAAAAGTGTTGTAAAAGTAATAATTGATGCCATAGATTCGGGGTCCCCACCAAGCTGACGGGATAAGACATAAGCAGTACTAGCGCATGGTAAACAACTATATAACACACCAATTGACTTTGCGGGTCCTGTAATAGACATTAATGACAACACTATTACGGTAACAATAGGAAAAGCTACTAATTTAACAAAGCTAGTGAATAATACATTATGTAACAGTTCTCCTCGCATTGCAAACTTAAGGCCTGCTCCTACATTCAACATACCTATGGCTAAAGCTGAGTCCGATAGAGTGGATAAAGTCTTTTTTATCCCTATATATAATTCCAAATTAGAATAATTAAATAGAAACCCCACTATACTAGCTATAATTAAAGGATTTTGTAATATCAATTTCACCATTAATATAAAACTAGCGCGCGGACTTTGAGCAAGAGAACTATCTGGAATATAGCGAGCAAAAATCATTACGGAAATGATGTTAGTAAAGATAATCATATATGATGAAATCACTGATACTATAGCAAGACCATTTACTCCTAAAAGAGGACTACTAATAGCAAAAAAGATATAGCTATTATAACGCACTGCCCCTTGGAATATCGAAGTAAATTGAATTTTATCAAAGTTAGTTTTTTTTTGATAAATAATTAGCCCTAATGAAATAATACCAGTTGAGATCATCAAGGCAAGAACAAGACGGATAATCGCTTCAGCACTTAGGTCAGCTACAGAAATATAATTAAATAGCATAATTGGAAAAAGAAAAAAATATGATAATTTTTCTAACCCTCTCCAAAATTCTTCAGAGGTTAACCATTTTCTTTTGATAATACTGCCAAGAAGGGTGATCAAAAGAATAGGTAATGTACTAGAGAAAATTTCGTTCATCAGCCTAACTCATTAACCTTTGATTAAAATTATCACAAAGAATTTATTCATTATTCCCATGACAATATTTATATTTTTTACCCGAACCACAAGGACACAATTCGTTGCGAGCTACTTTACCCCAACTTGTGGGATCAGAGTGTATTCTATCTTCTGGATTTACATGTGTTTTAATAGTTTTAACTTGGGTTTCCATACTAACTCCCGAATTATATTTACTAAAAGCAGGATCTTCTCTAGTTTCCCGCATCATCTGCAGTTTTTTATTTTCCAAGGATATCGTGTCTTTATAAGTATGGCTAGTATCTATATGCAAATGACAGACTCTCTGTATAAATAGCTCTTTTAAATTATTTAGCATTTGCTCAAATAAATAGAATGCTTCTCTCTTATATTCATTGAGAGGATCTTTTTGAGCATAAGCTCTTAATGAGATACCTTGACGTAAATGATCCAGGTTATGTAAATGATCTTTCCATACTTGATCTAAAGTGGTCAATAAAATATACTTAATGGCATCATTCATTAAATCTACACCATATGCTTCTGTTTTAACAAGATATAAATCTTCAACCATTTGGGCAATATTGGATATTACCTCTATTTCAGTAACATTAGCTGTTGTTATTGTGTCGAGCTCTAACTTTAATGCAAAAACACGCTGTAATTCTCCTACTAAACCCCCTACATCCCAATCTTCTCTATACGATCCTGGTGGTAGAGAAATTAGTACTATTTTCTCTACCATTTCTTTTGTCATGTCATTTAAGAAGAGCCGGGGATCTTTTGCTGCAATAATATCTGTCCGCTGTTCGTAAATTATTTTGCGCTGATCGCTCATGACATCGTCAAAGCGTAATAAATTTTTACGTATTTCATAATTATGCGCTTCAACTTTCTGCTGTGCTTTTTCAAGTGAACGACTAATCATAGGGTGGTGAATAGCTTCACCATCCTTTAATCCTAAGGTACGTAAAACTCCAGAAATACGGTCCGAAGCAAAAATACGCATTAAATCATCTTCTAAAGATAAGAAAAATTTTGTATTACCTGGATCGCCTTGTCTACCTGCTCTTCCTCTTAGTTGATTATCTATTCTACGGCTTTCATGCCTTTCGGTGCCTATAACAAATAGCCCCCCTGCTTCTATCACCCGCTTCTTTTCCTCTGCAGTTTCATCGGTTATTTTCTTTACTTCTAATTGATACTCGTTGTGTGGTAATTGCTTAAATGAGAGTTGTTCTATTAACATTGCTGGATTACCCCCAAGCATAATATCAGTCCCACGTCCTGCCATATTTGTAGCAATCGTGATGGCTTTAAGGCGCCCTGCTTGAGCGATAATAAAAGCCTCCTGTTGATGGAATTTGGCGTTTAAAACATTATGTAATATTTTATTTTTATTAAGCAAGGTGGAAATTTCTTCAGACTTCTCTATACTAACCGTTCCTACTAAAACTGGTTGTCCACGCTCGTAACAATCTTGTATTAGCTTGATTATAGCTGCATATTTTTCTTGTTTACTACCATATACTTCATCGTCATGATCAACCCTAGTGATAGGTTGATGGGTAGGAACAGCTAGTACATCAAGATTATATATATCTTTCAGCTCAGCAGCCTCAGTAACAGCCGTACCAGTCATGCCAGACAATTTAGGGTAATTCCTAAAATAATTTTGAAAAGTAATAGAAGCTAAAGTTTGATTTTCATTCTGTACTACTACATATTCTTTTGCTTCTAATGCTTGATGTAGACCTTCAGAATATCTTCGTCCTCCCATGACGCGCCCAGTGAATTCATCAATAATCATTACTTTACCATCACGTATTAAGTAATCCACATCGCGATTAAAAAGATGGTGAGCTCTTAGCGACTGATTAATATAATGAACTAGCTTTAAATTTTCTAAATCATATAAACTTGAACCATTTTTAATCAATATATTATCGACCAACATTGATTCTATATGAGTAATGCCGTTTTCAGTGAGATTAACTGTCCGTAATTTTTCATCTTTTTCATAATCTTCATCTTTAAATTGGCGGACTAATTTATCAATTTTAGTATATAAATCTGATATATCATCTACCGGCCCTGAGATCACTAAGGGTGTTCTTGCCTCATCAATTAAAATTGAGTCAGCTTCATCAATAATAGCAAAATTAAAAGGGCGTAGCACCTTAGAATCTTCGCTATACTTCATATTATCTCTTAGGAAATCAAATCCTAGCTCATTATTAGTAGCATAGGTAATATCTGCCAGATAGGCCTCACGCCTCTCATCATCACTAATATTCGCTACAACACAGCCAACAGATAACCCTAAAAAATTATAAATTTTCCCCATGCCTTCAGAATCACGTTTAGCCAAATAATCATTTACAGTAACCACATGAACCCCTTTACCAGTAAGCGCATTAAGGTAAGCAGGCAATGTGGCTACCAATGTTTTACCTTCGCCTGTACGCATTTCGGTAATCATCCCGCGATGTAATATTAATCCACCAATTAACTGAACATCAAAATGCCTTATTCCATAAATCCTTTTTGTCGCTTCACGAACAACGGCAAAAGCCTCATAAGTTAGATTATCTAATGGTTCCCCCTTTGTTAACCTTCCTTTAAATAATTCTGTTTTATGTTTTAATTCGTCATCAGAAAGCCTTTGGGTTTCTGGCTCTAACAAATTAATTTTTTCAATTTCTAATGATAGTTTTTTAATAGATCTATCATTAGCTGTCCCAAATAGCTTTGTAAGTAGAGAAAACATTTAAATCCTAGAGTATGAATACAAATACCATATTTATATGGCATTTTATAAATTTATCAAATAATATTGTAAATAGAAGTTGACGTAAGGCCATTATCCTTATAAAACATACTATTTAATAAGTAATATAATATATTAATGGAATACAAATGAAAAGAACATCTATAGTTTTTTTATCTGCTACCTTGTTTGCTAGTATAGCTTTTGCAGATGAAGATAAAATTATTGCTACCTATAAGGGAGGAGAAGTCAGGGAATCCCAAGTGATGAAAGAAATTCAACCATTCTTGGCTAACCAACCAGGTGGAAAAGATAAAAAATTTAGCGATTTTGATGCATATATACAGGAAAACTTGGTTCGAGGTTATATAGATGCAAAATTAATTGAACAAGAATCCTCAAAGTTAGGGATTGAATCCTCTAAAGAATTTCAAGATAAACTAAATACTATAAAAAAACAAATGGTTACTCAGGAATTTTATGAGCATTACGTAAAATCTAACGTAACTGACAAAATGATTAATGCTGAATATGATAAATTAGCTGCTAGCTTAAAAGGTAAAGAAGAAATAAAAGTAAGCCATATTTTGGTGGGCACTGAGAAAGAAGCTATCAATGTAAAAAATAGACTGAATAAGGGCGAAAAATTTGCTAAGCTTGCTACAGAATTCTCAACAGATGAAGCAACCAAAGCAAATGGAGGAGAAATAGGCTATATAACTGCTGGGCAGTTAGTACCTGAATTTGAAAATAAAGCCTTATCTATGAAAGTGAATGAAATATCTGGCCCGGTAAAAACCCAATTTGGTTGGCATATTATCACTGTTCTTGACAAAAGAGCTGCTCGTGTTCCTGCTAGAGAGGAAGCGAAGACTAATATTACTAATAAACTTGGCAGAGAAGCGATACAAAAGTACGTTACTGAGCTTGAAAGTAAAGCAGATATAAAGATGTTATTACCTAAAACTCCATTAACAAACGAAAGCAATAAAAACTCGACTGGTAAAGGGTCTTAACAGCACAGTAAAAGTTTGTTCATAGGCCCTCTAGCCTTCTGCACACAAATTTTTTCAGAAGTAATGTATAGAGAATTTTTATCGCAAAATAGTAGAGATTTTGTAGAAATAGCGTACTTATTTCAAAAAATTTCTGCCATTTTGCAGATAACATATACTGCTCGTAACTGAAGAGTTGTTAGATATGTTCTATCTAACAAGTTATAATTCTTGACGGGGGTTTTCATCTCCCCCTAAGTCAACTTCCCATTTATTTCCAGTTATCTTTAGTTCAGAGTCGTTATATGATATTTCAATATTATTATCCCTTTTTACTATTTTCCCACCATACTTGTCTTTTTCTGTAATTGTACCATTTTTAAATTTTGTTATTTTCATACCATCAGGGTGAGTGATAACAGTTTTAATAGGTTCTATTTTACTAGTGATTATCTCTGTACCATTAGCGTAGGTGGTTTGGATTTTAGTTAAGTCCGTCTCTATCCTAGTGTCATCCCTATCGGTTGATCTTGTTGTACCGTTTATAAAATCTTCTAAAAATGTTTCATTAGCATAGAGGGTCTCTGTCTTTACTATGTTATTCTTCTCATTTTTATAGATAATTTTTATATCTTTACTACCTTTCTTTGTGTACCTAGTTGCTGTACCCTTATCATGGGGAGCTGTAACCTCTTGATTCCCATTAACATAGGTAGTGGATTTTCCTAAAAACTCACCATTCAGCGCGGTATTTATAAGAGTTGTGTAATTAGCTGTTACAACAGTTGTAAGCAAGTCGTCCCCGTGTTGTGTGGTGGTACTCACATGAGTGGCATTGACCGTCGAATTTACAATTGAAAAATGCTTAGTAGCATTTGCATAGGGGAAAGTGATGACTAATGCCGTAACCAAGGCACCTTTTAATGTATTATAATTTCCTGCAAAACTAGGATAGGTCGGTTGCCAATCCTTAATGTACTGTGCTCCCCAATCTAATTCTCTAACCTGATCTAAATAAAATTTTTCTATACACTTAAAATTCAATATACGCATATTAATACCTTTTAAATTAATTATGTTAAAAATATATATATTTATATAATATATATATTTATATAATGTTTAACACTATTAATTAATTAATACAATATTAAATAAACTTTAAGATGTATAAAATTTGTCTAATCATTTATTTTTATCACACTTTTCTTTAAAACTTCCGAGAATAAGAATATTGCTCTTACTCATCTCCTATTTTAAGAGCAGCAATAAAAGCAGATTGGGGGATTTCTACATTACCTATATTACGCATACGTTTTTTACCAGCTTTTTGTTTTTCTAATAATTTACGTTTACGCGTTATATCGCCGCCATAACATTTGGATAGAACATCTTTTCGCATCGCTTTAACGGTCTCTCTTGCGATTATTCTACTACCAATAGCAGCTTGAATAGCAATTTGAAATAATTGTCTTGGGATGAGATTGCTTAGGCGTTTACATAATTCTCTACCTCTATATTCCGCGCGCGTACGATGCACGATAGTAGATAAAGCATCGACAGCTTCACTATTAACAAGGATGGATAATTTCACCAGATCTCCTACTGCGTAACTATCCATTTCCCAATCAAAACTAGCATAGCCTTTAGTATAACTCTTCAACTTATCATAAAAATCAAATACAATTTCATTTAATGGTAATTTATAAACCACCATTGCTCTACCAGCTACATAAGATAATTCAACTTGGGTACCTCTTTTATCAGTGCATAAAGCTAATACATTACCTAAAAATTCATCAGGGACAAATATCGTTGCTTTTACCCATGGTTCTAACATTGATTCTATATTTTGGACTGCAGGTAAATCAGCTGGGTTATGTATTTCTATTTGCCTATTATCGCGTAAGTCAATCTTATATATTACGCTAGGGGCCGTAGTGATCATATCAAGATCGAATTCTCGTTCTAATCTTTCTTGAATGATCTCTAGATGTAATAACCCTAAAAAACCACAACGAAAGCCAAAGCCCAAAGCAGTAGAACTCTCGAGCTCAAAATCAAAGCTAGCATCATTAAGTTTTAATTTTGCTAAAGAGTCTTTTAAGTGCTCAAATTGAGAAGCTTCCGAAGGATATAAACCACAAAACACTACTGGTAAATGCGGTTTAAAGCCAGGTAGAGCTTCTAAGCAAGGCTTTTTTTCTTCAGTGATGGTATCCCCAACTTTACAATCAGCAACCTGCTTGATTGAAGCCGTAAAAAATCCTATTTCTCCAGCATATAACGCCTCAGTAATATGCCGTTTAGGGGTAAAATAACCAACATTTTCAACATTATAGCTAGAGTTAGTTGCCATCATCTTGATACGCATATTTTTACGTAAGCTTCCATCAATGATCCTGACTAAAATTACTACCCCTAGATAAGGATCATACCAACTATCTACTAATAAAGCCTTTAAAATATCTGTTTGACTAACTTTGGGAGCTGGCAATCTCGCAATAATAGCTTTTAGTACCTCTTCAATACCTATACCACTTTTTGCTGAGATTAATACAGCATCACTGGCATCTATCCCAATTACATCTTCTATTTGCTCTTTAACTTTGGCGGGGTCAGCAGCAGGCAAATCAATTTTATTTAATACTGGAATAATCTCATGATTATTGTCAATGGCTTGATAAACGTTGGCTAGAGTTTGGGCTTCTACCCCTTGACTACTATCTACTACTAATAAAGAACCCTCACAAGCCGCTAGGGATCTACTAACTTCGTAGGAAAAATCAACATGCCCAGGAGTATCCATAAGATTAAGATAATATGTATTACTATCTTCCGCTTGGTAAACTAATCTCACTGTCTGCGCTTTAATAGTAATACCCCTTTCCTTTTCTATATCCATTGAGTCTAGGACTTGTTGACTCATTTCTCGAGCTGCAAGCCCCCCACAATATTCAATTAACCTATCGGCTAAAGTAGATTTACCATGATCTATGTGAGCGATGATAGAAAAATTTCTGATAAACTTTTGATTATTCATTAGATTTTTAGTATAATGTTAAAATTAGTAATAAGTTTTGAGATTAGTAATATACTTCTCTTCCGATGATTTTGCTGCTAGGCGCGATGGTAGAGCCTATACATAATAGGCGAGCTATTTGAGCAACGACGTATGTAAAATCATATCAGAGGAGTATAAATTGCTTATTTAGAATTAAAGCTAATATATAGCAAAATACCATTTTAGAGTAGGAAAATTAATAGTGCGTGCTGAAATTGAAAATTATATAAAAAAAATAGAACAGTCGCTAGCACTGCTCAGGAGGTCACTTTGATTTTGAGAATTCAACTCAAAGGCTTTCAGAGCTCCAAAATATTTCAGAAGATCCAGGCCTTTGGGATAATAAAGAGAAAGCTCAGGCTGTTCTAAAAGAAAAACGATTATTAGAGAACCAACTTGGCTCCTTTACCCATCTTAAATCTTCCCTTAGTGAATGTTTAGAACTTGAAGAATTAGCGCTGGAAGAAAATGATCAACAAATCTTAGGACAAAACCAAGAAGACTTAAAAAAACTGTCATTTATTGCTGAAAAGTTTGAAGTTGAGTGTTTGTTTTCCGGAGAATTTGACAGTAATAATTGTTTTTTAGAAATTAATGCAGGCGCCGGAGGGACAGAGAGCCATGACTGGGCTTCAATTATGATGCGCATGTATTTACGCTTTGCAGAAAGGCTAGGGTTTAAGCAAGAAATTATTCACTTGATTAATGGAGAAGAAGCAGGAATAAAATCATGTACTATTAAAATTAGTGGCCATCAAGCGTATGGTTGGTTCAGAACGGAATCGGGAGTGCATAGATTAGTTAGGATTTCTCCATTTAATGCCGCAGGAAAAAGAATGACTAGCTTTGCCAGTAGCTGGGTATATCCAGAAATTGATGATGATATATCTATTATAATAGATGACAAAGATTTAAGGATTGATACTTATAGGTCTTCTGGCGCAGGAGGACAGCATGTTAATACTACCGATTCCGCTGTCAGAATTACTCATTTACCCACCAATATAGTCACTCAGTGCCAAAGTGATAGATCACAGCATAAAAATAAAGCTCAAGCTATGAAAATGCTTAAAGCGAGACTATATGAGCGTGAATTGCAAAAACGTACTGAGAACATTAATGAACAAAATGCCTCTAAAACAGATAATGGGTGGGGCCATCAAATTAGGTCTTATGTGCTGCAACCTTATCAAATGGTAAAAGATTTACGTACTCTCTATGAGACTTCGGATACTAAAGGAGTACTGGACGGAGATTTAGAGAAATTTGTTTCTGCTAGTCTTTCTAGAAATGTAGGAAGTTAATATTTGTTACTCGAATGATCTCTAGAAAAATTTCCTTCCCAGACACCTAAAAGGGTAAAATTTCCTTTGCAGAACCTCAAACTTTTGCAGAGCTTAAAAGACGCTATTCTTTCACTTTCTCTTTACGGCTATACCAACTTCGTAAATAAGTTGCTGCAATATCACTATTTTCGATGAATAAGACGTTTTCAGCATTTCTATTATCCGCAGCTCGTAATGCGCCCCGAAAACTAGAGCAGTGATAGAGAGACTATTTTATGTTAAAATAAATATAAAATAGGAGCAGTCGAAAATGAGTAAGCCAAAAAGTTACAGTAAAGAATTTAAGTTTAAAGTATCGCTAGAGATGATCCGAGGAGATTTGAGTATTGCTGAAATAATCTCAAAATATCAAGTTCCAAGGTCGGTAATGACAAGGTGGAAGAAACAATTTTTGGAAAATGGTGCTGATATTTTTAAGTTTAGCTATGAAAACGGTAATTCCTCTAGTTCTACAAGCGAAATAGAGAAACTGCATGCAACTATTGGCAAATTGAAGGTAGAAAACGATTTTTTGCAGCTCGTATCTGCCAAGTTGAAACTATAAAGAGGAAAGTGATGGTAGATAAGGATTATAAAGATTTAAGTGTTCGTCGGCAAAGTCAGCTATTGAATCTGAACCGCTCCAGCCTATATTACAAGGATTCGGAGAAGGATCAAGATAATTATTTAAGTAATAGAATAGTTGAGATCTATAGTAATTATCCGATATATGGTTACCGGCGAATAACGGCGATACTTAGGAGAGAAGTGGTAATTGTTAACAGCAAAAAAGTCAGGAGGTTGATGAAACTAATGAATTTGCAAGCAATTTACCCTTCGATTAATACAAGTAAAAGAAACCTAAAAGAAGCTATTTATCCATATTTGCTATCAGGGTTAGAGGTTATAAAGCCAAATCAGGTATGGCAGGTGGATATCACTTATTTAAGGGTACAAAGTGGTTTTATGTATTTGGTTGCATTAATCGATGTTTATACTAGATTAGTAGTAGGATATCGTTTATCAAATAGTTTAAATACAGAGAGCTGTTTGCTAGCGTTAGAAGATGCTATAGCTAAATATGGGAAGCCGTCGATAATTAATAGTGATCAAGGTAGCCAGTTTACCAGCGAGGATTGGATTAATGAATTGAGGAGATGCGTCATAAGCATCAGCATGACGGGCAAAGGCAGGTGTAACGATAATGCCCATATTGAGCGTTTATGGCGATCGTTTAAGTATGAGGGGTCGTATTTATACCGGTGTACTTCAGTTTTAGAGTTGAAAAATAATATCCCGAAATGGTTGAATTGGTATAACAATCAAAGGCCCCATCAGGCTTTGGAGTACAAAACGCCGTTTGAGATATATAGTGGATTTATGGATAAGTCTTGCGACTTACCCACAATTCCACTATTACCACAACAGCTACAAAATTATAAAAATAATATTTTTGTAGATAGTTTATGAAAATAATAGTCTCTCTATTTAAAGCTTTTTTGGTCTAAACATAGGGGCGCAGTTCAGCATTAGTGAAATTAAAACTGCCAGTAATTACTTTATTTTTATCAATAATCATAATTTTATTATGAGCAATACCTGGTACTTTATCTATAGATACTTCAATACCTGCACGTTTTAACTCATTCATTTTAGAATATTTATCACTTAAGTTACTACGGTCCAATAATACATGTACTTGAACACCGTTTTGCTTAGCTTGAATTAATTGGTCGACTATTTTTTGGGAGGTTAAACCAAATGCTTGTACATAAATACTTTCTTTAGCCTTAGCTATTTCTTTAGCTATTAATGACCCGCAACCAGAGGGAGGTGTAAAACAGACATTGATAGTGTCCGCTTCAGTATGAGTAGTATGCCAAGCCGCGGGGGGCGGCAACACTTGCATGTATCTCTCATGATAACCTGTGCCAATGGCTAAGCCCGCTAAAAATGTTATTACTATAAGTGGCAATTTAAGTTTATATTTTCCGATTGCTTTGTACATTGGTTAAGCTGAGGATTTATTATTTTTTAATCTCTGGAAATCTGCGCCCGCATGATATGACGACCTAGTGAGCGGACTTGCTGCAACCATTAAAAAGCCTTTAATTTTTGCAACTCTTTCCAGATATTTGAACTCTTCTGGTGAGACATACCTTGCAACTTCAGCATGGTTTTTAGTTGGCTGTAAATATTGGCCTATAGTTAAAAAATCAACTTTAGCTTCTCGTAAATCATCCATTACCTGGATAATTTCATCATTTTTCTCACCAAGCCCTACCATCATACCGGATTTAGTGAAAATATTAGCATCTAGCTTTTTTATATTATGTAATAAACTTAACGAATTATAATATCTCGCTCCTGGTCTTATAGTTTTATATAAAGAAGGAACTGTTTCCATATTATGATTATACACATCTGGTTTAGCAGCCGCGATAATTTCTGCTGCCCCAGCTTTTTTAAGAAAATCTGGGGTGAGAATCTCAATCGTAGTGTTGGGAGCAATCATCCTTATTTCCTTAATACAACTCGCAAAATGGGTGGCTCCTCCATCTTCCAGGTCATCTCGATCAACTGAGGTAATGACTACATGTTCTAGACTTAATCTTTTTACTGCTTGGGCTAACCTCTGGGGCTCATGAGGGTCCAATAAATCTGGTCTCCCTGTTTTTACATTACAGAACCTGCATGCGCGAGTACAGACAGAGCCCAGGATCATAACTGTTGCATGCTTTTTAGACCAGCATTCACCTATGTTCGGACAGGCCGCTTCTTGACAAACGGTGTTTAATTTTAGGCCTTCAATTAATTTCTTAGTCTCATGATATTGGTAAGAATTTGGAGCTTTAACTCGTATCCAGTCTGGGCGCTTGTTAGCTTTTACCTCTGCTATTTTAATGATATTTGTCATATTATGCTAATTTGGGATTGTATATACTGCTCGTACTTCAAGAATTGGCATCGTCGTGTCTAAAGACAGCGCTCCTTACGTAACGTATATGTACGCTCCGGTGCGAGACTTTAACCCTCCTTGCTCTTCTTGAAGTTGACCTTCGTTACCAACTCTTCAGGTACGAACAGTATCCTGCTCCATGCACGCTATGAAGAGATCTATTTATGAATAATGTATATTCATTTGTTTTCAAGAACTGTTTTTCATTTTTCAAAGATGCGCATATTCAGGTACTTGATGTTCTGTTGCGCCCCTACTGCTCAAAATAAAATGCGAGATCTTGAGATTAAATTAGTAAATATGGTAAAGCAAATCACTCGAGAATACAAGATATTTGTTAGAATAGTTATCTATACTCTTCGCCTTTCAAGAGTTGTTTTTTCATTTTATCAAAGTTTCGCGTGCTCACCCCTGGCAAATAAAATCCAACTCTTGAAATCCATTGCGTATACTATATTCGGTGAACTTCAAGAAGAGCTAGGAGTGTCAAAGTCGAGAAGCGCAGCGTACTATAATAACACGAGTATTTGGCTATATCAAAGAGCAGTTTAATATAAGAACTAATAAGCACAGGGCGCCAACAAATTTCTTTGTTTCTTTATTTGCTGCCTTAATTGCTTATCAAATTAAACCTACTAAACCTAAAATCTCTTATCCATAGTCGGGTTAAATAATATAATAAACGCCAAAAAAATCCTTTTTCACTCCATCTCTTATATCTTGTATATATTGTATGCCAATTACCATATTCTACAGGAAGATCACGCCATGCGATACCAGTCCTTAGCACATATAATACCCCACAAAAAAACTTATAATGGCTTACTGTCATAGGACGACCTGGTTTCTTTAACTCTCTTTTGATAGCTGGCTCTACCAACTCTTCAAACTTACTTTCACTAATTGGGTATTTTCTTTCTGCTTTCATAATTGAACCTTCTTACTTGCTCAATTATTCTATCCCATATTTTCTCATTTACAACTTATTTTGTTAACAGTGCCATAGCTGGTGCTCCACACTCCACCTCTGTTAAAACTGCATTTAATAAATGTTAGGCATATAATATATTAAAAGATTTTAAGGCAGGGCTTTTTTTATTTCTTTTTTAATAATAATTCTTAATAGAAAATAAGGTAAGTATGGGCAGCAAGCCCATACTTCTAGCCATAATTCACCTTTATTTCTCGTTAAAAAAACTATTCAGAATATTTAACTGCAGTTAAAGTAAAATAACTACTTGATTGTCCTATAATATTATTCTATTTTTAGTTGCAATTTAATTTGTAAATTATTACATATATGTATGAAATGATAACTCTAACCAATATAGACTTATACCATTTCCCCATTATAAGCAGAGATATTAGATTGATAGAATGAGTAATTTATGATATAAAGCTAGGTAATAATGAAATAATAGGAAGTAACAAGGAAATGCCTAAAGTATCAAAAATGATAAATGACGAATTAGTATTAAAAGCAAGGGAAGCTTTGAATAACGGAGGGAAGAATGGTGTTGTAGTAACAAGATTAAAAGCCATACTAGCATCGAGTAAGCATGGTATTAAGAAAGTAGCGGAAGTTTATGATATCAACAGATCTTCGCTACATAGATGGGTTGCTCTATTTCGAGATCAAGGCATTGATGGTCTCAAGAACATAGCAAAGCCTTCTAGATCAAAATTAAATACTGCTCAAAAAGATGAGATTAAAACTTTGATAAAGAGAGACAGTAGTATTACGATTAAGAAATTAAAGATAGTGATAAAAGAAAAATTTGATATAGATATAGAAAAATCTAGTATACATAGAATGCTAGGGGCACTTGGGTTTAGGCATATTACTGGTAGAAAGAGGCATTACAAAGCTGACACATCTTCTCAAGAAGAATTCAAAAAAAAATCTACAACAAGTACACCAAGATAATCCTATGGTACCTATTTATTTTTTTGATGAGACTAGGTTTGGGACCAATACAAAACATGGTTTAGGATGGTTTGAAAAAGGCAGTAGGACTCCAGTTCCTACAAAGCTGGGATTTAAATCATTTTATCTTTATTCTGCTACAAATCATAGAGATGGAGACTCTTTTAGTTTAATTATTCCGAATGTTGATAAGGCCTGTATGCAAGTTTTTCTTAATGAATTTGCGAAACATATAACTACAAAAGTTATACTAGTGATGGATGGAGCTGGATGGCATAAAGGTCTTACAATACCAGCTAATATTGAGATTATGTACTTACCACCATATAGTCCAGAGTTAAATCCTGTAGAGAGGTTGTGGCAACATTTAAAAGATTCGGTATTAAAAAATAAAGTTTACGATTGTTTAACTAAACTTGAAGATGCTGTAATTGAATTTATTCAATCTATTTCAATAGAAACTATAAAATCTATATGTAATTGTTCATATATCTATTTATAATAGGGAAATGGTATTAATTATTGCAAAGCGTTTAAAAGAGCGCCGTGAAATGCTCGGTATGAGTCAGAAAGAATTAAGCAAAGCAGTTAAGATCAATGAAAAACAAGTCCAAAAATATGAAAATGCTGTCATCCCAGTAGCAGGCGGTACATTATATTTTTTGGCTAAAGAGTTAAAGGTACCGCCTGAGTATTTCCTGGATGTCCCCCACATTAAACCACCTAATGAATATTTTTTTACTACAGAAGACGATTATAAATTCTTACAGTATATTATTGCGGAGGAATCAGCAGATTATGTAGCCCCCCCAAAGGAAGATAGTCCAGCGGGTGCTGCTCCAATTAGTACACGGAAAGAACGGGAAAAGGACGCGGCGCTTCCGAGGTCTACCTCTTTAAAGGAAGAAAATTTGACCCTAGACTCATTGTCCCAATTAACTGCAGAAGTAGAGGAAGCAATCAAGAAGGACATGTGCTATGCCTTACAACAAGAAATAGTAGCATTAGTGAAAGCATTTGTAGAAGTGCCTAACCCTATAATTCGACAAAAAATAATTGAGCTTCTTAAGGCTATCACTGTAGCGCCACTTGATCCTGATTAATAATAGGCAACTGAAGAGTGGGGAGGCGAAATATTCGAGTGATTTCTGGAGTTGGATTTGAAAATAGACTTCTTACGAAACTCGCATCGAGCGCAGTAGGTAAGGTAGATAAGCACCTTAACCCGTGATATTGTCAAAAACCAATTCTGGGAAGCAAAAGAGTAGACCAGCTCGATGCACACTGTGAAAGAGGGCTAATTAAGCAATTACTATCTACCGGACAGTTCAAAAGTCGCGCTCTGAAATTGAAAAAGGCTAAAATGACTTTAAGTAAATATTACTGCAAACGTCATTGCGAGGAGGTTGCTTACTGCAACCGACGAAGCAATCCACGAAAATCTACAAAAATACGATGATTTAATTCTCATGACTGCTTCGGTAGGCGCTTCACGCCTTCTCGCAATGATGTTTGTTATTCTTAATAATCACTTGTTGCAATGTTTGAGGGTGACTTTTAAATTGCCGTGTGCTACCTATAAGATATAATGCATTGACAAAAGCTATGTATATTTTTATCATATTAAGCCATGAACTAAATAAATAAAATATTAGAAAGAATTATAAAGATGCAAGAACAACAGAATAACAATATAGGTAAGGAAAGTAGTAATACCATTTCCCAAACTAAATTAGCATTAGGAATATGAGGGCCCTGCACCAACGCGTACATATTAGTACGCAAGGAGCGGAGATCATGAAGTAAGGCGAACGTAGATGATTAGTTTTCGGAAATGGTATTATAGCCTTCTGCATCAGTCTAGCTAGCCGGTCATTTTCTCTGAGAAAGATGTGGGAACCCTACCTGCGTACTACTAGGTTCTGGGAAGGTTTTTATCTAATGGTCTTATCGATCGTTATTTTCGTTCTTGAATCCTCACGTACATGTTAGTACACTGCGGTTCTGTGAGAAAAAATGCCTATAAATCTACTCATTACATAGAAACCTTCACAGAACCTAGTAGTACGCTTTAGTAGCGGGCCCATTTCTTCTCAAAATTCCGAAGGGCTACTTTGACTTATGCAAGAAGTCTAATTTAACTTTAAAAATTAATAAATTTATGCAAAAATACTTTCGCCAAATTATGGGGATAATAATTCTCCAATTCTTCCTTAATAACTATGCTGTAGCGGTAAATACAGACTATCCTGAAACAGAAGAAGAAAGAAAACTCCAGAAAATGGGGTCCTTAGCTGGGGAAGAAGGATTAACTTTTAGGCCTAGTAAAATAAAAAATGAATCCACAAAGTCTAAGGATCATCAAATTAATAAATATTTATGGCAAGCGTCAGTAGAAGCGTTAAATTTTATTCCTATGGCTTCTGCTGATTCAAATGGTGGCATTATTATTACTGAATGGTATAGCCCTAAGGAAAATAAAAATTTTCGATTTAAAATCAATATTATTATTAAAGATAATATAATTAGCCCTGATTCCATTCAAGTTAGGGTGTTTGAGCAACTACTTAAAAAAGGTAATTGGGTAGATCATTCTAATGCTTCCAATTTAGCTATTAGTATAGAAGATAAAATACTACGAAAAGCACGAGAATTATATATTAGTGCTGAAGGAAAATAATGATATATACTGCTTATACTTAAAGAACTATCATTTTCTTTTGAAGGGCGAGCGTTTGCTGCGTACATATAAGCACCTGAGTACGTGAGTTTACGATAAAATAAAAAAACAATTCAGCGAAGTGAGTAATATAATCCTTTAATAATTATCGTCGATTAAAGGTTGGAATTTTATTTTGAAAATTATGAAAGATATTGAAAAGAAGTGGCAAAAAATTTGGCATGAAGAAAAAGCTTTCGCCACAATCAACGACAGTAATAAACCTAAATATTATGTCCTTGAAATGTTGCCTTATCCTTCGGGCAAAATTCATGTTGGGCATTTACGGAATTACTCAATAGGGGATTGTACTGCGCGCTTTATGAAAGCGCAAGGCTATAACGTACTGCATCCTATGGGGTGGGATGCTTTTGGATTGCCAGCAGAAAATGCCGCTATCAATAATAATTCTCACCCTAAAGAATGGACTTATAATAATATTGATACTATGAGAAATCAATTACAATCAATTGGTTTTTCCTATGATTGGTCACGAGAGGTCACTACTTGTGCTCCCGAATATTATAAACATGAACAAAAATTCTTTTTAGAGTTGTATGAAAGGGGATTAGCTTATCAGAAAGAATCCTTAGTTAATTGGGATCCTGTGGATCAAACTGTTCTAGCGAATGAGCAAGTAATTGATGGACGCGGATGGCGTTCTGGTGCTTTAATTGAAAAGCGATACTTAAAGCAATGGTTCCTAAAAATTACTAACTATGCTGAAGAATTATTAAATGAAATTCCAAAACTGACCCATTGGCCTGATTCAGTGAAAGCTATGCAGGAAAAATGGATAGGCAAATCTGAGGGAAGCAACTTTAATTGGGCTATCAAAGATAGCCCTCATATTATTGAAGTATTTTCCACAAGACCAGAGACAGTGTTTGGGGCCAGCTTTCTAGCTATAGCTTATAACCACCCTATAGTTGATCAATTAATAGATAAAAATGATGATATTCTCTCTTTTATCCAACAATGTACTAATTTACATAATAATCTCGCAGTAGAAAAAGCTGAAAAAGATGGGGTGTTTACTAATCTCTCTGTTATCCACCCTTTTAACCCCAGTATTACGCTACCGGTTATTATAACCAATTTTGTTCTTATGGATTATGGGACAGGGGCTATTTTTGGTTGCCCCGCTCATGATGAAAGGGATCATGAATTAGCTATTAAACTGCAATTACCAATCAAACCAGTGGTGCTACCTCAAAACGTTGATTTAGGAATGGGGACAAATATACTCCTCTCAAATGATTTTGCCGCTAGGCGCGATGGAGCAAAGCCTATAGATAATAGGCGAGCATTGAGCAACGACGCATGTCAATCCCTATCAGCGGAGTACGATTCTTCTCTTTTACCTTACACTGGTGATGGAATAATGATTAATTCAGATTTTCTGGATAATTTAGATCTTCGAGAGGCTAGAACAAAAGTGATCAAAGAATTTGAAGACCGTAGTATAGGCAAGCGTATTACCAACTATCGCTTGAAAGATTGGGGAGTTTCGAGACAAAGATTTTGGGGCTGCCCTATTCCAATAATATATTGTTCGCTTTGTGGTATTGTGCCTGTACCAGCGGCTCATTTACCCGTTACTCTTCCAGAAGATATTAAATTTGGGGGGCAGGGTAACCCACTTGATTTACACCCTACTTGGAAACATACTATTTGTCCCACCTGCCAAAAAGCGGCCCTTCGTGAAACTGATACATTTGATACTTTTTTTGAGTCTTCCTGGTATTTTACCCGCTATTGTGACAACTCTGCTCCTAATATAACTAATAAAAATTCTTGTGATTATTGGTTGCCGGTCGATCAGTATATTGGAGGGGTAGAGCATGCGGTAATGCACCTTCTATACGCAAGGTTCTTCACTAAAATCATGCAGGAACAAGGTCATCTTAGCGTTCGTGAACCTTTTACCAGTTTATTAACTCAAGGTATGGTCCTCCATGCTACTTATAGGGATGCTGAAAATAACTGGTTTTATCCTGACGAAATAGTAAAGCATTCAGATAAGCTGATACATAAAAAAACGGGCAAGGAAGTCTTTCAAGGCCGCGTAGAAAAAATGAGTAAATCTAAAAAGAATGTAGTAGATTTAGAAACAATATTAGCAAACCACTCTGCGGACTCTGTAAGATTATTTGTCTTATCAGATAGCCCTCCGGAAAAGGATTGTGAATGCTCCGCTACTGGTCTTGAAGGATGTAGCCGCTTTTTAAATAAGCTCGTTGGTATGGCAGAAGCGATGGTTCATGCACAGAATTACTCGAGTTGTTTACCAGAAATTAAGTCAAGTAAATTACTAAAGCTTACTCATGCCACTATTAAATATGTTACTGAAGAAATTAGGGAGTTTAAATTAAATAAAGCTATAGCAAGATTACGTGAATTATTTAATGCGTTATCAGAGGAATATGCTAGAGAAACGAAAAAGGATATTAGGAATGTTAAAGAAGGTTTTGTTATCTTAATTAGGTTATTCAACCCATTTATCCCCCATATCACTGAAGAAATTTGGCAAAAATTAGGGAATAAAGAAAGGTTATATCAAACAGCTTGGCCTTCATTTGATGAGGCATTTTTAGAAGAAGAATTTTATATAATGGCCATCCAAATTAATGGTAAATTAAGGGCTACTCATGAATTTCATAATTTAACTACTGAAGACGAAATTAAGAATGTTACCTTACAGCTAGAGCCATTAAAAAAATACTTAGAAAATAATCCTCCAAAGAATATTATTATCATCCCAAAAAAAATAGTAAACATAGTAACCTAAAGCAATTATTAAGTAAAGATTAATAATTTAAGAAAAATATTAAGATATTGCTTGACTAGCATTCTGTATTTTACTATAATGCCTTCAAAATTATTATATATTATAATAAACGTTAATAGATAAAGGGATAAAATGTTTGGAATACAAACGCTACTGAGACTAGGAGCTACCGGAACAGCGGCTCCTACAACCGGATGGGCTGCAAAATCAGCCTGGGCGAAAATGTGTGACATTACAGGAACACAAATATGGTTGGGGTTGACCGCGCTGCCAATAGCTTCTAAACTGGTCGAGGAAGCGGAACCAATAACTTATAAAAGTAAATTACAAGAGGCTGAACGTTATAGTTATTATTATAAATGTTTATCCGCATCTTCTACTGGGGTAGGGGTGGGTAGTGTCGTAACTGGTGGGACATTCGCTCCTCTAACGCAAATAATTGGATACATCACAGCTGGTATAGGCCTATTTACTGGAGTTAAAGGAATATACGAGACTCATCAAAAAATTAAATATTATTCTGGTATGCTTAAAGAAGCATCAGAAACGGTGTATTTAACTACCTCAGAGATAGAAGGTTTTACATATTATACTCTCACAAATCAACAAGGTCTCGATTGTCTAAGACAATACAAATATATTCAAGGTTTTCATCCTGAATTTATATCAAATCCACTGACATGGACGCCTAAACTACTGCAAGTAAATGGTAATTTTATTGAAGGTTCAAAGACTGTCATACAAAACTATCTACAAGCGACGTATGTTCTACGTAACATTAAAGGTGATACTGAACATTATACTTCAGACCTATGTCGTTCAATGGAAGTACCTAGCCTAAATCAAATTGTACTTAATAAATTAGAAGAAGAATTTTCTCCTGCTCTTGTTGAGGAAGCGCAAAAACTTACAGATATAGATCAATATATTGATAACCACTTAAAAAGTTATCAGGGTAGTTTGTGGTATAAAGGCGCGTGGAATACAGAGACAGCAATTATAAATAAAAGAGAAAAATTAGAAGAAAAAGTTACTACGCTTCAAAAGATAAAAGAACGAGGTGAAGAAATATTACGAGAATATAGTAATATTGATCCTCAAGAAGAACATGACAGTGTTCTTGGAGTTCCAGCGGACGATGAGCGACATTGCCCAGAACTTGAATATCATAGTGACTCTAGAAATAATAATGAAGCTCTAGACAGTATATATTATGATACTTGCTCATCAGAAATATCACTAGCAGGGGTAGAACCCGACTATAGTATAATAGCAGAATTTAGATGGTTAGATGATAACCGACAAGTACAACAAACTATTTTTGGTAATAAAATAAAACTTACTGCTAACTTCTCTGATCAAATGTATCACTCAATTAAACCTCATACTATAAAAGTTCTGTGGTTAGATAGTAACGTTGAGCAAGAATATACTCCTTAAATGCCCTGAGAATTCGCTATAAAAGTATTAGACTTCCTGCATAAGGAGATCTAGTGGTGATTTTGTCGTCGAAACTCCTCTCTGTTCCTCACGTACGTCTATGTACGCTGCGGTACTCGACTTCGTTTCTCCTAAAAATTCTTCAATTATCTTTAGGTTATGCAAGAGGTCTATTGTTTTTTTTATTTTATCATATGTGAGTTTAGGATAAGAACAAAGGAGGATTAGCAGAAGTAACTAATTTCAAGCTAAGTTTTTTAATAGCATATCCTACCACACAAGCCAAAATATGGATTAGAAAATTAACAGGTGATCTATTTCTTGAATGCTCTAGATTCATGCAATTTTTGAGTACATTAAATACTGACTCAATTAGAGCTCTGTTCTTTAACGGTACTTTATCTTCTATTCCAAGTAAATGTTTTGTCATATCTTTGCGAATACTGGTAAATAAACGTAAGCTTTTAGCAAAAAGTTTGTTAAATATCTCCTTTGATATATAAGCCTTATCACCAAATAATTTACCTTCTAACCCTTGAGTCATAGACAAAACAGTAGAGATATCACTTCTATTTCCTTTAGTAATTTTAACTGCCATTATCTCTCCTTTATTGTTAATAATTAAATAGACCTCTTGCATAACCTAAAGATAATTGAAGAATTTTTAGGAGAAACGAAGTCGAGTACCGCAGCGTATAGTATAGTTCATTAAGGTGCGTACAGGGTGTTTATCTTCAAGCAAGCATGACTACTAAGCTTCCCGCGTACTATCGTGTATGTATCATAGTACCCTAAGCTATACATAGACGTACGTGAGGAACAGAGAGGAGTTTCGACGACAAAATTACCAATTAGATTAGGTTATGCAAGAGGTCTATTGATATGGCATTCTTTAGCCGAGCGATATTCTCTAGCTGTAATTCTTCTATCTTACAACCACTTTTTAATATCTTAAAATATATCTCAATTTGCCATCTTAACTGGTAATATTTTACTATCTCTAATACCGTAGAATCCTTATCTATATCAAGCGTAGTAAATAGCAGCCATTCCACCGGCATCTCACCTTGAGGTGGGTTTTCTTCTGTGCATAATATGGCATTAATTTCTAGGAACCCTAGCTCATTGAGCTTCTTGACTTTACGCGGGGGATCCAGCTTTATTCTACAAAATTTAATAGTTTGGACTACCGTTCTGTCTTTTCTTTTTTTATCTATTGCACAGAGCTGAAATATAACCTTAGAGCTTGCTCTTTGCTGTCTTAAATAACCAAATAATTTCCTTGTCTCATCAGGCTCATTCCCGCTTAATAACCTGTCACTTTTAGCTCTAACAATAATATGGGCAGCAGATTCCCCTAATTTATATTCACTTAAAAACTCATAAAAATCTCCCTCCCTATCAGCTATATTGATGAATAATTTATCCTTATAGTTCCCAGCTATTTTATTAGTTAATCTATAACTCTCTATCCATCTTATGGACTCTTTCTCTTCTATAGCTTTAGCTATGCTCCTTGCTTTCTTCCCCTGTAATTCATCTCTAATAAAGCTTTTATTATCAAGCACGCCAAGACAAACCCCGCTCTTGTTAAAAGCAATAGTAGGATGTAATAACAATCCTTGATCTTTGGTATTATATATATGACCAAGACCAGCTGCTTGCGATGACTATAATTTAAAATCGTAGTATCTTGTACACATAAAATTATCTCTTCTTTTTCTATCCTTCTAACGCTTGCTTGATAATGAGGGTGTAATATTTGATCACTACTAACATTGTCATTATCAAAAAATCTGTAAGCGGCCTTTACTTCCGGCCAGCCCTTAAAACTACTATTAATGCTAGGCACTATGCTTACCAAAAAATGCTCCCAGTATCTCCTTAGAACGCTCATTTAACCTCGCATCTCCTAAATCAATAGAATCTAATCCCTCTTCTACCCACCGCTCCATTTGGTTAAACCTCTCTACTCAGAGAGGAGTTTCGACGACAAAATTACCAATTAGATTAGGTTATGCAAGAGGTCTATTTTTCCAATCGTTAAAGTTTTTAAACCTTTCTCAAGACGAATTTGGTGATCCGTTCTTAGGGGAATAGCAAATCTTATATGATTATCTATTAAGAAATTTAACCATTCTTTATTCATAAATTCTCGATCAGCAAGTAAATATTTTATTTTTTCAACCCCAAAATTGTCAATAAACTTCTGCAAAAATTCTTCCATAAATTCTTTAGAACAAGCTCCACCATGCGATAAAGAATGCCAATATATTGGCACTGATATCTTACCAATTACAATTACTAAAAACAAAATATTAATATCTGTTTTACCAAATTTCCAATTTGTTCGATCCATTGCTACAACATAATTTCCTACACCGAACAAGCTTAACAGTAATGATGCAACCTTCATATAATCAAAAGTAAATTCTTTTAACAATCGATAAATCCTATGGATTTTTGACGATGCTTTAGCATCACCTGAAATACCAAGCGCTAAACCCTTTGGGTCGATAGAACCTCCAGTTATTAAACTGATTATCATCCCAGACAAACATTTTAATCTTGATTTATTTCCGTCTATATATAAAATCAATTCTTGAAGTAGTATTTGGTGCATAGTTTCTCAAAAAATATCAACCTTATACTACTTCTTCCCTCCCTAAATCAACCCTCCAACCCAAAATCGTAGGGTACTATGGAGGTAGACCCCCTAAATATAGTAAGAAAGACATATTAGACCTCTTGCATAACCTAATCTAATTGGTAATTTTGTCGTCGAAACTCCTCTCTGTTCCTCACGTACGTCTATGTACGCTGCGGTACTCGACTTCGTTTCTCCTAAAAATTCTTCAATTATCTTTAGGTTATGCAAGAGGTCTACTTAATAGAAATTGCAAGATAAAAGTTTATATTTCTTCCTCCTGATTGTTATCCCCTATTACGTTACTCCTCCCCTCTATTTGTTCTTCTTGCGTTAGATGATCTATTGTTAAGAAGAGGCTATTTATTGTTATATCTATTCGCTCTTCTGTTAGTTTTATTGCTGGAGTTAAAGTTATAATAGATTTATCGAGGTTTTTAAGATCATTATAAAATTCTTCCCCTGGGCAGAAGTATAAAAAAGTTTTTAATTCTTTATACCAGGAATTAAGTAATGGCTTTATGGCGTCAGAAGTTATAAATTTTAAACTATTCACTATATAGCTATATTTTATAATATTTATTAACTTGCTATCAATATATTTTTGCGTATCACTATCTCTTTGGTATTCTGTTATTAGCGCTAAACAAGTACCACAAACTTGCGTAGTATGAGCTAATATGGCTTTTGCTTCGAAAGAATTATCATGAGATATATTTTCAAATAATATAGAATGACAACATAACAATTTATATAAGTCTTCATCAACAATGACCTTTTGTAAAGGAGTCGTTAATGAGATAAATGTATTGAGATAAATATTTAGATGGGGGCTATAAAAAACATCTATCTCTCCTATAATTTGTGGCAATTCCAAAATTTGACCACGTTTTATTAATAAATTACTGCAATATCCGGTAATTTCAATAAAAAGTTTATTAGCAAAAAAATTTTTCTTTATATAAGTAAAAAGATTATCATGATTGTTAAGACATGTTGAACAATTTGTCGTAGGTTCAACAGAAGGATCGCCAACGGGGTCCCATTTAGGTACTAAGCTTATTTTTTTTATTATTTCCCGCAGGGATTCATTGTGGGTATAAGTTTTAAATAATTTATTAGCTAGTTTATTAGAAATTGTTTCGGTCAAGCAGTTAATTATACAAAATTCGCTAAAAGTTATTTTGGGAGGATAAGCTGTCTGAGTATTGACTACAGAGATATAAACATTGTTTAAAACCGCCATTAATTCAAAAACGTTGAGCAATTTAATATTAATATGATCTTGCTTGGACCAGCTTCCTAAGTTTTCAATGTTATTAGATAAAACAATTTGCATAACCCTCTTAAGTTTAAATTTAAAATCTTAAGCATACACCAGCTAAAAGTTGAAAACAAAGAGGTATTTTAAATATTCAGTAAATTTTTAATGCAGATCTAGGCTCTGTGAAGGGTTCTATGTAATAGTAGATTCGATAGGAATTTTTGCTCACAGAATCCTACACGGTGTGCGGCTCGGCTTGCACATCCCTAGCGCTTCTTGAAGTTTGGCCTTCAGGCTGCCTACCTTCTTTATTACGAACAGTATATAAGGATTTTAGCCTAGATTGCCCTGCAAATTATCCGCTTGATACAAGTTCCAAAGGGGGGCTGTTCTATAAGCTAGTATTTTTAGAGCTATTGACTTTAACTTTGGAGAATAAATATAAAAATATTAAGATCCCAATAAAACAACAAACAGGTATAGTAGAAATTGCGGCAGTAAAATCATAACGGCTATAAATAGCTAGTCCTGCCTCGTCTATGCTACCATCCCATTGGTAGGTTATTGCATGGCTCATAAGTTTATGGAAAAAATATCCAAATACCATATTTATACAGTTAGCTATAGCAATTGCAAGACCTGCAGATTGGATACTAACTAATCTGCTAACAACGCTGAAAATAAGTACTTGATAGCAACAAAATATCCCTAATAGCAACATGAGTAAGCATGTAGTATAAAATCCTAATGAAGGGGCATATAATAAAATAATAAAAATAATTATCATCATTAACCCGCTCATTATTATGACTAAATTAGATGATTTGACTAAATTTGATATCATCGCAAGTATTGGTCCGCCAAAACACATGCCAGTATATACAAAGGAGGTGGCTAAGCTGCTTTCTATGTCATCCATACTATAAATTTGTTTAAAGAAGGGGATAGCCCATAGATCTGCAAATCCTTCTAATGCTCCTACCATTAATCCACCGGCGATCCCAATCAATATGATGGTAGGATTAAATAAGAGTTTCCCTATAGAAACATTAGTAGTAGTAACAGTAGACTTACCTTGGTTATCACCTACATCTTTGATTAGTAGGATCATTATGCCAATAGCAAGCCCCACTACAGATAAACTATAAAAGGTATTTTGATAACCAAAGGCAGTAAATAAGATTTTCATTGGAGTCAACCCAAATACTGCCCCCACTAAGCCAAAAGTAAAAGAAAAACCTATCATTAACGCTTGATATTTTAATGGGAAATAAGCTGTAATAATTTTAGCTACTGATAAAAAACCTACAGCAGAACCAGCCCCAATCATTAATCTACTAATTAATAAATAATTAAAACTAGCACTATTAATAAAAGCTAAAGTCCCCAGTGAAGTAAGTAGAATAGATAAAAAAGTAACAATTCTGAAATTAAATTTATCTAACATTATACCAATAGGTAATTGCATTCCTGCATAACCCAGGTAATAATATCCCGCAAGAGTACCAAATGCTATAGTATCAATAGAAAATTTTTGCATAATTTCTTCTCTAAGAATACCCACAGAAAGCCTTAATATAAATTGGAAGGCAAAAAATAAGCTAGCAAAGAACCATAAAAAAAGTGGCTTATGTAAAGAGGCAATTCTATTCACAGGAAAATTTTATATATTTGATTTTAAAGGGAGGAATTATAGTACAGTATAATTGTTACATCAAGTTTTTTTATCATGCACCTTAATATATTTTAAATTAATAGCAACATGCAACAAGAATCAATATATCCATTACTATTTACCGATAGCTTATTAGGTAACGTAGTTATAATCTTAGATAGTGAGATAATAGTTCATTCTTTTACTATTTTTAATAATTATAATAATTTATTAATACTAATTATAGCAACAATTGCTTCATTATTAGCAATTACTATAAATTACTTGTTCGGTAGAATATTAGCTAGAATTTTTGCTTATTTCGCAACGGTGCGGATGTATAATAATTACCAATTATTTGTTCAATTTTTCTCAAAATACAGTATATTCCTCCTTTGCCTGAGTATACTCCCTTTAGGCAGTAAATTTATTCCTTTAATTGCTGGTTTTGTTAAAATAAGATTTTTGCGGGTTGTATTGGTTAGTGCCTTTATTAAATTATGCTATTATATATACGTAATTTATCTATAGACTTCCTGCATAAGTCAAAAAAGCGCTCGGGATTTTTGACTTATGCAGGAAGTCTTATAAAATTTCCTTTACAGAACCTAAAACCTACCTTTAAAATTTAGCTGTTAGTGCCTAAGTAATTACTAGCTATAAGTAATATTATAACCCCTATAGTATCAAATATTAATGAATTTATATAGAGTCAACCCATCTTCACCATTTTTAGAGATATTAGCTAATTTTATTCTAGATAATTTTGTAACTAAAAATTCTATTAATAACCTTAAGGTGATATTGCCAAATGGTATAGCTTGCTTAAATTTGCAAGAGATTTTGGTTAAGAAACAGACTTTGGCAATTTTACCTAAAATTATCCCAGTTGCTAATATTATGGCTGAAGGAGAAGAAATATTTAAGATCCCCCCAGCAAATTTAGAAGCGATAAGTTTTTTGCAAGAAAAAATTATTCTAACAGAAATTATTCAAAATTATCCTAAATTAAAATTTACTACCCAACAAGCTTTGCAGTTTTGTCCTATAATTACTGAACTGTTTTATGTACTTGCTTGTCATCACTTATCCATAGAGGATGTAAACATTATCGAACAGAAAAACTTGTCAAGTCATTGGGATTCTATTTATGAGTTTCTCCAGTACACCTATCATGCATGGAATGAAAAGCTAATATTCTTACGAAAACAAGATCGGGTCAAATGGCACATAACTATGTTGGAGGCGGAGATAGCCAGGTTAAAACATCCTAACTGTAGTTTAATAGCTGCTGGGATAGTTGGGGATGACCTTATATTATGGAAATTTTTAAAAGATATTGCAAGTTCCCCCAGAGGTTTTATAATTTTATCCCCTATTGATAATATACCAGATTTCTTGTTTAACGCACCAGGGAAAGCAGAAGAAGATTGTTTATATAATTTTAAAAAACTATTAGGATTTTTGGGACGTAATTTATCTGATTGTCAGCTTCTAGGAGCTGCTCCCCCCCATGACACTATTTTAAATAAATTAATTATAGAAAGTAATGAGCAAAAATTTAATGAATCCAACGTACAATCTCTTACCAGTATAAAATATATTGAACTTGAGGATATTTTTGAAGAAGCAGAACAAATCGCATGGTTATGTAAGCAAGATACTAGCAAAAAAATAGCCATTATTGTAGAGAGCCCTCTTACTAAATCCTTTTATTGTAATTTTTTAACTAAATATTCTTTAGAATTTCAAGATTTATTAGGTAATAATTTATCTCAAACTTTAACTAGCTCTTTGATAGTTACTATTACCGAAATATTATGTAATAATTTTGATTTAAAACAGTTATTTTTTTTATTAAAAAATCCCTTAATTAATTCTCGATTAGTTCAAGAATTAGAACTATTAATTAAGGGGAAAAATCGATTTATTCTAAGCCAGGAGCAGTTGTTGGCAGTAATAGAAAGTTCGAATAATAAAGAATTAATAGATTGGGGTGGGAAATTAATAAAGCTAGTCTACCAATATACTGATAATAATTTTATTAAAATATTGAAAACTTCAATGAAAATTGCTGAAAAACTTTATCCTGATATTTGGTATGAAGCGAACGCTTTGGAGCTTACAAATTTTCTATCTGAGCTGGTCAAAAATGATGGTAATTTAATATTAGAAAATAAAAAATATTTTCCAGAATTGCTTAAAATGTTAATGAAGGGGTATACCTATTTTACTTCTAATCCCTCCCCTCCCAATATAATGCTCGGTAAGACAGAAGATTTAGCATTATTAAAATTTGATTTGGTAATATTAGCTGATTTCAACCAGGGGCGAGGGTCTTCTTATTCTTCAATCAATAAATGGGTTAATGAGAAGACATTACAAGAATTGCAGATTACTGTTACGAAGACCAAGAATTCTATATACCAATATTTTTTCTACTTATTGCTACATAACACAGAGGTAATAATTACTAGAGCCAAAAGACAAAATGGCAAATCGGGGGTATTACCGTCTAATTTATTACTCAAGTTGGCATTCTTGTTAGGCAATCAGTTAATTAAGCAAACCTCAATAATCACAAATAATAATCTGGGTATTGTAAGACCAGATAATATTAACCCTACAAATAAACAAGATTATATCTATAGTCCCGTTTTCCCTAATATCTTGTCGGCAACTAATATCGAGATGTTAATCCGAAATCCTTATAGTTTTTATGCTAAAACGATATTGAAATTAAGGGCTAGAGAGATAATAGGGCAAGATCCTAAAATATCTGAATTTGGTATTTTTATTCATAAGATTTTAGAACAATATTCCACAAATTATGATGACTCCACACCTGATCCGCTGCAATTGATATTAGATATAAGTGATGGCATTGCACAAAATACAACGCTGCCGCTTTATACTAAGAAAATATGGCAAACGAAGTTTATTCCTATCGCCAAATCTTTTATAGAATTTGATGAAGAGCGTAGAAAGCATTTCAAATATATTTATCCTGAATGTAGGGGAGAAATGTCTTTAACTATTGCAGGTCAAGAATTAAAAATAATAGCTGTAGCGGATAGAATAGAAGTAAATGAAAAAAAGCAAGCGGTGATTATAGATTATAAGACTGGAACTTTACCAAATAAACAAGATGTAGAGTTAGGTTTATCTCCTCAGTTAATTATTGAAGCGTTAATATTACGGGAAGGAGGTTTTGGCATACAAGTTGCAGAAATTCAGCAAATTATGTATGTCAAACTCTCAAGTTCACCACCATATATTCAAACTATAGCAATTGATTTAAGCAAAGAAGAATTAAATAAACATCAGCAAGGTATGTTGCATTTATTAGAATATTATATAACTAATAAAAACTTTTCTTGTGAAATTGATTTATTACCCTATAACGATTACGAGCATCTTGCACGTATAGCCAAAGTGATTTAGCTGGTGACACTTGAATTTAAAGGTGAGGTTGCGCAGCGTATAGAGAATACGTGAGCACAACCGAATCCTGCAAAATCAAGTGTCACCAGCTAAATGCCGCAGGCTATACAATCAGTTCTATCAAAACTGTATAGTATACTCGGTGAACTTCAAGAATTGGCGTCGTCGTGCCTTAAAGATCGAGGCTGCTCACGTACTTTATAGTATGCGGCGCTGCTCGACTTTGCCGTTCCTCGCTCTCTTCTTGAAGTTGATTCTATCGTCTACCTCTTCTTCAGGTGCGAGCAGTATACAAGATAATAAGGAGTATCATGAAAATATTAGTTGCACAACTTAAGCCTAAAATTGGTGATTTAGAATATAATATTAAGCTAATAACCAAATATTATAACATAGCGCTTAGTCAAAATTTGGATGTATTGTTACTGCCTGAATTAATTACTACTGGTTATTTATGTGAGGATTTATTCTTACATCGTGCATTTATTAATGACGTACAAGCATATGTTACTGAACTTATACAAATTACTAAAAAAACAGTACTGTTACTGCCTACTGTGATTTATAAAAATGCCGGCTTGTATAATGGAGTATTAGCCGTGCAACATGGTATTTGTATTGGTTCCACTACCAAAAAATATTTGCCAAATTATGGAGTATTTGATGAGAAAAGGTACTTTTTAGAAGGCTCACCAGAAATAATCGAAATTAATGGGATTAAGGTAGGAGTAGTAATTTGTGAAGATTTTTGGTGTTCAGAGGTGTCTAAGGAGCTCAAATCTAAAGGAGCTGAAATAATATTAGTGCCAAATGCTTCTCCTTATGAAAAGGATAAATTCAATATTAGAATTCAAAAAGCTGAGCAATGTTTTAAAGATAATAATTTACCAATTATATATTGTAATCAAATAGGGGGATATGATGGTATAATTTTTGATGGCAATAGTTTTATTTATCAGGATGGGCTTAAGCATGTATTAGGTTCTTTTATTGAAGATACTTGTATTGTTAATATAGATTTTCATCCAGCTTTAGCGCCAAGCATAAATTTGATCCCTGTAGAGAACGGGAACCAAACGGAAGCTAAGTTTACTTCAAAAGTCTTGCCTTATGCTCCTTTAGCGGAAGCAGAGCAAATGTATAGTGCAATAATTTTAGGGTTTAGGGAGTATGTTATCAATAATGGCTTTAATTCAGTATTACTAGGAATATCTGGCGGGATAGATTCAGCTTTGGTAAGTGTTATTGCCTCAGATAGTTTGGGGGCAAGTAATGTGACATTAGTGATGTTACCTTCTGAATTTACCAGCAAGGAGAGTATAGAAGATGCTGAGCAGGTGGCTCAGAACTTAGGGGCAGTATACCAATCTATATCAATAATTGATATGCTGAAAGCAGCCAAGAACACTATTAATAATATTTCCTCTATAGCTTATGAAAATTTGCAAGCAAGAATTAGAGGTACTATCCTTATGAGTATTGCTAATTCTACTAATAGCTTATTGGTGGCTACTAGTAATAAAAGTGAGAGTGCTACTGGATATGCTACGTTATATGGGGATATGTGTGGCGGATTTAGTCCAATTAAGGATTTATATAAAACAGAACTTTATAAAATAGCAAGATTTCGCAACAAAAATCTCCCCCGCTTAATTGATATTAAGACTCCCGTAATTGATATAATACCCTTGCGAATATTTAGTAAACCTCCTTCGGCAGAATTATCTCATAATCAAAAAGATAGTGATTCATTGCCAGAGTATGAATTACTTGATCAAATTTTAAATTTACATATAGAGCATAATCTAGGAATGAATGAGATCGTAAAACTAGGGTTTGATAGTAATATAGTAAAAAAAATAGTGTTATTAGTAAAAAATTCTGAATTTAAACGAAGGCAATCGGCAGTAGGAATTAAATTAACTAGTTGCAGTTTCGAGAAAGAAAGACGCTACCCTATCACCAATGACTATAAGGTAGGGGAAGGAAAATAATAGACTTCCTGCATAAGTATAGTATAGTCCATTAAGGTGCATACAGGGTACGTATCTTCAAATATGCATGGCTACTATGCTTCCCGCATACTACCGTGTATGCGTAATGCGCCCCGAAAACTAGAGCAGTGATAGAGAGACTATTTTATGTTAAAATAAATATAAAATAGGAGCAGTCGAAAATGAGTAAGCCAAAAAGTTACAGTAAAGAATTTAAGTTTAAAGTATCGCTAGAGATGATCCGAGGAGATTTGAGTATTGCTGAAATAATCTCAAAATATCAAGTTCCAAGGTCGGTAATGACAAGGTGGAAGAAACAATTTTTGGAAAATGGTGCTGATATTTTTAAGTTTAGCTATGAAAACGGTAATTCCTCTAGTTCTACAAGCGAAATAGAGAAACTGCATGCAACTATTGGCAAATTGAAGGTAGAAAACGATTTTTTGCAGCTCGTATCTGCCAAGTTGAAACTATAAAGAGGAAAGTGATGGTAGATAAGGATTATAAAGATTTAAGTGTTCGTCGGCAAAGTCAGCTATTGAATCTGAACCGCTCCAGCCTATATTACAAGGATTCGGAGAAGGATCAAGATAATTATTTAAGTAATAGAATAGTTGAGATCTATAGTAATTATCCGATATATGGTTACCGGCGAATAACGGCGATACTTAGGAGAGAAGTGGTAATTGTTAACAGCAAAAAAGTCAGGAGGTTGATGAAACTAATGAATTTGCAAGCAATTTACCCTTCGATTAATACAAGTAAAAGAAACCTAAAAGAAGCTATTTATCCATATTTGCTATCAGGGTTAGAGGTTATAAAGCCAAATCAGGTATGGCAGGTGGATATCACTTATTTAAGGGTACAAAGTGGTTTTATGTATTTGGTTGCATTAATCGATGTTTATACTAGATTAGTAGTAGGATATCGTTTATCAAATAGTTTAAATACAGAGAGCTGTTTGCTAGCGTTAGAAGATGCTATAGCTAAATATGGGAAGCCGTCGATAATTAATAGTGATCAAGGTAGCCAGTTTACCAGCGAGGATTGGATTAATGAATTGAGGAGATGCGTCATAAGCATCAGCATGACGGGCAAAGGCAGGTGTAACGATAATGCCCATATCGAGCGTTTATGGCGATCGTTTAAGTATGAGGGGTCGTATTTATACCGGTGTACTTCAGTTTTAGAGTTGAAAAATAATATCCCGAAATGGTTGAATTGGTATAACAATCAAAGGCCCCATCAGGCTTTGGAGTACAAAACGCCGTTTGAGATATATAGTGGATTTATGGATAAGTCTTGCGACTTACCCACAATTCCACTATTACCACAACAGCTACAAAATTATAAAAATAATATTTTTGTAGATAGTTTATGAAAATAATAGTCTCTCTATTTAAAGCTTTTTTGGTCTAAACATAGGGGCGCAGTTCATAATGCTATCAGAGTTAAGAGTTACTGGCATCTACAATCTCGCATCGCTAGAAAATTACTTGCTCATACTATTGCTACATTTTTGACAAAGTCTTTAAAACTTGTGCCAACACAACTCGAAAAATTAGTTACCTGCTAAAAAAAAGTCGAACATGGCGTTAAGATAGTGAGTAGTTGATTATTATCCCAACCAGCTGCTTTTCTAAGCTGCTTGATAGAATCCCTTTTTTGCTTAGCCTTCTGTAATACATTCAATGCCATGTGTTTAATAATAGCTATATTTTGAGGAGCATTACCTTTTCTAATACGTGAATCATCATCTCTAAAACTAACATCCAAAATCCAGTGCACACTATTCTCAATAGCCCAATGAGATCGGATTGCCATACCGATTTTTACTGCTTCTTGCTCTAAAGAGCTAATGTAATATCTTGTTTCTTCAGATAAAACTCCTTTTATTTCTCGTTTACTTATAACCTCTATAATTGTCTTAAGCTCCGGCCAATTATGTTGCTCCTGTAATTCTTGTGGCATAGTAACAGCTCGATAAATCCGTTCTTCAATACGTCCATGCTCACTTCCGTCAGTTGTTTGATTGATATCAACTGACAATTCATTCAGCAACTCTTTATCTGCAAATACTAACTTAATATCTTGGTGTAAATTTCCTTGATTACCTTTTAATGATAATATGTAATCTGCTTCTTTATCGATAATTGCTTGGGCAATCTCTCTTTGACAGCCCATAGCATCAATGGTAACAATAGCTCCTTTTATGTCTAGAATACCAAGTAATTTAGGTATTGCTGTAATTTCATTACTTTTATCAGATACTTTCTCTTGTGCTAACACTGTTCGACATTCACTAGCAAAAGCTGATACCATATGTAATGGATTCTTATCACCATCGAATGTATGACGAGACACTTTCCCATCTATAGCTATATGTGTGCTACTTGGAAGTTTTAAGCTACTTGCCCAAACGGTAAAGCATGTGCTGAATGTTTTAGGATCAAGTACTCGAAAAAAACGTCGTAACGTATCGTCAGAAGGAATTCCATTAGCATATGGAAACACCGTACGTAAAAATTCTAATTTTAACCTGCCAAATCGTTCAATATCTCGCCAACCTTCTGCTCCACAAATAATTGCAGTTAAAGTCAAAAATAAAATCTCCTCCACACTATGAAGCTTATTCCTATCAACTCTATGATCATTTATTCCATTAATAAAGTCTTCAAAACTTTCTCGTAATTCTTCTTCTCTCATGGTTACCACTCACTTATTTGTAACCACTACTATAATAATTTTTATTCAATATTACTTATATAATTTTTTATATGAGGCAGCCCTGTGTTAAATAGTGCTTGACCTTGTCAATTTTTAAATTTATTTTACTAAAACTACTTTTTTTAGATAATTTTAGGTTATTATGTCAAAAGCATTAAGCGATTCACAGAATCAGCAAATATTAATAGGTATAAAAAATATTAATAAGGTTTCCTTATCTTTTCCTCTAATGATGCCTTCCTGTCTCCTCTATTCTCATTGGCTCTAATAGTCAAAAAATAATTTAAATTTCTATATACTGCTCTTATTTCAAGAATTATTTTTGTTTTTCCGTAGTTGCGTTCTTTTTACTATTTGTATGCGTCGCTCTACTCCCTCAAACAAAATCCAATTCTTAAAACCAAAAGGGTATAATAGACTTTCTGCATAAGTCAAACTAGCCTTCGGAATTTTAGAAGAAACAGAGAATTATGGACATTGTCGCTCCTCGTCCTGAGTCTCTAACTCATCTTAATTAACTATAGATTGTCTTAGGCAGAAAGTCTCAATATTTTCCTGGTACATAGCTTCATTTAAAGCATTTTAGTTTTTTTGGAATCTAGGTAAAATTAACATTTATTATATGAAGTAAATTTTATGAGCAAAGTCATAGACTTATCAAATACAGAGAAGTTCCCTCAATTTTTGAGAATATTATTTTTTGTTGAGATGTGGGAACGTTTTAGTTATTACGGAATGAGATCCTTATTAATATTGTTTTTAACTTCTAAATTAGGATTTGAAGATGCAAAAGCATATGCCACCTATTCTTTATTTGCAGCAATAGGTTACGCAGGACCCGTGCTTGGCGGTTTTATAGCCGATAAATTGATGGGATTTCGTAACATGGTAACGCTAGGCGGCATTATTATGACTGTAGGTCACATATCTATGGCATTGGTTGAGCTTAAGCCAGGATTAATATATTTCGGTCTAGCACTAATAGCAGTGGGCACTGGTATGTTTAAAGGAAATGTAACAAATTTGCTTGGCTCTTGCTATCAAGAGGATGATCCGGAACGTAGTAGAGGCTTTAGTTTATTCTATGTAAGTGTAAATGTAGGCTCATTTCTAGCGGCTATTTCATGTAGTTATATAGCTTACTTATATGGTTGGCACTATGGTTTTGGTGTAGCAGGTATTGGTATGTTCATAGGACTTATTACCTTTATTAGATTTCAGTATCTTTTAGGAGATAATGGAATTTCACCACGCCCTGATCTGATGACTAAAGCAGTATTTAGTATGACGCTTGTTGGTAGCTGTTTGGTAGCAATATTAGTTTCTAATATGCTGAACCATAGCGAATTTTTTGCTAATATACTTACACTGATAGGAGGCATAATTTTCGGTATATTTGCTTATATAATATTGAGCTCGTCAAGAGAGCAAAGAAAAAAGTTAATAGCGTTATCTATCCTCTTAATGTTCTTTACTTGTTTCTTTGCTTTAGAGATGCAACTTGGCTCTTTAATTAATTTATTCGCTGACAGAAATGTGGTAAGCACGTTATTAGGTATAAAAATTCCAGCTTCTATATCTCAAGCCATCAATCCTTTATCGATAATCATACTAGGGTTATTATTTGGTTTCTATATGAAGTTTGAGAGGAAATACGCAACTTCTATATTTGCTTTTGGTCTTTTGACTATGCCGATATGTTTCTTCATCCTATATATTGGATGTTTAAACGCCAACCTACAAGGTAAAGTAGGATATATGTATTTGGTAGTTGCTATATCTTTTATGAGTCTAGGAGAATTATGTATAGCTCCATTAATCCAAGAGCAAGCTAGCTTACTTGCCCCTAAAAACTTGAAAGGATTTGTAATGGGTATAGTAATGCTTGCGGCAGCATTTGCTAATTTGGCTGGCATGGTAATATCCAAATTGATGTCAATCCCCTCTATAAATGGTGAAGTAGATTGTTTAGAATCTTTGGAGATATATAAAGAAGGTTTCTGGAAAATAGCAATATTTAACCTAGGACTTGCTGCCCTATTTTTACTTTTCTATAGCTTTATACATAAGGTTATAGGACAGCGTGATAATAAGCTAAAAAAATAAGCAATAATTTTTTACAGGGCGATAAAAAAAGGGAGGCATTATGTATTTACTCCTAAACTGTTAATTTATTAGACCTCTTGTGAAACTTACTTCTGCTGGTAATTTGCAGGTCGA
Source organism: Candidatus Tisiphia endosymbiont of Beris chalybata (assembly GCF_964026555.1). Taxonomy (NCBI): domain Bacteria; kingdom Pseudomonadati; phylum Pseudomonadota; class Alphaproteobacteria; order Rickettsiales; family Rickettsiaceae; genus Candidatus Tisiphia; species Candidatus Tisiphia endosymbiont of Beris chalybata. The sequence continues at coordinate 688,240 of NZ_OZ032159.1, read as the reverse complement.
ATCTAGGCGGGGATCCATATTTGCACCCGAGTGTGTGCTACGGTTTTGCCTACCTCATCTCCTGCAAATTCCCTGCTCGATAGGCTATTCACTTTGCTGAATTGTTTTTTTATTTTATCATGGACTCACGTGCTCACGTACTGGCATGTACGCAGCAAACGCTCGCCATTCAAAATAAAATGATGGTTCTTGAAGTATGAGCAGTATACCTTATTTAAATTCATACATCGCTTTAATTAATTCCGGCCACTCCGGTGTAGCATAACCAGTTGCTTGATTAAAACGCTCTGCATTTAAAGAGCGATCAATTATTAACTTATTTGATGGAATTATTTCAATTGTTTTTTGATAAATTTTAGCTACAAGGTGTAATAAATCAAATTTATTGATAGGTTTGACAGCTACATGATAAAGCCCAGTTAAATTTGGCTTAGGTATCACTATATTATAAACTATCTGTGCTAATTCTATAGTGGGCAATCCTGAAAAAATTACTCTAGTAAAACCTTTAACGGAAGATTGCTGATCAAGAAACCAACCAATTAAGCTCCGCGACCTTCCTAGCTCATGTCCAATAATAGAAGTGCGCAGAGTTATACTATTTGGATAATCTACTTCTCCTAAAAACTTAGACCGACCATAGAGGTCATTTGCGTCTGCAAAATCATTTTCTGTATAATTTACCTTTGCTGCCCGAGAAAACACAATCAGTACTAATATGGATTAATCTAGTATTGCTTATTTGACAAAGCCTAGCTAGTCTATGAGGCAGTAAAGCATTAATTGGAATCGCGTGCAAGGGATGATTAGCATCTTCTAATTGTTTTACTAAGCCAATACAATTTATTACTATACTTGGCTGTATTGCTGCAAATGTTTTAACTAAGGAATCATAATTTTCAACATCTATTGGTGCAATAACTTGCTTTGCTAAATCTTGAGGGAAATGAGCATAAGCACTGGTATCTCGCATTGTACCATATACTTCTACTCCAGCCTTGTTTGCCATAAACCGAAACATAGCATTACCAAGCATTCCTGTAACGGCATTCCTGTAACGCCAAGAATTAATATTTTCATCAATTATTCTTCAAGATTGTATTGTAAAAAACGTAAGCATGTATGAGAACTTAGCTATGTATACTGTTCGTAACTGAAGAGGTGGTATACGAAGTTCACCGAGTTATACTCTAAAAGCCATTTTTTATTATCCTCATTAAGTACGTAATAGTTACTAAAAATAAACGGGTTTTCTCCAAATGACAAGCCTGTTTTTGAGGGACTCTTTTCAAGGATCTATATTTTGCAATTAAATTATAATGGCAAAAAAACGAGCCATGCTTACCCAAAATTGGAAGGCAGCCATGGATCATTTTTTTAACCAAACTTGCAGAAAGAATTTAAGGCCTTTGAAGAAATTTATACAGTTAATTGAAAAAATCCCTAAAAGTACGCTATAGTCAATTCAGGAGAATTTAGTGCTAGGAGCGATGGAGCGACGATGTCACCAACTTCTCCTCAATACTATATATCCTTAAGTTTATCTCTTTTGTATATTCCCTGCTCGATACGAATTATCTAATAGTTTTATTATTTATCATTTTTACTTGAGCTACGGCTACCGCCTTTATGGTCGTTATACTGGCTATTCTTTCCGCTTTCGTGGCTCATTATTGAGGCAGCTTTGCTTTTTTCTTGGGCAGTAGAATCCTTACTAGCTAAAGTAGCAGCAGCATCGGACAATTTAGAGCTTCCACTACTGCTATTACTACTAGAACTCTTTTTAGTACTATCATGGCTATTATTATTGCTGTGCCCTGAGCTACTGTTATTCTTTTTATTGTCCCGATCGTTAGTGTTTTTCTGGCTACTGCTATTTTGATGATTTTTATCGTTGTTATTTTTATTAGTAGTCATATATCCTCGTAAATATATTGTTGATAACATAACTTTAGTACTAATCTATAGGCAGCTCGCCGCCTATAGATTAGTATAAGCTTAGAGCCTTAAATAAGTCAATACATATACTCATTTGCTTTACTGAATTGTTTTTTATATCATAGACTCACGTGCTTACGTACTTACATCGTAGGCTGCGCGTGCTTGTCATTTAAAATGAAATCCAATTTTTGAAGTATGAGCAGTATTATACCTTCCTAAATATTATTTAAACGCTTTTACCTTTCATTGTGGTTACTTCAATAGACCTCTTGCATAACCTAATCTAATTGGTCATTTTGTCGTCGAAACTCCTCTCTGTTCCTCACGTACGTCTATGTACGCTGCGGTACTCGACTTCGTTTCTCCTAAAAATTCTTCAATTATCTTTAGGTTATGCAAGAGGTCTAATATAATATTTTACGCTTAGATTAATGTTTAACAAGAATTATTAAACAAATATGTCACTAGTTTTCTACTTATTGGTTTATTTAATTTAACAAAAATACTTTTATTATTTAAGTACCCTGACATCTTCTAATATGATGAGTTTTAAGATTTAAACATTAATTATAATTATATTGGAGGTTACAATGAACAACCATTTGGAAGAAGCTTTAGTTAATATAGTATGTAATAGCCCAACAAATGTTACGGGTATTGCTCATACTATAGAAAATAAAGATTGCACTGCTACGGCCTTTAATTCTGATTTTTCGTTTCGTAGGTGTGAGGTTGGGTATCAACCATTTGTATCTATGGTAAATAGCATAACAAAGTATTTCTCTAGCTGTGTGTCCAAACTTTTAGTGCAGCCTGAACCACCAGAGTATATATCGCATATTGAAATATTTAAAAATGATGCCATGGGCGCTGAGGGAATAAAATATCTTGTAAAGTCAGCATGTGACTTTATCTGCAATTTTACAAAAAAAGCTTTAGAGCTTAACTTAGACAAGCAATTTAATTTTGTACTCAGCTTTGTTAACAATAGTATTATTCAGAATATCTCGATATTCGAAGATTGCCCAGCAGCAGAAATACATTCAGAACTATTTCCACATGGTACAGAGTTGCATTTGGTATTTATCGATGGTAATCAAGTAACGAATAATAGCTGCCTTGTTGCTAATAATATTACTGATAATATACCCCCTTATTTGCCGCTGCATCACCACGCTCCGGCAAGTATAGGCGTTGTACCAGTAGTATTAGGATGTGCAACCTTAGGGGTATTAATGACAACTGCTGCATGCCTGATCGATAAATATATAGAGAGAACAAATGATAATGTTACTTACTCTAGGGCTAGCACTATCAATAATAGTATTGCTAGTGGCTTAAATCACATCATTCCTAGGGAAAATAATCAATTGCCAATTATTGGAGAAATGGAGGAGGGAGTAGTCTAAGCAAAGAAATTTAGTTGTAAGTACTCAGGGTTGTAGATTCTATCGTCTACCACCTCTTCATTTCAACAGTATATTCTGCTGGTTTCGATATAATAGATTATACCGAAATCAGCTTAGGTTCTTATATCTTAGAAATAGGTTATAAGTATTATAAGATATAAGAACCTAGTATAGAAGGGGCTTATAATTTTATTAACTTTAGGTTTTTATAAGCTATGGCAGCTCCAATTAAACCTTTAAATATATTAAGGTCAAGGCCATTAGGATTTAAATATTCAGGGTGCCATTCTACCCCTAGCACAAATTGATGATTAATAGATTCAATTGCTTCGATAATTCCATCGGGCGCTATGGCAGTAACCTGTAGGCCTGTACCTAATTTGCCCACTGCTTGATGGTGAGTTGAATTGACCATATAGTTCTCTTGAGAATCAGCTAATTTGGCTAGCTGCGTCTGCGGGGAGATTATTATTGGATGCGATACAATATTTTTAGGATGCGGTTGCTCGTGGTTAATCGTAGAATCCTTGAGATGATCAGGTATATGTTGAATAAGACTGCCACCACATACGACATTTAGAAGCTGCATCCCACGGCATATCCCTAAGAAAGGGAGATCTTGTTCTAGCGACTTTTGGGTAAGCAAAATTTCAAAATTATCACGCTCAGCATTAGTGCAAGTCCTAGTTGAGAGAAAATCTTGACCATAATGTTTAGGGTGAATATCTTCATCCCCTCCTGGTATAATTAATCCATCAATAACTGCCAGTATCTCATCTATAGTATCATATTGATATGGCAGCATTAAGGGGATTCCGCCAGCTTGTAATACACTTTCGGCATAATTTTGCCGCAGGGCATACCAAGGAAAAGCAGAATATACGTATTTTTCAGTATTATTAACTGAATCAAGAGTGATCGCTATTATTGGCTTCTTGGTCATCTATCTTTATCGTCGTACTATTCTTGTTCTAAAAATTATATCCTGAAGGAATCTTTTTTGGTCATCATATATGAAAAAACCAATATTTAGAATTACTATTATAATCCACGATATATAGACCGTCATATTGGCTATCCTGAACAGATCTGCATCGGATATATCGGGATTCGAGAAAAATGCCGCTATGCAACTTAAAAAGGAAGCTAAGAACAAGGTAACTGTCATGCTTATGCTTCTAAAAAAAGACTTTAAAAATCCTAAGGAGCTACCATCTTTATTCAGGATTTTTATCCCTACCAAATAGCCGCCAACGGTTGCTTGCAGTTTGGATGATTCAAAGGCTGCAATATAACTGCCACTAATAATAGCCAATGTCATCATTGCAGTATCTTTCAGATTGAAAACATCACGTGGAGTATTATCATATATAATACTTAGAAGAGACTCATTACTTAGAGATTGTAAAAAGGCTTTTCCCTCCCACTCAGTAACAATCATTAGAAATGCGATGATTATAAATGCCAAGATGCATCCAAGGCTCCAGATTATTGTATCATCAAGACACCCTGCAGCAATTCTCCTCCAGAACCCTGCAGGTTCCAGGGTTTGTTCTATATTAATTTCTTTCATGAGGATAATAATGTCAAATAGTAATTTAATTTAAGATATAATAAATACTATTAAAACACAACCCCAAACACCTTTTTTATAACAAAATATTAAAAAATTAACCTTTAAAAATTAATTTTGTTGCCGCTGCAATTTTGGTGGTACCTCAAAAGAATGAAATGGCGGAGGAGAGGAAATTGTCCATTCCAGAGTGTCAGCTCCATCTCCCCAAGGATTATCAGGGCATTTTTGGCCATATTTTAGAGTATAAATGACAATAAACACAAAATAAAGAGCCGCCGCAAATGAAATAGCCGCCCCAATAGAGGAAACCATATTCCATCCTGCAAAAGCATCCGGATAATCAGGGATTCTTCGTGGCATTCCGCTAAGCCCAAGAAAATGCTGCGGAAAAAATGTCAAATTTACCCCAATAAAGGTAATCCAAAAATGAATCTTACCCCATCTTTCAGGATATTGACGCCCTGACATCTTACCAAACCAATAATAGAAGCCTGCAAAAGCCGTAAATAATGCCCCAAGAGACATAGTATAATGGAAATGCGCCACCACATAATAAGTGTCATGCAATACTCTATCAAGCGCTGAATTTGATAATATTATTCCTGTTACGCCACCGATTGTGAATAATAAAATAAATCCTATAGAAAATAACATAGGGGTCTTAAAGGTAATAGAACCTCCCCACATAGTAGCAATCCAGCTAAATATTTTAATGCCTGTTGGTACTGCAATTATCATGGTCCCCGCAGTAAAATATACTAAGGTATTATAAGTAAGGCCAACAGTAAACATGTGATGCGCCCAAACCATGAATCCTACTAATCCGATAATTATCATAGCTATCACCATCCCAAAATAGCCAAATATTGGCTTACGTGAGAAAGTAGCGATCACTTGGCTTACTATACCAAATCCTGGTAGTATTACGATATATACTTCTGGATGTCCAAAGAACCAAAATAAATGTTGGAATAACACTGGGTCCCCGCCGCCATCTGGTTTAAAAAAAGTGGTGCCAAAGTTTCTATCAGTGAGTAACATAGTTATAGCCCCACCTAGGACCGGAATTGCTAATATTAATAAAAAGGCGGTCAGTAAAATAGACCATACAAAGAGGGGCATGTCAAATAAACCCATTCCTTCTGCTCTCATATTAAAGATAGTGACAATCATGTTGATTGAGCCAACAATTGAAGCAAGACCAGTAAGATGCAGGCTTAAAATAGCCATATCGACAGCAGCGCCAGGGTGGCCAACTAAATTACTTAAAGGGGGATAAAGAGTCCAGCCAGTGCCAGGGCCATTATCTACAAAAGCTGAGAGCATTAATAGAATAAAAGCAGGTATTAGTAGCCAAAAACTTATATTATTGAGCCTTGGGAAAGCAACATCGGGCGCGCCTATTAAAAGAGGGACAAAATAGTTACCAAACCCTCCAAATAAAGCAGGCATAATCATGAAAAACACCATAATAATGGCATGGGCAGTAATTATGACATTATATAATTGATAATCTTGGATTATTTGTCCCGCAGGCATTGCTAGCTGCAATCTAAAAATAAGGGAAAATAAACCACCGACAATTCCAGCAAATATCGAAAACATGATATACATCATACCGATATCTTTATGATTAGTTGAGAATACCCATCTTTTTATACCTCGTGGAATATCATGGTGTTCAGCAAGTGAAGTCATAGATTGTCCTGTTATTGACATTTTGTTAGTTGAGTAATATCATTGCCAACTATATGCTCGATATTTCTAGTGATTTTGTTATACTCCCAGTCCCACCATCTTATCCTTAATAATTCCTCGATTATTTCTTCAGAAAATCTTTGTCTAATAATTTGGCTAGGGTTACCGCCAACAATAAAATAGGCAGGCACATCCTTAGTTACTAGCGCCCCAGCGCCGATGATAGCGCCATCCCCTATTGTAACTCCCGGCATAACTACGGCATTGGTGCCAAACCACACATCATTACCCACTATAGTATTTCTACTTTTACCTGGATTAGGAGTATAATTATTCCATCTTTCAAAATTATAGAAAGGGTAGGTAGAAAACCCATCCATTGGATGGTTCATATCATCAGCAATAAACGTTGTGCCTCTTGCAATAGAACAAAATTTGCCAATTGTTAATTTGCAGTTCTTAAATCCTCTAATATTATGGTCTTCAAACCGTTCTGGATAGCGGCTGTCATCATGATAATAAGTATAATCTCCTACCGAGATATTGGGATTATGGATAAAATGTTTTAAAAAGACCAGCTCTTTGGTAACCTGCTTTGTATAAATATGAGGATAAAGATTGTTTTTATGGGTCATATTATTGCATCAGATATGTTACAGTAGAAATTTTATTACTAATATTCCTGTGCATAGTAAATTTTGCCTTTGCTGACATTAACCAACTTTGGAATTCTTCTTTACTCACAACTTCAATGGTAATTGGCATAAAGCCATGGTTAATCCCACACAGCTCAGAACATTGACCATAATACACCCCTCTCTTAGCAATTTTAGTCCAGGCCTCATTAAGTCTTCCAGGTACAGCATCTATTTTAATACCAAGCGCTGGGATAGCAAAACTATGTATCACATCTCCTGCAGTAATTAAAAATTTTACGGTAGTATTTTCTGGGATCACTAGTCGATTATCAACTTCTAATAAGCGTTTCTGTCCAGGTTTTAAATTGTGATCAAGAATTAAATAACTATCAAACTCTATATTGTCATGATCGGGATAAATATAATGCCAATACCATTGATATCCTACCACTTTAACTACCATCTCTGCTTCAGGAGTTTTTTCAGCAAAACGTAAAATACGGAACGATGGTATTGCTATAATAGCTAAAATTATTATTGGAATAATTGTCCAAATGACTTCAATTAATATATTATGGGAAAATTTTGCCGGTACAGGATTTGCTTTCGCGTTAAATCTAATACAAACATATAGTAATAGAGCGCAAACAAACAAGACTATCCCGCCGGTAATTAACAATAAGAAATTATGAAATCCTTGTAATTCTTCCATTAACTGACTGGCAGGGGCTTGAAACAGCATTTGCCAGGCATGAGGTTCTGAAGCTAAGCTATTAGTAGCAGGTAGAAGACTTAATAATGCAACAATCAATTTCTTCATTGTATATGGTAGATTTTATAACCTAAGTTCTATATCCGGATAATGATTCTTATATGGAACTGGTTTATTAATATAATAAGAAATGGATACTTAAAACAGTTTTAAATATCCACCTAAACCGAGTGTATCGTTAGTCACCTTTTTTAAATATAAAATGATTAATAGATATTTAATATTTAATGGTGTTAATTACTTTATAAAATAATTAATGATTTTAAAGAATAAATTGTCATGTGCAAGAGAGAGCACAACTTCCATAGTAATTAATATGATAATTATCCATTCTAATCTAGTAGAATGTTTATAATTTAAATCATTAGATAAAATGTTATATAATTCATGGATCATACTTAAACGATGGTTAAGAATATTCTGACGAATCTGAATATCTTGAAATTCTACTGTCATTAAATATAATGGCTCATAGCTAGGGCGTCGCCAGAAAAATTCTGGGGTGTCCAGTATATCACTATGTAAATTAATAGAATATCGTTCATTAAACAATATCCCGATTTGTTGAGATATTTCTTTTTTTGAAAGAGAAACACTCCCTGTCCTAGCTAATTCCTGTTGAATAGGAGTGGTTTTCACTATTAAATTACTTACCGATTGCTCAAGAACACTAAGTTTAACTGATTGCGCTAAAGCATGTGAGATAGATAATTTTATAAAAGTTGATTTATCTCCTAGAATAATTTCATTTTTTTCTTCATCGATAAAAGTTTTTCCAGTTTCTTCATCATAATCGAAATAAATAAAATCCGAAATTAGTTCATTATTTTCTTTGCCATGCACAGGAACTATATCAGCTAAAATAGCCTTTTCCTGTTCTTCTTCAGCACCCCATATAGTGATACAACCGAAAGGAAAGAAAAAAACATCGATAGGACCAGAATCTTTTCTGGTTTCTTTTTGAATATATATGACGTCATCAAAAAACTGTGGTTCAAAGCCAACTTTGTTGAGGTTTGCTACTAAATCATTCATTTTATATTCAGAAGACGTACAATATGAAGAGCATCTCATATAATAAATAAATAATTATTGTCTCAGTATACTTTTTTACTTTGAAAAATTGTTTTTTGAAATATCATGGGTTTTTGTGGGGCTAGAGTAGGTATATTAACCCCTCTGTGCTCATTCACTTTCAAATTCAAATTTTAAAATAACGCAAGTATACGCATATAGTAGTTATAAAAGTGCTAAAGTCAATTAAAATATAGAAAATAATATGTATGAAACATTAATAGATCGAGCAATTATAGGGGTGTCAGGTAATGATGCTATGAGCTTTTTACATAATTTAACTACTAATGATATAAAAAAATATGATTATTGTTATAATTACGCGCTTAGTAATCAAGGGAGATATTTATTCGATTTTTTTGTCTTTAAAATATCAGCCACAAATTTTTTGGTCGATATTAATATCAACCAAGCGGATTTATTTAAAGCTTACTTAAATAGATATAAATTGCGTGCTAAAGTGGAGATAGTTAATTTAAATGAAACTTATGAAGTGCTCTATTCTCAAGAAAAATTAGAATCTTATGTACTCATGTCTCTTCAAGATCCGCGCTATAATAAGTTACGGTTTCGCTCTATCATTGATAAAGAATACACAAAATACTTGTCTGCTCAAATGGTAGAAACGCAACAATTATATCTACGTGATAAGTACGAGTGGGCAATAGTTGATGGTTATGAAGATTTAATATATGAGCGATCAATCCCAGTTGAATATGGAGGAGAAGAATTAAATGCTATAAGCTACGCCAAGGGTTGCTATATTGGGCAGGAGGTGATTTCACGAACAAAATATCAGGGTGTTGTTAGGAAGAAGATATTTAAACTATTTAGTGAAATAAATATTGCAAATATATTAAAAAGTGATGAGATTGTTATAAATAATACGAAAATTGGTGTATTATGTTCCAGTTATCAGAATAGCGGGATAGCTTTGATTAGATTAGATGATTATGCTCTATTAAAAAATGGTATTGCGACTATAAGAAACATCCCAGTTTCTTTATCAATACCTGAGTGGAGACTATAAAAATAATCGTAATATTTTATAATAACCTTATCTTAGAATATAAAAGACCTATGGCATTTCTCTACTCGAATATAGATATTATTATCTTTATTTGTTTCTTGGTGGTTAACTTATTAATAGGTATAACTCCCGGGAAGAAGCGCAGTATAAATACATATACTGCAGTGCAAAGTATGAAAGAATATGCTATTGGTAGAAGAAATTTCCCTACCGCTAATATAGCTGCCACTGCTATTGTGATTTGGATTAGCGGGAGCGTATTTTTAACTAATATATTTCAGGTTTACACTAACGGGCTATTTTATATAGTGCCTGCTGTAGCGGGTACCGTTATTAACGGTCTAATAGTTTGTTTTGTTGTAGCGCCGCGCGTAGAAGGGTTCTTAGGGAATTTTTCTGTAGCAGAAACTATGGGAAATTTATATGGCGAAAAAGTAAGATTGATCACTGCTATTGCCAGCATATGCTATTGTATAGCCAAAGTCTCGATACAATTTCATATAGCCTCAGTAATTTTACAATTATTTTCTAATTTTTCTGGCTTTTATGCTACGTTATCTATTGCAGTGGTAGTAATAGCCTACTCCTCTGTGGGCGGCATCAGGGCTATCACCTTTAGTGATACCGTGCAATTTTTTACTTTTTGTGTGATTGTGCCAATATTGGGGATAGCCATTTGGCAAAATTTTGATAGTGAGGCAATAGTATATAATACAGTTTTGCAAAGTCCATTATTTGATTTGACTCAATTAGCTAATATCCATAACCCTAGATTTTGGCCTTTTATTAGTTCCTTTATATTTTTTATTGTTCCTTCTTTAAATCCTGCTGTTTTCCAAAAAATATTAATGGCCAAGGATACGGGCCAAGTAACTAAATCCTTTGGTATTGCTTCTATAGCCTGTTTTCTGCTTTTAATAATGTTTATTTGGATTGCGATATTGATATTTTGCAATAACCCAAATCTTCAACTCAATGATATGATACCGCATATGATGAGCTGTATGGATGACTACCATATAGGGCTTAAAGGGATGCTTGCTGTGTGTATTATGTCGATGCTAATATCTACTGTTAATTCATATATTAATGTTGCAGCAATTATTGCTTCTTACGATTTACCTAAAGCATTAGGAATTAAATGGTCCTTGAAACAGACCTTAACCTTTTCCTATGTTAATACGATACTTATAGGGATAATTGCCTTTATTATCTCATTATATATAAAAAATTTATTATTCACTTCTTTATTAAAGACCAGCTTTTATATGCCAATAGTATCTGGCCCACTAATTTTATCTATCTTTGGCTTCAGATCGACTCCTAAATGTATTATAATTGGTATGGTAGCAGGGTTGTTTATGATATTATTTTGGCATTTCTCGGACATGTCGCAATTTTATGCCGCCATAGTAGGATTATTTACTAACTTGCTATTTCTTTTAGGGAGTCATTATTTACTAAAACAACCCGGAGGGTTTAGTAGTGGTAAAAAGCTGCTCTACCTTACTAGTTTAACAGCGAAACGTAAACGTAAAATCATTAATTTTTTCAATAATATTAAAAACTTTAATATTTTGAAATTATGTCATAATAGCCTGCCAAGACAAGAAAGTACCTATATTTACCTAGGGCTTTTTATAATGCTTAGTACCCATTTTTCTATTTATATAGTACCGGAAGGAATCACTCACAGATATCAAGAATATATATATCTATACAATTTGATAAATTATACGGCGCTCATTACTGCAGCATCACTTTTAATATATCCTTTATGGTCTCAAAAATATAACAATAAGGATTTTATCTCAATATTATGGTTATTTTGTATATTTTATACCCTAATTTTTTCTAATAGTGTTCTTATTATTATAAATAATTATAATAAACTACAAATAGTAGTATTTATGGTTAATTTAATAATAGTTGCGATTTTATTAAGATGGTATTTAACCATGATTTTAATCGTAATTAATATCTTTATTAGTAGCGAATTTTATAAATATTATATGCAGGTTGATAATTTACCAAGTAATGAATTTATTCAGTTTAAGATAATCAGTTACTTGATATTATTTGCTATTATCTTAATCTTATTTTTAAGACCTAAACAAAAACAACAAGAGTTAGCTGACGCGAAAAATATCCATTTGGGAAGGCAAATACGTGATCGAGAGGAAGAATTACAAAAATTACTAAACCTTAAACATGAATTTTTACGGAATATAAATCATGAAATTCACACTCCGATGACAGGCATTACTAGCTTAGGAGAAACCTTGTGGGAAAAATATGATAAGCTCTCGGATAAGCAACGCCGACAAGCGGCATTAGTGATTGCTAAAAGCTCTAGAAGATTAAATAGTTTAATGAACAATCTTTTAGATTTTTCTAAATTAACTAGTTTAACTTATAATCTAAATAAAGAAGAGGTAAATTTTAGTAATTTAGTGCATGAAAGAATAAATATATGTAGTGAGCTTTACCTGAATGATCGAGAGCTAGAATTTGTTTTAAATATTCCAGAAAATATTACCGTGAACTGTGATAAATATTATATAAAACAAACTTTAGATAATTTAATTATTAATGCTATTACTTATGGTAATAAGGGCAAGATTCTAATCAATTTAATTAAAACAGCACTAGAAGTAAAATTTACTATTCAAGATGAAGGGATAGGAGTCCCCAAGGAAGAATTATTGGATATATTTGGAGTTTTTATGGTAAGTTCAAAAACTCGTACTCCTGCGGGAGGAAGAGGTATGGGGCTTGCTCTCTGTAAAAAGGTAATTGAAGTTCATATGGGGAAAATTTGGGCAGAAAATGATCAAAATGGTAAAACTATTTTTATAGCTACTTTACCTCTTTGATATTAGTTAAGAAGAATTATTTGTTATGAACAAAATAATAAGGATAGGGACGCGGAAAAGCCCGCTGGCTTTAATCCAAACAAATTTAGTGATTGAGCAACTTAAAACGCATTATCCTGAGGTAAACTACACGATAATTCCAATCATCACTACCGGCGATTTAATTAAGGATAGGAACCTTTATGATATAGGAGGTAAGGCTTTATTTTTAAAAGAAATAGAAATAGCTCTGATCAAAGGGGAGATCGATTTAGCGGTCCATTCTCTAAAAGATGTGCCCTGTAATCTACCTCCCGAATTAATGATATCGGCCGTGCTAGAGCAAGAAGATGCGCGCGATGTTTTGATTTGTAAACATTATAAATGTATAGAAGACTTACCGTTTAATAGCAGGGTAGGGACCTCTTCAGTACGCCGCAAAATTCTGATGCATGATAAACGGCCGGATCTAGAGATTGTAACTTTTAGAGGAAATGTTGATACTAGAGTTAAGAAATTACTGCAAGACGAGGTTGATGCAACAATTTTAGCTTATAGTGGATTAAAAAGATTAGGGCTATTTAATAAACAATATTGTCACTTAATTGATACTAGCAAAATGCTGCCATCGGTAGGGCAAGGAATTATTGCAATAGAAATTAGGAAAAATGATCATGAGCTGCAGGAAATTTGTAATAAAATTAACCATCTGGATACTTGGTACTTAATGCAAATAGGCAGAGCATTTCTACAATATTTAGATGCAAGCTGTCAAACACCAGTCGCTGCTTATTCGCAATACCTTAACGGCAGAATTTATACAGAATTTATGCTAGCTAACATAGAGGGCAGTAGAATAGCCTTCCATAACGAAATTTCCAGCCTAAAAAATTATAAAAATACTGGAATAAAGGCGGCAAAAATAATGCTTAGTTCTTTAAAATAATAAGGGATTATTGACAGGGCTGCCTCATATAAAAAATTATATAAGTAATATTGAATAAAAATTATTATAGTAGTGGTTACAAATAAGTGAGTGGTAACCATGAGAGAAGAAGAATTACGAGAAAGTTTTGAAGACTTTATTAATGGAATAAATGATCATAGAGTTGATAGGAATAAGCTTCATAGTGTGGAGGAGATTTTATTTTTGACTTTAACTGCAATTATTTGTGGAGCAGAAGGTTGGCGAGATATTGAACGATTTGGCAGGTTAAAATTAGAATTTTTACGTACGGTGTTTCCATATGCTAATGGAATTCCTTCTGACGATACGTTACGACGTTTTTTTCGAGTACTTGATCCTAAAACATTCAGCACATGCTTTACCGTTTGGGCAAGTAGCTTAAAACTTCCAAGTAGCACACATATAGCTATAGATGGGAAAGTGTCTCGTCATACATTCGATGGTGATAAGAATCCATTACATATGGTATCAGCTTTTGCTAGTGAATGTCGAACAGTGTTAGCACAAGAGAAAGTATCTGATAAAAGTAATGAAATTACAGCAATACCTAAATTACTTGGTATTCTAGACATAAAAGGAGCTATTGTTACCATTGATGCTATGGGCTGTCAAAGAGAGATTGCCCAAGCAATTATCGATAAAGAAGCAGATTACATACTATCATTAAAAGGTAATCAAGGAAATTTACACCAAGATATTAAGTTAGTATTTGCAGATAAAGAGTTGCTGAATGAATTGTCAGTTGATATCAATCAAACAACTGACGGAAGTGAGCATGGACGTATTGAAGAACGGATTTATCGAGCTGTTACTATGCCACAAGAATTACAGGAGCAACATAATTGGCCGGAGCTTAAGACAATTATAGAGGTTATAAGTAAACGAGAAATAAAAGGAGTTTTATCTGAAGAAACAAGATATTACATTAGCTCTTTAGAGCAAGAAGCAGTAAAAATCGGTATGGCAATCCGATCTCATTGGGCTATTGAGAATAGTGTGCACTGGATTTTGGATGTTAGTTTTAGAGATGATGATTCACGTATTAGAAAAGGTAATGCTCCTCAAAATATAGCTATTATTAAACACATGGCATTGAATGTATTACAGAAGGCTAAGCAAAAAAGGGATTCTATCAAGCAGCTTAGAAAAGCAGCTGGTTGGGATAATAATCAACTACTCACTATCTTAACGCCATGTTCGACTTTTTTTTAGCAGGTAACTAATTTTTCGAGTTGTGTTGGCACAAGTTTTAAAGACTTTGTCAAAAATGTAGCAATAGTATGAGCAAGTAATTTTCTAGCGATGCGAGATTGTAGATGCCAGTAACTCTTAACTCTGATAGCATTAATAGCAAAACGTTCTGTAAGCTGACCAATAACAGTTTCAATTAAACGACGAGTAGCAGTAATCCATTTAAGGAAATTCTTGGATCTATTATCCTTCATATTCTTTTTTAAAGGTGTTTGTAAATCAATGTTTTTGGTGGCCAACTCATCTTTTAAATCCTGACCAAGATAGCCTTTATCGCCCAGTACCATGCCACTAATATTAGGAGACATTACTTGCAGAGCTTCACGTTCAGACCCATTAGCAGGAGTTATCATGAATCCAGCTATTCGACCTTCTTCATTAATTAATACGTGTCCTAGAAAACCGTAATAATAGCTATCTTTCGAAGCGCAGTACCCATAGTCAGCGTATTCCTTAAAACATCGCCCTCTCGTTGCTCGGGCCAAATTTATTACAGGAATCGGTACCCCATCTATCATATGCAGATCTGATTTGCTTGCACTCTTAAACAAGTCGGCAAGCAGCATGTTCTTAATAGATAAAAGACCGCTACATTGCTTCACATAAGACGGTCTACTCTTTAGATTGGGAAACCATTCTTGAAAATGACGTTTAAAATATTCCCATATCTGCTTGTCTTGGTGCAAACCGATAAATTCTCCCACCACTTCCATTGTTAATGCTTCCACGTCACTTAAGCAAGGTGGAAATCCTGCTTTCCTTACTTTGATATTTTTGGTTATTATAGTCATTTTTTCTTCTATGAAACAATACACAGTAATGATAAACTCTTCTAGGGTCATAGCTTCTTTCTCGATAATTGAACTATGACCTTATTAGTCTATCCTATTCTTTTGTCAATCTTAAAAAAAAGTCGAACATGGCGTATAATAAGGATTGCCAAGGGAGGCAACCTACAGTATTGAAGTTTTTGAACAAAAAAACAAACTGTAGGCATGAAGAAAGATATCACAGAATTATATAGTTTTATAGATGATTTTTGTAAAATTTATCTTGAATATGAAAAGAGCAAATTATTACCATCCAATAAGCAGAGAGATCGCGCTTGTAATATGAGTTTAAGCGAAATGTTAACAATAATAATTATGTTTCATACATCGCATGCTAAGAACTTTAAATTTTTCTATAAAACTTACGTCGAATATTTACATAAGAACGACTTCCCTAGCGCCCTAAGCTATAACAGATTTGTTGCTTTAATGCCGCGATTATTCATGCCCTTAAATATGTTGATTCATTTATTATTTGGGCAAGAAACAGGTATTTATTTTATTGACTCTACAACAATTAAAGCTTGTCACAATAAACGACGCTATAGTAATAAAGTTTTTAAAGGATTAGCCAAACATAGTAAATCCTCTATGGGATATTTTTATGGCTTTAAATTACATTTAATAATTAATAACCAAGGAGAAATTATGGCATTAAAAGTGACTAATGGTAATGTAGATGATAGAGTTCCGGTAGCGCAATTAACTAAAGGATTAACTGGCATTATGGCCGCTGACAAGGGATATATCAAGCAAAATTTGTTTTTAAATTTATATGAAAGAGGCTTAAAAATGATTCATGGAATTAAGAAAAATATGGCGAATAAATTAATGGATTTAAAGGAAAAAATCTTGCTTCGAAAACGAAACTTAATTGAAACAGTTTTTGATTTTTTAAAAAATAAAATGAATCTTGAACATACAAGACATAGATCTCCTATTAATGCTTTTGTTCATATTCTTTCTACCCTAGTTGCTTATTCTCTAAAAAAAACTAAACCTTCCACAAAACTTGACTTTAATCTATATATTCATAACTCTCTTATCCAGAATTAACGTTTCTAGGGTCATAGCTTCTTTCTCGATAATTGAACTATGACCTTATTAGGCTATCCTATTCTTTTGTCAATCTTAAAAAAAAGTCGAACATGGCGTTATTATAGCGATTTTAGCCATTTTCTTAAGGCTACACGCGCGGTTAATCTATTAGTAGATAAAAAATTTACTTTGACAACGATTTAGCTTTATTAAATAATTCTGTAGCGTCCTTAGATTTTCCAAGTTTTTGTAATACTTGACCTTTTTCTTGATAACTTTCAGTAAGTTCAGGTTTGTATTGTATAGCCAGGTCAAAATTTTCTATAGCTTCTTGGTATCTTCCTAACTTTATTAAAGATATACCCTTGTTATAATATGTCGGTGCATCATTAGGTTGGTATTTAATTGCTAAATTATAATTTTCTATAGCTTCTTGATATTGCCCTAACCTTTCAAAAGCTACTCCCTTGTTGTGATAGGCATTTGAATAATCAGGTTGGTATTTTATAGCTATGTTATAATTTTCTATAGCTGCATGTTGTTTTCCTAATTCTGATAAAGCATGTCCTTTTTCTAAATAGCTTTCCACATAATTAGGTTGATATTTAATAGCGAGATCAAAATTCTCTATAGCTTTTTGATATTTTTCTAAGTGTAATAAACAACATCCTCTTTCCAAGTAGCTTTCTGCATAATCATGTTTATGTTTAATGGCTAGGTCAAAATTTTCTATGGCATCTTGATATTTTTTAAATCTTTTAAAAGCTATTCCTTTATCATAATAGGATTTTGCAGCAGTGAGATCAGAATCGTTAGTTAAATCCTGATCTTGGATATTTTGTTGCAGTCTATGTTTGTTAGTAACCTCTTGGTTTAAAGATTCTTTGGCGGTTACAATTGTTATATTAAATAATAGCAATGACAGGATAGTTACAACTAACTTTTTTATCATACTCATAAATTACTTTTTATTTTTAAAATATTAATTTTTATTATCCTTGTTATTGCTTAAAGGCAAAGTAATATTTTGCTTTTTGATAGCATCTGTATTTAACCTCATATTATCCACTACTCGTCCCGCAGTTCTAACAATTGTTGAATTGCTGGTTTGATCAAATTGCTCTTTTAATTTGTTACTATCATCCTTGATATCAACAGTCGTAATTTCAAGATCTACTGCTTTCTCTCTTTCTGAGCTGGACAATTGATTGTCAAGTATTTCATCTACATTTTGACTATACAATTTTTTGCCTTTATTTAAATCAGATTTTACTGATTCGGCTAATGCTTTTGATGCACCTGTGCTATCTGTCACAGTAGCTTGCTCTTGTAATCTATTATTTGATTCTAGATAGTTGGTTTTCAGGTCCTCTTGTGTTGTCATTGGTGTATTGTTAATGATAGAATCAATTGACTGTAGATCTTTAACTTGAGGGTGACTATCGTTCCAATTACTTTGGGGTAATGGTTTATTTATACCAACTACTTCTTGTGCTATGTTCATAGCTTCATGACTGTGGTGGCTTGCCCATCTAGCTGCTTGTTCCTTGCTGGTTACTCCTGGGATATTTCGAGCAATAATTGCTTGTAAAACTGGTTCATTCATGTTGCGGTCAATAGTAGCGGAGTTACTCTCAACATAGTTTCTTTGGTTGGATAATTGTTGCATTGTTTGCGTTGTTTTAGCTATTTCTCTACTAACTGATTGTTGTTCATTCCAGGTACTAATTAAATCTTGGCCTAATGATCTAACTTCATCATTGCTAGTACTAATCCGATTATCTCTTTGAGCTGATTTTACTTTTTCTAAAGCATCATTATAGGCTTTTTGTTTGCTTGCTGATGTATCATAGGCTTCAGTTTTACTATTATTAGCACCTACTCCTCCACCTGCATTAACAACTCCTAAATTTAACCCTAAACTTGCATTAGTACTAGTAGAGGTTTCTTTTCTTTCACTACTACCGTAATTTTCGTTAAGAGATTGCCCTTGTAAAATAGATTCTTTGATCGCTTGATTTTCACTAAATGAAAAACCTTTAATCATTGAATCACTTTGGGCCCATTTTAAGGTCAGACTCTCGGATTGTCTTTGTTCTTGAGAATTAAGTTCACTCGATCTATTAGTTAATGACCCCATTTTACTTTGCGCAGTCATAAACTGGCTTTGAAGACTATCTGACCAAAGCTGAGAGGAACGAAAATTAGTTACCAGCGAGTCAACAGATTCAGTAATAAACTGCAGGGCTGCCGCACTTAAATATACTGTAAGATAGTGAGTAGTTGATTATTATCCCAACCAGCTGCTTTTCTAAGCTGCTTGATAGAATCCCTTTTTTGCTTAGCCTTCTGTAATACATTCAATGCCATGTGTTTAATAATAGCTATATTTTGAGGAGCATTACCTTTTCTAATACGTGAATCATCATCTCTAAAACTAACATCCAAAATCCAGTGCACACTATTCTCAATAGCCCAATGAGATCGGATTGCCATACCGATTTTTACTGCTTCTTGCTCTAAAGAGCTAATGTAATATCTTGTTTCTTCAGATAAAACTCCTTTTATTTCTCGTTTACTTATAACCTCTATAATTGTCTTAAGCTCCGGCCAATTATGTTGCTCCTGTAATTCTTGTGGCATAGTAACAGCTCGATAAATCCGTTCTTCAATACGTCCATGCTCACTTCCGTCAGTTGTTTGATTGATATCAACTGACAATTCATTCAGCAACTCTTTATCTGCAAATACTAACTTAATATCTTGGTGTAAATTTCCTTGATTACCTTTTAATGATAATATGTAATCTGCTTCTTTATCGATAATTGCTTGGGCAATCTCTCTTTGACAGCCCATAGCATCAATGGTAACAATAGCTCCTTTTATGTCTAGAATACCAAGTAATTTAGGTATTGCTGTAATTTCATTACTTTTATCAGATACTTTCTCTTGTGCTAACACTGTTCGACATTCACTAGCAAAAGCTGATACCATATGTAATGGATTCTTATCACCATCGAATGTATGACGAGACACTTTCCCATCTATAGCTATATGTGTGCTACTTGGAAGTTTTAAGCTACTTGCCCAAACGGTAAAGCATGTGCTGAATGTTTTAGGATCAAGTACTCGAAAAAAACGTCGTAACGTATCGTCAGAAGGAATTCCATTAGCATATGGAAACACCGTACGTAAAAATTCTAATTTTAACCTGCCAAATCGTTCAATATCTCGCCAACCTTCTGCTCCACAAATAATTGCAGTTAAAGTCAAAAATAAAATCTCCTCCACACTATGAAGCTTATTCCTATCAACTCTATGATCATTTATTCCATTAATAAAGTCTTCAAAACTTTCTCGTAATTCTTCTTCTCTCATGGTTACCACTCACTTATTTGTAACCACTACTATAATAATTTTTATTCAATATTACTTATATAATTTTTTATATGAGGCAGCCCTGGGATTATTGATTTTTTTTATTGACGATAGGAATAAAAAGCTTTAACATGTGGTTCTAGCCAAGTTAAAAGGAGGTTAGGCTGCATATGGCAGTAATTCTTAAAATTTTCTCATATTTTATTGTAATTAAAAATACAATAACCCCTACTAAATCACGCTCTCCTACTCTAAGTATCCCTAATAATTTAATAGAATATATTTGGCCGATAGAGCGATCTGAGGCTTCCAAGTTTCTGTATATCACCCTGATAATGTTCTGTATTTTATTTATCCAGAATTTGATCAGAGCACTAAAAGATAGCCTGATTAATACTATGATAGGTACTGAAACGGTCGCGTTTCTAAAATTTTGGGGAGTTTTGCCTTCTGCTTTTCTAATTGCCATAATATATGTCAAATTAGTTAATAAAATGAAGGGGGAAAGCATATTTTATTTAATATTATCAATTTTTCTACTATTTTTTGCCTTATTCGCTTTCCTAATTTTCCCTAATTATAATTCCCTACATTTAAGTAGCACGCATGCTAACATTTTAATAAGTGCTTACCCTAATTTTAAATGGTTTATTTTGCTTTTATCTAAATGGAGTTTTTCTTTATTCTATATAGTAGCAGAATTATGGCCAAATGTGATATTTGCCTTATTATTTTGGCAATTTGTGAATAATATAACTTCCATAGACCAATCTAAGAGATTCTATCCTTTATTTGGACTTTTTGCTCAAACTGGCCTTTATATATCGGGGAAGTTTTTAGAAAACCTAAACTATTTCAATCAATATTTAACTAATAAATTTGATTTAGCGCATACTGAAAGCGAACTCTCTATACAAATTATCCTATCCTGTGTATTAGTATTGGGGGGAGTAGCATTAGTTACTTTCTGGTTTTTAAATCATAAAATATTACCAGAACACCAACGCCATCAGCTACAATTTTCGGCGCAGAAGCAGTCTATCTCTCTTTTAGAAAGCCTGGAAATGATTATTACTTCCAGATATATCAGATTAATTGCTACCTTACTAGTTTGCTATGGATTAGCCATCAATTTAGTGGAAGGACCTTGGAAAGCGTCAGCCGCAAAAATTTATCACACCCCGACAGAATTTGCGATATTTGTGGGTAATTATTTAAGCTATACTGGTATTTTTACTATTATCTTTGTTATTCTTGGTTCTAATATTGTTCGAAGGTTAGGGTGGTATACAGCTGCCTTGATCACGCCTTTAATGGTTTTTACTACTGGTTTATTATTTTTTTTCGTAACTAACTTTGATTATCTAGCGGCGTTGGTAGTAGCAAGCTTTATGCTCACCGATCCGTCCTCTGTTGCTATTGCTCTTGGAGCAATGCAAAATGTTTTAAGTAAATCCAGTAAATATACTTTATTTGATTCTACCAAAGAAATGTCCTATGTACCATTAGATATAGAGTTGAAGACTAAGGGTAAAGCGGCAGCAGATGTTATTGGTACCAAGCTTGGCAAATCAGCTAGTGCCCTTCTGCAGTCTTTAATTTTTATTGTCTTGCCGTCTGCAACTTATCAATCTATATCTATATATTTAATGTGTGTCTTTAGTATAGTCTGCGTAATATGGATATGGACTGTGCGGGAATTGAATAAGGAGTATAAAAAGATAATACAAAACTAATTTTTATTTTGCGAGCAGTTTGATAAAATTATTGCATTTCAAGGAGATATTAACTAACATTTAATCATTATTAAAAGAAATATAACAATGGAGAAGGAGAGATGAAGGAAGATCAGGGGGTTGAAATAAATATTATAGATGAATTGATAGAAGATGAGGAAGTTAAATCTAATCCTACAGATGGCGCCCACTTTACAACAAATAAAGGTAAGGTTGCCTCTTTTAGTGATGCTGCTTCACCGGTTAATGAACAAGAAGCAGATTTCCCAGATATAGAAAATCAGAAGCTACCTCTTAATTTTTCCTTGTCGGGTGATGAGGAAGAAGTGGATGAGATAACCAAGGCAGTTAGAGAAAAAATCTTAGCTGCACAAAGGAGAATAATAGCTGAATATTTGGGAAAGGCAGAGCTTAACAATCGGAGAGATTATGCAGAGTTTGTTGAGGACGAGGAAAATAAACGAAAAGTTCATGAGGCTTTTAGAGATCCTGTAGTAAAAGCTGAGATAGAAAAGGCAGAAATTGAAGGTTATGGGTATATTAAGACACATTTCAAAGACGATTTTAAGCCAATAAAATGGGAAAATAGGCAGACAATAATAAAAGATCCGGAAACTGGGGAAGAAATTATTAAATTAAAATCTACAGTTATTAATGTTCCTACCCAAGTAAGAAAGTTAGATGGTACTGAAGTAACAGTACGTAAACATAGAAAGATAACAGGTATTCCATTCAGCCTGGACTCAGAGAAGATCAGTGGGCCAGTAGTTTTATCATTGGATTTAATGGATCAAAATGGTAAATATTTAGGTAGTAGCAGCCCATTACGTACCACCATCCATTATAACGCGCAGGGGAAGTTAATTGAGTTCAGCTCTCCAGAGCCTATGTTATTCAATGGTAATGATCCCAGTGCAATGGGTTATTTCGAACATGAAGGAAAAATTATTACTACCGGTATAGATCGAGGGATGTACCAAGCACTGATGCAAGAAGTAGCTAAAAATAACGGGCACTCGGTTGACATTTCGCAAGTAGTTGAGGGACCTGATATTGAGCGGGAGCAAGCCCAAGATGTTGTTAGTAGGGGATTAGAGAAAGACACCCCTTCTACTGCTACTAAAAACTTTCAGGATATAGGGAATAAATCCACAAGCGCAGTAGAGTTAGCAGATGTAGAAAACATCTCAAAGAATCTGAATGCAGAATTGTGGGATAAAACTATGAACCCAAATGCTAACATACAGATGGATGCAGAAGTGAAGCTAAGCCCATCCATGGATATGAATTCTCAGGCAGACACAATATGGGCAACTTTAAATAAGGACACTAAAACAGAGGAGGCATTAATAAAGGAAAAACTTGCCTCCCTGGGCCCAATCGAGAGAGAACAGGTGCTGAAGGACTTAGCAAACAATAGGTTCTTGCCAGCGGGAGGAGAAGTTCCAAGCCACTCAACTAGCGTAACTGATGTCGCACTAAAAAGACAATCCCTACTAAAGGAGCAAAAAAGCGACGTTGCAGATTTAATGGGCAAAGAAAGCAAATCGGCAGATAATCTAATTGATTCGCGTATTGATAAAGCTAAAGCTTCAGCGCCACAATCTACTAGATTTATTGATGGTAAAGAAGAGCACGAGCAGAAACTACAGGATGAGAAAAACCCCGATACTACACCCGCAGACCCTCATATAGTTAGCGTGGTGCAAGCAGAGAATTTAATACAGACCCTTAAAAATCCACCACGTAGCCCCTCATTGTTTCCAGTAGCGCCTACAATAAAGGTAATGACAGACCAGCAGATTGACACAGAAGTGGCTGCTTTATGGGAAAAGCTGCAAGAGAAACCCATCACACACCAGAAAGATGTGATTAACAAACACATTGAGGAAGCCCCCTCCCAGGGGATATCTCACAATTATCTAGAAGAATTATTACAATACCAGAAAGATGTGATTAATAAACGCCTTGAGGAAGCCCCCTCCCAGGGGATATCTCACAATGATCAAAAAAAATTATTACAAAAATTAGCAGAAAAGGTAGCTAAGGGAAGAGAGGAGAAATTAAAACCATTGGCGAAAATTGATGAGGAAAAGCAGAGAGAAGGTAAGATACCCTTGAAGCCGCAGCAGGAGAGTGATGACAAGGAGTTAGTGACAGTTAGATTAAAAACAGAAATACGAACTGTAGACCCCGATGGGTGGCCTTCCACAATAGTTGGTCTTTATGACGAAGATAGCAAAGCTATGAATACTCCGGGTAATGTAGGATTACTAGCATTTATCAATAAAAGCATTGTTGAATTAAAATCAGAAGTGGCTTTGAAGCCTGTACCAAAAGGTTTAGGGTCTCTTAATAAGGGTAACCGCAGTCAGGTTGGTGGGGGTGGATTGGCACATTAGTCACAGCGGCGAAAACGATCAGAAATATCTCTCTATTTAGGTTGCTATCAATAAGCAACCATCAGGTCGCACCCCCGCTTTAAGGGCGAAGGGTGCGCCATTTCTTACTTTGGGACAATATAATATCAAGATAATTATTTTTACCGCGAATTGTGGTTTATTTAAGAAATTAATAATAGCTTCTCGCTCTCTAATATTAACTGTTGATATTATTCCAAATTTGTGTATAAATTAAGGCTTATGCATAAATTAGAGGGCAATTGCTTATGTCTAAGGGACGTAGTTTAGAAGGTATTAAGACAATAGAAGATCCTACATCATTGACTGACTTTGTATCCTCAATAGGGGAGGTTGTTGGAGCGTCCTTAAGAAGGTCTTCGGAAGAAATACAATCGCGTGGCTCTAAGGATTTATTCCCTGCAATGGGCTCTTTAGCTATAAAGACTCTTGGAGAGCTTGGTAGTATAGCAATTACTGCTGCAGCATCTGTGATTCCGGAAGAAGAAAAAGAGAAATTAGCTAATTTCGCCACCAAGGTTGGAAAAATAAGTAAAATAGCTTCTAATATCGAACAGGCTTCTGAAGAATATATCCCTAAAATATGGGATATATTAAGTCAAGGGTTAACAGTGCTATTAGCGCCCTTAAAAAATATAATATCACCTATAGTGGATCTACTTAAAAACTTAGGTAAAAGTTTTATGGAAGGAATACACTCCATATTTAGTAAACCTCTTGAAGGACAAGAAAAGGCTTATTTAAATGTTACAAAGAATGTAGATAAGTGGTTTGAGAAGGTTGATGAGATTATGGAAAGACCCAAGAAAACACTAGATAATATTATTACTGCATTAGACAAACCTATTAAAGGGGTTAATAACCCAGTAATCGCAAATACTATTAATGAGAGTAATAAAGGTGTTACTATGGTAGATCGGATGAAACTCCACTATCCTCCCGTACCGAATAGTAGTATCACTCCTCCCTCAACACCTGCCAATAAGCAAGGTCCTAGCCATACTATCCAGCGATAATCTATATATACTCCTCTGATATGAATTCGCATGCGTCGTTGCTCAATGTTCGCCTATTATCTATAGGCGAGTGCGCTATTCAAAATAAAATAGACCTCTTTCCAAACTCGCTACTACTGAGGAATTTTGTATCTTTTCACCCCCCCGGCCTAAATTCAATTGTTAGTGTATTTTTCCTTCGAAAATACACCCTGGAGACGCGAAAACCACAGTCTTAAATTTCAAAAACTTATACAAAATTATTTTAATAGTTGAATCTCGGCCGGGGTGGTGAAAAGATACGGAATTTTTAGGAGAAGCGAAGTCGAGTTGAGCTGCGTACATAGACGATTGTTACGGAACGGAGACGAGTTTCGACGAAAAAATTACCAGTAGGAGTAGAGTTTGGAAAGAGGTCTAATGATGATTTTTGAAGCCCGAACATTATATATACCCTTTTGATTTCAAAAAACAATTCTTGAAATCATTCTAGTAATTTAAAATTTTTTTTCTTCAACTACTTAGTGCTAGACTATTAATAGGATATATTACTTATAATTATTGCAATTATAGGTAATATGGATACTCAACTCTTATACTGCACTCTTGGAAATCAAAACTTAATTATCAAATCTGTCGGCGAAAATGGCGTTCATATTTCAGGTTATGCTAGTGTATATAATGTTTTAGATCAACATAATGATTTAATTATTAAAGGAGCATTTGCAAGCCCGGAAATAGATAAGCCAAATATTAAGTTATTATGGCAACATGATTGTACTAAGCCAATCGGCGTAATCCACTCGTTAACTGAAGATGATTATGGGCTACAAGTTGACGCCATAATTAATAATAAAATTGAAACGGGCCGAGAAGCGATAGAGTTAGTACGGCAAGGGGCAGTTGATGGGCTTTCGATTGGCTTTAATATTCAGCTTGCCAATTACAATAACTTAAATCAAAGAGTAATCACCAAGGCTAAATTAGTGGAGGTTAGCATTGTCACTTTTCCTGCTAATTGTCAGGCTAAAATTACCCATATAACTAAACATCTTCCCCTTCCTAATCCCACGCCACACAATAGACCTCCTTCAAATTTCCTGCGCGATGGGAGTTGCGAAAGAAGTCTGTTCAAATTCCCAACTCGATGCAAGCTGCAAAAGAGGGGTGATTTAAATTCAATTGGGCAAAATATAACCCCTACATTTTTAACGGAGAAGAACATGAATAATGAATTATTAAGTCCTAACGATAATGATGAAGAACTACCCTATTTAAAAATTAATAAACTACAAGATAGAATTCATAATCTAGAGAATTTTTTGTCACGCCCAGAGATAGATACAAGGCAGGATCTAGAGCATAAAAATGCTTTTAGTAATTATATTAGGCAAGGTAATAAAGGTGAAATCATAGAAAAAGCCATGCAGGGCAGCAACGATGATGGAGGGGTGTTACTAGTACCCACTTTATATAACAACATCATTAGTGAAATGCATTCCCGCTCCCCAATGAGGCAGTTGGCTTCTACTTCAATAATCTCCAGTAATGCTCTTGATATAGTGATTGAAGAAGGGTCTTTTTCTAGTGGTTGGGTGGGCGAAGTGGAAGCACGAGATGATACTACTACCTCTAAGCTAAAGCAGCAGAGAATTTTTGTTCATGAACTATATGCGCAGCCTAAAGCAAGCCAAACTCTGATAAATGATTCAGCGATAAGGATCGATAATTGGTTAATAGAATGTTTAAGAGATAGCTTCGTCAAAGCTGAAAATGATGCTTTTATCAACGGAGATGGTAAGAAAAAGCCTAAAGGTATTTTATCTAAAGATCATAATAAAATCGATAAGTTCAATATGGGAAGTAGTGTAAGTGTGTCAGGATTATTAGACCTGATTAATTTGCTTGATGCAGATTACGCAGCAAATGCTAGCTTTTTAATGCACCGCAGTACTTTATCAGAAATTCAAAAATTGCAAGATAATAATGGGCGGTTTATCTGGCAACAATCATTATCTGAATCTTTAACCCAAACAATTTTTGGCATACCAGTGATTTGCTGCTCGGAGATGATGACAATCAAACCAGGCAATATCGCCATTGCGCTTGGGGATTTTCGTTTGGCATATAAGATAGTAGACCGTAGCGGCATTAATATTATGCGAGACCCATATACCGATAAGCCATTTGTAAAATTTTATGCGGTAAAAAGGGTAGGGGGTGATGTGATAAATCAACGGGCTATTAAATTTGGATTATTTAGTTAGTTATAGTCACTTAGGTTAAACTAGCTACGTTGTTGTTCGTCGCTTACCTAGTATCTCCTAGGCTTCACTCCTCGTGCCTAGTATCTAATTCAACCTAAGTGACTATATATACTATACCAACTCTTCATTTATGAACAGTATATATGTACCAAAAAAATATTTTTAAAGTGACCTCGTTAACTCCGCAGAACATTTGGCCTTTAGAAGAGGTTAAGAATTATATGAGGATTGAGGCTGATTATGATAATGCGTTAATTAGCAGCTTAATTGAGGCGGCAATTATAACGGCAGAAAATTTTACTAAGCTTTCACTAATTTCAAGAATGATAGAATTTACTTGTAATATTAAAAGACAACAGCATTTTCCGCTCAAATATGCTCCTATAAAATATGTAGATAAAGTTACGGTAAAAACTAGTGAAGAAGAATTGGCGCTACACGATAAGCAATATTATGTAGATCAAATTGATTCGGTGTTGTGCTTAAATGAGCCAATAGAATACCAGGAAATAGTAGTGAGCTATAGCGCAGGCTTTGAGCAATGCAATCTTCCGCCTGCAATAAGGCATGGCATATTGATACATGTAGCAGAAATGTATGATAGGGAAAGCTCTAATAATATTGCGATGTCGCTTGAAATTAAGAATTTATACCTTCCATATAGGCAATTGAGGATATGAAATGAAAAAGTCAATAGCTCGTAATTTTCAACATCAAGTTAAATTTTTAGAGAATTTCGCTACAAATGAACTAGAACACGAAAGATGGCAAGAAAAATTTGCGGTTTATGCTGAAATAAAACCTATTTGTGAGAACAGATTTATCGCCATTGAACATTTAAGCTTTGGGCATGTGATGACCGAAGGATACTACAGCTTTAAAATAAGGTTTATTAAAAATATCACTACTAATATGCGGATATTATTTAAAGAGAGATATTTCGAAATTAAAAGAATTATTAATATTTTAGAGCAAGATAAATTTTTAAATATAATAGGTTTAGAAATATATGTCTCTTAATTTTATTCAAGATTTTCAGCAAGCAACCTATAGATTATTGTCAGGCGAGCCAAATATTAGGCTGCAGGTTGACCGAATTTATTTATCAGTAGTTCAAGATGCTAAATATCCTTTTATCTTAATAAATATTTTAAAAGCTGAAAATATATCAACAATTAAGCAAGATATATATGAAATAGATTTTACAATATGTGGGTTTGCTCGAGACAAAAAGCAAGTTATCCTGACTGCTCTGGCGGATCAGATTACTAATAAATTAACGACTAGTTCGTACCCAACACAAACTTATATTGTTGCTAGTTTAAAGGCTTGCAATATAAGTTTTGGGCATAGCCATGACCTTATTACTGCTAAGATGACAATAAATTATAAGGCCTTATTAAAAAGTAATAGGCTTCCTGCATAAAGTACGACGAAGGTAGATGATTAGTTTTCAGAAATGGTATTATTTAATAAAGTGAAGGAAAATAAGTATGAATTTTCATGATATACGGTTACCGCAGTTTATTGAAAGTTTTGCAATAGGTAGAGCTGCTTTCGCTACTTCTTGTGTGTCAACTTTGTCTGGTAGAGAAGTAAGAAATTTAGATAGGGAATATTCTCAACAAAAATATTTGATTAAAAATTGTCGGCTAAGTAGCCTGGAATTTGAACAGTTTAGTGCTTTTTTTCGGGCCAGGCGAGGTAGTAATTTTTCTTTTCGTTTTAGAGATAATTTAGATTATCAAGCAACCACACAAGTGATTAGTAAAGGAGACGGAAAATTGCAGCAATATCAATTAATTAAAACCTATGAAGATCCAATAATGCCATATTCCAGGATTATTACTAAGCCGGTATGGAATAGTTGTGAGTTCTCGGTTTATCCTAGTGACAGTGTCAGCATAGCACCAAAAGTGAATCACACTAACGGAGTAGTGAGCTTAGAAGCCCCCCTAGAAGAAGAACATATTTTAATTGCTAGTTACCTTTTTGAAGTAGAAGTGCGTTTTGGTAGTGATAGCTTTGAATATCATTACGCTCACGATGCCTCAATAGAATTAGCGGAAATAGAATTATTAGAGGTAATATGACCAGTTTGACTATACCGCTGCCTATGGCTCAAAGCGCAGAGCTGAAATATTGTTTTCACATTAAATTGCCAGATAACAGTAATCTATATTTAACAGAATTTGATAAATCAATTTTAATCGATGATAAAATCTTTATTCCTAATTCTGGGATGACTTTACAAGAAGGAGAATTTAACGATTCTGGCCAAAACTATATTATACTAGGAGGCATTTTTGAGAATCATGGGATAGAAAAACATCATGATTTAACTGATGCGGTGGTAAAAATATATCAGTGTTTTGCTCAAAGAATTAATTATTTCGTTAGTTATAGATGTAGTACTTTGAACTGCGCCCCTATGTTTAGACCAAAAAAGCTTTAAATAGAGAGACTATTATTTTCATAAACTATCTACAAAAATATTATTTTTATAATTTTGTAGCTGTTGTGGTAATAGTGGAATTGTGGGTAAGTCGCAAGACTTATCCATAAATCCACTATATATCTCAAACGGCGTTTTGTACTCCAAAGCCTGATGGGGCCTTTGATTGTTATACCAATTCAACCATTTCGGGATATTATTTTTCAACTCTAAAACTGAAGTACACCGGTATAAATACGACCCCTCATACTTAAACGATCGCCATAAACGCTCAATATGGGCATTATCGTTACACCTGCCTTTGCCCGTCATGCTGATGCTTATGACGCATCTCCTCAATTCATTAATCCAATCCTCGCTGGTAAACTGGCTACCTTGATCACTATTAATTATCGACGGCTTCCCATATTTAGCTATAGCATCTTCTAACGCTAGCAAACAGCTCTCTGTATTTAAACTATTTGATAAACGATATCCTACTACTAATCTAGTATAAACATCGATTAATGCAACCAAATACATAAAACCACTTTGTACCCTTAAATAAGTGATATCCACCTGCCATACCTGATTTGGCTTTATAACCTCTAACCCTGATAGCAAATATGGATAAATAGCTTCTTTTAGGTTTCTTTTACTTGTATTAATCGAAGGGTAAATTGCTTGCAAATTCATTAGTTTCATCAACCTCCTGACTTTTTTGCTGTTAACAATTACCACTTCTCTCCTAAGTATCGCCGTTATTCGCCGGTAACCATATATCGGATAATTACTATAGATCTCAACTATTCTATTACTTAAATAATTATCTTGATCCTTCTCCGAATCCTTGTAATATAGGCTGGAGCGGTTCAGATTCAATAGCTGACTTTGCCGACGAACACTTAAATCTTTATAATCCTTATCTACCATCACTTTCCTCTTTATAGTTTCAACTTGGCAGATACGAGCTGCAAAAAATCGTTTTCTACCTTCAATTTGCCAATAGTTGCATGCAGTTTCTCTATTTCGCTTGTAGAACTAGAGGAATTACCGTTTTCATAGCTAAACTTAAAAATATCAGCACCATTTTCCAAAAATTGTTTCTTCCACCTTGTCATTACCGACCTTGGAACTTGATATTTTGAGATTATTTCAGCAATACTCAAATCTCCTCGGATCATCTCTAGCGATACTTTAAACTTAAATTCTTTACTGTAACTTTTTGGCTTACTCATTTTCGACTGCTCCTATTTTATATTTATTTTAACATAAAATAGTCTCTCTATCACTGCTCTAGTTTTCGGGGCGCATTACGCTTATATCAAAAGAGATCTAGATTTTACTTTGCATCTCATCTCAAACACCGCGGCTTATAACCAAACTATATTACAATCCTACAGTAAGAATTGTCGAGCTAATTTTGGTGACTCACGCTGCAAAATAGATAAAACAATGTATAGCACCCTGTATAACATTGAAGAAATTTTTGGTAAAACTATTCGAATCAGCAATCTAAATAAAGAAGATGGATATTTTATGGGCGGAGATGTGAATTTTGGGGAGGGGGCCTTTTGCGCAAAAGTTGCAAATCATACCCAAAATATACTTATAGTTGATAAAGTAATTCCAGATAACATAAAATACCACAAAACCGCTAGGATTACCGCTGGCTGCGATAAAAATTTTATAACTTGTTGCAATAAATTTCAGAATGCAGTAAATTTCAGGGGTGAACCTTTTTTACCTGATGATAGGTTCATTAAGTTGTAATTATGTCAACCAATTTAAAAAATGTTAATCATTTTCAACTATAAATGAAATTTATGAAATATTTCTTAGCAAGTTTTTCTAGGTTCTTATCAGATTTTTTAAACGTTTTCACAATTTTACCAGCGCCTTTAAGAAAAAAACAAGAAATAGATTTGCGTGAATATTTTATCAAAATAGAAAAAGATATTAATTCCGCATTTCAAGAAATAAAAAGAGATTATGAAAGAGAATAAAAGTTTCTTTGCTAATAATAATAGGCTCAATAAAGGCTATTTTAAAATGACCCCTCCTAGGGATTCAGATTATAAATACTATCGTAAGAAATTTGAGCATGTCCTGCCTCCTATTGAGTTATTAGAAGAATATGAAACTCTTTATCCAGGCACTATAGCTAAGCTAATAGCCATGTCTGAGAAAGAACAAATACATCGCCATAAGCTAGAAATTAAAAATATTGAATCTTATGAACTCTTAGTAACAAAAGGTAGAGTTAGTAGTATTTTATTTATTATAACATTGGCAATAATTACTGCCTGCCTTACCCAGCTTGATTATATTGTTGCTAGTATTTTTGCTGCTTCAACCATTTTGACTGTGGTTATCAGTATATTATTAGGCACTTTTAATACTCTTAAAAATAAAAAAGATTATAGTCATAAGTGAAGTTTTTATAACGTATTAAAACCTCAGGATTAATAACCTCCTAAATTTATCTATAGTCAATTAAGATGAATTAAGGACTAGGCGCGAGGCGCGAAGCCTAGAACTACTAGGCGAGCAACGAGCAACAACCGTCCCTAGTTTATATTAATTGACTATACCTGCAGCTAAAATGCAGCTCTGCAGCAGCTTAAACCTCTAAACTGCCTCATTGTCCTTCCTATATACTTTATCCTTACTAGGTTTTGTGAAGGTTTCTCTCTAATGGTCGATTTCGTCGTTATTTTCGTTCTCGAATCCTCACGTATCCCCTAGTGTGCTGCGGTTCTGTGAGCAAAAATGCCTATAAATCTACTCATTACATAGAAACCTTCACAAAACCTAAAAAGCAGTCAATCTTAATTTTAATTTACTACAAGATATTATAAATTCCTTAAAAAATCTAAAAAACTTATTGCTATTATACTAATAATACTGTATTAACCTTTTACAAAAAGTTAAAACATTAATTAATTATTAACTAAATAATTAAAAGGTATTTATGGCAAAGTCTGGAGAAACAACAGAGGAAGCAACAATGAAGCAAACAAGGAAAGGAACGAGATTGAAGTTAAGCCTAGAGTTTAAAAACCTAGACCCCTCTACGGTAAATTCTACGATAAATTCAAGAGATGATAGATATGGAGAAGCACTAAAAAATTTGGTGCTAGAGGGATATCTATCCATACGCCTCGAAATGGTAGTATGGATCGACTTTGATGGGACAATGGTAACGGGGAACCTGACTAGTCAGTTGGAGCAAGAGTTTATCTTTACTCCTATAGGTTGCGGCATTGCAGTTAATGGTGCTCTACTTCTGGGCCGAAAGGAACCTGGATATGAACCTAGCGACATCGCAAAGCGGACGGTTGAGATATTAACAGCTTCAAACTCTAGAATTAAAATCCATGAGCCTGAAATGCAAAAAGAATTTTTGAAATATTGTCTATCGTGCCTAGAAAAATGTCAGATTATAATTCATACACTTAGCAAATATCCTGCTGCAGTAACAGCGACATTAAGGATACTGGAACTTGATGAAGAGCAGATAAAGAAAATTGTCATCATATCAGGTATGGAGGATAAAGGTGTAGAAGGTAACACAGGGCATATATGGATAGGTGAGAGTGTAGAAGGTAAAACAGGGCATATATGGATAGGTGAGAGGTTATGCCCCACAAAAAATAAGGGGAAGAATATATTTGTAGATGATGATGCGAACAATATAGAAGCAGCAGAGAAGCAGGGCTTTCAAATTGTGAAAGCAGGAAAAGGCCGTAATTGGGTACCAGAAGCATTAGATAAAGTAAAAGCTACAGGCCAAACAATAGATCTACCAAATGATACTTTATCAACGGAAGATAAAGAAGGGTTAGATGCAGGACTAAGTGAACTGCCCTGCAAAAAATTTAAGGATAGTGATGAGATGTCAATGGAGCAAAGTGGATCATCGATAAATCAAACTGCGGCAGAGGACAGAATAGAACCTTCCTCTTCTTTGCTAACTGGTATGGCGGATAATCTGATCAACGCAGACTATAGTCCGGACTGTGAGAGCAGCATAATAGGGGATTATATCGAAGGTTCTTAACCTACATTAATTTTGTTAGACTCTTTTGCTTTAAAGAATTGTTTTTTGAAAATATCATGGGCGCAGGGGATCAAGTACCTTACGTATGCTGCGCTCCTTCACCATTCATTTTCAAATCCAATCTGGAGATCATTCGAGTATACTTAATTCTGTAATATCTTCATTAATAAACCAAGTTCTTCACGGAATTCTATATCAGTTTCACATAATTCTTCTACTTTTTTAATCGCATGCATTACAGTAGTATGATCCTTTTTGCCGAATTTTTTCCCAATATCAGTAAGGCTTTTAGGAGTTAAAGTTTTACTTAAATACATAGCTAGTTGCCTTGGCCTAGCTATTGAGCGGATACGTCTAGGGGAGGACATATCAGAAAACTTAATATTATAACGCTGGGCTACTTTTTTTTGGATATCCTCAATAGTAATAATTCTTTCATTAGAACGTAATAAGTCCCGTAAGATATTTTGGGTGTTTTCTAAGGTTATTTCTCTCCCAACTAAAGTAGAATGCGCGATAACTTTATTCAGGGCCCCTTCTAACTCTCTGACATTTGAGGTTATTTTTGCTGCTAAAAACTCAATAACATTTTTAGGAATATGAATATTCATTTGCTCCAGCTTAGATTCTAAGATCCCAAGGCGAAGCTCATAGGTAGTGCTATGGACATCTGCAACCAACCCCCAACCGAGCCTAGACTTTATGCGATCTTCAATATTATCCAGGTCTGAGGGAGAGCGATCACATGAGATAACCATTTGCCGATTATTATCAATTAAAGCATTAAAAGTGTGGAAAAACTCTTCTTGAGTACTATCTTTACCACAAATAAACTGGATATCATCAATCATTAGCACATCAACTGACCGGAATTCTTCTTTAAAAGACATCACATCTTTATTACGCAGGGCTTTAACAAATTGGTACATAAATTTTTCTGCCGACATGTAAATTACTTTACGTTGTGGATTATTATGTTTTATATACCAAGCAATAGCATGCATTAAGTGAGTTTTACCAAGCCCCACCCCTCCATAGAGGAATAAAGGGTTGGATTCAGCTACAGCATTCGCTGACTCTGCAACCGCCCTTGAAGCAGCATATGCCAATTCATTAGGTCCTCCAACTACAAAATTATCAAAAGTGAAGCGTAAGTCTAAGGCAGAGAATATACTCTCAGGGCTAGTATCTACTTCTTCTGTCGCTGGTAGCTTTTCAAAATTATGATAGATAGCTTGCTTCAAATCCGGTAATTCTTTAGTAACTATTTCAATTGTTTTTATTTCGCAGTCATAAGATTGCCAAGATTGTAATATTGTAGTGATATATCTGGCTTTTATCCAATCACGAATAAAATTTGTGGGGGTAGAAAGAATAATAGTACTAATCGAACATTCTAAGAAACTAATCTTACTAAACCAGCTTTTATATAAAGCATCCCCATAATGTTTATTAAGATCAAGTAATACTTGTTTCCAGATATCCCGAGATTTATGAATTTCTTCCATAGAGAATTGATTTTTACTGGTATTCACAGAACTTGCCAAGGTAAATTATTTCGTTGCCAACCAATTCCATTAATGCCTCCCTCAAATCCATCGATAATATTATAACAGTTAGTATAGCCTAAGCTACTAATCAAATTCGCTGCTTCATAGGATCTCCCGCCGGAGCGGCATAGAAACAATAGATTCGTTTCAACATTTTTAATATGTGACATAAGTTGGTTGGTAAAGTGATTATTTAATAACATATCCGGTAATAAGCGCCAGCTAAGAAATATCAACTGCTGCTTAGATAGCTGAGGAACGCCTACTGTTTGCCACTCATTGCTAGTTCTCACATCAATAATTATAGCTTTATTATCTATTGTTAACATCTCATAGGCTTTTAAGGAAGACATATTTTTGATGTTCATAGATTTAGTTTTGATTAATATTTTAACGTCTTATTCAAGGGGAATATTTCAGAGCAGCTGAATTGTATTTCTGCATTTACATTTTATATTTCATATTTGGCAATTGTCAAATTATCTAAAGGATATTATGATATTTTTTTTATAAAATTGTATTATGGCACCTCTTAGTAGAAATTCTTTAGCTAAAAAGCTACTATATCAGAGTAAAAATCGTGGTTGTAAAGAAACAGGTTTAATACTTAGTAAATTCGCGGCAATTTATCTTCCAACTATGGATCAAGAAAGCTTAAGAAATTTTGCTTTAATACTTGACCAGGATGATATAGATATCTATGACTGGATTACTAATAAAACTATTCCTCCACAGCATCTTAATTCTACCGTGATGTTGCAGCTACTGAGCTTTGATATAAATGACTTATAAATTTAATGAATAATGATAAAGCAGCCTTTACCCCTTACAGCCAAAAGTTTTTTTGCTCACGAACATTTTGTTCATAAGACAAATAGAAATGTTTTACTTATCTTTACCACTGAAGAGGAGGCAATAGAAAGTTACAGACAATTATTGTTTTTTAAGCATAAAAGTAACGCTACTAATATACCACCTAATTATTCAAATATATTATATTTTCCTAGTTTCGATACAATTCCCTATGATCGCATCTCACCTAATCAAAATATCCTATCCGAACGAGCAAATATCTTAAGCTATTTGGCGATAAACCCGGCAAGAAAACTGGTAGTTACTAATGCGGTAAATTTGCTTAGTAAATTACCCCCACCTGAATATTTAGCTGAATCTTTTCTAAAGCTACATTGTCAAATGAAATTAACCGCAGTGCAGCTTGCGGAATTTTTAGTACATAATAGCTTTACTAGAAGTGCTAGTAGCATTGATAGTGGGGAATTTTCGGTAAGGGGTGAGATCGTAGATATAGTATTGCCAGGCAATAAAGGTTATCGGATTAATTTTAGTTGGGATCATATAGAATCTATTAAAGAATTTGATATTAACAGCCAAATGTCTATTCATGAACACCAAGAGTTAGAGTTGCATCCGGCTAGTGAGGTAATATTAGATCCAGCCACTATAAATAACTTTAGAGATAATTATCTCAAAGCTTTTGGAGTGAACTATATTAATTTCCCTTTATATCAATCCATAATCGAAGGCAAAAAATTTCAAGGATATGAGCATTTATCTCCTTTATTTTATAATTCCGCTTATGGGTTAATAGATTACTTAAAGAATCCCCTGATTATTTATGATAATTTATCTGTACAGTCGATTCTTGAACATGAGAATAACTGTCTAGACCTTTACACTGCGCGTGTTGAGTCTAATAAGATTAAGTTAAATACTTTTTATC
The DNA here is from genome assembly GCF_964026555.1 of Candidatus Tisiphia endosymbiont of Beris chalybata. Lineage (NCBI taxonomy): Bacteria > Pseudomonadati > Pseudomonadota > Alphaproteobacteria > Rickettsiales > Rickettsiaceae > Candidatus Tisiphia > Candidatus Tisiphia endosymbiont of Beris chalybata. The sequence continues at coordinate 650,577 of NZ_OZ032159.1, read as the reverse complement.
CAGCCCTGCCAACTAGCCAGCTTTATTATACTAGTGAACAGATTCGCAAGGGATTGGAACAAGAGGACAATATTTTAATAATTCCCCCAGATTCTGCCTATGAAAATTCTGCTTTTGCCTATCCATTAGAAACAATTACAGCAGTCAGTTTTATTGAAAATAAGACAGTATTTGAGAAACTATTTGAAATAATAGAAAAAAATAACACTAAAATACCAATAATTTTTTGTCAATCTAAAAGTAATATAGAGAGGTTTAAAAATATCATCAGTAATTATTCCAAGACTTCTTTAGAAATAGACAACATACAATCTGCGCAAAATAATGTAATAAATCTTATAGCGGTATCACTGAGCAAAGGATTCTATACAGAGAAATATTTATTTATTGCTGCTGGAGATCTTTTAGGAGAAAAAGCAGTAGGTACGCGACAGCAGTCGCCTAGGCGTAAGTTAAAAAACATTTTAATGGAACTAGATAATCTAAGTGAAGGAGAATTAATTGTCCATAAGGAGCATGGGATAGGGAAGTTTCTTAATGTAGAAACGTTAAATATTAAAGATAAAGCCCATGATTTTTTGAAAATCCTATACGATAATAATGACAAATTATATATTCCTGTTGAAAATATTGATGTAATCAAAAAGTATGGTAGTAATGAAGGGGAATTATCCAAGTTAGGCAGCGTTACCTGGCAAAGGAATAAAGCGAAATTAAAAAACCGCATTACTGAGATTGCCGGTCAATTATTAGAAATTACCGCTAAAAGAAAATTAGCGACAATTAACCCGGCAGAATTTGATTCCGAAGAATATGAGAATTTTTGTCGTAGATTTAAATATACCGAAACTGAAGATCAACTAAATGCTATCAATGATATAAAAAAAGATTTTGATTCCGGGCTACTAATGGACAGGCTTATTTGTGGGGATGTGGGTTTTGGTAAAACTGAAGTAGCTATACGAGCTGCTTATATGATAGTGAAATCTTCTAATTATGGGGTATATAATGAATTTCAACAATATAATGCCCCGCAAGTAGCTATTGTAGTTCCTACTACTATTCTTTGCAAACAACATTATTTAAGGTTTCTCAAAAGGTTTAAAGATTTAAGTTTAAATATTGTACAATTATCCAGCTTAGTTACCATTAGTGAAGCTAAAATCATTAAGGGGCAAATTAAGTCTGGTTCTGCCCATATCATCATTGGCACCCATGCCTTGCTTACTAAAAATATAGAATTTAGTAATCTTAGATTATTGATAATTGATGAAGAGCAGCATTTCGGGGTCAGCCAAAAAGAGCATTTAAAAAAATTAAGAGCAAAAATGCATGTGCTATCTCTTTCGGCGACCCCAATTCCTCGGACTCTACAGATGTCAATGGTAGGGCTTAAGGATCTTAGTATTATTTCTACTCCTCCAAGTGATAGGCTAGAAGTCAGAACAATAGTCATGCCATTTGATCAAGTAATTATTAGAGATGCTTTACTGAAAGAACGTTTTCGTGGGGGTAGAAGTTTTTATGTAGTACCTAGGATTAAGGATATAAGTGAAGTGGAAGCATATTTACAAGCAATAGTGCCTGAATTAAAATATAAAGTAGCACATGGTCAGATGCATGTGGCCAAGGTGGATGGGGTGATGAGCGAGTTTTGGGATGGTAAGTTTGATATACTGGTGGCTACCACTATAATTGAATCAGGGATCGATATTGCTGAAGCAAATACTATGATTATTCATAAAGCTGATAGTTTAGGCTTAAGTCAACTGTATCAATTACGCGGGAGAATAGGAAGGAGTAAAGTAAGGGGTTATGCTTATTTAACTCTAGCAAATTATAAAAAAATGACTGTTACTTCAATAAAACGTTTAGAAATAATGCAAAATAGTTGCGCTCTTGGTTCTGGTTTTATCATTGCAAGCCATGATATGGATTTACGTGGTTTTGGTAATTTAGTAGGAGAAGAACAATCGGGGCAAATCAAAGAAGTCGGAGTTGAGCTTTATCAAGAAATGTTGGATGAGCAAATATCCGCATTGCAAATAGCCACATTGCAAAAAGAAGCTATAGACCAACCTAAAGATTTCGTACCGGTGATTAATCTAGGGCTGCCAGTCTTTATTCCAGATTATTATATTTCTGACTCAGCGCTTAAGCTGAATATATATAGGCGAGTAGGGAGCCTAAACTCGGAGATAGAAATTGAAAATTTTCAGGACGAAATGGTCGACCGTTTTGGCGCTCTCCCGCAAGAATTTATTAATTTACTTAATATTGTTAAAATAAAATATAAATGCAAGCAACTGAATATTGAGACCTTAGATTCAGGGGATCGAGGATTTGTTCTCAAATTTTATAAAGAATCGAATGTAGCAGGGCCAGTAAGCAAGTTTGTTATGCAATACCCCAGCCAAGTAAAATTAAAGCAGGGTGATAAGCTTATATTTACCAAAAACTTAATAGATCAAGATATTATGAAAGAGACGAATGATTTACTGCAGAAATTGATGGAGTGTTTTTAATAGTAGATTGCTTGAAAAATTCGCATCGAGTAAGGAATTTGTAGAAGATACGGAACGCAAGGCCTGCAGCGTATAGCATAGGCCATTAAGGTGCGTACAAGAGTATTTTATCTTCAAGTATGCACGACGACGACTATGCGCTTCCCGCGTACTATCCTGCGTACTATCCTGTATATATCATAATGGCATAAGCTATATGTGAGGATTCGAGAACGAAAATCACGACGAAATCGACCATTAGATAGAAACCTCCACAGAATCTAGATGTTGTTGGTATGGTGCCGGTAAAGGGACTTGAACCCCCGACCTGCGCGTTACGAATGCGCTGCTCTACCAGCTGAGCTATACCGGCAAAATTATATTAATCAGGATGGATATACTCTAGGAACTTCAAGAATTGGCGTCGTCGTCGTGCCCTAAAGATCTGCGATGCTCACGTATACTACTCGTCTTTCAAAAATTGTTTTTTTATTTTATCATGGACTCACGTGCTCACGTACTGGCATGTACGCTGCGCGCGCTCACCATTTAAAATAAAACCCAATTCTTGAAGTACGAGCAGTATAATATATAGTACGCTGCGCTTCTGGACTTTGACACTCCTAGCTCTTCTTGAAGTTGATTCTATCGTATACCAACTCTTCAGTTACGAGCAGTATATATACTTTTTTTACTCACCAAAATTTATTAATTAATTTAATATTTTAGACCATTCGGGATCAGAAGCATCTTCAGGAGTCAGCATTTCCCGTTCATTATAACCAGTTAAATCAATAGAATAAATGCGGCTTCTGCCTGCTATTGGCCCTTTTGGAGGCCAACCTTTAGTAAACATAATAATTCTGCCATTAGGCCCCCAACATGCGCCTTCAACTAGGTAGCCGCTGGTGATAATTCTCTCGTTATTTTCTTCATTTAGAGCATGTGGTTTAATCACTCCAATAGTAAAACCTTCTGATGAAGTTATTTTAGTAAAAGCTATATAATCCCCTCTTGGTGACCAACTTGGGGCAGCATACACTCCTCCTCCAAAACTTATACGTTCTACATTAGATCCATCGGCATTCATTACATATAACTGCCTAGAACCACTCCGGTCAGAGTTAAATACTATTTTACTCCCATCAGGTGAGTAGCTAGGAGAAGTATTAATTACTTTTGCGCCAGTAGTTAATTGTCGAGTTGTTTTGCTATTCAAATCAATTTCAAAAATATGCGTAGCCCCCTTTTGAGCTATTGACATTATAGCGCTCTGGCCATTGGGAGAAAACCTAGGTGCAAATGACATACCAGGAAAATTACCTACTAGACTCTCTTTATTGCTCGTAAGGTCACGAACATACACATGCGGCTTGTGTTTATTGACATAAGCTAAATAGAGCAGCTTATCTGAAGCTGGTGAAAATCTGGGGGTAAGGACTAAATTTTTACCATCAGTAAGATATTTTTGGTTTGCTCCATCATAATCCATCATAGCTATTCTTTTAACTCTATTTAAATATGGACCATTTTCTGCGATATATGCTACCCTTGTATCAAAATAACCTTTATCCCCAGTAATTCTTTCATAGATTTTATCGGCTATTTTATGAGCTACCCTTCGCCATAAAGGTGCTGGTACTTCAAAAAATTCTCCTAATAGTTTTTTTTCTAAATTGGTATCCCAAAGTATAAAGCTAACTTTTAGTTTGCCGGAAGGTAACTGCAATATTTCACCATTCAGTACAAGAGAGGCGTTAATTTGCCGCCATGCAGCAAAAAGAGGTTTATGAGTTATTCCTATAACTTGTTCAATAAAAGCAGCAGCAGAAATAGGGCGAAACATGCCAGAAATTTTCAAGTCATTAGTTACGACGTTAATTATATCTTGAGCAATCACATGCTCTTTTTGTGCGTTTGCCTCAAACTGGTTGATTGCTATCGGGGTAGGGTCAACATGCCCGCGTTCTATAGATATAGTTTCTATAGCATAGCTATTAAAAGTGAAAATTAGCAAGACTACAGGCAATAAATATTTTATCACTATCAATGTTCTCTACTTAAAATTAATAATATACTCGTCTGATATGAATTTGCATGCGTCGTTGCTCAAATAGCTCGCCTATTATCTCTAGGCTCTACCATCGTGCCTAGCAGCAAAATCATCGGAAGGGGAGTATAGACTTATTGCATAAGCTAATTCTGGCTAAGAAAATGATGGCTCTAGCAGAACAAAAGTGTATATACTCTAGGAACTTCAAGAATTGGCGTCGTTGCGCTCTAAAGATCGAGGCTCCTTGCATACTAATATGTACGCTCCGGTGCTCGACTTTGGCCCTCCTGGCTTCTTCTTGAAGTTGATTCTATCGTCTACCAACTCTTCAGGTGCAAGCAGTATATATATCATAATACTAAGAGAACTACAATAGACTTCCTGCATAAGTTAATCAAGGTGCGAAGCTGCCCCTCCTAACTCATGTGATTTTTCCTCGCCTGCAAATGGGATTAAGGAGTAAGACAAAGTGAAATTATCGTCGAGGTTTTGTGGATAAGAGGTAGAAGGAGCAATATTTGTAGCTTTTGACATATCATGATTCGCAACAACTTGACCAAACTTCTGCCAAATCTCCTTTAAAGTAGCGACTTCTTCCGCCTGTAAACCTGAACATTTTAATTTAGTAATTTTTCCATTATCTAAGATATTTTTGGCTAATTCAAGGTAATTTCCTCTGTCATGTTTTTCAGGCTGCACAACCAATGTTAATAAAGCTTCATTTTTTTTTGGATCCTGGGATACTTTTATATACTGTTCATCGCAACCAAATTGAACAGAATCAGGTATTGGGCTTTTGAAGGGAGAATTTAAGTCGTGTAATATGCCTTGGAGGAAGCGCTCTTCATTTACAGCCTTTCTCTTTGGAAGAGGAAGTGATTTTTCAGCTTCTATTCTCTGTGCTCTTAGGAGATAAGGCATAATTATTACTCCTTGCTTTAATAATTATTACATTGTTTTAAGTATATACTACTCGTCTTTCAAAAATTGTTTTTTTTATTTTATCATGGACTCACGTGCTCACGTACTGGCATGTACGCTGCGCGCGCTCGCCATTTAAAATAAAATCCAATTCTTGAAGTACGAGCAGTATACACTTTTTAAATTTTGCAATCTAAAGTAGCATATGCCAAAAAAACTGTCAATAAAAATTATTTTTTTATGATAATTTTAGAGATGAAAGGGATTAAGTCTACTATTATAAGTAGAAAAACGCTAAGAATTTATGGTTTGATAATGGTAGATAATATAGCGCTATTGTATAATTCTCCTGTATGATAACAACGTCTGTAGCTTGGATATTTATATATACTGGAATCTAACGGTTCTGTTGTAGTATGGTTTAGCTCCTCACTATTACTATCAATCGCTTTGCTCAACTGAGTAGTATAAGTATCTTCTGCTATCTTATGGATATTATGAACACCTGCTTCTTGTAATTGTAGTTCTACGTATGCAGGTAGATCAAACATATAATGTTTTTCTCGATGTGAAGGAATAAAGAATTTTACATAAATCTCTCTCTCGTCTACGAAACTATTATAAAATTCCTCATTTACTTCATAAGAATATTGTTGAATACTAGGGCCAATAATCGCGCAAATATCCTTAGCACCTTTAGCCTGCATTATAGTGACGATATTAGCTACTATACCTGCTTTACTACCCTGCCATCCACAATGCGCGGCCCCTATTAGGCTTCCGTCGCTACTTGCTAAAAGAATTGGCACACAATCAGCAGTTTGTATTGCTAGTACTAAATTATTTTTAGAAGTAATGACGCCGTCCCCCTCTAAATCCGTAGTAAAATCATTAATTAAATCAGCATCAATAATTTTAGTGCCATGTACTTGTTTTAAGATTACTATATTTTGAGCCTGGCAATAATTAACTATTGCTTTTCGGTTATTGTGGATAACTTCTAGAGAATTAGGAAGCAGAGAATAGGGCCCCATATTTTTTTTATTATAAATATGACTTGAACCCTTGAAGCTTAGGTCAAAAATTTTATAATAAACTTTATTTGTTATAAGCACATTCATGATGATTTTTCCCCTACAAGATTTTATAGATAAATTATCAGATCATTTGAGGAAATACAATGCATTAGAAAAATTAATGCACGAGTTACAAATAGATTATGGCTTAATAGCGTGTATAGGGGTGGAAATAGAATTTTACTTAAGTAATAATGTAGATCTATGCCAATTTGAGCATCTTCTAGGTATGAAACTTATTAAGGAAAAAGGCAAAAACCAATTTGAAGTTAATTTGCCTCCGACAACTAATATAATTAATTATATAGAAGATATTAATAAGGTGCGGTATAAAATAACAATGGTAGCAAATCAATTGCAAAGCAAGGTAAATTTTAGGGCTAAACCATTCCTTGATGATTATGGTAGCAGTATGCATTTCCACCTTAATTTTATTGATACTAGTGCTACTCATATCAATCATGAGTTCCTAAATAAGGTAGCGTCAAGTATTGGGCATTATATGATTGAGACTTTTCTGGTGTTCATGTCATATGAGGAGGATTATTTACGGCTAGATAAAAATTTCATGGCTCCAATTAATGTATCATTTGGTAATAATAATAGAACCGTTGCTCTGCGCATCCCTGCTTCTTATCCTAAACGATTAGAGCATAGAATAGCTAATCCCTTAACTAATATTTATCTAGCAATTTTTACAATTTTAAACTCTATATACTTAGGACTGAAAAGCCCTAGGGAAATTAACAACCTACCCAAGATCTATGGTAATGCTTTCGATGAACAGTATAATTTACTGCCATTACCTAAAACATTAGCAGACGCACTAAAATTATTTAAATTAGAATTTTTTATTCCAGATTATCAACGCGAATTAATGTCATTTGATCGTAGACAAAGCAAACTTGTTACTTTAGAATCCTTGCTAGAAATAATGAAGAAATTATAGTGCCAAAAACTTTAACTTTAAGTAAAGGTAAAATACAACTATTCCCGGTATTAATAGCTATATTAATTTTTGTAATACTAGTGTCACTAGGTATTTGGCAAGTTAGCCGACTTAAGGAAAAACAATTATTTTTGAACTTAATAAATAACAATTTAAATAATGCTCCTATTGATATAAAAACACTTAGTGGAGATAAATATTATGCGAAAGTAGCAGTCAGGGGGCAATTTTTACTAGATAAAAATCTTCATCTGTATGGGCGTAGGGCGATGTCTGCCGAGAAAGATGGGTATTATTTGGTCAGTCCATTTAAGACAGATGATAATAAAATAATTTTAGTTACGCGAGGATGGTTTGGTAGTAGTCACAAACATAATATTGATAAAATATTAGATAGCAGCTCTATTAATCAAATTATCGGGGTAATACTGCCAGGGGAGCAAAAAAGGCTTTTTATATTTGATAACGATATTAAAAATAATATCTGGTTTACTTTAGATATAAAGGAGGCCTCTAATATCTTAGGTTTAAAGCTAGAAGAATTTTATCTGCTTATGGATAATGTTGCTGTGGGGCAAGAAGATATTTTAAAGCCCTTAAAAATCGAAAATTTATTGCATATTAAAAATGATCATTTGGAATATGCTATTACTTGGTTTGCGTTAGCAGTAGCATTTGCAATAATTTTCATTATGGCTTATAGCCCGCGGTATTTAGCTGGTGACACTTGATTTTGCAGGCTTCGGTTGTGCTCACGTATTCTCTATACGCTGCGCAACCTTACCTTTAAATTCAAGTGCCACCAGCTAAATCACTTTGGCTATATTGGCGGAAAGAGGGTAAGATTTAAAATTAACTAATCAATATTTATTAAGAGGATAATTAGAATGTTAAAAATAGGGGATAATGCTCCAGATTTTACTATGTTAGTGGGAGAAAATAATAATATTAGTTTATCGAAGTTGGCAGGCAAGTTTGTGGTATTATATTTTTACCCTAAGGATGATACCCCTGGGTGCACCGTTGAAGCAAGAGGCTTTAGTCAACTTAAGTTAGCATTTGAAAAACTGAATACGATAATCATAGGAGTGTCCAAGGATGATTTAAATGCTCATGATAAATTTAAAAAGAAATATTCGCTAGAATTTGATCTAGCTTCAGATTTTAATTCTAACACATGTGAAAATTATGGAGTTTGGGAAGAAAAATCGATATTTGGTAAGAAATATATGAGCATAGGGAGGACAACTTTTCTAATAGATACCGAAGGAAAAATTGCTCATATCTGGCGGAAAGTGCAAGTTAAAGGACATGCAGAAGAGGTATTAAAGCAGATAGAGAATTTATAAACCTCTGATATGAATTTGCATGCGTCGTTGCTCAAATAGCTTGCCTATTATCTATAGGCTCTACCATCGCTTTAGCTCGCAAAATCATCGAAAGAGGAATATAGCTAATGCTATCGCATCGCAATTTAGAGTGTTGCAATTTAGCTCTATAAACTATTCTCCCTGTTAAGTATGGGAATTGGTATAATTAATATAATCTCTTAAAAGGTACAAATGAAAAGCTGGGTAAAACAAGTTATTGTCGTGTTATATTTTTTACTCACAATAACTAATGTTAATGCCATCCAATATCAAGGAGAAAACAGTAAGAGCGCTATTACGCAGCTTAAAGGATATTTGCGCACAATAGATTCTATAGCGGTAGATTTTCTTCAAGAAGATTTACAGGGGAATAGGGTAGAAGGTAAATTATTAATCAATAAACCTTATAGGTTTCGTTGTAATTATTATGCTCCTTTTCCTCTACTGGTGATCGGCAATAGTAATTATGTGGCAGTGTATGATTATGATATGAAATATGTGACGCGTATTAAAGCGCAAGAAAATATATTTAATTTTCTGTTAGAAGATAGTGAAGATTTGGAGAAATATTTTAAATTTGAATCAGCAAAAAATTATGCGGATATTTTTACGATCACTATTTATCATAATTTAACAGAAAAACGTAGCCAGATTATTTTTAATAAAGGGACAGGCCAGATACAAACCCTAAAAATATTTGAAGGGGACAACATTATTACTATAACATTTAATCACATTGTTAAAGTAAAAAAATTTGATGAGGATTTATTTAAGCTAAAAAACCCTGATATATTTGGGGCACCAAAGAGGTTAACCAAAAGTGATATTGAAAAGAAATACATTATAGGTAACTAGGTCTTGTGAAGGTTTCTATGTAATTAGCCGATAAGAGGGGAGGACTATAATTATTCTAGGTTGAAAACATTATAGCTATTTACTTTATTACGCGAAAGTGATATTATTTGTATGAATAGCTTTTAAAGTACTCAATAAATTAATAATTATAGTGAAAGAATGTATCCCCGCATATTAGGTGTAGTCAATATTACAAGTAAATCAGATAATGGCCAGGATTTACCCTCTGCCAGTGCCAACCATAATACTGATACTAATCCTATAGATTTTTTTGCTATAATGGCAAGTACTGTATTGGGTGTAACAATGTTATTGGGAGGGTGCGTTGTAATATTAGGGGTTATACTTAAAGATTCATATACTCAATATTGTCAAAATAAAGCTATTAACAATAGTAATCTTGTAGCGCAGGTAAGAGAGAGTGAAGTAATAGTAAATACCCAAGAGCTAAGAGCTGTGCAACCATCAAATAGCCTTATTCCTCTTTTAAGTCAAAATGAAAATCATAAACAATATAACAGTACCTTGCATATTATAGGGGAGGGCATAGACTCAACTCATGCAGAAAGCACTATATAATATTAGCAGGGTAGTATATTAGTAAATTTATCACTATTTTCTTAATATTTAGTAAAAATTATCTCATCTTAATATTACAAAAGTAAAAATTCTTGATAAGGAGAGTAGATTATAGCACGATTGTTATAATAAATTAATAGGTATTAAATAAGTCATGGCCGAAGAAAAAAAAACTATTGCAGCGAAAATCAAAGAATTCGGTAACTTAGTTAAAGATTCTCTCAAAGATACATGGAAAAACCATAAAGGAAAAGTTCTTGTTGGATTAGGAGTGGCCCTTACTTTTGCTCCTTTAACGTCTGGAGCGACGATAGGCCTTTGGGCTTTATTTGTTGGTGGAAAAACTGTAATCGATGTAGGTAAAGGCTACCATAAAAATTATACCAATTCTAGAGAGGCGAGAACTGCTGATACTAGCGTGCCTCCGCAGGAACCCAAGGTGGAGTTAGGAAAATCAGTAGCAGTTGCAGCGTCTAAACATGCTCAGCAGCAGCCGATGTCGCCAACAGAAACTCCTCCAGCAAGTCCCAAAAATCAAAAAATAGCTCGAAGGCATAGTGTGTTGTAGTCGCTACTACACATCTAGATTCATGACGTTCAAGGCGTTTTCTTGAATAAATTGCCTTCTAGGTTCAACAATATCGCCCATTAAGGTAGAAAATAGTACTTCCGCACTATCTTGCTCATGCACTTTAATTTGTAATAATGTCCTTTTAGCCTGATCTAAGGTTGTTTCCCATAATTGATCAGCATTCATTTCTCCAAGCCCTTTAAAACGTTGGATAGTTATTCCTTTTTTACCATTCTCCAAAATAGAATCTAGCATATTACTTGGGAATATAATATCGTGCTCCTGATTTCTAATTGATAATTTTATCGGATTAACAAATATAGGGGCAATAATAGTAAAAGCTTTAGCAAGACCTGTAAATTCTAGCGATTCTAACTGTTCTTTTAACAGAATTTTGCTCTCTTTCATGCCCCGGACAAAACGAAAAAATTCTATATTATTTTCAGCGACTACAAATTGCCAATCTGTTTTATCAGGGGCAATATCCCCAAGATTTAAAATGCTTAAAGCTTGTTGGATCTGCTCTCTAGTATTTTCTTCAAATATGTGTCTTCCTAATAAACTGCGTATAGTCAAACATTCTGCAAGCTGCCTATTAAATTTTTTGCTTACTTGATCAAGTAAGCGCACAAATTTAATAACACCTTGTATTATTTCTTCCAGCTCCTTACCAATAATTCGCGTGCCATCATTCAAAGTAATCAAAGCATCGGTAAGAGTAGTCTTGATTAAATGATCTTGTAATGCTTGCTCATTTTTTAAGTATAATTCATTATTGCCTTTCTTGACTTTATATAAAGGAGGTTGCGCTATATATAAATAACCATTATCAATTAACTGCCTCATATGCCTATAAAAGAAAGTAAGTAGTAAGGTTCTGATATGAGATCCATCCACATCTGCATCAGTCATGATAATTATTTTATGATATCTTAATTTTGCTAGAGAAAAATCTTCTCCTATACTAGTGCCAAGAGCAGTGATTAATGTTCCTATCTGATCAGAATTCAACATTTTATCAAACCTGGCTCTTTCAATATTTAATATCTTACCGCGTAATGGTAGAATTGCTTGAAATTTCCTATCTCTCCCTTGCTTAGCGGTGCCCCCAGCAGAGTCTCCTTCTACAATAAATAGTTCTGCTCCCGCTGGGTCTCTTTCTTGGCAGTCTGCTAATTTACCAGGCAAATTTGAAACTTCAAGAGCAGATTTACGGCGAGTTAATTCTCGCGCTTTTTTAGCGGCTTCTCGTGCAGTGGCAGCTTCTATAATTTTATTAATAATGATTTTAGCATCACTTGGATGTTCTTCAAACCATTCCAACATTTTAGTATATACAGCATTCTCAACAGTAGGACGTACTTCGGAACTGACTAATTTATCTTTAGTTTGAGAAGAGAATTTAGGATCGGGTACTTTCACAGATAAAATACATGATAACCCTTCCCTGGTGTCATCCCCTATAAAATTGACTTTAGTTTTTTTATTATATCCAATATTTTCCATATAAGTGGTAATGACCCTGGTAAGAGCTGCTTTAAACGCTACAAGGTGAGTCCCACCCTCGCGTTGGCGGATATTATTCGTAAAACACAAAATATTTTCATGATATGAATCATTCCAATTCATGGCTAATTCAAGGGTAATACCTGAGTCTGTATTACTGGTACTAAGAGTGATGCATTGATGTAATGCCGTTTTTGCTCTATCCACATATTTCACATACGCTTCCACTCCACCAGAAAAGCAAAATACTACTTCTTGGCGTTCAGAAAAACGATAATCTTTTAATAAAATTTTTACTCCAGAATTTAAAAACGCCAATTCTCTGAGTCTATGTTCGATAGTAGCAAAATTGAATTCAATGGCGCTAAAAGTCGTAATAGAAGGAAAAAATGTTACTTCTGTGCCCTTTTTACCTATGGCTTCTCCTTGCAGTACCAGTGGGGCTTCAGCTGCTCCATCTTTAAACTTCACAAAATATTCTTTATTATTCCGCCAGATTCTTAGCTCTAGCCATTCTGATAAGGCATTTACTACTGACACTCCAACACCATGAAGTCCGCCTGATATTTTATAAGAGTTTTGATCAAATTTTCCTCCGGCATGTAGTTGGGTCATAATCACTTCAGCGGCTGATATTCCTTCTTCTTCGTGAATATCTACTGGGATGCCGCGTCCATTATCTCGCACCGTAACTGAGCCATTAGGGTTTAATATTACTTCAATTAGATCACAATACCCTGCTAAAGATTCATCTATGGCGTTATCCACAACTTCATAAATCATATGATGCAGTCCTGACCCGTCATCAGTATCACCGATATACATCCCTGGTCTTTTCTTGACTGCCTCAAGACCTTTTAAAACTTTGATAGAATCAGCGCCATATTCGTTTGGCATATGTGGCTGTGGAATCTCGGACATAAATAAATACTAAAATAAAAGATAGAAAATAACTATACACTAACATACATTTATAGCAAATATATACTTTTCCTGCACCGTATTAAAATATTCTGATATGATAGGCGAGAAATAATTTTACTAAAAATATTTCTTGTCTATTATTACTCGTAATTCACTATCATTAAAATATTTTGAAATTGTTATATTAGCGGAAATGAAAATGACTAGCCTAACTTATAAGCATATTACGGCAATAATCGATGAGTATGATGCGTTTTTATTTGACCTTTGGGGGGTAGTAGTAGAAGGCAATTATAACTATCCAGGAGTGGTGGATAATATTAATTACGTAATTAACAAGGGTAAAAAAGTGATTTTCATTACTAATGCTCCGCGTAATATCTCACATTTATGGTCTAAGCTTACTGCTTGGGGCATTAACGCTAGTAAAGAAATGATTATTAGCTCAGGAGAATTAGCGGTAAATATGATACTTAATAGCAAGGAAATTTTTGCTATTGATAAACCTTTGATATATCATCTTAGTAGTAATCAAAATGACCTAATAAAGAATACCCAGATCCCTACTACCCTTAATATAAATGAAGCTAATATTTTGCTTTTAACGTTACATTATGATGAAGGAGAAAAGGTAAATTTAAATGAAATAGATAGTTTACTACAAACTGCCGTTAACAGAAAAACGATTACTATCTGTGCTAATCCTGATCTTGGAATAATGCAACAAGGAGTATATAGATATTGTGCTGGGTATTTTGCGGCTAAAATAAAGCAATTTGGAGGTTCTGTAATTTATACGGGGAAACCATACCCTGAAATATATCAGCTGGCATTAAATAAACTACCAAATATTCCTAAAAAACGTATTCTAATGGTAGGCGATACTTTTTATACAGATATATTAGGTGCCAACACAATAGGGATTGACTCTGCGTTAGTATTAACAGGGAATGCTACTAAATTTCATAGCCAATACCATGTTTTAGAGGAGAAATTAGAACAGATAACAATCGCTGCTCATGAGGAAAAAGTAATGCCCAATTTTGTCATTGAATTAGGAAAGGGGCAGGAAACGCTTACTTCCAAATTCACTTAATTATCCAGGGAAGTAGGTAAGTCTATGGTAAAATAAAAAAACAATTAGAATAAGTTAAGTAGTATACTGAAAAAATCACTCTATACTATAAATGCTATTGAAATAGGGAGCATAATTTGTTAATAATTAACCGATAATATCTTTTGCTTCTTCGCAATTCATTTTGAAGCCCGTTCCTAGAGAATATTGGAGTAGACCCTTTTGATCTCAAGAAGTGGAAAATAATCGATATTAGAAAAACTTAAGTGCCTAGCTCGAAAATTGTAAGAGAAAGATATCAGGAAATAGCACAGCTGGTAAATGCAGGTAAGACTGAAGAAGCGTTAGACATTATCCACAAAAATCTACTGCTACGCAATGAGGGATTACAGCTGTTAGAGCAAGTAGTAGAAGAGGCATTTATGGATAAAAATTTTAAGTTACACTTAATAATCGAGAAAGTGTATCAAAATGCGTTAGCTAGGGAAGTGCAGCTTACAGCAGAGAGTAGTGATACTGACTGCTAGCTTTTCTCTATAATGGGACTTAGGCAGGAAGTCTAATAAACCCTATCAAGTCCTTATAGGGAGTTCATAAAACCTAATGCGGCCGTGGCGGAATTGGTAGACGCGCAGCATTGAGGGTGCTGTTCTGTTTCAGAATGGAAGTTCAAATCTTCTCGGCCGCACCAATATCACGTATGATTTGTACCAGAGAAGAAGTAGGAAGCTCTCCTTCTTCTTGGCTATTTAGGGATACTTTTAAAATTCAATAATCCCAAAGAGGAATTATGCAGAATCAATCCAAAAGCATATTATCTGTTCATCAAGATCAATTTGAGGAAATTTTTGAACAAATTACTGATCTTATTAACAATGAGCAGGTTCAAGAAGCAGTCGAGATGATGCATAAGCTCCATTATGCGGATCTAGCAGATTTCCTTGACAATATTAATTACAAAATTTATAAAATAATCCTTCCTCCTCTTGCTCCTCGCTTAAGGCCTGAGATTTTAGTTCAGCTCAGTGTCAGCAGCAAACCTTTAATCATACAAATCTTAGGGGTGCAAAAAAGCGCTCAACTAATTAATCAGCTAGCGATAGAAGAGGCCGTCGAAGTAATAGTAGATTTAGATGATATTACAAAAGAATTAATATTAGATAATTTAAAAGTAGAAAAAAGACAGCAAATTCTAGAAGGCTGTACCTACCCAGAGGATACAGTCGGTAGAGTAATTGAGCGAAATTTCATCTCGTTTCATGAAGATTGGACTGTAGCAAAAGCAATAGAATTTATTAGGCATAAACATATAAAACAAGATTTTCATGCGGCTATTATAACAGATAGCAAATATCGTCCTATCGGGATCATATTATTAAGCACTTTACTAAAATATGGAGGCGAGGAATCAATAAAAAAGATAATGGGCCATGAGTTTAAAATTACTGATATATTCACTGAATTAAGTGAATTAAGCTTTATTTTTAAACAATATGCTCTAACTATTGTGCCAGTAGTTAATAAGAGCGGGAAATTGATAGGCACTGTCTCAATAGATAATATGATCTATATTATTGAACAACAAACAGAAAAAGATATAATGTCCCTTGGGGGAGTTCATACTCAAGATACATTCTATAACTTATTTTATACAGTAAAACATCGATTTCCTTGGCTATTTGTGAATCTAATTACTGCTTGCCTTACTTCTATAATTATCAATCAATTTAGTTTAACCATTTCTAAACTTATCGCGCTTGCTTCTATCATGCCTATAGTTGCGTCTATGGGAGGGAATGCCGGTACGCAGGCTATGACAGTGACAGTAAGAGCGCTGGCAAATAAAGATATTCATCCTAGTAACATGTTAAAGGTGATTTGTAAGGAGGTAATGGTATGTGGATTTAATGGATTAATATTAGCGTTAGTGGGAGCGTTGCTCAGTTTAGTAATGCTTTCTGACCCAAACTTAAGTCTGATTTTTGCAATTGCTGTTATACTAAATTTTCTAATTGCAGGACTTTTTGGCTCCCTAATACCAATTATGTTACATTATTTAAATATTGATCCTGCTACCGGCTCGGGCGTCTTTCTTACCACTATCACCGATTCATTTGGTTTTTTTACTTTCTTAACTTTAGCTTATTTATTCCTAGTATAAAAAAGGTAGGAAGGAATTATATCTCCTCCTCTGATATGAATTTGCATGCGTCGTTGCTCAAATAGCTTCCCTATTATCTATAGGCTCTACCATCGCGCCTAGCAGCAAAACCATCTGAATTGACTTATAGTATGCTGCGCTACTCGACTTTGACCCTCCTCGCTCTTCTTGAAGTTGACCTTCGTATACCAATTCTTCAGTTACGAGCAGTATATGCATCTATCTTTACTTAACATTCTGCCAAATCCTCTTTTTAGAAATAACAAAGAAAATAGTAAAAACTACTAAAAATAACATGACTTTTAAGCCGAGAGATTTACGGTTTTCCATCTCAGGCTCAGCTGCCCATTGTAAGAAATTTGTGACGTCCATAGCCATTTGTTCTACCGACGCCTCAGTGCCATCTATATAGGTAACCTGGCCATCAGTTAAGGGAGCAGGCATGGCTAGCTGACTCCCAGGGAAATAAGGGTTATAGTGTAAACCTGGCATTAATCTAAAATGGTCAGGAGGGTTAATATAGCCGGTGAGCAGAGAATATAGGTAATTAGCTCCGTCAGGGCGTGCTTTGATTATTAGCGATAGATCCGGAGGGTAAGCTCCATTATTGGCCGCACGAGCTGCTTGCTCATTAGGGTAGGGGCGGATAAAATGATCAGATGGGAGCCCTGGTCTTTCAAACATTTCACCCAGGTCATTGGGTCCGTCTTGCACGTTATAACTTTTTGCTATTTCTTTTATTTCTGCCTCAGAAAAACCTAGATCTTGCAGATTACGATAATATAAATTATATAAGCCATGACAAGCCGCGCAAACTTCTTTATAGACTTGAAACCCTCTCTGGGCAGCTCTTCGATTTACTGTGCCAAAGGCCCCTTCAAATGGCCAATTAACTTTTTTTTGGGGCAGCGCTTCATTAGCAGTAATAATGCAGGGGCTCAGTAAAATTAATAAACAAATAAAATGTTTCAAACAGTGCTTCATAAATTCATAAGTGATACGGTAAAGGTAGCGGTTTTTCATATTTACCAATTAAAGGTAACAAAACTAAAAAATGGAAAAAATAATATGTAGACGCCAATCTGCTCAATGTAATATATGGTTCCTCTGCTGGTTGCCCTCCTAGATATCCAAGTAGTAAGCAATTGAGCATAAATAACCAAAATGCAACTCGAAAAATTGGCCGGTAATTTGCACTTCTTACTGCAGAAGTGTCAAGCCAAGGTAGAATAAAGAGCACTAATATACTAGAAAACATTAACACCACTCCTCCAAGCTTAGAAGGAATTGCCCGTAAGATGGCATAAAACGGTAAAAAATACCATTCTGGAACTATATGAGCAGGGGTCACTAATGGGTTAGCTGGAATATAATTATCAGGATGCCCTAAGTAATTTGGTTGATAAAATATAAAAAAGGCAAATATTAAAAAATAAAATCCAAATCCAACAAAATCTTTGACAGTATAATAAGGATGAAAAGGAATTGTATCGTTAGGACTGGTAACCTCAATCCCTTTAGGGTTATTGGAGCCATGAATATGCAACGCTACTAGATGTAAGATAACTAATGCTACTATAATAAAAGGTAATAAATAATGTAAAGCAAAGAATCGGTTCAATGTAGGATTATCAACAGAAAAACCTCCCCAAAGCCAGTTAACAACATTTTTGCCTATAACCGGTATAGCTGAAAATAAATTAGTTATTACGGTTGCTCCCCAATAACTCATTTGTCCCCAAGGAAGTACATATCCCATAAAGGCAGTAGCCATCATCATAAGGAAAATTATTATACCTATATGCCATAATAATTCTCGCGGTTTTTTATATGAACCATAATATAGGTTTCGAGCGATATGGAGGTAGACTGCTACAAAAAACATAGAGGCGCCTACGGAATGGATATAGCGTAATAGCCACCCATAATTGACATCGCGCATAATTTTTTCAACACTATCAAACGCATGGTCAACATGCGGAGTATAATGCATAGCTAGGATAATACCAGTGATGATTTGAATTAATAAAGCAATGCCAGCGATTGACCCTAAATTCCATAAATAACTTAAATTTTTGGGTGTGCGGTACTCACCTAAATGTTTGATAAAAGAAAAAATAGGCAGTCTATAATCTACCCATTCTATTATAGCAGCAGATATTGAATTGGCTTTCTTGGGATAATCGCCTTGAGTCATAAATAATTATCCGATTTTGATCTTAGTATCAGAGATAAATTCATAAGGAGGAATCGCTAAATTTAGGGGGGCAGGCCCCTTACGGATTCGTCCTGAAGAATCATAGTGAGAACCATGGCAAGGACAGAACCAGCCATCATAATCGCCTTGATTAGCCAGAGGCACGCAACCTAAATGGGTACAAATTCCTATTGTAACTAACCAATTATCATGCCCCGCTTTGACCCGATCCTGATCAGGCTCAGGGTCTATTAATTCAGAAAGCTTAGTGTTTCTCGCTTCATTAATTTTGTCCTGGCTTCTGTTAGTAATAAAAATTGGTTTTCCCTGCCATTTCACAGTAAGAGTTTGGCCAGGTTGTATTTTAGATAAATCTACCTCTATTGAGGATATGGCTAAAACATCTGCTGAAGGATTAAATGAATCAATCAGTGGCCAAGCACTACACATTGCTCCTACAGCAACCATACTAGTAGCGGAGAGAGTTATGAAATCACGCCGAGTTGTTTTATTATAATCTTCAGGATTAGACATAAAATATGCGTATCAGATTAGAATCATTCAAATATACCAAATTATGGTAAAAAATCAAGGGTAACCCGTATTATTACAAATTAGGCAGTTGAAAAGTCACCTTCTTCTTCTGCAGCTTATCGTTCCTCAGGGGTGGTTTAATAACCGTTGCATATGTTGGGGGCTGAGTAGAGATATGAGATAGTTGTATATTATGCTGCTTCAGGGGTTTTAGAATGTCTTGGCTCTCTTTCATGAGAGAGATATATTCTTGCATATTTTTAAGAATGTTTTCTAATTCTTTCTCTTGCAATGCTGGTCGCTTCATCACAAACCTAGCTAGGTTATTAAGTTTCTTATTATTCTCAAGTATATTGTTTACTTTTTGGATTTTACGTACCAAATCTAGTGATGAAGCATTTAAAAGACGCTGATCTTTTAATATTTCTGTAATCTTTAGATTAGGGTTGGCTTTTTTTATCTTTTTAATTAGATGAACAATTTGTACTGAACTAG
This sequence comes from Candidatus Tisiphia endosymbiont of Beris chalybata, assembly GCF_964026555.1. NCBI lineage: Bacteria > Pseudomonadati > Pseudomonadota > Alphaproteobacteria > Rickettsiales > Rickettsiaceae > Candidatus Tisiphia > Candidatus Tisiphia endosymbiont of Beris chalybata. The sequence continues at coordinate 630,807 of NZ_OZ032159.1, read as the reverse complement.
AATTAACAAATGGACTATAAAGAGGATCCTTATGATCAAACCGAAACTTCTGATCAACTTGCTGTTCTTGACGGTTTTTATCAATTTTAGCTTGTAACGTAGAAATTGTCATATCTCGCTTCTCCACAAAACCGGTGGATTTCAACTTTCGCGGGGGCTCTACTTTTAAAATCAAATCAGTTAATTGAGAAATATTCATCTCCTCAGCCTTTCTTAGGATATGATCTTTAAATTTAGTGTATATTGTGTCGTTAAATTTGGGTCCCTTTTGAGTATATAATAAGTGGAAAGCGGTATCACCATCTTTATCTTTAACAAACACATCAATGTTTGGATGGCTAAGGAGTTCTGTTACCATCTTAGCATTATCCTCAAGTATTGCCATGTGTAAAGGAGTACGGCCATGTTCAGTGCTTTGAGTGTTTACCTCAATGTTTGGATGGTTAAGGAGTTTTGTTACCATCTTAACATTATCCTCAAGTATTGCCATGTGTAAAGGAGTACGGCCGTGTGTAGTTTTAACATTCACATCAATGTTTTGGTGCTGAAAGAGTTCTGTCACCATCACAACATTATCATCAAGTATAGCCATGTGTAAAGGAGCATAGCCATATATAATGCTTTTAACATTCACATTAATTTTTTGGTGTCTAACGAGGGCTTGAATGATATTAAGTCTTGCCTCCTGGCTAATGATGTGAAGGCTTTCCTCCTGGTGTTTCGAATTTTCTTCGTTAATGAAATGGCGTCCTGCTCGATGTAAAGGAGTAAAACCACTAGTGTCTTGAGTATTTACCTGAATCTCTGGTCGCTCAAGAAGGGCTTGCAATATATTCAAGTCACCTCTCTGTACTGCTATAGCCAAAGGGGTAAGACCATGTTCTGTAGTTATAGTATCTTTCCTATTTATATCAGTTCGTGGGTCTCTAAGAAGTTCTTTTACTTGGTCAAAATTACCTGAACGCACTGCTTCATGTAAAGAAGTATCACCATTAGTGCCTCTCGTATTTGCTTTCATGTCTTGTTTATTGCTCATGACCCGCTCATAATTTATTAATTTATTAATAAATTATGCTATTTTAATACTAATAAGTCAAAATATAATATTAAAATAGTTAATATTTTAACGCCTCATTGCAAATCATATAATATGAAGAGTTCTAGCGCGATCATCCCGAGTAGTTATTCAGGAGGCTCGTTTGGTGGTGTATCAGGCGTATCATAAGGGTTACTATATGGCACCATTTCTGGGACGGTTTTATCTTTAGGTAATATTTTCTTGAAACTATCTTCTAAAGTTTTTTCTTTAGTAACATCATCTCTAACTATATATGGGGGTGGGTTACCTAAACATTTCCAAAAGTTAGTTAAATCAGTAAAGGTCGGCCCTAATTTTGGAGTACAATTTTGTGCCCCTGCTTTAGCGGTTTCAAGGACTTCAACTGTGGAATTTGCCATATAATTTATAAACCCTACTTTTGCTAGCCCTGTAACTACCCAAAATAGCACTACTAAAGAGGCAATAGCGATCATCACATACCATTTGGCTATGAGAGACCACAAAAATATTCCCATAGGATTAGCTGCTATTAGTCTTCTTAAGGCTAGCCACATAAATATATTTCCCTAAATTGATAAACGATTAAGAACTTTTAGACAATATGGTACATGAATTATAGAAAAATGACAAATTTTTTATTAGGTTCTGTGAACATTTCTATCTAACGACCGGTTTCATTAGACCTCTTGCATAACCTAATCTAATTGGTAATTTTGTCGTCGAAACTCCTCTTTGTTCCTCACGTACGTCTATGTACGCTGCGGTACTCGACTTCGTTTCTCCTAAAAATTCTTCAATTATCTTTAGGTTATGCAAGAGGTCTATTGTTATTTTCATCCTTGAATCCTCAGGGGCCCTGTAGCCTGTGGTTATGCAAGCAAAAATGCCTATAAATCTACCATTAGATATAAACCTTCACAGAACCTAATATTAAACGTTGTAAATATTACGAATTAAATATGATGCGAGATACAATATAATTGGTAAGAGTACTATATTAATGCCAACCATACAAAAAGCTAAACTGATATTGTTTGGATTTTGGGTAATAATTCCCCCAAGTACGATACTAGGTATTAATAATGGCATAATTAACACGGATAATAGATTGGCATTTGACCTAAAATAGCTTTGAATGGCAGCAATTAAAATTAATAAGGCACTAGCTAAAATTAATAATAAAATTAAGGTAATAACCATATGAATGAAAGTTTCAAGCTCAATATTAAAAAAGAAATAAATTATTGGCATATTAAACATAGCGCTGCTTATAGCGATAAAGCAAATGGTAAGAAATTTCGAGATAATAATTTCATGTTCAGTAAAATTGGTGAATAATAATTCTAGATTTCCATCTTCTAAGTCTTGTGTAAATATAATATGTGAACAACTCACCAACGCTAGCGGTAACAAAATTATAGAAAACATAACTCCAAATTTTGTAAGATTTTCTTGGTCATTGATTAAGGTAAGACTAAAAGCACAAAATAAGAAAAATATTATTAGATATTTAGTAAGGTTATTAATACGATTCTGAATTAAATATTCCCATTTGATTAGCTGAATTAATCTCTTCATAATATTAATTGACTACATAACGCGATATATTAAATACATTACCGCCGCTACACATAATCCTACCCCTAATTCAATAGTAAAAATGCCAATATGCTGGGATAATAACTTATTATGGGTCAGGGGATAATAATTTAAATAATTAGCATTATACAGTAAGGGTATTAGGCCCACCATAGCGTAAATCAATACCCCTATAGTGGCAATAACCATTAGGGCCTCAGTAGAAAAATATTGTTTTACCTTTAATTGCCCATAAACTAAATCAAAACCAATTAAAATAGAGGCAAATATTACCCCAGACTGGAAACCTCCTCCTGGCGATGCTTCCCCATTAATTTGAATATATAAGGCATACAGGAGAATATAAGGTAGGATAAATAGCGTCAGATATTTAATAATTATAAAATTTTTAAACATCCCTAACCTTTTTTGAAAATAGTAACAATATTGATATTCCTGCAATTAAAATGACTATAGTTTCTCCCAGTGTATCATATCCTCTATAACTTGCAAGTATGGCTGCGACAAAAGATGATATGCCAATATCTTCCTTAGTATGTTGGATATAATATTTAGACAGATGGCTTTGTAGAGGAGAATTACTAGCTCCATATTCCGGTAATTCTGTTCCTAGCAGCGTAAATACTATTATAAAAACTAGACAAATCATAGAGGAGCTTATTAAGCGAGTTTGAGTTATATTATATTTTTGGGAGTTTGGTAGCCTACTTAAAAAATTCAATAAAACGCAGGTAGATAGACAGCTACCAAGCGCTATTTCGGTCATAGCAACGTCTGGGGCATCCATTAATAAATAAGTAAGGCTAATTAATAAACTAACAATGGAACTAATTATTACGGCTTCTAAGAGGGATCTACAAAAATTAAGTTTAACTGTGACGAATACCAATAGAATAAGAATGCTGGTCAATAGACAAGTAGCAAGGGAAAAATTTATTGTCTCTGGGATCATAAAGGCTTGATCTTATATTAGGTTCTGTGAAGGTTTCTATCTAATGGTCGATTTCGTCGTTATTTTCGTTCTCGAATCCTCACCTGCACCTAAGTACGCTGTGGTTTGTAGCGAAGTGTCTCCTTCAAACTCCCTACCAGGAGCGAATTTCGAGGGAGCTCTATTAGGTTTAGCAGAAATTTTAGTAGGGCGTAATAAAGAGGCTTTCCCAATAGCATAAGTTGAAATAGGGTTTAATAGTAAAATGAGTAGCACAGCAAAAATTAGTTTAAAGGTACTAAAAGGATCTTGTTGTAGAAAGGCAAGACCCACAAGAGTTAAAGGGGTCCCGCAGCATTCAATGACACTTGCCGCATGAATTTTAGTATAAAAGTCTGGGAATCTAAAAAATCCTATAATACCAGAAAATATAGCAGTAATACCTAAAAAAATTAATATATAGCCAATAAATAGTAACATAGATAATACCGTTAATTTATTCTCCTTGCGCCAAGGAAAAACCTGGCTTGTTATCAAATAAAAAGAGATTTTCAATTTTAATAAAATCTATGTTATGTTCACTTAATATTTTAAGTAAGTTGGCTATTTCTAAGTGTTTAATTTCTTCTCCCGCTTGTTTTGACATAAAACGGCAACACCAGTGGTCAGAAATTAGTTCAAACCTATCATTGCGAGGCCATAATTTAAGGCCCATAGCCGAAATAGTTTTTAATTCTAGACCTTCTAAACTTATAGCTTGAATTTTAGTGGCTACATCATGGGCCGATAGAACGTTCATTTGGATAAATACATCCACTCCCTTTAAGCTTTTTATCTCGGTAGTATTAATAGAGTAGACTCTGTCGTTCCTTCCTTGGGGAGGTAGGGTAGAATATTGAGTGGCTTGAAAGGTAGCAGGCTTTAACCCTAGCCTTTTAATAACTTCTTCAGCAAATTCTTTAGTACCAACTTTTTTGCTAGATATGTTTTTGTTATAAATATCATTGGTGTGAATTCCTTCTTCAATAGTTTTTTTCCAGGCATTTTCTATTAATGCCGCAACATCACCTTGCCTAATATGGAGTAACATCATAATTGCTGCATTAAGTAAGCCAGAAGGATTAGCGATATTTTGATCGGCAATGCTTGGAGCAGAGCCATGTACTGCTTCGAATAAAGCATATCCTTCCCCTATATTTGCGGAACCGCTTAAGCCAACTGAACCAGAAATTTCAGCGGTGACATCAGATATAATATCCCCATACAGGTTAGAGGTCACAATCACATCAAATAATTCTGGCTTAGTAGCTAGGAGGGCAGTACCTATATCTATCAAGTAATAGTTACTTTGAATTTGAGGGTATTCTGCTGCTATTTCTTGAAAAACCTCATGGAAAATTCCATCAGAAAGTTTCATAATATTATCTTTACTAAAGCAAGTAACTTTTTTACGATTATTTATTTGTGCGTATTCAAATGCATATCTAATAATTTTTTCACTGCCTACCCTACTAATTAATTTAAGAGACTCGTAGACGTTATGGGTCTGCCTATATTCAATACCTGCATATAAATCCTCTACATTTTCTCGGATAATAGCAATGTTAAGATTTGGATGTAGTGTTTTAATAAAGGGGGCATAAGAAACCGCAGGACGAACATTAGCATAAAGAGATAAAGCTTTTCTAAGGGTGACATTTAAACTTTTATATCCACTACCTAGCGGAGTAGTAATGGGCGCTTTTAAAAGGATTTTAGTTCTAATTAATGATTGCCAGGTATCCTCTGCAATTCCTGAAGTATAATTTTTGTTATAGAGCTTTTCGCCTACTTCTACCACTTCTATTCGTATTCGTGCTTTTGCTTCTTTTAAAATTTGCAGCACTGCTGTCATTATTTCGGGGCCTATCCCATCTCCATATGCTACTGTGATAGGGGTAAATTCTTCCATGCTAACCTTTATAAAGCTTGTTGTGATTTATTATATACTACTCGTCTTTCAAAAATTGTTTTTTTATCATGGACTCACATGCTCACGTACTGGCATGTACGCTGCGCGCGCCATTTAAAATAAAATCCAATTCTTGAAAGACGAGCAGTATACTTCCTGCATAAGTCGATCTAGTGGGTGTTGGTCTAATATAGTCATTTAGGTTAAACTAGCTACGTTGTTGCGCGTCGTTCACCTAGTATTTCTAGGCTTCACTCCTTGCGCCTAGTATCTAATTTAACCTAAATGACTATAGCAAAAAATAAGTGTTCAGCATAATTATTCGTAAGTAATTGGCACCTGTTTTAAGCTATTATTTAATTCTGCTACTACTTCAAGGGTAATATTTAGAGTATTTTTAGCAAATAAAATTTGTGTATTAGAAATTACTATATCGATATTATGCTTTTCTGCGAGTGTACTGATAATATTCAGGATAGCTTGTTGTACCTTACCTACTGCTTCGCTATGGGAATGTGCAAGCACTAATTTTCTTTCTTGCAATTGTTTCCGTGCCGCATTTACTTTTTGATTGAAATTATCTACTTCTTCATTAAAAGCAGCTTCACTTAGAGTGCTCCGTTTTGCAAGTAATTGACTTTCTATTTCCTTAAATTCCAAATCTTTTTGTAATAAGGTTTGATGCATTTTTTTACTGATATTCTCAACAGATTTTCTGATAGAGTGAATTGCTATAGATGACTCTAAAACGGCCGGTATATCTACTATAGCGATTTGCCCTAAAAATTTAGTCTCATTAGTAGGGTTAAGCGCATAAATTGTAGTATTATATAGTAATATTACACAAATTATTGTTATTAGCCATCTATACTCCTCTAATATGAATTGGCATACGTCGTTACTCAATGCTCGCCTATTATCTATAGGCTTCGCTCCATCGCGTCTAGCAGCAAAATCATCTGAGAGGAGTCTATCTCGAGGGATCATTCGAATACACTAAAAATGGGTAGAAAATTTTATGTGAAAAGTTTGTTTGTCATCATAAGCTTTTTTCTTAATCGGTATGGCCCAGTCCATTCGGATAGGAGCAAGCCGAGTAATCCATATGAGACCCGCTCCCACGGAAGCACGCAAGGATGTATCGTTATAAAAACTATCTGCCCTATAAGTTTTTGCTTTTCTCCCTATATCCCAGAGGCTACCTACATCCATAAATACCGCGCCAGTTAAATTAAATTCTTCGGGTAAACCAGTAGGAAAATTTAACTCTGTTGAGAGGGTATAGAATTTTTCTCCTCCCAGGCCTTCGGAAGTTTTTTTCTCGCGCGGCCCAACTCCTCCTAAAGAAAACCCTCTTAGACTATAATCACCTAAATTAAAGCGATCAGAGATTCTTACATTTTTACCACCTACTCCTTTAATATTACCTGCACTGCCTGCTAACTTTAAAGTAATTTTATTATTAATAAATGATTTAAAGTACTTACCATCTAGCTCATGCTTTAAATATTTATTATTTCCTCCTACCCCAGCAAACTCTTGAGTGCCGCTAATTACGTAACCGTTTTTAGGAATAATCCTACTATCAAGTCGCTCATAAGTTATGGTGTGCCCAATAGCCGAGGTAGTAAATTTCCCCATCTGCTCATTTAAAAACATAGAATTTGAGGTAGTTGGTGAACTTAAATGCTCCTTTTTTATAGTATATTCAATTTCATGGCTTAAATCTTCAGCTATCTCATAACCAAGAGAAGTTTGCAATCCTATCGATTTTAAAGTATAACTTTGATCTCCTTGGGATAGGAATGAGGTACCACGACCGACATGTTTCTTAAACACATTAATTCCTAGCGATAAATCCTTGTCTAAGAAATGGGGCTCAGTTATTCCCCCGTAATAACTAATACTTTTCTTGCCAGTTTGTACGCCAGCATTTAAAATTTTTCCAGTCCCGACTAGGTTACGTTCTAAGAAAGAAAGACGACCGAATAAACCGCCAGCTGTATTATATCCGATATCAAAGCCAATTGATGAGGTAGATTTTTCTTCAACATCAATGTTAAGATCGTATTTATCTTTTTTATCAGTAGGGGTGAGATTAACAAATACTTTTTCAAAATAATCTAAACCCCGGAGATTTTTTTCACCATTCTCAATGTAACTCCGATTAAAAATATCTCCTTCAGCAATTTTGAATTCACGTCTAATAACTTTATCTTCAGTTTTTAAATTATTAGTAATATTTATTTGGTTAATGAAAGCCTTATCTGCCTTTTCTATTACAAACTTAATATCAATAGTATAGTTGGGGTTTCGGCTACTAGTATCAGGGTGAACATTGATGCCTGGATATCCTAAGGTAGCAAAATATGCTGACATATTTTTCTGCTATTTTATTCAAGGCTCGAATATTAAATATGTTACCTGGTTTAACAGTAATATATTTTTTGTAGGGGAGCTAACTCAGTATCTAATAACTTATTATCGATAGATATATTACCAAGCTTATATTTTTGGCCTTCTTCTATTGAGTAGGTAATTGAAAAATATTCTTTAGTGGTTCCTAACTCTGCGATAGTAGAAATGACCCGAAAATCGGCAAAGCCCTACAGATTGATAAAATTCTTTTAGTAATTCTTTATCGTACTCTAACCTATCAGGATCATAGGTATCGTTTGTTTCAAAAAAATTAAACATCTTGTTCTTTTGGTCATGATAATTGATTGAAGTTCACTATCACGATAATTATTATTACCATTAAAATAAATTTGTCTGATAGTAGTTTTAGAGGCCTTCAGTAATATCAAATATAACTTTTACTCTCCTATTTGGAAGAGTCTCTATTTTAGGCGTTACAATGGTAGAAAAACGTCCAGAACGCTTATAAATTTCTTGATTTTTTCAACATCCAATTCAACTTTACCAGGGCTTATTGAGTCACCAGCAATAGTAAATAATTCCTTAGATAATTGAGAATTTTTGATTTTAGAATTACCTTGCAGGATTACTTTAGTGATAAAAGGTGTCTCATTGACTTTAACTATCAAATTACCATCTTTTAAGAATTTGATATTAATATTTTCAAATAAAGCAGTAGAATACAAACTTTTAAGTGCCGCATCTTCTTTGGCTAAGGTATATTCTTCCCCCACATGAAGTTTTAAATAATTTATAATAGTAGAAGATTCAATCCTATTATTATTTTGTATAGTTATTTTTTTTATATATTCAGCTGATAAGGATGAGGCATTATATAAAATAGTTGTGGTAAAAATAGCTAGCTTAATAGTTGACTTCACGTTGTTTTTCACAAGACCCTTCTTTTGGATATATTTTAGTATATTAAATTTTTTATATCATTTGAGATAGAAATTACAATAAGAAAAATAATTATTAGCATTCCCATTTTTAACATAACATTTTTTACATATTGATTCAGAGCTTTACCAAATATTCCTTCATATATTATGAATATTAAATGGCCACCATCGAAAACTGGAACGGGTAAAAGGTTAAGTAGACCTAAGTTAATTGATATCACTGCCATAAATAATCCAAAATCGGCCACCCCATAACTTAAGAACTTACCGGATTCTTTCGCAATGGTAATAGGGCCAGCAAGCTCTAACGGCCTTGTACCTATTATCATTTGTCCTAGCGCTTTTAAAATAAACTGAGAAATATTAATCGCATCGATAGAGGCTTGGTATATTCCTTCAAATAGGTTGAATTTATTAAAAACGGGCTCATTTTTAGCTATTAACCCTATATAAGGCACTTCTACGGTATTGCCGTCGGTAGTTTTTTGGGTAATTTTTTCAGGGAGTACAGATATATTAATAATTTCCTTATTTCTAGCAATAGTGAGATTTAAGGCTTTATTACCATTTATTAAGATATTTTGTTGTAACATAGAAAAATTATTGATTTGTTTATTATCTACCATGATAATTCGATCATTTTCCTGAAGGTTAGCTTTCTCTGCAGGAGAGTCAGCTATTATTTTGCCAATTACTGGGGGCAAGGTTAATTGGCCTTGAAAACAATAAAGAGCAGTAAAGATACAGATTGCTAGTAAATAATTAGCAACAGGGCCAGCAATAACAGTTAAAAACTGCGCATACAGGGGTTTACTACGAAAAGATCCCGCTTTACTGTCAATCTCCTCATGTGTCGGAGGAGTTGTAGTATCAAAACCATGTATTTTTACATAACCGCCAAATGGTAAGCTGCAAATTTTCCATCGCACCCCTTGTTTATCTATTCTAGAGAATATCTCTTTCCCAAACCCTATGGCAAATACTTCAATTTTCATCCCAAATAATTTGGCCACATAATAATGACCAAATTCATGAATAAATACTAATGTACTATAGTAAGAATATATCCGAAAAGCGACAACATGAAGAACAAATTTTTAAATATTATTTACTAAATTAGGGTTATATGATATTAAGGCTTATACTTATAATTACAAAAACATTTTAAATTTAGCTAATATTTTAAATTTTGCTAGCTTACTTTAGTTTGTTCATATTATTTTTAATTAAAATATTTCCTATTTTTATGAATTCCCACAATAAGATTAGTACCAAAACAATAGCGCGGATTGCTGCCATCCAACTAATTTATCGATATAAACTTGAAGAACCGCCCCCAAATGTTAACTTACTGATGCAACAGCTGATTAAATTCTATCAAGAGGAGCGATCTATATATAATTCAAATAAATCAATAAAAGTAAAATTTAGCATAAGTTATTTTGAAGCATTAGTAAAGTGTGTAGTGCTTAAATTATCTCAGATTGATGATATAATCATGAAATATTTGACAAGTGAATGGCAAATCACTAACTTACCCATTTTGCTTCTTGCTCTTCTACGCGTGGCAACTTGCGAATTGTTATATTTCCCTCAGGTACCTAAGAAAGTAGTAATTAATGAGTTTACGGATATTGGTAGTGATATGGTAAATGATAATGAAGTAGCCTTTATTAATTCCATATTAGATAATATTGCAAAAAATAGTGAAATAAAATATGGGAGTTGATAAAACGCTAGGGTTTAGAGGGAAGTTTGTTGCTATTAAAAGCACTAAAAAGCGTAAGGTTTCGTCAAGGCAGTGGCTTTCGCGTCAATTAAATGATCCGTATATTGCTAAGGCACAGCTTGAAGGGTATCGCTCAAGAGCTGCCTATAAATTGCTTGAAATTAATAAAAAATTTAAATTACTAAAACCAGGGATGAAAGTTATAGATTTAGGAGCGGCCCCAGGAGGATGGAGTCAAGTAGCCGCTAAAATCTTAAATACCAATAATAGCGTAATAATAGCAGTTGATTTACTCGAAATTGATCCCATTGTAGGTGTTAAATGTTTGCAACAAGATTTTTATGCAGTAGAAACAGAAAAAATGATTATGGACCTGCTTAATGATGCTCCTAATTCTGCTACTAATTTAGAACAGTCGAATATAAATAATAGGAATAAGGCTGATATTGTTATGAGTGATATGGCGGCTAATACCATAGGTCATTCTGCAACTGATCATATTAGGACCCTAAAATTATGTGAGCATGCTTTAGAGTTTGCTCTGAAAGTTTTAAGACCAAAGGGCCATTTTATTGCCAAAATTTTTCAAGGGGGGCTTGAGAATATTCTTCTGACTAAAATAAAGCTTAATTTTCAAATCGTAAAACATTTTAAACCTGCAGCCAGCCGTAAAGAGTCAACAGAGGAATATTTAATAGCATTAAATAAGAAATGATATGTATACTCTAGGAACTTCAAGAATTGGCGTCGTCATGTCTAAAGATCTGCGATGCTCACGTATATAGTACGTTGCGCTTCTCGACTTTGCTACTCCTCGCTCTTCTTGAAGTTGATTCTATCGTATACCAACTCTTCAGTTACGAGCAGTATATAGACCTAATTTAAATTTTCTACCGTAAGCAAGTTGTGAAAGAGATCTAAAAATTTATAGTAGTACATTTTGTCCTACTATAAATATTTTTATATCGAATTGAGGTTACCTATATAATTTTTGCTTAATTAAACACCAACAATAATACAGTATAAAAGTGCCAGTTGCAGTAAAAGTGGCAAATAAGAAATTTTTAGGGTTTGTGGGATCATAAGATATATATGAGGATAGAGCTCCTGAATACATCCCAAGAGCGCACATAGTAAAATATACCATTAAGACAGTGCGGTAGTCGGAGCTTATAAATTTGTCAGATAATATTAATATATTACAAAAAAAGATAGCGCATAGACATAGACCAATAAGAGCAAGTAAAACTATATTCCAGACCAAATCTGTGCCGTAGTTTGGTAAGAGAATAAAATTAGTAAATAAAATAATTATTAATAACAAATTTGTCAGATGTTTATTGATTAATTTAAAGGATGAGAATGATAGGGGAAATAAATAATAAGATAGCGATAAATATATACGAGATAATAGCCCATATATTTGAGATGGGGAAGTGCCGGAGTTGAGCAAATCCTTCATAATACCATAATATTGCAAAAACAATATAAGTGACCATAAAGCCAGTTAAGATCTGTAATTCTATATTTTCCATTAAAAAAGAAAATTTTGAAATAGAAGATGTGGTGTTAATATTATTGCTTTGGGGCAAACGGGTTATAATAATTAATGTGTAAAATGATATACATATCAATAAGGCAGTTATAGGAGTGGTTAAAATTCCTTTTAGTAAGTAAGCTAAAAAATATCCTGCTATCCACAAAAGCGCGAAAATAATAAGAGTAAGATGCTTATTGTCTGACTCTTCTAAAATTTGTATTATAGTAGTAGTAACATAAGTATAATATGCTGTTGATATTATAATAAAGTGAAAGGCCAGTATCGTATGATCCTTAATTGTCAGCACTCCTATCGTTCCAATTATCATGATTATTAGGCTAAGAATTGTGATTGTCCTGTAGTTAATTTGATTAATTAAAGAAGTAACGCATAAACCAGAGATTATGTAGCCTAGCATTTCGTTTAATTCAAATTTAGCTAATATAGTAGCAGTTAAGCCTTTACTCATTAACAACGCTGGGACCATGCGCGCATTAATATGGGTGGTGCAGGCAAAGAACAGTACACCGAAAAATAACAAGAACATTCTTGGGAAATGATGGTTTTCGCTCATAAATAATTATTTGCTAAACTAAATTACATGGTATATAAATTTTAAGTGATAAGTTATTGGTAAGGGTATTCATTGTTCTATTATACAGATCCGCATTCTATGTAACAAATTATACTGTAACAAGTTGAAAAATAAGACAACAATTTTTAAGATTTGAGTAATTTTGCGTGGTAATTACAAGAAGTTCTAAAATGTTACTATAAAATAATAGATTTCTTGCATCACTTTACTTGTGTAGTTGTGATTTAGCTGCTTGTGATTTAGGCAATGATTTGCTACTTGAATCCTAAGGATACTGTTCGCACCTGAAGAGATGATAGACGAAAGAATCAACTTACACGAGAGTTAGTACGTGATAAAGCCGAGTAGCACAGAGCGGGTACAGTACGTAGGCAGCGTAGGTCTTTAGGGCACGAGACGGACGCCAAATTCTTGAAAGGCGAAGAGTATACATGTGAATATGTTGAGGAGCGATGTGCCAAATCTTCCGCAAATCCCTGATAAAATAGACTTCTTTCGCAGCTCGCATCGCGCAGGGAATTTAAAGGAGATGAGGGGCACAAAACCGCAGCGTACTTAAGTGCAGGGCAGGATTTGAGCCTAGACTCATTGCCCTAATGACCAGCTCGATATGAGTTTCAAAAGAAGCCTACTGAAAAAACAGCTCTTAAAAAGCGAAGGGTATGCTCATCATATTGATCTTCTATCTGGGTTCAGTGAACATTTCTATATCAGTTTGAGTATACTTAATGACAAATCTTTGTTCTTAAAGTGAATATTAAATTCTAAAGCCTATTATTAAATGCGTCTTTTTGAGAATTAAGTAAAAAATATATAGTAGAAATTTACGAGTAAAAAATTAATGAATAAAAAAATTATAATTGACGCTAATTTCCTTAATGAAACAAGAGCAGTATTATTAAGTCAAAATAACAATATCGAAGATATTGAATATGAAACAGCTACAAAACAACAAAATAAAAGTAATATATATCTTGCAAAAGTCACCAGGGTGGAGCCTTCTTTGCAAGCTGCTTTCATAGAATATGGGGCGGACAAAAGTGGATTTTTGTCCTTTGGAGAAATTCACCCAGATTATTATAATATATCCCCTTTTGATACGAAATCATTATCTCCTATAAGTAATTTGCAGGAAATTGCTCTTTCAAATCTACCAGCTGAGGATCTTGAAGAAAATATAAGGGAAAGATCCTATAATCCTCTAATAGATAGTGATGAAATTGATTTAAATATAATAGAAAAATTAGTAGATGAAAAGATTCAAAGCGAATTTAATTTAGAGGTCTTGGATAATGATATTGAACCAATAAGTTCTGGGGGTAGCAATAAAGAAGCAGAGAATAAGCTAAAACAATATAAAATTCAAGAAGTAATCACCAAGGGACAAATTATACTTGTTCAGGTTACCAAGGAAGAAAGAGGTAATAAAGGTGCGTCCTTTACTACTTTTATATCTCTGGCGGGAAAATATTGTGTTCTAATGCCTAATACTCCTCTGCAGAATGGGGTATCCCGTAAAATATCTAACGCTGATGAACGTAAAAGGCTTAAAAATATAGTCAGTAAGGTAACGGCAAATAATAGCAATACTTCAAGTATTATAGTGCGTACTGCCGGTGCTGGATCTACTACTTTAGACATTAAACGTGATTATGATTATTTAGTAAAATTATGGAATAAAATTCGTGAAATCACTCTTAAGTCGGTAGCACCCTGTTTTATACACGAGGAAGATGGGTTGATTCAAAAAATAATTAGAGATATGTTTGATCATACCACCAAAGAGATGATAATACAGGGTAGCGTGGCATATCAAAATGCCGTAAAGTTTATGAAAGATATATTGCCAACCGAACTTAGCAAGCTTAAAGAATATAAAAGTAAAGTACCAATTTTTACTAAATTTGCTATTGAAGAGCAACTAGCTAATTTATATCAACCAGTTTTTGCTTTACCGTCTGGGGGCTATATAGTAATTAATCCTACGGAAGCGCTAATTTCCATCGATGTCAATTCAGGGAAAGCGACATCAGAAAAAAATATCGAAGAAACAGCGTTAAAGACTAATTTAGAAGCTGCAAGAGAGATAGCTAGGCAAGTGAAATTAAGAGATTTATCCGGACTATTAGTCATTGATTTTATTGATATGTATGATAGCAGAAATCGAAGAATTATTGAGAGATCTTTTAGAGAATTTTTAAGCCGTGATCGGGCCAGAATTCAAACGGCTAATATCAGTCAATTTGGCTTGTTGGAAATGTCGCGTCAAAGGCTTAGGCCCTCTTTTTTGGAGTCAAATTCTTCAATTTGTTCATATTGTAATGGGAAAGGGCTGGTCCGAGCAGATGAATCAAATGCTATGTTAATTTTACGGACAGTAGAAAATGAAATTTTTAACGAAGAGATTGATGTAATAAACGTTTTCGCTAATGTAAGTTCGGTAATTTACTTGCTTAATAATAAACGCATAGAAATATCTTTTATTGAAGAGAAATATAGTCTAAAATTAAACTTTTATGTGGATCCTACCGCTACCTCAGATAATTATTCAATTGAAAAAATAAAGTTACCTAAAAAAGCTCGTAATGTAGGAGTAAATAATAAGCCTTTACTGCAAAATCCTTCTGCAAATTATCAAGAAGAAAAAAGTATTAAGGTGGCGGCTAACCGGAATAAACAAAAATGGAAAATAGCAGCTAATAAGTCAGAAATAGCGGCAGGGGTAAACCAAGATATAACAGTAAAAAACTCTGAAGAAAAGGTCTATGAAGAAAAGGGCAATTATAAGCAAGTAAAGGGTAGGGCTGCTTTATTAAAAGATAGTACGCCTGAGAATGTTATACAAGGGGGTAGGGAAAATGTACCGGCGCTACCTACCCGCATGGACGCCCCCGCGTTGCCTAGCGCCGTTGCACAAGCCCCCAAGAGGGCAGCAGACTCACATTTAGGTGATCCTAAATCGGTAAGTCCTAAACAAGCCGCCACTCATGTTAATGAGAATTTAACAAGCAAGAAAGAGACGGTTAAGAAGCAGGAAATAATAGCTGAAGAAGAAAATAGCCTCAAGATGACTGGGCAGCTCGCAGGTAATACTAATAATTCTGAATCAGTCTCACCTGCGAAAAATACTAAGAAAGTATATTCTCGTCCAAGAACACGTCCTAAGCATAAAGGGGAGAGAAAAAATGATACATCAGCTCCAAGTAATGAAAAGATAGGAGAAAGTTAAAGAATGGTACTTTCTACTTATAAAAATCTTCTGTTCATTCTTCAGGTTTTATTGTTATTGACCTCCTGTAATTTAAGGCCGGTATATAGCACTAAATATAATCCTCAAGAGCTAAGTCAATTCAATGCCATTGCAATTGAGGCGGTTAATTCTATTGAAGGAGCAGAGTTGGTATATCATTTATCGTACCTATTGCCAAGGCAAAGCGGGACGAAAGTTAAGTATTTATTAAAAATAGAATTTGCTAATAAAAAATTACCTTCTGTGATACAAAAAAATTCTGATACTTTAAGAGAAATGATCGAGCAGATAGTAAATTATAAATTAGTGGATGTACAAAGTGATAAAGTAGTAACCGCAGGACAGTTTAATCATATTTCTACTTATAGTATAGATTCTGCAGTGTATAGTAGTTATACATTAGGAGAGTTGGAATTAGAGCAACTTACTAAACGAGCAGCAGAAGAAATTCTGGCTAGATTAATTGTGCATTTTAAAAGAATAGAATCGGAATAAAATCACCAATATGAAGTTTTATCTATCGCAGATTATTCCACTACTTAAGAAAATTGAGGAACAGCAGGTGAAATCCCTGCTACTTTATGGGCCCGATAAAGGGTACATAGATAAAATTACTAATACTTTGATTAAGAGATTTAATTTATTAAAGACTTCGATTGAATATTCGGACCTTAAAAAATCTTCCCTTGCGGTATTAGCTAATACTCAAAATTTTTTTATGCAAAAGCAATTAATTAAAGTAAGGTCTGTTGGAGAAACTATAGATAAGTCGTTAAAGCTTGCTCTTCAGAATGAATTAGGACATTTTGTAGTTTTTATAGCTGATGAATTATCTTCTAATTCTACTATAAGAAAGTTTTTTGAAACAGAAAATCATCTAGCTTCTTTAGCGTGTTATCATGATGGGGAGCAACAAATTGCTAAAATTATCTTACAGAAATTTACAAAGGTAGGAAAGGACATACAAAAAGAAGCAGTTAGATATTTAACTGAAAATTTAACTGGAGATCATCAGCTCATAGTGAATGAAATTGATAAATTAATATATTTTACTATGGAGCAAGCACAAGTTACCCTAGAAGATGCACAGGCTGTTATCGCAGCTTCTTCTATAGGGCATGGAGATAATTTATGTATCTATTTTGCCTTACATAACTTGCCTGCTTTTTTGCAAGAATTTACAAAATTAAAACAACAAAATATTAATGAAGTGTTAATGATTAGAGCTTTAATTAGATATTATATAAATTTATATACGGTATTAAATAAAATAGCAGATAACGTCAAGATAGAAGACGCTATACAATCTCTCTCTCCTCCTATTTTTTATAAAAATATACCAAGTTTGAAGCAAGCTATAAATAATATTAATATCGTAGAATGTATTAAGGTTTTAAGATATTTACAACAGGCAGAACTTGATTATAAGCTCAATCCGACAGGATTTGATATATATAATCAATTGTATGTGAAATGTGTGCGGTAGTAGAGTTTTTCTAAAACTTACTGGCTGGGAGTTTCAGAAATTAGGTTCTGTGAAGGTTTTTATGTAATGAGCAGATTTATAGGCATTTTTACTCACAGAACCTAGACTATTTCCCCCATTAAAAAGGATATATATGTACCCCATAGTAAGGTTAAGACGTAATAGAAAGACCTTTTGGCTTCGAGAATTACTAGCAGAAACTACTTTAAGTGCCAAAGATTTAATACTACCCTTATTTGTAATAGAAGGAGAAAATCAGCGGCAAGAGATCGAATCGATGCCAGGCATCTATAGATTATCTATTGATCAAATAGTCTTAACTGCTAAGGAAGCGTATGAAAATAATATTCAGGCAATAGTCCTCTTCCCGTGTATTGATCAACAATTAAAAAGCAATAATGCGGATGAAGCTTATAATTTAGATAATTTAATATGTAGAACTATAAGAGCAATAAGACAAGCTAATATAAATATTGGGATAATATGTGATGTGGCGTTGGATCCTTATACCATACATGGGCATGATGGGGTGGTCTGTAACGGAGACGTAGATAATGATCAAACAGTGAAAGCCTTATGTGAACAAGCTTTAGTATTAGCAAAAGCTGGCGCAGATATTGTAGCTCCTTCCGATATGATGGATGGTAGAATTATAGGAATACGCCAGATTTTAGATGCTGAAGGGTTTCACAAAGTTAATATATTGGCCTATGCCGCTAAATATGCTTCAAGTTTTTATGCTCCTTTTAGGGACGCTTTAAATAATAATAAAATTGCTTACCTAGATAAAGCAACATATCAACTGGATATACGCAATAGTAAAGAGGCGATGTTAGAGATAGAACATGACCTATCTGAAGGAGCCGATATGATTATCATTAAACCTGGTATGATGTTTTTAGATATTATTCGTGAAGCGGCGATGAATTTTAATACTCCCATATTTGCTTACCAGGTCAGCGGGGAATATGCTATGCTAAAATTTGCGGCAGAAGCAAAAGCATTAAATTGGCATGCTGCATTAATAGAATCATTAATATGTTTTAAACGTGCTGGGGCAAGGGGGATTTTGACTTATGCCGCCTTGGAAGCAGCAAAAATTTTGCAGCAATAAATCGGATAGCTACTCTAAATTTAAGTTTATAGAAAATAATAATTTATAATATTAGCATGAAGAAAGAACCCGCTCATTCAAATATGGTGATCAAAATAGTAATAACAATAGGGTTATTAATTACTGTAACCTCACTATATCTATTATTATCTATTGAAGTACCGCCAAAGCCTCTCACCGGAGAAGGAGATATGCATAAAAATGAGGTGCAAATAGGGGGAGATTTTGAGTTAATCGATCAAAATGGGAAGGTTTTTAATAGCGATAAATTAAAAGGTAAATTTAGCTTAATTTATTTCGGTTTTACTTATTGCCCTGATATTTGTCCTACCTCTTTACAAAAAATAGTAGAAGTTTATAATACTCTCCAAAAATATCAAATTAATATTCAGTTTGCTTTTATTACTATTGATCCTAAACGCGACACCCCTTTAGTCCTTAAGGAATATTTATCTCATTTTAACCCTCAATTTATTGGGTTAACGGGCAGTGAACAGCAAATCAAGGCAGTAGCCGACATATTTAAAGTATATTATGCAAAAGTAGGAGGGGAGGGAGAAGATTATATGCTGGATCATTCTTCTTTCCTTTATTTAATGAATCAAGAAGGAAAATATTTAAAACATTTTTATTTGAATTCGACCCCTCAAGAAATTATAGAATATGTTAGGTTGTTATAATTAACTAACATTATATCAGAGAAGTATACTGCTCGTAACTGAAGAGTTGGTATACGAAGGTCAACTTCAAGAAGAGCTAGGAGTGTCAAAGTCGAGAAGCGCAGCGTACTATAGTACGTGAGCATCGCAGATCTTTAGACATGACGACGCTAATTCTTGAAGTTCCTAGAGTATATATTAAGGAAACATGGAACAACATATAATAGGCTCATACTTATTTGCATTTGGGATGCTAGCTAGCCTCTTAATAAAAAGTTTGTTAGATTATTATAAGATCAGATATAGTAATGCAAAAAAGGGTAAAAGATAGATTAAAGATTATACTATGTTGTCTATTATGTAGTAGCTTAGGGGTATATATAATATTATATAATCTTGAAGAGAATATAACCTTTTTTTATCCCCCTTCGAAAATTCATGAAACAAAAATAGGGCAAGAATTTAGGGTAGGAGGATTAGTAAAGCTAGGGTCAATAGAAAAAAGTGCTCCTGATAAAATAAATTTTATTATTACCGATAATGTTAAAGATTTAAAAATATCCTACCAAGGGTTACTACCTGCTTTATTTCGGGAACAACAAGGTATAGTGGCGGTAGGAAAGCTGGCAAATAATACTTTTATTGCTAGGGAATTATTAACTAAACATGATGAAAATTATTTTCCAATGCCTCTTACAGGTACCTTGCCCCTTCCAGGTAATTGAGTGACTTTTGAGTGGTTTAGAGCAAAAATCTTTCTCTTCATTTACGGGTAGTATACCATGAATATTTTCGTGACTAATCTTTCGCCCATAATATCCGCTCAAGTATTAGATGATAAAAGAGTGATAAAGATGGTGCTTGAATCAGCTCAGCTACTCAGTACCGCAATCTTCCTAAATAGCAGCATTATCTATCCTAATATTTACAAACCAACACATATAAATCATATGTGTACTATTTGGGCTGCTACTAATTACAGTAATTGGTTTTGGCTTTTTAATCATCTGATTG
This sequence comes from Candidatus Tisiphia endosymbiont of Beris chalybata, assembly GCF_964026555.1. NCBI lineage: Bacteria > Pseudomonadati > Pseudomonadota > Alphaproteobacteria > Rickettsiales > Rickettsiaceae > Candidatus Tisiphia > Candidatus Tisiphia endosymbiont of Beris chalybata. The sequence goes on along the minus strand of NZ_OZ032159.1, from coordinate 610,559 downwards.
CTCTTTGTAGTGAATACAGTTTACGTTATCATAAAAAGCATAAAACAGAGGAATTAGTAAGTCACTTGCTAACATATTCCACTCACTTAAAACAAGGAGAGAATATTACCGCTTTTCCTAATTGTACTAAATCGATACAGTTACCGCTAAATTCTATTCCTAACCAAAATATTTATGAAGCGTATCAACAGTATCTTAACGCAAAATGGTTACACGATAAAACTCCCCCTAAATGGACTCGTCGAGCTCCTCCCTTTTGGGCTCACCCCACTTTTCTTACTATATAATAAATATGGCTATTTCCCACCAGGATTAACTTATAGCAAATATTTATAGACTATTATATTTCCCTCTAAGGGATCAGCAGAGTCTCCTGCTAACTGTAGGCTTTCAGCGGAATAATCAAAACTACTGCTAAAAGTTGAAGAGCACTCTAGCTCCTTCTGTACCAAAGATGTGATGTTATGCACAAATTCTGTAGCTTTATGGGCAAGAAACGAGAGATAACTGAAAGGGGCTTTATACGACCAAGAGCTGGAATTGGTAATAGTTTGCTTACTTTTTCCTATTTCTGGTGTAGTCTCGGGGGGAATAATACCATCTCCCAAAACTAAATTAGCATTAGGAGTATGAGTGCCCTGCACCGGCGAGTACATATTAGTAGGTGAGGAGGGGAGCTCATGAAGTACGGCGACGTGATGATTAGTTTTCGGAAATGGTATAAGAGAGGAAGAAGAGTTTCCCTCGTCCATTATCTCAGGGGAGCTAATTATTACATGATTTTGCCCGTTTTGTAAAGGTGCGATAGAAATATTGGGGGTTAATATTGGGGTCATGCTCTTACTGCATTCCGCTTCAGGAATGAGATTGTCAGAGAAAGTAGGGTTTGACACCTTAGCGGGATCTAACTCCTTAGATATAGGCAAGGAGGCTATTTGGTTTGCAACACTATAGTCAATTGATGAGAAGTTGGTGACATCGTCACTCGTCGCTCCATTGCTCCTAGCACCAAATTCTCCTGAATTAACTATAGTCTCCTTTTGAGACTCGTACTCAGCTGATAAGTCGCATGTCGAATCTGAGCGAGGCTCCTGCGCTACACTTGAGTACGCTATGGTTTTTTCTCCCTCATCTTCTTCCAGTTCGCTGCTTGATGCATGTTTCACAAGAGGTTTAATGTGGTCATCAGGTTTTATTGCCATATTTTCTATCTTGAATTTAGCTTCACGTATCTTCCATATTAACTGATTATTAGTTCTATTTGCTTCTTCCATCTTTAACCATTTATTGACTAAAATGATTTGATTATCTGGTGAGAATAAAGCTGGGAAGTCATGACTAAAGTATTTCTGTAAGCGTAAGGGGATTTGAGAAATCTCCTGCAGCATAACATGAGAGTCAATTATTTCTTTAGGTGATAGCTCTTTATTATTTACAATATCCGGGGTTAATTCAGACGATTTTTGCAAGGATATTAGCTCAGGGTTATTTATTAATTTGATCTTCTCTACTTGGGGAGAATCTGCTAATTTTGTAGACACATTAATAAGCTTGTTAGTAGAAATGGTAAATCGATTTTTAATATAGTGTCCGTTACATTGCAGCTCTTTAGTCAGCTGGGCTATAATTTGAGATTCATTATTCTCTAAATAGCCGTAATGCGCCCCGAAAACTAGAGCAGTGATAGAGAGACTATTTTATGTTAAAATAAATATAAAATAGGAGCAGTCGAAAATGAGTAAGCCAAAAAGTTACAGTAAAGAATTTAAGTTTAAAGTATCGCTAGAGATGATCCGAGGAGATTTGAGTATTGCTGAAATAATCTCAAAATATCAAGTTCCAAGGTCGGTAATGACAAGGTGGAAGAAACAATTTTTGGAAAATGGTGCTGATATTTTTAAGTTTAGCTATGAAAACGGTAATTCCTCTAGTTCTACAAGCGAAATAGAGAAACTGCATGCAACTATTGGCAAATTGAAGGTAGAAAACGATTTTTTGCAGCTCGTATCTGCCAAGTTGAAACTATAAAGAGGAAAGTGATGGTAGATAAGGATTATAAAGATTTAAGTGTTCGTCGGCAAAGTCAGCTATTGAATCTGAACCGCTCCAGCCTATATTACAAGGATTCGGAGAAGGATCAAGATAATTATTTAAGTAATAGAATAGTTGAGATCTATAGTAATTATCCGATATATGGTTACCGGCGAATAACGGCGATACTTAGGAGAGAAGTGGTAATTGTTAACAGCAAAAAAGTCAGGAGGTTGATGAAACTAATGAATTTGCAAGCAATTTACCCTTCGATTAATACAAGTAAAAGAAACCTAAAAGAAGCTATTTATCCATATTTGCTATCAGGGTTAGAGGTTATAAAGCCAAATCAGGTATGGCAGGTGGATATCACTTATTTAAGGGTACAAAGTGGTTTTATGTATTTGGTTGCATTAATCGATGTTTATACTAGATTAGTAGTAGGATATCGTTTATCAAATAGTTTAAATACAGAGAGCTGTTTGCTAGCGTTAGAAGATGCTATAGCTAAATATGGGAAGCCGTCGATAATTAATAGTGATCAAGGTAGCCAGTTTACCAGCGAGGATTGGATTAATGAATTGAGGAGATGCGTCATAAGCATCAGCATGACGGGCAAAGGCAGGTGTAACGATAATGCCCATATTGAGCGTTTATGGCGATCGTTTAAGTATGAGGGGTCGTATTTATACCGGTGTACTTCAGTTTTAGAGTTGAAAAATAATATCCCGAAATGGTTGAATTGGTATAACAATCAAAGGCCCCATCAGGCTTTGGAGTACAAAACGCCGTTTGAGATATATAGTGGATTTATGGATAAGTCTTGCGACTTACCCACAATTCCACTATTACCACAACAGCTACAAAATTATAAAAATAATATTTTTGTAGATAGTTTATGAAAATAATAGTCTCTCTATTTAAAGCTTTTTTGGTCTAAACATAGGGGCGCAGTTCAATGGTATAATGTTAGCTTATCTCATCGAAAGTAATCTATTATTAGCACGACCGTTCGAACCGATCATTTTCTTTCAGTGCATTATTACAGGATTGACATATAAGTCAAGCAATTTTACATTTTATGGTGAGCTTTTTAGGTACCAAGGCGATAATATTACATAGTATTATTAGTTTAAAATCAGAATAACACTTGACTATTTTAATTAATTTCTGTAAATATGGTGATCCTTTGCAAAAGAATCATAAGTATAAATTTCACTTTTGTAATAATTTACTAACTGCTTCCTTAAATATAAATCACCAAAATATAAACCACTAAATATAAAATTAAACAAATCTATTTTGGGGAAAATTATAATATTTATGGAACCGTTTTTAACGGTGCTAACTTAATCAAGTATATACAATGGATTTCAAGGATTGTTCACACCCCTACTTCTCAAAATACCACCTAATTCTTGTGCGTCTAAAGTATATACTACTCGTCTTTCAAAAATTGTTTTTTTTATTAGACCTCTTGCATAACCTAAAGATAATTGAAGAATTTTTAGGAGAAACGAAGTCGAGTACCGCAGCGTACATAGACGTACGTGAGGAACAGAGAGGAGTTTCGACGACAAAATGACCAATTAGATTAGGTTATGCAAGAGGTCTATTTTATCATGGACTCACGTGCTCACGTACTGGCATGTACGCTGCACGCGCTCGCCATTTAAAATAAAATCCAATTCTTGAAGTACGAGCAGTATACCATCATTATTAACTTATTATCTAGGAATCATCTCTATGCGGATACTGAATATTAAATATATTATGTCTTACCTTTCTCCTCTAGCCGCTGCCTTCTATAAAACAGCTTGGGCTGGAAGCCAAAACATTAATGCCAAGCTGATATTATCTGAAACCAATGATATGTCTATGTTCAGAGGCAATATATCACATGTTACTTTGCGGGATTTGCATGACTTGGATATTCAGGGGCCGTATAGAATGGAGCCAACTGAAATATCATGGGATAAAATTAAGCCAACTAACGAAGGAAGAGCGGAAGCTAAAAGAATAGATCCAGAAAGCTATTTTGAGTCAAGGTTATTTGACGAAGATAGAAATCATGTAGTAACAAGAGAAGCTTATTCTATACAAAATACAGTGCCACGATTGGGGGCGCAGTCTTCTAATGTTTATAGTTATGATGTAAAACACTCAGTTTTAAAAATGAATATAAAGTTTGAGGATTTTAGCCAAGCGGAGATACAAAAAGTTATTCCCGATATTCAGAGAACTGTTGAAATATTTGACCGTACAATAGGAATATCATATTCTGAAGCAGAATACCATTGTACCCTTCACAAGTGGGAAGAACCTGACGAAAATGTTTTCGGACGATACCATTTGCTGGGCATTGACCCAACAAACCCCAAAATTATAAGATGTAAAATGTTGGCGGTAATAGGAAGCTCTACTGAATATGATGCTACTAACGTAAGGCATGAGCTAGCGCATGCGCTTCAATATTTAAATACCAATGGTAACCGCCCAAGGAAATTATTAAGTGAAGGAATAGCAGTATTTATTGAGGATTATGATAATCCTAATCCTTCTTATATTGCCTCAACTGCTAGATTATTCAATAATAATGCATTGCAACTGTATAATAAAGACCAAGTGTTATACCATTTCCCTATTATAAATAGATATATGAACAATTACATATAGATTTTATAGTTTCTATTGAAATAGATTGAATAAATTCAATTACAGCATCTTCAAGTTTAGTTAAACAATCGTAAACTTTATTTTTTAATACCGAATCTTTTAAATGTTGCCACAACCTCTCTACAGGATTTAACTCTGGACTATATGGTGGTAAGTACATAATCTCAATATTAGCTGGTATTGTAAGACCTTTATGCCATCCAGCTCCATCCATCACTAGTATAACTTTTGTAGTTATATGTTTCGCAAATTCATTAAGAAAAACTTGCATACAGGCCTTATCAACATTCGGAATAATTAAACTAAAAGAGTCTCCATCTCTATGATTTGTAGCAGAATAAAGATAAAATGATTTAAATCCCAGCTTTGTAGGAACTGGAGTCCTACTGCCTTTTTCAAACCATCCTAAACCATGTTTTGTATTGGTCCCAAACCTAGTCTCATCAAAAAAATAAATAGGTACCATAGGATTATCTTGGTGTACTTGTTGTAGATTTTTTTTTGAATTCTTCTTGAGAAGATGTGTCAGCTTTGTAATGCCTCTTTCTACCAGTAATATGCCTAAACCCAAGTGCCCCTAGCATTCTATGTATACTAGATTTTTCTATATCTATATCAAATTTTTCTTTTATCACTATCTTTAATTTCTTAATCGTAATACTACTGTCTCTCTTTATCAAAGTTTTAATCTCATCTTTTTGAGCAGTATTTAATTTTGATCTAGAAGGCTTTGCTATGTTCTTGAGACCATCAATGCCTTGATCTCGAAATAGAGCAACCCATCTATGTAGCGAAGATCTGTTGATATCATAAACTTCCGCTACTTTCTTAATACCATGCTTACTCGATGCTAGTATGGCTTTTAATCTTGTTACTACAACACCATTCTTCCCTCCGTTATTCAAAGCTTCCCTTGCTTTTAATACTAATTCGTCATTTATCATTTTTGATACTTTAGGCATTTCCTTGTTACTTCCTATTATTTCATTATTACCTAGCTTTATATCATAAATTACTCATTCTATCAATCTAATATCTCTGCTTATAATGGGGAAATGGTATTAGAGAGTGTTAGGGCGCGCTATACGATGGGACCAGCTATAATAAAGCATGTGCATGAAGTGGCACAAAGAACAATCAGTAAGACCTTAGAGTGTATACGCACTGAACCAGAAGAGACATGTATAGATAATCACTTTAAGCCTGCCTTTGATTTATCTCGGTTTAAACAATGGTTAAATAATAACGTCAAAACTCCAGATAGAGTGGAAAAATCTCCTTTTGTCTTTGTATGCGATGCTAATAAATCGCAATATCAAGTCTTTTCTTGTAACCCATGGCTATTAACTGTTGCTGAAACAAAAATAGCTGATTCCACGAAAATGTATGATATGATTGACAGCTGTTTTCCTTTACTAAATGACCATGTGCCAGCGGATAGTGATATTGTAGTTTATTCTGGCTTTTATAAAATCTCCTATAATACTGTCAGTGGTACCTCTTTTACTGAGTTTCAGGATGGAGGAGCTAAAACAACATATAATTGTCCTGCCAATTGGTCACCCTGGCTTTTAGCAAATATACAGTCGATGCATAATGCTATAAATAATGCGGCAGATTGTCATGCCACCCAAAGTGCTAGTCAATCTATTATCAGTAGCATGCGAACGGCTTGTACTGAAGGTAAGACAACAATAACTGCGAGTCCTGTTGTTCCTGCTAGCCCTACTCAACCTAGTACAGATCCTGTGCATCCTACTAATACATTACTATTACAATGTGATACTGTTAAGTCACATTGTATAGTTTTAGACTGTAATTCCCCTACAGATTTGAATGATAAAGATTATAACGTAAGAGCGCAATGTCAAGCCCAATCAATTAATAATGATAATAATGCCAGGGAATATGTTGATGTGGTTATAGTGAAAGATAATAACCCTGCGCAGAGGTTTCAATGTATTGACGGATGGGCGAAGTGGGTAATGAGTGCAACTAAGCAGGATCCGATAGATATTCAGGTTGCTGATAAACATATAACGAACGGTTGTAAAAACATCAGCCCAGAGCAACCAGTTAATCAGCCGCAAAATGAAGGAAATGATACTCACTCGTCTAGTCAGGTGCCTCTAATAATAGGCGTCTCTACATTTGGGACACTCACCATGTTGGGAGCGGCGATAGCGGCATTTTTATATAAAAAAAACTTGCTTCAACAAAAGCAACCACAGATGGATATAGAGCAAGCTATTCCTAAACCAGAAATTTCAACTCCTAAATTCTATAGTTCTACTAACCAATCGCTTGATCAATTACCCTCCATAAACGGGAAGAGCGAACATATTACTGGTCAGGGGCCGGCCCGCCCTTCTGTTCCCTCTAAACCAAAGCACTTACAAACAAAGTTAGAGAAAGCTAGTAATACACCTCTTGCTCCCTTGCAAGAAGCTACAGAATTACAAGAGCCTATACTAGAGAATGATTTAACATTCCTAAGGGATAAGCAGATAGAAAACGCTAACTTATTAATTTACGCCTCAGTACCTCATTCTTCAAATTTAGGTATTTCTTCCTTGCCTACCGCCGATAATATGCAACCGCTATTAGGGGTAGATAGCAAATAAATATATGTATACTCTAGGAACTTCAAGAATTGGCGTCGTCGTGCTGCCCTAAAGACGAGGATGCTCACGTACTATAGTACGCTGCGCTTCTCGACTTTGACACTCCTCGCTTGCCTATTATATATAGGCTCTACCATTGCTCCTATAGTCACCTAGGTTAAACTAGCTACGGTTGTTGCTCGTCGCTTACCTAGTATCTCCTAGGCTTCACTCCTCGCGCCTAGTATCTAATTCAACCTAAGTGACTATAGCACCAAATTCTCCTGAATTGACTATATAATTGGTGAACTTCAAGAATTGTCGTGCGCATTTACTTATATGAAGGTCCCGCGCGTCACTTCCTGGCAAATAAAATGAGAATTCTTAAAAGAGGAGTAAAATATAATAGCCTTCTTGCATAATGCTCTCCTCGATGCGCGTTAGTCAAGAAATCTAAGTGCAGCTTCTGATGGTATCATAAATAAAAATTAAAATGTTTTAATAATGGGTTGCGTTTATATTAAACAAATATTAGTATAGTTTACATAATACTTGTTAATAGAATTTTTACGAAATAGCCTAAATACCACATTCTATATTAGAGCTCTTTTGAAACTTGTATTGAGCAGTATACTCATTTGCTGCCCAAAAACAATTCAGCTGTGCAAATGAGTAATTAATAAATTTTAAATTATATGATGTGCCATCTTTCGATTTGATATCGCGTAATCATAGCCTTTATTGGGATACGCAGCTTCAAAAGGCGGTAGAGCTGTATAATAAATATTATACTAATAATAATATTTATCCATCTCAAATAGCAAGAATTACTAGAGCTTTACAACTTAATGATCCTGCCTTAATAACAGTGTTATTGTATAAGGCGCGAAAACAAGGGCTTACGCTTAAGATATGTGAGTTTCATTTCGATAAGAATATTATACATTTGCTTGAGGCTACTAATACACTATCTCTTCCAGATTATTCCTTACATCCTTCGCATAACAGCATATTTAATAAATTATTATATAGTGTAAATCAAGATATAAGAACTAAAGTAGTGCTTATTAAACTTGCTATATTATTATATCGGGTCAGCGTATTTAACATAAATTCAAACGACTCTAATTATCAAAAAACTGCCCAAGAAATAATCATAAGATATATCCCATATCTATCAAGGGTAGGGCAAAATCATATAGCTGCTATACTGCAAGATTTATGCTTTAAAATATTATATCCAGAAGAAAGGGAGAATATTTTAATTTACCTACATATTTTGTATCCTAATATAGAGAATATTTTACAAACTATGGTTAACCAATTAAGTCAGGTATTACACAACTCCAATATTAAAGCTGATTTAGCCTATAGAATTAAACCTCCCGATTCAATTTGGGTCAAAACAATAGTGAAAGACATTGACATAACAGAGCTGCATGACATTCTCGCCTTAAGAGTTATTGTGGCAAATAAACAAGAATGTTACCAAGTAATAGATATTATTCATAAATGCTACAAAAATATACCGTTACATTTTACTGATTATATAAAAAGTCCTAAAGACAATGGTTATAGATCATTACATACAGTAGTGATAGGGCCTAATAACAGAAATATAGAAATACAAGTACGTTCTATTAAAATGCACCAAGAGTCTCAAAAAGGAACAGCAGCTCATTGGAAATACAAATATCGTATCCTTTATACGCAACCTACTCGACATATCTCGTATATTATACTCTATAATATTGCATTAACGCATCAGGGTACAAGGTTAGTTTACTCAATTATTGGTAGTATAATAGTAATTAATCCTGTTACAAAGCATAATACATATTTATACAATTTGCCTCTCTCATTTTTATTTATAGGAGCTAGAATTCTTGCTCCCGCCTTTTATGATATAATAATCCCAACAGACAAAGAGTATAATGAAAAATCAAAACAATTTGTTGAATTGCCTGTTAATAATGATAGCTTAATAAAGGATCATTTAGTAACTGATTTGTTATTATTTTGTATGCAAGTCAATAGTTATAGTATCCTTAATATTATAGATAATAAGGTTACCTATAACGAAAAATTTCAGTATTTTGTATCCTTCATAAAAGAAGCATCTACTATACCAGTAGTGTTAACTATTACTAAGTATAATGCTCCTACTATTTTAATAGCAAAAAATACATTATTATTAAATATTGATCCTATAACAGCTGATCCTATAACACAGCTTATAATATCTCCGCATGCTAAAACATACAAATGTCCTTCACCGTGTGTCCTTACTTCTCTAGCCCCAACACCTAAAGCTTCATATATTCAAAGTGGTAATGCTAAAACAATATTACATTACGCGGTGCTTGCTGGAAATCATAGCGCCGTACAATGGTTAGTAATGCAAGGAGCAGATATATATGCTAGAGATGATAATAACAATACGGTATTACATTGTGCTACTGAAGCGGAAGATATAGAGACAATTAAATGGCTAATATCTAAAAATCAAGATGTGTTTGATAAGAAGCAGCATAAAACTATCCTACATCTTGCTTTAGCTCATAATGACTTTGCTTTGGTAGAATGGTTGATAAAGCAGGGAGCAGATATACATGCTAAAGACGAAAATAACGCTTCCGTACTACATTATGCTGCAGAGTCAGGCAACTTATATATAGTAGAATGGTTGGTAAGGCAGGGAGTAGATATACATGCTAGAGATGCTAATAACAATACGGTATTACATTGTGCGGCAGAGGCGGGCAATTTATATATAGTAGAGTGGTTAGTGTGGCAGGGAGCAGATATATTTGCTAAGGACAATGATAACACATCTGTACTACATTGTGCTGTATTGTCTGGTGACTTATATATAGTAGAATGGTTAGTAATGCGGGGAGCAGATATCCATGCTAAGGACAATAATAACGTTTCTATATTACATTATGCTGTATTGTCTGGTGACTTATATCTAGTGGGGTGGTTAGTGTGGCAGGGAGCAGATATACATGCTAAAGATCACAATAACAATTCTGTATTACATTATGCTGCTACGTATGGAAATCTTGAGACAGTAGAATGGTTGATAAGGCAGGGAGCAGATATACATGCTAAAGATGATAGTAATAATTCTGTACTACATTACGCTATTATGTATGGTCATCTTGAAATAGCGCAGTGGTTGATAAAAAATGGGGCCAACATTTATGAGAATGATAATAAGAATCATACAGTATTACATCTGGCAGTTCTTTCTGGAGAGTTAGAGATGGTACAATGGGTAGCAAAAAATATAGCAGATATACATCCTCAAGATAATAATAGGACAGTATTGCAATATGCTGCTTTGTTAGGAAATTTCACGATAATTAAATGGTTAATAAAGAACGTAGCAAATATTTATGAAAGTGATGATATGCCAATATTGCGTTGCGATAATATAGAAGATGAGTGGGAGTTGGCGAAATGGATAGAAGGTAAAATAACAGATGGGGTTCCAGATAAAGAGAATAATATAGCGTTGCAGATAGGGTTACAGTATATAGGGCGAAAATTAGTACAGTATTTAATAGAGAAAGGCCTAGTAAATGATCAAGGCCAATATAATAAGATATTAAATTATGCTGCCGGATATGGAGATTTAGAAACAGTACAATGGTTAACTCGCTGGCACCAAAATTATTTGCCCGTAGAACAAAATAATACATTAGAGCTCTCCCGAAACTCATATCAAGCTGGTAATTTCTACGTCGAATCTACTGAAGAACCCTTTGGTGCGCCCAAGTGCGCTGCAGCTTTGCCCTCCACCTCTTACTCAAATTCCCTGATCGATGCGAGCTGCTCGGGAAGTCTATTATCAAATGATGTCGTTTTATCTGGAGAAACCTCCTCTTGAAAAGAAAATTATATTTAATAATCAGGGGTAGGGCCGTTTTCAACCTGATTGTTTCTAGGACTAAGTGCAATAAAATAGATTATATAGAATTTATCTTAAAATAGCTTGACTTCATTATTAAAGGCTGGTACCTTTAAGTTGTATTAGTCATTTGTTATCCTATCAAAAGTACTAATATTTGTGTTATACTATTCACTTTGTTGAGTTGGTTTTTTTATTTATCGTGAACTCACGTACTTACATGTACGCTGCGTACGCTCGCGATTCAAAATAACATTATGGTTCTTGAAGTACGAGCAGTATGTAACAACTATAGTCAATTCAGGGGAGGCAAAGACGCAAGAAATGAGAGGGGAGATAAGCGCTGACGATTTGATTTCCATTTAAGCTACTAATTACTTCTTTTTTTACCATAATTTAGGTTCTGTGAAGGTTTCTATCTACTGGTAGATTTATAGGCATTTTTGCTCACAGAACCTAATAAGTTTTTTTTGAAGAAGCTTCATTTTCCTAACCAAGACCTTAGGATCTTAGGAATTTTCACAAAAAAATAACCATAAATACAACTTAAAATAGAAAAACAGCTTAAGAATTTAGTGTGACATTCAACAGACCTCTATTATAGCTTATATCGAGTGGGAAATTTGCAAGGCTATTCGCGCCAAACCGCAGCGTACTGGAATCTAGGTGAGGGGCCTAACCTAGATTCGAGTACAAATTACCAGCTTGGTACGAGTTTTAAAAGAAGTCTAATAAAACTTGGAGGTTATTATGAATCTATATAAACTAATAGTTAAGCCGGCTATACTACTTCTAAGAACGGTCGGTAATTCTTTCCATTTTACAACTGGCTTTTCTGGGGAAGATAATAATTATATACGTATTACTAAACACTATGAGGAGGAGGACAATAAACCTAATCTCATTGAAATTTATGATTATTCCGAGCAGTTGCCAGTTCTAGACAAGATATTTCCCATTGATAAATACGATAGCATATTTGCCGAACCCTGCCTAGGACCCAGTATTCTTACAGAAGTAAGTCCTAAATGTACTAATGTCAGTCAGGCAGTATGTACCCTGATCTCTACTACGGTTTATCCTATGACACATTGTATAATTAATGCAGTGAATCAATATATTCGGGGTCCGATAAGCGAATTGCAAGAGCCCGATATACCAGAATGGTTATTTAAAGAAGTAAATTCCTTAAACTCCAATTCAGTAGAAAAGCATGAATTGTTAGTTGATACCATAAGTGCTCCCGATTCATTCAAGATAAGATCATCAAGAGAAATAACACTTGATGCAGAAGCAAGAAATAGCTTAAAAAAATTAATAGATAATGCTGTTTCAATAGTTAATTTTGGATTACGTGTTCCGCTGGAAAAAGCGCAAGAGGTAACTAATTGTTTAGAGAATCATTATGCTAGGGGAAAAATTATTGTGTATAATCAGGCAGGCATTAAGGTTTTTGTGTCGAAAGAGTTTAAAGGTCACTTGAAGATAGCGGAATGTATTATAAGTGCAGGAGATATTTATATTCAACAAGCAGTATTTAAGCACCAAACCGGTCCATTAAATACTTTGCTTTCTAAAGCATTTACCCCCCTTTATATTAAAATCAATAGTGTGGAGGAGAATATAGAAGCGAATAATATTATAGGGATTTGCCTTAAAGGCTTAACAGATAATGAAATGACATTTAATAATTTAGGCGATCAGGGTTATAGTACTGCTTCAAAGAAAGGTATTAACGTTGCTCATAAGTGTATTGTTCCACACAAGATGTCAGTTACTAGCCTTTATATGGGTGCTGAGGTTTCAGAGGAGTACCGCTCGAAACTGCACGCTAAGATACAGCATCTTGTGGCTCACGATATAGAAGAGGCAAATAATTCTATTCTTAGCCCTCGCGCTCTTAATATTTCCGCTCAAATAATGAAAATGATGCATAATGATAGTGAGGAAATAAATGAAGAGAGAATGACCACGTTTAGGCAAACGCTATTAAATAGTATGCTTGATACAGCTAAAGAAGAACAGGACCACAACGGTAAGGATAATGGGGAATGGAAAGCATCCTTAGATTTGATGAAGTCTTTCATAGAGATAGCTTTAGGAATTATCTCTTTAATAGGAATATGTTGGCTTGGAATAAAAAAAGGACCGATAGTATATAATAAAATTGTTAAGTCCTTACAAAAAAATGAAGAGGCAGTAGAAAATAGCAATGAAAATAATTTACAGGAAGTAAGCCAACCTAATATACAGCCTAGCCTAGAAGAAAGAGATAATGTACTAATAGTTTTAGAAAATATTAACCCTGTACAACCAGTTGAATGCCGCCCAGAAGGAGAGGGCAAAGGAGAGAGAGAGCCTTTAATACCCGCTAGTAAAATAATGGCTAATATCGTCCGCAAGGAAGCAGAAATATTTCCTGCTGTAGGGGGGCAAAACAGCCTTGTGTTTCTAGATGATACAGGAGAACTAGCTGTAGTTGGGACAAGTAATCATTATAGTGAATTGATCTGAAGTAAACAATAAAGCTATTTCTCGCTCTTTATAATATACTTCTTTGATCTGTCAGAGCCCTCATTTTATTTTGAAGGGGATGAGCACACAAATCCCTGATAAAATAGACCTCTTTCAAAGCTCGCATTGAGCTGTAATTTGTACGTTGGACCTAGGCTCAGACCCTTACATACACCCTAGTGCGCTGTGGTTTGTGGCGAAGAGTCTCCTTCAAATTCTCTGTGAGATGTGAGCTTCGAAAAAGGTCTAATAAAACCCCATTCTTGAAGTGCGTAGTCCACTGAAGTCACGATAAATTAACGTAACAAAACAGGAGGTTAAGATGAATTTAAAAAAACCCTTTTTACTATTTTTGCATGCCTTCGGTAGGCTTGCTAACCCTATTTTTGCTAGAGAAGAAACTATAATCAACTTAGGAGAAGTTGGTGCTAGGAGCGATGTAGCGACGCCTATATATAACAGGCAAGCGATGAGTGACGATGTCACCAACTTCTCATCAATTGACTATATAGATAATAATATAGGGTATTCCTACCAGCTTATTACTCAACATTCTTATAACTATAATCCAGCCCCCCATTACTGGGAATTAAAGCTGCTACCCCATATGGTCCCACAGGGAAGGGAATATAATGAACTGTATGATCATTTTTTTACTAAGGAGGACTTTGAGAAAACCGTTTTAAATACTACCTGTCCTTCTATAGAAATTATTGATATTCAAGAAAGTAATTACTGTATGAAGGAGTTCTTCCCTATTTGTCTTCGAGTAGAAGAATTAACCGTGAGGGTTGCTGACTGTATAATTAATGATTTGAATGCCCTAATTTCTAGTCGATTACCTGATATTAGAAAGCTTGGGTTCTTTAACGATCAAAAGGTAATTATAAATGAGACCCAGGAACATCACGCTTATGTTAAGCGTTCTGTGAAAGAGAATCAAACAAATGTAGATACAATAGGAAGCGAGGTGGGGCTTTATAATATTGATCATTTTGAACGAGATATGTTAAAACTATTAACTATACTTAAACACAACGTCTTTCCTCAGCATGCTGAGGTTCGTGCTACCTTAATGAAATTATTAGAGGGTAATCCAGCGAGTTCTTTACAGCTACGTGTGGACGAAAGTATTGCACCTGTGGTACAGAATTGTATAAGGCGGATTGGTAGTAAGGATATTTCTTCTTCTAAAAACTCTGATGGTAGCATCACAACTTTTACCTCTTATAAACCAGAAAATCTAGCCCAATGTGCGGTAGATAATGGCGAAGTTGCCCTGAATGATATTAGCTTAAGCAATAACTTAAGTGATATTGATTTACTCAGTAAGTGGTTTAAATTGCAATATATAAGGCTTAGTAGCGCAGAAGGGAATATTGATAAGAACGGTTATTTAGGGGTATGCCTAGGTTTTGATGACAATATAAAGGATTCTGGCATCTACAATCTTAATGCGAGGGGGTATGCGGTTATTGATAAGGTGAAATTTGTTTTTGCTGTGAACTGCGCAATAGCCGGTACTAATCTTACTGTGATCTTATTAAATAATGATGCTGCTCCTTCCTATTATAGTCACTTAAAGAAAGTTTTGCCTTATATTATAAAAGGTGAACAACTAGCGGGATCTGGCAAAGAAATGAGCCCCGAATATCGTCAGGCTATGATTCACTTAAATAAGCCAATGTCGAACGTTAGCGAGGAGGAAATTGCAAAAGGGGTGAATCAAATGATTCAAAATATTATGATAAATAAATTAAAGCCCACCCCCGTTCCTGAGCAAGCAGTAGCAGCCCTAACGCAATGGTGGGATAGTATTCATCCCGATCTAAGGACTTTCATAATAGCCCTGGCAGTAGGATTGCCATCCTGCGTTGCGTTGTTGCTTAAGTTAGCGCAAAAGAAAAAGGTATTATGTTTTAAATATATTGCTCCTGCGCCGCAGGATATAGAATTAGAAAACGTCAATGATCAAGAAAATGCTCCATTAGCAGGAGGCAAAGTTAATAAGTCATATAATGCTGCCGAAGATGCAGATTTAGCCGCAATAGCATTAACAGCAATTGCAAATAGTACATTAGTAGTCCCCCAAGCAGTAGATCCTAAGCTACTACAGCCAACTAGCTTGTTAAGCCCTATCCCGCCTGCCACAGTTAGCAAGGAAGCCTCAAGTATGCAAGTTAGTAATGCTGCCCCCCTGAATCAGCAGAAAGAAGTGGGAATGTTAGGAGTGGATAGTAACGATATGGACATTTGCTATGAAGTAGTGACTTCTTTATAATACCATTTCCTAAAACTAAATTAGCATTAGGAATATGAGAGCGCTGCGGTTTTGCACTCCCAGTTTGTCCCCAATTCCCTGTGAGATGCGAGCTGCGAACCAGGTCTAATTTATGTGCTTTTTCTGTAACAGTTTTTCTTTCTGTTACACAAAGTTATGATAATATCATTTGTGACATATTCGCCACTAGAATTATTTTGAATCCATTGCTCATTGAGGAAATGTGTTATTAACGGACTATTAGATGAGCGCTCCTCTGGGTTTTGGCTATTGATTAATTCTTGGACAATGAATTTTTGGAGAGCGGGATCTAACATATATTGTTTAGGTTCAGGATTTTGTAATAATTGTAATATTGCTTGAATAACTCCCCCAAATAATAGGCCCCGTGTTAGTTGTATATCTTTAGCGGGCACAGATTCACCAGTATTATCTAGATTTATAGGATATCCTCCTTGCAATATTCTAATTACGCTATTATTTATCGGGTATTCTGTATGTAAGGAATATTCTATATCATCAAGCACATCTATGACCTTATAAGAACGATCTTGAATCATTTTTAATAAGGAACAAAATTCTATATCCTGCGATGAGCAACTAATGAAGTTCTTAACACCCTTGAGCTTACTTAAATCTATGGAGGTAGTAATATCTTCCCCGGTACAACCGAAAATATATTCTGCTTCTTGGAATAGTAATTGCTTATCCTCCATAAGCTTAACAGAACCTAATAAGTCATATCTGTCACATATCTTGTCGTACACTATTACCGTATGGCCAAGGGATAAAAGCATCTGCACAATCGCTCGTCCTATTACTCCCAAACCTACCACCCCACATACCGCCTTATTAGTATGTACTGGCAGGGAAGGCATTAATTTAGTGATGACTGCTTTAGCAATCATAGGAGATTCTAGTAATTGTTTTGCCGCAGAGTAGGCAACATTAACCGTTGGTAAAGCGATATTATTTTTTGTGATATAAGACATACCCGAGGAAGTTTGTTCTACGACAAAGATCTGATAATTTTCCTTTAAGGCCTTTGGGCAATTAGCAATAGTTTTGCCGCCATCATCAAGAATAATAATAGTGTCAGAGTTAGTATTAATTATCAAGTTAGTAATTTTATCCCACATATTGATGAGGTCAGAATTAAAAGAATCATTGAAATAACCGAGTTGTGATGGGCGAGAACTGGGATGGTAATTTGCTCCTATATTCATTAGCTGCTTCACCACCGCAGGGCAAGAGGAATATATTTTACCCATAATATGGATATTGTTTGGCTTAGCCTTAAGCAATATTAAGGATTCTATGATATCTATAGTAGTAAAAAGGAGATGCTGCACACAAACAAAGGTAATGTTTTCTAAGTTTAGAGGAGAAGTAGATTTGATGCGGTCTACAATAGATTTTAAAATGGGTAACATTAAATTGTACTCAATTAAATGAAAATTTAAAAAATAGGGGTTATTGATTAAAAAATAAACATTAATAAACATTAATAATAAAATTTTGTATAACAAAAAAGACTGGCTAGTTTTAGGGTAAGCAGTAGAATAGTATGGAGTTACTGCGGTCAATATTGTAGCCTGAGGTATTTACTGGTGACACTTGATTCTGCAGGATTCGGTTATGCTCACGTATTCTCATACGCTGTGCAACCTCACCTTTAAATTCAAGACTCACCAGCTAAATCACTTTGGCTATACGTTACAATAGGTAATTGATAATGAGCTAACGTTAATTCTGGATAAGAGAGTTATGAATATATAGATTAAAGTCAAGTTTTGTGGAAGGTTTAGTTTTTTTTAGAGAATAAGCAACTAGGGTAGAAAGAATATGAACAAAAGCATTAATAGGAGATCTATGTCTTGTATGTTCAAGATTCATTTTATTTTTTAAAAAATCAAAAACTGTTTCAATTAAGTTTCGTTTTCGAAGCAAGATTTTTTCCTTTAAATCCATTAATTTATTCGCCATATTTTTCTTAATTCCATGAATCATTTTTAAGCCTCTTTCATATAAATTTAAAAACAAATTTTGCTTGATATATCCCTTGTCAGCGGCCATAATGCCAGTTAATCCTTTAGTTAATTGCGCTACCGGAACTCTATCATCTACATTACCATTAGTCACTTTTAATGCCATAATTTCTCCTTGGTTATTAATTATTAAATGTAATTTAAAGCCATAAAAATATCCCATAGAGGATTTACTATGTTTGGCTAATCCTTTAAAAACTTTATTACTATAGCGTCGTTTATTGTGACAAGCTTTAATTGTTGTAGAGTCAATAAAATAAATACCTGTTTCTTGCCCAAATAATAAATGAATCAACATATTTAAGGGCATGAATAATCGCGGCATTAAAGCAACAAATCTGTTATAGCTTAGGGCGCTAGGGAAGTCGTTCTTATGTAAATATTCGACGTAAGTTTTATAGAAAAATTTAAAGTTCTTAGCATGCGATGTATGAAACATAATTATTATTGTTAACATTTCGCTTAAACTCATATTACAAGCGCGATCTCTCTGCTTATTGGATGGTAATAATTTGCTCTTTTCATATTCAAGATAAATTTTACAAAAATCATCTATAAAACTATATAATTCTGTGATATCTTTCTTCATGCCTACAGTTTGTTTTTTTGTTCAAAAACTTCAATACTGTAGGTTGCCTCCCTTGGCAATCCTTATTATCTATTATCCTCCCATATTCCCCTTATCCAGAATTAACGTGAGCTAGCTATATCGTAGTAAGAAACGAAATTCAAAATAGACTTCTTTCGAAACTCGTACTCGAGCTGGTAATTGGGAAAATGAGTTTAAGCGGGATCTTTAGCTGCATCTTTAACTGCATCTAATACTACATTGCAGTCTATAGACTAGTTAATATATACTACTCGTCTTTCAAAAATTGTTTTTTTATTTTATCATGGACTCACGTACTCACGTACTGGCATGTATAGCTTAGGTTACTATGATACATACACGAGAGTACCCGGGAAGCATAGTAGTCATGCATATTTGAAGATAAATACCCTGTACGTACCTTAATGGACTATACTATACGCAGCAAACGCTCGCCATTTAAAATAAAATCCAATTCTTGCAGTACGAGCAGTATACTACGTTTTTGCGCTCCTCATCTCCTTCAAATTTTCTGTGCGGTGCGAGTTTCGAAAGAAGTCTAATGTATAGCTTATATCATTATGATATATTTATGATAGTATGTGGGAAGTATAGTATTCATGTATGCTTGAAGATAAATGCTCTGTACACACCTTAATGGTCTATGCTATGCAGAACGGGGGGAGAGCAGTGTAAGAGCTAATTCAAGACGCTTTACTATATAGAGCTTCACTCCTCATATTCAATACTTATACAGCCATTAAAAAAAGTAGAGGAAGAGCAAAATATCCTGTTATGTCCATTGGATTCATTATAATTTAGGAAACGACTATCATTTGCTGCTATATGTTTACTTGCTACTATTTGCCCAAATGGGTCATGCCCCGAGTGAAACATTTGAAATTTGACGTTTTTCATTAATTGAGCACTAGGGTGCTTGATTTGATGGATTATATCCAACAATATAGCTAATAATTGTTTAATCTCTCTTTGATCTTCAATTATACTTGGCGGATTTTTAAAATATGGTGAACTATTAGGGAGAGTTGGTAAGCTCAGAGAATAATATAATTTATTATTTTGGTTTGTAAGTGTTGCAGGCTGCATGATAGTAGGTATATAACCCTTTAGATTGTAATCATCAATATAAACTTGCTGTATTAACTGCCTCGGTAAAGCTTGATCATTGGTAGAAGGTTGAAAGGCTACTACAAATTGTTTAGTAATGGAAATTAAATATTTAATAGTGTCAATTAAGTAGGGCCTTGACTTTAAATTACGGTTGTTAATCTCCTGAGTAAAAAATGACCAGAGTAGACTAAACTCAGTAAAATCTCCTAATGGGCTAAATTGTAACTGTTGCCAGCCTTGTATAACCAGGTAGTTAACAAATTTTGCGTAGCCAATATTGTTTGTTTCTTCAAACCATTGATTAGTAAACACTAAAATGGTATTATGCCAACAATCTTTTGCTGCAGAATATTTATTAATCTCAACGAATGTTTGCCAGTGATCTACAAGGTGGTAGGGAAGATGAATATTAGTACCAAATTTCTTTTGGATTCTATTATGTCCTATCATATCTGAAATACTTGGTAGCATAAAAACCGAACGTGCTCCAGCACTGACATTCCAAAGAGGCGGATGGAGATAGGGGTGTGCATTAATATATTGATTACTTCAAATAGGCCAAATAACTTTCCAACTGCAAGCACCTTAAGAGGAATCACTCTGTCTTTGATCTTAACAAATACTTCACTAGAATTATGGAGAATAAAGCTAAGAGGAATAGGGCTATAGGACAATTTTTGTCTCACCGATTCTGGCACTCTTGGATCTTTGATAGAGATTATCTTGCCATCTATAGTAGGAAGACTAAAATCTCCTTCGTTAACAATAGAAGCGCCGTAAGGATAGTGGATTTTAAATAGAGAATATTGGTTAGATGTATTAACTTGGTCACACTTTTCTGCTAATTCCCGATTTATTTTATATATCTCATCTCTAATTTCACCCCATTTGACCTCTTCAAGATTAAATTCCAGTTCCTTATTCATAAGTATATTCAATTATTGAATTTAATGTGAGTTTGCTCCTACTACTACAAATTAAAGTGAGTAAATACAAAAAGATTGAGTCTGCTCATATACTGTTAAGTATACGCTGTGTTCCTCTCGCTTTGCTGCGACCTAGCTCTTCTTGAAGTGAACCTTCCTCTCTCACCCCTTCAAATGCGCACAGTATACGTGGCTACCTGCAGATTCAACTGATTCCAAACTTAGGTTTATTTATATTAACTTATACATATAATTACTATATTGAACAACAATTATTTAATAGGTTATTGCTTAATAAATTACTCTTTATTCTAATGATAATAGTATAAAAAAACCTTCTATAATCTCCTCCTAAAATCAGGTTCTATTATTGCCGACCATTTTAGGTCTTATACCATTTCCCTATTATAAATAGATATATGAACAATTACATATAGATTTTATAGTTTCTATTGAAATAGATTGAATAAATTCAATTACAGCATCTTCAAGTTTAGTTAAACAATCGTAAACTTTATTTTTTAATACCGAATCTTTTAAATGTTGCCACAACCTCTCTACAGGATTTAACTCTGGACTATATGGTGGTAAGTACATAATCTCAATATTAGCTGGTATTGTAAGACCTTTATGCCATCCAGCTCCATCCATCACTAGTATAACTTTTGTAGTTATATGTTTCGCAAATTCATTAAGAAAAACTTGCATACAGGCCTTATCAACATTCGGAATAATTAAACTAAAAGAGTCTCCATCTCTATGATTTGTAGCAGAATAAAGATAAAATGATTTAAATCCCAGCTTTGTAGGAACTGGAGTCCTACTGCCTTTTTCAAACCATCCTAAACCATGTTTTGTATTGGTCCCAAACCTAGTCTCATCAAAAAAATAAATAGGTACCATAGGATTATCTTGGTGTACTTGTTGTAGATTTTTTTTTGAATTCTTCTTGAGAAGATGTGTCAGCTTTGTAATGCCTCTTTCTACCAGTAATATGCCTAAACCCAAGTGCCCCTAGCATTCTATGTATACTAGATTTTTCTATATCTATATCAAATTTTTCTTTTATCACTATCTTTAATTTCTTAATCGTAATACTACTGTCTCTCTTTATCAAAGTTTTAATCTCATCTTTTTGAGCAGTATTTAATTTTGATCTAGAAGGCTTTGCTATGTTCTTGAGACCATCAATGCCTTGATCTCGAAATAGAGCAACCCATCTATGTAGCGAAGATCTGTTGATATCATAAACTTCCGCTACTTTCTTAATACCATGCTTACTCGATGCTAGTATGGCTTTTAATCTTGTTACTACAACACCATTCTTCCCTCCGTTATTCAAAGCTTCCCTTGCTTTTAATACTAATTCGTCATTTATCATTTTTGATACTTTAGGCATTTCCTTGTTACTTCCTATTATTTCATTATTACCTAGCTTTATATCATAAATTACTCATTCTATCAATCTAATATCTCTGCTTATAATGGGGAAATGGTATTACCTAATTACTCTATATATGCTTTTTTAATAGTATCCCTCCGTATCAATATACCGGGGGTCATAACATAATAGAATGGATATAAAAATTTTTAATTAGAAGGTTATATGTTTAATAAAGTTAAGAGTATTCAGCTTGAGGCGCAAAATTCAGAGCAGATAAGGATTAAAGAGCTAGAAAGCAAGATATTAGGTTTATCAGGAAATGTTTTGGCGCTCAGGAGTGAAATAGGCGTCAACCATAAAAAGCTTGAAAATTATTTTAAGATATTAAGCAAACAAATATATGAGATGAAAAAGGATTTAGATTATTTACGCAGCTATCTAGATATAGAGGTTGATGAGGTGAATAGTAGCGAGAATGAAGAAGGGTGGATTCAAATATAATAGCAGTAGCTAGAAGCTATAGTCAATTAATATAAATTATGGACATATATCGTAATGCGCCCCGAAAACTAGAGCAGTGATAGAGAGACTATTTTATGTTAAAATAAATATAAAATAGGAGCAGTCGAAAATGAGTAAGCCAAAAAGTTACAGTAAAGAATTTAAGTTTAAAGTATCGCTAGAGATGATCCGAGGAGATTTGAGTATTGCTGAAATAATCTCAAAATATCAAGTTCCAAGGTCGGTAATGACAAGGTGGAAGAAACAATTTTTGGAAAATGGTGCTGATATTTTTAAGTTTAGCTATGAAAACGGTAATTCCTCTAGTTCTACAAGCGAAATAGAGAAACTGCATGCAACTATTGGCAAATTGAAGGTAGAAAACGATTTTTTGCAGCTCGTATCTGCCAAGTTGAAACTATAAAGAGGAAAGTGATGGTAGATAAGGATTATAAAGATTTAAGTGTTCGTCGGCAAAGTCAGCTATTGAATCTGAACCGCTCCAGCCTATATTACAAGGATTCGGAGAAGGATCAAGATAATTATTTAAGTAATAGAATAGTTGAGATCTATAGTAATTATCCGATATATGGTTACCGGCGAATAACGGCGATACTTAGGAGAGAAGTGGTAATTGTTAACAGCAAAAAAGTCAGGAGGTTGATGAAACTAATGAATTTGCAAGCAATTTACCCTTCGATTAATACAAGTAAAAGAAACCTAAAAGAAGCTATTTATCCATATTTGCTATCAGGGTTAGAGGTTATAAAGCCAAATCAGGTATGGCAGGTGGATATCACTTATTTAAGGGTACAAAGTGGTTTTATGTATTTGGTTGCATTAATCGATGTTTATACTAGATTAGTAGTAGGATATCGTTTATCAAATAGTTTAAATACAGAGAGCTGTTTGCTAGCGTTAGAAGATGCTATAGCTAAATATGGGAAGCCGTCGATAATTAATAGTGATCAAGGTAGCCAGTTTACCAGCGAGGATTGGATTAATGAATTGAGGAGATGCGTCATAAGCATCAGCATGACGGGCAAAGGCAGGTGTAACGATAATGCCCATATTGAGCGTTTATGGCGATCGTTTAAGTATGAGGGGTCGTATTTATACCGGTGTACTTCAGTTTTAGAGTTGAAAAATAATATCCCGAAATGGTTGAATTGGTATAACAATCAAAGGCCCCATCAGGCTTTGGAGTACAAAACGCCGTTTGAGATATATAGTGGATTTATGGATAAGTCTTGCGACTTACCCACAATTCCACTATTACCACAACAGCTACAAAATTATAAAAATAATATTTTTGTAGATAGTTTATGAAAATAATAGTCTCTCTATTTAAAGCTTTTTTGGTCTAAACATAGGGGCGCAGTTCATATCGCTCATTGCTCTACCATCTTATCTCTAGGCTTCGCGCCTCTCTCCTAGCCCCTAACTCATCTTAATTAACTAGGCAATCTTATATATTAGACCTCTTGCATAACCTAATCTAATTGGTAATTTTGTTGTCGAAACTCCTCTCTGTTCCTCACGTACGTCTATGTACGCTGCGGTACTCGACTTCGTTTCTCCTAAAAATTCTTCAATTATCTTTAGGTTATGCAAGAGGTCTATTGCAGAAATTCCGTTAATTTCTAGTAAAGCTATCTGATAAAGCTTAAGTAATGTTCAGCTCCTTGGGTAGGAGGATATAAAAAAACTAACATTTTTCTTGACAGCGCTACGTTCACCGAATACAGTTTTGAAATATAATAATTAAAAATTGCGCCTTACTTTAGAGATAAGTTCTAGAACATTGTTGCTCCTTACAGAATATCATAAGCAGTAAGTTATAATAGTATCAAGTAGATTTTATACCGGCTATGGTTGGGTGATAACTTCAGCATTTACTAATTATTAAGATCTTTCTAGTTAATCTTTTATTCCTAATTTATGATTTCCTAAAGTGTGACATTAATGAAAAACTTTAGTAATATTATTAGCTGGTGCGGCCTTACGTTTAATACCGATTTACGCATTATCTTAAAAATATTTTTGTTAACTTTTGCTATTTATACAAGTGGGATAGCTGGTTATTTTTATTTTGATTTTCAAAGAGAGGTAAAACAAAATGCACTAACGTTAGAAAAAAAATATAAAGAATTTTTTTTCCAGGCATATTTAATCTTACGCTTGGCTGAAGAAAAGTTAACAATTCCTAACCCGCAGGAAATAGTATCGGTGATAAATGATATGCACCGTTTGCTTAAATTTAGCACGAAAAATTTAATATTTAAATCTATAGTTGTCTTGTATAATCAGAACACCTTCAAGAAAAAAGGAATGCTTAATCATTCTAAATATTATAAGTTACTTAATAATATAGTCCTTAATACCCCTAAATTAGTAAAAAAAAATAATAACACTTTTTTTATTGCACATAAAATATCTAATAATCCCGAGTTAATAATTTTAGGAATATGGGATAATATCAATATTAGCAAGTATAAAAATATTGCCCAGGGAGAATTAAGAGATACCAATATAGTCATGGATCTATATCAGCAATATCTCAAGCAAGAGGCGACTAATTTCTTAATTACCGGACACCAAGCCCTTAAAAATAAATTAAATCACTATATTAACCAATATGTGATAGGGGGGGCTAACCTATTATTTGGTATACTATTTATTTATTTCTACTTGCGAAAATATACTAACTTTAAATTTAAAGATTTAAAGATTAAATTAGAAAACAAAATAAAAAAAGTAGAAGCTTGTAGTCAGCAGATCGCAAATCTCCATAAAAAGAATAATGACCTCAGTATGTTATTAAAGGCCCAGAAAGAATCAAATAAATTATATCTTGAGTTTCTTTTACAGATTTGGCTCAGGATAAAAGATGCATTAAGGGAAGTACAAGCTAATGAGGAATTAATAATTAATAGCGGTAGTGCTAACCATATTAAGTTTCTTATAAAACAAAATCTTAATGCTTTAGCAAGCTTAGACGGGAGTCTGCTCACTTACCTAAATATTTCTGAGGTAAATATTAGCAATCTAGTAAAAGAGTTATTCACTATATTTAATTATGAAATCTTAGAAAAGGAAATAGCTTTTTTTCCTGAAGAGGATAAAGATTTCTGCGTCGAAACTGATAAGTTATTGTTATCATTAATTTTATTTCAGGTAATCGAGAATTCTATAAATAGGTTATCTAGTAATAAGTTCCTAACAATCCATATTGTAGCAAGGGAGGATTGGATAAATTTCTTGATAATCGATGAGGGATATGGCGTGATTCCTTTATACAGTAAAAAGGGTAATTTATTTTTTTTAGAGGAAGAAGGGGTCAAGAGATTGGCTAAAAAATTAGGGATCATAATAAGTGCCTCACAAAAAAAAGGTATCAATTCTACTTCTATCAAAATTCCTCATCTTATCCCTCGCAATACTATTAACCCTAAAGTTACTAAGCTTAGTGAACCTAATATAATTCAACTGGCAGACTATAAAAAATAGACTTCCTTCATAAGCCCTATCTGGTGGATGTCGGTCTAGTGGATGATTTTGTTGTTGTCCCTCTCTTCATCTACTGCAGGATCTTGTTTATCTAGCTCTTCTTCTGAATTATCAGCAATTAACGAGGCAGATACTACTTTTTCACCATTCTCAGTTTTAAACAATATTACCCCGCTAGTATTACGGCCAGTAATCCGTACTGATTCGAGCTTACATCTAATTAACTTACCGTTATTAGTAATTAGCATTAATTCATCG
The DNA here is from genome assembly GCF_964026555.1 of Candidatus Tisiphia endosymbiont of Beris chalybata. Classification (NCBI taxonomy): domain Bacteria; kingdom Pseudomonadati; phylum Pseudomonadota; class Alphaproteobacteria; order Rickettsiales; family Rickettsiaceae; genus Candidatus Tisiphia; species Candidatus Tisiphia endosymbiont of Beris chalybata. Next base: position 584,191 of record NZ_OZ032159.1, on the reverse strand, counting down.
GTCATAGCAACAGGCATTGCGGCAACCACCAAACCAGTTTTATTTGATACATCCATATTCACTATTCCGCTACCACCACGGTTGGTAATACGGTATTCATATGCTGAGCTTCTTTTCCCAAAACCATTTTCAGTCACAGTTAAAATAAACTCTTCGGAAGAAGCCATTTCTAGCACTTGTTCCTTACTTAAATTTACTCCTAGCTCTTCTGGAGAGAATTCTTTACCATCTGTTATTGCTCGCCTCATTTCTAAAGGAATTGATAAATAGCTTTCTCGCTCTTCCATGCTCACTAATATTCCTTTTAATATAGTCATAGATATTACACAATCTAGCTCTCCTAATTTCATCCCCCTTACCCCATCAGAGGTACGGCTTTTAAATACCCTTACTGAACTGGCAGGGAACCTTATAGCTTTTCCAAGTTTAGTCGCCAGTAACACATGGTCTTCATCGCGGCAAACTTTAACATTGATTAAACGGTCATTATCGTCTAGCCTGATCGCAATCTTACCATTTGACTGTATACGCTTAAAGTCTGATAAATCATTCCTTCTAATATTACCCTGGCTGGTAGCAAAAATAATATTTAAAGTATCCCATTCATCCTGATTTTCAGGTAATGGCATAATGTTGCTAATATGTTCCCCTTCTTTTAACGGTAAAATATTCACTATAGGCCTGCCTTTACTTTGTGGGTTACCCAGAGGCAATTTATACAATTTTAAGCTATATACTTGGCCAATATTAGAAAAAAACAACATGGGTGTATGAGTACTGCCAACAAAGACTTGGGTAGTAATATCCTCATCGCGCATTGATAGGCCAGACCTGCCTTTACCCCCCCGTTTTTGAGCTCTATAAGTAGCAAGAGGTACGCGTTTAATATAACCCCCCAATGTTACAGTAACTACCATTTCTTCGCGCTGAATAAGATCTTCAATATCTTGCTCAAAATCTCCTATTTCTATACTAGTAAGACGGGGGGTAGCAAATTCTTCTTTAACTCTAATTAGTTCCGCTTTTAAGATTTCTAATAATTTCTCCCGCGAACCTAAAATAGTAAGATAATTGGTGATTTCCTGGGCTAATTCAGCTAAATCTTTTTCTAATTTATTTTTTTCCATAGCAGTTAAACGTTGCAGACGCATTTCAAGTATTGCTTTTGCCTGGCTTTCAGTAAAATAACATCTACCGTCTACAGCGTGCATAGCCCTGTCATCAACGAGCTTCACTAGGCTCATTATATTCGATGCATCCCAAGTTTTGCTCATTATCTGCTCTTTGGCAGTAACTGGATCAGGCGAGGATTTAATAATCCTAATAATTTCATCAATATTACTAACAGCAATTGTTAAACCGAGTAAAATATGTGCTTTATCTCGTGCCTTATTTAACAAATAAATTGTTCGGCGCGTGATTACTATTTCTCTAAAGTTAATAAAAGCAGCTATTACCTCTTTTAAGTTCATGACTTTTGGCAGCCCATCTTTTAGAGCTAACATAATGACTCCGAAACTAGTTTGCAGCTGGGTGTAAGAATAGATTTGATTCAGCACTACCTCTGTAACTGCATCTCTTTTCAGTTCTATTACTACTCGGATGCCGGCTTTATTTGATTCATCTCTTAAATCACTAATCCCTTCAATACGTTTTTCTTTTACTAATTCTGCAATTTTTTCTACTAGCTTAGCTTTGTTAACCATATAGGGAATTTCGGTAATAATAATAGCTTGCCTATTACTAGAGATTTCTTCAATTTCAGTACGTCCTCTGGTGACAATACTACCTCTACCAGTAAGGTAAGCTGCCCTAATCCCGCTAGTACCTAGTACAATTCCACCAGTTGGAAAATCGGGGCCTTTAACTACCGATAGGAGCTCTAATAGTTCTATATCGTTATTATCAACATACAAGCAACAAGCATCAATAATCTCTGCTAAATTGTGAGGAGGTATGTTAGTAGCCATCCCTACAGCTATACCATTAGACCCATTTACTAAAAGATTAGGAAACATGGAAGGAAGGACTACGGGCTCTTGCTCTGAGCCATCATAGTTAGGGATGAAATCGACGGTCTGTTGATCAATGTCTTCAACTAAAGTATGCGCAATTTTAGCTAATCTTGATTCTGTATATCTCATAGCCGCAGCAGGATCCCCATCCATCGAACCAAAATTACCTTGTCCGTCAATTAGCATTAGCCTTAAAGAAAAATCTTGCGCCATCCTTACTAAAGAATCGTATATTGCAGCATCACCATGGGGGTGGTATTTGCTCATGACGTCTCCGACGATCCTAGCTGACTTACGATATGGCTTATTGAAATGATATGAGGCTTCGTACATTGCATAAAGTATCCTACGGTGCACTGGTTTTAAACCATCACGGACATCTGGAATTGCTCTACTAACTATTACACTCATAGCGTAATCCAAGTAAGAACCTTTCATTTCTTCTTCAATGCTGATTGGGATTAAATTTTGTTGAACTAAATTAGACACAATAGAACCTATAGGTTGAAATTTTTAAGAGTATTAATAGAATATTTTCGCAACTCGCATTGAGTAAGGAATTTGAAGGAGGCTTTAGACGCAAAATCACATATTACTTAAAGGGAAGGTAAGGATAGCTCTAAAGTTATTTAGACTTCTTGCGAAACTCGCACTCGAGCTGGTAATTGGGAAAATGAGACTACGCGGGATCCTCAGCTGCTTAAGTACACTGCCGTTTTGCGCGCCTCATCTCCTTCAAATTCCCTGCGCGGTGCGTATTTCGAAGGGAGTCTATTCTGTAAATTCCCTGCTCAATGCGAGTTTCGAAAGTATTCTAATACTATTTCCGAAAACTAATCATCACGTCGCCTTACTTCATGAGCTCCCTCCTTATGTACTAATATGTACGCTCCGGTGCAGGGCACTTGTACTCCTAGTGCTAATTTAGTTTTGGAAAATGGTATAATATCTCCTCTTTCGATGAATTTGCATGCGTCGTTGCTCAAATAGCTCACCTGTTATTTAATCGGCTCCGCTCCATCGCGCCTAGCAGCAAATTCATCGAAAGAGGAGTATAGTCTTTTTTTGCATAAAGTCAGTAATTTAATCTTTAAGACATGGCCTAACGCTCGCCATTTGCGTCATATAGTCACTTAGGTTACTAGCTACGTTGTTGCTCGTCGCTTACCTAGTATCTCCTAGGCTTCACTCCTCGTGCCTAGTATCTAATTCAACCTAAGTGACTATAGCCTATGCTATTTATATTAATTATCTTTCACAATAGAATTAATAGGATTAATAATCCAATGCCAACTAGTGATAGATTCTATGACTCATTATATTATATTAATTCTATTTTGGAAGATAATTAGTATTAGCTGGTGATACATATTTTTGCAGGGTTTAGTTGTTCACGTATTTACTATATACTGCGCAAACTTCCCTGCAAATTCCCTGCGCGGGTGCGAGTTTCGAAAGAAGACTATTTTATCTTAAAGGGTGGTTGCTAAAGTAGTATATAATGCTTTTATGCACCCACTCCTTAAAATAAAATGAAATTTCTTGGAATCGAGTAGATACCTTGATTTTTGACTTAAAGATTATATCTTTTGCATAGAAACTACATAATGTGAGGGTAGTTTCTTATAAGCCCCTGTTACTGCATCAACTATGAAACCAGGCCAGAAAAGAACATTCACAATAGTTGTGGCATTAAAACTATCACCTACACTAGTATTAAGTTGCCTATATCCCGCTTTTTGGCAAGTAACCTGTACTCCACCTTGGGCTTTACTCACTCTTACTACTCCAGGGTTTGTGGCTAAAACTTGCTGACCCCCGCCTCCATCCGTTACTATACAATTGCAATCTGCTAATAATGCGTTAGTATTGCTCTCTACTACCTTAATGTTAATAGGCTGAGTAGTGCCAGAAAAAACCGTAGCGCATCCTTGCAGTAAAAAAGTTGCACTTAACAACAAAATTTTGGCTGTATTATTCATAGTGTTTCTTACCTTGTTTAATATATTAGGAAATTATAAACTAAAGATGCCTAACATAGCAATGGTTAGTTTGAATTATTAGCGTAATAGTTAAAGTAAGTGATAGCTCACTCAATTTTTTATGGGGCTGCCTACAGAAGGAGCCCCCCTTCGCCGTGCATTTTCAAAGCCAAATCGATAGATTATTTCAGTATAGGATTAATAATAGCGGGATAGCACCAAATCATAAGCACTAATAATAATAAGAAAATATTAAGTAACAAATTCCACTCGCTCATTGATAATTCTATAAATTTTACTGTTGCTCGATTACAAGAAGAAATAGGTTGGCTATAAAACATCTTTCTAATATCGTTTATAGATAAATGTTTAGGAATATGAATCAAAGTAGAACAAAGAGCGCTAGGTTGGAATATTCCTCTTTCTACTCCGCTATGATATCCTGCTAAAAGACAGGAGCCTAATAGATTTAAAACAATAAAAAATAAGCTATATTTACTGATTTTTTTGATTATTAACGCTACAAAAGAGATTTTAATTATGAATAAATAAGGGAATCGTTGATATATACATAGGGGGCAGGGAGTAACCCCTAATATATATTCTATGACATAAGCAAAAGCCAAAGCAAAAATGCAGACCCCAACTAAAAAGATATGTAAATTTTTATAACTATCTTTACGCAACAAATTAACAAAGGAAGTGATAGTCATAACTTATTATTTGTTTGGAATATTATTAGATAGGAAACCTTCACAGAACCTAGAATTCCTGCTTAAAAGTAGAGCTAGTGGGTGATTTTGTTGTCAAAACGTGGCCTGATACTCCTTATGTACATTTGAATGCCCAGTTCGGCTCGGCTTCGTTTTTCCTAAAAACCCCGAGCACTTTTTCGACCTATGCAGGAAGTCTAGTATATAGATTTAAACTTTCTGGTCCATATGGTCCCAGTTTTGTGATACTTCTTGAGCCACGCCATTTACGGTGTCAATTATTTTCGCTGACGCATCATAAGCCATGCTGGCAAAATCCTTAGCGTTATTAATTGAGGTTTCGCAAGCAAATTTAAAATATTTTTGTTGAAAATCTCTGACTTGCTTTATATCTCCGGAAGACATAGCTTCTTTTGCTGAATCGAGCATATTCGTAGTGCCCACCTGGAAAGCTTCAGAATTTTTTTGTATCATTGCCTGTAAGGCTTCAGCTGCAATCTGGGTAGTAGTAGACATAATTTTTGCACTTTTACTTATTGTCTCAGACATAGTAGAAAAATCTGTAGCGGGTAGGCTTTTTAGAGAGTTTATATAAAATTCTGGGTTCATAAAATTTTTCATCATTTCCAGAAAGTGTGTTGTATTTTTATCAATCATTGTAATTTCCCTAAAATGTAAGTGAATTGAACTTAAAGTCAATTATCCTTTATTTTCTATATAAGTATTAAAGTTAAAGTTTGATAATTGTTTAGCACATGTCAGTATATTAATTCTATGTTAGCACTTATAAAAATGTGAGTCAATAATTCTTAATTTTAAAAATTATAAAACTTTAATATTATTGCAATAATGATATTAAAATTTAATTTATGAGCAACGCGCCATCCCTATACTGAGACATTAGACCTCCTGCATAAGTCGAAAAAGCGCTCGGGATTTTTAGGCAAAACGAAGCCGAAGCCGAACTACGTACTCAAATGTACATGAGGAGCGTCAGGCTACGTTTTGACAACAAAATCACCCACTAGATTTTTATGCAGGAAGCTATTAATTAACTATATATAGCATACCATCTCTCAATTCATATACTCTATGCATTTTATATGCTAACTGATGATTGTGAGTTACCATAACCATCCCCGTATTTTTTTGTTTGGTCAGATTAAGAAACAGTTCAAAAACTTCTCCAGCAGCAATTATATCTAGATTACCGGTGGGTTCATCGGCCAGTACAACCGATGGGTTATTAATTAAAGCTCTAGCGATAGCAACTCTTTGTTGTTGCCCTCCCGACAATTCTCCAGGCATATTATCCTTTTTGCCGGATAAACCTAATTCTATCAGTAATTTTTCTGCTTCTTTAAGGGCTAGTTGATAATCACTACCTGCTATTAACTTCGGCATAGCTACATTTTCTAAAGCGGTAAAATCTTTCAATAAATGATGCTGCTGATAAACAAATCCTATATGCAACAGCCTAATTAAATTAGGGTTATTTAAATTATGGTTATTTGGTGAGGTTGTACTAGGGGTGATCTCTACCTTGCCTCTATCTGGACTATCAAGCAAGCCAGCTATATGCAGTAAAGTGGATTTACCACTTCCAGAACTACCAATTATTGCTACGATCTCTCCCTGACGTATAGTCAGATTTATATCCTTAAGTATCTCAATGTTAGCCTTACCTTGTTTGTAGTTCTTAGCAACATTTTGTAACGTTAATACTATCTTACTCATAACGTAGCGCATCTACTGGATTTAACTTAGCAGCCTTATAAGAAGGATAAATAGTAGCACAGAAGCAAAGTACTATTGAAATAGAGGAAACTAACAATATGTCTCCTGCTCTCACTTCTGAAGGCAAACTATATAAATAATAAACAGCCGCTTCAAATATTTTAGTATCCGTAATTGTTTCTAAAGTATTTCTAATAGATTGGATATTATAAGCAAAAGCTACACCTAATATTGTGCCTAAACCTGTTCCTATCAAACCAATCAACATACCATTACAAATGAAAATTAGCATAATTTGTCGAGTAGTAGCACCAATAGTACGCAAGATTGCAATATCCGATACTTTATCTTTAACTAACATAAATAAACTCGAAATAATATTAAAAGCGGCTACCATAATTATTAATGATAAAATAGTAAACATAACCACTCTTTCCACTGCTAAAGCGCTTAAAAACTGTGTGTGAGTTCTTTGCCAACTCTTGACGGTAAAGTTATTTCCTAACAGCCTTTGTATCTCTAAAGCATATATTTCTGCATTTGCTGGCTGATTTGTTGTTATTTCAATCAAATTAATATCATGCTCAAAAGTTAAGAAATTTTGAGCAGCTATAAGAGGCATTATGATTGTGGCAGCATCATAATCATACATACCGCTAGTAAAGATAGCAATAACTACAAATTCCTTTGACCTAGGCATACTACCAAAAACAGTAGAAATTGAATTCGGAGAGATTAGCTTTATTTTTCCACCTACCTGCAGCCCTAAATTGTAAGCTAGTTCCATACCTACTGCTACTACATCTTTACTGGTGAAATCATTAAAACTACCTGCATTAGTATTATGAAGAATTTCATTTTTATGTTTTAAGTCAGCTAAATCTAATCCTCTAATAATTACTCCACTATTCATTCTAGGGCCAAGAGCAAGAGCTTGACCCATTATCCCTGGGGTGATGTGTTTAATATAAGGAAGAGTAAGTAGTTTCCTCCTGACTTCGCTATAATCGTTAATAGAACGTTGTAGAGGGATAATAGTAATATCTCCGCTTAGGCCTATAATATTTTTGGTTAACTCATGGTGAAAACCGTTCATAACGGACATCACTACTATTAAGGCAGCTACTCCTATAGTTATCCCTATTAAAGAAAAACCAGAAATAATTGAAACAAACCGTTCGTTTTTTTTAGCTCTAAAATAGCGAATTGCCAGTTTTAAAATAAAATTATTGCTTATCATTTTGTACTTTTTTACTAAGGTATTGGAGGATAACTTTTTTTCTTAAAAAACCGTCCTACTAATGGAATATTAACCCCACATAATATAGTTAACATACCTATAAGATGAAAATATTCAAGTTTTTCTCCTAAAATTACCATTGCCATAATTGTAGTAAATAATGGAGATGTATAAAATAATATCGCAGAAATATTTGCTCCAATTTTTACTACAGTTAAGTTAAGTGCCATTAATCCTATTAACGCCCCTATAGCTATACAAAAAATAACACCGACATTTAAGATATTTATTTCAGATACAATCTGAAAATAGAAGATATCCAATAAATAAACCGGTAAAATTAACATCGTACTTATAAGGATAATAGAATAAAGAAAACTATAATAGGACAAATTTGGAGGTTTAAACTTAGCAGCAAATACGTATATAGCCAAACTTGCTGACGCCGCTAAAGTTATAAAATCTCCGCTATTACTAAATAAATTTGTTACTCCTTGTAAAATATCTCCTTTAGTTACAATAATTATTACTCCCGTAAAAGAAAATAATATAGAATACATTTGAGAGAGTACTAATTTTTGTTTATCTATTATCGCCCCTAAAACTAGTACTAATATCGGGAAAATGCTAATAATAATAGAAACGTTAGTAGAAGTAGTATAGCGAAGAGCCAGATAAGTAAAAAAATTAAATAAAACTATTCCTGAAATGGCCATAATAAATAAAATTCGCCAGTTAGCACGTATATTATTAAATTCTCTAATAAATAATTTAATTGCAAAAGGAGTTAAAATTAATAGTGCACATAACCATCTAAAAAACAATAGCGTAATAGGAGACACTTCATCTATTACATATTTAGAGAGCACATAATTTGCGGCGTTAGTAAAAGGAGAAACTAAAGCAATAATATAATAGTACCATTTTAATTCTTTATTGTGCATAATAAAGGAATTCCTACAACTTTAATCAGATGAGTAAAATAATTTAGCTGCTCAAATGAGCATACTGTTTGTAAATGAAGAGGTAGTATACTACTTACTTTGCCGAATTGTTTTTTTATTTTATATCGTGAACTCATGTGCTCACGTACTGGCATGTACGCTGCGCGCGCTCGCCATTTAAAATAAAATTATGGTTCTTGAAGTACGAGCAGTATACGTAAGCAGCGCAGGTTGAAAGGGCACGACTACGTCAATTCTTGAAGAACCTAGAACTTAAGTGGAGTACAGGAGTATCCCAATAATGACCAGTGTCATACCTATTAGTGCAACTAGCTGAGCTATGATAATAGGAGGTTTACTGTGTAATATACCGTATACCAGCCAGCTTAAAGTCGCAATAATTACTACTAGAAAACCATCCAGTGATAAATCATTGGCGCTCTTGGTAGTAAAAATTTTATATGCTTGCGAATAAAATAAATATTGCCCTAATATACCAGCAAATACCATATATTTATCATACAAGCCAAGTATTTGCTGCTTTCTATTTTCTTTCTCTTGGAGTGACATAATAATCCTTTAATCTTTTATTGCTTAGTAAGAAGAATAGGTATACTACTCAGCTCAGGCACTGCATTCATCTGGCCATTTATTCATCAGGGCTATCTGTATGTTGTTTTTCATAGTTTTCATGGCGTTCCTGCGCTTCAATACAGAGAGTGGCAACAGGTCTTGCTTCCAAACGTTTTAGCCCTATGGGTTCACCAGTTTCTTCACAATAGCCATACTCATTCTTACTTATTCTCAGCACGGCTTCATCAATTTTATCAATCAGTTTACGATACCTATCTCTGGTGCGTAGTTCAATTGCCGTATCAGTCTCAATGGAAGCGCGATCATTAAGGTCAGGCTCATTCCAATTTTCCTCTTTCAGGTGTAGCAATGTTTCCCGGGATTCCTCTAACAAAGAATTTTTCCAGATAAGAAGCTTTTGCCTAAAATATTCTAATTGATAAGAATTCATATATTCTTCATCATTAGAAGGTTTATAACCTTGTGGTAAAATAATTTTAGGCATACTAACCTCATTGTTTAAGGAAATTTTAAACAATATAACGTATAATCAAAAGTTAAGGCAAGAAGATTATAATATTCTTTTATCCGCTTTTGTTATTGGATGAGCAATATTATATACATTTTCTAAATGTTGCAAACTAATTTTAGTATAACGTTGGGTAGAGGATAAACTTTTATGCCCCAGTAATTCCTGAATTGATCGCATATCTGCACCGTTTTCAAGTAAATGCGAAGCAAAACTATGTCTAAAAGAGTGAGCCGAGAGATGTTCAGGTAGGCCATAAACTCGACGTAATTTTATTAATTCTCGATTAAATACTGCTGGCTGCAGCTTTCCTCCTAATTGTCCTCTAAATATAGGGTCGGTGTCATTAAGGTTATACGGTAATTTACTTAAATATTTTTCTATTAAAATCCGTGCCACTGGCAGCCAAGGGATGAGTCGCTCTTTATTGCCTTTTCCTATTATTTTAAGCAAATCTGAGTTTTGGAAATGAGATTTGGTTATTGATAGAGCTTCAGAGATCCGTAGACCTGTAGCGTATATTAACACTAAAAGGGCTTTATTTCTTATCTCCACCCACTCTAAAGAGGCAAAAGCATCAATATGCTGGATAGATAAAGAAGAATCCTCTTGCGATAAGGCCTTGGGGAGTATCTGCGCTTTTTTAGGATGTTTAATCGCAATAATAGCATGGCAAGCTATAATATTGATTTTTTCTAAATATTTATAGAAGTTCTTTACGGCAGATAAGCTTCTGCTGTTAGAAGCCGCAACATAATTGCCCTGTTGTCTTTTAGCAAGCCAACTACGTACTAACCGTATATCTACCAGCTTAATAGAGTGAAGTGTCACCATTTCAGCGCTATATTGGTTGATGAAACCTAAAAAATTTAATAAATCATGCTTATAAGAGACAATAGTATGTTCAGAATAATTTTTTTGTAATTTTAAATATTGCTGCCACTTATTTATTAACTCTAATAGTTCTTGGGTTATGGGCTGAATCATATACTACTCGTCTTCCAAAAATTGTTTTTTTATTTTATCATGGACTCACGTGCTCACGTACTGGCATGTATAGTATAGGCCATTAAGGTGTGTACAGGTATTTACCTTCAAGTATCCATGACTACTATACTGGCCAGCACACTATTGTGTCTATATCATAATGATACAAGCTATACGCTGCGCGCGCTCGCCATTAAAAATAAAATCCAATTCTTGAAGTACGAGCAGTATACGTCCTCAATGCTACTTCCCTATACAAAAATTACTAAATATCTCTCCTAATATTTCTTCTACCGTAATTTTGCCGGTAATATTACTAAGACTTCTAATCGCCATTCTAATATCCTCAGTAGCTAGCACTAAGTCATTATTCATATTAAAGCTTTCTAAATATTCTAAGGCTTGTTCTACCTGACGTCTGTGTCGCTGCCGCGTAATATGAGGTAGTTCCGTTAAGCCTGCTATATTATGGGCGATATGTTCAATCTTTTTTAATAATTCATTTAAACCAATATTTTCTTTTATCGAAATTTGTACATAGTCTTTATTTAAAGAAATTAATAGAGGTGACAATAAATCTTGCTCTATTTTATTAGGAAATAAGTCAATTTTATTTACTAATATGATAGTATTTTGATCTATTAACGCTGTAATACTATGCAATTCCTCAATATATGAAGAGGATTGGCTTAATTGTACAGCGTCAAGCATAATTATTTTTATATCTGCTATTTTTGCTGTATTAATTGCTCGCTTAATTCCTTCTAATTCTATTATATTTTGACTTGCTCTTATACCAGCGGTATCTTGCAATATAATGGGATATCCCCCTATATCCAAATGTCCTTCAATAACATCCCGAGTTGTGCCTGCAATCTCCGACACAATAGCGACATCTCTTTGCATTAAAAAATTCAGTAAGCTAGATTTGCCAACATTGGGAGCACCAAGGATAGTGAGTTTGATACCGCTGCGTAATAACTCCCCGCGTCTGTTATCATTAAGATGTTTATTGATAGTATTTTTAAGTTGGGTAGCTAAGTCTACAACCTCCTTGAATGTATCTTGTGGTATATCTTCATCTGGAAAATCAATATATGCTTCTAATAAGCTAATGATAGTAAGTAGAGATTTTTTCCAGCTATTATAAAGCTCTTCTAGCTCCCCGCCAAATTGTTTTACAGCTTGTCTATGTTGCCAAATCGTTTCTGCTTCAATTAAATCTGCAATACCTTCGGCCGCGGTTAAGTCAAATTTATTATTTAAAAATGCCCGGCGTGTAAATTCCCCAGCTTCTGCTAGCCTTATTCCTGCAATATTTAATAATTCCTTACTAAGCATGGCAGCGATGGCTATACTTCCATGGGTATATATTTCTACTACATCTTCGCCAGTAAAACTTGCTGGTGCCTGAAAATAAGCTACCATGGCATTATCAATTAATTCATGATTTTTGGGGGTAATAAGTTTTTTATAATACATGACTCTTGGGATAAATTCTGAATTATCATGTTCTAGCAAATACTTTAAAGCTTCTAAGCTTTTTGGGCCAGAAATCCGAAAAATTGCCACTCCGGCTTTGCCAGGCTTAGAACTTTGCGCAAAAATAGTGTCCACTATATTGATTCCTTTCAATTCACGTATACTCTTCGCCTTTCAAGAGTTGTTGTTTCATTTTATCAAAGTTTCGCGTGCTCACGTACTGAGTTATACGCTCCGCGCGCTCACCCTTGGCAAATAAAATGATGGCTCTTGCAATCCATTGCGTATACTCATTTGCTTGAGATTAAAAGAGTATAGTTTAAAAGTAAGGTTAAGAAAATTTTTAACTTAAAAAATATTTGGCAACTTTTATTATTTAATATAATATACTCAAGAAATTTCACTAGTATATACTGCTCGTACTTCAAAAATTGTTTTTTTATTTTATCATGGACTCACGTGTTCACGTACTGGCATGTACGCTGCGCGCTCGCCATTAAAAATAAAATCCAATTCTTGAAGTACGAGCAGTATAGCTCAATGTTTCCGAGCTATTCTACAACTGATTTTCCATTCTATAATATATAATGCGAAAATTTACAAAATTGATAATGCAATCTGCAAATTTGTAGGAATATACTCAATGGATTTCAAAAGCCATCATTTTATTTGCCACGGGTGAGCGCGCGGAGCGTATAACTAAGTACGTGAGCACGTGAAACTTTGATAAAATGAAACAACAACTCTTGAAAGGCGAAGAGTATACTCGCATGATCCCTCGAGTTAGATTTGAGCACAGGATGAAAGCGCTTTGAGCCTTCTACCCTCCTGCTAATAAAAATATCATGGTAATCAATATGACCGTTGAAAAGACTTCTTTAGCGTTAAGCAAGCTTACTTGTCAAGTCCCTAATTATAAATCAGAAATTTTCAATCTTAGTAAAATGCAAAATACTGATGAACTTTATAGTGAATTTATACAGAAATTTCTAGACTATATTCCCATAGATTATGAGTTTAAAGATAGGCAAGAATTATTTGGCAATTTAGCAGTGGATGCTTTCGAATTTTTTAAGCAACGGGCTCCTAATACGCGGAAGTTGCAGGTAGTTAATACTATAATTGAAAATAATCCTGCTATTAATATTTTATTATTAAATGATAATAAACCATTCATAATTGACTCAATCAATTGTTTATTAATAAATCTTAACTTAAAAGCTAAATTTCTGCTTAATCCAGTAATATCCAGCATCCGAAATAGTATGGGTCAATTACAGAAAATAGTAGAGCCTGGAGAAAATAACAGCCATAGAGAATCTCTGGTTCACATCACCTTACTTGGAAATTTTGATGAAGCCGCTATCTCATCTCTAAGTTCCTCTTTAAATATGGTCTTAGATCAAGTAGATACTACCTATAATGTATGGCATATAATCCTAGACAAAATAGACCTAATCGTCAACGCCATTCAAAGTGAGCATCTATTATATACTAAGCAAAATTTAGCTTATAATGAATCTCTTGATTTCTTAAATTGGTTAAAACACGATAATTTTACCTTCTTAGGTATGATTGATTTTGACTTAACTACTCAAAATTTCTTATCAGAAATTGGCGTCAAAACAATATGGCAAGATAATAAGGCAGAAGTTGTGAATATTATCAAGCGCTCTACCCATTCTTCTTATAAAGAACAACTAATAATTTTAGGGAAAACCAACACTATATCAAATGTACATAAAAATAATTTGATAGACTACATTTTAATTAAGAATATTGACCAGAACGGACAATATGTCTTCGGTAGTATAATTTTTGGTTTATATAGTATTACGGTATATTATCAACCAATTACTACTATTCCTATATTAAGGCAAAAATTACAATTTGTCTTAAATAGAGCAGCCTTTACTCCTAATGGGTATAATATAAAAAAATTAAAAAATATAGTTCAAACTTTACCGCGAGATGCCTTAATTCAGATAGATGAAAATGATTTATACTGTATGTGCTTGAATGTGTTGTCCGGGATAGTGAGTAAGAAACTGAAGTTATTTATCCAGCAAGATTGGTCTGGTACCTTTCTTAATATCATCATATTTCTTACCAGAGATCGTTTAATTCCAGAAATACATAGTGCTATAAGTTCATATTTATCTACTATATTTAAAGGTCAAATCTTAGAAGATTACGTTACCGAAGTAGCAGAAAATTTTTCTTATTTGTTTATTACGCTGCAAGTATCCAATATTAATCAAATCAATTTTGAGTTTGATACAATAGAGCAGGAATTAGATAGGCTTTCGACCCGTTGGGAGGAGGATTTTGCTCATAAATTATCTAAAAAATTTGGGGAATATGAGGGAGGTATTAATTTTAAATTTTATAACACAATATTTTCTGCGGATTATAGAGAAAAATTTAATGGTCAAACAGGAATTTTAGATATTGAATATCTCAAAGAAGCTAGCCTTCGTAATAAATCCACATTTAACTTGATCCCTATAGATACAGAAAATTTCTGTTTAAAAATTTATAGTCCGGCTCCTGAACTCGCCCTATCCGATTTATTACCTCCTATAGAAAATCTAGGTTTTAAAGCAATAGATGAACAAAGCTTTTTTATTAGAAGTGGAGGAGATATTCAAGAGAGTTGGATATATGAATTTGCACTTAATTCTCTCATTCCTATTGAAGGTGATATCCAACTAGTGAAACAAAATGTAGAAGAAGCATTAGATAAGATGGCTACTGGGCTTTTGGCTAATGACTCTTTAAGTAAATTAATAGTGTTATCTGGCTTTAATTGGTGGCAAGTGAAGCTGATTAAAGCATTAACGCGATATTTACATCAAACAGGTTTTGCATATGGTAAAGGCTATGTACAATTAACGTTAACAAAGCATTTCTTATACACAAAAATGCTAGTTGAATTATTTGAAGCTAAATTTAATCCTATAAGCTGCTCTGAGCAACAGGTAAAATCTATAAAAATCAATATGATTAATTACCTTAATAAGATTAATAGCAGTAGTGAAGATAAAGTTTTAAGAACGATGATTGATATTATCGACGCAATGGTAAGAACTAATTGCTATCAAGCAAGTTCTAATAACGGCATCACAAGTAAAAATTATTTTTCTTTTAAATTTGATTCACATAAAATACCGAACCTACCGCTGCCAGTACCTTTTGCAGAAATATTTGTGTATGCTAATGATTTTGAAGCTCTTCATTTACGGGGAGGAAAAGTAGCACGTGGAGGTATTAGATGGTCAGATCGAGGAGAGGATTACAGAACCGAGATATTAGGATTAATGAAAGCGCAAATGACTAAAAACTCGGTGATTGTGCCTGTTGGTTCAAAAGGCGGATTTTTTATTAATTTCACTCAGGATAACCTGACACCTCAAGAATATTTAGGCAAAGTTATAGAATGTTATCAAAACTTCCTTCGTGGGTTACTGGATATAACTGATAATATAGTGGATAGTAAAATTATACAGCCACGAGATACAGTTATCTATGATCCGGAAGATCCATATCTAGTGGTAGCAGCAGATAAAGGTACCGCGACTTTTTCTGATTATGCAAATAGCGTAGCTGCTGAATATAATTTTTGGTTAGGAGATGCTTTTGCCTCGGGTGGTTCGGTTGGCTATGATCATAAAAAAATAGCTATCACTGCTAAGGGTGCCTGGATCTCGGTAGTACATCATTTTGACTCGTTGAATATTGATGTCCAAAAGGATCCTATTACCGTTGTTGGTATAGGGGATATGTCAGGCGATGTTTTCGGCAATGGGATGCTTCGTTCGAGTAGTATTAGACTAATTGCGGCCTTTAACCATAAGCACATATTTATCGATCCTACCCCTGATCCTCTACTAAGTTTTAATGAACGTAAACGCTTATTTGACCTCCCTACCTCTAATTGGACTGATTATAATCCACAGGTAATTTCCCCAGGGGGAGGAGTATTCGAACGAAGCAATAAATCTATTACCTTATCGGTTGAGGCTAAAGCATTATTAAAAATAGATAAGTATGAAGTATCGCCAGAAGAACTTATTAAAGCAATTTTACAGGCAGAAGTTGATTTATTGTGGAATGGTGGTATAGGTACTTATATAAAAGCAACCATAGAAAATAATTTAGAAATAGGTGATAAAGCAAATGATAATTTAAGAGTAAATGGTAGTGAAATTAAAGCTAAAGTAATTGCTGAAGGAGGCAATATTGGAGTTTCTCAACAAGGGCGCATAGAGTATAGTCAGCATGGAGGTAGAGTTAATACTGACTTTATTGATAATTCAGCAGGGGTTGATTGCTCTGATCATGAAGTAAATATAAAGATTGCCCTTAATCAGGCAGTGACTTCAGGAAAAATTACTCTACAAGAACGTAACAAGTACCTACTAGAGATGACAACACAAGTGGAAGATTTGGTTTTAATTGATAATCAGAAACAAAACCAAGCGCTTAACATTATGCAATCATCTCCTGCCTTAAATATTGGAATATTTAGTCAGTTTATTGATACTTTAGAAGAAGCAAACCTAATTAATAGAAAAATAGAATTTCTGCCCACTAAAGAAGAACTGAATAAACGGGCTATTAATAAAGAAATTATGACGCGCCCTGAGCTTTGTGTATTACTCTCTTATAGTAAAAGTTCTGTCTACCATGATCTCATGACTGCCACATTTTCGCAGGATAAATATTTTGAATCTTACCTAATAAATTATTTTCCTAAAATAATGCAAGATACATTTCGGGAAGAAATCTTATCTCACCCTTTGAAACATGAAATTATCCGGACCGTGGTCACTAATAAAATTGTAAATCAGCTAGGAGGGCCATCGCTTAATATAGTAAAGCGTGAAACAGAGGCTCTCCTTTGTAATATTATACGTTCATATACTATTATTTGTGAGATCTTTGATTTAGATAATTTATGGGCAAGTGTTGAATCATTACCAAGTAAGATAGATTATAAAGTAAAGATTGAAATGTTTACTGAAATTGCTAAGATTATACGTAGAGGCATTGCTTGGTTTGCAAAACATATAGAACCCCCGATTAATATTAGTGATACTATAAATGAATTTTATGAACCAGCGCGACAATTAAGCACCGTGGTTGGTAATTTGCTGTTAGGGGAAGCACGAAATAAATTTGAAGAGAAAGTAAATCAATATACTTCATACGGGCTTGCCACTGAGTTAGCTAACAAAGTTGCCACACTGGATAGCCTAGTATCAGTTTTTGATATAATATATATTGCTAAAAAAACCAACCGTCAAAACATCGAGGTTGCTAATTTATATTTTGCTACTTCTACTAAATTTAGTATTGATTGGTTACGTAAAGTATGCGAGCAACAAGCAAATGATACTTACTGGGGAAGATTATCAGCGCAATCACTGAAAGATGATTTATATGACAAACAACGTCAATTATTAATAAAAATAATTAATAATTCCAAAATAAGTGTTGATTTAGACTTATGGATTGATAATAATAAATGTTTTGCAAGTATTTTTTTGGATTTTGTAACATTAATCAGAGTCCAAAAAAATACGGACTTAAATATGTTAATTCTAGCAAATAAGAGATTCGAAACTTTTTTGCGTAAACTTGAGTAATATACTATGACTTCTCCTCTCAAACATGCACGAATAGAATCTGGTAAAACTATCGAAGAAGTAGCGGCTTATTTAAAAATTAAAAAACAATATTTAATAGCTCTGGAAGAAGGCAAATTAGAGCTCATACCAGCGGCAGTGTATGTCAAAGGGTATCTTAAGTTATACTCAAATTATCTAAGGATACCCTTAACGCTAAACGAAGAAGAGGTAGAACAAATAGAAAACTCATCTAAACAAACTATTTTGCGCGATCAATATAACCAAATAATTGTTAAATATAAATGGAAAAAACACTTCCTTATTATTTCTACTTTAGGGTTAATAATAGTTTCGGTAATTTTTCACTTACTCTCCTCTACTGGGTAAGCACTTGACACTAGACTTCCTGCATAAGTGATCTAGTATATAACTAATAAGTTGCTTCTGTAATAGGCCTCTTTCGCAGCTCGTATCTCCCAGGGAATTTGCGGGCCTCCTCTCTTTCAAATCGCCTTGGAGATGCGAGCTGCGAAAGAGGCCTATTAATACACCCAAATATATATATACTCGGTGAACTTCAAGAATTGGCGTCGTCGTGCCCTAAAGATCGAGGCTGCTCACGTATTCTCTATACGCTGCGCAACCTTACCTTGAAATTCAAGTATCACCAGCTAAATCACTTTGGCTATATGAGCACGCGCCTCCTTGAAAAATGAAAAATAATTCTTGAAAGCAAATGAGTATACAACAGATGTCATTAGTCACTATCACCTTAGGGAGTAAAACTTTTCAACTAGCATGTAATGAGGGATCAGAACAAGAATTGACTATTCTGGGAATAAAATTAAATGAAAGGATAGTGCAGATAAAAAAAGCTAATCTCTCCGCCTCCTTTGAACTATTATTGGTAATGGCAGCGCTCAGCCTGGAGGAGGAAGCACAAAGTTTAAATAATCAAATTACCAATGCTAGTAGTAATAAAATTCCCCTGAAACAAGAAGAACAACTTGCAGAAACTTTAAGTACTATAGCAAGCTATCTAGAAAATCTTGCAAAAAAGATAGGAAAATGATAAGATCCTGATAACTTAATGGGCTGCTTAGCATGTGAGCTTAATGTATTTACCCCAGAACGATAATTTTTATTATTAGGAAGCTGTCCCTGTCTGAGACTATTATACGGATATACGGCATCCACCTATACATACAAGTTCTTTGAGGATCTTGAGCAACGGCTATAGCGGTTCATCTTTAGGCAGATTCCAGTGTTATATTATATAAATAAAATCCTGACTAATAATAGACTTCAATCTATTATTTTAATATTGTTTGGGTGCTTCCTTTCCTTATTATTAGTAACTTATAACCCAGAAGATCCTTCATTTAATTCTGTCACTGATAAATTTCCTAGTAATTTACTAGGTTATTTTGGGTCTTACATTGCAGATATTTTTTACCAAATTTTTGGTTTGTCCTCCTTTTTGCTCCCCTTATGTTGTATTTTCTGGTCCTTAAGCCTATGGCGTTTGCAGAAAAAATGGCTCAGTGTCAGGATAATGCTAATGATAATATGCATTATTTCCTTATCTATTCTGTGTGCTAAGATAAAAACCAATTCTTTACCAGCGGGTGCAGGTGGAACAATTGGTACTCTTATCTATCCCTTAATTATTCAGCTAGATTACCGAATTCCTTATTTATTATTCCTGACTACCTGTATTTTCTTATTTTTATTAATAGAAGTACCTTTTTTAAGTCTATGGAAAAACCTAGCAAGAATAAGGCAATTAATATCAGCTCTTAATATTGGCTCTTCTTCAGGGCCACCAGTAGTATTATCGCCAAATTCTCCTTCGAATCATCACACGTTAATCAGCAAAGCTTCTGCTATTAGCCAGGAGACTATCACCCCTGATCGATCAATATCAATTAATAATAATATTGACATAAATCCTTCTTTCGTTAAACAATCTTCTTACCCTAAAGAGACAGAGTTTACCTCTAATTTACCGCCAGTGGAATTATTAAAACCCGCTAATATCCAAAATATCAAGATGGAAAGCGCTGAAGAGTTACAGCAAAATTCTCAAATATTACTTACGGTTTTGGGAGATTTTGGAGTGAAAGGGCAAATTATCAATATTAGTCAAGGTCCTGTGGTGACATTATATGAATTTGAACCGGCTGCTGGTACCAAATCATCTAGAGTAATTGGCTTATCTGAGGATATTGCTAGATCTTTATCAGCAATCTCAACAAGAATAGCGGTAATACCTGGGCGGAATGTATTAGGGATAGAATTACCCAATAAGCAAAGAGCTTTCTTCTGCTTGAGAGAATTAATCGAGACCTCTGAATATCAAGATAATCATATTATGTTACCTCTAATTTTAGGTAAGGACCTAGCAGGTAAACCTTTTATTGCTGATCTGGCAAAAATGCCCCATTTATTAGTGGCAGGTACCACCGGCTCGGGTAAGTCAGTAGCAATTAATACTATGATAATATCATTACTTTACCGATATACCCCGGAAGAGTGTCGTTTAATAATGATAGACCCTAAGATGTTAGAATTATCTGCTTATGATGGCATACCTCATCTCTTAACTCCCGTAGTTACTGAAGCTACTAAGGCGGTGGTAGCGCTGAAATGGGCAGTCAAAGAGATGGAAAACCGCTATCGAGCAATGTCAAATATTGGAGTTAGAAATATTGCCGGCTATAACAGTAAAATCTCAGAAGCAATTAAGGAAGGCAAGCCTATTGAGCGCACTATCCAAACAGGATTTGATCCCGATACTGGAAAACCAATTTATGAAACAATTGAAATAAATATGCAAAAATTACCGTTTATAGTGGTAATTGTTGATGAAATGGCGGATCTAATGCTGGTCGCTGGGAAGGATATAGAATTATCAATACAACGTCTTGCTCAAATGGCACGGGCGGCTGGTATTCATATTATCATGGCCACTCAACGACCTTCGGTTGATGTAATTACTGGGGTAATAAAAGCAAATTTTCCAAGTAGGATAAGTTTTAAAGTCACTTCCAAAATTGATAGTAGGACTATTTTAGGTGAGCAAGGTTCTGAGCAGCTACTTGGGATGGGAGATATGTTATATATGGGGAATGCTGCAAAAATTAGTAGAGTGCATGGCCCATTTGTTGATGATCAAGAGGTAGAAAAAATTACTGAATATCTAAGATCTACTGGAACGCCAGACTATATTTCAGCAGTAACTCAACAAGTAGAAGAAGATGAAGAAAAACTAGAAAATACTGAGAGCGAGGTTGAAAGACGACGTGAAGAACATTATAAAATGGCTTTACAAATAGTACAAAAAGAACGGAAAGCAACAATTAGCTATATACAAAGATGTTTAAATATTGGTTATAATAATGCTGCAATTATAATTGAAAAAATGGAGCAAAGAGGGGTTATATCTCCTCCAAACCACGCTGGGAAGAGAGAAATATTATTACCAGAAAACTAGATTAAGAGAACCTTATCCAATGCTAAAATCATTTTTTAATTATCCCATAGTGAGAGTATATCTCATTTTACAGCTTATTACTCGTACTTCATTGAGCTTATATGCTTTATTCGAACAAGTAATAAGCTATTCCGATTTATTTACCATTTTTATTGTTGGCATATTGAATGATTTGATTTCACTCTTTTATTTTGTGCCAATAATATTAATTCTCTCTATTTTATTCAATAAGTTCTTAAGTAAATACAAAGTTTTGTATTTATTCTGTGGTTTTGCAAGCTATTTTAGTATTATTACTCTATTTATTTTTATCACAATTGCCGAACTAATTTTTTGGGATGAATTTGGCACTAGATTTAATTTTATTGCTGTGGATTATTTAATCTATACCCATGAGATTATTGGCACTATCAGAGAATCGGTTCCTTATATTCCAATATTATTATCTATTATACTAATTAGTTTATTTATTAGCTTGTGCTCTAGAAAATATATAATCAAGCAATTAAACAGTATACAAAAACGAAATAATATTTATAGCGCTCTTACCTCATTAATACTAGCTCTCCTGGCTTTTAATTTATATAACCCTAATAAAATTAATTTCAGTGTTAATAAATATGCGTTAGAATTAGGAAAAAATGGTTATTATGAATTCTTCTCGGCTTTTTATCATAATAGTTTGGATTATAATAGTTTTTTTCCAGTACTTGATAACCAGAAAGCCTTAAATATTGTGCGAACCAGTTTAGCAACGGAAGCAACACAGTACCTGGATAATTCTACTATCAATCGCAGAATTACTACCAATTCTCCTAATATAATCTTCTCAGATAATTTTGTTGCTAGGCGCGATGGAGCGAAGCCTATAGATAATAGGCGAGCGACAAGTAACGATGCATGCAAATTCGTATCAGAGGATTATATAAAAAAATATAATATTATTGTTATTACTGTCGAGAGCTTGAGTAGCGAGTTTATGGGGCAATTTGGAAATAAGCAAAATATTACTCCAAATTTAGATAAATTAGCGGGAGAAAGCATATTTTTTACCAATATATATGCGGTAGGGACCAGAACAGTACGTGGCTTAGAGGCTATTACCTTATCGGTTCCTCCTACTCCTGGTTCTTCCATTATACGTAGGCCAAATAATCAATCATTATTTAATATTGCTACGATCTTTAAGCAGCGTGGGTATAATATTAATTTCATTTTTGGGGGTTATAGTTATTTTGATAATTTACAAGACTATTTTCAAGGTAATGGTTATAATATAGTGGATAGAAATAGTCTCAAGCCCGAGGAGATAAGTTTCTCCAATATTTGGGGGGTAGCAGATGAAGATATATTAAACAAATCTTTAGAGATAGCTGATCAAAATTACCAAGAAGGGAAAGCTTTTTTTTCCTTGATCATGACTACTTCTAATCATCGTCCTTATACTTTTCCTAAAGACAGGATTAACTTACCATCTGGGAGCGGACGCAGTGCAGCTGTAAAATATACTGACTATGCAATTGGTAGATTTCTTGACAGCGCCAAGACCCGGCCTTGGTTTGAGAATACTCTTTTTGTTATTACTGCTGATCACTGTGCCTCAAGTGCTGGGAAAACGGATCTTCCGATTAATAAATATCATATCCCATTACTAATATATGCGCCTGGTATATTAACACCCCAAATAGTTGATAAGTTAGCAAGCCAAATTGATATCGCTCCTACTATTTTTGGATTGTTAAATTTTTCTTATAATAGTAAATTCTTCGGGCAGGATATATTAAATTCTCCTCCTAACCGAGCGTTTATCAGTACTTATCAATTACTTGGTTTTATGAAAGATGATCATTTAGTAATATTAGGTCCAAAAACTAAAACTATTACCTATAAACTAACTGGAAAAGATAGAGTGAAAGTAGACAATATTACAAGTTTGGTAGAGGAAGCTATAAGTTTTTATCAAATTGCTTATAACTTATATATCAAGGGTGACATGAGAGAATAATCATATATACATATGAGTAAAAGATTGGTATTTCAAATTAGTATTTTTCTTTCCATAATTTTTGGTATGTTTTATTGGGTTTATCATTATTATTTAGTAGAGGAAAGAGAAATAATAATTATCTACCCAGATCCCTCGCCTACTAAGGTTAAACCGGAACAAAGCGGCGGGACAATAATCGCTAATACCCAAAATACGATTTATGAAAATTTACAGAAAAAAAAGATAGGAAAACAAATTATCCTGCAGCCTGAACCAGAAAAGCCATTAAATATTAATTCTGTTAAAACTCCTAGCAATAACGAAATTGAGTCAATAGATAATATTATATCGGAGATAGAGAATACAGATAAAACTGTTAATAATCCCCTGGATGTGAAAGAAGAAGTAAAGTTAGGGATAGGACAGGGCATAACCCCCAAGAGTAGTACACAAGAAAAAAATTTAGTAGGTAGAGAAGTATACATAGCAAATGTTAATCAGCCTAATCCACCTAAAGCAGGCTTAAATATTGTGAAAGTTACAGAAAAACGCGAGATAATTAGTGGCAAACAATTATTAAATAAGAAAAAACTAAATTATTATAAAATTCAGTTAGCCTCAGTCAAGACGGAAGCAGTGGCAAATCAAGAAATGGAGAGGATAAAGAAAAAATACCCCAAAGTATTTAATAAGATACCTTTATTCGTCCGAAAAATGTGTTCGGAGAAAGGCAATTTGTTCTATGCAGTTATGGCTGGTAATTATGAAGAGATAACGCAGGCTAAAGCAATATGTAAGAAATTAGATCATTACCAAGAATGTTTAATTACTAATCGTTGATTGAATCTGAAAATAACATCCTAACCCTTGAAAAGTAATATTTATGAAAATTAAAGTTAATATTAAAAAACTAGAACATTCAGTAGACATTTTACCTATATATGCTACAGAGCATAGTAGTGGTATAGACCTAATTGCAGCCAATATTGAACCAATAATTATTCAACCAAATAAAGTGCAATTGGTGCCTACTGGAATTTGTATAGCGCTACCTTCCTATTTAGAAGCACAAATAAGACCAAGATCAGGTTTAGCACTGAACCATGGGGTAACGGTACTAAATTCTCCTGGGACAATTGACGCTGATTACCGAGGGGAAATAAAAGTAATTCTGATTAACCACTTCCCTAAGGATTTTATAATTATGCGGGGTATGAAAATAGCCCAAATGATTATTGCTAGATATGAACAAATATTATGGGAGGAAGTAGCGATCCTATCTGAAACCTCTAGAGGCGCTGGTGGTTTTGGTTCCACTGGTAAATTTGGATAGGATATAGAATGCGGAGTTTAGTTTGGCAAGAAGTCTATTCTGTAAAAATAATTAGTGAAATGTTATATATTATAGTGCCATCTATTATTATTGGAATTGGATTATTGTTTGTAACGGCATATTTTTATTATAAGACTGTTAAAATACAAACTGAATTAAATTTCTTATCAAATAGTTATTTAGAAGTAACTCAACAAAATCAACGCCTGGAGCAAGAAAAAATTACTTATATACAAAAAGTTGAACAATTATCTAGCAAGATAGAATATCAAAAACACGTGATAGAGGATTCAGAAAAAATTAGACAAGAATCACACATGGCAGCCAAAAATACTTTATTTGAGTTAGGCAATGATCTGTCGAAACAACTAATAGAAATCCATAAGAGAGAGAACCAAGAGACTAGAGAGTTATCTGAAAAAAATATATCAGTCTCTGCTAATAAATTTAATAGTGAATTTGAGCGATTAATTAATATAGTAGGGGCGCTTAGTAGAGATATTGAACAATCGAAAGGTACGGTAGATATTATCAAACAATCCCTTCTTTCTCCCTCCGGAGCGGGTTTGCTCGCAGAAATTACCCTAGAAAATATTTTAAAATCCTCTGGCCTGCAACCTAATCTAGATTTTATTATCCAATATTCTGTAACAACTATAGATAACTTAAAACTTAGACCTGACGCAGTAATTTTTTTACCTGCGGGTAATTTGATGGTTATTGATGCCAAGGCTTCTAAATTTTTAGTAGAGAAGCAGCAAGATAAAGGAAATCTTAGTAAAACCATGAATAACCATCTTAAGAATTTAAATAGTAAAGATTATGCAGAAAATATTTTAGCTAATTTACAAGACAAAAAAGAAGATTTTGCTAATATAGTGACATTGATGTTTGTCCCTACTGAACAAGCGATTGAGAAGATTTTAGGAGCTGATGGCACCTTCTTACAAAAAGCCTGGGGAAATAATATTTTTCCAGTAGGGCCTAGTGGTTTAATGAATATGTTATCATTTGCTAAATTCCAAATTTCTGATTATAGGCGTTCAGAAAACCATAAGATGATTATAGAAGAAGTAAGGAAATTATTAACTGCTATCTCTTCACTGGCGGATTACTCGCAAAAGCTTGGCAATAATATTCAGCATATAGTAAGTAATTATGACAAGTTTGCTGCTTCATTTAATAGAAACTTTTTAAGTAGAGCTAAGAATATACAAAAATTAGGGGTAGATATAGGTAAGAAGACTATCCAAAATCCTCTTGAACGCTATCAACTGGTTTCTTCAAAGTCTGAAATTATAGATGTTGAAGCAATAGATCCATTAAATAAAATTGAAGAGCTTTAGGTTCTAGGAAGGAAATTTGATGCTTTTAGATAGGATGTTGTGGTAAACTATGCTAAGCTAAAATTAGCTAAATAAAATATTTATTAATTAGGAAGGTAAGATGACTTTTAAATTTGAAGGATGTATAAAGGGTGGTATTCTAGAACTTACTAACCAAAAAGAGGACATAGCCAAGGAACCCAAGTTTTATAAAGATATGGTAGAATGGTTAGAGAATAGAAAGGATGTTCATACATTAAACTTATCAAATTTGGGGTAGCTGGCGGGGGTATTAAGGAGTTTAGAGAGGCATTACAAATAAAGCCTTTAAAATATATTACTACACTTGAGTTAACAGGTAATACCAGTCTTTGTGAACAAAAACATGCGACATCCGGAATAAAAGAAATAGAAAAATTAACAGAAAAACACTTACCTAATCTGCAAATACTTAAAGCCGAAAATGTTTTTTTGTTGACACTTCCTGAGGAAATCAAGGAATTTGAGGTCAATATCCAAAATAATTTCCCAAAAATTCGGACAATTAATACAGAGATTCCCCCAGAGGCGCAGGAGCTTAAAGCTCAACTGGCAGCTTTGTTGAATAGTAATAACTCTCCGAAATTACCAGCCAGTGCTAGAAACGTTAGTAATAATAAATCGCTCCCATTAAAGCTAGAAAAAGCTAATAATAAAGGTATAGGAAGACAGCTCTAATTACAATTTTTTCATTTTATAAATTGTACTCTAAAGTTATTTGCTATAACATACTTTTTTTACGCTATTTATTACGTCTTCTATAGTAGGTAAGGCTAATTTTTCTAAATTGGCGGCATAGGGGAGAGGTACGTCTTTGCCTGAAACGATCTCTATAGGAGCATCTAGATAATCGAAGATTTTACTCATCACCATACTTGCGATAGTTGCACCCACCCCTGAAAAGAACCAGCCTTCTTCTATAATGACTAATCTGTTAGTTTTTTTAACTGACTCTAGTATGGTTTCGATATCTAACGGTTTTATAGTTCTTAAATCTATTACTTCACAATTAATTCCTAGTTCTTTTAAGCTCGCAGCAGCTTCTAATACTAACTTAACTTGCAAAGAAAATGCGATGATTGTTACGTCATCCCCTTCTATAAGTTTTTTTGCCTGGCCAAATGGTATCGGTTCCACTATTTCGGATACTTCAAAACTATGACCATATAGGATTTCATTTTCTAGGAATATAACCGGATTATCATCACGAATGGCAGTTTTAAGTAACCCTTTATGATCTTCGGCGCTATAGGGTGCTACTACTTTAAGGCCGGGAATATGGCTATAACAGGCCGCGTAATTCTGACTATGTTGGGCTGCAACCCTACTGGCGGCTCCATTGGGGCCGCGAAACACGATAGGGCATTTGATTATCCCACCAGACATATAATGAGTCTTAGCCGCAGAATTAACTATTTGATCCATGGCCTGCATTGCAAAATTAAAAGTCATAAATTCAACAATTGGTCGGAGACCTGCAAAAGCCGCTCCCACAGCAATTCCGGCAAAACCGTGTTCGCTTATGGGAGTATCTATTACTCTTTTAGGGCCAAATTGTTCTAATAATCCTTGCGTTACTTTATAAGCCCCTTGATACTCTGCTACTTCTTCGCCCATAATAAAGATTTTTTCATCTCTGATCATTTCTTCTTGCATCGCATCACGCAGGGCTTCACGTACAGTTATTTGTAACATATTTTTACTCATCGACATAAATATTAGTATATAGCTCTTCCGGATCGGGCATGGGAGAGCTTTCTGAAAATTCTACGGCGCCTGCCACTATATCTTTCACTTTTTTCTCAATTTCTTTTACTTGCTCTTCGCTTGCGTAATTATTGAGTAGAATTGTATTTTTTACTTGCAATAAGGGATCTTGCTCTTTATAACTTTCTACTTCTTCTTTAGTACGGTACTTAGCAGGGTCAGACATTGAGTGGCCCCTATAACGATAGGTATTTACTTCTAATATTATTGGTCCCCCGCCGCTTCGAACAAATTCAGCAGCTTGCTGCGAATAGTCATACATTGAGTCTAATGACATACCATCTGCTTTATACCCTTGAATACCAAAAGATTCCCCTTTTTTATACAGATCAGTAATAAAAGTAGATCTAGCAACTGAGGTACCCATAGAATATTGGTTGTTCTCGATAATATATACGACAGGTAATTGCCATAACGCTGCGATATTAAACGCTTCATATACTTGCCCTTGATTCACTGCTCCATCTCCAAGAAATGTAAAACAAATATTAGTAGTATTTTGGTATTTTTCGGCAAATGCTAAGCCTGTGCCTATAGGAACCTGGGCCCCGACAATACCGTGCCCTCCATAAAACTTATTGTCAAAGTCAAACATATGCATTGAGCCCCCTTTCCCTTTAGAGCACCCTGTGGCTTTACCCATTAATTCTGCTAATACATATTTTGGCTCAGTACCCGCTAAGATAATATGAGCATGATCTCTATAGCTAGTAATGGTACTATCACCAGTTTGTTTCACTAAATCTATGCTAGTTATCACTGCTTCCTGTCCAATATATAAATGGCAAAATCCTCCTATTAAGCCCATACCATATAGTTGACCACATTTTTCTTCAAATCTCCTCAGTAATAACATTTTTTCATAAGACTCAAGATATTGAGACTTATTTAACTTATATTTACCTGGAACAATCATCTATATACCGTATTTTATTTATAAAGGAAAATATTAGCGCTAGTGAAGAAAATTTTATAGAATTACTTACTAATATATTGCTTTAGAAAGCAGGCGCTTAAGGAGCATACGCTAATTTATATTTTAAGTTTACTAATTTAATATGACAATTAACGCTGCATTTTGCGTTGGCTACGTTCTTTTGTGCCAGAGAATTTTCTTTAGGTTGCAAGGCGATGTTCTGCAAAAATTCTTTTGTTTCTTTATGCATATACTGCACTCTCACCTTTGCTATTCCACATCTTTTAAAGCCTAAAACTTCGGCAGCTTTTTCTGAAACGTCTATAATGCGCTTTTTACAGAAAGGTCCTCTATCATTTACCATAACTATTAAAGATTTGCGGTTATTTAAATTGGTCACTTTAATTAAACTGGGTAAGGGCAGGCTAGTGTGAGCAGCAGTTAATAGATGCTTATTATATCTGTCGCCATTTGCAGTTTTCTTTCCATGAAACCCATCATTAGCTCCGTACCATGATGCCATACCTACTTCATCGTAATGTGTATCTGCTGCAGGTTTATAAGTTTTTCCTTTAATACTATATTTTTTGCCAATTTTATAATGGCCTTTATAATGAATATTCTGAGGATCTTCTTTAGATAATTCTCTATAAGGAGCAGTTTTGCTTCCTGTTGAGCAAGCAGTAAGACCTATAGAAAATATTAATAATATAACAGATCTGATATATACCATTTTCATTTAATATTATTAGGTTCTGGGAATATTGCTATCTCAGGGTAGTTTAAAAGTCGCACTCTGAAATTATACCATTTCCGAAAACTAATCATCTACGTTCGCCTTAGTTCATGCTCCCCCTCCTTGCGTACTAATATGTACGCTCCGGTACAAGGGCACTCGTACTCCTAATGCTAATTTAGTTTTCGGGAATGGTATTACTGGGCTCCTCAATATTTTTTTTGATTTTAGTATGGCATACGACTCTTTCCACTCCCTTAATCTGTGAAGCTATAGCACTCACTTTCTCTAGTTCTTCTTCAGATCTTGCCATACCAAATATATATACTACATCTTTAATCGTGACAATTGTATAATTAACAAACTTTATATCCCGATTAAGAAAAGTTTTGGCTTTAATTTGGGTAGTAATCATAGTATCGCGGGTATATTGGCCTAAATCAAACTTATCACTTTTTTTGTCAATAACTAGCTCATTGATAACTTCTTCTACCCCTATTATCTCCCATACGAGCTCCACAGCCTTTAGAGCATCTTCTTCACTATCTATAATACCTGTAAGCAACACTCTAGCTTGGGCGACTTCTACTTTTATTTTAGTATATAATTCTCTAAAATTATTTTTTATGAAAGAGGCCTTAATTTGCGCTGATATTTTAACATCATCCACTGTTTCTCCCAATGTTTGGTCTTTAGCGGCTATTATAGTAGAACCAGCCGCTCCAACAAATACCGCTGGCAGGCAGCTTGTCAGAAACAAAGATAAAGTTAAAATTATTAAAATAATATTCGCTTGTTGCATAGTATTATTGATTTATTACCCTAGAACTTGCCCCATTCTAATAAATATTTGTAGTAAACACAACACAATATAAGGATTTTTCTATTAAGCGGTGATGATTATAATTCATATATTGCATATCATAGAGGTAGTCTATTAGTACTAATAAGTACAAAAGCGATAGCCACTGGATAATCATCAGCTAGAGATATATAAATTTGAAAATTATTAAGGGGATCCGAATCGGTAAGAGAGGAGATTTTAACAAATGGTTTGCCAAGCTCGTCATTAAGGACGGAAATATCTGTAAAATTTATCCCGCGTCCAATTCCGCTTCCAAAAGCTTTACTAACAGCTTCTTTGGCAGCAAATCTTTTGGCAATATAATTGCTATATAGCTCCTTATCTATGGAAGTTAATTGCTGTATTTCGCAGGAAGATAGAATCTTTTTGATAAAAAGTTGGTCATATAGCTTTAATAGTCTTGCTATTCTTGGGATCTGCACTATATCTGTACCAATACCGACGATCACTATCACTTCTTCCCGCCCTGTAATAATGAATTATGTAGGGTTATTAATTTTTTTGTTCTTCTTCACTAACATTGTCATCAAATATTTGATCTTCTAAATCAGAATAGTCTTCTGTAACATATAGGTCTGAACCGCTTGGTAAATAATCAAAATTTTCTTCAGTCTTATCAGCTGAAGGGGTAGTTTCTTCATCATCAATTGGTTCAATTCTGCTTTTGGTTCTAAGACGATTAAGTAACTCAGCTCTTAAGGAGGAGATTGTTATATTACCTGCCGCAATTTCACGTAAGGCTATTACAGGGGCTTTATCTTCTCTATCATTAGCAATGGTGATCTTACTTCCAGAAAGAATATCTTTTGTCCGTTGCGCCGCTAATGCTACCAACTTAAATCTTCCTCCTTTAACTTTCTCTGTACAGTCCTCGGTTGTAATTCTAGCCATGTTTCTTACTCTTTACATAATATCTGCTAGGGCTATTATAAACTATACTACTCATCTTTCAAGAATTGTTTTTTTTATTTTATCGTGAACCCACGTGTAGGCTGCCCGCGCTCGCCATTCAAAATAAAATAAGGGTTCTTGAAGTACGAAAGTAAGGAAGACTATTTTTGGCAATTAGGGCAATAGAAAGTGGCTCTACCTGCTTGTTTTATTTTTTCTATAATCGCGCTACAATTTAGGCATTGCTGTTTGTACCTTGCATATACTTGTAATTGTTGTTGAAAATAGCCGGCTTTATTGTCTCCGTTAACAAAATCTTTCAGAGTAGTACCACCAGCGTCAATAGACTTACTTAAAACATTTTGTACGGCTAATATTAATCGATTTATTTCCTCATTCGTTAAGGTGTTGCTAGGTTTGCGAGGATCTATTTTTGCTATAAATAAACTCTCAGAAGCATATATATTACCTATACCCACTATAATTTGATTGTCCATTAATAAAGTTTTGATTGGCATATTACGTCTTAATATTTTCTCGGTGAAATATGTCAAGGTAAAATTATCAGAGAGAGGTTCTACGCCTAAATTATAGAAAAACTGTGCGTCAGTAAGGCTAGTAGCTATAGCGTAAACCATACCAAAACGTCTTGAATCATTAAAAATCAGCTTTTGTTCATTCTGCAAATGAAAAATTACATGATCATGTTTCTGTATTTCATAATTATTAGACTGCAGCCTTAATCTACCGCTCATTCCTAAATGGATAATGATTGAATAAGCGTTATTTAAATCTATTACTAAATATTTTGCTCTGCGTCGTAGCATGATCACTTTTGCGGCTTGCACATTCTTCTCTAGCTGGCTACTCAACCTATAACGTATATTGTCACGTGTTTTTTCTAACCTATCAATAGTAGAATGCATTAACTGTCCTTCTAAAGAACGCTTTAATATTTCAACCTCAGGCAGCTCGGGCATAAATTCATCCTATAACTTCAATTCGATAGACTGTTTTGAAACTCTACTTCTGCCGGTCTATTTTGACTTATACAGGAAGTATAATTTCTCTTAATCATTATCTTATCAGAGTTTTTTAAGTATTTCCTTGGCTTTTTGTAAAAACTTTATTGTTACATCTTGCTTACTTTTTGTTTATTACGCCGCCATCCTCCTAGATTATCTTTTGCTATTAATGATATTAGTGATAAATTACAAAAAACAATTAATAATACTTATCATTGTATTCATGCAATAGCTTACGTAATAGTTAATTAAAACTAATATTAAGTTGCTGTCGATACATAGCATAAAATTATCAAATAGGAGATATGCCATGAGTAAAAGACAAAAATTTTCGCTTAATATTCATCACCGTAGTATTAAGCTAAGTAACCACTCTGTGATTCATCCTAACAAGGGATTGTTAGCTGGACATTTTTATATTGGGTTAGAGCGGAATGGGAAGGAAATCTTTTTGAATAAATATCCTAAAACAATAGGGTTCTTGGATAATTTAGTTGATGCTAAAGAAATCAAAATGGAACTTGCAGCAGTATACGGTTCTATTCAAACGATAGAAGGTCAGCCGCTGACTCAATCTATAACAACGCAAATTATACCCTTGACAGCTGAGCAATTTGCTAAGGCTTACACATATGCGGTAGCCAGATTGGAAAGTAAGGAAGAAAAACCTTACCTTATACTTTCAGGTAACGCTGAGTATGTTCAATCAGTCTATCATGCAGCGGGGTTACCATTATATTTTACTACTATTTATACCCAAAATGAGCTAACAAATTTACATACTCATGCTGCTAAGTATGTGTTATTGAAATATGGTAGTCGAGATACTTTGGTAAGACATTTGCGTAGTGTTGCATTGAACTGCGCCCCTATGTTTAGACCAAAAAAGCTTTAAATAGAGAGACTATTATTTTCATAAACTATCTACAAAAATATTATTTTTATAATTTTGTAGCTGTTGTGGTAATAGTGGAATTGTGGGTAAGTCGCAAGACTTATCCATAAATCCACTATATATCTCAAACGGCGTTTTGTACTCCAAAGCCTGATGGGGCCTTTGATTGTTATACCAATTCAACCATTTCGGGATATTATTTTTCAACTCTAAAACTGAAGTACACCGGTATAAATACGACCCCTCATACTTAAACGATCGCCATAAACGCTCGATATGGGCATTATCGTTACACCTGCCTTTGCCCGTCATGCTGATGCTTATGACGCATCTCCTCAATTCATTAATCCAATCCTCGCTGGTAAACTGGCTACCTTGATCACTATTAATTATCGACGGCTTCCCATATTTAGCTATAGCATCTTCTAACGCTAGCAAACAGCTCTCTGTATTTAAACTATTTGATAAACGATATCCTACTACTAATCTAGTATAAACATCGATTAATGCAACCAAATACATAAAACCACTTTGTACCCTTAAATAAGTGATATCCACCTGCCATACCTGATTTGGCTTTATAACCTCTAACCCTGATAGCAAATATGGATAAATAGCTTCTTTTAGGTTTCTTTTACTTGTATTAATCGAAGGGTAAATTGCTTGCAAATTCATTAGTTTCATCAACCTCCTGACTTTTTTGCTGTTAACAATTACCACTTCTCTCCTAAGTATCGCCGTTATTCGCCGGTAACCATATATCGGATAATTACTATAGATCTCAACTATTCTATTACTTAAATAATTATCTTGATCCTTCTCCGAATCCTTGTAATATAGGCTGGAGCGGTTCAGATTCAATAGCTGACTTTGCCGACGAACACTTAAATCTTTATAATCCTTATCTACCATCACTTTCCTCTTTATAGTTTCAACTTGGCAGATACGAGCTGCAAAAAATCGTTTTCTACCTTCAATTTGCCAATAGTTGCATGCAGTTTCTCTATTTCGCTTGTAGAACTAGAGGAATTACCGTTTTCATAGCTAAACTTAAAAATATCAGCACCATTTTCCAAAAATTGTTTCTTCCACCTTGTCATTACCGACCTTGGAACTTGATATTTTGAGATTATTTCAGCAATACTCAAATCTCCTCGGATCATCTCTAGCGATACTTTAAACTTAAATTCTTTACTGTAACTTTTTGGCTTACTCATTTTCGACTGCTCCTATTTTATATTTATTTTAACATAAAATAGTCTCTCTATCACTGCTCTAGTTTTCGGGGCGCATTACGCATCTCCTAATCAGGAAGAGTTAGCAGAGCAATTAAATATCAAGAAAGAAGCAATTCATCCTGTTCTAATTCCTGTAAAGGAAAGTAAATATGGTTTTTTTTCCGTATCCCTAAAAGATATAATACTTCCTGATAAGTCAGTAGTACCAACTACCTCAAAGCAGGAATCCCTAATAGGGCAGTTAAAGGGGGTATTTGAAATTTCCTTACCTTATCCTGTGCCACACCAATTTTTTTTACCACAAAAAAAATGGTGTGATATAATACCTATTCCATTATTTTATATGAACAGTAAAGTTATTAGTAGTGGACCTGCAATTATGCAATCAGACCCAATTAGCTATTGGCAAGAAAAAGAGAAAACTTATGAAGCAGAATTATATTTAAATTATACGAAGTTTCATGAATTTATAAAAGTTGATGAAATAGCAAGTAGGGTTAGTACTGATATTGCAAAATTCTTAGAAAAGTTTTGGGACTTATTAGTCGTTTGGGATTTTCTAAGTCAGCATAGTGGGGAGACAGAAAAAAAAGAAAAAGTAACATTTTTGACAAAATTAAAAAAACATTTTACTAAAAAAGCTGTAGTATTAGAAGTAAGCCCAGAAGAACTGCTTAAAATTGAAAAACGACAAATAGAACAAATGCAAGTCTATAATAAGGTAATCCAAGAAATTAATGAGAGATTTAATCAAGTTGCTGATGAAGCTACAGAAAAGTTTGATTTTTTAGAGCTGATCACTCAAGGAAGACTTCCAGATTATCTAGCGTCCTTATTTAATATAAATAGCTTAACCACAGCTTTCCTCAAGGGAGTGATAAATGATTTAGAGGAGCCAGATGGAGTGATATTATTAGGGTAATCCGAGTATACTACTCCTCTGATATGAATTTGCATGCGTCGTTGCTCAAATAGCTTGCCTACTACCTATAGGCTCTACCATCGCGCCTAGCAGCCAAATCATCGGAAGAGGAGTATAATTTTATATTAATTGACTATATTTTGAGAAAGTCAACGTGCGTAAGTAACATTGGTAGAAATAAATATGCCTAATAATGATAATAATTCACAGCAAGTAGATTTTGGTTTTTCCAAAGTTACTTTTGAACGAAAAAGAGAATTAATACAGGATCTTTTTTCGAAGGTTGCTAATAAATATGACGTAATGAATGACTTGATGAGTTTAGGTCTTCATCGACTGTGGAAAGATGAATTGGTTAGGCAAATTGCTAATTTACAATCACAGATACTAGATGTTGCTAGCGGAACAGGAGATATAGCTTTTAGGATAAAAAAGCGTGCTGCTTTACGCGGTAGTATTTGCCATATTACTTTATGCGACATTAACCCCGATATGCTAAGAATAGCGAGAGAAAGAGCAATCAATAGCAACATATTACAAGGATTAGAATATGTGACAAGCAGTGCAGAGCAACTACCTTTTCCAGATAATAGTTTTGAGTATTATACTATTAGCTTTGGGATTCGCAATGTGGCAAATATTAATCAAGCTTTAAAAGAAGCTTATCGTGTTTTGAAGCCTATGGGGAAATTTTTATGTTTAGAATTTTCTAAAGTAGAAAATGAGTGGCTCAAGCCAATATATGAATTTTACTCGTTTAACATTATTCCTAAAATTGGTAAGATGATTGCAGATAACGAGTCCGCATACCGATACCTCGTAGAAAGCATTAGTAATTTTCCTGACCAGGATAAATTTTCTGTTATGATAAAGGATGCTGGTTTTAGTAAAGTGAGCTATAAAAATTTGACAGGTAGTATTACAGCGATTCATAGTGGTTATAAATTAGACTGCCGGCATAAGGAGCAGTATAAAATTATGGTCTAATATGTTGAGTTTATTATTTAATTTGTGGCGCTTATTGTATGTAGTAAGTAAACAGCAAATATTAATTTATCCTGGTGCTATAAAATTACCAAGAAGGTTAAAAGCGATAGGGTGGCTTATAACGATAGTAATTTATCCTATTAATCTATTTAAAAAACCCTCTCTTGATTTTGGCCTGAGATTAGCTAACTGTTTTAAAGAGCTAGGACCTATCTATATAAAATTAGGTCAAACTCTTTCTACCAGGCCAGATTTAGTAGGAGATAGAATCGCTAAATATTTACAGTTACTACAAGATAAGTTACCTTCATTTGATAGTAAAATAGTAAGACAAATTCTTCAGGCTGCTTTTAAAGAAAATATTGATGAATTATTTAGCAGCTTTGACGATATACCTGTTGCTGCTGCATCGATTGCGCAGGTCCATAAAGCTACCTTAACATCAGGTGAATTAGTGGCAGTAAAAATATTAAGGCCAGGAATTCACCATACTTACAATAGAGATATTACGTTTCTTTATTATATAGCAAAATTATTAATAAAATTATCGTGGAAGTTTCAAAGATTACAGCCCGTAGCTGTTATAGATGTGTTCAAGATAGCTATGAGGTTTGAACTGGATTTGCGCTTAGAGGCAGCGGCTGCTTCCGAACTTGCAGATAATTTTCAAAATGATCAGGATCTCTATATACCAAAAATTTATTGGCAGTTAACGCAGGAAAATATATTAACTACTGAGTGGATAGATGGTATCTCAATATATGATCAAGTTAAGCTTCGAGAGTGTAATATCGATACCAAAAAGGTGGCCCAAAAATTTGCCACTATATTTTTTAATCAAGTATATAGAGATGGTTTTTTTCATGCAGACTTGCACCCAGGTAATATTTTAGTGAAGCCAAACGGTAGTATAGTATTATTAGACTTTGGTATTATGGGTAGATTACCAGATAAAGATAGGTTAGCAATAGCTGAGAGTTTATTTGGGTTTTTTACCAAAAACTATAGGTTAGTAGCGTTAGTTCACCTCCGGTCCGGCTATATCCCGCAGCACACTAATTTAGATCATTTTGCTCAGAAATGTAGAGCAGTAACTTCTCCTCTTTTAGATCAAGGAATCCACAATATTGCAATAGGTAGTTTACTAGGGCAATTATTTAAAATAACTGAAGATTTTGGGATGGAAGTTCAACCTCAATTATTACTGCTACAAAAAACTATAGTAGTAGTAGAAGGGGTAGGGCAACACCTTGATCCTACAATTAATATATGGCAACTTATTGAGCCTTGGATTAAAAAATGGGCCGCTAAGAATATTAGCTTCGAGGCTAAAATGTTGCGGATTTTAAAACACTCCATAAATGGAATATTAGAGAAAATTAATAGAGAATAGTGACAAAGCTAGCATTTTTTAATATTTTAATCAATATCTAACGATTTTTGTTAATTTTTACTAGCATAAATTTCGCAAGATACTTTAATATTAAAAATATAAAGGGAAAATTAGAGGATTTTATGAAAAACGCTGAAGGTAATAAGAATATAAGAACAGGGTTGAATAAATATTTAGAAAAAGATGATTCTTCAAATATAGAAGTTCGTATAGAAAATGAACCTATTTCTGGTAGAATAGAAGAGCTAAAAGTGTTGATAAAGGATAATAAGGTTACTGACCTAGTATTAAGGAATAATGGACTAACACAAGAAGAGATTGTAGATTTAGTGAATTCTAACCCAATGCACTTGGTAACCTATCTGCACTTAACAAAGCTAGGTATTACTGATAACACTTTGGAGTCTATAGTTAATTCTCCACATTTACAAAATCTAGAACAACTCCATGTTAGGGATAATGATATCCAATCAGTATTTTCTGTTCTTACTAAAGATCCCACAAAGTTATTAAAACTTAAACATGTTGGGCGGGTAGGTGAAGAAGGCGTAGAAGCACGCGGTATAAAGACATTTATAGACTCTAGAAGAATACTAAAAGAAGCTTTTAGCGGGTATATAAGTGGAGATATTGTAATATCTCCAGAAGATGCGTCAATACTGCTAGCAGCACTGCCACAACAAGATAGTAGAAAAGAAGGGGGAAATGACAAAGGGGCTATGGCGAGTTTAATAGCTGCTCAAAGTAAAAAACCCCCACAGAACACTACAATCTCTAAATTAGATGCTCAAAAATTATTAATGGATGTTATAGCAACCCAAAAGCTCTTGATTAACTCTGCAGTGCCTGTGCAAGAGACTCACAGGGTAGAAGAAAATGCTATAACACAAACGCTAGCAAAACATAGTGTTACGCTTATGAATGACAAGAAATCATCAATAGTAGCAGCTCCCTCTACCCCAAATCAAAGTAACAATAATAGTATGTCTAGATAACCTTATCATTTGTAATAAAAGTTAATGTTAATGCTATAAAGAAAATGCCTATGAAGTGCTTGTGCTTTATAGGCATTTTCTTTATGTTCTTATGCTATTAATTTATAAGAATTTATTCTTATCTTGAATTAAAGTAAAATTGAATTAAAGTGAAATAATTTGGAGAATTATAATGAAGTTGGTGACTTGGAACATTAATTCGGTGCGCTTACGTCTTGGCTTACTGAAGAAGTTAATCGAAGAACATCAGCCTGATGTGATAGCTTTGCAAGAAATTAAAACAATAGATGATTTTTTCCCATATCAAGCTATTATTGACATGGGATATGAATATACATATTTTGCTGGACAAAAATCTTATAATGGAGTAGCTATTTTATCTAAACTGCCTTTCACTAATAAATTTTCTCTTGAATTGTATAATCAAGATAAAAGGCATATTGCGGTAGAAATAGCTGGAATAGAGATACATAATTTTTATGTGCCAGCAGGGGGTGACATACCTGATATTCATCTTAATGCCAAGTTTAAACATAAGCTAGAATATATACGGCTAGTAGAAGAATGGTTTTGTACCCACCGTAGCTTTGAGAGTAAAATTGTATTAATGGGAGATTTGAATATTGCGCCGCATGAACATGATGTATGGTCTAGTCGGCAGTTACGCAATGTAGTAAGTCATACGCAGGTAGAGCGAGCCGCCTTGTTGAAATTGCAGCATTCCTTAAAGTTTATAGATAGTAGCCGCCATTTGGTACCCTATGATCAGAAATTTTATACTTGGTGGAGTTATCGGAATGTAGATTGGCAAAAAACAAATAGGGGACGGAGGCTAGATCATGCTTGGACTAGCAATAACTTACAAGATAATATTGTCTCTATCAATGCCTTACCAGATGCTAGAAATTGGTTACAGCCTTCTGATCATGTACCGTATTTTTTAACATTAAATAATTAATTTTTCTGAATTTACTGTAAATTTATGATATAGACCCAAATTAATATTCACAATATCAATGTCAAGATGCTGATTATAGATAATCAAAATGGATTAAATAACTTTTGTGAACAGCTATTGCCCTATAAGATTATAGGGGTTGATACTGAGTTCGTCCGGGAGAGAACATATTTTGCCCAGCTTAGCATTATCCAAATTATCACTAGTGATCATAAGGTAATAATTGATAACTTAAGTAATATAGATCTTGCCCCTCTGAGTAAGATATTTCTTAATGATAAAATCTTAAAAATATTTCATGCCCCAAGGGAAGATTTTGAAATATTTTACCGTTTATTTAAAAAGCTGCCTCAGAATATTTTTGATATACAGATTGCAGCAGGCCTGAGTGATTTTGGGAAGTATTTAAGCTACGCTGATATATGTAGCAAAATTTGTGGGATTCAAATTGATAAAACTTATCAAAGATCCAATTGGCTAAAGCGCCCTATTAATGCTGATATGCTAGATTATGCTATTAAAGATGTGGAGTATTTAGAGCCAATTTACCACATATTACAGCCTGTCATCACAAATAATAATTTACAACAAGATTATAACAGCCAGATTAAGTCTTTACTTAACATTGGAAATTATATTGTGGACCCCAGCAATGCTTGGAAAAAGGTAAGGTTTAATAATTATAGTCCTACCTTTATTGAAAAAATGAAAATAATGGCAGGGTACAGGGAAGAGGGCGCTAGTAAAATAGATATACCAAGGCGGCATTTTATTACAGATGAAGATTTAGTTAAGATTTGCCAATATTTACCTGTGAATGATCAAGATTTTAATAATCTAAGATTAGAGAGTAATTATTTGAACAAAAAAATATATAGAACTAGAATAGGCAATTTATGCACTGGCTTGCGTGAAGTGAATAGTGGAAAAAATTTCTAATAATTATCGGCATTGCCCGGCTAACTCCTAATAAACTTCTTCTCATTTGTTGATAAATCTGCTATTTTTTAAAAAATTACTAAAACATAGTGATCTGATATCCTTTGGCTTGGTTAAATGGCAATTTTTAGTATAGTCTTTTTTAAAACAATTTCCGTATTACTAAGTGTAATAATTGGTTTTTTAGCTGGAAGATATTCTAAAGTTGAAAGGGATAGTATAGCCTCATTGTTATTCTATTTTATCTCGCCTATTGTTTTTTTTGCTATTCCCGCCAGTGCTCCTCTAACACTATCTGCATTAAGTGTGACTGTCATCGTTTTTTGTATAGCGACCATATTATCCTTGTTTTCCTATTATTTTTTTGGTAAATATTGGCAGGATCATACCCGAAATATTATCGCGCTATCGGCTGGCACTGCTAATGGCGGTTATTTCATGCTTCCTATTGCTTCTGTACTTTTTGACGACTATACCCTTAGTCTTTATATGATGGCGGTGATAGGGGTCAATATTTTTGAAACAACGGTAGGCTTTTATATTTGTGCTAGAACTTTTTCTAATACTAGCGAAAGTATTTTAAAAGTTATAAAATTACCAATTCTAAATGGTTTTTTACTTGGCTGCTTATTTAGTTTTGCAGGGTTTACTCTACCGGATTTTCTTGATGATTTTATCCATAATATGAGAGGGGCATTTTCTATCTTGGGTATGGTGATGGTAGGGCTTGCGCTTTCAGTATTGCAAAAATTTGATATAGATATTAAATTTACTATAGCTACGTTTTTAGCAAAATTTTTATTCTATCCCCTGGGTGTGGGGTTTTTTATTTTGTTAGATAGATTTGTTTTAAAGATATATGACGAGAACCTATATAATGCGTTAAAATTACTCTCTACCGCCCCTATGGCAGCGAATATAATAGTTATAGCAAATTTACAAAAATTCTATCCTGAAAAAGTTGCTACTACAGTCTTTCTGTCCTTACTGTTTGTGGTAATATATATGCCGATTATGGTTAGCATATTTTTAAGTGATTTAAATTGAGCTATACTACTCACTTTGCCGAATTGTTTTGTTTATTTTATCGTAAATTCACGTGCGCACGTACTTATATGTACGCTGCGCGTGCTGGCCATTCAAAATAAAATGATGGTTCTTGAAATACGAGCAATATAAGTGTTCTTTTAAAAAATTAACGCGAGAAGAGATAGGTAATATATGAATTTTTTTACTAAGCTCCTTATTATAGGATCGGGTCCGGCTGGTTTGACTGCGGCAATATATGCTGCAAGAGCAGGGTTAGAGCCGGTATTAATTAACGGTATGCAACCAGGAGGACAATTAACCATTACTACTGATGTAGAAAATTACCCTGGCTTTGCCGAATCTATACAAGGGCCATGGTTAATGGAACAAATGGCACGACAAGCAGAAAATGTTGGGACTCAGATTATCTCCGATTATATAGGAAAAATTGATTTGTTAACTCACCCCTTTATTGCTACTACTGGCTCTGGCAAAATTTATCACGCAGATAGTGTTATAATATGTACTGGGGCAGCAGCAAGATGGCTTAATATTCCTTCGGAAGAACAATTTAAAGGTTATGGAGTGTCTGCTTGTGCTACCTGTGACGGATTTTTCTTTAAAAATCAAGAAGTATTGGTGATTGGTGGGGGGAATAGTGCAGTCGAGGAAGCTTTATATTTAACTAATCATGCTGCTAAAGTAACTATTATCCACCGCGGCAATAATTTTAGGGCAGAAAAAATCTTACAAGATAGATTATTAAAAAACCCTAAAATATCCGTTATTTGGGACCATAAGTTAATAGAGGTACAGGGGACCTTAGAGCCCCGCTCTGTTACTGCTGCTAAATTAGAAAATACTAAGAACGGTAAAATCAGTATAGTGAATTGTACAGGAATATTTATAGCAATCGGCCATATGCCCAATACTAATTTATTCAAAGGGCAGCTTGATATAGACCAAGATAATTATATCATAACAAAAGCTAACTCTACTGAAACCAGTATAGAGGGAGTTTTTGCAGCTGGTGATGTTCAAGATAAAATTTTTCGGCAAGCAGTTACTGCTGCGGGCACAGGATGCATGGCAGCACTACAAGCAGAAAAATATTTAAATCAAGGGTAATTTGCTATATAATTTAATTTGAATTCAAGATAACTTACTATATCAAATTAAGGTTAATAATAGGAGGTAAAAATGAATTGGCTGTTTAATTTTATATTAAATAACAAATTTTTGAAGAGATTTCTTCCTAAACGCGATATTGATCCTCAGTTGAGCAAAGAGGGGCAGCTAGACGAAAGGCGACCAGCGTGCGATTATTATGACCAGATAGGTAATATGTATTAGACTTGCTACATAAGTCGAAAACTAGTTGGTGTGGGACTAGAGGATGATTTGGTCGTCAAAACGCCGCCTGACGCTCCTTATGTACATTTGAGTAC
Source organism: Candidatus Tisiphia endosymbiont of Beris chalybata (assembly GCF_964026555.1). NCBI lineage: Bacteria > Pseudomonadati > Pseudomonadota > Alphaproteobacteria > Rickettsiales > Rickettsiaceae > Candidatus Tisiphia > Candidatus Tisiphia endosymbiont of Beris chalybata. The sequence continues at coordinate 541,172 of NZ_OZ032159.1, read as the reverse complement.
GTAGTTTGGCTCAGCTTCGTTTTTCCTAAAAATCCCGAGAGCTTTTTCGACTTATACAGTAAGCTTTTAAAGCACAATTTTGCTTTAAAATTACTGTGAACCTATTGATAGTATATAATTCCGTATTTTTATTTGGTAAATTATGGCCCGCAATAAAATAAATGAAGAAGTGGGTAAAGTAGTTCAGTTAAATGACATACCCCATATTGCTCCTATTAGCCGTACGTTGCCTTCAAATATCCAAGCCGAACAAATGCTAATTGGAGCAATCTTAGTTAATCATGATTATTTAAATGTGGTATCTGAATTTTTAAGAGTAGAGCATTTTTTTGAACCATTACATCAAAAAATCTATAATGCTATTGAATTAATTACTGAAAAAGGTTTAATTGCTACCCCGGTTACCCTTAAAAGTATGTTAGAAAGAGACGAGCTATTCCAAAGTTTAGGAGGTAGTGAATATTTAGGCAGGGTAGTTACTATGTCAATGATGGTAATTAACCCGCTTGATTACGGTAAAATAATCTATGATTTAGCAGTAAGACGGCACTTAATTACAATAGGGGAAGAAGTTGTTAACAATGCTTATGATTCATCGTTAGAATATGATGCTAATCAACAAATAGAGCATGCTGAAGGAAAATTATATAATTTAGCTAGTGAAGGTATTAACGATAAAAGTTTTATTAAAATTGGCCTATCCTTAGCAGACTCTCTTTCCAGCATCAATAGAGCTATGAAGAATTCTGCGCATGTAATAGGGGTTTCTACTGGTTTAATTGACTTAGATCATATATTATCAGGTTTTCATAATTCAGACTTAGTGATAATCGCTGGACGCCCTTCAATGGGGAAAACAGCTTTTGCGATAAATCTTGCGGTCAATGCCTGCACTTCTATGCTTTCCCAAAAAAGTGAATCCGATAAGGAGGCAAAATCTGTAGGCTTTTTTTCGCTTGAAATGTCGTCGGAGCAGCTCACCACCAGACTTCTTTCTATGTATACTGAAATTGATTCTTCTGCCTTGCGGTCCGGTCATATTACTGAGGATAAATATAATCGTTTACGTAAAGAAGTGATTAACCTGAGCAGCTTACCATTCTTTATTGACGATACCCCCGCTTTATCGATTGGGGCTATCCGTAGTAGAGCGAGAAAAATGAAACGCAAGCATAATCTAGGTATATTATTTATAGATTATCTACAATTAATTAGAGGAATCAGTAAAGCAGAAAACAGGGTAAATGAGATTTCAGAAATTACTCAAGGATTAAAAGCGATAGCTAAAGAATTAAATATCCCAATAATTGCCTTAGCACAGCTTTCCAGAGCAGTAGAGCTGAGAGACGATAAAAAACCTATGTTATCTGATTTACGAGAATCTGGCTCCATTGAACAAGATTCAGATATAGTAATGTTTATTTACCGTGAAGAATATTATCTAACACGTAAAGAACCTTCAACAGGTGATGATAAACATACTGAATGGCTGAATAAATTAAATAAAGTCTATAATGTTGCTGATATTATTATAGCAAAACATCGTAATGGTCCTATTGGTAATGTTCAACTTCACTATGATAGCCAATATTCAAAATTTAGTAATTTGCAAAAAAAAATGGATAGGTAATTTATGACTCAAAAACCTCTAATCTTTGGTCTTAGTGGCCCGACTCTTAGCCAGGAAGAACGCAAATTATTTCAAGAAAATCCAGTAAAGGGATTTATTCTTTTTAAAAGAAATATTGTGGATTCACCACAATTAACAAGCCTAATTAAAGATTTAAAAAGCTTATATGATTATTATAAACCTTTAATTTTGATTGATCAAGAGGGGGGAAGGGTGGCAAGGTTAAAACCGCCGCTTATAGAAAAGGAGTACCCAGCATCTGGTTCTTTTGGGGCAATATATGATAATAACCCAGAAGATGCATGTGCTCAGGTTTATAAAAATTATTGTAGCATAATGGAAGATTTAAAAAACTATCAAATAGATTCTCCATGCGCTCCAGTGGCAGACTTACGTTATCCTTGGGCTGATAAAGTGATAGGAGATCGTAGTTTTGGTAGCGGGGTACAAAAAGTAGTCGATTTAGGTAGCGCAGCCATAAGAGGAATAGCCGCGCAAGGCGGTATTGCTATTATTAAACATATGCCAGGTCATGGTAGAGCTACTTGTGATAGTCATTATAATTTGCCGGTTATAGATACCCCACTGCTTGAATTACAGAAAACCGATTTTGAAGTCTTTAGACAACTCGCTACCCATAATCAAGATGCATGGGCTATGACAGCTCATATTAAATATACTGCCATAGATCCGTTCCTGCCGGTAACATTATCTGCAGAAGCGATAAATTTTATTAGAAAGGATATTGGTTTTAAAGGCGTCTTAATTACAGACGATATTTGCATGCATGCTTTACATGTACCAAATTGTGAGACTTACTTTTGCGCGAAACAACTACTAGACTTGTTTGAGAAGGAGAAGACTAGTGATCCTCAATATAATGAAATTCTAGCAAAACTTATTGACGACAAACTTATTACAGAAAATACCGACCAATTGCAACAAACACAACAATTAAAGGCAGCATTACCACAACTGAAAGCAATATTTACTGCAAGTGTTGCAAAAGCAGCTTATGAAGCAAAAGCTGCAGGTTGCGATATCGTGTTGCATTGTAGCGGTGACTTACAAGAAATGACCGCAATTTGTGCAGTACTTTAAAAATTAGATATATTTAAACGCCTCACAGTATATCTTGTCAAGAAGAATGATAATATTTAACCATTTTCGTTGCAATGAGGGAAGAGTCATATGTTGTTAAAATATCGTGTCTAATTTTTGCCCCTAAGCTTTTTCTTAAAGTAGGTTCGTTAATTAATAGTTCCATAGCTTTTGCTAGCTCTTCAGCGCTTTGAGGAGCTACTAATAAGCCATTGATCCTATCTTGCACTAGCGCTCTTCCTCCAGGAGCATCAGTAGTTATAATAGCTCTACCATATGCTCCTGCTTCTAACAAACTACGGCTTAACCCTTCACGGTATGAGGGCAAGACTGCGACATGAGATTTTTTCCAAATTTCCTCTATGTTTTGCTGGTAACCAATATATCTTATATATCCTTCAGTTTGGTATTGCTCTAATATGCGGTAATTAATTGACCGTTTATTGTTTTTATCCAAGGGTCCGACCAACCAAAATTCTGCATTTAAGCCTTTTTGGCGTAGGATCTTGGCCGCTTTAATAAATTCATATATTCCTTTTTCAATGATCATTCGTGCCACTAAAGCAAAAATTATTTTCTCACCTACAGGTTCCAACAAGGCAGGGAATTTACTAGTATCTAGCCCTACACTACATTGCGTTATAATAGTACTTGGCCTCAAGTTACATGATTTTACCAGTAAAGCGTGATCATCATTATTTTGAACAATAAACAACATTTGTTTATAATTAGCGATTAAGGCAATTAATTTAACAATAATTAATCTCAGTAATTTTATTATTAAATTATCACTGACAAAGATGGTTCCCATACCAACAAAATTATTGATAGTTTTAGGAATTTTACACCATAAACTACTTATACTACCGTAAAGAATTGGTTTTATAGTAAAATTATGTAATATATCAGGTTTTTCTTGATTTAAGATCCTAATGATTTTCCAGAGCAATAGTAAATCAGTAAAAGGATTAATGCTATTAGGTTTAATAGTAATTGGTAGTACTTTAATAGCGAGTTCTTCGATCTGCTCCTGGAATTTACTCACCTGGGTTAACAATTTGACCTCATAACCTTCTGTTTTCGCTTTTAAAGCTATAGGTAGTAAATGCGCATAAAAGTGCCAATCACTATTTGTCAAAATGATGATTTTTTTCATTTGCCTTTTTGTTTAATCGTTCTATAAATGAATTTAGTAGGTATTCTATTACACTTTCTAAATCTCTTGGGCTATAAATTCAAGTGAGAATTAAATTGTTTTTAAAAATATGTCAAGATATTTAGTTACCGGGGGGGCTGGTTTTATTGGTACCCATTTAGTAAAATTACTAATAAATGAAGGACACCAGGTTATTATACTAGATGATTTGTCAACTGGCCAGCTGCAAGATTTAGTTACTAAAAATGTCGAATTTATTTACGGTAGCATCTTAGAATATAATAGTTTAGAGAAATTATTTAAAAATATTGATGGATGTTTTCATTTAGCAGCGGTAGCAAGCGTACAAAAATCAATTAATAATTGGGCTTATAGCCATGCGGTTAATGCAACTGGTACTATTAATGTATTTTTGCAGGCGAGTGCTCATAATATACCTGTAGTATATGCCTCCTCTGCGGCTGTTTATGGGAGTTCCAGTAGATTGCCGCTTCAAGAGGGGGCAGAAGTTAAACCTCTTTCTCCGTATGCTGTTGATAAATATGCTTGTGAATTGCAGGCCAAGGTTTTTGGTGCCATTAAATCCCTTAAAAGTTGTGGCTTGCGCTTTTTTAATGTTTACGGCCCAGGGCAGCCAAAAGACTCAGATTATTCCGGGGTAATATCAATATTTAAGCAACAGCTCGACGAAGGGAAAGAATTAATTATATTTGGCGATGGTCAGCAGAGCCGTGATTTTATTCATGTGTCAGATGTTATTAATATGTGCGTGCGCTCTATGTCTGTGGCATCAACTCATGCCCCAATATTAAATATTTGCAGCGGTCATGCTTATTCAATCAATGAGCTTGTCCAGCTGATTGGTAAAAGTTGTCATATTAAAGGAATAAAATATCTGCCTGAGCAAATTGGTAATATAAAATTTTCTGTTGGTAGTAATATATTATCCCAAAAAGTGTTAAACATAAAGGCGCAGCATAGTTTAGAAGAAGGGTTATTAGAATTATTTAATACTAAAATTTTATGACGCGAATTTATGACGCAAAAAGATACCATAATTTGAGTTGCTGATGTTAGAAACTGGGCTTTTGATAATATTGCTAGACATGTTAAGTCTTTATTAGACAGTAAATATGAGTGTCATATAATCTACTCTAAGGATTTTAAACACTATAACGATTTTATACAATCCTTAGGGCAGTATAAATCTATTAGCTTAATACATTTTTTTTATCGAGGTTATTTAACCGAATTGTTAGAAGGCCTCTCTACTAATTCATCTAGCGCCGTTAATATAGATGAATACTGATATTTTATTAATTGCATCAATTGAAGAAGGGACCCCTCTGCCTCTAATTGAAGCAATGGCATTTGGATGTGCAATTATTAGTACAAATGTAGGGATTGTTAGAGAGGTGTTACCAACAATTCAACACGAATTTATCATTAATAGGCAGCCAGTAGAATTGGTTGAAGCAATCAAGAAGCTAAATAATCAACGAGAGCTATTAGCTACGATAAAAGAACAAAATTTTATTGCATATCAAAAAATTTTTGGCGACAATACTTACCTACAAAATTTATGGTTTAATTTTATCGAAGAGTCAATAAACAATAATGCAACAAAGCATAAATTACGAATCAGACATCAGGTGCTACATACTATTACTTGCGTGGATCCATCATTTGTTAATAAAGGGCTACAAAAAATTCTTCGTGTATCTTGGATAAAAGAAATCGCAAAATATTTTCTAAAATATTGCGGGGTCCAGGAAGGAGTGAAACTAATAATATCAGTATACCTATATTTTTTCTCGAATAGTGAGTATAAGAATTTTCAAAAGTTTATCCCGCAATATCAAAGTCGGCAAGTAAGGGGGCAGGAGAGAAATGTCTATGTACTTTATACAGAGCTTTTCCCGGGAGTAGCTAATTCTACCAAAAAACTATTTAATAATACTATCCCTTTTCCAGCTGGAAGTTTACCCAAATTGCTCAGAAGAATTAATCCTTATTTACCGGAAAAAATTATTACGCAAATAGCAAAATTAATTATTGATTCAGATATTAAAAAACTGATTATATCAGGCGGGGTTGGGGTGCACGTGCAATTAGTAGAAAAATTACAGGAAATTAAAAGAGATAAATCTTTAGAGGTGTATTTATTATGGCATGGCTCTCCTGCCCAATGGGTAGATATTGGGCATTGCCACGACTTTTATAAATGGCTTAACTTATATAGGCAAAATAAAATTCAAGGCATTATTACTTTAAAAAAGGGGTTAGAGGAGTTTTTGAAGAGTAATTCTATACCATCGTACTTATTACAAAATTTTATTCCTAATATGGAAGAAAAAAAATTAATTCCTTCTACAAGGCACAAATTTAGAATAGGATTATGGAGTGCCTCTACCATATGGATAAAGAACCTCTATCCTCAAATTGCAGCTTTAACTATGTTTCAAGGTAAAATTAGTTGTCATACAAATTTTCATTTTGATAACAATAAATATACTTCTTGGATGCAAGAGAGTCTTGATATTAAAATTTTTCCTGAACGGTTAGCGCATCAAGAATTATTAAATCTTATCGCAGAGACTGATTTAACTTTATATATAACTAATTCGGAATGTTCTCCTATGATAGTCTTAGAAAGTTTAAGCTTATCCGTTCCTTGCCTTGTTGGTCCTACTGCTGATATTTATGATGATGTGTTCTTGCGGGATATGCTAACAGTGAATCGTGTTGATTGCCCTTTAACTATATATAATGCTATAGAAAAAATTAGGCAAAATATTGATATAATACATTCTAAATTACCAGATTTTATTAACAAATATAACCATAATGCTGTTTACTTAAAAAGCACTTTCTTAACTTCAATAAACGAGTAAATGAATCAAAGATTTCTAGACTCATTAAATCCTGAGCAATTAGCTGCGTCACTGCATACAGAAGGACCTATTTTAGTGCTTGCAGGTGCTGGTACTGGTAAAACTAAAGTATTAACCACCAGGGTTGCCAATATAATTCATAAAGATTTATCTAGCCCCAGAAATATTTTAGCAGTTACCTTTACTAATAAAGCTGCCAAAGAGATGCAAGTACGGATAACCCAAATGACAGATTGTTATGGGCTAAATATAGGTACTTTTCACTCTATTGCCGCAAAGATTTTACGTAGCCAAGCGGAACATCTAAACTTAAGTCTAAATAGTAGATTTACTATTATTAGCCAAGATGAGCAAATAAAGCAAATTAAAGAAATAATTAAGCAGGAGAATATCGACCCCCAAAAATATGCTCCTAAGCTTTTACATGTTATTATATCCCGTTGGAAGGATCAGGGTTTATTGCCGTATAAAATTTCGGAGTCGGATATCAAGTTGCCAATTCATAAAATAGCTAAATCTATTTATGGAATATATCAAGCTAATTTACTTGCCTCTAACGTAGTAGATTTTGGTGATCTTCTACTCTACAACAATGAACTGTTCATCAAGAACCCTAATATATTAAAATATTATCAAGAGCAATTTAAATATATTTTAATTGATGAGTATCAAGATACTAATGCAGTGCAATATCTTTGGGCTCGAATGCTGGCAAGTAGTACTAAAAATATCTGCTGCGTTGGTGATGATGATCAATCAATATATGGGTGGCGAGGGGCGGAAATAGGCAATATATTACGTTTTGAAAAAGATTTTCCTAATTCTACCGTTATCAAGTTAGAACAAAATTATCGTTCCAGTGCTGAAATTTTAACAGCCGCTTCAAATGTTATTAACAACAATAAGAATCGCCATGGTAAGACTTTGTGGACCGATAAAAATGATGGGAAAAAAATTAAAATTATTTCCTGCTGGAATGAAAAAGAAGAAGGCAGATTTGTTGTATCAGAAATTGATAAATTAATTCGAGAAAATCACTATAATGCCAATAGCATTGCTATTTTAGTACGTGCTAGCTTCCAGACTAGAGCCTTTGAAGAAGTATTTATTAGTAATGCTTTGCCATATAAGATTATTGGAGGCCTTAAATTTTATGAAAGAATGGAAATACGGGATCTCCTTGCTTATATAAGGGTTACTTTAAATCATAGTGATAATTTAGCGCTTGAGAGGATTATAAATGTTCCTAGAAGAGCAATAGGCAATACTACTTTAAAGCAAATCAAAGATTATGCTGCTGAACATAATCTGCCCATTTTTCACGCTATCCGATTAATGTTAGAGCAGGGGGTTTTAAAAAATAAAGTTAAAGATAATTTAAATAAATTAATTACTAACATAGAGAGTTGGAGGAAACGTTATACAGAAGAGCCTTCGGTAAATGTGACTAGATCTTTATTAGAAGAATCGGGGTATTATGCACTACTTAAGGAAGAGAAAACTGATGAAGCGTTAGGCAGAATTGAGAATATTAATGAAATGCTTAAAGCAGTAGCAGAATTTGGGGATATTCATGATTTTGTAGAGCATTCTAGCTTAGTCATGGAAAACGAAGAATTGGAAACCCATTTTGGAGGGGCTGTTACTATAATGACACTTCATGCAGCCAAAGGTTTAGAATTTGATTTAGTATTTTTACCGGGCTGGGAAGAGGGGGTATTTCCTCATCAGCGCGTCTTAAATGAAGAAAGAGAAAATGGCTTAGAAGAAGAACGCCGAATTGCATATGTTGGTATTACTAGAGCCAAAATAGAGCTCTATATTACTTTCGCCGAAAGCCGTAGAATATTCCATGATATATTACGTTCTGCTCCTTCGAGATTCCTTATGGAAATCCCTGATGATGTGTGTATTAGAACTTCCTCGACTAAGCAGTTAAATTACTTGGGAGCGAAACATAAGTTTATTTTTTAATTTTCATTTGTAGTTTTGGTGTATTTGTTGTAAAATGATAGCGTATTATTAAGTAATCTTACAGCTGAAGATATTAACAACTCATCAAAGGTGTTATTATGAACATAAGAACGCAAGACAATTCAATGAGAAGATATACGGCCGACACAGTAGAAAAAGAGCCCCCTACAATAAATTTTCTTAATGAAAGATTATCTAAGTTTTTAAATGATAATGCAGTCCCTGGAGAGGAAATTAATGCAATCCTGCAAAGAGCAGATGATAGTAGAGATAGTATTTATACAGCAGATAGGAATATCCAATTAAACGAAGCAGAAGCAGAGTATGTACTATTACATTTTCCCGAAGATCATCTAAAGTATAGAAAACTTAATCAAGAATTTGTCAATGATATTCCAAATGTTGAGCTAGCAGCAGAACTTTCAGATTATATCAGCAGCGAGTTTGACTTTGATGACGATAAAATCGCTGAAATTTTAGGTATTGAGTATCTATATGATGATGATAACGTTATAAGGATTCCAGAGGCACAGGTAGCAAATATTACAGGGAAACAATGGCTTAACTTTCGCCAATGGGTTAATTCTTACAGAAGCGAGGAAGGGCAAGAACCTGAAGGGTTTGATGAGGCATTTGGTCACCACAAGATAGTGCAAGATAAGATTAACCAGGAAGAACTGATCAATCTAGCTGGTAGAGAGAGTAGTAATGTTGCTGGTATTCAGAATACTGCTGCTATTCAGAATAATGAATTAGTAGAGAAATTACCAGAGGATATAAAATCTAGTAATAGCGTTAGCGACGAATTACCACAAATAGCTAGCGCTAGTGAAAGGAAGGAATATGAAAGAATACAAAAACTGCATGAAGAGCAACTAAAGGTATTAAATACCGGAATAGTAAATAAGGCGCTTAAGATCATTGCACAAAATAAGAAAAGAAAATTTAGTTGGGAACAAAAGAATGAATTGCAAAGCAAAGTGGCAGCAGTATTAGATACATTAGATGAAGAGTATATTAAGCTAAATCAAGCAGCGCTAGTAAGTAATATAGTCGATAACCTTAGCAGGTCAACAGAAAGTAATTGGTTTAGAAAATCTCTTAAGATAAGTGATAAAAAGGTAGATCAATATCTAACACAATTCATACCTGTTGTTACTACAAAAAACACTGAGTTTGTTACGAGGCATCTTAAAGATGAACTTTTTAAGCATAAAATACCTGAACCAGAATTAGCACGTAGATTATCAAAATATTTGATCAATACTCTAGATCAGCACGGTAATTTTGGATCAACGGTCCTTACACAAGATGAAACTAAAAAATACAGTTTTGAACAATTAGCGGATTTAAGAAAACATAACCCTCGAATATTTGATAAGATCCTTTTTGCGCAAGAAGATTTAGCTAAAAATGCGGCAATAAATAGCGTCGGTCAAAAAGAGCTAGATCGCCTGAGTCAAAAAGGAGATCTTACAAAAAGTAGTGCTGCCTTTGCCACCGATATACTGGCAAGTGTAGTGAAAAAATATGAGGGGAAAATAGCAACCAGAGAAGGAGAAAAAATCTTTAATAAGCTACATGGCGTTTTATCAAATTTTGATTCACAATATTTAGCTAACCACCAGCTACAGTTCATAAACGAGATCACAACCTCTCTTAGTCAATATGGAGATATTAATAAACGACATCAGCAGTTTAATATTTCTTCCAAGGGGCTTACTAAGGTGAGCGGGTTGATAGAGAAGGATCATCTACAAGCAAACAGACAATTTATTGACCAAGAAATTGCAGAAGGAAAGAAGTGTTTCGAGAGTAACCTTCTTAAACATCAAGTGGCTAATACGCAACTTTATAATAGAGCCGCGACTTTTTTGGCAACTAATAATATGCAGGAAGTAATAGAACGCGAGAAACTTTTGAGGCCCGAACAACTAAGAGCTCTAAAGAAATTGACGCAATCATTAAAGGATCCACAAGAGCAGAACAATATTGATATATTAAAGAACTTGGACATTAGTACGGAGCAGCTAGTTAGAATTAGGAGACTTGATCCTCACTTATTTGACTCTACTATATTCTTATCCCAAGATATTGCAAATATAGAGAACAGAAAGAAAGAAATGAAAGAAAAGTTTCTTCAGGATTTTGAAGTAAAAGAAGGAAGTTTTGTTAAAGTAAAAGAAGGAATGGTCAATGAGTTTTCAACTCAGAAGCTTAAAGGGTACTCTGTGCATAGAATTAATAGCCCTGGGGATCCGAAAATGGAAAGAATAGAGGCCCAGAGTGCAGCTCGTAGGGCACAGGGCACTGCTCGATTATCTAGCGATGATACGGAATCTATGGTTGTGCCTCCCTTTCTACGTTCGAGCTTCAATAGTATGTCAGAAAGTCTAACATCCGCTAGACACTCTATTAATTCTAATAGTTCTTGCTACAACAGTGATAGTAGCATACAAGGAGAATCGCAGTCTATAATATTTAACACTTCTGGTAATAATGTCCCTTCTTCCCCAATACTGAAAGCTGATAATAATCAAAGATATAGTAATAACTCTCTAGCAAGATCTAGCTCCACAGATTCTGGCTTAGGAGAATTGAGTAGTAGAGCGTCTAGTGATAGTATATATGAAAATCTACCCTGGACAGGGTCTCCTTCTATGGCGCCAGATTTGGGGTTTGGAAGTCAGGAAAAGCTAGCAATCAGGGAGGCAAGAGATTCTAAGTCAGCTAGTATCAGTAGTATTACACCTTCTAATTTATCAGGTTCCGATTCTGCATATGGAAGCCAGGAAGATATAGGGAGGGAGAAAAATGACCTGATAGCAAAGGTAGTTCAAGACAAATTGCAGGATATAAAACGATTACCTAACAAGCTTTATAGTTATAAAGCTGTGCAGTTACAACATGCTAGCAAGGATATGAGGCCTGTAGTATGTAATGAAGGCGTTCTATCAATATTAGAACTAACTGCACCACTTTTTCGTGATCATTTGTTTGATGATACAATAATAACAGATTTGTTTAGGGAGGTTAAATCGAATGCGGAGAACCTGATCAATCTTCCCACGGATGTGAAGATCAAAACTAATTGGCAGCTAGCAAAATTAGAAGCAAGTTTAAAAGGATATGTACTACCAACGGTAGTAAGATCAAAAGTTCCAGTAGGATCAGAAGATCCCCCTCCTATTAAAGCCCTTAACTCAGTTTTACTAGATCTGCAAGGAAAATCTATTCCGAAAAAAGAATATGCCAGCACGGTCATTGACAAAACTATGGAGGTGTTGTGCAATGATACAAGTTTTTCGCCCACGCAACTTGCAGAGTTTGAGGCACTTATTCAACAAGGAGATAAAACTAAAAAAATGGATAAAGTTTCCTCTTCCCTTAATGAGAAGCAACATGCGGAACTTGCTAACGCTGCTAATGAAGCAATGAAGGCTTTCATGAAAGAACTACCCTTTAATAGAAGAGGAGCTTTCAGTCCTGAAATAAAGAATACTGCCAAAATGTTTATATTTGAGGCAAATAAAAGAAATCCAGAAGATTTGTTAAAGATACAAGGTTGTATGGATATGATAGATATGCCTGATGGGTTGCTATATGGGCTATTTGCCAATAATACTACTAGGCGGGACCAAGAAATTAAAGAAGTAGGTGATGCCATACAAAAACTCCAGGGCGACAATGATAGTCAACAATTTAGTAACACTATTAATCTAATATTTAAAAAAGAAAATGATGAGATAACCTCTAAGGTGGCACAAAGATTAGTGCAAGAAGCTATCGAAGAAGTAAGCGATACTCAAGATCAAGAAACTTTTGATAGACATAAAGAGCTATTTAATTATTTAAATCCTATTTTAACAAAACTAGGATTTGATAACTTACAAGCAAATAGCGTAGAAATCGTAAAATATCTGCAGAAACGACTTACCGAAAATAAAAGAGAGCTTTCTTTAAATAAGAGTTTGTTTGAGGGGATTAAAAGTTGGTTATTTCCCGCTTCTAGTAGATCTAGTGTAGAGGATAAAGTACCTAGCGTAGAGGATATTTTACCAAGGATTTCTCATCAATTATTTGAGAGGTTCGGAGAAGCTCAACTAACGACCCCTCTAATTAAAAAAATAATGGATAATCTAAAAGGAAAAAATCTAAGGTTCCCCCCAGATCGTGAAAATAAAATGAGCAATATATTATCGACAGAGCTATCTAAACTTAATCCAGAAGGCCGAAAGGGCAATGAAGATATATTAGCGCAAACTATTAGTGAAGATATTATCTCTAATAAGGGTGTTGTCCTTAAGGAAAATCAATTGTTTAATAGCATTGCCTTCGAAACAATAGTTAAGAAAGCCTGCGACAAAATCCTTTTACCCAATTCCTTACATTCCCAGCTCATCCCTATCACGCAAAACATTCAAGGTAAAATATTTGCTACAGTAGAGGCCACTTGTGTAACTCCCTCTTTTGGGCAGAAACTATTAATGGACAAAGTACAACCTAACCATCTTGCTGACAAAAATAGAAGAATTGTTTCTGTAAGGTAATACCGATAAACCCGCAAGCTTGGACAAGAATAGTATTCTTGTCCAGACTTCGCGTAATATATACTCCTCTGATATGAATTTGGGTGCGTCGTTGCTCAAATAGCTCGCCTATTATCTATAGGCTTACCATCGCGCCTAGCAGCAAAATTATCAGAAGAGGAGTATATAATAAGCTCTAGGGCTGTGAAGGAAATTTTTATAGCTTATACTAAACTTCTTGCTTTACCTCACAAAAGATATTTTGCAGTTTTATAATATGTCTATTGCGTCAAGAGAATATTTTTTATATATCTATATCATGAAATAAAATTATAGATAACAGATGCATAAATATAGGACGCATAATTGCGGAGAGTTGCGGGTAGAAGATGTTGGAACACGTGTAAAATTATCTGGTTGGGTGCATAGGCGGAGAGATCATGGGAACTTAGTTTTTATTGATCTAAGAGATCATTTTGGAATAACTCAATTAGTGTTCACTGACCAAAATCTCACTTTAATGGAAGGAGCAAGTTACTTAAAGTATGAATCAGTTGTAACAGTTGTAGGTAAGGTAATCGCACGAACAGCTACCACAATAAATGATTCGTTGGCGACTGGGCAGATTGAAATATTAGTAGATGAATTAATTATTGAGTCTAATGCTGCTCCCTTACCATTTGTCGTTAATACTGATCAAGAAGCTCCAGAAGAAACTAGGTTAAAATATCGTTTTTTAGACCTCAGACGCGAAAAGCTGCATAATAATATTATGTTGAGAGCAAAAGTTATTTCTCACTTACGTACCCTTATGGTTAAAAATGGCTTTACGGAATTTCAAACCCCTATTCTTACTGCTAGTTCTCCTGAAGGGGCTAGAGATTTTTTAGTCCCTAGCAGATTGCATCCAGGAAAATTTTATGCGCTACCACAAGCTCCCCAGCAATTTAAACAATTGCTGATGGTATCAGGGTTTGATAAATATTTTCAGATAGCGCCTTGTTTTAGAGATGAAGATGCCAGGGCAGATAGATCCCCTGGGGAGTTTTATCAGCTAGACATCGAAATGTCCTTTGTTACTCAAGAGGATATATTTAGCACTATTGAACCTATAATGTATGAGATATTTTCAAAATTTTCTGATAAAAAAATCTCTAATATCCCTTTTACTAGGATTCCTTATGATGAGGCAATATTAAAATATGGTACCGATAAACCAGATTTACGGAATCCAATTATTATCACCGATGTTACCAAATTATTTCAAGATACTGATTTTACAATTTTCAAAGAAAATATAAAAAATGGCGCAGTGATTAAGGCTATTCCTGCGCCTAAAGCCTCGAGCTTACCTAGAAGTTTTTTTGATAAAATGCTCGATTTTGCTAATTTAGAAGGGGCGAAGGGGCTTGGTTACATTCAATTTTTAGAGGATGGGAGTAGCAAAGGGCCGATTGCTAAATTTTTAACCACCGCCCAATTACTTGATTTAAAAACTATTGCAAATCTTCAAGACGGAGATGTAGTGTTCTTTGCTAGCGATCAGGTTGAAGTAGCAACAAAATTTGCAAGCAAATTAAGAACAAAATTAGGAGAAGCATTGGGATTACTTAAAAAAGACAGTTTTGAATTTTGCTGGATTACTGACTTTCCATTCTATGAATTAAACAAACAAACAGGCAAAATAGATTTTAGCCATAACCCTTTTTCTATGCCCCATTTAGGTATGAGCGCACTTGAGTCGGCAAATACCATAGAGGAGTTGCTTAATATCAAAGCATATCAATACGATATCGTGTGTAATGGTATTGAAATATCTAGTGGAGCCATTAGGAACCATAAACCCGAGATAATGTATAAAGCTTTTGATATTGCTGGCTATAGTAAAGAAGAGGTAGATAAAAAATTTGGGGGAATGATTAAAGCATTTACATTTGGGGCTCCTCCACACGGAGGAATTGCCCCTGGGATCGATCGAATTATTATGTTGTTAACTGATTCTAATAATATTAGAGAAGTAGTAGCATTTCCCTTAAATCAACAAGCAGAAGATTTGTTAATGACCGCACCTCATTATGTGGAAGGAGAAGCTTTAAAAGAATTGAATCTTACTATATCCCCTATAATTAAGGGGGGATAATATATTCTATGAAGTATTATTTTACTTTATTGATGATATTATTGCTAAATAGTGCTATAAGCTTGGCGGGCGTCCAAGCTACAATAGCACAAACCACGCAGGAATATTTATCAAGTCGTTTTTTAAATGCCGCCTTTTTATTTGCTGATAGTAACACTAATTTAATAGTAGGAGCCAAAGGCCTGTTTTCAATATACGGAGAACAGCTTAAGGCTAATCAGGAAATGGCTATTGGGGCTTCAACAAAGCCTATTATAGCTGCGGCGATATTAAGATTACAAGATCAGGGATTACTTAATGTAGCAGATAAAATTGCTAACTATGTTGAGAATGAATATTGGCCTAGTGAGAAGTTACCTAAGTTTATAAAAGAAATAACTATTCATAATCTTTTAACGCATACTAGCGGTTTACCAGAATATACTAATAAAGTTAGTAATGACTTAAAGCTATCTCAAAAAGAAAATATTAAGAATATAATAAAATTTGTCTTTTCCAACCTGCCTTCTACAAATACTCAGCTAAATAAATATAATTATAGTAATAGCAACTTTATTCTCTTAGGTATGATTATTGAAAAAGTCAGTAAGAAAGATTTAAGGAAATTTTTACATGATGAATTTTTTAAGCCATTAAAAATGAGTGCCACTAAATTAGCTACCTTTTATGAAGCGCAAGAAATGCAAAAAAATTCTGCCGTATCAAATTATCCTTTACGCTATCTAGTGCAACCTAATAACAACAGTAAGCCTAAATTTGTATTAATCGGTTCCCAGCTTTCATCTGCTGCTAATTCTTTCCTTGTGCCCTATGCGGATGGAGGGATAGTTTCCAATACATTTGATCTTATTAAATGGCATAGGGCTCTTCACCAAGGAAAAATATTATCAGAAAATTCTTATAGGCTGATGACTACTAAACATTATTTGGTTCACTTAAAAGGAAAAAGCGCAACTGGCACTGATGTATTAGATGATGTGTCTAGTGGTAAGAAAAATTTAATAATTAATCTTAATCAAAAACTACATACAACATATACAGGGTATGGTATTTTTATTGCAGAACTAAATGATAAGGATATCTTGATTCATCATCCAGGAGGTAGTACAGGATTTGGAGTACGAAGCGAAGTAGGGTATATACCTTCTAAGGATTTTTATTTCGCAATATTGAGTAATGTTGTTGTACAGATTCCTAAAGATGGGGAGCTAAAAGTGGATATGAATAATATTGCTAACCAATTAGATATATCTTACTTTAGAGAAGCAATTATTAATGCGATAATTTATAATGACGCGAAAATTTAGGGGAATATTTTAAACGCACCGCAGCATATAGCATATACTCTAGGAACTTCAAGAATTGGCGTCGTCGTGCCCTAAAGATCGAGGCTGCTCACGTCCTTTAGTATGCTACTCGTCTTTCAAAAATTGTTTTTTTTATTTTATCCTGGACTCACGTACTAGCATGTATAGTATAGTCCATTAAGGTGCGTACAGGGTATTTATCTTCAAGTATGCATGACTACTATGCTTCCCGCGTACTCTCGTGTATGTATCATAGTAACCTAAGCTATACGCTGCGCGCTCGCCATTAAAAATAAAATCCAATTCTTGAAGTACGAGCAGTATACGCTGCGCTGCTCGACTTTGAGCCTCCTCGCTCTTCTTAAAGTTCACCGAGTATACCAACTCTTCAGGTGCGAACAGTATATATATATATGTTGCTAATAAAACCACTCTCATTCATGCTTTAATTTAGTAATCAATGCTTGCATCTTTTCTGCATTGAGATCTTCAAAAAAGTCATCATTAATTTGCACCACGGGCGCATTAACACAAGCACCAAGACACTCCACTTCTGTCAGACTGAATTTTTTATCCGCAGTTAATTCACCAAAATTAATGCCCAGTTCCTGTTTACAGATATTGGTGATCATGTCACTACCTCTTAGCCAGCAAGGAGTGGTCCCACAAATTTGTATATGATATTGGCCGACTGGTTTTAAATTAAACATAGTATAAAATGTTGCCACTTCATAGGCCCTGATAAAAGGTAAACCAAGTAAATCTGCTACATATTCTATAGACACTCTAGGTAACCATCCATTCATCTGTCGTTGAGCAAGATCTAGTAAAGGCAGAATAGCACTTTTTTGCTTCTTTTCTGGATATTTCATAATGATATTTTGAGCTTTTTTTAAGTTTTCATCATTAAAGCTAAAATTTAATGGTTGATTATTCATCGATCAATTTCTCCAAAAACAATATCAAGGCTAGCAAGGATAGTGACTACATCTGCCATTAAATGACCTTTTGCCATAAAATCTAATCCTTGTAAGTGGGCAAATCCTGGTGCTTTAATACGGCATCTATATGGCTTGTTAGTGCCATTGGAGTACAAATATACTCCAAATTCTCCTTTAGGTGCTTCTACACATCTATAAACTTCCCCTTTAGGAACATTATAACCTTCAGTGTAAAGTTTAAAATGATTAATCATTGCTTCCATTGATTCCTTCATTTTGGCCCTACTTGGAGGAGCAATTTTAGGATCAGAAGTTTTAATAGCACCAGTGGGGATCTTATTAAGGCATTGTTCAATTATTTTAAGTGATTGATACATTTCTTCAACCCTAATTAAATAACGATCATAGCAATCACCAGTTTTGCCAATTGGTATCTTAAAATCTAGTTCTGCATATATATCATAAGGATTAGATTTTCTAAGATCCCATGCAATTCCCGAAGCTCTCAGGAGCGGGCCAGAAAATCCCCAATCCATAGCTTCTTTTTGGCTGACCACTCCTATATCTACTAGTCTTTGTTTCCAAATCCTGTTATTAGTCAACAAGCTTTCAACATCTTGCAATTTTTTAGAGAATTGGTTAATGAAATTATTAATATCCTCTAATATCCCATCTGGTAAATCTTGGGCAACGCCCCCAGGTCTAAAATAATTTGAATGCATTCTCGAACCCGATACCCGTTCATAGAATTCCATAATTTTTTCCCGCTCTTCAAATAGCCATAATAAGGGGGTAGTAGCTCCTACATCAAGGGCAAGGGTAGTGATATTAAGTATATGGTTAAGAATACGGGTGAGTTCGGAAAACATTACCCGAATAAATTGAGCGCGCCTTGGCACTTCACAATTTAACAAGGTTTCAACGGCTAGAGCAAAAGCATGCTCTTGACACATTGGGGATACATAGTCTAGGCGATCAAAGTAAGGAATAGCTTGGAGATATGTTTTGTGCTCAATTAATTTTTCAGTTCCTCTATGGAGTAAGCCAATATGAGGATCTGCTTTGTTAATTACCTCCCCGTCCATTTCTAAAATTAATCTTAGTACTCCATGCGCTGCTGGATGTTGAGGGCCAAAATTTAAGGTAATATTAGATTTCTTGTCACCTTCCTGCTTGACCTCTGCACTTAATTCATTATGGTTAGTATCTTGGAGGCGATTAGAGGGAAAAGAAGAAATATTTTTATTGGTATTAATCATATTGTTTATTTTATACTGATTGTTAGCCTATCTTAGGGCCAATATATTTCTGTTTGTGATTGGGGTAAGACTTTCCTACATAAGCTAATCTAGGCGGTAATTTTGTCGTCAAAAGCAGGTGTAGCTGCCTTCTAAAGCTTCTTGCAGCCCTTCGACCTATTTTGCCTTCTCATCACCAGGTAATACATAATTAGGCCCTTGCCAATTAGAAGTAAAATCAAATTCTCTATATTCTTGTTCTAATTTAACGGGCTCATAAACTACTTTTTCAAGTAATTTATCATATTTCACTTGGACATATCCAGTAAGAGGGAAATCTTTTCTAAGGGGATGTCCCACAAAATCATAATCCGTTAGGATACGCCTAATATCGTGGCTACCACTAAAATTGACCCCAAACATATCATATATTTCACGCTCATACCAGCAGGCTGCACTAAATATTGTAGTAATAGAAGGTACTATTTCTTCCTCTTGTACTTCAATTTTTACTAATAGGCGTTTATTTAATTTAAGGCTTAACAAGTTATATGTTATTTCAAACCGTTTCGAACGGTCCAAGAAATCAGCAGCAAATAAATCTGTTAAAATAGTAAAGCGTAAATCTTTCATTGTTTTTAAGGAAGATAAAAATAATGCGAGGTGCTCTATACTAGACTTATAGGTTGTTAAGTTAGCTAAAGATATAGGTGTAACATTTAGCTCTTGCTTTTGTATTAGCTCCTCAATTAATTGCTGCATGGTTTTGCTAATTTATTATTATTTAAGTATGGACTACCGTATTACTAAATCTTGTGGTTCTTCTAATTTTATTTTGTAATTGTATTAAACCATAAATTAATGCTTCAGCTGTAGGAGGGCAGCCAGGTACATATACATCCACAGGCACAATTTGATCGCAACCGCGCACCACTGAATATGAGTAATGATAATATCCGCCTCCATTAGCACAGCTACCCATTGATAGCACCCATTTTGGTTCAGTCATTTGATCATAAACTTGGCGTAAGGCGGGGGCCATCTTATTAGTTAATGTTCCTGCTACTATCATTAAGTCGGATTGTCTTGGGCTTGGCCTAAATAACATACCAAAGCGGTCCATATCATATCTGCTGGAAGCAGCTTGCATCATTTCTACAGCACAGCAAGCTAACCCAAAGCTCATAGGCCAGAGAGAATGTGCTCGTGACCAACCTAGTAAATCATCAAGATTTGTGAGCAAAAATCCTCTGTTAGATATTTCGTCTGCAAACATTTGATCTTGTTGCAATAGATCGATAGTGCTTTGC
The DNA here is from genome assembly GCF_964026555.1 of Candidatus Tisiphia endosymbiont of Beris chalybata. Lineage (NCBI taxonomy): Bacteria > Pseudomonadati > Pseudomonadota > Alphaproteobacteria > Rickettsiales > Rickettsiaceae > Candidatus Tisiphia > Candidatus Tisiphia endosymbiont of Beris chalybata. Next base: position 520,952 of record NZ_OZ032159.1, on the reverse strand, counting down.
ATCTTATACTCGCTGTTGAATAGTATTGATTACTGGCAGCCCCTTAATGATATTCCTCGTGATATGAACCTGCCTGCGTCGTTGCTCAAATAGCTCGCCTATTATCTATAGACTTTACCACCTCTTCAAGTGCAAACAGTATACTTGAGGATTTAGGAACTTTCAAGAATTACTGCTTTGATTTTGTCTTAAAATTACTCCCACTCGAGAGCGCCTTTTCTCCACTCATATATGAAACCAACAGTGAGTAGAAATAAAAAAAACATCATTGAAAAAAAACCAAGTAGCCCAATTTTTCCTAGGGTAATAGCCCAAGGCATTAAAAACGCTATTTCTAAATCAAAAATAATAAATAAAATGGCTACTAAATAAAATCTTATATCGAACTTATTTCTGGCGCCTCCAACTCCATCGAACCCACATTCATAGCTTTCTAATTTAGCTTTATTATATTTTTTAGGGCTTAAAAATTTTGGTAGTGTCATTATCACTAGTGACAAAACAAGGGCTATGCCAAAAAATATAGCAATAGGCAAATATTCGAGATAAACAATTCTTAACATTATATTATACCATAGGATAATGATTGAAGAAATGGTTAATTAATTGACAATATACTCTAGGTTCTGTAAAGGAGCCTCAAGAATTGGCTTCGTTGCGTCTTTTTTGAAGTTGACCTTCATCTAACAACACTTCAAATCATAGGGGAATACAAGATGAAGATAATTATTTTTATCTGGTATTACTAAGTAAAACAAGTAAAAATGCGTTTTTAAGGCATTGCCCGTTTTTAAAGTAATGCTATCGTGCATCACGCTCGTTGCAACACAGGCTAGAATATCTAGAATTGCATTTTTCTAGAAGTGCATTTTTGCCAGAGCCTAAAGTAATCTATAAACAATCCTTAACAAAAATTTCATAAATTGGATGTTCAAAAGTCGAAATTGACACACTAGCTAAGGTAAGCCAACCTTGGAAAATCACCTTAGAATCCTCATCAATTTTATGTTCTGTAATAGTGAATAATATATAAACGTCTTCATTATAAGGATCAAGATTTTTCATACATTTATGGAGCTTAATTTGGATATTACCAAAATATTGCGACTCCTGTAGCTTTAGTAATAATTCTTTTGAGGTAGCAGTGATTTTATTTAACGCAATAATCTTAGCAGAAGTACAATGCTTTAATTGTAAATCCCTATCTTGTAGATTCTCTGCGGGATTATCAAGAGGGATATTGTTTGGAATAAAATTATTTTGCTCTTCAGTATTATTAATTATTTCATCAGTGGTCTCAAGATCATCTAAATTAGTGAATACCGAATCCTCTTGCCCGTAGGAAGGAATACTACATAAACCAAAAATTATATTTATAAATATAAAGTATTTTATTAGTTGCTGTAGCATGGAAAACAGTGATTTTGATTTAAAGGGTAAGTCACTATAAAGATAGATTTCAAGAGTGCGATTTTATTTGCCAGGGAGGCATACATATCAGTACGTAAGCACGCAAACCCCTAATAAAATGAAAAAACTCATTAGACTTCTTGCAAAACTCGCATCGCGCAGGGGATTGAAGGAGACTCTTCGCCCTAAATAAACCGCAGCGTACTTAAATGTACGTAAGGATTCAAGCCTAGATTATTGTCCCAATTACCAGCTCAAGTTTCGAAAGAGATCTATTAGACCTCTTGCATAACCTAATCTAATTGGTAATTTTGTCGTCGAAACTCCTCTCTGTTCCTCACGTACGTCTATGTACGCTGCGGTACTCGACTTCGTTTCTCCTAAAAATTCTTCAATTATCTTTAGGTTATGCAAGAGGTCTATTGAAAGATCAACAGTATACAGGAGAATATTAAGCTTGTATATAAGTAACCTCAATGCATATAAAAATATTTACTTCACAAAATCTATTCAATTTGCCGCTAACTTTTGCGAACTATAGGCGGTTATTAGGGGAAATATAGCTAATAATTTATAAATTTAACCGCTTTAGTCATTTTTCTATTGTAATTTATTTTTGTATGTTGCATATTTATTACTTTATTGGAATTTTCTGCTAAGTTTATGTGTTATAGTCAATTAATATAAACTAGGGACACCGTTGTTCGTGCTTACCTAGTATTTCTAGGCTTCGTGCCTCGCACCTAGTCCTTAAACCCCCTTAATTTATTATACTGTTATATTTTAATACTATTTGAGTGAATATTGATGCAAGCTGTTAATCATTTTATATTAACTGACCAGCAGGTTAGTAATAGAATTAGAGTTATTTTTTCGTATTTCTCCATATTACTTTTTATAGGGTTTACTATTTTTGTCACGTTATCTATCAATAAATTTGTGAACGATAGGATGTCGATGACGGTGGTTCAGCCAGAAATTACCGTGATTCCTGAAGAATTACCCGAAGCAATTTCAAAAACTGTAATTATTCAAAAAGGGGACACTTTAAACGCAATATTTGTACAGCAAAAAATCCCCAGTAATGAAATAGCCTCTATAATAAAGCTAGTGCAAGAAAAAAACTCCAACTTTGCATTAAAGGTAGGACAAAAGCTAGTATTTGATTATGAAATTAAAATCACTGAAGAAGAGGGACAGGATCTTGCTGCTGAATCGTGGACTCTGAGTAAACTCACTATAGTGTTTGACAAGTTAAACTCTTTAGAAATCATTAGGGCAGATCAGGGTTTTTATGCTCAAAACGTTGTTGTTGCGCTTGATAAATTTTTAACTAAATCTTCTGTAGAGATTAATACTAGCTTTATGGCAGCCTTAAAATCTTTAGGCTTATCAAATAATAGTATCAACGAGTTGATTAATGCTTATAGTTATCAAATCGATTTCCTTAGGCAAATTAAAAGTGGCGATACTGTCTCTGTGATAACCGAAAAATTTGTGACTAAGGATGGTAATTTTTCCCACCATGGAAGGGTTTTATATGTAACCCTTAATTTATCAGGTCAAGAATATAATATTTATAGATATTCCCCCGATAATATCAAAGACAAGCATTCTTTTTTTTCGGAAGATGGTAAGAGTGTTAAGAGGAGCCTACTAAGAAACCCAGTTAAATTTATGCGCATTTCTTCACATTATGGGATGCGTAATCATCCAACTTTAGGTTACAGTAAAGCACATAAAGGGGTGGATTTTGCTGCTCCAACTGGGACTCCAATTTATGCGGCAGGTAATGGAGTGATTACTGAAATAGGATGGAAAGCGGGGTACGGAAAATGGGTCCAAATAAAACATAGCCAAACTTTATCCACGAGTTATGCTCATGCCTCTAATTTTGCAAAAAACCTTAAGGTAGGGAGCGCAGTAAAACAAGGGCAGGTGATCGCGTACGTGGGTAGTACTGGTAGGGCTACAGGGCCGCATTTACATTATGAAATTAAAATTGCTGGTAAAAATGTTAATCCTATGCTCGTTAAAACCACCCCGGGAGTAGAACTAACCGGTAATAAGTTGGCTCAATTTAAACAATTTAAAAATAAAATTAAATCTTTGAGTAATGAACTTGATAGTAAAATTGAAGTCGCAGATAATGCAGATATAAAGTTTTTTTGAAGTCTGAGGCTCGAGCTATAGTCAATTAAAAGGAATTAGGGACTAGGCTCAAAGCTTAGAGCTACGATGGTAGAGCAACGAGCAACGGCGCCCCTAGTTTATATTAATTGACTATACTACAAAATTCTGCTGGGCCGAAGTAAAGAAATAAGCAAAAATAAAATTTTAAATCATGCGCATCCCCCCTAAATTAAAAAAGTTTTTACTAATTATACGCCGTAGTAGTAGTATAATGTTTAAGCTAGTAATTATAGACCAGTTAGTAAAATGGTGGTTTATAGGTTATTTAAGGAATAGGGCTGGTTTGACCTTAGAAATAACAAGTTTCTTAGATATGGTTTATAGCTGGAATTACGGGATAAGCTTCGGTTTATTAAGAAATTACTATCAATATAGCAATATGCTATTTTTAGTATTAAATTCTGCGATTACTATATATTTATGGAGTATCTTAGTCCGTAGCAAGTCAGTAATAGAATTTATTGGGTATAGTTTTGTAGTCGGTGGGGCAGTGGGGAATTTAATTGATCGTTTTATTAATGGGGCAGTGTTCGATTTCATTTATTTTCATTATAATAATGTTGGTTTTCCAATATTTAATTTAGCTGATAGTTTTATTTCATTAGGAGTAATTATATTATTATATGATTATTATCAAACTAAAAAAACCGTTGAACAAAAAAATGTAGTCCAATATAATAATTCGCTGATTCAAAGTGAGGCGGACAGGATTCGTGAACTTACTTATAAACAAAATATGAATGAAGGAGATTAAGTGCGTACATTCTTTTTATTAATTACTGTGTTCTTAACACTTACTGGCTGTAATAAGAAAATAAAAGAAACTATAGGGATGGTAACAACTGGGCCTAATGAATATTTAGTAAAGCGTAATAAACCATTGGAAATGCCACCTCATTATGAATTGACTTTAGTCAAAACAGTTGAGACAACAAGTAATGATCAAAAGGGTATAGATAAGCTTAATGAGGGAGAAAAAGCTTTAATTAATGAGATAGGGAGATAAATAGGCTTTTCGCATAATTCGCATCTCGCAGGCGATTTGTCCGGTTGATTCGGAGCGGTAATCTTCCTCCGCGCCCCTCCTAAGTACGCTGCGAGCTTTTCCTATGCCTCCTACAAATTATACTCTTGAAAGCTGGAGAGTATGACAGCTCGATGGGAATTATCCAATAAGTCTATTATATAAGCCTAGAGGTTAAACTATTATGTCACTGCTTCTATCGCAAAAGCATAAAAAAATTGGTATATTCGGTTTAGGTAAAACTGGCGTCTCCTCTTATGAAGCACTTTATAAAGTAGCCCAGGTAATCTGCTATGATCAAAATAATGTTAGTCGGAAGGCTTTTAGTGAAATTTATGGAAATGATAAGCTAGTTGATTTATCAGATCCTAGGTGGAAAAAGCTAGATAAAATTGTTTTAAGCCCAGGCGTCTCTCTATCGCATGATATTGTTAAATTAGCTGCTTCTAATAATATATTACTAACTTCCGATATAGAGTTATTATTTGAAGAGGCTAAATCAGTTAATTTTGTCGCTGTGACTGGTACTAATGGTAAAAGTACTACTGTAGCGTTAATAGGCTATATTTTACAAACTCAGGGGCGTCATTACCCAATTGGCGGCAATATTGGTATTCCAGCTTTAAGTATAGATTTTCATGCCCCTGGATATGTATTAGAATTATCTTCCTTCCAGCTAGATTTATTACAAAACTTTAAAGCTAAAATTGCTATACTTCTCAATATTACTAAAGATCATTTAGCTAGACATGGTAGTATGGAGAACTATATTGCTTCTAAACGTAAGATCTGTGACAGGTTAGATAAAGAATCCTTTGCAATCATTAGCGTTGATAATGAAATTACTAAGCAGTTTCTTGAACAATTAGAAATAGAAAATAGAACGAACTTGCTTCCTATTTCTACCCGTAAAATTCTTGATAAAGGAGCATCAGTTTATCATAACATTATTTATGATAATATTGCTGAACCACTTATTTGGCGCCTTCCTAATAATAAATATTTACTAGGCTCCCATAACCAAGAAAATATTATAGCTAGCTATGCTGCGTGTCGTATTCTTGGTATTAAACCTGAAGAAATAATTACAGCTATCACGGAATTTAAGGGGCTTCCGCATAGAATGCAGTATATTGGTACAATATACTCAGATGATACTCACGTGAGTAACAATCATAATTTCGATAGTAATGGTAGAAGGGAGGTGAATTTTTATAATGATAGTAAAGCTACTAATACGGATGCTGCCTCTAAATCTCTTACCGCTCTTGATAATATATATTGGTTAGCAGGAGGAATAGCAAAAGAAGGAGGTATAGCGGGGTTAGAGCCTTTATTTCACAAAATTCGTAAAGCTTACCTTTTTGGGCAGGATAAGGAGATGTTTGCTGCAACACTTGATAAGAAAGTACAGTATCAAATTTGTGAAGATTTAACAGAGGCGTTTAATATGGCTATGCAAGATGCTCAGACAGATGGTAAGGCAGTAAAAAATATTTTATTAGCTCCTGCTTGTGCTTCTTTTGATCAATTTAAAAATTTTGAAGAACGGGGAGAATTATTTATAAAATTATATAATATCGCGGTTCACAGAAGCTAGGCTTGTTGCATAATTCGTATCGAGTAGAGTATTGACAGGTCAGTTAGAATATATACTGCTCGTACTTCAAGAATTGTTTTTTCATTTTATCGTGGTTTCGCGTGCTCACGTACTTAGTTGTACGCTCCGCGCCCTCACCCCTGGCAAATAAAATCCAACTCTTGAAATCCATTGCGTATATACTCCTATGATATGAATTTGCATGCCTCATTGCTCAAATAGCTCGCCTATTATCTATAGGCTCTACCATCGCGCCTAGCAGCAAAATCATCGGAAGAGGAGTATAAGTATGCAAGATAAGCACAAAAATGAAATAGCCAATAATTCTATCAAATGGTGGTGGCGTAGTATTGACCAAAAACTAATTATTGCTTCCATCATTTTATTTGTTTTTAGTCTAATGTTAGTTACTACTACTGGTACTATAATAGCTAATAGGGTTGGGCTAAGTGCGCATTATTTTGTAATCAGGCAAGCAATATATCTTGCCGTTGCTTCTATGGTAATGATTTTTTTCTCTTCATTCTCCAAAAAATGGTTAAAAAGGTTCTCAATTTTAAGCTTTGTTGTGTGTATAATAATGTTAATACTAGTTAAATTTTATGGGTATGAGGTCAAAGGAGCTACTCGTTGGATTAACATTTTTGGTCTATCTATGCAACCTTCAGAATTTATAAAACCTTTTTTTGTGGTTATAATTGGTTGGATATTATCGCTTAAGTTTAAAGGAGATTTCCCAAGTTTTTTTGTTTGTTTAATGCTATATAGTTTCGTCGCTTTATTATTGATTATTCAGCCAGATTTTGGCATGCTAGTAATGATCACCTTAGTGCTAGGTATTCAGCTATTTATTGCTGGTATGCCCATATTTTGGATTATCCTCGCTGCTTTTATGGGGGTAGTAGGCATTACGGTAGCATATTTCTGGCTGCCTCATGTAACCCAAAGGATTAATAGCTTTTTAGATCCCGATAGTAGCGAGAACTATCAGGTAAGAAAATCAATTCGGGCATTTGAGCATGGGGGGTTATATGGGCGCGGCCCCGGGGAAGGCGCAGTCAAACATGTGCTGCCTGATTCTCATACTGATTTTATTTTCGCGGTCGCTGGGGAAGAATTTGGGGCAATGATTTGCCTTATTATTATTGGAATTTTTGCTTTTATAGTAATTCGTAGTATAATAAAACTTATAAAGGAAGATGATAAATTTACCCAGTTAGCAGCTAGTGGCATTGTAGTACAGTTAGGTTTACAGTCTGTAATTAATATGGGAGTGACTCTAAATTTATTACCCACTAAAGGTATGACTCTGCCTTTTATTAGTTATGGTGGCTCTTCTACACTTGCAACTGCAGCTGCAGTAGGGATATTATTAGGCTTAACCCGCCATAAGACCTCTCTTACTAAGTATAAAATTCAAAATATTAATATATGAAAAAAATAGTTGTTACAGGTGGAGGCACAGCGGGGCATTTGTTTCCTGCTATTACGTTAGGGAATGAATTAATAAGACGTGGTTATGAGTTACATTTATTTACTGATATTAGGTGTAAGAAATATATTACCGAAGATGTAAAGTTGATTGCACATATTATCAATGTTAAGTTATTTCCGAAAGGGTTCCTTAATAAACTAAAATTATTCCTATCTTTATTGTGTGTGACTTTGAAGTTAATATTACTCTTAATGAAAATTAAACCCGCAGCTATAATTGGCTTTGGGGGCTATCCGACTTTTGCGCCATTGCTCGCAGCTTTATTTTTGCGTATTCCTATAGTGGTTTACGAACAAAACAGTTTCTTAGGAAAAACAAATAGTTTTTTCTTAAAATATGCTGCCAAGGTAGCTCTTACTTATGATGACACTAAAAGTAGTGCTAATTTAGATAACGCGAAGAAAGTAGTTGTCGGTCATATTGTTAGAGAAAATGTTAGGGAGTTAGAGGTCAAAGATAATTTTAATCATGTGCCTTTTAGGATATTTATTTTTGGGGGAAGTCAGGGGGCGAAGTTTTTCGCTACTTTAATACCTAAAGCTATTAAAATATTAGTTACTGCCCACCCTAATATTCAACTTCATATAACAGAGCAAGCAGCACTAGAAGACCATGCTAATATCATTGAAATTTATAATAATTTAAAGCTATCCTATAAATTGGCCGATTTTTTTTATGATATGGATCAGCAATATTTAAATCATGAATTAGTAATAGCGCGCGCAGGAGCATCCACTATTGCTGAACTTAGTTATATAGGGCTACCTGCTATATTTATTCCCTTGCCTACAGCTGCGGATAATCATCAATTTTATAACGCCAAGGCTCTGGAAGCAAGTGGGGCAGGGTGGTGTTTTGAACAAGCAAAATGTACCGAGGCAGAATTAGCAGACAAATTATTAGTGTTAATACAAAATCGTGATATATTAAAGCAAGCATCTTTAAAATTAGTCAAAAGAAAAAATGATGGTAGTAAAACTTTAGCCGATACGGTAGAACAAATTATAAATTAATAATTAGGTGGTTTTATGTTAAAGAAAATTATTGTTACAGTTTTAGGATTATGTTTACTTTCTAGTTGTACTGATAATTTTAGGGGATATTTTAAAAAATCAGCTAATAATAAACTGATAGATAGGAAAGGTTTTGAAGGGGGAAAACGGCCACCGCTCTATAATAAAAAATATATAGCAGCCGCCAAAAGGAATGTAGTAGAAGAAAATTTTGATGATGAGGAAGAGGATTTACTTAGCGAATATGATACAGAGACAATTAATCCTACTTTACGGAACCGTCAAATGTACTTAAAAATGATCAAAAAAGATATTGAGCATACTAAAGCTAAACAGCAGCCCGAGGAAAAGAAGAAAGGAAGGTCGGTATTAGCAGCAGCAAGTAGTAAAGTGAAAAACAAAAGCCAGGATGATAGCAATGTAGGAGTGCAGAGACAATTAGAGAATATTAAAGCTTTGCTCAGTGAGACTAAACAAGAGTTAGAAAAACATAGATGTCCTGGTTCTATCGGGCCCTCCTATAATAGCACTACAAACTCTGAGATTATATTGCCTAATAAATTAGAGGAAGAACGAATTGAAAAAAATAATAAGTTAGGTAGAGATCACCCTAAAGAATCTAAGATAAAAAAGAGATTTTTAACTGAGGATTTTGATGATTCAATAAAAAATGAGCCTTTACTGCTCCCTAAAACAAATAATACTATTATAGAAGAATATGAGAAAAGCAGTACCCCTCCGCGTGAGATATAATACCATTCAAAACTAAATTAGCACATTAGGAGTACAAGTACCCTGAATGTATTGCCCATATATACTACTCGTCTTTCAAAAATTGTTTTTTTATTTTATCATGGACTCACGTGCTCACGTACTTAGTTGTACGCTGCGCGCGCTCGCCATTTAAAATAAAAACCAATTCTTCAGGTACGAGCAGTATATACTGCTCGTACCTGAAGAGTGGGTAGACGATAGAATCAACTTCAAGAAGAGCGAGGAGTAGGCAAGGTCGAGCAACGCAGCGTACTATAGTCACTTAGGTTAAACTAGAAGTTGTTGCTCGTCGTTTACCTAGTATCTCCTAGGCTTCACTCCTCGCGCCTAGTATCTCTAAATTCAACCTAAGTGACTATACTATGCTTCCCGCCTACTATCCTGTGTGTATCATAATGGTCTATGCTATACTAGACCTCTTGCATAATCTAAAGATAATTGAAGAATTTTTAGGAGAAACGAAGTCGAGTACCGCAGCGTACATAGACGATTGTTACGGAACAGAGAGGAGTTTCGACGACAAAATTACCAATTAGATTAGGTTATGCAAGAGGTCTACTTTAAAAAAGCGGGATCATACACTGCTGGCGGCAATAATATTATCCCCACTTAATAACTCTATGTTATCCTTAGAATGAGTAATATCTATACTATGGGCATGTTCTATCGAAAACATATTAAACATATTATGTAACGTATTACGTAACGTATCATAAAGAGCACCATCGAACTTCAGAATACTACCTTGGGATTCTAAGTGGAGGTGGTAGCCTTCCCTATCACTGATATTCAGTCCTGCTGTTGGTTCCAGCTCCACTATGGATGAATTAGATAATTTTAAATTATTTATACTCAATATTGAATTTTTAGTTAAAGTTAACATTGCATAATCCTCTAGCTCTATAGTATCGAATTTGTTAGTGTTGTAGTGCTGTAATACTAGTTGGCTACCATACTGCAGTGTTAATTCAGGAGGTTTATGAGTAAGCTGCAGGGATAACCTTAGGGGATAGCTATACTCGCTTACAATTAAGGTCTTTAAATCATTATTATTTAAATTCATAGGGATAGACTCATTAATATCCGGAAGGATAATTCGTATTTCACTTGTATTGTCCTCATTAGTCTTAATAGCAAGAGTAATAATATCATTATTCTTTACCAAGAAAGTATTAACGTAGGGGGTAATATTATCATGTTCTATATGAACTGTTGAGTGAGAGAGATCCCAGCTTCGCTCTAGAAGAGAATGATCGCACATGATTCTATCATGTTGGTGGTATATCTTAAACATGTTTATTACTAGTCCTATTTATTATTGATAATTGAACAAGCATACGATAATATTACTCATATATCCAATCAAAATGAAGAAGCTTTAGTAGCGACGCGAAAATTATCTGGGAGACGGTCAACTAATGATAAGGGCTAATGCTGGATAATCCACGGCAAAAAACTTGCATATTCTCTTTCTGAAGTCGCCCGCACTGGTACATACTATATTATTTCAAGCGAATTCATTTATTACCTTCCATTGCTAATTTAGTTTTCGAAAATGGTATAAGTTGTCTGGACAATGATAGTATCATATGATACTATCATCTTATGAGTAGTAAACCTCCTTTTCAAATAACTAATAAAATCATAGAATTATTACAAAGTATTTCCCATGAATTAGGCGTATTATTCGGTGCTAAGCTTTATTTACCTCCTATAAACTTAAGAAAAAATAACCGTATTAAAACTATCCATTCTTCTCTTGCAATTGAAGGAAATACCTTAAGCATAAAACAAATCACCGATTTAATAAATGGCAAGAGGGTGTTAGGCCCACAAAAAGATATTATTGAAGTGAACAATGCTATCAAAGTATATAATAATTTAAATATCTTCAATTCTTCATCAATAGAGTCATTATTAGAAGCTCATAAATTACTAATGCAAGATCTAATAGCAGATAATGGTTGTTGGCGTAAAAGTGGAGCAGGGATATTTAAAGGTAATAAAATAACTCACCTTGCTCCTCCTGCAAATCGCGTACCTTTATTAATGGACAATTTATTCAATTTTATCAACCACAATAATGACGTCTCAGGGATAATTAAAGCCTGTGTTTTCCATTATGAATTAGAATTTATTCATCCTTTTTTAGATGGTAATGGAAGAATGGGAAGATTATGGCAACAATTATTACTAATAAAAACTAATGCAATTTTTGAATATATTTCTGTTGAGAGCTTAATAAGGAACAATCAAAGTGAGTATTATAGCATCTTAAATCAATGCGACAAGCTTGGAGAATCGACATTGTTTATTGAATTTATGACCACTCAAATATTAGAAGCATTAAAACTATATACTAATAATGCCATACCTGAAGCTAATACTCCATTATCAAGAATTGAGATTGCTAAAATTACTTTAATAGACAAATGGTTTGCTAGAAAAGATTATAATTTTATACATAAAGATATTTCTACTGCAACGGCTAGTAGAGATTTAACTTTTGGACTAGAACAAGGAATGTTAAGTTGTAAAGGTGATAAAAATCAGACCTATTATAAATTTAAATAAGACCATATCTATTTGGTTCTGTCACAACAATTAGTAATTTTTAATTTATATCTTTGCTAGTATTGAACTGCGCCCCTATGTTTAGACCAAAAAAGCTTTAAATAGAGAGACTATTATTTTCATAAACTATCTACAAAAATATTATTTTTATAATTTTGTAGCTGTTGTGGTAATAGTGGAATTGTGGGTAAGTCGCAAGACTTATCCATAAATCCACTATATATCTCAAACGGCGTTTTGTACTCCAAAGCCTGATGGGGCCTTTGATTGTTATACCAATTCAACCATTTCGGGATATTATTTTTCAACTCTAAAACTGAAGTACACCGGTATAAATACGACCCCTCATACTTAAACGATCGCCATAAACGCTCGATATGGGCATTATCGTTACACCTGCCTTTGCCCGTCATGCTGATGCTTATGACGCATCTCCTCAATTCATTAATCCAATCCTCGCTGGTAAACTGGCTACCTTGATCACTATTAATTATCGACGGCTTCCCATATTTAGCTATAGCATCTTCTAACGCTAGCAAACAGCTCTCTGTATTTAAACTATTTGATAAACGATATCCTACTACTAATCTAGTATAAACATCGATTAATGCAACCAAATACATAAAACCACTTTGTACCCTTAAATAAGTGATATCCACCTGCCATACCTGATTTGGCTTTATAACCTCTAACCCTGATAGCAAATATGGATAAATAGCTTCTTTTAGGTTTCTTTTACTTGTATTAATCGAAGGGTAAATTGCTTGCAAATTCATTAGTTTCATCAACCTCCTGACTTTTTTGCTGTTAACAATTACCACTTCTCTCCTAAGTATCGCCGTTATTCGCCGGTAACCATATATCGGATAATTACTATAGATCTCAACTATTCTATTACTTAAATAATTATCTTGATCCTTCTCCGAATCCTTGTAATATAGGCTGGAGCGGTTCAGATTCAATAGCTGACTTTGCCGACGAACACTTAAATCTTTATAATCCTTATCTACCATCACTTTCCTCTTTATAGTTTCAACTTGGCAGATACGAGCTGCAAAAAATCGTTTTCTACCTTCAATTTGCCAATAGTTGCATGCAGTTTCTCTATTTCGCTTGTAGAACTAGAGGAATTACCGTTTTCATAGCTAAACTTAAAAATATCAGCACCATTTTCCAAAAATTGTTTCTTCCACCTTGTCATTACCGACCTTGGAACTTGATATTTTGAGATTATTTCAGCAATACTCAAATCTCCTCGGATCATCTCTAGCGATACTTTAAACTTAAATTCTTTACTGTAACTTTTTGGCTTACTCATTTTCGACTGCTCCTATTTTATATTTATTTTAACATAAAATAGTCTCTCTATCACTGCTCTAGTTTTCGGGGCGCATTACGCTCTCCGCAACTGTTAATGACAATATGTAGCTTACAGCCAAAGAACCATCCCGTGGAAGTTTTACCTCTTTTTGCTATATCTTTGAATACTTTATGTCTATTAATTCTTAAATTATGGCAAGCAGGAAGTTTAGTAGAGTCGATATAATATTGACCGGTTTGTCTTCCTGACAGGCTTTTTAGCAGCAACACCATTGGCATGAAACTCAGTGGCATTAACTGAACAAAACGACTATAACTCACAAGTTTTGGAAATTCTTTTCTATAATTTTGGCATAGGCAGCATAAATAAAAATCTTTAAAGGTACGGTAGTGACTCAAATGAAACATGACTATAATAGTAATAATCTCTGAAAGCCCTAGAGTACAACCAACTTTACGCTTGCGGTTAGGGTGTGGTAATAGATATTTATTTTGCTCGTGGTCAAAATGCTTGCAAAAATCATCAATTAAGCAGAAAATCTCCGTAAGAGGGATCATAAATATTCTCCAATTTTGTTGTTATTATTAGAGAACTTTATAATCCCTCCCTTCTTCCTTTTCAACTATTCTTTCTTACGTCAAACTCAGGTTAAATTACGTTTTTTCTCAATAGTCGAACCTTTAAAGGTGTTTAGGATTTCGGAAGCTAGTTCTACTAAGTTTACAAGACATTCTGAGAATTTGTCGTCAGCTATGTCATGATTCTCTATTTCCCGTACAATGTCTTCACGTCTTTGTATTAATTGACTTCGTTTATTCTGACCCTCCTTGCTCTTCTTGAAGTTGATTCTATCGTCTACCAACTCTTCAGGTACGAACAGTATATGTGAAGGTTTTAAAGAAAAATTAGGAACAAGGGAAGTGCTAGTGTATTTTGTGTTGTGGGAAATCAAAAACACTACCCAAATGAATTATTATATAAAAATCAAAGGCTTGCCCCTCAGTACATGACATAAAGGTTAACAAGGAAAAAAACAGTGGATAACGCATGATCAAAGTCCTATAACTTAAGTTGTCTAAGACTTAAGGAGAAGGAGAATGACTTCAGCGTTATCACAACTATTAGGAAACTATTTTTTTAAGAGTTTTGCAAGTATAAAATTAATCGAGCAGATAATAACAGGATTGTTCTATGTCAGAGATGTCAATCTTACTCAACTAGCTTTGGTAGTTCAAGGAGCTGGCAATGATAATTCTCGATATCGCAAACTACAAAGATTTTTTTCTGGCTTTAGTTTTTGTTATACTGCACTGGCTAAATTATTAGTAGCATTTGCCAAAATTGAATCAGAAAAATGGTTGTTGGCTTTGGATCGTACTAACTGGAAATTTGGCAAGCTTGATATCAATATTTTAGTATTATCAATCTGCCATAATGGCATAGCTATACCAATCATGTGGGACATGTTACCAAAAACTGGCGTTTCAAATAGTGGTGAACGTCAGAAATTAATAGGTAGATTTTTGCAAGTATTTGGAGTAGAAAAAATATCAGCATTGCTTGGAGATCGTGAATTTATCGGTGATGACTGGTTGAAATTTCTAGCAGATCGTAATATTCCATTTTATATAAGAATTAAGCAAAATTTAACTATTGGTAGATCAGAAAACGAATTAGTGACAGCAAATCCATTAGTAAAGAAGTTACAGAATAATGAATATAAAGTACTCAGAGGTAAGAGATATTTAGGTAAGAACTATAAAGGACCTAAAGTTTCTGTGGCTGCTTTGCGTAACGGAGAAGGAGAATTAGTAATTATAGCAACCAATGACAACCCCTATCAGGCCTTGGATATTTACAAAAAACGCTGGGAAATTGAAAATCTTTTTGCATGCCTTAAGACGCGTGGCTTCAACTTTGAAAATACCCATTTAGTACATTTGGATAGAATAAACAAATTATTAGGGATATTAGCTATAACTTTTACCTTTGCTTATACTGTGGGCTTATGGCGGCATTCTATCTGGCCTATAAAATTGAAAACTCACGGCAGAAAGGCTATGTCACCTTTTAGGTATGGACTTGATTACTTACGAAGAATATATTTAAACCAAGGGCAAATGTACAAGGAACTATCCAGCATTATTGATATATTTATCAAGCCTCTAATCCCCAAATTACCAACAATTATATCATGTTAACCTTTATGTCATGTACTGAGGGCTTGCCCATTCTTTTACCAAATATCTAAAAATTTAATGAACACTCCTTAAAACATATCCCTTGGTCCTAGTAATAACTAATTTATTAACTAATTGAAGGATTGTTAACATCACTTGTATGGGAATCTACTCCTATTAAATCACTTACTAATGGTTTAGTATCTATTTGATCATGCTTTGCATTATTTGCAGTATCATGATCCTTATTTCTAGTAGTGAGACCCGGAATCAAGCACATTAACCAACTAAGCAAACCCACACGAATGGAAACACCATTGTTTTGGGTCCCTTCTGGTCTTGCATCAGTTTTCTGTTTTGCCTCCGCTTCCCTTCTTTGTGCATCCGCTTCCCAATTAATCATATTAAATACTCGTATTAGTTAAAAATAAGCGTTGCATATTACACTAAAAGGTATTCACTAACAATACTTTTAATATAATTAATTATTTAAGAAACATTAAATATTATGTCAGATGCCTTTTCTAATATCATCGCCCAAAACTAATACCAAATTGTGATCTATAGGCCAGGGACTATCTAATTAAAGCCTTTAATAGAGAGATTATATCAACTAGTCTATAGACTGCAATGTAGAGCTTGTTGTAAAACCAAAGATATGATAAATTAACAGATAATAAGCGATTAATATTAAATTATGGCAAGAGCAAAATATCCTACAGATCTAAAAGAAAGAGAATGGAGTTTAATACAAGAATTATTTATCCCATCATGCAAAGAAGGAGGTAGACCCCCTAAATATAGTAAGAAAGACATAATAGACCTCTTGCATAACCTAATCTAATTGGTAATTTTGTCGTCGAAACTCCTCTCTGTTCCGTAACAATCGTCTATGTATGCTGCGGTACTCGACTTCGTTTCTCCTAAAAATTCTTCAATTATCTTTAGGTTATGCAAGAGGTCTAATATGTTAACCAAATATAGTGCTGTTAAAAAAATATGGTCTGATATGGGTTATAAGGTAGCAAGTTAAAGGATTATATTAATAAAGAGTATGATATTGATTTGGAAATTGTTAAGAGAAAAACAAGGCATGGAGTTTGGGTTCATAAAGATACTCCGGTCCAGAGTTTACCAATTAAACAGTCGGGTTTTAAGGTTGAACCGCGACGTTGGGTAGTAGAGCGTACCTTTGGTTGGCTTGGTAGAAGTAGAAGATTAGCAAAGGAATATGATTTTTTAACTCAAACATCCCAAAATTTTATTTATATTGCTATGAGTAAATCACTTTGGCTATACGTGAAAGAAGAAATAATATTAAAAGAAGTTGAAAAAGTATTAGCAACACTTCATTTAGATCCTGAATTGCTAGTAGAGGTAATTTCTTATATTAAAGCTTCAGCAAAAATTGAGCAAGATTTTCATAAAAGGAGAATAAGAGAGTTACATGCTGAGCATACAAAAATGAAAACTCGTATGGATAGATTAACTGATTTATTTTTAGATGACGATATCAGCAAGGAAGAACATGAGAATAAACGTAGTCAATTAATACAAAGACGTGAAGACATTAGACCTCTTGCATAACCTAAAGATAATTGAAGAATTTTTAGAAGAAACGAAGTCGAGTACCGCAGCGTACATAGACGATTGTTACGGAACAGAGAGGAGTTTCGACGACAAAATTACCAATTAGATTAGGTTATGCAAGAGGTCTAATGTACGGGCAATAGAGAATCATGATATAGCTGGCGATAAATTTCTCAGAATGTCTTGTAAACTTAGTAGAACTGGCCTCCGGAAGCCTAGCAACTTTCAAAGGTTCAACTGTCAGCGAAAAACGTAAATTGCTAAATTTGGTGTTTTCGAACCTGAAACTAAAAGACGGGAAGTTATAGTTTATGCTACGTTCACCGTTTGATCTGTTCATAAAATGCAGCAAAATCTACGATTGGCGCGCCCTAAAGGATTCGAACCTCTGACCTACGGATTAGAAATCCGTTGCTCTATCCAGCTGAGCTAAGGGCGCATATAACA
Organism: Candidatus Tisiphia endosymbiont of Beris chalybata; assembly: GCF_964026555.1. Classification (NCBI taxonomy): domain Bacteria; kingdom Pseudomonadati; phylum Pseudomonadota; class Alphaproteobacteria; order Rickettsiales; family Rickettsiaceae; genus Candidatus Tisiphia; species Candidatus Tisiphia endosymbiont of Beris chalybata. The sequence goes on along the minus strand of NZ_OZ032159.1, from coordinate 503,331 downwards.
AAATAGGAGGCTCCAAGAAGGCTTACGCTGCCTTTAACTTTTTGCACTACCCCAAATATTTGCTATTATCTTATGATAATATTGACAGTTCTACTTTAGTGTCCGACTTGCGGCTTGATCCAAGCTGAAAATTACATGGGCTATTCTTCAAGTTTTAATGGTATCAGCTATCCTAATAATATTTCTACGGTGTTATATACTTTAGGAACTTCAAGAATTGGCGTGCGTACGTGCTTTATATCAGCTAATATTAAATTTTTCAAGTATAAAAAACACTTGAGCCTTTGCACGGCAATTTAACAGTCGCACTCAAAGGTTGCAATAAGTGATTATTAAGAATAACAAAAATCATTGCTAGAAGGCCCGAAGCGCCGCCCGAAGCAATCATGCAAATTAAATTATCGTGATTTTGTAGATTTTCCTAGATTGCTTAGTCGGTTGCAGTAAGCAATCTTCTCGCAATGACGTGTATACTACTCGCTCTTCTTAAAGTTGATTCTATCGTCTACCAACTCTTCAGGTACGAACAGTATATATTGCTTTTAGGGCAGTTGGAAGAGCTATGAAAAGTTTTTAGTAAGTCAAAGTAGGTTAGTCTTTACTTTGATCAATAAGTTATTTATAACTAAGAAGATAATTTTAAAAAAGAAATGTATGAATAACGTTGTTAGTAAAGTATTATTAATCATTGTAATTTTGCTTATAGCATTATTTGCTTATAAAACTATTAAGGTACCCAGTACTGCATCTGCAAAAATTTCCACTAATAACATAAATCAGCCATCATCTGATCAATTAAATGAAATAAATAAGACCGAACAAATTATCCAAAAATATTTGCTTAATAATCCTGAAATAATTGTTCAGGCTATGGAAGTATTGCAACAGCGAAAAAAACAAGAAATGGAGATTAAGGCCAGCCAATACTTAAAAGAACATCAGACAGAAGTTAATAACTCTACTACTTCTCCGGCACTTGGAAATAGCAATGGAAATATAGTGATTGCTGCTTTCTATGATTATAATTGTACTTATTGTAAAAAGGGAGATAAGTTTATTAACCAATTAATTAAATTAGACCCAGATGTTAAAGTGTTATTAAAACCTTTTCCAATTCTTGGGGATGCCTCTTATTTTGCAGCTTCTATTGCGTTAGCTGTTTATAAAACTGATCCTACGAAATTTAAAAATATACATGATAGCTTGATAGAAATGCAGCCTATTACAAATACCGCAGTAGAAAAATTGTTAACAGATAATAATTTGAATCCGTTGACAATATTAGAGCTAGCGAGCCAAGAAGAAATCAAAAGTATATTGGAAAAGAATACACAATTAGCAAGAAATTTGAAAATACAAGGGGTGCCTGCTTATATTATTAATGATAGGTTAATACCCGGAATGATGGATTTAGGGCAATTACAAAAAATTATTACCGAGATCAGAAGTCAAAACAAACAATAACATCATTAGACCTCTCTCAAAACTCTACTTCTACTGGTAATTGGGACAATGAATCTAGGCTTAAACCCTCACGTACACCCTAGTGCGATGCGGTTTGGAGCGAAGAGTCTCCTTTTCAAATTCCCTCCGCGATGCGAGTTTTGCAAGAGCTCTATTGAAATAAAATGGCTTCTGCTTATATATATGTATAGTCACTTAGGTTAATTAGATACTAGGCGCGAGGAGTGAAGCCTAGGAGATACTAGGTAAGCGACGAGCAACAACGTAGCTAGTTAACCTAAGTGACTATAGTTCCTTGCATCTAATATACGCTAATTAGCCTATATATTTCTTGTTTTCTGTTAATTTATAAACTGAATGTAAGCACCTTAAAATAACAATTCCTTGGAAACATTAAAAATAATAAATAGAAGTTCATCTGATTTTGTTTGACACATTGAAAATAATTTGATAGATAAAGAGGAGATAATAAATATTTGAGTGGATAAATATAGATCTTTAGTTACCATCTTTTTTGATATAAAGTGTCATATAATTCATTAAAACAATTAATACCGTCCCCTTAAAATATAAGTATATTCTTTAGCTCATGTCACCAAGCTGCTTTCAAAACAGAGGAGTATCCTCCTCTTTCGATGATTTTGCTGCTAGGCGCGATGGAGCAAAGCCTATAAAGAATAGGCGAGCGATGAGTTAACGATGCATGCAAATTCATATTAGAGGAATAGTGCAAGTGGAGAAGGAGCACTAACTCTAGTAGCACTAGGTAAGCACGACAATCCCCACAATCGACAACCCGAATGTTATTGATAGTAACTTGGTATAAATTGGCTTTTGCAAGTTCTTGAGGGTTAACGTGTTCGTCGCTTGCAGTATGTAACTATTATATACTCGAGGGATCATTCGAGTATACAACTAATTCTTAAAATTCTAATGGAATAATCTCACATTTTCTAACTATCTCTAAGCAGCTTGTGTTTCGAAGGATCAATATGTCCTCAGTTTTACAGTAATATTATATAAATTAATGTAGGGTTTGGCTTCTACGTTAGTTCAACATAACTTAGCTTTGCTTATTTGTGGTAATACTGACGATTTTTATCACAAATTGGGCCTTATCGTAAATAATCATAACAAAAAGATATGTATGACCAAAAATACTGCTACTGACAATAAAGAACTGCCTAATATGTACCAGGATAATGGTATAAAACCCGGTAGTTTTATTAAAGATGATGTCGTTACGATAAATCTTAAACAATTAAAACGTAAACTTCCTGAAGAACTGCAATTACAAGCTGAGAATCTTAATATAGAGAATGCTAGTTATTTGCTAAAGCAAGAATTGGTTTTTGCTATACTCAAAAAATCTGTGGAGCAAGGAGGATTAATTCTCGGGGAAGGGGTCTTAGAGATTTTACCCGATGGGTTTGGTTTTCTCCGTTCCCCAGAGGTTAATTATTTAGCTGGTCCTGACGATATTTATATTTCCCCTAGTCAAATACGACGTTTCGGCTTACGTACTGGTGATACAGTAGAAGGACAAATTAGAGCTCCAAAGCCGGGGGAGCGATATTTTGCGTTATTAAAAGTTAATAAGGTAAATTTTGAAGAACCTTCTAAAGCTTATCATAGAGTCCATTTTGACAATTTAACTCCGCTTTATCCTGAAGAAAAATTATCATTAGAAATAGAGAATAATAATAAAGATTATAGTACTAGAATCATTGAATTGGTTTCTCCTATGGGTAAAGGTCAACGGGCTTTAATTGTCGCGCCCCCAAGGACAGGCAAAACCGTTTTATTACAAAATATAGCTCATGCAATTACTACTAATAACCCGGAAGTATTCTTAATTGTGTTATTAATTGATGAGCGCCCCGAGGAAGTAACTGATATGCAACGCTCAGTCAGGGGAGAGGTGGTTAGTTCAACTTTCGATGAACCAGCTAGCAGACACGTACAGCTTGCGGAAATGGTAATTGAGAAAGCAAAAAGATTAGTAGAACATAAAAGAGATGTAGTGATATTAGTTGATGCCATCACCAGGCTAGCCAGAGCATACAATACGGTAGTCCCCTCGTCTGGTAAAGTGCTTACAGGAGGAGTTGATGCTAATGCCTTGCAAAGGCCTAAACGTTTTTTTGGGGCTGCTAGGAATATTGAAAATGGTGGGTCATTGACCATAATAGGAACGGCGCTTATTGACACAGGGTCTCGCATGGATGAAGTGATTTTTGAAGAATTTAAAGGAACCGGTAATTCTGAAATAGTACTAGATCGTAAAATAGCTGATAAGCGAATTTATCCTGCGATCGACATAACGAAATCAGGGACGCGTAAGGAGGAATTGTTAGTTGACGAATCAATTTTACCCAAAATGTGGGTACTTCGGAGGATCATTAACCCAATGGGCACAATAGATGCAGTAGAATTTTTATTAGATAAACTAAAAAATACCAAGACAAACGCAGAATTTTTTGATTCAATGAATTCTAACAAATTAAATGGTGAGAGGACACATGGCTAAAAGAGTGAAAATTTCTTTAATAGGAGGCGGAAATATAGGAGGAGTATTAGCTCACCTGATCAGCTTGAAGGAATTAGGTGATGTAGTAATGTTTGATATAACCCCAGGCGTACCTCAGGGTAAAACTCTTGATATATCCCAAGCAGCTTCTATATCAGGGTCCGATGGGTCTTTAAGAGGGACCAATAACTATCAGGATATAGAAAATTCAGATGTAGTAATTGTGACCGCGGGCGTGCCGCGTAAGCCGGGAATGAGCCGGGATGACTTAATTAATGTGAATAGCGGTATTATTAAAAATATAGCTGCTAATATTAGGCAGTATGCACCAGATGCTTTTGTAATTGTTATTACTAACCCTCTGGATGTTATGGTTTATGTAATGTTAAAGGAGAGTGGGCTACCTCATAATAGGGTAGTTGGGATGGCAGGGGTGCTTGATTCGGCAAGATTCAATTTATTTTTAGCGCAGGAATTTAATGTTTCGGTAGAGAATGTCAGCAGCTTTGTATTGGGGGGTCACGGGGACTTAATGGTCCCGTTAATTAGGTATTCCACTATTAATGGCATACCTATTTTAGATTTAGTAGAGATGGGGTGGTCAACGAAGCAGCGTATTGAGGAGATAGTAGAACGCACTAGAAATGGAGGAGGAGAAATTGTCTCCTTGCTTAAAACTGGTTCTGCTTACTTTGCTCCTGCCACCTCTGCAATTGAAATGTTAGAAAGTTACTTAAAAGATAGACGTAAAATATTAGGTTGTGCTGCCTATCTTCAAGGTGAATATGGCGTTCATGATTGTTACGTTGGCGTGCCAGTAGTAATCGGTAAAAATGGTATAGAAAAAATAGTAGAAATAAAATTAAACGCTGAAGAGCAAGATTTATTTAATCAATCGGTAGCAGGCGTAAAAAAGCTTATAGAATTAGGTTCTGTGAAGGCTTCTATCTAATGGTCGATTTCGTCGTTATTTTCGTTCTCGAATCCTCACGTGCTTACATGTGCGTTGCGCGCGCTCGCCATTCAAAATAAAATGATGGTTGGAAGTATGAGCAGTGCAGGGGCAGGGCGGTATATTTACGCGGCAATTCTGGATAAATTGTTGGCCAGAATTGCCTTTATATAAAGTAATGCTACCTGATCATTTGATCTAAGATTGATTTCACAGTTTCTTTATTTAACATTTTCTGTTTATTAAGTATTAAATTTGCTCCTTGTAAATCATCCCCTATATCTTCCACTTGCCCGCCCAAAATTCTTCCAAGAAAATGTTCTACTAGAGCATAATATGATAACCTATTTTCTGGCCTGGCAAAACCATGCCCTTCATCTTCATATAGCGCATAAATTACTGGTATATTTGCCTGATTCATGACATTCACAATCTGATCTGATTCTGCCTGTTTTACTCTAGGATCGTTAGCCCCTTGTGCAATAAATAGAGGCTTTGTAATATTAGCTGCAAAAGTAAGAGGAGATCTCTGGTGTAAAAATTCTTTTTCCTCTTCAGTATCCCAAGGACCAATAGTTTTTTTTAACCTATTAAGGGCTGGTTCCCAGTAAGGAGGGACACTATTAATTAAAGTTAACAGGTTAGAGGGACCAACTAAGTCCACTCCACAAGCAAATACCTCCGGCGTCATAGTCAACCCTACCAAAGTGGCGTATCCCCCGTAGCTGCCTCCCATAATAGCAATTTTATCTTTATCTGTAATATTATTAGCTAAAGCCCAGTTCACACCATCAATTAAGTCATGGTGCATTTTATTTCCCCATTCCAGGTTGGCAGCATTAATAAAATCTTTACCAAAACCAGTTGAACCACGGTAATTGATACTAAGGACGCTATAACCGCGATTAGCTAGCCACTGATGTACGATATTTGACCCCCATTCATCTCTTGCATGAGGACCACCATGCACATAAATAATAAGCGGAGATTTATGGCTCGGTTTATTGGCACTATCAAGGGTGGTACCAGCTGCAAAAGTTAGATAGCTGACTAAATCAAGACCATCACGTGATTTAATAATTACCGGGTGCATTGATAGTAAATTATATTGTGCTAAATCCGGCCTTGAAGTAAATAGTGGTTCAGCCTTGGTAGAGTGCCGGTTATATTGATAATATTTTAATGGTACTGTATCACTTTGATAGGCTACTATCCACATAGAATCATCTAAAGTGCGGCTGGTAATATATAAATTACCTTTATGAAAATTAGTTAAATATTTGATATCTTTTTCAATTGTCTTATCCAATATCTGCTCGCTAATTTTATCGTAATTAACCCTTACAGTTTGTATGGTGCGATTCATTGGATGTCTTGTGCCAATAGCAAGATCTACCAAATCATTTTTAGCAATTATTTCTTCCTGGCCAGTCAATAGATTATGGAGTTTTAAAACCATAGTATTACTGTTTCTATTATCAAGCAGATAAATATTATTATTGGTTTGATCAAAATTGACTATAACGACCATATCTTCCATAGCGACTGTCATGAAATGTTCTAATTTATTCTCTTTGAGCTGATAATAGTCAGCCCCCCCCTCTTGAGTTGGAGAAGAAACCACACGTATTTGTAGGTTATTGTCAGCAACTATATTAAAAAAACTATCATTTTTAAAAATAAGCTCTTTTTGTAATGTTATTAGATTTAATTTATAAACATCAAAATATCTTTTATCACGGTCATTTAAACCAATTAAAATTTCATTAGGGTAGTTAATACTTGTTCCTATTAACTGTGCCTTTACAGCTGTCTTCGGAGTAAGTAGCTCAGTTTTTTTGGTGTCAATATTACATTTATATAGCCGATAATTCTCATCGCCTTTTTCATCGTATAGGTAAAGAATATCTTTATTATTATACGCCCAAAAATAGTTATTAATTGGCCGCTCTTTTTCATTAGTTATAGCTATTGCCTCTTTAAGATTACCTACCGTAGCAACCCAAATATTAACTATACCATCTTTAGGAGCTAAATAGCTTAGATATTTGCCATCATGACTGAATTGAACGGCAAGCTTATCTGGGTTACCAAATAGTACTTTCCGAGGAATAAGTAGAGGATACTCTTCGCCTTTCAAGAGTTGTTTTTTCATTTTATCATGGTTTCGCGTGCTCACGTACTTAGTTGTACGCTCCGCGCGCTCACCACTCACAATAAAATCCAACTCTTGCAATCCATTGAGTATAGGGGAAGAAGAAAACGCTGGGCTTGTTGACATAAAGGTACTCATTAATAGAATTATTAAGGTGATTAGTTTGTTTAATTGATTCATAGGGTGGCTCACTTAAGCATAAGGATATGTTCTATAAATTTATCCCTTGCATATAATTGTTGCTGATTATTTAAAAGATAGCGGTTAAAAAAATATGTTGTTAAAATAAAAGCATTTTTTTTATCATTATTAGAAATTTGTTCGTTAGCAGCAAGCAAAAATTGGGGCAGGGAGAGTAATTTATCCTTATATGGCAACCCAGCTGTTAAACTCACTGCCGATGCTGATTTAGGGGAAACATAATGAAGATCTTCTTCCATACCTGTTACTACACATTTATTTAAGTTTAATCCATAACCACCTTCTTGTAATATAGTTAATTCGAGCCGAATATATTCTTCAAAAACAAAATGTTTTGCTAAGCTATCTAAATATTTTTTTAAAATAAGAAAAAAATTATTATGTGGTTCTCGCTCATGAAAAGTAAGTTTAATAAGATTCACAATTGAATTAAAAGCATATAACTTAGTCTTATTAATAATTAAAAACCCACTATAGGATTTTATCAATTCACACTTGGCGGTTCCTAAATGTTCTTCTAGCCTAGCTTGCCATAGGAAATCCACAATATTTCCTTCTTGATAAATAGCGCGTGACTTTTTAGTTATTTGGGGAACTACTGCAGAATATAATCCATGTTTTTCAGTAAATAGAGTAATTATCGATGCATTTTCTTTTAAAGGTCTTTTCTCAATTATTATCCCTATATCTTTAAAATTCATATTAACTTTCTAACTTACCTTTTTAATAGACTTCCTGCATAAGTCGAAAATAGTTGAGAGATTTTCAGGAAAAACGAAGCCGAGCACCGCAGCGTACATAGGTACGTGAGGAGCGGAGGCAAGTTTTGACGACAAAATCACCAACTAGATCGGATTTATGCAGGAAGTCTAATTTTAAACCTTTTGTAACCTCATATGTGTATATGCATGGGGGTCATCTTTCCATAATTCTCGTACTTTTACAAATAAGAAGAGATGAATTCTGCAATCAAAAGCTTGTTGCATTTCTATTCTAGCTTTATATCCTATCTCTTTAATTTTAGCACCATTTTTCCCAAGAATCATAGATTTATAAGAATCTTTAGTCACAATAATTACCTGACAAATCTTTATAGATTTATCATTATTTTCTTGCCAGCTTTCTGTTTGTACAGTTAAATTATAAGGAAGCTCTTGATGAAGCTGCAGAAATAATTGTTCACGGGTGACTTCAGCTGCTAAAAAACGCATAGGTAAATTAGTAATATCATCTTTCTCATATAACCAAGGCGATAGTTTAGCCTGTTTTCTTAGAAATTCTAGTAATTTGTGGATATTTTTACCAGAGAGAGCAGAGATTTTTAGTATATTAGCATTGGTTTGAGCCCTTACAGTATTTTCCACCGTTTCTAAATTTTTAGAAGGCACATCAATTTTATTTAGTAAGAAAAGCAAATTTATTTGGAAATTTTGTAATTTTTTTAGTATTTGCAAAGTAAATTGATCAATAGTTTTGGTGCTATCTAATATCATTAACACTAAATCAACCCCATGCAGGCTGGACCATGCACATCTTACCATAGCTTTTTCTAATTGTTTTTTCGGTTCAAATATGCCAGGAGTATCTAATATTATTAATTGAGTATCTTTTATCGTTACTATTCCTGTAATGATAGTGCGAGTTGTTTGCTCCTTTGGCGTTACTATCGAAATCTTTTGCCCAATTAATTGATTCAATAATGAAGATTTCCCAGCATTTGGTTTACCAATTATAGCTATAGAAATAGTCTTTTGTTTAGTATTCCCCTGTGTTGCAGTAGCCTGTTGATAGCTTTTTAGAGGAATAAGTTGGTGGGGATTATAAGTTTCTAACATTCTATTGCTTAAGCTTAAGTTTTTATTTCTGCATCCACTATACTCCTCTTTCGATGATTTTGCTGCTAGGCGCTATGGTAGAGCCTATAGATAATAGGCGAGCTATTTGAGCAACGACGCATGCAAATTCATATCAGAGAAGTATATTTTCGACTTATGCAGGAAGTCTAATGTAGCCTATGTTAAATAGCGCTCGTTTTGTTCATTTATTAGCTGTATTAAAGCAGCGACCTGTATAGTGTCCTGTTTCTGCGAACCCAGCTGCCTTATAGTAAGTAGTTCGTTTTCCATTTCGTGCTTACCGATAACCGCTATTATAGGAACTTTATTATTAGAAAAGTTACGGATTTTATAGTTAATTTTTTCTCCAGAAATATCAATATTAGTCCTAATGCCAGCATTAATTAATAGTTTATTGACTTCTAAGGCATAGTCTTGTAGGTCACTCGTGATAGTAGCAATGGCTACTTGTACCGGGGCTAACCATAGGGGAAAGCGGCCGGCATATTCTTCTATTAATATGCCAATAAATCTTTCAAAAGAACCAATTATTGCGCGGTGAAGCATTACTGGTCTTTTTTTCTCCCCGCTTACTGCAATGTAATTGGCATCTAGCCGTTCTGGTAGTACAAAATCTACTTGTAAAGTCCCACATTGCCATTCCCTGCCTATTGAGTCTTTAAGACAAAATTCTAACTTGGGCCCATAGAATGCACCGTCACCGGGGCTTAATATATATGAATATCCTGCCTCTGCTACTGCTTGTTTTAAAGAATGTTCTGCTTTATCCCACACTGCATCACTACCCGCTCGTACAATAGGACGATCTGAGAATTTAATTTTGATTTCAGAAAAGCCAAAATCTTGATAAATCTCAGTTAAAAGCTTACAAAAATTTACTGTTTCACTATTAATTTGTTCTTCGGTACAGAATATATGGGCATCATCCTGGACCAGGCTTCTCACTCTCATTAAGCCATGCAAGGCGCCTGAGGCTTCATTTCTATGACATAACCCAAACTCAGCCATACGAAGGGGTAGATCGCGATAACTTTTTATTCCTTGTTTAAAAATTTGCACATGACAGGGGCAATTCATAGGTTTCAGTGCTAAAACTTTATCTTCTAAATTTAAAGCAAACATATCTTCTCTAAATTTTTCCCAATGTCCTGATTGCTCCCATAAGCTTTTGTCTACTAGGATAGGAGTTCTAACTTCATTATAGCCCGCTTTTCTAATTTTTCTTCTAATATATTGCTCAATGATATTATATATACTCCAGCCTTTATCGTGCCAAAATACCATACCTGTAGCTTCTTCTTGAAAATGGAAAAGCCCCAGCTCTTTTCCTAATTTCCGATGATCTCGCTTTTCAGCCTCTTCCAGCATATAAAGATAATTGTCTAACTGGGCTTTAGTCGCCCATGCCGTACCATATATTCGTTGCAACATAGGATTGTTACTATTTCCGCGCCAATACGCCCCAGCTACTTTCATTAATTTAAAATATTGGACTTTACCAGTTGATAATGCATGAGGGCCCCGGCATAAATCAATAAAATTGCCCTGTCTATATAAGGTAATATTCTCATTTGTTGGAATTTCAGCAATAATTTCTGCTTTATAATATTCCCCGAGCCCTTTAAAAAATTCTATCGCTTTATCTCGGTCCCATATTTCTCTAACGATTTTTTCATCTCTATTGATGATTTCCTGCATTTTTGCAGTGATCTTCAGTAAATCTTCAGGAGTAAAGGGTTTCTCAGTAGCAAAATCATAATAAAAACCATTTTCAATTGCTGGGCCGATAGTCACTTGCACATTCGGAAATAATTCTTTTACTGCCTGCGCGGTAATATGGGCTGCATCATGTCTGATGACTTCTAAGCTTTCAGGATCTTTATTGGTTAAAATCCTTAAATTGCAATCCGATTCAATTGGAAGATTTAAGTCTTGTAGCTGGCTGTTGACTTCTACTACTAATGCTTCCTTGGCTAAAGATACTGAAATCAATCGGGCTAGCTCTATTCCTGTAATATTTTTTATAAATTGTTTTTTGGAGCCGTCAGGAAAAGTAATATTAATCATGTTATTTGAGATATTATTTCATTTAGTAAAGGCCTATATATTAGCTTGTTATATATTAATATACAACTAATTTTATAGATACTAAGTCTTGAACCAGGCCTATATTGCTTATAAGTAACGCTATGTTTGACTTTTTTTACAAAAGACCTCTTGCATAACCTAATCTAATTGGTAATTTTGTCGTCGAAACTCCTCTCTGTTCCTCACGTACGTCTATGTACGCTGCGGTACTCGACTTCGTTTCTCCTAAAAATTCTTCAATTATCTTTAGGTTATGCAAGAGGTCTAAAGTAATACCATTTCCGAAAACTAAATTAGCATTATAGTCACTTAGGTTAAACTAGCTACGTTGTTGCTTGTCGCTTACCTAGTATCCCCTAGGCTTCGCTCCTCGCGCCTAGTATCTAATTCAACCTAAGTGACATAGGAGTACGAGTGTCGGCTACCTGCGCGTACATATTAGTACGTAAGGAGGAGAGCATGAAGTAAGGCGACGTGATGAGTAGTTTTCGGAAATGGTATAACTAATTTTTCAAGTATTGTATTATTAGCTATTTAGTGATTGAGCAAAAATATGAGAATGCCCCATTTTCCTACTGCCCCCTGGAAACAAAATATACAATATAATCTTGAGAATATTAGTAAGTTACTAATCACATTGGGTAACCCACATCTAAAATTGCCCCCAGTGATCCATATAGCTGGCACCAATGGTAAAGGGTCAAGCGTCGCCATGTTTAAGAGTATATTTGAATCTGCGGGTTATAAAGTACATGCCTATACTTCTCCCCACTTATTGGAAGTCAATGAAAGGATAGTAGTACAAGGAGAAAAAATTTCTGATAAATTTTTATTTGAAGTATGTGAAAGAGTACGAATTGCAAGCTTAAAAGATGATATTGAACCTAGTTTCTTTGAAAGTATTACAGCGGCCGCTTGTTTAGCTTTTGCTGAAGTAAAAGCAGATATATTAATATTTGAGACGGGACTAGGGGGCAGATTGGATGCTACTAATGTAGTGCCAGCTCCCCTTATTACTCTTATTACTCCTATTTCTTACGATCATATGCAACAACTTGGTAATACGTTACCAGAGATCGCTAAAGAAAAAGCTGGTATTATTAAGGCCAATATTCCTTGTGTTATTAGTTGTCAAGTAGAAGAAGTATATGAAGTACTATTAGCAAAATGCCGCGCTTTAAATTCGTTGGTTTTTTGCTATGAATATGATTTTGGTATCAAGAAAAACGATGATAGCTTTAATTATTTATCCCAGAATGCTAATTATCAGTTTTCCTTCCCTTCCTTGCGGGGGGATCATCAACTAATCAATGCTGCCGCAGTAATTGCTACTATTGGCTTGATTAATACTAGATTTAATATAACTAATGCAAATATACAAAGGGGACTACAAAATATCCATTGGCCTGCCAGGTTGCAAAAAATTTCTTTTAATAAATATTCGCATTTAGCACATAAGCATGTACAAATTTGGCTAGATGGAGCGCATAATAGTGCGGGCGCTCAAGTTCTTGCTGCTTGGATTGCTGATAATTTACAGCCACCAGTTTATCTCATTTTAGGAATGACAAAAAATAGAAATGTAGAGGATTTTTGTTTACATTTAAAGCTATTGATAGTAAAAGGATACGGGGTCAGAGTTTTGTCTGAGGTCATGAGTTATAGTAGTGAGATGGTAAGTCAAAAAGGAGCTGCAGCAGGGATAGAATTTGTTCCTAGCGATTCTTTAGAAGAAGCCATCAAAGAAATAAGTAATTTAAAGCAAGAAGGAACCAATATAATTATTACCGGTTCTTTGTTTTTAGCAGCGGATTTTTTAAAATTAATAGAATAACCCAGCTCTAGGTGATATATACTGTTCATAAATTCAGGTTAACTTAATGTAATAAATAGAGAGAAGATTATGATATATAGCCCTCAAGCGAACCAAAGTTCTTATCCTTTTATCTTACCAGAATTGCCTTATAATAAGGGTGATTTTGCTCCTTCCCTTTCCGCGGAGTCATTTGATTATCATTATGGTAAGCATCATCAAGCATATGTAACTAACTTAAATAATTTATTACAAGACCAGCAAGATTTACAAAAAATGAGCTTAGAGGCAATAATAATCTCTTCGGCTAAAGACCCGACTAAAAGTTCTATCTTTAACAATGCAGCACAAGTATGGAACCACAGCTTTTTTTGGCATTCTATTAAGCCAAAAGGAGGGGGAAGGCCTAGTAGTAAAATATTAAAACTAATTGATAAAGATTTTACTAATTATGAAAATTTTGTTGCCGAATTTAAACAAGCCGCAATAAGTCAATTTGGTAGCGGTTGGGTTTGGGTAGTATTTAATGAGGGTAAATTACAAATTGTTAAAGCTAGCAATGCGGATACGCCTATTACTAAGTCTATTAAGCCATTACTTGCCTGCGATGTGTGGGAACATGCCTATTATATCGACTATCGTAATAAGCGTCCCGATTATGTCTCAGTCTATCTAGACTCCCTAGTTAATTGGCAATTTTGTGAAGAGAATATGTAATATTTCCCCTAATGATTCTTTTATCTTTACAACAGGGGGGGATTTTGACTTATCCAGGAAGTTTAATAATATTTTTTGTATAAAATTAAGACGAAAATAGCTTGCGTTAAGTAAATAAAGTGACTATTTTATTTATTGCTGGTAGTGGGCATGAATTCTGCTCAGGTGGTCAGGTTCGAAAGAAAGCAGCCAAAGTGGTCGGTAATGGGTCATTACTAGCAATATCAAATTATTTTTAAAATATACTCCTCTTCCGATGAATTTGCATGCGTCGTTGCTCAAATAGCTCGCCTATTATCTATAGGCTCTACCATCGCTCTCAGCAGCAAAATCATAGTAAGGAGTATAGACTGCGGCAAGGGCAGTTAAAATCTACGCATAGTAAAGTATCATCGCGAACTAAAAACTAATATTTCTATCGTATTTTTGTGAATATAAGTAATGACAAATTAACAGAGCAATATATTAACTTTGCAAGAAAATATCGTCCAAATAATTTTGCAAAGTTATATGGACAAGAAGTTTTAACAAAAATTTTAAGCTATACAATTTCTAAAGAGCGAATAGCGCAAGGTTATCTTCTTACTGGTGTTAGAGGAGTAGGCAAAACAACTTCGGCGCGTATTATTGCTAGGACTATAAACTGCACTAATCTACAAGTTCAAGGTCAAGATATTAATGCCTGCGACAATTGTCAGAATTGTAATAGCTTTAATAATAATAATCATCCCGATATAATAGAGATTGACGCGGCTAGTAAAACCAGCGTAGATGATATTCGTAAAATAATAGAAAGTAGTGAATATAAGCCCTTAATTGGCAGATATACTATTTATATTATCGATGAAGTACATATGTTATCTAAAGGTGCTTTTAATGCGTTACTTAAAATCCTTGAAGAACCGCCCCGCCATATAATATTTATCTTTGCTACTACGGAACCACAAAAAATTCCGTTAACGGTAATTTCTAGATGCCAACGATATGACCTAAGAAGGTTAACTTTTAATGAAATTTTATCGCTGCTGCAAGAAATTGCTGATAAAGAAAAGCTAAAAATTGAAAAGGAAGCCTTAAAAATAATAGCCTCCAGATCGGATGGTTCAGCTAGAGATGCTATCTCTATGTTAGATCAGGTAGTTGGCTTAGGGCAGGGGGATATCATTACTGCTTCCGATATTTGCCAAATAGTTGGGGTAGTAGATACTGTAAATATTATCAAATTTGTGGAAGCTATTATAAAAAAAGATACAGCTAAATCGCTGGGTTTACTCAATGAAATTTATATGGCCTCAGCAAACCTGGAAATTTTTGTAGCTCTCTTATCTGATTTTATCGCATACCTTATCAAAGTCAAGTTATTACCTAATTATCAAAATCCAATATATGAATCTTTTAATATAGAAGTAGCAAATATTTTATCTCAATTGACCATTTGTCAGCTATCAGTTATTTGGCAAATATACAGTAAAGGGATTATGGAGATAAAAATGTCACATGATCAATTGATAGAAGCAGAAATGTTAGCAATAAAGTCTATATATTCTCAAATGCTTCCATCTATTGAAGAATTAGAAGAGGTTCATTCTCCTTCAGGAGCTTCGCTTTTCCTACCTACCTCACAACATAATATCAATAATAAAATCCTTCCTTTTCTTAGTTATTTATATTTACATAATGAAATGGAGATATATTATCACCTAATGAATGAGGTGGAAATAAAGTCTTTTTCTAATAATAGAATAGAGGTTGCGGGTAATAATCTTACCATAAATATACAAGCTCAGCTGAATAATTTATTATTAGCTTGGTCAGGGCAAGTATATAATGTAACTATTACCAAACAATTGAAAGTTATTACTCTTAAAGAGCAATTGATAGATAAGGTAAAAACAAGTCAAGACTGGCAAACTCTGATAAAACACTTTCCAGATATCACTATCTCCGATATATTGCTAGGGCCTGGAAATAATTAACCTCCGCCGCTTATTTGCATAATCTAATAATTACAGGAAAAATTAATATGGCAAATTTTAATCAGTTTTTAAAGCAAGCGCAATCTATGCAAAAAAAAATGCAAGAGATGCAAGATCAAATGGCTACCACTGAATATACTGGTAAAGCTGGGGGCGGCCTAGTGCAGCTTACTATGTCTGGTCGTGGTGAAGCGCGGAAAGCTTTTATAGATCCTTCCTTACTTAAAGAGGCGGAAAAAGAAATACTAGAAGATTTAATTATCGCTGCTTTTAATGATGCTAAAAGTAAAGCCGATGAAGACTCACAAAATTCGATGTCTAATGCTTTTGGTAATATTAGCTTACCTCCTGGCTTAAAGATGCCATTTTAATAGAGACCCTTAGCGTTCTTGTTTGCGCCAACTTGCAGAAGAGTGGTATACCAACTTTTTAAGTACGAGAAATATATTAGGTTCTGTGAAGGTTTCTATCTAATGGTCTTATCGATCGTTATTTTCGTTCTCGAATCCTCACCTACATTTAGTATAGCATAGACCATTAAGGTGCGTACAAAATATTTATCTTCAAGTATACACAACTACTATGCTTCTCGCGTACTATCATGTATGTATCATAATGACATAAGCTATACGCTGCGGTTCTGTGAGCAAAAATGCCTATAAATCTACTCATTACAGAAAAACCTTCACAGAACCTAGTTTCTTAACAAACAGAAATTTTTATTAGCCACTAAATCTATTATTATTTGTTACAATTTTGCATTGAGTAGTATTACAAAATATCATTATTACTCCAGCGTTTTGTAAGTACTCCTTAGTGATAGTCATTTTATGACCCCGGCATTTACTACCAGAGGCTAGATTAAGGTATATATCTGCATTTTCACATTGCTCTTTATTGCTAATTTGTTGGGAATTGATAATAAGTTTATTACCCTGAGAAATAAACTTATTTTGGGGCTCCATAAATATTTTAGCATCTTTTTGCCCAAACCATTGGGCCCAGTAGAGACGTTTAAAATTTGATATTGTTATCCTTGTGTTTATAGGAGGCCGTAGAGCATTAGGATTATTTATTTCATTAAAATAGTTATGAATTTCCAGCTCAGAGTTATTATTTTTTAAACCTATATTATTTGTCTTGATATCAAGAATAAAATTAGGCAAAGGGGAGAGGATCATTAAAATAAAAGATAAAAATATTATTATTAATCCTAAAAAACGCCATTTTGTTTGCCATAAACAAATCCAAAAGAATCCTAATAAAAAGGTAATTAAGCTAAGTTTACTTATATAACCTACATGCCAAAGGGGGAAAGGTAATAAGGTAGTAAATTTTACAGATTTAATTATTAAGTCAATGAAAAACCCCATTAATTTAAGACAATAATGATCTATCCCAAAGATCATTAACCATAAAGACATTATCGCTAAAGGCATTAAAAAAAAAGACATTATGGGCACGGCAATAAGGTTCAGGATGATAGAGTAAGTAGGAAAAGTATAAAATTGATTGATTACCACCGGTGCAGTGACTACTCCTGCTAGTAAACTTGAATAAATATTAGAAGCATAATAAAATTTTACCTTAGCGAATATTCCTTTATTTTCCCCTAAAACCCATTGATTCTTTAGGTAAAATTCGTAACCACTGGTTAAGGATAATACGGCAATAAAAGAAAGCTGAAAGCTGGGATGAAATACAACTTCTGGATTTAGAGATAATATTATAAAAGCTGCAGCTGCCAGGGAGCGAAGAGGGAAAACAGAGCGTTCTACCATCAGGGCGTAAATAAAAATTGCCGTCATAATAAAGGCTCTAGTAGCCGCAATTTGCATATTAGTTAATTCTAAATAGCTATAACTACCAATTAAAGAGCAAATTGCTGCTACCGATTTGATATTATAATTATAAGCTATATAATTTGATAAATTTAATAAAAATCTTGTCGCCATGAACAAAATAGTGGCAACTAAGGATAAATGTAAGCCCGAAACACAAAGGATATGAGATACCCCGCCTTGCCTCATCGCTTGCATTATATTTTTATCTAGAGCTTTTGTTTCCCCCAATAATATCGCTGCTGCAAAATTTCCCTTACAAGAACCTAGTACTTGTATTAACCTATTATAAATATTCTTTCTAAGGTGGTAGATCAAGTTATTAGTAGAGAGGTTAGTATATGATATAATTTTGGGAGGAGCTAGCGCGAAGCCAGTTGCCCCTAAATTGTTAAAGTAGGCATAAAAACTAAAATCATAGCCTCCAGGCAGCAGGCTATTTTGGGGCCGACAAAGTTTTGCTACTATTTTTATAGTACTATTTATATCAATTTCTTTGGCATATTTTGCCGGCACAGTTATCCTAACTTTTGCGAGCTTTTGCTGTAATTTGTAAATTCTAGCCCCAGTCAAGGTAATTTGGAGGCCACGATTCCGCGAATTTATGGCATTAACTATCCCTTCTACAGGAGAAATGACACATTCGTCAGTTTGGAATATATGCGGGTTATAGCGATGTTCAAGCGGGCTAGCTAACGCTTTGTGAATTAGAGTTCCTGAATCAGTTAATCTAGTCGGTAATTTTGTCGTTGAAACTCGCCTCCGCTCCTCAGATGCGTCTATGTAGGCCGCTCGGCTCGGCTTCGTTTCTTCTAAAAATTCCTCAACTATCTTTGATTTATGTAGGAAGTCTAATATATAAAGTAGATTGTAGTTATTGGTATATGTGCGATATTTGCTGATCACCATACCATACGAGAAGGAAATTATTAACCTTAATATAAAACTCCATAATATATGAGGTCTTGCAAATATCGTAATGCGCCCCGAAAACTAGAGCAGTGATAGAGAGACTATTTTATGTTAAAATAAATATAAAATAGGAGCAGTCGAAAATGAGTAAGCCAAAAAGTTACAGTAAAGAATTTAAGTTTAAAGTATCGCTAGAGATGATCCGAGGAGATTTGAGTATTGCTGAAATAATCTCAAAATATCAAGTTCCAAGGTCGGTAATGACAAGGTGGAAGAAACAATTTTTGGAAAATGGTGCTGATATTTTTAAGTTTAGCTATGAAAACGGTAATTCCTCTAGTTCTACAAGCGAAATAGAGAAACTGCATGCAACTATTGGCAAATTGAAGGTAGAAAACGATTTTTTGCAGCTCGTATCTGCCAAGTTGAAACTATAAAGAGGAAAGTGATGGTAGATAAGGATTATAAAGATTTAAGTGTTCGTCGGCAAAGTCAGCTATTGAATCTGAACCGCTCCAGCCTATATTACAAGGATTCGGAGAAGGATCAAGATAATTATTTAAGTAATAGAATAGTTGAGATCTATAGTAATTATCCGATATATGGTTACCGGCGAATAACGGCGATACTTAGGAGAGAAGTGGTAATTGTTAACAGCAAAAAAGTCAGGAGGTTGATGAAACTAATGAATTTGCAAGCAATTTACCCTTCGATTAATACAAGTAAAAGAAACCTAAAAGAAGCTATTTATCCATATTTGCTATCAGGGTTAGAGGTTATAAAGCCAAATCAGGTATGGCAGGTGGATATCACTTATTTAAGGGTACAAAGTGGTTTTATGTATTTGGTTGCATTAATCGATGTTTATACTAGATTAGTAGTAGGATATCGTTTATCAAATAGTTTAAATACAGAGAGCTGTTTGCTAGCGTTAGAAGATGCTATAGCTAAATATGGGAAGCCGTCGATAATTAATAGTGATCAAGGTAGCCAGTTTACCAGCGAGGATTGGATTAATGAATTGAGGAGATGCGTCATAAGCATCAGCATGACGGGCAAAGGCAGGTGTAACGATAATGCCCATATTGAGCGTTTATGGCGATCGTTTAAGTATGAGGGGTCGTATTTATACCGGTGTACTTCAGTTTTAGAGTTGAAAAATAATATCCCGAAATGGTTGAATTGGTATAACAATCAAAGGCCCCATCAGGCTTTGGAGTACAAAACGCCGTTTGAGATATATAGTGGATTTATGGATAAGTCTTGCGACTTACCCACAATTCCACTATTACCACAACAGCTACAAAATTATAAAAATAATATTTTTGTAGATAGTTTATGAAAATAATAGTCTCTCT
Source organism: Candidatus Tisiphia endosymbiont of Beris chalybata (assembly GCF_964026555.1). Lineage (NCBI taxonomy): Bacteria > Pseudomonadati > Pseudomonadota > Alphaproteobacteria > Rickettsiales > Rickettsiaceae > Candidatus Tisiphia > Candidatus Tisiphia endosymbiont of Beris chalybata. Next base: position 483,468 of record NZ_OZ032159.1, on the reverse strand, counting down.
ATTTAAAGCTTTTTTGGTCTAAACATAGGGGCGCAGTTCATATTAAAGGTAAGGCAATAATAGGCATAGATACAATCAGTAAACAAGATGGTTCATTAACTAACGTAAAATAAGTGACGATGCCCGCTATAAAACTCACACAATACCACAGGCTAAGATTATGGTATTCTTGCTCTAAAATAAGGTTAATCGATAAAAAGAGACGTAATAAACACATTTACAATTAATAGTAGTTTTTTAATCAAAATATACTACTTTAAGTTGTTATGCAAGTATACTTTTCACCTTTCACGAGTTGTTATAGTTAATTCAGGAGAATTTGGTGACATCGTTGCTCGTTGCTTACTTAGTAGTTCTAGGCTTCGTGCCTCGCGCCTAGTCCTTAATTCATCTTAATTGACTAGACCTCTTGCATAACCTAAAGATAATTGAAGAATTTTTAGGAGAAACGAAGTCGAGTACCGCAGCGTACATGTAAGTACGTGAGGAACAGAGAGGAGTTTCGACGACAAAATTACCAATTAGATTAGGTTATGCAAGAGGTCTACTATATTGCTGCCAAATAAAACGATGATTCTTGAGATTCAAAAAAGTATAGGGTGTAGGGAGTCTATAGTGATTTAAAGGGGATTAAATAGCGCAAATTTAATAATATTTACTACAGAGCTTTAGGTAAGAATAGCCAGTAATAATAGTTAGAATTGCAGCAATCCATAGTGCAATCTGCCCGATTAAGTCCATATATATGAAGCCCGAACCTTTAGAACCTAGGATCAAGGTGGTAAGAGCAAACATTTGAATAAATGTTTTAATTTTAGCTAACCGAGATACAGGCAGGCTGACCTTAATTAAAGCTAAAAACTCTCGTAACCCTGCTACTAAAAATTCCCGTATTAAAATTAATAAGCAAGGAATTTCTCCAGCACTACCTTTTTTGACTAGCATAATAATCACACAACCTACCAATAATTTATCCGCTATTGGATCAAACATTTCCCCAAAACTAGATACCAAACTGAATTTCCGTGCCAAATAACCATCAAAAAAATCGGTAATACTTGCTAATACAAAGAGTAATGCTCCAAGCCTATGGGCAAATTTAGAGTTATCTAGATAGAAAGACATTATGATAATGGGGATAACAGCAATGCGTGCTATGGTTAGATAATTAGGTAAATTTTTATCAATATTCATTGTGTTATGTATTCTGCTTCTTAGGAAGGATTAGGAGTCATGGACGATTCGCTGTCTATAAATTTTTTGGCAATATCTATATCTAGCTTCCCTTCATTTTGAGTTGCCTGAAGGTATAAGGCTGCTAATTCTACTATTTTGTTACAAAATTCTGCGTGAAGAAGCTCAAATGATTTGGAGTTTTGCATATTGATTAAGTGACTAGTATTTAACTTCTTATTTTCTAAAAATTTTATAATTTCTCTATCTTGTTCTTGGAGCATGATAGTAGTCGCTTCTTTACTGTTTGCTAGCATTTCCTGTCTTAAAGCTTCAAGGCTTTGTAGCTGATTTACAGTGTTAGCAAATAATAATTCCATATCTTCCGTGAGTTTTTTACTCTCTAATACTTGTTGTTTAATAATAAGAATTTTGTGGTCTAATGATTGTAATATCATACCTTTTACTGGCGAATAGGCTAAATATATAAAAATCAGAAAAGATATCGCTATCCAAAAGTCTTCATTAAATAAATACATTAGGGTATCTTTTTATATAAGCGATTTAATAATTCTAAATTTACCGGTTGATTGGTAATTTTGGTAATTAATAACAGCGCTAAACTAATACAGTTTTGTTCTTGTTGAACCCAAAATAATTTATAGTTTTCTTCAATCTCCCTATTATTTTGCATAATCTGGGCTTTTAGCTCATGACTAAGCTGATTTTTTCTAGCAGAAATAGAGGACTGCATTTTTATTAATTTTTCTTGCCGAATATTTTCTACTAAATTTTGGATTTGTTGTACTTCCATATGATATTGTTGCTGAAGATCTTTGGCTTTAGCGGCAAGACCTTCCGCCTTGACAATATGAGACTTTATCACAAATTGTCGTTGGTCTAAAATTTTTTTTGCTTGGGGGTTAATAAATTTATATATAAAGAAATATAAACCACTGAAAATGACCACTAGCCAAAAAGTTTGTGAGTAATAAAAAGTACTATCAAGTTGAGGCATAAATCTTAGGAAAATATAAGTAAAATTGCTATTACAAATGAAAATAACCCCATGGCTTCAGTAAGACCTGCACCAATTAAGGCCATGCGTTGTAGTTGATCACTAGCAGAAGGATTACGGGCAATAGACGATAATAGGGTACTAAATATATTAGATACCCCTATAGCTGCACCGCACATCCCTATAGCCATGAACCCCACTCCAATATATTTTAGAGATATTGCATCCATAAGTAAACTCCTAAATATAAAATAAATTTTAAGATTAGACTTCCTGTATAAGTCAAAAAAGCTCAGGGGGTTTTTAGGCAAAACGAAGCTGAGCCGAACTACGTACATAGCCGCAGCTGAGGAGCGGAAGCAAGTTTTGACGACAAAATCACCACTAGATCGACTTATGCAGGAAGTCTATTGAGTATAGTCAGATAAGGGATAAATATAAAGTAATTTTTTATAGATTGAGCAGCCTTTTACAGTAGGTTAGCATTACTGCGAGACAATTTTGCCTATAAAAATGGTAGTAGTAAATATCTAATGCAAATTTAAGGCGTCATTTAGATATACACATGATAGGATAGTAAAGATATATGCTTGAAGTATAGCTATAAATATTTCAAAGCCAATTAAAGCAATAATTAGTGGTATAGGTAAGAATTTAAGAAATATTATTAATGATACTGCAAAACCTGCTATTACTTTAAGTAATATATGGCCAGCCATCATATTGGCAGCTAACCTTAACGATAGGCTTATCGGCTTTGCTAAGTAAGCAAATAATTCTAATATAATCATTAGCGGTGCTAGCCATAATGGGATATTTTTAGGTAAGAATAACGATAAAAAATGAAGACCATGAGTAATAAACCCTACAATTGTGATTAGTAAGAATATTATGGTTGCTAACGCAAAGGTTATTAAAATATGACTAGTCACAGTAAAGGAATAAGGAAACATCCCTAGTAAGTTACATAGTAAAATAAAAATGAATAAAGTAAAGATTAGAGGAATAAAGCGCCGGCCTTTTTCTCCCACATTTTGCTCTAGCATATCAGTAATCATAATATATACCATTTCAGCGCTGATTTGTAAGCGAGAAGGGATGATTTCCTGTTTTTTTAGAGCTAGGTAAAGATATGATAAAGCTAACACTGCAGCAGCAACCATATAACCACTAGAATTGGTAAAACTAATATCCAAACCAAATAATTTAATTACTATTAGCTTCTTAATGGTAAATTGTTCTAAAGGATTATGAGCCATTTTAATATTTAAGTTTGTACCCACTGCTTTAAATAAAGAAAAAAGTAACGCTCAAGCAGCAAATATTTTGGGCTCAACTAAGTTGTACGCAACCTCGAAAAACCTTACGAAGAAACAGTAGTGCAGCAGAGCTTTTCTTTAGGTATTGTAAAGGTTTCTATGTAATGCGTAGATTTATCGGCATTTTTGCTCACAAAACCGCAGCGTACTAAATGTACGTGAGGATTCGAGAACGAAAATAACGATCAATAAGACCATTACATAGAAACCTTTACAGAACCTAACACACTTTTCATTTATAAACAATATATCACACACATTTAGGTATATTATTTAGCCTGTTGTAAAGCTGCATCAAGTTGTTTCGATAGATTTTCTAAACCATAACCCCCTGATACTTGTTCCCCGTTAATAAAAAATGCAGGGGTACCTATAAAACCGGGGGCAGTATTAGCCAGATTAGTATTAGCTATTAACATTTTAACAATTTTATCGTCCTTAAGGCATGTTGCGTAAGTACTCTCCGGTATGCCACCTATCTTCCCTATATTTGTCAGTAATTCACGATATCGCTTATTACCGGCCCATTTATCTTGTTGTTCTAATAGTACCGCTTGAAATTTCAGGAAATTATTAATGTTATTGGTACAACGCTGTAAAATTGCTGCATCTAAATCTTCTTTACTTCCGATAAATTCCCGAATTACGTAAGCAATTTTATTAGTATCAGTGTATTTCTTTTTTAGTTGTGGTAAAATTGTTTTATTATAGTACGCGCAATGGGGGCAGGTGGGAGAATAATATTCAATAAATACTACTTTTGCATCAGCATTACCCAGCACTATATCGCTGTTATTAACTTTAAAAGTTGGTGTATCCAACGGTTCATTAGTACTGTCCTGTTTATTTGGTAGGGCCTTAACTATCGCCTCCTCGCCGGAAGGATTGCTATTCGTCTCGGAGCTCTCTACAGTAGTAGCAATATTCTCTTCGCCAGTGACTGCATCAGGAGAATCAGAGATATCTGCCTCTTGCGAATCGGAGGGATCATTCATATTTTGTAGCTCTACCTCTGATTCTGAATCCTGTGTATCTGTAGAAATATCTGGGGTATTGCTGCTCGCAGAAGCTTCTAGCTGTTCGGCTGTAGGAACTGGTGGGCTAATTTCAGCTGGTACGCTTGCATCACTAACAGTATTAATATTGTTAGTATTTTGCTCCTGCGGTTTATCCTGTTCTTCTGTGCATGATATTAGAAAGAATAGTGAACTAAGAATAATAAGAGTAGTAGTAGACATAATAATTTAGGCAATCCTGGATTTAAGTTAAGATTTTCAAAAGGATAACGCCTTATTTATTATTAATCAACTAAAAAGCTGATATTATTAAATAAATTAGTTTATTATATCCAATAATTAAAATGTTTGATATCATTCTAAATAAATAATCCCTTAATTACCTGGTGATAATAAAATAAGATGTTTCATAATATAATAAGTTAAGATTAAGTTAATAATTTTGTTGTTAAAGACTATGCACTATAATATTGTTTTACTATTGTGGAAAATTCTAACTCTATAATTATTAATAATAATTATACAAAAATATTACAGCGAGTAAAGGACTGCTTTACGTCTTTCAGCTCTGAATTTATGGTAGCTTCTCAATATTCGCTTAAAGTAAAAAAAGCTTTATATACTACTCGTTTTATCTATATTTTACGAGTAAATATTGATTTACTTAACCATCTAAGGGTAGATAGTCAAAAGCAGTTATTGTCTTTCCTGAACTCGTATGGGCAACAATCACCTGACATTTTCAAACACAAAGCCTTTAAAATAGCGGAATTTTCAACGTTCACTGCTGCTCTTACGCAGGTCATAGAATCTCTGGAGCACTCGTCTAATGGGGCTTATAAAACAGAAGAAGTAACCTCTGAAATAAATAGAGTCTATGATCTAATAGAAAATTTTATTCAGCAATGTTGTAGTATCATTAGTAAGGGTAATGATCAGCAAGAAAAGATAGATAAGTTCCAAGCTTTAACTATTGCGTTAAGATTTAATATTTTATTAACAGAGCCACAAAACTTGTTTTTAGAGCACATGCTCTTAATAAAGGAATTGTGGCAAGTTGACCATACAGTTAATCATCATAAAGAATCCAATATTGTACTATTTCATTCTAATATATTATCCTTATTACCAGAATATGAAGTACCAGAATATGAGACAGTATTAAAACAAATTATTAAATTTTTGTTAGATGAGCATAATGTTCTTATGGAATTACCTAATGCTAAATTAGTGTCATTATATAATAGATTAAGCAATATAAGTGATCAGTCTCCTCTTCATAATAAGGTTTTGGTCAAGATATATGAGGAAGCAAAGCTTAGAGGCAACGATAGTAAGATTAATATTAACGGGTATGAGCTTTTTAAATTATTTGAAAGTTATAATACAATATTACATCAGATAGAAAATGCAGAATTTGCTATAGTAGAGAAATTTTTATTAAAGAAAAATTCTTTTTTGCATGAGGTATTAATTAATATCACTAAACATATAGATTCAATCATGATTATATCTCTCACAGAAAGTCGCGATTTATCTTATATATTGAGCCATATTAGGAAAGAACTGACACAAAACATTCAAAATGGTCATACTATTTCTTTAATGATCTCATCACTTGAATCTACGCTTGCTTCTACTATTAATTCTAAAATGATAAGAAGATATGGGACTTTTGATATTTTTACTAAAAATGCATTGAAAAATAGGTATAAACTTTTATTTAAAAATATTATTTCATTGTTAAAAATGAATAGTAATGATACTAAATTTATTCAGTATATAATAATCTATAAAATTGCTTCTGACTATAAAGATTATAAAATACATGTTAATGAAGCCTCTCCTTCAACCCGCAGAACAATAGAACAGGAAAGAGAGGAAATAATAAAACAGTTATCTGAAATTAATTTTATAGAATTATTTCATGATAGATATTCTAATAAAATTACTAGTCTAAATTTTAAGAAATATGCTAGGAAAGCAAAAACTAAATCTCCTACCGCATATATTACGCTCATCATTAAAGTATTATTAAATAATTTTACTGTTGAGCAATTGCAGGCTTTGATGAAATGCTTGCAGGATGGTAATTTAGTTACAACTCGGTCTATTGTTAAACAAGAGTTACTGTTACAGGTAAAAAAACGGATGACTCTAGGAAAAATATTATACTATATATTTACTAGGAAGAAGGATGAAATTACTATACTTAACCACATTAAGAGAGCTTTAAATGCGTATTAGTAAGCTTTTTATAAGCTATATACTCTTGTGTCTGCCAATGACAGCTAACAGCCAAATCATTGAGACAACTAATTTAGAACAAATTAGTAAAGATTATCGGGCATTCTCTGCCAATTATTCTCCTAAAGATATTTTAGTAATTTTTGGGGTACAAAACGCTATATTTCACCCATTTTTTCCCTCCTTCAGACTATTAGACAATAAAGCATTCAATCAATTATCCAAAATATTTAACGCTATTAAATCCTCCCAAATGATCTATTTTGATACTCTCGTGCTTACAGAAGGGAGCAACACGCTGTCAGATCCAGCATTGCCTAATATTATCAAAGATATGCAGGAGCAGGGCAGTCAGGTTATAGCGATTGATAATGGGCTCACCGGTAATTTCAACAATATTCAGAAACTGGAAATATGGAAAGCAGATTATCTTAAAAGCTTGAACATTAATTTATCTCAAGCCTTTCCTTTACAGGAATATCTTATTCTCAATAATCTAGAAGCATTCGATAATTCTTATCCTGTTTTCTATCAAGGAATATTGAGCAGCAATAACCTTCCTCTGTTTCAAGTACTCCTAAATTTCTTAATAGAAGTAAAATGTACCCCAACAGTTTTAATAATGGTAAGTAGAGATCTTATTGAGCTACAAGGCGTAGAACAGCAATTAAAAAATTATAATGATAAATTAGTTTTTATTGGTTATCATTTATCTCAACAATCACAAGAGGCGTCAGAAATAAACGAGAATAATTTTGTGCAATTAGTAGAGGGACTGGCAAAAAAATTGAAGTTAGTCAAACGCAATAATCCCAAAATTAAGAGTAAAGCTAGGATCAACCCTTATGACACCAAAAAATAATTCAATAGAGCTCTTAAATAATTATTTAAGAGTATTATGTGCGATATTAATCTTTATTACTACCGTGTTAAGTATAAATACCAGCTATGCTATAACGCTGGCCACTTATTCGTTAGATTCTGATACCGTAAAAAATTTATTGCCAAAAATTGGGAAATCTAGCTTAGTGTTAATCAGCATTGATGATACAATCATTAAGCCTAAATCTAAAATGTTTAATTACGGTAGCGCCTATCGAGGTTTTATTGAGGAGCTAAGTAGTGCAGCCAATCATAATGTGCCTGGGGCTAACCGCGCCATCGCACAGCTGATCTTACAGCGACAAGTTGTGTTAGTTGAGGAAGGGTGGCCTAATTTTATAAATAAACTAAAGATGACAGGAGCGTTAGTATTAGGATTTGCTAGAGTAAACCCGGCATGTCAACAGATTGACAATTTTGAAGAGCGGCAATATCAACAATTGGGTAATTTGGGAATAAAATTTACTACAAAAATTAATAACCAAGAGGTCTTTAGCTTTGATGAAATCAATAATAATTCTCCTATTTTTTATCATGGGATTATTTTTACCAGCACTATGAATAAGGATGAGGCTCTTGCAAGGTTTCTTCATGTTATAAATATTCCATTTAATAATATTATCTTTTTTAGTAATAAAAAATCCGAAATAAAGGATATCGATAACCTGCTTAGAGCAGTGGACTCATATTATTATGGAGTAGAGTATTTAGCCATCACTGATATGAAGGAGCTATCATCGCCGCAACTGATGCAGTTTCAACAGCAAAGATTATTACAAACCGGGGAGTGGTTAGAAGATGAAGAAGCTCAGAAAATAATGAATTCAAAAGATTAGGTTCTGTGAAGGTTTCTATGTAGTGGTAGATTTATAGGCATTTTTGCTTACAGAACCGCAGCGTACTAAATGTATGTGAGGATTAGAGAACGAAAATAACCACGAAATCGCCCACTACATAGAAACCTTCACAGAATCTAGAACTATACTATTTTTTAGCTTTCGTTTGGCTCTTCCTTATCGGCCACGTTTCCTGGCATTGCCTATACATTAATCGTTTTAATATATCAATTATAATATTATAATTGATATAGAATTCTCACTTTTATATTTATTCATATTACACGCTTGAATAGTTAAGAATTATTATTAACATTTTACTAGATCCCTAATAATCTTTAACTATTTAGCTGCATAATGTGGTATTTATTCCACACTCTTCCTCCAACTAAATAGCAAAATTTCTCCAAAAGCTTTATTTGTATTAATAATTTTTTGTTTTAGATAACAAAATATATAATATTTTTTAATATATTGGCATTTACAGTTAATAGCTTAATTTTGTTTGAGTTTGCTGGCTAAATAATAAGATAAATATTATTAAGGAAAATTATGAGACAGAAAAACAAAATTTTTGCCAGCATGGTATTAGCTACAACTTTCTTAACCTCTAGCAGTGCTATTGCGGCACCAAAAGAAAATTTTACGAATGTTATAAGCTTTGGGGATAGTTTTACTGCACCAAATAATAGCTGGGCGGCTTTAATTACTGAAAGATATGGGTTTAAATTTGTGAATGGTCAAACATTTTTTGATTCTGGTAACAGCACTAGCGTTGAAGTTGATAGGATGTTTAATCAATATATACAAATTCATGGCGGCAAAATTGATCCAAATGCACTGTACCTAGTAAATATGGGACCAAGTGCTGAGGCTCGCCTAGAGAGGAGGCTACGGAACGCAATTCAAGGGAAGGCTGCAGTTTTAGTAGTGCGCCATCATATCCCTGTGGAGACAGCATTAAGCCAAGTGTTGGCTCAAATAACAAATGAGGATGGTTCGGTGAATGCAATAGCATTTCCAGGTACAGCTGACCTACTTACAAGAATTAAAAATACCGAAGGAAATTTTATACACAATATTTCTGTTAATGGAGCAAATTATATTGTTGTCTTTAATCATGTTGATGAATATTATCGGCACTTATATGAAAATCGTGGTCTGAATGACCAACAAAATCGGATTTTCGGACAAATCTTGTCTAAACTCTTGAATAAAGCCATGATGGATGGGATAGCGCAACATGCTCCGGATGCTAACGTTATATATATTGATTATGCTAGATTAGTTGAAGAAATGAGTAATAATCCTAAAGCCTATCTCTCGGATCAAGATATTGCAGGAACATATAGAGACTTTGGTGTATTTGGAGCTAATTACCCTACTGAAGCTGCACAAAAAATTACTGCCCAATATGTAGAGTCAGTTATTGAATCTCCAAGTAGGGTAGCATTCGTCAGAGAATTACCAATAGCAGTTGGTACTAACGCTTTGCAAACTATGCATGCTAGCGCTCATAATAATGTGCTGCACCCAGTGGAGCAGTTTTATACCGCTGATATAGGTGGTGATTATATTTATAATAGTACTAAAACAATCAGTAAGAAAGAATTAGGTATTAAAAAAGCTAATACTGGCAGTGCTTATGCTCAAATTAACTATAAAATGAATGAAAACTTCAATTTAGGTCTGCAACTTAATGGCGCTAAATCTAATATGGATTTCAAGCATGGGCATGGTAAAGCCGATATGAAAGAATATCTAGTCTCTATCAATGGTACCTACAAATTCGATAATCCGGTGTTTATATATGCAGCAGTAGGAGCGGGCCAGATCAAATATGATATTAAACGTAAGATTGCGCTTGGGCTAGCTACCAGAGAAGAGAGAGGCAAACCATCAGGGGTGCATTATCTTGGTACTGTAGGGGTAGGGTATAACTATATTGATGAAACTAAATTAGTGGTAACACCATTTTTCAATGTGAACTATCAAGAAGTATCGGTCAAATCTTATAAAGAGGTAGGCGATATTAGAAGTACTACTATGGAATTTAATATCCCAAATCGTAAATCTTTAATTACTGAAATAGGAGCCACTCTTGCCCAAGCTTATCAGGTACAAGATAATTTAACATTAATACCATCTCTTACTTTGTCGTATGGGTATGAATGTATTAATTCAATAAAGAAGCAAGCGAAAGGAAGGGTATCAGATATGCCACGTTTGTTTTCTGTGCCTACTTATAAAGTTGATGAATCAAACTTTACTTTAAGTGGAGAAGTGCGCGCTAAGAGCGATAGCTATATCAACTATGGTATAAGAGCGAGCATGCAGCTGACTAAACGTACTAAACAATATTCTGCTGGTTTATTCGCTGGAGTTACTTTCTAATATTATCTAAGTTCGATATATCAAGTTAATGTCGAATTGAGGTTAATATAATTATACTCGAATGATCGCGCGAGTATAACATTAGGTTCTATAGGGTGCCCTATAGAACCTTTATTCCTATCTTTACCCTTTGCTCAATTCTTTCTAAGCTCCTATTTTATTTTATTGACTCTACTTTAAATATTTGTTTAATCTTATAGATTCTTATACCAATGGAAGATATATGACTTTAGAAGAATTTCGCCTTAAATATAATTACCAATACTCTACTAAGATGATACAGCAATATTTAGATATTAAATTTGCTAATTTGGAGTGTCTATTGTTGTTTAGGATGGGTGATTTTTATGAAATGTTTTTTGAAGATGCAATAATTGCGAGTCAAGTGTTAGGTATTGCGCTCACCAAGAGAGGGAAAAATGGCGATGAGGAAATTGCCATGTGCGGGGTACCATATCATTCTCTTGAAACTTATTTAAATAAATTAATTGAAGAAAATTTTAAAATTGCTATTTGTGATCAACTAGAAACACCAGAAGCAGCCAAAAGGCGTGGCGGGTATAAAGCAGTAGTAAATAGGGATGTAACGCGCATTATTACCCCTGGTACTGTGACTGAAGAATCATTAATCACCGCCCATCAACCAAATTATTTAGCAAGTGTAGCTTTAACCAAAAATACCGCAGCCATTTGTTATGTAGATCTTTCTACCTTAGAAATATTTCTGCTAGATATGCCAATCACAGAAGTACTAAATGAGCTAGCCCGGTTAAAACCTAAAGAAATTCTGCTAAGTGAGAATTATCGGCTAGAGCAATTATCCCATGATATTTATAATCAGTTGCGTCTTAGAATTTCCTATCAGGTTGACAGTGGCTTTGCTAATAAAAAATGCCAGAAAATTATTTTAGAGTTTTATAAGATTTATGACTTAAAGGCTATAGGGGAAATATCGGAATGCCAAATAAGTAGCCTTGGTAGTATTTTAGAATATTTAATTTTAACCCAGAAACAAAATATTCCTAACTTACCTTTTCCTAAAATTATTAATTATCATAATTTTATGTCTATTGATGCCGCTACTCGGCGCAATTTAGAAATTACTAGTAATTTATTGGGTCAAACTAAAGGTAGTATATTAGATACTTTAGATAATACGATTACTAAAGCTGGCAGTCGTTTATTATACCACTTTTTATCAGCCCCTTTAATCGATATAACCGCAATAAGTTACCGCCAGGAGCGTACCTATTTTTTTTATTCTAATATTACGCTGTTAGAAAACAGCAGAAAATTGCTTAAACAAGTAGGGGATATAGAGAGATGTATAGCGCGGATTACCATGAAACGTGGTTGCGGCCGTGATCTCCTAAATATTAAATACACTTTAAAAGCAGCTTTACAAATAAAAGGTGAATTTGTTAATTTGTGTGGTTTAAATTTGCCTAGCTGTATAGAAGATTTAATTAAACCATTGGCAGGAAATGATGAACTATATGATCTGATAGATCAAGCAATTCGTGAAGATGCCCCTAATTCTATTAATGAAGGCGGTATAATAAAAAATAGTTATCATCCCAAAGTCCAAGAATTATATGATTTAATTAATAATGGTAAATCTTACATTGAAAAGTTAAAAAATGAATATCGTCTTGATACCGGTATTGAAAATTTAAAAATATCGCATAATAATGTCCTTGGGTTATTTATAGAAATTACTCCAAGGCATAATGAAAAAATGCTTGACTCCAAATTTATTCATAGGCAAACAACTGCAAATGCAGTGCGTTATACTACCATTCCTTTACAACAATTAGAAAGTGACATGGTGAACGCAAGAAATTTAGTCATTAACCTTGAGGCAGATTTATATACGAAAATATGTAGTCAAGTTATTGAGCAAGCAGCATTTTTACGCCTGATGGCTAATAGTTTAAGTAATTTAGATGTTTTTTGCAATTTCGCATATGTTGCTTATGAATATAATTATACACGACCGGTATTAACGAATGACTTAAATTTTGAAATTATATCGGGGCGTCATGTAGTTGTCGAACAAAGCTTGTTAAGAAAAAATAAACCTTTTATTGGTAATAATTGCACCTTATCCGCTACTAATAGAATATGGTTAATTACTGGGCCAAACATGGCAGGTAAGAGCACCTTTTTAAGACAGAATGCCATAATAGCTATATTAGCGCAAATTGGTAGTTTTGTGCCAGTAAGTAGCGCTAAAATCGGTATTGTTGATAAGATTTTTAGTAGAATAGGAGCAGGGGACGATTTGCAGGCTGGTAGCTCAACTTTTATGGTAGAGATGTTAGAAACTTCTGGGATTTTAGCTCAAGCAACCGCAAGATCGCTAGTAATATTAGATGAAATAGGGCGAGGAACGTCTACCTATGACGGACTATCTATTGCTTGGTCAGTATTGGAATATATTCATAATAGTTTGAAATGTCGGTGTTTATTTGCAACGCATTATCATGAATTAACTAGCTTGAGTGATTTTCTGCCCGCCTTAGAAAACTATACTAGTGCTATCGAAGAATTAGAACATGATATATTATTTTTACATAGTATTGTTAAAGGTGCTGCTGATAAATCATATGGGATTCATGTGGCAAGTTTAGCTGGACTGCCAAAGTCAGTAATAATTAGAGCGAAAGAGATTTTGATGAAATTAGAAAAAACAAGTAACAGGCAAGGTATAAATATCTTAAGAACTGAAGCCAGTGATATGAATTTATCTAATATACTACCAGAAGTATCACAAAATACAAAATTTAACCCCTTATTGGCAGAAGTGGAGAAAATTGAAGTAGACCATTTGACCCCTAAACAAGCATTAGATTTGATCTATAAATTAAAGGAATTAGCAGCAGAATAGGTTTGCGGCATAAATCAATAGGCCTTTTTGGCAGCTCGCTCCGGTGCAGGGCGCTCATATACTCGGTGAACTTCAAGAATTGGCGTCGTCGTGCCCTAAAGCTCGAGGCTGCTCACGTACTTTAGTACGCTGCGCTGCTCGACTTTGCCCCTCCTTGCTCTTCTTGAAGTTGACCTTCGTCTACCAACTCTTCAGGTACGAACAGTATACTCCTAATGCTAATTTAGTTTTGGGAAATGTATTAAATTCTCTACCAAAGGCGTGCTGTGGAAGAGGTCTATTGTGTTAAATTTTATGAGTTGCCAATAAAAAGTTCCTCATCCTTCTGTACAGCATTTGAAATGTTACCTGTTAGATCGCACTCTACGGTTAGGGTAGCCGGGAGATTGGGAAGTTGCAAGTCGTCATCTAGCTCTATTTGGTTGTTTTGGACTATTGTAACTCCTTGTTGTTGTAAGCTGCTTTTTATGAGGGCTGCAGTTGCTGAGGGGAAATTCTTAAACTTTATTGAATAGCTAATTACTTTATTATCTTCTTTCATACAGTTATTAAATTCCTGATAATAATTAACTAACTCCCCATAAGCGGACTCTGGTAAAATAATAGTGGTATATGGTTGAGCAATAACGGATCTCCAAAATTCTTGAAAATTACTTTTATTTGATCCGCCTGGTGTTTGGGTTAATGTTAAACAATGAGGGTTTTTCTGATTCTTAGTGCTGTCTGTCATTTTACCCTTATTAAAACCTTTCATTTTTATCCTCCCATTTTTCCCTAATTAAAATTATAACATTCATTATATTCAATGTAAAGTTGTAAGTCATCAATTCTTTTACAATAAAAAGTTGAATTTATTATTGAGGCCATTTTTATCACACAAGCAGTTTATTCAATTAATTATTAGTGCTCGTTAAATCTATGATATATACTGCTCGTACCTGAAGAGTTGGTAGACTTCTTGGATAATTATCCCTTGAAAGCAATAGAGTATAGAAAAATTAAAATTATTATGAAACTGCAAGAAAATAAAAGCTCAGTAAATAAAATATCAGTCAATAAGATAATTTGGCAGCAGCGGCCTATTAATGAGTATGAGGCCTTACAAATTGCGCAGCATACAGGGATTAGTGATTTGTTGGCAAGAATGTTGCGCTGGCGCATAGATTGCATAGATCAAGCGTTAAATTTTATCTCCCCTAAGCTTAAGAATTTCCTGCCAGATCCTTTTCACTTACTTGATATGCAAAAGGCGGTAGATAGAACTAGGCAGGCTATTTTAAATAGTCAAAAAATTTGTATTTTTGCAGATTATGATGTTGATGGCGCTACCTCTTCTTCATTACTAAAAAATTTTTTTAAGGATCTAGGGCAGGTAGTGGATATTTACGTACCTGATCGAATTGCTGAAGGTTATGGTCCCACCATCTCTGCTATGCAAAAAATTAAAGATAATGGTACTATATTATTGATTACGGTAGATTGCGGCGCCATGGCCCACGAGGCATTAAAATATGCTAAGCAAGTAGGGCTAGATGTAATAGTGATTGATCATCATATGAGCCATGACATATTACCGGAGGCAGTGGCAGTAGTTAATCCGAATCGTCTTGATGAAACAAGCCCTTACACATATTTAGCTGCGGTAGGAGTAAGTTTTTTGTTTGCTATTGCTTTATTATCTGAGCTAAAAAAGTACAATTTTTTTGGAAATATTGATGGCCTCAATTTATCCCCCCCAAACTTAATGCAGTATCTAGATTTGGTAGCCCTTGGAACTGTATGTGATGTAATGCAACTTATTAATTTAAATCGAGCTTTTGTTGCCCAAGGCTTAAAAGTTATGCAACAACGAACAAATCTAGGAATAACGACAATATGTGATATTGCTGGCTTGCATGAAAAGCCTAATTGTTATCATTTAGGCTTTGTAATAGGTCCTAGAATAAATGCGGGTGGAAGGGTTGGCAAGTCCAGTCTAGGAGCGCATTTATTATCTACTAGCTGTACTATAGAAGCTAATAAATTGGCATTAGAATTAGAAAAGCATAATAATGAGCGGAAAGTCCTAGAGCTGATCATGTTAGAAGAAGCTAGCAATATTGCTGTAACCCAGGAACATGATAGTAGTTTGTTTATAGTAGGGGCAGGATGGCATCCTGGTGTTATTGGAATTATAGCTGGTAGATTAAAAGAAAAATTTAATAAACCTGTGGCTATTATTGCGTTAAATGATGGCATCGGCAAGGCATCTTGTCGCTCAATAAAAAATATTGATTTTGGTAGTAAAATTATTAATGCTAAAACTAAGGAGTTAATAGTAAGCGGGGGAGGCCATGCAATGGCCGCTGGTTTTACAGTATTAGAAGAAAAATTAGGTGAATTACAAGAATTCTTAAATAATGAATTTAGGAGAGATTTAGCTAATAATTTAACTCTAAATCATCAAGAATATGACTTAGAGCTTACTACAGCGAGTGTGAATCTGCAATTAATGGAAGAATTAGACAAATTAGCCCCGTTCGGTCCAGGGAACCCTGAGCCATTATTTAAATTTGACGATCTGTTTGTATTAAAAGCAGATATCATTGGCGACAAACATATTAAATGTTTGCTAGCGCCTTCTAAAGAAGCATTCGGTAGCACCGCTCTCTCGGCTATTGCTTTTAATAGTACTACAACTCCTATTGAGAATATTTTACTTGCTCCTAAACCTTATAATATTTCGGTAATTGGTTCTTTAAAAATGAATTACTGGAAAGAACGATATACTATACAATTACAAATCAAGGATGTGATCATTATGTAATACCATTTCCGAAGTCTAATCATCACCTTGTCTATATATACTCTAGGAACTTCAAGAATTGGCGTCGTCGTGTCTAAAGACTGCGCTCCTCACGTGCTAATATGTACGCGCAGGTAGCCGACCCTCGTACTCCTATAGTCACTTAGGTTGAATTAGATACTAGGCGCGAGGAGTGAAGCCTAGGAGATACTAGGTAAGCGACGAGCAACAACGTAGCTAGTTTAACCTAAGTGACTATAATGCTAATTTAGTTTTGGGACATGGTATAATAATCGAAATTTAATTAACAATAAAATTGTTTGAAGTTAAGGCTATTATTTTTATTCTTCAGTAATAATATAATTAAGTTTTTGATCAAAATTGTTTATAGGAAAGGGCGGTAATAACTGTTCTTTCAGTGATACTCCAACCTTGAATATGGTAGGGTGCTTAATAAGATAACGGTCAAAAAATCCCCCACCATAACCTAGTCTATAACCTTGCGTGCTGAAACCTAAACCAGGAAGACATATTAATTTAGGATAGACTTGAGTAGAATTATGAGATTCATAAAGATTAAACTTATTTTTTATTAATTTATCTCCTAAACTATATTTAGTATAAATCAGGTTATCTTCTATGACTTTAGGTAAAGAAAATATCAAATCCGTTCTTAATTGCATTAAGTCAAGAATATTAATTTCATATTGATTATGGTAGTATATTCCAATATGTGTAACATTTAATAAATCTATTAATTTACTTAATTGGCTGATAATGGATAGCTGAGTTTCAGTGGCTTGAATTTTGTAGATATTTTCTTGTATGATGGTTTTGCAATAAACTCTAAGTTTGTTTTTATAGTTTTGAGGCATTTGGCTACAAAAGAGAGGGTTGAAACGTTTTTGTTATATTGCTAAATAACGCCATAGCTTATCCTGTCCTTTGCTAATGCCAATCCGCGGAGTACTAATAAATTTAGGGGTGTTCCCTACATCAATAACACAAAAAGATTGGTTAAGGGTCATATTTTGTCCATTATGCGTTTTATTAATTCCGAAAGCTCGGCATAATTTACCAGGTCCATCCAATAGACAAGGTAGAGGGGTAAGTTGGATTACCCCTCTAATCAATACTGCAGCAGGAAAGCCGACTGCTTCTGTTACTATATTTAAACAATAATACATCCCATATATTAAATATACATAGGAGGTGCCTGCAGGACCGTACATAGTGGCAGTACGTAGAGTTTTGCCACGTGCTGCATGGCACGCAGGGTCGTCTTCTCCTATATAACCTTCAGTTTCAATAATTTGAGCTGTTATGTTATTAAAACATAAGATTTTCCCCAGCAATTCCTGTGAGACCGTAAGAGTATCACGTTCATAAAATGTTTGTGGCAGCATCATCAATTTGTTATTTAATTAACATTGTGAATTATAGCAGAGTATTAATGGGAGAGCAATATAGCAAATAATAGTTGTAATAAGCGATATACTCCTCTGATATGAATTTGCATGCGTTGTTGCTCAATAGCTCGCCTATTATTTATAGGTTCTACCATCACGCCTAGCAGCAAAATCATCGGCAGAGGAGTATATAGAATTACCTGATTTTAGCATTGACGAATGATGCAAAAGAGACGATAATGCCGCATTAGCTATTAATTATTTAAGAAAAATCAACCTTTATTTTTGACAAGAAACCAAATGCCAATTATTACTACCCACAACTTAGAATTGATAAAAAATATTATTCAAAAAAAAATAATCCCAAAAATACTCAAAGGGGAGCCAACTGCTAATGATATTCTGGATTTCCTTGACGTATATAATGATCCTGCAATAGGGGACGAGTTTAAGGAATGCTTTGATCAAGCAGTAGAAAGCTTAGATAAAGAAGAGCTTCATGAGATTAACGCTGCAATAATGCGACACTCGAATTCTATATTACCCCACGACGATGCCAACTTCATGTTACGTACCTCAGACTTTAGATTGATATTGTTATTGCTTCGTAAAGAAGGGGAATTATTCGGTATGCAGTGGCTATTTGATCAAGAAGGGAATTTCATAGTGCCAGAAATTCCTCCGGCTATTTTAGATCATTATGCGACCTTAAAAGAACATTTTTATCTAGAACGTCAATCTTACAAGAGTTTGGACACTCGTATAGCAAGCAGCGTTACTTGGATATTTTATAATCACGCGAAAATGTTAGTAAAAAATATCCAGGGAGTAGTAGAACAAAGCTTACAGGGCGAAAAACTTATGAAGCTATTAAATGATATGAAGGACGCCGAGGGCCAATATGTAGTTAATTTAGTCGAGAGTAAAATTTCACAATCCTGTAAACATATAGAGCCTCCTGAAGAGCAAGCACTATTCCCTAGCCATAAGATTGATAAGCATATTGATAATATGACTAAAGCCTTGATTCCGGTATTAGTACAGGAAATAATTGAGCAAGCGCTGAAAAAGGTAGGAAGTAAAAATATTATTGAGCTAAAGGCCATGGTAATGAAATATACAGATATTCAACCTACTCTGGCAGCAACTTTGACAGATCAGCTACAGGCGGCTTATTTCCCTGAACTGATAGATAGTTTATTGCAACACCCAACGCAGATAATAGAGGTAATAACAAATAATCTACCTTCTTCTAAAGTACCGGATAAGAAAGTAGGACAAGTTAGTGACGATATAGCAACCTCGGTATTAAAGCATCTTACCGGGCGCCACTTTCAAAGTTTAGGAGAAACAATGAAAGATAAAAATGACCTAGCAGCAGAAGACAACGTTATTGCAAGAAACCACGAAAATTCAAAGAGAGTAAAGCACGATGATAGTGGAATTTTTAATGAGGATAGTGTTGCCAAGGGGGTAGGGAGTATTGGTGAGGTCGAGTTAATGTACTGGATAAACTTAGGGTACTGAATAATATTAGAGAGAACACAGCGATGTTAATAAGAATAATAGTATACTACTTATATTCTTATGTACACTGCGCTTTCTTAGCTTGTCAAATAAAATGAAGATTCTTGAAATTCATTGAGTATATTGTGCATAAAAAAGGTTAAAATTTATTAGACTTCCTGCATAAGTCAATCTAGTTGGTGATTTTGTAGTCAAAGCTCGCTTTCGCTCCTCAGCTGCGTCTATTGTACGTAGCTCGGCTTGTCTGCACTTTTTCTCAAAATCCCGCGTGCTATTTTTGACTTATGCAGGAAGTCTATTCCAATTTTATTATTTTACTTTATACTCCATATTCTAAAAATATATTAAAGGTTTTAATGTCCTCTGCTATTCGCAATATTGCCATTATCGCTCACGTTGATCATGGTAAAACTACCCTAGTTGATAATATGCTAAAGCAAAGTGGTACTTTCAGGGCTAACCAAGCAGTAGCAGAACGAGCAATGGATTCAAATGATCTTGAGCGTGAGCGCGGAATTACCATATTAGCTAAATGCACCTCCCTCATGTGGAATGGTATTTGTATTAATATAGTAGATACTCCTGGACATGCGGACTTTGGAGGAGAGGTAGAACGTATTCTTACCATGGTAGATGGGGTGGTATTATTAGTGGATTCTTCGGAAGGCACAATGCCACAAACAAAATTTGTATTAACCAAAGCTTTAAAATTAGGTTTAAAACCGATTGTAGTAATTAATAAAATAGATCGGCCTGACAGAAGAGTTAGTGAAGTAGTAGATGAAGTATTAGAATTATTTATGGCATTAGAAGCGACTGATGATCAACTAGATTTTCCTATTATTTATGCCTCTGGTAGAGCAGGTTGGGCTAGTACTAGTTTGAGCGAGCCGGCTACAGACCTATCAGTTTTATTTGATTTAATAGTATCGCATGTTCCCGCTCCTATTGCTGACGTAGCAGCTCCATTTTCTATGTTAGTAACTACTCGAGAATATAACCCATATTTTGGTCGAGTACTTACTGGACGTATCCATAGTGGTACTATTAAAGTTAATCAAAATGTTAAGGTGTTAGCAAGAGATGGAGCGATGCTTGAAAATGCTCGTATTAGTAAAATATTATCTTTTAAAGGGCTGGAACGAGTAGCGGTAGATGAAGCTTATGCAGGTGATATTATTGCTATAGCTGGAATCCAAAATGCTACTGTTGCGGATACTGTCTGTGCTCCCGAGATTATGGAAGCATTACCCTCGCTACCTATAGATCCTCCCACCTTATCTATGACTTTTGGAGTAAATGATTCTCCTCTAGCAGGACGAGAAGGCACTAAGCTGACAGCGCGAGTGTTAGGTGATAGATTAATGCGAGAAATAGAGAGTAACGTCGCATTGCACGTCAGTCAAACTGAAGCACAGGATGCTTTTCAAGTGGCGGGGCGTGGAGAGCTGCAGCTTGGGATATTAATTGAAACTATGAGGCGTGAAGGGTTTGAATTATCTATTAGTAGACCTAGGGTTTTATTTAAAGAGGATGAAAACGGAAAAAAATTAGAACCTATTGAGGAAATTCAAGTTGACGTTGATGATGAATTTGTCGGGGTAGTGGTTAAATCCCTAGCATTACGTAAAGCTGAAATGATTGATATGCGGCCATCAGGAGGAGGTAAAACCAGGGTAACATTTTTAGGACCTTCTCGAGGCCTTATTGGATATCACGGCCAATTTTTAACAGAGACACGTGGTACGGGAGTGATGAATCGCATTTTTCACAGTTATGGTCCATATAAAGGGGCGATCGAGGGTAGACGTAATGGAGTATTGATTTCAAACGGAGATGGAGAGTCTGTTGCTTATGCTTTATGGAATTTAGAAGATCGAGGTAAAATGTTCATAAACCCTAATGAAGCAGTATATCAAGGGATGATTATTGGCGAACATAATCGTTATAATGACCTGGAAGTAAATCCTTTAAAAGCTAAGCAACTATCGAATGTACGCGCATCAGGGAAAGATGAAGCGATGCGGCTGATTCCCCCAGAGATTATGACCTTAGAGCAAGCAATTAGTTATATTCAAAATGATGAGAGAGTAGAGATTACTCCTAAGTCAATACGGTTGCGTAAGGCTATCCTAAATCCAAATGAGCGGAAAAAGGCAGAGAAGCGTAATGAAGATTAGATTTTTTTTAAGTTACCTGTGCGATGCGAGTTTCGACAGAAGTCTAATGACAACACAACTCTTGAAAGACGAAGGGTATAGATTGGGCAAAATCTAAGGAGGCTTTTATTAGGCCTATTTTTTGTGCGTATCTGATATCTGAAGAAGGGGCGATAAATTGAGGCTAATATATTGGCTGGTTATTGTTGGAAAAAATACTTTAGTAAATGGAAAGCATTCTATTTTATTATTGAGAAATTCTATTTCAATTATGTCTCCTGCTCCAAAATTCAAAGTATTTACCACTTTGCCCAGCGGTAGTAGTGTATGATCTACTACTGTTAAGCCTCGTAAATCTTCAATATAAAATTCATTAGGTTCTAATAAGGGTAAATCCGATCTGCAGCTAAAAATTTTAAGCCCTTTTAATTTTTCGGCATCCGTTCTATTATTAATTTCATTAAATTTGCAAATTAAATTGCTTTTGGAATTTTGCTTAATTAGCTTTAAAATAATTGTTTGTCTCTGTTGATTAACTAAACGCATATTCATAATATTAAGTGCGGGATAGGTAAAAGATTTTACTATTATATTTCCCTTAAGCCCTTGCGCTGATAATATTACTCCCATAACAATTAGCTTCTCTTGGGCAAACATTTATTATTCTATACTCCTGTGGTAAATTAGTAACCATAGTACCACATATTTATCTATTTGAGACAGAAAATTACTCAAGGAATGAAAAAATTTCCCTAAATAACGGGTCTGTAAGTAGAAGAATACAAAGAGCATTAACCTAAAATGGTCAGGTTTTTAGCGATATAATAGTAAGTCGCGTCGCATGTAAGCTGTTATTAGCTTTGTCATAAACCAACTTTCAGCTGTATTAGAGATGCGGGCTAGAGAGCTTTTACCTTGAAATGTAAGGAACATTTTGTAAGTTTCTCGTTAGTTATATTGGGCTACAAAAGTTTGCTTTTATATTACACCTATGTTCTATAACAAAATATTTATGGGCCATAATGGCGAATTTTTGTTATAGCTTTTAAGCGGTTAGTAAGAGGATAATAATTGATATTTATGTTATAATGATCTCAAGACTATATAAGGAAAAGTATATACATTTAAAAGTATATTGTTTGCGCATCTGAATTGTTTTGTTTATTTTTTTAGGATTCGCGTGCTCATGTCACTGCGCGTACTTCAAGTGGATTTTATTTTGAATGGCGAGCAGGCAGCGTATATGTAAGGAGGTGAGCTCATGAGTTTACGATAAAATAAAAAAAACAATCCGGCAAAGTTAGTAGTATATATTACTTCTGTGCGTCTACTCCTTACAAAGTCCTTTTTTGAAACTCGATGCGAATTATGCAAGAAACCTGTTCGCTTGATACGAGGGGTGAAAGAGGACTAATATAAAATTTATTAAATTTTTGTAATTATGGAAGATATTAAGACTTGGCATTTAAAACTGGAGTTATGTGAATATGCTGATAGGCTATTGAGTAAGCTTACGCAGTTAAATAAGGAAGTAAACAGCCCTATTGATATTGAAGAAATTAAAAAAGCTATTTTTTATGCTAAAAAATATCACGGGTTACAAAAAAGGCAGTCTGGGGAACCGTTTTATTCTCACCCCCTAGAAGTAGCCTATATGGTGTCAGACCATATTTTTAAGACCGATATTATTGTTACTAGCATACTTCATGATACTATTGAAGACACTAGAATGACAGAAGGGATGATAGAAATGATTTTTGGCGGGGTAGTCGCAGCCCAGGTAGAGGAGCTGACTAGAGTAAAAAAAGACCGCAAGATTAGTGCTGCAGAAATATTACATTTATTATTTCAACACAAGAAATACGATTTATTACTAATTAAATTATTTGATCGTCTTCATAACATTCAAACTATTGAAGCAAAATCTCCAGAAAAAGCTAAGAAAACTATAGAAGAGACTCTAAAGTATTTCTTAGTTTTATGTGATGTGATAGAGCTTCCCTGGCTTTGCGATACTTTATATGAAAAATGCTATATTCAAAATATAAAGTTAGGGGTAGTAACTAATACAGATTTCTTTTTGGAAAAATCTGTTAGTACTTCTTTTCCATTTTTTCGAAATAAGTTACTCCCATAAAAAATCCTATAGCCACTGGTATAATTATTATCAATAATCCCTTTCCAGGCCCTAAATGCTCAGTAGTATAGGCTAGGCCGATAGAAACTATCCCATAGGTGCATAATTTAGCTACCGCGCTTAGAATACTAGTATATGTAAATCTTTTGAAAATAGGAAAATATTTATAAAATATTGGAGAAGCAGGTACGTGATCAAATACAAATAAAGCTGCTAAACATTGAAAAACAAAAATATAATTTGGATTAAGAGTATATGACACCACTATAGAAAATAAAATAATTGTTATTAAGAATAAATATAATTTCCATTTTAGTATTTTTAGGGGATGCATTATATAAGCAAGATATGTCAGGCCCAATATTCCTAGAAAATCTACTATAGATACCCAAAAATTTTGCGTAATAACCTGGTTGGGTGAAAATCCACAATCATGTTTTAGAATATCGCCACAATATATATAAACAAAATAAAAACACGGAGGTCTAGCGCATTGAATACACAAATACGCTATAGAAGTTAAAACAGGTACATCTTGATCCAGAATGTCTTTATTTATTTCAGTAAATTCAACTTTGTTTTCAGTGAGTCTTTCTTGTAACCGTTTCTTTTTATTAGTAAATTCAGCTGCTTCTTTTAAGCTAGTACGCGCAACAGAGCCAACTAATGCAATGCCGGCTCCTACCCAAAACGCTAAGCGCCAACTTGATTGATTTTGATTACCCATACTAGTAAAAATTGATGCCACGCCCAGGGCCGCCGTTGTTCCTACTGCAGAAAATACCGTGATTAAAGAAACTAAGGAATATTGAATGGGCGGTTTTGAGCTTTCAGTTAAATAAATTTCTGCCCCCCGAACTTCCGCAGTTGCAGCCATCCCCTGTATCATCCTACATGCTATAAGCACCCAAGAGGCTGTAATGCCTATTTCAGCATAGGTAGGGATAGTAGCAATAGTTATACAACAGACCCCCATTAAAAATGTAGTAACTATTACTACCGCTTTTCTTCCTATATAGTCCCCTATATAGCCAAATAATAATGCGCCAAAAGGCCTTAATACGTAAGTAGAGCAGAAGGTTAGGGCCGAGAGTAATTTTTTAGTGAAGGGATCATACTCTGGAAAGAATAAATCATTTAATAATACAGCCATATGCACATAAAGCATCAAATCAAAATATTCCAAAAATGTACCTATTGAGAGTAACCCTACGGCTTCAGTTTGTTGTCTAGTTAAACGAGTTTGGGCAAGAATGACTTTGCCATCTGGTTGGATGAATTTGTTCATATCTATCTACATTTTTTTAAATTATATAATCAATTAACACAAATAACCTTAAGTAATAGACAGAAACCAATATTTTTTAACTATTACTTTTCTTGAAGTACGAACAGTATCAAGTTCTCGATCATGTTAATTATTGTTTATAATTGGAAACCTTTCCTTCTTATATCACCTACAGTGATAAAAATTAAGTTAATTATTATTAATAAATAGAAAATTTTTATACTGGGAGTGACATTTTAGTCTTAAATAATCTTATAAAAATTTGAAATTATTAGTTTATTTATAGAGATATTTATACAATAAGTTTAATTTTATAAATATTATTGTAACTATAAGTTACAGCAGAAATTTATAAAAATCAACTATCAAATAAAGAATTTCTAAAATTTTTACTCATAAATTATCGTTAGGCTTGCAGCGTAAGCCCAACTAGCCCTTTTTAGATGTTAGAAGAAACAAAGACGGTTATTAGAGCTTACATATATCAACGACAAAATTACCGTCTAGGTTGCAGCAAGTCTAATGCAACAAGCATATTTGGAGCAGTGCTATGTATGCATTTTAACTATTTTGAAAAAAGATTATATTTCACAATCAGGTTTAGTGCTTGATTGCAGATAGTTGTTAAATATAATAAAAAGTTAAAATGCTTTGAGCAAGTTGCTTCATTATTAGTTCATTTTACCTGAAGTGCTCTAAGGCGTAAATAGGATCATAATTATTTTGTACATTATGTCTTAAAATAAATTCCCATTCTTGCGACGTGGATAATATATAGCAATACGATATACTGCTCGTACTTCAAGAATTGGATTTTATTTTAAATGGCGAGCGTTTGCTGCGTACATGCCAGTACGTGAGCACGTGAGTCCATGATAAAATAAAAAAACAATTTTTGAAAGACGAATAGTATACCTCTTAAAAAAATTTGGTTTTATGGTAAGGAAAATACTCATAATTGTTGTTGCAATTATGTCATTGTTAACATGTATTATGGTAACAATTAACAATTCTATTAATACTGATCTAATGTTACCGACCCTAGCGCACGAGTTAGGAGTAGCAACTTCATCTATCAGAACAGTTAAAATCAATAAATTTCCTATTCCGTTCTTGCTGATTAATTATATAAAAGAAGAAGGGCGGCTGGAATTAGAAAATGTTAAGATGTATTTTGATTTATATTCGTTACTGAAATTAACACCTAAGATTAAAGCAGTCAAAATATATAATGCCAAAATATATTTGGATCCTAAAGAGATAGAAATTGTAAATCATGATAAAATGATTAGTTCACTACTAACGCAGGAACTTAGTAAAATTAATGTTCACATTATAAATCTAAACATCCTAAATAAAAAGAGTGAACCTATGGCGATTTTAAGTAATTGTTATTTTACTCCAACAGATCACTTAGCTAATAGCTTTGGCTTTAAAGGGATAGTGGATAATATATTACATTTTTCTGCCATTGTAGAACAAAAAGGCCAACAAGCAAACTTTGATTTAACTCTTTATAATGACGAATATAATTTTCATCTAGTAGAAACATATAATGACGCGAAGTTAATTAGTGGGAAGGGTGAATATATAGTGCAAGATCTAGCTAGTGTTCTTAGCAATTTTATGCCAGATTTAAAAGCATTCTTTAGGAAATTTAAACAACATGAAATGGTCAAGATAGCTTTTGATATCTTACCGGCTGAACAATTATTAA
Source organism: Candidatus Tisiphia endosymbiont of Beris chalybata (assembly GCF_964026555.1). NCBI lineage: Bacteria > Pseudomonadati > Pseudomonadota > Alphaproteobacteria > Rickettsiales > Rickettsiaceae > Candidatus Tisiphia > Candidatus Tisiphia endosymbiont of Beris chalybata. The sequence continues at coordinate 456,671 of NZ_OZ032159.1, read as the reverse complement.
AGTTCGAAAATTTAATCGTAGATTCTAATTCATCCTTTGGCAAGGGTTTCATTTATTTAAGTAAAATGAATGACGTAAGTAGTACCATAAACTTAGCTTTTTCTAAAATAAATATCCCTGCTCTTATCGGCCCTTCAGATACTATTAATAAGTTTAGCGATTCCTCCTACGGTCTAAGATTTATTTTTGATGATAAAATATTAGAAGCCTCTATTTCAGCAGATCAAATAATATTAGGGGGGGGCGAAATATTAAATAATACTCAATTATTATTAGGATTAGAAAATCGTCGCTTGGCTGTTAAAGATTTTTCTGCGCAAATTCAGTCGGGAGGAAATTTTCAACTTACCGGTAATGTGACCCAAAATTCTGTAAGGAGTATATTTGAAGGAAGGATTTACCTGCAACATAAAAGCCTTAGTAAAATATTAGACGCTATCGGATATAAACAAATAGATAGTACTCAACCCGCTCCTTTTACCTTACAATCAAATCTCAAATTAACTTTAATAGATGTATATTTGCAAAATCTTTTAATAAAAACTGGTAACACAACAGTTACCGGGGATATTACTACTAGTTTTATTGGCTCTATGCCGCATATTATGGCAAATCTAGAGATGTCCTCTCTTGATTTGACGCGACCTGGGTTTCCAATAATTTCTCCTATGATAAATTTTATTAAAAGTTTAACAACAGAAATGCAGTCTGAGACGTATTTTACTAAATATATACCTATTAGAACTATACAATATTTTGGTCACTTTGATGTGACTATTAATGATATGATTATAGGGGATAGACATTTTGGAAAAGTAGACCTAGTGGCAGCGGTTGCTCCTGGAAATATTGAAATTACTAACTTTGATTTAAGAAAAGATGATGTTTATCTTAATCTTAGTGCTAAATTATTAGCAGGTAAGATTAAGCCACAATTAGATATTAAGATAAGAGATGGCGCATTCGTGATAGACCCTGTAACTCCTAGCACTTTGTTAACCTTAAGGAATAAGTTATTAAATGAGTTCGATTTCAATAAATTGGAATTAAAATTGCAAGCTGCTTTATCTAAGCTTACTCAAGGTAAATTGATATTACAAAACCTTAAACTAGAATTAGCCAATAATAATACCTTATTTAATATTAGTAACCTGGAAGCAGAAATGTTAGGGGGGAAATTAAAAGCTGCCGGAAGTATTTTATTGGATCCATATACTCTAAGTTTTGCTTATGCATTAAATTCTATTAATTTAGCGCAGCTCTCTATGTTACTACCCAAAGGTTTCTTAGATAATTACGGAGGGCTCAGTATTAATGGGCAGTTTACTACTAATGGCGATACTTTAGAAAGATTATTATATAACCTTACTAACGAATCTGCGTTTATAATACAAAATGCAAAAATTGATAATCTCTCGCTAGATACGCTAGTAGAAAAAGTGAATGCTAAAGCTTATACTTCCGATTCTTTAAAAGACGATCTAGCAATAGCAAGCTCTCAGGGTCAAACTGAGATAGCTAAGTTACATGGAAATTTGCAGTTAAACAAGGGAATAGCCATACTGAAAGATATCCTGTTTAATACTAAATATATTAGCGGGGCCGCTTCTCTAGCGGTCAATATATATAATTATGGTCTTACCTTAAATTCAATATTATCATTTTATATAAATGAGGAAGAGAAGATTAAAGATGAAGATAAGAAAAACATTCCTGTAAAACTCCAACTAAATGCAAAAGGGACTATATTTAACCCCATTAAAACAATTCATGATCAGGAACTGCAGCAGTTTCTTGATAATCGGCAAAAAGATAAGGCAGTAAACAATGGTTAATTATATACGCTAGGAACTTCAAGAATTGGCGTCGTGTCTAAAGACTCATAGTACCCTACGATTTTTGTAGGGAGGCAGAGTAAGTAGTAAGAAGTTCTATTTTTGGAGGTATTAATAAGGTGCGTATTAGTTGAGTTACAGCTATTAATGATAGATTGATAAAAGATATTTTTAATATGATCAAACCCGTAAGTAAATAATGAAAATAATTGTTTTTCAGTGGTTTTTTGGAGTTTTATACGGATTGGGTTTAGTGAATTTTGTATTAAGCCATTCTTAACTATTAAAGCTGAAGCAATAGCAGTTACCACCAATAATTTTTTGAATCTATCCAAATTTACTAAGTGACTTTTTTCAATATCAAAGCCTCCGCTTTTGAGATGCTTAAACAACCGTTCGATGGACCAGCGGTACTATGGGCGAAGAGTCTCCTTCAAATTCTCTACCTGAAGCGGGTTTCGAAAGAAGTCTATTATATATATTTACACTGATCAACTGCCGGTTGATTAAATGGGTTAATCTTTAAGTGCTCTGCTATCACAATAATAGACAGCATAGTATCAATGATTTGTTCAACTATTATTGTTTCATTAGGTTCAAAATTGATCAATGTAGCTGGTCTTTTTGCCTGGATTAAGGCATGATATATATTATTTGCATGAGTAGCTAAGCTTGTGGCAATCTCAGAGTCTCCTTGATTATTAGTAATGATTTTATAAAATTTGTCATCTGGCCCTTCTAAATAAAGCTGCAACTGACTGTGTTGGTCAAAGGTGCCTCTTGCGATTACAGGTGTAATCCCAAAGCCATTTTTGCCCAGTGTCTCAGCTATAATTTGTTGTTGCCATTTACATAAACCATCTAATTGGTAACTATAATTAAACATTACTAATATGCTTCTACCTAAAGAATATTGTTGCAAATAATATTCAGCTATTTGGTAAATAACGGTGCTATCTGAGATAATCTCTAAGATTTTTTTGGTAGCTGCCGCAACAACTTTACTTATATTAAGACCTGCCACAGCTACGGGCAATAAAGAAGCGTTGGAAATTATTCCAAACCTTCCGCTACATATATTGTCATGTTCAAAAAAATGAGTTTTAAAAGATTGAGCTAAATTATTAAGTAAATTATCAGTAAAAGGTGCAATAATATACATATTGCGAGGAGAAACTGGTAAACTTTCTAAAGCATATTTAGTTAATAAATATGTTTCGTTAGTATTACCTGATTTACTCAAAGAAAAAAATACTGACTTATTTAAATTGATAGAGGATAATTTGTCATTAAGTTCTACTTGATCTAAGCTATCAAGATATACTATTTGTTTGGAGCGCCTAATGCAGGCACTAAGTAATGCTCTAATATTTAAAGATGACGCGCCAAAACCGATAATAATAATACTTTCATATATATTAGCAATAGAGGCAGCCATCTCCTTGATCTGCTCTTGTTTAATTAAGTCAAATTTTAAAAAATCATACTTATTATTTTGAAGCTGTAAAATAAGATTTTCACATAGCTTATTAAGCATTTAACACTTATCCTGCAATAATTCTAGCATAGTTTTGCCAATATTAGCTGGCGACCTAGTAATTGTAACCCCAGCGCTTTGTAATGCTTCTAGCTTATGCTCCGCTGAGCCTTGCCCTTTAGAAACAATAGCCCCGGCATGGCCCATTCTTTTACCTTCCGGTGCTGTTATACCAGCAATAAAACTCACTACTGGTTTTTTGATTTTTGCAGATTTAATTAATTCAGCAGCTTTTTCTTCTGCGTCTCCTCCTATCTCACCTATCATAATAATGGCTTGGGTCTCATTATCTTGCAAAAATAATTCTATAGCATCACAAAAATCTGTACCATTAACTGGATCTCCCCCAATACCAATACAAGTAGATTGTCCAAGCCCTACTGCAGTAGTTTGGGCCACTGCTTCATAAGTTAAAGTACCCGATCTAGATACAATACCTATAGTACCTCTTTTATGGATATAGCCCGGCATTATTCCTATCTTGCATTCCCCCGGGGTAATAATACCAGGGCAATTTGGGCCAATTAATCTAGTTTTTGCCCCCACCAGCGCTCTTTTAACTTTTACCATGTCGAGAATTGGTATTCCTTCAGTAATGCATACTACTACCTCAATCTCTGCATCTATCGCTTCTAGAATTGAGTCAGCAGCAAAGGGGGGGGGGACGTAAATAACACTAGCATTTGCTTGCGTTTTTACAACTGCTTCACGTACGCTATTATATACTGGTAGATCTAAATGAGTTTGCCCTCCTTTTCCTGGCGTTACTCCTCCTACCATTTTAGTTCCATAGCTAATGGCCTGTTCAGAGTGAAAGGTTCCTTGTGAGCCAGTAAAACCCTGACAAATTACTCTAGTATTTCTATCAACTAATATAGCCATATATTTATTTCCTGTATTTTAAGTAAGTCATTACATCTTTAACCTTATTCTATATAAGAATACTTTGGTAATTCTTATAAATAATCTAGATATTATTTTACTGCTGCAACAATTTGTTCAGCGGCGTCATTTAAATCATTGGCTGCAATTATTTTTAGTCCTGAATTACCCAAGATATTTCGTCCTAATTCAAAATTAGTGCCAGATAAACGTACAACTAGGGGAACCGTAATACCGATCTCTTTTACTGCAGCAATGATCCCCTCAGCAATAATATCACAGCGCATTATACCACCAAAAATATTAACTAAAACACCATGTACTCCCTGATCTGATAAAATTATTTTAAACGCTTCAGTTACTCTCTCGCGGTCAGCTCCTCCGCCAACATCTAAGAAATTTGCCGGTTCCGCGCCGTATAGCTTAATAATATCCATAGTGGCCATAGCCAGTCCTGCTCCATTAACCATACAGCCAATATTACCTTTCATTTTCACATAACTAATGCCCGCATTAGCCGCTCTAGTCTCTAGAGCATTTTCTTCATCTTCATCCCTTAAGGCGGCAATATTCGGGTGCTTAAATAAAGCATTATCATCAAAATTAATTTTAGCGTCTAAGGCAAGTAAACTGCCATCAGGTTTAGTAATTAAGGGGTTGATTTCAATCTGGCTCGCATCCGTTTCAATGAAAGCTTTATAAGTTGAGTCAACAATTTGCATCATCTGTTTGATTTGCTCACCTTTAAAGCCAAGTTTATAAGCTATCTCACGGCAATGAAAAGATTGTATTCCTATTGCTGGATCAATGGACACGGTAATAATTTTTTCTGGGCTTGCCTGCGCTACTTCTTCAATATCCACCCCTCCTTCGGTAGAAGCTATAAAAGTGATCGTGCTACTACTACGATTAAAGACTGCGCTAAAATAATATTCCTTTAAAATATCACTCCCGGCCTCTACGTAAACACGCCGGACTTTTTGCCCTTCTGGAGAAGTCTGATGAGTTACTAAATTAATGCCAAACATGGCATGAGCAGCTTTTTTTGCAGCCTCCTTGTCCTTCACAACCTTTACTCCGCCCGCCTTACCTCTACCACCTGCATGAATCTGAGCTTTCACTACATATAGATCTGCATTTAATTCATCAATTAATCGATCAATATCTTCTTTGCGCAATATTACCGCACCTGTAGAAGTGGGTATATTATATTGCTGTAAAATTATCTTCGCTTGATATTCATGAATATTCATTGTTTGTAATTGTTTATTAAATATTTAAAGATACTATATAATACTACAAATATCATCCCTGTAAAGCTTCATTTCAAGGTTAAGTTTCTCGGTTCTGGGAAGGAAATTTTTATAGCTTGATTTATGCGTGCTTGATTTATGCGTATTTTGTCTGAAAAATAGTAGAAATTTTTTAACATCAGTACACTATATCCTATAAAATTCCCACTATTTTTCGATTAAAACGCTCTATAAATCACTTCTATAAAAAATTCCTTCCCAGAACCTACTAAAGTATACTAAGTAATACCAATGCAAGATAAGAGAAATTATTCTTAAGCTTGAATTAGGGTGATTAACAAATTAAGAAACAATTCCACATAAAAATTTACTTAACAGGCCGCTTGGGAAACTCGCATCGCGCAGGGAATTTCAAGGAGACTCTTTGCCTCGAACTACAGCGCACTAGGGTGTATGTGAGGATTTGAACCTATAGATTCAATAGACCTCTTGCATAACCTAAAGATAATTGAAGAATTTTTAGGAGAAACGAAGTCGAGTACCGCAGCGTACATAGACGTACGTGAGGAACAGAGAGGAGTTTCGACGACAAAATTACCAATTAGATTAGGTTATGCAAGAGGTCTATTGTTAGAAGACACTAAGCCAGTTACTAAAACATGATATACTGCTCGTACTTCAAGAATTGGATTTTATTTTAAATGGCGAGCGTTTGCTGCGTACATGCCAGTACGTGAGCACGTGAGTCCATGATAAAATAAAAAAACAATTTTTGAAAGACGAGTAGTATATTATTCATGACATAGATGTAGCTGAAAAGCGCCAGGTAGAGTCGCAAAGACAAAATAACTGACTAGGTTCTGTGAAGTTTTCTATGTAAGGAGTAGATTTATAGGCATTTTTGCTTACAGAACCGCAGCGCACTAGGGTGCATGTGAGGATTCGAGAACGAAAATAACGACGAAATCGACCATGAGATAGAAACCTTTACAAAACCTAGATTGCCTTATGCAGGAAGTCTAATTTATACCAAATTTATATTAGCGATTAGAATAAAATATCAGTATAATACATGAATTAAACATAAATTATAATAATGATAAAAATCACTATAGATAATATTGAAGTTGAAGTGGAAGCAGGTACTACAATACTACAAGCTTGTAATAAGCTAGGGATAGAAGTGCCACATTTTTGCTATCATGAACGTTTAAAAGTTGCAGGGAATTGTAGGATGTGCTTAGTAGAAATGGAAAAATTTCCTAAGCCAGTGGCTTCTTGCTCTATGCCAGTTGCCCCTTCTATGGTGATTCATACTAATAGCCTTGAAGTCAAGAAAGCGCGCGAAGGGGTCATGGAGTTTTTATTAATCAATCATCCCCTAGATTGTCCTATTTGTGACCAAGGGGGAGAGTGTGATTTGCAAGATCAAGCTTTTAAGTATGGTAGAGGTAGTAACAGATTCGTAGAAAATAAAAGGACAGTCAAAGATAAATATATGGGGCCTTTAATCAAGACCCATATGACCAGATGTATTCAATGTACAAGATGTATAAGATTTGCCACTGATATAGCAGGTATTGAAGAAATAGGAGCTATCTTTCGAGGAGAACATATGGAGGTGACGTCGTATTTAGAGCGGAGCCTTGATTCGGAGCTTTCAGGCAATATTATAGATATTTGTCCGGTGGGAGCGCTAAATTCCAAGCCTTATTCTTTTAAAGCTCGGAGTTGGGAGTTGTCCAGAACTCCATCTATCGATGTGTTGGATGCACAAGGCTGTAATATAGCAATCGATACTCGGGGTGACGAAGTCATGAGAATATTACCTCGAGTAAATGATGAGATTAATGATGAATGGATCTCAGATAAAGCGAGATTTTCTTACGATGGGCTAAGATATCAACGATTAGATACTCCCTATATCAGAGTAAATGGTAGGTTAGTTGAAGCATCCTGGGATGATGCTATCAAGCTAGTGACAAAAAAATTAAGAATATTAGAAGGAAACCAAATAGGTGCTATCGCAGGTCAGCTTGCCTGCGTAGAATCAATGTTTTTGTTAAAGACTATGTTACAAGTATTAGGCTGTAATAATTTTGATAGTAATCAATTTAATTATAAAATTGATAGTTCAAATAGAGGGAATTATTTATTTAATACTACTATTGCTAAATTACCAGAAGCTGATTTGTGTTTAATAATAGGGGCTAACATTAGACAAGTAGCTCCAGTGCTGAATTCACGCCTGGGTATATTACAAAGGGAGGGCAAGTTAGATTTATATCGAATTGGGAATGTGGATAACCAAACTTATTTTACAAATGAATTAGGTACTGATCCTGCTATAATTAGCCAAATAATCACGGGAGAGCATAATTTTGCTAAACAATTACAAAATGCAAAAAAGCCTATCATAATTATTGGCGATGGAGTATATGCGCGAGATGATGGATACGCGCTTTTATCTCTTATTCATCAAATGGTAGAGCAATATAAAATAGTTAGGGAAGATTGGAATGGCTTGAACATATTACATAATCACGCTTCGATGGTAGGGAGTTTAGATATTGGCTTTAGCCCCCAAAATGGCGGTAGTAGTGTGGTAGAGATCTTGCGTAAGTCGCAAGAGGGAAAGATCAAGCTGGTTTATTTATTAGGCAGTGATGAAGTAGATATGGAGAGATTAAAATCTTCTTTTATAGTATATCAAGGTCATCATGGCGATAGAGGTGCAAATGCCGCGGACGTAATTTTTCCTGCCACTAGCTATATAGAAAAAGATGCAATTTATGTTAATTTTGAAGGAAGAGCTCAATATACTAACGCGGCTACTTACCCGCTGGGGCAAGCTAAAGTAGATTGGCTTATTATCAAGGAGCTAGCAGATAGTGTAGGAATAGATATAGGGATAAGAAACCTAGCGGATATTAGGCGCAATCTAGCAAGTGAATTCCCTATCTTTGCCAATATGGATAGTATAGTAAAAGGGGGTTTTAGCAAGTTTTTATCTAGCGAGCAACTGCTGAGGCAGGATATAGTAAGTAATCCGATAAATTATTATATGACTGATTCTATTAGTAGAGCTTCGGTGACTATGGCAAAATGTGTAGCAGCAAAACAACAAAGAGAAAAAGTAGCATGATAGAGCTGTTAGGGCAATATATATTACCAATAATTATTATATCCTTAAAAATACTTACTATTACGATCCCATTGCTTCTTTGCGTTGCTTACCTTACCTATACTGAACGTAAAGTTATAGGGTTAATCCAGCTTAGAATAGGTCCGAATATGGCGGGTCCTTTTGGTTTATTGCAGCCAATAGCGGATGCTTTAAAATTACTATTTAAGGAAGCAATTATTCCAAACCCCGCGGATAAAATATTATTTACTTTAGCGCCGATGATTACTTTTATACTTAGCTTAATAGGTTGGGCGGTAATACCTTTCGATAAAGGAATGGTATTGGCTAATATCAATGTGGGAGTTCTATATATTATGGCGATTTCCTCCTTAGGTATTTACGGAATAATTATAGCTGGTTGGGCTAGTAATTCAAAATATGCTTTTTTTGGAGCTATCCGAGCTTCTGCCCAAATGATTTCTTATGAAGTATCTATTGGACTTGTGATTGTAACGGTGCTATTAACCACAGGGACCCTTAACTTATCAGAAATTATTGAAAAACAACAATTATTACCTTGGTGGGTAGATTTAATGTTACTACCAATGGGGGTGATATTTTTTATTTCGGTACTTGCCGAAACTAATAGATTACCCTTTGATTTAGCAGAAGCTGAATCTGAGCTAGTGGCAGGTTATAATGTTGAATACTCTTCGATGGGATTTGCATTATTTTTCCTAGGAGAATATGCTAATATGATATTAGTTAGTGCAATGACTACTATTTTCTTTTTAGGGGGGTATTTACCTCCTTTTGGTATTGCATTATTAGGTTTTATTCCAGGTTTCATTTGGTTTATTTTGAAAGTTGGGTTTTTGCTATTTTGTTTTTTATGGATAAGAGCTACGCTGCCGAGATACCGGTATGATCAACTGATGCGATTAGGCTGGAAAGTATTTTTACCGTTTACTTTATTGTGGGTGGTGTTATTGTCAGCTATATTAGTATTTACCAATAATTTACCTAATTGAGCTGGCTGCGGCATTGCACAAGATGTTAGACCACTTTCGGATACTTGCTATTGGTCGGAGGATTTAAAGAAAATGAGGCGAACAAAACTGCAACGCCCTCTTGGAAGCTAGATGATGATCCTTGGCTAGATTAGACATATATACTCGCTGAACTTCAAGAATTGGCGTCGTCTTGCCCTAAAGATCGAGGCTGCTCACGTACTATAGTACGCTGCGCTGCTCGACTTCGCCACTCCTCGTTCTTCTTGAAGTTGATTCTATCGTCTACCAACTCTTCAGGTACGAGCAGTATATAGTTACAGGGTGATACAAGTTTCGAAAGAGATCTATTAGACTTCTCCTATAATAGACTTCTTGCATAAGCCTCTAATAGGTGATTTTGTTGTCAAAACGTGGCCCTTCCGCTCCTCATGCACATCCTTGTGCACAGCTCGGCTTGGCTTTGTTTTTCCTAAAAATCCCGCGGGCTATTTGCGGCTTATGCAGGGAACCCAATAAAAACGGTAACAGAGGAAAATGAGCATTTTATATGAAAATAATTAATTATCTAAGATCTTTTTTCCTATTTGAAATAGTATTTGCCTTAGCATTAACACTGAAATATTTCTTTAAGCCCAAAGTGACCTTAAATTATCCTTATGAAAAAGGACCGATTAGTCCAAGATTTAAAGGGGAGCACGCCCTAAGGCGTTATGCTAACGGGGAGGAGAGATGTATTGCTTGTAAATTGTGTGAAGCAATTTGTCCGGCGCAAGCGATCGTTATTGAAGCAGAAGAAAGAGCAGATGGGAGTAGAAGAACTACTAGATATGATATTGATATGACCAAATGTATTTATTGCGGTCTGTGCCAAGAAGCTTGTCCAGTTGATGCCATAGTAGAGGGACCTAATTTTGAATTTGCTACTTTTACTCATAGAGAATTAATATATAACAAAGACAAATTATTGAAAAATGGTGACATGTGGGAACAAGAATTAGCAATTAAGTTACAAGAGGATTATAAATATAAATAGGATTGATTATGGAGATATTTTTTTATTTATTTGCTAGCCTTATGATTATCAGTAGTTGTTTGGTAGTGATTAGCAAAAACCCCATTTATTCTGTACTTTGGTTAATTTTTAGTTTTTGTAATGCTTCTGGCCTAATGATTTTATTAGGAGCAGAATTTTTAGCCATGATGTTGATTGTGATATATGTGGGGGCCGTAGCCGTGCTCTTTTTATTTGTAATCATGATGTTAGATATACATTCAATATATGTTGTAGAACAATTTAAAAGAAACTTGCTTGTCAGCAGTGTTGTGGCCTTGATTATGTTTACTGACTTTATTTTAATTATTTTGCTAGGGACTAAAAATATTCCTGCTAGGCTTAATGACTTTGTAGCCTCTGCAGATATAAGTAATACTAAGGCAATTGGGTTAGTATTATATACTGATTTTATTTTACCTTTCCAAATGGCAGGTATTATTTTATTTGTTGCCATGATATCATGTATTATTTTAACCGTTAGGCATAGGCCAGGGGTGAAAAGACAAAATATTGTGGTGCAAAACAGTAAAAGTAAAGAGAATTCTCTATTAATACTTAACCCTGATATAAATGAAGGGATAGAAGGCATTAAATATGAATAATAATATTACATTGGATCATTATTTGATTTTATCAGCTTGTATTTTTAGTATAGGCATGGTGGGGTTGTTTTTGTATCGTAAGAATGTCATTGCCCTACTCATGTCAATAGAATTAATGTTGCTAGCAGTTAATGTAAATTTCATAGCATTTTCAGCTTATGCGAATGATATTACCGGCCAGATTTTTAGTATAATAATTTTGACTATAGCTGCAGCGGAGACAGCCATAGGGCTTGCAATATTATTAGTATATTTTAGAAATAAGGGGTCGATAAATCTAAGGGATATTAATCAAATGCAAGGTTAGCGCTGCCCTCTGGGTATCTTGTGAGGCACTATAAGAATTGGGGTAGCCGTAGAGGGATTCCAGGCCTTAGATATTCACGTATATACTGCTCGTACTTCAAAACCATCATTTTATTTTGAATGGTGAGCGAGCGCAGCACACATGTCAATATGTGAGCACGTGAGTTCACGATAAAATAGACTTCATATATAAGTCGATCTAGGTTCTTATATCTTAGAAATAAGTTATAAGTAGATATAAGAACCTAAAAATCCCCCACTCTGTTCGACTTATGCAGGAAGTCTAATATATACAGGCAAAATTAATTTTATTTTAATGTTAGTGTTGGGAGTAACTTAGAGTATAATCGATTGATAAATTTTTGGAGAAAATATGGGATCAAATTTGTTATATCTATTTAAAGATGTGCGGTTTTTGCCTATTTTTGTGGTGCAGTTTTGTGGATGTGTTAATGACAACATAATGAAAAACGCTTTGATTATGTTAATTACTTATCAATTATCTAATCAATTATTATTATCAGCTCCCTTAATGGTATTAGCAGCTAATACCATTTTTGTATTACCTTTTGTTATATTTGCTAGCTTAGCAGGACAGCTAGCAGATAGATATGAGAGGTCTATGATCGTTAAAGTTATTAAACTATTTGAGCTATTTATAGCCATCTTTGCTGCTTATGGTTTCAGGTGTAATAATTTAGGGGTACTGTTTTTGTCTATTTGTTTTATGGGCATACATTCAACTTTTTTTGGGCCAATTAAATATAGCGTATTGCCGGATCATCTCCATAAAGATGAATTATTAGGGGCTAATGGTTTTGTGGAGGCCGGCACATTTTTTTCTATTTTAGTAGGTACTATTATAGGAGGATATTATACCATAAATAGTAATTTAATTATAATGGTGCTGCTAATTATTGCGATAGTAGGGTTGATCACTAGCTTATTCATGCCCAGATCCAATAATGCTAATCTCAAGATAAAAATTAATTTTAATTTATATCAAGAAAGCATAGAAATGCTCAAATATGTTAAAACTAAGAAACAGATATATTTAGCAATTCTAGGAATTTCTTGGTTTTGGTTTATTAGTGCCGCAATATTCTCTCAAATTCCATCTCTTGCTAAAGAAACTTTAGGAGCTGATGAAAATGTGGCTAATTTATTTCTTGCTACCTTTTCTATTGGAGTAGGAGTAGGGTCCTTCCTGTGTAGCAAGATTTTAGAAAATGAGATTACTACTAAATATATTTTTCTTGCCTCAATAGGTATAAGTATATTTGGTATTGATTTATTTTTTGCTAGCCGAATCGGAATGATCCAATATGAACCAGAGCAGTTAAGAAGTATATTGGTTTTTTTATCTAAAAAACATAATTGGCGTATTATTATAGATTTATTCTTTATTTCAGCAATAGGGGGGGTATATATAGTCCCTCTTTATGCAGTATTACAATATTTCAGTTCCTTTGCGCATCGTAGCAGAATAATTGCTATTAATAATTTTATAAATTCTATTTTTATGGCGGGATCTACCCTTATCCTTTCTCTCTTATTTTATTGGGGATATTCCATTCCATTTGTCATATTATTTATTAGTGTCCTGAATATAGTAGTTGCTTATTATATCTATGAATTAATCCCAGAAGTAAAAATTCTTCCTTTTTCTGTAGTTCGAGGAGTTTTAAAATTTATTTTCGATTTTATGTATAATGTTGAGGTTAAAGGAATCGAAAATTTTTACAAGGCTGGTAAGAGGGTAGTGATTATAGCTAATCATATTTCCTATCTTGATCCGGCAGTGCTGGCAACTTATCTGCCTGAAGAGATGACTTTTGCTATTAATACAGCTATAGCTAAAGCGTGGTGGGTAAGGCCATTTTTAAAACTGAATAAAACTTTATCAGTAGATTCTACTAGTGCAATGGCTATTAAAACCTTAATTAAGGAAGTACAAAAAGATAAAAAAATTGCTATTTTTCCTGAAGGCAGAATAAGTATTACGGGTTCTCTAATGAAAGTTTACGAAGGCCCGGGGATGATTGCAGAAAAAGCTGGGGCAACAATTTTACCCGTGAGAATAGATGGGACACAATTTACACATTTTTCAAAACTTAAAAATATATTAAAAACTCGTGTTTTCCCTAAAATTACTGTAACAATTTTACCGCCAGTCCAATTCGCTTCAAAACAGGGCATCCAGAATATGGATAATAGGACAAAGCGTAAATATATGGGGCAGGCACTTTACGATATTATGGTTGATATGATGTTTGAAAGTTCTGATTATAAAAACACTCTCTTCCAGTCGCTTATTGAATCTGCCAAAGTGCATGGCTTTAAAAAAGGTATAGTCCAAGATGGAGATTATCATCCTATTACTTACCGGCAATTATTATTAGACTCTTTTACTTTAGCATATTTAATTAAACGAGATGCCCAAAACTCAGATTATTTAGCTCTCATGTTGCCTAATATCATTAAAGCGGTCAGTACTTTTTATTCTATGCAAGCTCTAGGTATTACGGTTGTCATGCTTGACTATATGAGTGAAGTAAACAATATAATTTCTGCCTGTCACACAACAAGGGTCAAGATAATCTATACTTCAAGAGAATTTATAGAAAAAGCTAGATTACAAGAAACTATTGTAAAAATTTCAGACGCTAATATAAAAATTATTTATTTAGAAGATCTCCAGCAACGAATTAGCTGGCGCTTGAGAATAAAATTATTTATCTGCAATTTATTCCCAGAAAGCTATTATAAACATATCTGTACTAATCATAAGGATCAAAGTCCAGCAGTGGTGGTATTTACTTCTGACTGGCCTACTGCCCAAAAAGCAATAGTTTTATCTCACAGGAACTTGCAAGCAAATAGGTTTCAACTTCTTGCTAAATTGCAGTTTAGTCCTGACGACCTTGCTTTTATTGCAACGCCTTTTTCTGATTGCTTTGGCTTAAGCAGTACTATAATGATGATATTAAGTGGGGTGCCCACATTTCTTTATATTTCTGCTCAGCATTATCGCAATATTCCTGAAGTAATATATGATATTGGCGCTACTATTATATTTAGCGCTGATACATTTTTGAGTAGCTATGCCTTATATGCCCATCCTTATGATTTTTATTCTATAAGATACGCGTTTGCTTATGGAGAAAAACTGCATGAAAAAACCCGGCAATTATGGCTTAATAAATTTGGGGTGAGAATTTTTGAAATGTATGGTGCTGCTGAAATGTCAGCGATAATTGCCTGCAATACCCCTATGCATTATAGGCCAGGAACTGTAGGTCGGTTAGTACCACAGGTGGAATATTATATTAAGCAAGTGGAGGGAGTAGAAGGAGCAGGGCAGCTATTTGTTAAAGGGCCGAATATTATGCTTGGTGAGATGTTTGCTAACAATCCGGCGGTCCTGCACTTTACTGCTTCTGAACTAGGTTTAGGGTGGCTAGAGACACAAGATATAGTCAGGATTGACGAAGATGGTTATATAACTATTTTAGGCAAAATAGAACAGTTTATTAGAATAGAGGATAAGACGATTTCTTTACTATTAATAGAGCAATTGGCAAATATGATAGATGAGGATAGTATTAATGCGGTTATTTATCTCAAGAACCTTAATAGAGAAAAGAAGATTATTCTTTTTACTACTAGTTTTTCTATTAATAACGCCAAATTTATAGAAATACTCTATAAAAATTTATTAACTTTGACTTATTTGCCGGAAATTATCAATTTGCAAGAAATACCTATGTTGTCTGGGGGCCAGATAGATTATAAACAGTTGGAAGATATTCACCTCAAGTCGATTTAAGTAAAATAATTATGGAAATGCAGATAGTTCAGTGCTATAAGTAAGCTAGTAAAAATAATAGTTTTAGGTATATACTACTTGTCTTTCAAGAATTGTTTTTTTATTTTATCATGGGCTCACGTGCTCACGTACTAGCATGTACGTTGCGCGCGCTCGCCATTTAAAATAAAATCCAATTCTTGAAGTACGAGCAGTATACTAGGTGCTATGAAGGTTTCTATGTAAGGAGTAGATTTATAGGCATTTTTGCTCACAGAACCGCAGCGTACTAAATGTATGTGAAGATTCGAGAACGAAAATAACGATCGATAAGACCATTAGATAGAAACCTTCACAGAATCTACTCATCTTTCTAGAATTACTTTTTTATTTTACCTGAGTTTGGCGTGTTCACGTAACATATGTACGTTGCGTCTATCTATGGCTCAAAATAAAATCTAATTCTTAAAATATGAGTAATATATTGGAGAGGTGGCCGAGTGGCCGAAGGCGACGGTTTGCTAAACCGTTATACGGGTTAACCGTATCGAGGGTTCGAATCCCTCTCTCTCCGCCAATCGGAACAGACGATCGTTTTTTAAAAAATATCGAACGGGAAACGCAAGGTCGGTTCAAGGCTCGTGCCATTTAGTTTAAGGTTCTGAAATACGAAATTTATCATTTTACGTTTTGCAAGGCTTTCGGAACCTTTGTAGTTTCGCACGCCTCAAGGGCCAGACTTATGAGCATTGTATCGGTATCAGTAAATTTGTTATCTACTTCATCATCAGTCTTCAGTAAACGATCAATTCCATATTTCAGAACCTTAACTGAAAGGCACGAGCCTTGAACCTGTAATACCAATTCCTCTTCTTAACTGGACAGATATTTTATAGAAGATTTGTACATGAAATGATTTGTCTAGGGTTAAATGAAGTCAGCAAGACATATATACCCATCATGAATGATAATGCTTGAAATAACAGAAAAATAGTCTATTACAAGTTGTATGAACAATAATTTAAATCCAGAAGAGATCGGGCGTCTTAGGAAGCGTCACAAGACGGAGAAGAGTAGAGATATATGCGATAGGATCAAAGCCGTAATTTTGCGAGATAAAGGCTGGAGTGAAGCGAAAATAGCGGAAGCCTTACTAGTACATCTGGATACTGTCAAGAGACACTTAAAAGATTATCATAATATGGAACAAAAGCTCAAGTCAGAGAATGGCGGTTCGAGTAGTAAACTGGATGATACCAAAACCACTGAGCTTATAGAGTATTTACAGGTTCATACATATACTAAATCCAAAGATATTTGTGAGTATGGTAAAGCTCAATATGGCATAACGTAATGCGCCCCGAAAACTAGAGCAGTGATAGAGAGACTATTTTATGTTAAAATAAATATAAAATAGGAGCAGTCGAAAATGAGTAAGCCAAAAAGTTACAGTAAAGAATTTAAGTTTAAAGTATCGCTAGAGATGATCCGAGGAGATTTGAGTATTGCTGAAATAATCTCAAAATATCAAGTTCCAAGGTCGGTAATGACAAGGTGGAAGAAACAATTTTTGGAAAATGGTGCTGATATTTTTAAGTTTAGCTATGAAAACGGTAATTCCTCTAGTTCTACAAGCGAAATAGAGAAACTGCATGCAACTATTGGCAAATTGAAGGTAGAAAACGATTTTTTGCAGCTCGTATCTGCCAAGTTGAAACTATAAAGAGGAAAGTGATGGTAGATAAGGATTATAAAGATTTAAGTGTTCGTCGGCAAAGTCAGCTATTGAATCTGAACCGCTCCAGCCTATATTACAAGGATTCGGAGAAGGATCAAGATAATTATTTAAGTAATAGAATAGTTGAGATCTATAGTAATTATCCGATATATGGTTACCGGCGAATAACGGCGATACTTAGGAGAGAAGTGGTAATTGTTAACAGCAAAAAAGTCAGGAGGTTGATGAAACTAATGAATTTGCAAGCAATTTACCCTTCGATTAATACAAGTAAAAGAAACCTAAAAGAAGCTATTTATCCATATTTGCTATCAGGGTTAGAGGTTATAAAGCCAAATCAGGTATGGCAGGTGGATATCACTTATTTAAGGGTACAAAGTGGTTTTATGTATTTGGTTGCATTAATCGATGTTTATACTAGATTAGTAGTAGGATATCGTTTATCAAATAGTTTAAATACAGAGAGCTGTTTGCTAGCGTTAGAAGATGCTATAGCTAAATATGGGAAGCCGTCGATAATTAATAGTGATCAAGGTAGCCAGTTTACCAGCGAGGATTGGATTAATGAATTGAGGAGATGCGTCATAAGCATCAGCATGACGGGCAAAGGCAGGTGTAACGATAATGCCCATATTGAGCGTTTATGGCGATCGTTTAAGTATGAGGGGTCGTATTTATACCGGTGTACTTCAGTTTTAGAGTTGAAAAATAATATCCCGAAATGGTTGAATTGGTATAACAATCAAAGGCCCCATCAGGCTTTGGAGTACAAAACGCCGTTTGAGATATATAGTGGATTTATGGATAAGTCTTGCGACTTACCCACAATTCCACTATTACCACAACAGCTACAAAATTATAAAAATAATATTTTTGTAGATAGTTTATGAAAATAATAGTCTCTCTATTTAAAGCTTTTTTGGTCTAAACATAGGGGCGCAGTTCATAAGCTATACAGTAGCTGGCATGACCAGTTGGCTTCAGGCTAATAAATTTTCTTATAAGAAACCTAAAGAAACACCGTATAAGGCAGATCCTGAGAAACAAAAGGTTTTTATAGAATATTATGAAAATTTAAAAAGAATAACACCAGAAGAAGAACCAATATTATTTGCCGATTCAGTGCATCCTACCATGGCTACTCAGGTGGCTTATGGATGGATTAAAACTGGTAGCGATAAAGCTATAGCTACTATTGCTTCCGGAACTAGGATGAATATCACCGGCGCTATAGATCTTAGTTTGATGAAAGTTATAACTCAGGAATTTGAGACAATCAATGGTGAGAATATAGTAAAGTTTTGAAGGCAAGTAAAGAGTGCATATCCTAAAGCTAATAAGGTG
Organism: Candidatus Tisiphia endosymbiont of Beris chalybata; assembly: GCF_964026555.1. NCBI lineage: Bacteria > Pseudomonadati > Pseudomonadota > Alphaproteobacteria > Rickettsiales > Rickettsiaceae > Candidatus Tisiphia > Candidatus Tisiphia endosymbiont of Beris chalybata. The sequence goes on along the minus strand of NZ_OZ032159.1, from coordinate 438,172 downwards.
CATGTGATATTAGATCAAGCTGGGTATCACAAAAGTGGGGAGGTTACTGTTTTTGCTGAGCAAAATGGTATAAAATTGCACTATTTACCGGCATATAGTCCAAATTTGAACCCAATTGAACGATTATGGAAAGTAATAGACCTCTTGCATAACCTAAAGATAATTGAAGAATTTTTAGGAGAAACGAAGTCGAGTACCGCAGCGTATAGTATAGTTCATTAAGGTGCGTACAGGGTGTTTATCTTCAAGCAAGCATGACTACTAAGCTTCCCGCGTACTATCGTGTATGTATCATAGTACCCTAAGCTATACATAGACGTACGTGAGGAACAGAGAGGAGTTTCGACGACAAAATTACCAATTAGATTAGGTTATGCAAGAGGTCTATTGATATGGCATTCTTTAGCCGAGCGATATTCTCTAGCTGTAATTCTTCTATCTTACAACCGCTTTTTAATATCTTAAAATATATCTCAATTTGCCATCTTAACTGGTAATATTTTACTATCTCTAATACCGTAGAATCCTTATCTATATCAAGCGTAGTAAATAGCAGCCATTCCACCGGCATCTCACCTTGAGGTGGGTTTTCTTCTGTGCATAATATGGCATTAATTTCTAGGAACCCTAGCTCAGTGACAGGTTATTAAGCGGGAATGAGCCTGATGAGACAAGGAAATTATTTGGTTATTTAAGACAGCAAAGAGCAAGCTCTAAGGTTATATTTCAGCTCTGTGCAATAGATAAAAAAAGAAAAGACAGAACGGTAGTCCAAACTATTAAATTTTGTAGAATAAAGCTGGATCCCCCGCGTAAAGTCAAGAAGCTCAATGAACTGCGCCCCTATGTTTAGACCAAAAAAGCTTTAAATAGAGAGACTATTATTTTCATAAACTATCTACAAAAATATTATTTTTATAATTTTGTAGCTGTTGTGGTAATAGTGGAATTGTGGGTAAGTCGCAAGACTTATCCATAAATCCACTATATATCTCAAACGGCGTTTTGTACTCCAAAGCCTGATGGGGCCTTTGATTGTTATACCAATTCAACCATTTCGGGATATTATTTTTCAACTCTAAAACTGAAGTACACCGGTATAAATACGACCCCTCATACTTAAACGATCGCCATAAACGCTCGATATGGGCATTATCGTTACACCTGCCTTTGCCCGTCATGCTGATGCTTATGACGCATCTCCTCAATTCATTAATCCAATCCTCGCTGGTAAACTGGCTACCTTGATCACTATTAATTATCGACGGCTTCCCATATTTAGCTATAGCATCTTCTAACGCTAGCAAACAGCTCTCTGTATTTAAACTATTTGATAAACGATATCCTACTACTAATCTAGTATAAACATCGATTAATGCAACCAAATACATAAAACCACTTTGTACCCTTAAATAAGTGATATCCACCTGCCATACCTGATTTGGCTTTATAACCTCTAACCCTGATAGCAAATATGGATAAATAGCTTCTTTTAGGTTTCTTTTACTTGTATTAATCGAAGGGTAAATTGCTTGCAAATTCATTAGTTTCATCAACCTCCTGACTTTTTTGCTGTTAACAATTACCACTTCTCTCCTAAGTATCGCCGTTATTCGCCGGTAACCATATATCGGATAATTACTATAGATCTCAACTATTCTATTACTTAAATAATTATCTTGATCCTTCTCCGAATCCTTGTAATATAGGCTGGAGCGGTTCAGATTCAATAGCTGACTTTGCCGACGAACACTTAAATCTTTATAATCCTTATCTACCATCACTTTCCTCTTTATAGTTTCAACTTGGCAGATACGAGCTGCAAAAAATCGTTTTCTACCTTCAATTTGCCAATAGTTGCATGCAGTTTCTCTATTTCGCTTGTAGAACTAGAGGAATTACCGTTTTCATAGCTAAACTTAAAAATATCAGCACCATTTTCCAAAAATTGTTTCTTCCACCTTGTCATTACCGACCTTGGAACTTGATATTTTGAGATTATTTCAGCAATACTCAAATCTCCTCGGATCATCTCTAGCGATACTTTAAACTTAAATTCTTTACTGTAACTTTTTGGCTTACTCATTTTCGACTGCTCCTATTTTATATTTATTTTAACATAAAATAGTCTCTCTATCACTGCTCTAGTTTTCGGGGCGCATTACGCACTTTTAGCTCTAACAATAATATGGGCAGCAGATTCCCCTAATTTATATTCACTTAAAAACTCATAAAAATCTCCCTCCCTATCAGCTATATTGATGAATAATTTATCCTTATAGTTCCCAGCTATTTTATTAGTTAATCTATAACTCTACGCCATGTTCGACTTTTTTTTAAGATTGACAAAAGAATAGGATAGCCTAATAAGGTCATAGTTCAATTATCGAGAAAGAAGCTATGACCCTAGAAGAGTTTATCATTACTGTGTATTGTTTCATAGAAGAAAAAATGACTATAATAACCAAAAATATCAAAGTAAGGAAAGCAGGATTTCCACCTTGCTTAAGTGACGTGGAAGCATTAACAATGGAAGTGGTGGGAGAATTTATCGGTTTGCACCAAGACAAGCAGATATGGGAATATTTTAAACGTCATTTTCAAGAATGGTTTCCCAATCTAAAGAGTAGACCGTCTTATGTGAAGCAATGTAGCGGTCTTTTATCTATTAAGAACATGCTGCTTGCCGACTTGTTTAAGAGTGCAAGCAAATCAGATCTGCATATGATAGATGGGGTACCGATTCCTGTAATAAATTTGGCCCGAGCAACGAGAGGGCGATGTTTTAAGGAATACGCTGACTATGGGTACTGCGCTTCGAAAGATAGCTATTATTACGGTTTTCTAGGACACGTATTAATTAATGAAGAAGGTCGAATAGCTGGATTCATGATAACTCCTGCTAATGGGTCTGAACGTGAAGCTCTGCAAGTAATGTCTCCTAATATTAGTGGCATGGTACTGGGCGATAAAGGCTATCTTGGTCAGGATTTAAAAGATGAGTTGGCCACCAAAAACATTGATTTACAAACACCTTTAAAAAAGAATATGAAGGATAATAGATCCAAGAATTTCCTTAAATGGATTACTGCTACTCGTCGTTTAATTGAAACTGTTATTGGTCAGCTTACAGAACGTTTTGCTATTAATGCTATCAGAGTTAAGAGTTACTGGCATCTACAATCTCGCATCGCTAGAAAATTACTTGCTCATACTATTGCTACATTTTTGACAAAGTCTTTAAAACTTGTGCCAACACAACTCGAAAAATTAGTTACCTGCTAAAAAAAAGTCGAACATGGCGTTAACTCTCTATCCATCTTATGGACTCTTTCTCTTCTATAGCTTTAGCTATGCTCCTTGCTTTCTTCCCCTGTAATTCATCTCTAATAAAGCTTTTATTATCAAGCACGCCAAGACAAACCCCGCTCTTGTTAAAAGCAATAGTAGGATGTAATAACAATCCTTGATCTTTGGTATTATATATATGACCAAGACCAGCTGCTTGCGATGACTATAATTTAAAATCGTAGTATCTTGTACACATAAAATTATCTCTTCTTTTTCTATCCTTCTAACGCTTGCTTGATAATGAGGGTGTAATATTTGATCACTACTAACATTGTCATTATCAAAAAATCTGTAAGCGGCCTTTACTTCCGGCCAGCCCTTAAAACTACTATTAATGCTAGCACTATGCTTACCAAAAAATGCTCCCAGTATCTCCTTAGAACGCTCATTTAACCTCGCATCTCCTAAATCAATAGAATCTAATCCCTCTTCTACCCACCGCTCCATTTGGTTAAACCTCTCTACTTATTATGAACCTCTTGTTAGCAGATTCTTTACCTCTTTGCAATCTTCTCCTTACTTGTGGGTAAAGATATGATTCTCTATACGCTGCGCTGCTCGACTTTGACTCTCCTAGCTCTTCTTGAAGTTGATTCTATCGTCTACCAACTCTTTAGGTACGAGTAGTATATAGTAAATTCTGAGATAGTTAATAGACAATATGTAAGTTAATATAAAATAAAGGGTATGGCAAGAGCATACTCGTTAGAGCTAGGAAAAAAGGTTTTGGCAGAAAGTTCTACTTGAAATATTAAGTGTTTATGTAAGAGCACATCCTGACCATATACTTAAGGAGATAGGATTAGCCGTTAAATTAAGTGCGCCCAATGTTTTTACTAAACATTGTTGGCATACTTTAAAATCAAAACTTAAACCCCTTATCCAAAATAGAACTTCTGCCCTTCAGAAAATCATCGGACAATGCCTATTAACTATTTAAAAATTTACTATATTTCTTGCTCTCTAATGCTATTAGCTACTATATAGTCAATTCAGGAGAATTTGGTGCTAGGAGCGATGGTAGAGCCTATATATAATAGGCAAGCTATTGAATGATGATGTCACCAACTTCTCATCAATTGATTATAGTTCTACAGTTCTGTCGGAGGGACTATCCACTAGGAACCCTCCTTGCTTTAAGCAGCACAGTTATTACTTTCCCTTTTATACTCCTCTCCCTCCGGGCTTGGGTGAAATTGAAGGTGTCGGTGATGGACGTTTAGGCCGCCCTGCTTGCGCAACATGGGAAGTATCTCGTGGGGAAGATTTGCTTCGCGCATCACGTTCCTTTATCTCTTCCGGGTCATTTCTAATGAGGTTGTCAGCTACCCCCCCCCTGACTTTTTCTTGAAAGTTATTGAATACACTCATTATTATGGGATTCCGAGTTGCTGCTAAATCTCGAGGCGTTTGCTGGTCTTTATTGCGAGCCAGCATATCAGCCCCCTGGTCAAGCAACATTGTTACTACTTCAAGAATTGGCCTTACCCCACTAACTGCATAATGTAAAGCAGTATTACCACTTTGATCTGTGATATTTATATCCGCACCATTTGTAAGGAGAGCTTCTACTATATCTCTATGTCCCCTCTGTGCTGCCATCATCAAAGCAGTTTTACCGTCCTTGGCTTGGATATTTATAACCGCACCTTCTTCAATGAGAGTTTTTACTATATCTGTATGTCCCTCCTGTGCTGCCATCATCAAAGCAGTATTATCTCTTTGACCTCGGTTATTTATATCCGCACCATTTGTAAGGAGAGTTTTGACTGTATCTGTATGTCCCCCATGTGCTGCCATCATCAAAGCAGTAATACCTCCTTGATTTCGGTTATTTATATCCGCACCATTTGTAAGGAAAGTTTTTACTATATCTGTATGTCCCTCCTGTGCTGCCATCATCAAAGCAGTATCACCTCTTTGACTTCGGATATTTATATCCGCACCATTTGTAAGAAGAGCTTCTACTCCGGCAGTACTGCCCGCTAGTGCTACTTCCATCAAAGCAGTATTGCCATTGCCTTCCCAGTTTTGGATATCTATATTTACCCCCTTTGCAAGGAGTATTGCTACTGTAGACGTATCTACCGCTGCTGCTACCATTAAAGCTTTCCGACCTGCATCAGTTTGAGGGATATCTATTCCATTTTCATGGGTCAATAATAAATTTGCTATATCTGCGCGTCCATTAACCAACTCTCCTTGTGATATAGGGTCCAACTCCCAAAGAGCAAAAATATTAGGCTTAACTCCATAATCCAGTAATAGTTTTACGACCTCAAGGCGCTCTGATGCTATTGCTAAAGAATAAAGCTGCCGTGTATTACCATGAGCCTCTGCTTTAAGCAATACTTCCCCCACCTTCACCTGCCCTTGCGCTATTGTCCAGGTTAAAAACGTGTAATTGTTTATATTCTCTATATTATCATTCCTATATACAGATTGATAAGAACGATTAAGATCCATACCGCTAGCCGTAAGAGAGTCGGCTACTTCTTGACAGTCCACCTCATCTTTTTTTATCGCGAGAGCAAATTTTTCCCACACCTCAACATCCCCTTGGTGAGTTGTGCTCATCTGTTCTATTAATTGATTAATATCGGCACTTAACATAATATTATCCTCTTCGATAGTTATTATTATATTTCAAATTAGTTAAGATTTAGTATATCATAATAATGAAAAAATATTAACTATCTTAGCCTTTTACAAAATTTAAATCGATATGACCATCAATTTTACCACACATAGAATATAGCAAAAAAATCCAGACTTACTTTTACCACGATAAAATGAAAAAACAACTCTTGACAGGTGAAGAGTATATAGCTAATACGACTAGCAATAGTCCGGGGGGTGTATTAATATATATAAAGGAGATAAGAGAATGGAAAATGTATAGACTGTAGCGAAAGCTTATCACTTAGGGGATAAAGGAGGTCTGGCTTCCATAGTATTTAATCCGGCGAAAAATCAATAATTTTCCAATAAAATACTGTAGATAAAATGAATGACCCTAAAAAAATTGACGTGTTTGAAGTTGTACCCATTCACGAGAGTGGGTGAGAAGTGAGTGACAAAGTGTCAATAAATTGCTAGGATGTATTGAAAAAATTTTTAAGGTAGAGGGATAAGAGATGTGGTTTTAGTATGAAGTGTATAAAGTCCCATATAGGCTTTTAAATTCTTCCATACAATAGTCTCAATTTTGGTTAAAACCTTCAACTAGTTGTTATTGAGTAACTTATTATTAAAAATGATTTTGATAAAATTAATATAGAAAATTTAGGCTAAGTATTCTTTAAGTTGACAACTTTTATATCAAATAATAGTTAATTTAAATAGATTAAATACGGGTAGGAAAATGTAGGTAAAATATGAATTTTAAAAGTGATAATACAGCTGCGGTAAGTTTTAGCATAATGGAAGCAATAATTGCAGCAAACTGGCATACAAAATTCTTATGGTTGTGATGAGTATGCAAGAGGTCTATTAAATGAGCTAAAAACTATTACAGAGGTAGCAAAAAAATATGATTTGCCAATCCATATGGATGGAGCTAGATTTGCGAATAGTATTGTAAAACTTAAATCGCTCTCCTGCCGATATAACTTGGAAATCAGGAATAGATGTTATGAGTTTTGGGGGCACAAAAAACGGATGTTTAAATGCAGAAGCTATTGTATTTTTTAATCAAGATTATGCTAAGAATTTTGACTATATCCATAAAAAAGTTGGTCAACTTATGTCAAAAACTAGATTTTTTGCTACCCAATTTTTAGCCTACTTTACAGATAATCTATGGCTCAATAATGCAACGCATGCTAACTTAATGGCGCAGGCTTTGAATTTTGTTTTTCAAAAACATAACATTAAGATTAAATATCCAGTAGATACCAATCAGTTATTTGTCATATTAGATAAAAAATTAGCTGAATTTCTATCAATATGCGGTTGCCATTTTTTATTCATGGGAAGCTCCTGAACAAAATCTATATCGTTTTGTAACATCATTTTCTACTACAGAAGAAGAGATAAAAAATTTAGATCTATGTCTTAATAACTATTACACCCAGCATTAAGTGGGAGAAGAGGCTAGCGAGGACTTTCAGCTGGCCTACTCTTCCATTAAGAGGAGTGTTCCAAACAATGCAAGTTCAGTCCTATGCTAGAGATTAACGGATTGATGAATCTCCCGTTAGGCCCTTCAAGTAATTTCTACCAATCCTACCAAAATTTTTAAGATGTCCTATTATTGGTGCTATAGCGCTACGTCTCGTGATCATAGCTTTGTAATCGTAAAGATAGTTTGTCTTGGTTAGGGAGGGCACTATACACTTTACCCTTTCTTCCGCATCTTTAGCCAATATCTCAAAAACTTTTATACCTTAAACTGCTAGCTTTTTTTTGCTAGTTTTGAGGTAATTTTTAGGAGATATGGCTGGGAGAGCTTTACCATCTATTACCTCTTTTGAAATATGTACATGCATTTTTTTAAGGTTGGTAATGTTATACATACTCTCTAGCAAAAGGTTCTCTATTATAGACTTAAGTCCTCGCGCTCCGGTTTTCCTGGTCAAAGCTTTTTCAGCTATTGCCTCTAATGCCTCATTATCAATTGTTAGCTCCACCTCATCTAGTTCAAATAATTTACAATATTGCTTCACAATAGCGTTCTTGGGTTCTGTTAATATAGAAACCAAAGAAGCCTTGTCTAAGTCATTTAATGTGGCTATTATTGGAAGTCTGCCTATAAATTCTGGGATTAGACCAAATTTTACTAAATCTTCAATTTCTAATAATTTGAGGATTTCGCTATGATTTTTTTCTTCTTTTAATTTTACATTTGCAGCAAAACCAATAGAAGTCTGAGCAGTTCGGCTATTAATTATAGTATCTATTCCCATAAAAGCTCCACCGCATATAAATAAAATATTAGAAGTGTCAACTTGTACAAAATCTTGTTGAGGGTGCTTTCTGCCCCCTTGTGGAGGGACAGAGGCTATAGTACCTTCCATGATCTTTAGTAATGCTTGTTGCACGCCTTCGCCTGATACATCTCGAGTAATGGATATATTTTCTGATTTTCTGGCAATTTTATCGACTTCATCTATATAAACAATACCCCTTTGTGCTTTGGTAATATTAAATTCTGCTGCTTGCAGTAATCTTAGCAAAATATTTTCTACATCTTCCCCTACATAACCAGCTTCAGTGAGAGAAGTTGCATCAGCCATCGTAAAAGGCACATCTAAAATTTTTGCTAAGGTTTGAGCCAACAAAGTTTTACCAGAACCCGTAGAACCAATAAGTAAAATATTTGATTTATTTAATTCCACCTCATTATTACCCGATTCAATATATTCTAATCTTTTATAATGATTATATACCGCGACTGCTAAGACTTTTTTTGCTTGGTCTTGGCCAATTACATAATCATTAAGGGTAGCAAAAATTTTTTGTGGAGTAGGAATTGAAGAAGTAACATATTTCAATGTTACTTTAGTTTCTTCTTTTATAATGTCAACGCAAAGTGTAATACATTCATTACAAATGAATACTGTTGGACCAGCAATTAATTTAATTACCTCATGCTGGCTTTTGCCGCAAAAAGAACAGCTTAATTCCTTTTTTTCTACTTCACTTGACATGATTTTACTTTTTTATTTATGAGTGTAACATTTTTCAAAGGAGGAAGTAAATTATTTTTACTTGAGCCTAATATTTATTTTTCCTCTTAAGGCCTGGAAACAGTTCTATCTAATGACTCTAGAATCATGTGAGTATATATTGATTATTTTATAAGTCTAGATGCTTTTAATTAGATCTCTATTACTGATCACCTTGTCTACTAATCCAAAAGATTTGGCTTGTTCAGGATCCATAAAATTATCGCGCTCCATGCTATGTTCAATCGCAGGCAAGTTTTGCCCAGTATGTTTTACATATAATTGATTTAACATCTTCTTTATCTTGATAGTTTCTCTAGCATGAATTTCTATATCAGTAGCTTGGCCTTGGTAACCGCCCGAGGGTTGATGAATCATTATACGGCTATGCGGTAAACAGTATCGCATTCCTACTTCTCCTGCTGTAAGTAATAAAGAACCCATCGAGCAAGCTTGCCCTATACACAAGGTAGAAATCTTAGGCTTAATATATTGCATAGTGTCATAAATCGCTAATCCTGAAGTGACAACCCCGCCAGGAGAATTAATGTACATGAAAATATCTTTTTCTGGATTTTCTGCTTCTAGGAATAATAATTGAGCAACTATTACATTGGCCATATAATCTTCAACTGGTCCACAGACAAAAACAATTCTCTCTTTTAATAATCTAGAATATATGTCATAAGCTCTTTCCCCCCGGGAGGTTTGCTCAATCACCATAGGTACATATGTCATTAATTTGCTCGTAATAGTTTAGTTATGTTTGATAGTCTATTATCTGGAAGAGGTTTATTGTTGTTCTAGTAAGTTTTTATAATATCTACCTAAAGTTTTTACCCCGTAAACCCATAATACGCAGACCACAAGAAAAATAGCCATTAAAAAACCAGCTATGTCATTATGTACGGTATTAGGAAAGATACTGAAAGTAACAAATTGGATTACTGCACCAGCAGATTTTCCTATTTTACCTCCAAGTACGTCTACAGCTGCTTTTCCTTTAGTTTTCATTTCACTATCAAGTGGTATGTAAGCCATTTCTTTAGTAAAATCAAAAAGGGAATATTTAATACCTTTGCCTAGAACGTGCCATAAACCACCTACAAATACGATAATCATTAGGGGAGAGAAATAACTAAGACCAGTCATTATGGCTAGTAGCGGTTTCTCTAATATAACAAATAAGAAAAACATTGTTCCTGATAATAGCATCACAATTGGTGTGATTACTGCTCCCCAAAACCAACCATATAATCTAACTAAACTACTGCCTAAAAAAGCACAAATTAAAGTAAACACTCCTGTCCAAAACAATACTCTTCCTTGATAAGATATAAACTCTTGAGTAGAGGGATATAGTTGTTTAGTTTTAGACATCCATAATCCTTCAATTAAATTGATTGACATAGAATATGATATCATCAACACGCAAATAATTCCTAAATATTTGGAAGTAAAAACTATCTTAGCACTATCAAGCAGGCCAAGCTTCAATATATCTGTTCGTTGATTTTTATATCGAATATTTTTAGTTGTCTCTATAATTTTTAATTCTACAATTTTATGTAGAACTAAACAGATTAGACCAGAGATTATAACAATTACCATAAATGATTTCAGAAGGATTTCTGTCCTGTCATTAAGGTGCGAAAATAATGGTAATAAGAAATGTTCTCCTTTTGCAAAATATATAATTATACTGCCTGATATTAGTAAGTTTGTTTGACCAAATAAGGTAAAATATGAGTAAAATCTAGGCGCTTCTTCAGTAGTAGTAATTTTATTAGCAAGCTGCCAATATAAAAGGGTGAATACGATTATAGGCCATAGCTCACCCATAATATAAAATAATACCAAGCTCCATTGACCCCATATAATAATAAACCATTTAAAATGCGGAAAAACACTAACATAGTATTCTATGATTTCAGGAGCTGGGTGAAAATATTCTCGATAAGGAAATAGGATAAAGCCAAATATTATAAAAAATAACAGAAAAAAAGATACTATTACTCTGAACGCTTGCTCAGTAGTAATAATGTTACAAAGCTTAGTATAAAGAATAACAAATAAGAGTCCCATAGGCATTTCACCCCAAAGCTTTATAAAACTTAAAACTTCCGAGCTTATTAATGTTATGACGAAGCTATCTTTAATACTACGCACTAAATTTTGATTAATGAGGATAAAAAACATTAGTAAAGCCATAGGAACAAATTTCACTAATTCATTTGATCGAATAGGCCAAATAATATGTCGAAATTTGCTGTTTCTCGCTTTATTCCACATATGGCAATAAGAATTTATTGCATTCATTTAATATCCTGGTGATTTTTAAGCAACCTAAACGATAAGAAAAATCCTGTCAAGATTTTTTATAAAGCTAAGTGTTAATTCTTTAATAGATTGAGTATATTCTTTACACACCTGAATTGTTTTTTCATTTTTCAAGGGTTCACGTAGTCTTTTATTAGTATACTACTTCTGAGCGCTTTTTTGACTTATGCGGGAAGTCTACTAAATACAATAAGGGTTCTGGCGAATCCAAAGAGCAGAGTAGGGGCTATTTTAACATTTGATTATATAGATCAAAAGTCTTATTCAGCATTAACTCGAGCGAAAAATTATCAATTACCGCTTTTCTTGCAGCCTTTTGAATCTTTTCCCCAGCAGGAGTGTTAATGATAGATAAACAATATTCGATTTTTTCTGCTAGATCATCAGCATCACCTGGGTTAGTGTGAAATCCAGTAAGCTTATCTATTATTGTTTCTATAGAACCTCCGATCTTTGTAGCAATCACGATTTTTTCCATAGCTTGCCCCTCAGCGATAGTGCGACCAAATGCTTCAGGCTCAATCGAAGTAGATAATACAAGATCCGAAATAGCATATAAACCAAGCATATTATTCTCATGACCAAATATTTGAATTTTACTTTGTAATTTTAAGGAGTTAATTAAAGATTTGACGCGTTGGGTAAAATTAGGGTGCTTGGATAAATCTCCTACCATTAGGCAGTAAAAATCTCGTTGTTTTAACTTGCCAAGGGCTTCCACCAACGAGAGATGCCCTTTCCAGCTAGTCATCCTTGAAGGCAGTAAGATAATAGGAACATTGAGAGGAATACCGTATTTCTTTTTAAATTTTTGTAATTTTTCTTCGAGAATGTTTTTGGGATCAAAGTGATGGTAATCTACCCCACGATGTATTACGGTAATTTTATCCTCCGGAATAGTATAATTATTTAAGATATGTTGTTTTACAAAATGTGATACTGCGATAATCTTTTCTCCCTTTAACATAATGCTATTATAATATCGTTTAAGAAAATTTGAAATATTATAAATACCATGAAAGGTTGTTAAAAATTTAGCGTTCGTGGCTTTTGCTGCCATATAACAGCTCCAGGCCGGAGCTCGTGACCTGGCATGCACTAAATCTACTTTATGCTCTCTAATTATTTCTGCTAGTAACTTGGCATTGTTCCATATGGTTAAAGGATTTTTACTAGCACTATTCATTTGAATATGAGGAATATCATTGGTAGTTAATTCATTGACTAATGAGCCGCCAGATGAAACTACAATCACGTTATAATCAACTCCTTTGAGCATTTTTGCTACTTCAACTGTTCCTCTCTCTACTCCGCCTGAGAATAGTGAGGGAACTACTTGCAAAATGGTGGGTTTATGATATCGTTGAGTTAATTTTATAGGAGTCATTAATTTCTTATTAATTTAAGTTTAATATTAAAAATATGATAGATAGATTATACAATATAGAAAAGAATAAATATATCACTTATAATCAGTGTCTCAGTACCCAAAAAAATACGCCATCAGTGCTTTTCTTGCATGGATTAATGTCTGATATGAATGGTAAAAAGTCTCAATTTCTTGAAAAATATTGTAAAAGCCTAAATTATAATTATATCACATTTGATAATTTTGGTCATGGTAAATCGTCAGGAAACTTTATTGAAGAAACTATTGGCTCGTGGCTAGAGGGAGTGGAGATGGTGCTAAATGCACTAGTGCCCCAGCCAACTGTTATAGTTGGCTCAAGTATGGGCGCCTGGTTGGCAATTCTCGCGGCAAGAAACTGGCCCTCGAAAGTGAAAGCCATTGTTTGTATCGCCGCAGCGGTAGATTTTACTGAAGAGGTAATTTGGAATAAACTACCAGAATCTCATAAAAAACAAATGGAGCAGCAACAATGGCTAGAAATAGCAGGGGATTGTAATAATGTTTTTCCTATAAGTTATCGGCTAATAATAGAAGCAAGAAAATATTTATTACTAAATAACAATAATATTAATCTAGAAATGCCAGTTCATTTAATTCATGGAGTGCTAGATACTGAAGTACCCTATGTTTTGTCGCATCAGATTATGGCAAAAATTATTTCTAAGGCGGTAGTAATGAAATTAATTAAAGATGGGAATCATCAACTTTCCAGGGAAACAGATTTGGCAGTAATTGCTAATTCTATAGAAGAGGTGTTAAGTTATGAGGATTCTGGCAATATATTGGTGGTAAATGAAGAGGTAGTAGTCGAAAGTCAACTGTAACGAATAGTAAAAACTAATTATTAAATAATATGAATAACCATAAATTTTCTAAAATTGAGCAAGTTAAGGATTTTGTAAAAATAGCCGAACTATTAAGCAGCTTAGATCAAGATAGTTTAGTACTATTTGATGTGGATGAAGTGCTAATTATGGATGAAGTAGAGTACCGATTAACTCATCCTTATAGAGTAGAATGGCGCCTAGAAAGTAAAAAACGTCTTACTCGCAGTCAAAGAAATTTGTTATTTAGTATTATTATACAAAAACGTGCAGTGCGCTTAGTAGACCCTTATGTAGCTGATATACTAAATTCTTTAGGAAAAATGCAAATTCCGACTATGGGGTTAACTAAATTATATACCGGTAATTTTGGTGTTATTGAAGATTTGACTGAGTGGCGTTTAAATGAATTAAAAGCTATCAATATAAATTTTATGAGTTCTTCGCCTCTAAAAGATGAAATGTTAATTGAAGGGATGGGAACTGACGATGGGATTCCTACTATGAAAGGAGGGGTAATTCTGACGGCGAATGTTGATAAGGGTAAAGTGTTGGATAATATTTTACATGCAAAAAATTATTATCCCAAAAAAATAATTTTTGTTGACGATATCTTAGAGAATCTTGAAGCTGTAGGTAAAATATGCGCAGATTTGCAAATTAGTTTTCATGGTTTTGAGTATCAAGGCGCCTCTTTAATTCCTGAGGTAGAACTGGATAGACAAAGTGAAAAAATTCGTTTTGAAGTTTTGGAATCAGAGCATCGATGGTTAACAGATTTGAAGTTATAATAGAGTGCTTGAATAATTCGTATCGAGCCGGTAATTTGTATAAGGGCCTTGGATCCTTAAGTGGGAGAACTCCTTCAAGTGCCCTGCTTAATGTGAGTTATAGGCCAAAAGTTTAATATTAATATTGTCATTATGCGCACTAAGATAATTATTTTTATTTCTATAGGGCTCATTTGGTTTAAGGCTATAGCTGAGCCTGGAGTTATTAGCGTACGAGGTGCTAAGGTAGAGCTAGTCGAACTATATGAAGTGTTTAGCACAGTAGGGCAATGTAAAATTGATGAGGCGAGGGATTATTATGCTAAAGTTCCTGGTAATTTGGAAGTAATTACCCTAAAGCAAGGCAATAAAGTTAGGAAAGGGGAAGTATTATTAGTTATTGATAAAGCTATCGCTAGGTCGATCAAGATGCAGGCACAGGCAATGTTAAAATCGGCAGAAGCTTCTTATAAGCGTAATAAATTATTATATAGTAAAAAATATATCAGTAATAGCGCTTTTGAGAAAGCACAATTAGAATTTGCAGATACCACCCTGAATTTTAATAAAACAATGGATACTTATAATGCGATGGTGATTATTGCACCTTTTGATGGCGAAATTGGGGTAATAAAGCCCAAGGTTGGGGATAAAATACAAGTAGGGGATTACCTTTTTAGTATTGTAGGCCAAGATGTTAGAGCTAAAAGTATCTTGGTAGAATTACCAGTTGTACTTTATCAGAAGGTCGATAACCATAGTGAGGTGATAGTAACTAATAATCAAGGTGATTTTATATATAAAATTAATAATAATATCGCGGAAAAACTTTATGTTAAACTTGGGGTTAGTTTAAATAACCTTACAGAAATTATCTCTAATGAAATAACAGAAGGGGATTTAATAGTGATAGAAGGCCTGACTAAAATTAGTGATGGAAGTTATGTTAACTTATTGCCAGAGAAAGAAGAAACAAATTAGTGTCAATTCTGGTATACTCGGTCAACTCTTCAGTTAAGAGCAGTATATTATATACTGCTCTGTGAATAGAACTTAAATATATAAGTAAGAGGATAAAATGGAATATATATTATTAGCTTTTGGCTGCATTGCAATACTTATTATTGTTCAGATGATTAAGATTGTGCCGCAGCAACAAGCATGGATAATAGAAAAGTTGGGTAAATTTGATAAAGTTTTACAACCTGGATTAAATCTTTTAATTCCACTCATTCAAAAGGTGGCTTATAAGCATACTTTAAAAGAAGAAGCGATTAATGTTACCGCGCAAACCGCTATTTCTAATGACAATGTGACTCTATCAATAGATGGGGTTTTGTATGTTAAGATTATTGATCCAGTAGCTGCTTCTTATGGGGTAAGTAGTCCATATTATGCTATTACTCAGCTAGCCCAAACTACTATGCGTTCAGAAATAGGGAAGCTGCCATTAGATAGAACTTTTGAAGAGCGGGAAACTTTAAATGTTGCTATAGTCTCAGCTATTAATCAAGCCTCGGTAAATTGGGGTATCCAATGTATGCGCTATGAAATTAAAGATATCCAACCCCCTCAAACAATCCTTAAAGCTATGGAATTACAAGTGGCGGCAGATAGGCAGAAGCGAGCCCAAATCTTAGAGTCAGAAGGTTATAGGCAAGCAAAAATCAATAATGCAGAAGGGGTAAAAACTGAAATAGTGCTGAACTCTGAAGCGGCATATATTGATCAAGTAAATAGAGCTAAAGGTGAAGCGGAAGCAATAGGATTAGTGGCTACTGCTACTGCTAACAGCATAGAAATTATTGCTAATTCTATTCAAACAGTAGGGGGACAAGATGCGGTAGCTTTAAAAATTGCTGAACAATATATGAGCGCCTTTGGACAAATCGCTAAAGAGAGTAATACGGTAATTTTGCCTGCTAATCTTTCCGACCCGGGCAGCTTTGTAACCTCAGCTTTAACTATTTTTAATCAACTAAAAACTGTAAACGAGAAAAAATTAATAAACTCTACTCTTGCTAGTGACAAAGTTAAAAGTTAGTTTCAATAGGCTTTCTATATAAAGGTAAATGGATAAATCATGAATAACAACATATTTAAAGGGCTGATTACAGCCTTGATTACACCTTTTAAGAATAATAAAGTAGATTTTGCCTCCTGGGAGAAGATAATTAATTATCAAGTTGATAATGAAGTGGATGGTATCGTAGTGGGAGGTACCACTGGGGAAGGAACTAGCCTAACATTAGAGGAGTATAAAACCTTGTTACAGCTCACTACTGAGCTTGTAAAAGGGCGCGTAACAGTAATAGCTGGTTGTTCAGCTATGAATACTCAATCGGCTTTAGAGATATTAAAAATATGCACAACAGTTTCAGTGGATGGCTTTATGTGTAGTATTCCGTCTTATATCAAACCATCTCAACAGGGAATTTATTTACATTTTACAGCATTACATGACGCAACTCATCTGCCTTTAATGTTATATGCAGTACCAACTAGAACAATAGTGGATTTTTCAGATGAGACTATAGTGAGATTAGCAGAGTTACCTCGGATTATAGCTCTTAAAGATGCGGGGAATGATTTAGAACGGCCTTTACGGCTAACAGCACTAATTAATAAAGAATTTAATTTGTTATGTGGTAATGATGCATTAGCTCTATCTTATAATGCGCAAGGAGGGGCAGGGTGTGTTTCTGTGGTGTCTAATATAGCACCAGCTTTATGTAAAAAGTTACAAGTTAATTGGTTTAATAATAATCATCAAGCGGCTAAAGAAAACAACCAACAATTATTACCGTTATATAAAGCATTGTTTGCAGAGACTAACCCTATCCCAGTAAAATATGCTGCTCATAATTTAGGATTATGTTTAGAAGAGCTTCGTCTTCCTTTGACCAGTGCGACTCCAGAGACCCAAGAAAAAATAAAAAAAGCTATGCAGTTGTCAACACAAGCTAGGTAAAGAGTTCTATATAATTATGCACGAGTATAAAAAAATAATAGCTCAAAATAAAAAAGCTTATTTTAACTATTTTATCGAAGAAAAAATTGAAGCGGGTATAATATTAACAGGCAGTGAGGTCAAATCTCTTCGGCAAGGAAAAGCTAGTATAGAAGACAGCCATGCCGAGAACTCTGGCAATGAGGTATTTTTATATAACTGTCATATAGCAGAATATGATAAAGCAGGTAGATTTAATCACTCTACTCGTAGAACTCGCAAATTGCTTTTAAAGGTAGGCGAGATAAGGAAAATAATTGGTAAAATCCGCTTAAAAGGCTATACTCTTGTTGCGCTTGCTATATATTTTAATAAAAAAAATATAGCAAAAGTTGAGCTTGGTATTGCCAAGGGCAAAAAATTATATGATAAAAGAGAAGCTATAAAAGCAAAAGATTGGAAAAGAGATCAAGCTAGATTAATGAGATTGAAATAAAGAGCACAGAAGCACTATGGTAATACCTCCTGATTATTTAATCGAAAGAAAATACAACAAACGTAAGTTAGCACTCTGGAAATTAGTAGCTATTTTCTTATTTGTAGCATTAATTATTACCATTATAGTTAAACGACAAGAAAATAGTAAAAGTAGTCAGTATATTGGTAGTGGTAAATATATCACTTCAGTTTTAATAGACGAGATAATTTTTGAGGATGCAAAACGTGACAAGAAACTGGAAAAAATAATTGACGATGAGCACATTAGTGCTCTAATAGTTAATGTTAACTCACCTGGCGGGACAGTTGTAGGGTCAGAAAAAATTTATAATATCCTGCGGAAAATATCAGCAAAAAAACCAGTCGCAATAGTAATGGGAACGCTAGCAGCAAGTGGCGGCTATTTGATATCTTTAGGCGGAGATTATATCGTAAGTCATAATGGGACAATCACTGGCTCAATCGGGGTAATTTTTCAAACCTTTGAAGTGACAGATTTAGCAACAAAGCTTGGTATTACCTTTAATAATTTCAAATCCGGAGAATTAAAAGCGGCTCCGAACCCTACCGAAAAAGTGACCGAAGCTGTCCGGGAAGCTATAATGCTAAATATAGAAGATAATTATGAATATTTTGTAGAACTGGTTGCCGCAAGAAGAGGTTTACCGATTGATTACGTTAAGAAATTAGCGGATGGCCGTATATATTCCGGGCGTCAGGCTCTCAAGTTAAAACTTGTGGACGCAGTAGGGACGCAGGAAGATGCGATTAAGTGGCTACAAGAAACAAAAAAAATTGATAACAGCTTGAAAGTAAAAGAATTTAAAATCAAACCTCGAACAAAATTTTTAGAGATGCTATTAGATGATGTGGAGAGTATGCTACTAAATATTTTCAAAAATAAATTACAAGGAAGTAAGGCAGTTTTATAGTAGCCAAAAGGACGTTCTACGGTACTTTTAGCACGGCGACCTGATGAACAATTACTTAATATTTAGGCATTGGCAAAACGTTTTAGATTTTTTGGTGCCCACCCCATAGTTAACATCATTTTTAGCCTAGTTGCTGTTTTTGTCTTTATTCTATAGTCAATTCAGGAGAATTTGGTGCTAGGAGTGATGGAACGACACTGATATATAATAGGCAAGTGACGAGTGACGATATCACCAACTTCTCATCACTTGACTATAAATGAAAAATATTCCCTTAAAGTATCGATATGAGCTTTGCCAAATTCTTCAATCTCTCCCCAAGTCTCTGCTCTTGCAGCAATCGCTATTATTCCTAAAAATAACAACTCTATTATTGGATAAGATATCTTACTTGCCTGTCGATGATCTTCTACATCGCAAAAATATTCCTCAAAACTCTTAATAAATTCTCTTTCTTTTAACATCAATTTCTCCAATAATTATCTTATCAGAGATTCTTATGCCATTCCTTCACTTTTTGCAAAAACTGTTACATCTCCCTTACTTTTTGTTGGTCAGACCACCGTGACGTTCTACGGTACTTTTAGTAGCAACATTAGTGTTATTAGAGAAATTATGTTAACTTTTTTATCACAGAATAGAGATAATAGTTGAATTACTAGCCTGAATTAGCGAGTATTTTGCAAAATAACTTGACTAATATATTAAGGCTATTTAATATGTCTTTAAAATTCATTGCCTCCGCAATAGCGAATTTGCCTTTAAACTATCAATTTAAGTTCATAAGCGCATCAAGAAGATTATTTTGAGCTGCATATGCTATAAGACAAAGTTTCCTTAGCATTCCCCAGTCAGCGATAAATATACTTCTATGATTTGGAGAGTTGGGAGACGAAGTTCAATTTCAAGGAAGAGCTAGAAGGGCCGCAGTAGAGGAGGGCAGCATACATGTTAAGTGGCTTCCTGCAGAACTTTAGACCCCAGCGTGCCAATTCTTAAAGTTTAGGAGTATAAAAGCAAGTTTATAGAGTACATAAAATATATTTAATTATTGAAGGATCCCCCATGAAACACAAAAATAAACTGTTTGCCAGCATTTTATTGGCTACCACTTGCTTAACCTCTAGCGTTGCTATTGCTGCCCACCCAAAAGAAAATTTTACAAATGTCTATAGTTTGGGGGATAGCTTCACTTACCTCCCTAATAGCTGGGCTGTTTTACTTACTCAGCGCTATGGCTTTAAGTTTGAGAATAATAAGAATAATTTTAGGGGTACAGGATTAGCGCCTGCTAATTATTATGCAAATTATAAAGCAAACGGTGGGAAAATTGATTCTAATGCGCTCTTCATGGTTTATATGGGACCAAGTGATATGCAGCCATTGGGAGCTTTGCTAATGCAAGATATAGTCAATCAGCACGCTTTAACTTTCGACCAAATGCTTGCTACAATACAAAATGGAAGGGCCGACGCTAATCAGTTTCCTCTTGCAGCTGCGGGGGCCAGTGATGTTAAACGCAATGTAGGGAATTTTATAAAGACTATTTCTATTGATGGAGCGAATTATATAGCTGTTCTAACTCATTTTAATGAATATTATAGACAACTAGCACTTCATCCGTATACAGATCTCCAAGTTAAAACTTTGGGCAAAGCACTCAGTAAAGTATTTAATAAAGCAGTGGCTGATGGGATAGCGCAACATGCTCCGGATGCTAATGTTATATATGTTGATTATGCTAGATTAGTTGAAGAAATTAGTAATAATCCTAAAGCCTATCTCTCGGATCAAGATATCGCAGGAACATATAGAGATTTTGGTGTATTTAGAGCTAATTACCCTACTGAAGCTGCACAAAAAATTACTGCCCAATATGTAGAGTCAGTTATTGAATCTCCAAGTAGGGTAGCATTCGTCAGAGAATTACCAATAGCAGTTGGTACTAACGCTTTGCAAACTATGCATGCTAGCGCTCATAATAATGTGCTGCACCCAGTGGAGCAGTTTTATACCGCTGATATAGGTGGTGATTATATTTATAATAGTACTAAAACAATCAGTAAGAAAGAATTAGGTATTAAAAAAGCTAATACTGGCAGTGCTTATGCTCAAATTAACTATAAAATGAATGAAAACTTCAATTTAGGTCTGCAACTTAATGGCGCTAAATCTAATATGGATTTCAAGCATGGGCATGGTAAAGCCGATATGAAAGAATATCTAGTCTCTATCAATGGTACCTACAAATTCGATAATCCGGTGTTTATATATGCAGCAGTAGGAGCGGGCCAGATCAAATATGATATTAAACGTAAGATTGCGCTTGGGCTAGCTACCAGAGAAGAGAGAGGCAAACCATCAGGGGTGCATTATCTTGGTACTGTAGGGGTAGGGTATAACTATATTGATGAAACTAAATTAGTGGTAACACCATTTTTCAATGTGAACTATCAAGAAGTATCGGTCAAATCTTATAAAGAGGTAGGCGATATTAGAAGTACTACTATGGAATTTAATATCCCAAATCGTAAATCTTTAATTACTGAAATAGGAGCCACTCTTGCCCAAGCTTATCAGGTACAAGATAATTTAACATTAATACCATCTCTTACTTTGTCGTATGGGTATGAATGTATTAATTCAATAAAGAAGCAAGCGAAAGGAAGGGTATCAGATATGCCACGTTTGTTTTCTGTGCCTACTTATAAAGTTGATGAATCAAACTTTACTTTAAGTGGAGAAGTGCGCGCTAAGAGCGATAGCTATATCAACTATGGTATAAGAGCGAGCATGCAGCTGACTAAACGTACTAAACAATATTCTGCTGGTTTATTCGCTGGAGTTACTTTCTAATATTATCTTTAACAATCAGATTTAGGATTGCACCAAAATCTGATTGTTGCCGCGTATACATTAATGGTCTAAGCTATTACTTATGTATAGCTTAGACCATTATAGTCACTTAGGTTAAACTAGACTACAGCTTAAGTCACTAAGCTGTAGACATTAGTACTCCATGTTCTACAGCGACAAAAAAATCTTTAAAGTCGCTAGGTTCTGTGGACAAAAATTTAACGTAACCAAATTAAAGCCCCAACAAAATTTAAGAAACCTAAAAAGACAGCTGGTGCTTTATCAAACCTAGCAAATATACGCCTAAAGTGTTTTATTTTACCAAAAAAATACTCAATTAAATGCCGTTCTTTATAAATATGGTTATCGTATTCACGTTGTACTTTACGGTTACATTTCGGCGGGATAACAACCTTACAACCCTTATTTTCTAAGCTTTCTACAAAGGCACTACTATCAGGTTCTGTCGCATTTATTGACTAATAGTTTAGCAGAAGGTATAAAGACATAAAAATACAGTCAAAATAATTAAGATGCCATTTCAAATTTCTGCTAAATTGTTAAAATATTTCAAAGGATATTGCTCATCAGCTGAAATCATCATGTTATTTGTCTACATGAAGTGTAGATTTTCTTTAAGCTATAGAGATTTAGAGGAGATGGCTGGAATTAGAGGAGCATCGATAGATCACGCCACTTTACAAAGATGGGTTATAAGGTTTGTAAAATTAATAGATATGCAAGTCAGGAAATACAAGAAGCCAGTTGGTAGAAACTGGAGAATGGATGAAACGTATATTAAAGTAAAGGGTAACTGGGTTTATCTGTATAGAGCAGTTGATACTATGGGTAACACCATAGATTTCTGCTTAAGGAAACATAGAGATACTGCAGCTGCTAAAGCATTCTTTCGGAAAGCTTTTAGACATAACGGTCATCCTATAAAAGTGAATATTGATAAAAGCGGTAGCAATACTGCTGCCCTTAACAGCATTAATAAGGATTTGCACGAGGAACAAAAAATTAAGGTTACTCAGGTTAAATACCTCAATAACATAATTGAGCAAGATCATCGCTTTATTAAGAAACGAACTAAGCCGATGCTTGGCTTCAAAAGTTTTGCTTCTGCTAAAATTACTATTGCTGGCTGCGAGAATATTAGGATGATTCAAAAAAAACAAATTACTAAGGCTAACTATAATTTTTCTACTTTTGAAAATTTTGTAACATTAATGGCTGCATAATATTTTAATCTTGAGATTTTTAAATCCAGATAAAACTACACTTGCAGATGCGACAAAACCCATATCAAACGGCGGACGCAAGGAGTAATCAAGCTTACAGCCATTTAGTTCTAGGTTCGCAAATACAAAATTTAGCAATTTACGTTTTTCGCTGGTAGTCGAACCTTTAAAGGGGTTTAGACTTCTAGAAGCCAGTCCTACTAGGTTCTGGGAAGGTTTCTATCTATAATGGTCGATTTCGTCTTTTGCTGAAGCTTTATAAGAAATCACCTCTGCTAGCAATTCAGGATTTAAATAAAGTGTTGCTAATACTTTCTCTCTTTTTTAGTATAGCTTATATCATTTGCAAGAAGAGCGAGGAGGGTCAAAGTCGAGCAGCGCAGCGTACTATACTGCTCGTACTTCTTCCTTGCTTGGTTCCCTCACCAGTTTATACTGATTTTCCTCAATACTCACGACCATTACTCTTAATAACAGCCGCTTGAGGTGGTTTGAAACCAGCTTCTAGTAGACGACTCCGGCAAGACTTACTGCCATCTCTTCTGCAGCTTTGCTACGGCACAAACGGCTCAAATTAAGTGACTTTAAAAATACAGCCTGGCTCGATTTAATTGACCATAAAAAATTCTTGGCTCACATTAATTGATTCTATATTTTCCTTCGGCTCACTTTATTTGACTCTATCCACCTCCACAATTTACTAAATAGACCTCTTGCATAACCTAATCTAATTGGTAATTTTGTCGTCGAAACTCCTCTCTGTTTCTCACGTACGTCTATGTACGCTGCGGTACTCGACTTCGTTTCTCCTAAAAATTCTTCAATTATCTTTAGGTTATGCAAGAGGTCTAATTTAGATTTTAAAAATAATTATCTTGTAATTATTCCATAATTTATTTAGATAGATAATTATATAAAAACGCTCGTTTCTTTGATAATATAAATTCAAATAAAATCATTGCTATTTCTATAAGAACTATTATAAAAATATGCTAATAATTAGGGTTTCTTCTAATTAAGATTTTTTAGGCAAAAAGAATAGCATATTTACGAATATCAACTATCGATCAAGATCTCGAAAAAAATAAAGCTGCTATTTTATATTTAGCAAATGAAAAGAATTTAGGTAAAGTTACTTTTGTTGAAGAAACTATCTCTGGTTAGATCAGTTGGCGTAAACGCAAGATTGCTATAATTTTGGATGAGATGCAGAAAGGGGATAAAATGATTGTCAGTGAATTATCGAGATTGGGGCGTAATATGCTTGAATGCATGGAAATGTTATCAATTGTTACTGAACAAGGTATTGCTATTTATGCTGTAAAAGGTAATTGGCATCTAGATAATACTATTCAAAGTAAAATTGTTGCTATGGGATTTTCTATGGCTTCAGAAATTGAGCGCGATCTGATTTCTAAACAGACTATTGAGGCTTTGCGTGTTCGTAAGGAATCGGTCAAACTAGTAGCAGTTTAAAATTGATGCAACAAGTGAAACTAGTAGATAATGTAGAAACATACCAACAATTTATACCATTTGCAGAACAAAATATAGAGATAGCCTATTTTAAAACTAAGATAGAAGCGAAACGAAGTGTTTAATGCAAAACCTAGTGAGGTAAAGGCTTATTTGCTTGACCAACTTAGTTCCAATAAATTGCTAGAATTTAATAAAGAAATTTATAAGCGGGGAGTAGTTTAGTGCATCTCTATCACATCAACCTGGCAATACGTGTATACTACTCGTCTTTCAAGAATTGGATTTTATTTTATCATGGACTCACGTACTGGCATGTACGCTGCGCGCGCTTGCCATTTAAAATAAAAAACAATTTTTGAAAGAGGAGTAGTATATCACTACATTGCTATAAAATTAGATAAAATAATTATAAGAAAATTTATGTTAACAATGTTCAATAAAAAGAGTCAAAATAATAAGAAGAGTGTAGTTTATACCACTACTCGTGAAGCCTTTATGCCAGTAAGGTTGTACTATAAAATTCATAATCAACATTTATTAATCAAGGCTTTAAGAAAGCTTAAGTGTTTAGCCTTTGGTGATGATAAAAGATTTATCCTGGCCTATTACAAAGAAGCCAAGAATTTGCCATTAGCAGTACATTATCAAGATGTACCTGAAGGACTGTATCCTATTACTTTAGCAGAAGGTTATATAAAACAAAATTCTATAATGCACCTAGATATACGCTCATTACGAAGAGCAGTATATATAATTGATTTTTTAGTAAAATATATTCCCCCTACTATTGCAGAAATAACCTATTTTGCTAATTTTAACAAACTAATTGTAGCTAATAATGATCAAGAGTTACAAGAGATAATGACTTTAGATTATGATCAATTTTTTACCGAAAGTAGGATAAAAGATATTGATAATAAGATAAAGATAGAAGAGATGAAGGATGTTGTGAGTCAAGATCAAAATGAGGCTCTTGATAATCCTCAAGAGAAATGGAATCTGTTCAAATCATATATTCAAGAACAAGAATTAGACAATTATCCTGAGGTCGAGAGAATAGCTGTAAATTATGATAGAAGAAGCCATGATGATTTAATGGAATGGCTAACTTTTAGAGCGTTCATGAAAGAAGTAATAGCCATAGAACGTCATAAAGGTAATATTAATTATACATCAATAGATGCTATAAAACACTTATTGACGCAGTCAGATATTAACCTGGAAGACGACTATGATGAAGAATAGCAAAGTAACTTATTATAGTACGCTGCGCTTCTCGACTTTGACACCCCTAGCTCTTCTTGAAGTTGATTCTATCGTATACCAACTCTTCAGGTACGAGCAGTATATAGCTTAAGTTACTAGGCTGTAGACATTAGTACTCAATATTGTACCGCAATAGTACAAAGAAATCTAATATTACTTATTAATTGTACCACTTGTTAATAGGTTTGATACAGTACAATAATACTCTACTTTATTTGTGCTGCAATAGCAATAGCGTAGTATACGCAATGGATTTCAAGAGTTGGATTTTATTTTGAGGGGTGAGCGCGCGCAGCGTACAACTAAGTACGTGAGCACGCGAAACTTTGATAAAATGAAAAAACAACTCTTGAAAGGCGAAGAGTATATTTATTCTCTAGAGGTTATTAACTGGCTTCTTGAGTCTTTTTACGTACATGCGTAAGTGAATATATTTAAATTTCTTTCAATATAAAACAAAATGATAAGCATAATTTCTCAATTATAATAAAATGCTTGCATTATTAATAAACCTACATATAATAACAAACAATTATTAATAATTTGTCAATTCATTAACTAGTTTTTATTAAAGTTAGTAGCTAATATTATTAATTTCTCAAATTTACCTCACATTACCTTAAATATATCAGAGCTATTAACCAATCACTCCACAATAAATTTTCTACCTAAGTTAACTAGGATAACTTAAGAATTTTTAAGAGAAATGACAAGCTACCTTTTGCGCCCAAATATTTAAAAATTCGCACGCAAATTTTTTGTAAACACTCCTAACCTAACTAGATTAAGCCTCAAGACATGTAAAAATTAAATCCACTGAAAACTTAATATTACAAGCGAATTATGAGCAAAAATTCTACAATTAATGACCAAAAAGACCTGCGGAATAAGCCTTTAGATTGTAATGATGAGACACTACTTGATGAAAGCGTGGCACTTTTACTAAACAATCGTCCTGCTTTACATAAGGCAGTCAGTACTTTATTACAAAAAGGTAGCTTAGTACAATTAGCAGATTTACTTAAACTTTCGGTTTTGTCGCATCTGCAAGTGTAGTTTTATCTGGATTTAAAAATCTCAAGATTAAAATATTATGCAGCCATTAATGTTACAAAATTTTCAAAAGTAGAAAAATTATAGTTAGCCTTAGTAATTTGTTTTTTTTGAATCATCCTAATATTCTCGCAGCCAGCAATAGTAATTTTAGCAGAAGCAAAACTTTTGAAGCCAAGCATCGGCTTAGTTCGTTTCTTAATAAAGCGATGATCTTGCTCAATTATGTTATTGAGGTATTTAACCTGAGTAACCTTAATTTTTTGTTCCTCGTGCAAATCCTTATTAATGCTGTTAAGGGCAGCAGTATTGCTACCGCTTTTATCAATATTCACTTTTATAGGATGACCGTTATGTCTAAAAGCTTTCCGAAAGAATGCTTTAGCAGCTGCAGTATCTCTATGTTTCCTTAAGCAGAAATCTATGGTGTTACCCATAGTATCAACTGCTCTATACAGATAAACCCAGTTACCCTTTACTTTAATATACGTTTCATCCATTCTCCAGTTTCTACCAACTGGCTTCTTGTATTTCCTGACTTGCATATCTATTAATTTTACAAACCTTATAACCCATCTTTGTAAAGTGGCGTGATCTATCGATGCTCCTCTAATTCCAGCCATCTCCTCTAAATCTCTATAGCTTAAAGAAAATCTACACTTCATGTAGACAAATAACATGATGATTTCAGCTGATGAGCAATATCCTTTGAAATATTTTAACAATTTAGCAGAAATTTGAAATGGCATCTTAATTATTTTGACTGTATTTTTATGTCTTTATACCTTCTGCTAAACTATTAGTCAATAAATGCGACAGAACCTTTTAAAAGCCTCAATAATTATCTTCATCATAAACTTACGTTAAAATATTAAATATGAAAATTGGTTATGCTAGAGTTTCAACTAAACATCAACGTGATGCCTTAGATCAACAAATAGCTTTATTAAAAAATGCTGGATGTAAAGAAATCTATTCGGAGATTATTAGCGGTACAAGTGCTAAAAGACCTGAGTTAACAAAATTATTAGATAAAATTCAAACTGGTCACACATTAATTATTGTTTCAGTTGATAGATTAGGTAGAAGTTTAAAAGATTTGATAGGTATTATTAGCAGTTTAAAAGAGCGCTTTATAAGTTTTCAAAGCCTAAAGGAACAAATGGATACTGGAACTGATACAGGGATGTTAATGTTTAATATGATGGGGTCTATAGCAGAGTTTGAAAGAAGTTTAATAAACAGAAGAATTTATGAAGGAGTAAAAAGAGCGCAAGAACAAGGAAAATACAAAGGGCGTAATCATTCGGCAGATAAAACTATAAGGCAGGAATACGTAAATATGATGAAAGATGGTAAGTATGCAGTGTCGTATGTAGCAAGAATGGCTAAAGTTTCAAGACAAACACTATATAATTGGAAAATGGATTTTGAGCCTTCAACTTAAAGTAAAAAAATCTTGCCCCTGTTTTTGAATGGCCTCCTAAATGAGGTACTCTTTAAATCCATTTGTGATGGAGCAATTGACACCACTACTGCATCTGGAGAGTTGATTTTTAATATCTTCTCCTCACTTGCTCAATTCAAACGTCTCCTTATTCAGGAACGAACCAAAGCTGGTCTGGAATCCGCACGCTCTAGAGGAAAAAATGGTGGGCGTCAAAAGGTCGAAAATACCAATCCAAAAGTTTTAATGGCTAAAAAGATGCATAAAAACCATGGGATGAGTATCACTGATATTTGTAAAACCTTGAAAATATCACGTGCTAGTTTTTATCGTTATACTACATTGTAAGTATCGTATCTATTCAGCCCCCACTCAGGTAGAACTGGGATTTATTATTGAGGATACATTTGCGGCAATTTATAGAATTTGCCCTTGCAGTGAATGGTTAAAATTTTAATAAATTTCCATATATTCTGTGAGCCCTCACCCAGATCTTACCCTAGATGAGGACTGAATAGATACTAAGTATCAGCTTTCTAGCCATAATTTGTATTCTATTGCCAGTTTAGCCCGGATATGCGGTAAAACCCTATATTGCTTTCCTCGTCCCATTTTTTCATGATAACGTTTGCATTATTAACTCTTCTCCCCTCCTTTGCTCGTTATTTTCTTGCTACTCATAACTATCAAGACTATCAAGATTGCTATTTGCTCCTGCTACTTCTGATGCTTCCATACTTATATCCTCTGCATCATTCACAGTATATAATATCTCATCAAATAATGTTGTACTGGTTTCATCTAATTTTAGCTTTTTAATTTTAATTTTTCCCGTATCATTGCTTAATTCAAGTGGCCTTTTAGAAGTTGTAGCCATTTCTTCTTCTACTAGTAATGTTATGCTTGGAGTAAGTTCAGGTGTTATTTTCTTATCTTCAGTGATTTGCTCTACTTTTTTAGTGTTTTCTTTTGGCAAAGATACTTTAGAAAGATCTAGTTGTGATGATATTGTGTCACTTTCCTCTGATTGAGCTATTAAGGATTCCTTTAGTATATCAATTTTATCTTTAATACTAGGTTGTGTTGACAAAAAATTTAACGTAACCAAATTAAAGTTCCTGCAAAATTTAGGAAAGCTAAGAAGGTGTCGGGAATTTTATCAAACCTAGAGAATATGCGTCTAAAATGTTTAATTTTACTGAAAAAACATTCTATTAAATGTCGTTCTTTATAAATATGTTTATCGTATTCACGTTGTACTTTACGGTTACATTTCGGCGGAATAACAACCTTACAACCCTTATTCTCTAAGCTTTTTACAAAGGCACTACTATCATACCCCTTATCTGCTATCAAGGTAATATCGTGGATATCTTTGGTAAGATTTTCAGCTTGAGTAATATCGTTCCTCTGCCCAGCAGTCAGAATAAACTTCAAAGGATTACCAAGCGCATCAACTTTAGTATGAATTTTAGTACTAAAACCACCTTTACTTCTACCTAAGGCTGCTTGCTCTTGATTGCCTTTGTGATACCCAGATGAACAAGCATGTGCTCTGACAATAGTCGCATCGATTATAGTTGATTCCATATCTGCATCCCTTGTTACATAATCCATTAATGCTTCCCATATACCCTGTTCTACCCATCTCTTAAATCTACGATAAATACTGTACCAATATCCATAATATTCAGGTAAAAGGCGCCATTGACATCCGCTCCTGGTTACAAACCATATCGCCTCAATAAATTTCCTTAAGCTAGCTTCATCATGGCTATGTATTCCTTTAGTTTGTTTTAAAAATGTTATAATTACTTCCCATACTCGTTCATTTATGTAATACTTCATTGTGGTGGTTTCTTTGTTTCAATGACTGAAAACTACCACTTAGTATTATTATTGCAATCCTCTATCTCTTATACCTCAACCTTATTTTTTTTGTCAACACAACCTAGAATCACCTGATTTATTAAATTCTTCTTGCAATACTAATTGCATCTCTTTCAAGAATTCTTCTCTAGTAATAATGCCTTTAGTATTTATATCGTTTAAGAAATCATTAAGTTCTTTTATTTCTAGCTTTAAGCCATTTGCATAAGCTACTCCTAATATTTGTTCTACAGTAGAATAGAAATTAGCATCAATCTTATATTTACCTCTTTTGGCTGATGACTTTATTACTGTTATCATATTTTCACCATCTGCAGTTAAAAGAGCAACCGGACCATTATGATTTAAGTATTTATTAAATATATCAATCCTCATATTTTGAGTAGCCAGCATACAATGAAGAGGAGCGTAACCTTTTTGGTCGGTAGATGTTATATTAGCGCCGTTTTTTAGGAAAATATGGAATATTTCTTTATTACCTTGATATGCTGCAATATGTGTAGGAGTACGTAGTTCACCACGCTTCATAGTTGGAGTTTCCACCTCAATAATTGTCTTATCCCATGTATTCTCCGGGTGATCTAGTAATTCCGGAGCGTTTTTTATTATTTTTTCTGCTACAGCTGATAATATTCCAGAGTTTTTGATGTCGGAGGCTATAGTATGCAAATAACTACGTCCTTGCTTATCAAAAATTTCAAGCTCAGCACCCCATTCTATTAAGTGAATCGGTTCAGTTTTCGTAACTGTCTTAATAGCTACATTTAGAATAGTTTTAACCTCTTTTGTTTTAACATTTTGTGTTTTAGTGTTAGCAAGAGTTTTTAATTGATGTTTTAAGAAAATATTCTCTTTTTCTAATGCATCTATTAGATCTATTGTAGAATGTAAGCCCTTATCTTTATTATCGTCCGTTATTATGTTTTGTAACTTGCTTTCTATTACAGTAAATAATATCTCTCCTATATTAGGTGTATTCTCTAATTCCTTAATCTTTTTTATTTTGTCTTGTACGGATTCCTTCTTTTTGTTAATTATTTCATTTAATAATTTATCTAATTCTATCATAAACATCCTATAATTAAGGTTAATTAAGTATAAATTCTTTAACTTTTTGTAAACGAATTTATACATTAATTATTAAAATAATTCAATAAAAACATTCCTTAATATACCTTGTAGGAAAGGTGTACAGTTAACGGTTCTGTCGCATTTATTGACTAATAGTTTAGCAGAAGGTATAAAGACATAAAAATACAGTCAAAATAATTAAGATGCCATTTCAAATTTCTGCTAAATTGTTAAAATATTTCAAAGGATATTGCTCATCAGCTGAAATCATCATGTTATTTGTCTACATGAAGTGTAGATTTTCTTTAAGCTATAGAGATTTAGAGGAGATGGCTGGAATTAGAGGAGCATCGATAGATCACGCCACTTTACAAAGATGGGTTATAAGGTTTGTAAAATTAATAGATATGCAAGTCAGGAAATACAAGAAGCCAGTTGGTAGAAACTGGAGAATGGATGAAACGTATATTAAAGTAAAGGGTAACTGGGTTTATCTGTATAGAGCAGTTGATACTATGGGTAACACCATAGATTTCTGCTTAAGGAAACATAGAGATACTGCAGCTGCTAAAGCATTCTTTCGGAAAGCTTTTAGACATAACGGTCATCCTATAAAAGTGAATATTGATAAAAGCGGTAGCAATACTGCTGCCCTTAACAGCATTAATAAGGATTTGCACGAGGAACAAAAAATTAAGGTTACTCAGGTTAAATACCTCAATAACATAATTGAGCAAGATCATCGCTTTATTAAGAAACGAACTAAGCCGATGCTTGGCTTCAAAAGTTTTGCTTCTGCTAAAATTACTATTGCTGGCTGCGAGAATATTAGGATGATTCAAAAAAAACAAATTACTAAGGCTAACTATAATTTTTCTACTTTTGAAAATTTTGTAACATTAATGGCTGCATAATATTTTAATCTTGAGATTTTTAAATCCAGATAAAACTACACTTGCAGATGCGACAAAACCTTTTAAAATGAATGTCAAATATAATGCTTATATTTAACATTCACTTGTTGGACATGTATATTTTACAGTTTTTGAGTTGGAGCATCCTGTCAAGTAAGGCATTGTCTTGGTTTAGAAAAATTGTATAATTAGACGGATGTCTATTTTGACATCTCAAAGCTATTACTAGTCCTTCAGTTCAGGAATTATGTTCTTGATCATAATTAGGAATACAAAGGAAGCTTGTAATAGATAATTTTGTTATTTTACTGAAAGATTTCTACAACAATATAAAAAAGTAATCATATAACCCTTATAAATACTGACTTGTAGTCTTATGGGGAATTTTTGCAGAAATATTTACAATTGCCCTAATTACGATGAGTGATTTGTGAACATAAAAATAACAAGTGATGAGTTCTTAGATTATGTAATAGATACGCCATGTTCGACTTTTTTTTAGCAGGTAACTAATTTTTCGAGTTGTGTTGGCACAAGTTTTAAAGACTTTGTCAAAAATGTAGCAATAGTATGAGCAAGTAATTTTCTAGCGATGCGAGATTGTAGATGCCAGTAACTCTTAACTCTGATAGCATTAATAGCAAAACGTTCTGTAAGCTGACCAATAACAGTTTCAATTAAACGACGAGTAGCAGTAATCCATTTAAGGAAATTCTTGGATCTATTATCCTTCATATTCTTTTTTAAAGGTGTTTGTAAATCAATGTTTTTGGTGGCCAATTCATCTTTTAAATCCTGACCAAGATAGCCTTTATCGCCCAGTACCATGCCACTAATATTAGGAGACATTACTTGCAGAGCTTCACGTTCAGACCCATTAGCAGGAGTTATCATGAATCCAGCTATTCGACCTTCTTCATTAATTAATACGTGTCCTAGAAAACCGTAATAATAGCTATCTTTCGAAGCGCAGTACCCATAGTCAGCGTATTCCTTAAAACATCGCCCTCTCGTTGCTCGGGCCAAATTTATTACAGGAATCGGTACCCCATCTATCATATGCAGATCTGATTTGCTTGCACTCTTAAACAAGTCGGCAAGCAGCATGTTCTTAATAGATAAAAGACCGCTACATTGCTTCACATAAGACGGTCTACTCTTTAGATTGGGAAACCATTCTTGAAAATGACGTTTAAAATATTCCCATATCTGCTTGTCTTGGTGCAAACCGATAAATTCTCCCACCACTTCCATTGTTAATGCTTCCACGTCACTTAAGCAAGGTGGAAATCCGGTTTTGTCGCATCTGCAAGTGTAGTTTTATCTGGATTTAAAAATCTCAAGATTAAAATATTATGCAGCCATTAATGTTACAAAATTTTCAAAAGTAGAAAAATTATAGTTAGCCTTAGTAATTTGTTTTTTTTGAATCATCCTAATATTCTCGCAGCCAGCAATAGTAATTTTAGCAGAAGCAAAACTTTTGAAGCCAAGCATCGGCTTAGTTCGTTTCTTAATAAAGCGATGATCTTGCTCAATTATGTTATTGAGGTATTTAACCTGAGTAACCTTAATTTTTTGTTCCTCGTGCAAATCCTTATTAATGCTGTTAAGGGCAGCAGTATTGCTACCGCTTTTATCAATATTCACTTTTATAGGATGACCGTTATGTCTAAAAGCTTTCCGAAAGAATGCTTTAGCAGCTGCAGTATCTCTATGTTTCCTTAAGCAGAAATCTATGGTGTTACCCATAGTATCAACTGCTCTATACAGATAAACCCAGTTACCCTTTACTTTAATATACGTTTCATCCATTCTCCAGTTTCTACCAACTGGCTTCTTGTATTTCCTGACTTGCATATCTATTAATTTTACAAACCTTATAACCCATCTTTGTAAAGTGGCGTGATCTATCGATGCTCCTCTAATTCCAGCCATCTCCTCTAAATCTCTATAGCTTAAAGAAAATCTACACTTCATGTAGACAAATAACATGATGATTTCAGCTGATGAGCAATATCCTTTGAAATATTTTAACAATTTAGCAGAAATTTGAAATGGCATCTTAATTATTTTGACTGTATTTTTATGTCTTTATACCTTCTGCTAAACTATTAGTCAATAAATGCGACAGAACCTTATATTGTTGCCTACTTATTAGCCTGATTTAAATCCAATAGAGAATCACTGGTTTAGGATAAAAAATCATATTCGTAAAATTGCCGTAAATTTTACTGATTTTTTTGAAGCATTAGCATACTCCTTGTCAATAGCTTAACCGATTATGCTGTACCTTCCTCTGATTTAAGCTTCTTCTCCATAATGGGGATAATCTTTTAAGTGTCTCTTAACAGTGCCCAGATGTCCTAATCCCCTGTCCCCAAAACTAAATTAGCATTAAGAGTATGAGTGCCCTGCACCGTAGCGTATAGCTTTTATGTTATGGTGATACCATACACGATTAGGGTATAGAGGGTGGTTCCGGATAGTAGATTGGATTCTAAAACTGGGGGAGCTGCGAATACAAAAGCCCCGTACTGGCCAAAAATTAATTATAATTTGGCCAGTACGGGGCTTAGCTATAAGGAAACTTTATTCCTCCACAATATAGATGATCGAGACAAGAGAAAGCTTAATAATTTTCTTAGGCCCTAAAGATCACTTTCAGTAGAAGCAACTCTATTTTTTAGAAAAATTTGTCAACATCGCCCTTTTAATGACCTTATATATTATAAATGTTAATACGCTTGTAGGAACAATACGCACAATTACCGGCAAGTAATTAACTAGCTTACCCCATGGTATCAAATGGCTCATCTTAGTGGTAGCAGCCTCTACTACTTCTTGACCAGAAGCTTTTATCGCATTGAACGTTTTATATTTGTTCTTATATCGAGAATAACACCGTAAGCTTTCAATAAACATCGCAATTAACACTGACAAAGTACCACCGCTCATTAAAGTAATAAGGTTTGAATTATCTGGAAAATAGAAATAAACGTAATTCGCAGCTATTAGTAATACCACCCCTATCACGTTCAGGACGTACACAGCACGCTTAGTATACGACTCCTGTTCTTCTATTATGTATGGCCTTAACCATTCAACTAATAAAGCTTTTAGCATTTAATTTATTTCCCTTATTTAATAAAGAAGGCAAGTAAAATACCAGCAGCGAAAGCATATGCTAGATTCCTGACCGGGTGATCGCGGGTAGAAGCACATATATCGGTTAATGCATCTTGTCCCTTCTCAACACCTTTATTTTTAAAACTTGACATAACTGTACTTAAATTTTCGAATTGTTCTGACATAATATCACCCGATTTATCTTTAATACTTCCTAAACGATTCACTAAGCTTTCTATATCTTTTTTTATACCTTCAACATCTTCTTTAGCAGATTTGGTATGCATATCGTTCACGACAGGACTCCTTATATTAATATTAGATTTATTAAAGTTTTGCCTTTATATAATATATATACACTGCGCTAACAATAGTTTCAATCCTTTTTTAAGAACTATTAAATAAAAATCAAAACTATAGATAAAAACTTTTTTAAGGAGTCCCTTTGTCACTAATTTACATCAACAAAAGACTATTAAACTTTAAGGATACTGAGATAAAAATGAGCCAGCCAATTTACGCAGTAGCAAATCTTACTACAGCCCGAAATTTTTTGCTCAAATTTCCGGATCCTATTATTTTAACTAACCAAACGGGTAGTACCAGATACTATGGGATCTTAATTTTAGATTATATATTTAAAAAGCTTTTTGAAGAATTTGCTCATATCAGTGACATTATCATTCATGTAGGAAATGATCACGCAGCTTTGTTTAGTGCGGTGCGTCTGGGTTATAAAAATATAGTTTATACTGGAGAATCAGTAGCAGCAAAAAATTTTCTTACCGCTTCAGTCACAACTAAAAACTAAAAATCATAGACCTTAAAAGAGATCTAGAATAATTAAAAGAGATCTAGAATAATTACTTTCCATAATATAGATTATAGAACAGTTTGTTGTACCTGATCACATAAAAAATTTTTTAAAATTCTAAAATTTATAAAACTCTGCCTTAACTTTATCTTGAACTTGCGACACCTTTCTGATATGAATAATTTCGGATAGGTGTCCGAGTGGTTTAAGGATCTAGTCTTGAAAACTAGCGTACGGGCAACCGTACCGTGGGTTCGAATCCCACCCTATCCGCCATTCGGAACAGACGCTCTTTTTTTTAAAAATTCTGGCCATTTAGTTTAAGGTCCTGAAATACGATTTTCAAGGCTTTCAGAACCTTTAAAAGTTTTATCCGCTTGGAAGCCTTACGATCATCTACGTTACCTCGAGTAATTTTAATCGCTACTATTTCACTGTGATTATTAATAATCATATGTAGTGTAAATCCATAAAAATAATCTATAGAACTATGACCTCTTGCTGCAAGTCCTGCAAAAGTCTTATGGCTGGTAATCCTAATATTTTTACAAACTGCAAAATAAGTTGAATCCACATAATATATGCCAGTCTTATTGCCACTTAAATAATGCATCATTACTATAAGCGGTATAAACAATGATAGAATTAATT
Organism: Candidatus Tisiphia endosymbiont of Beris chalybata; assembly: GCF_964026555.1. Lineage (NCBI taxonomy): Bacteria > Pseudomonadati > Pseudomonadota > Alphaproteobacteria > Rickettsiales > Rickettsiaceae > Candidatus Tisiphia > Candidatus Tisiphia endosymbiont of Beris chalybata. Next base: position 401,613 of record NZ_OZ032159.1, on the reverse strand, counting down.
GGATAAATCGGTCATAACATGGCGGGTTGCTGAATAAAGTCCCTTTTATTACCTGTGAGTTATAATATAATTTTAAATTTTTATAAGGACTAAAATGATAAAATATCATTATTGATATTGCTTCACTTAGCGATAACTTTCCTTCTCTTATCCGTTGCCTGTTGCCTTGTAACAACTTATGTTTTCTCCATTCTTGATAAATTTTACAAAAATCATCTACTTATCTACTGCTTGTTTCATTAGACCTCTTGCATAACCTAAAGATAATTGAAGAATTTTTAGGAGAAACGAAGTCGAGTACCGCAGCGTACATAGACGTACGTGAGGAACAGAGAGGAGTTTCGACGACAAAATTACCAATTAGATTAGGTTATGCAAGAGGTCTATTTTTTCTTCATTAGTATTACTCATGTCATTCCTGTTAAATTATATTATTGTTAATATAACCTACTTCAGAAATTTACACACTTCTTGAGACAGCACCTAATAATGCGCTGGAGGTATCCCAATGCAAGCCACATCATCATCAGAGTCATCAGCAAGCGGATCCTGATGGGGGATTATTACTGTTTTATGAACAAAAATTTCTGACTTTTCTACTTTGTTTAGCAAGACCCAGCATTTTGCTTCAGTATTTTTCTTGTATTTTTCTATTGCATCTTCTGAGGGTTGCGGTAGTTCTAAATCATAGTTTAAATCATAGTTTAGTGGAAGAGGGGCACTGAAACCCTGTGTATCACCAGGATAGGTATTATATTGCTTTACTAGCTTTGAGTAAATATTCGCTCTTTCATTTTCTATATTATTGTTATTTTTTTCAAGAACATTCTGAGTATAATGTAGTACTGTAGTAAAAGCTTTAAGTGCGTTATTCCAATATTTTATTTCTTGTTCATTATTCTTTTGTCCCTTCTCTTCCGCTAATTTTTTAAGACTTTGAGCTGTCTTCCAGTATTGCCTTGTATCTTCATTAATCTTATTACCCTGAGCGTTTAATTTGAATTGTCTAGTAAATTCATTAAGTTGGTCCATACAATGCTGGATTTTTTTTGCATTATTCTGTTGTATCATTTTCTCAGTCATTTGCATAGTTATTTGCGCAGTTAGAGTGTCCAACCAGTAGTAGTACCCATTAAACTCAGGATGTGTAGAGCTTATTAACATTTTACAAAAAGCGTCGCGTGCAGCCAGCCAATAATGTAGCTCTTTTTCTTTATTCAGTTCTTTTTCCTGAGTTGGTTGTTCTTCCTGCTCAGCCAACTTTTTGCAAGTTTGAGCTTTATTAATAATATACGCATCAGCGCTAGGATTTATTGCTAATGACTTATTAATACTCTCTAATGCTGTTTCTAAAAAAGTTAATGTTTCTTCACGATTATTAGATTTTTTTGCCTCATCAGCCAATTTTGTACAATCTAAACCTATATTATAATATAGCTCAGCATCATTAGTGTTTAATTTTAATTTTTCATGGAAAACCTCAAGTACTTTTTTAGTATTTCCTACCTTTACCCAACCTTTACCTATACGAATCAGCCTATTAAAATCATTATTTAAGTTTAATGCTTTTTCAAATCTGAAGGCTTCTACCAAAAAACTTTGGGCATTGTGAAGCTCATCAAATGTTATTGCATTTTCAGCTAATTTGAGGGAAGCTTCACTTGCAATACCTAATAAACGCAAATTATTCTCGTCAGATAACTTTAATGCTTCTCTTGATACTTTATATATTTCCAACCAACGTGCTTCCTTCTTAGTTTTATCCCCAATTTCTTCTTCATATTTAGCCCATTCTATTAAATTTGTACATTTGTGATCACATGTATCAATATATAGAGATATTTCTTTAAAAGATTTTAGTGATTTTTTTAATAGTTGTAATACTTTATCAAAAGCTTCATCTGCTTTCTCCCAAAAAACTAACTGCTCTTCTTGTCTCTCAGCAAATTTTTTATAAGTTAGTCCTATGTTAGAATATATAAAGGGCTTAATATTATTAATATCGTGTGGTCCTAAGGCTTCCTCGAAATGATCAAGTTCTTCTGTTAGCTCCCCTAGTTCTAGGGCAGCTCGACTTAATATATAATAAAGATAGGGAACATCTCGCTCTTCTGCTAATGCTGCCTTGGCAGTATTCTTAGTTTCCTGCCAAATTGTCTGTGCCCTATCATCGCATTTTTCCTGACATTCAGCGCGCTTAAATAACGCGCTGGCTTGATGAGTCAATATTCCAGCGTATGATTGCTTTAATTGTAATGTATCCTTAATTATTTCTCCTATTCTTTCCCAAGACTTTAATGCTTCTTCAGGACTATTACGTTTGTTTGCATTCTCAGCCATACTAAATAAGACTAAAATATGGGGAGATGGTACCATGTCATCATCAGGTACAAGCTTTGCTCCGCTTATAAATGCTTTATCTGCTTTTTTCAAAAGATCTAACTCTGCGTCGTAATTAAAAGATTCTTTTTCATACTCAGCGAGCTTAATTAAAACTAAAGCTTGAGAGTAGAGTATACCAGGATGTTGCTGGTTTAATTTTGGTTCAATATTCTTAAAGTCATCTTTTAGCTCAATTAATAATTGCACATTAACACTTTCTTGTGCATTTTGGGCAAGAGCTAATAAAACCTCAGCTTTTTTGCAAAGTAGCTTAGGATCATCACGTTTAAACTGTTCTATTTTTTTAATATTTTTATATGCTTCCTTTAAATATTTTAACTCTTTCTGATAATTACCTTGATTTTTTGCATCTTTAGCTCCCTTTAATGAAGCTTGATGTAGGACGCAAAGTGCCTCAGGGCAGTTAGGTTTTTGCGCTAATGCTTTCTTAGCATTAGCAAATGCTTCATTTAGATTGTTTTGTTCGAGTGCCACTTGACCTAAAACGCAAAGTGCCTCAGGGCAGTTAGGTTTTTGCGCTAATGCTTTCTTAGCATTAGCAAATGCTTCATTTAGATTGTTTTGTTCGAGTGCCACTTGACCTAAAACGCAAAGTGCCTCAGGGCAGTTAGGTTTTTGCGCTAATGCTTTCTTAGCATTAGCAAATGCTTCATTTAGATTGTTTTGTTCGAGTGCCACTTGACCTAAAACGCAAAGTGCTTCAAGACAATTAGGTTTTTGCGCTAATGTTTTATTAGCATTAACAAGTGCTTCATCCAGATTGTTTTGTTTGAGTGCAGCTTGACTTAGGACGCAAAGTGCTTCAAGACAGTTAGGTTTTTGCGCTAATGCTTTATTAGCATAATCAAATGCTTCCTCCAGTTTTTCTTGGGCTAATGCCACTTGACTTAGGATGCAGTATGCCTCAGGACAGTTAGGTTTTTGCGTTAATGCTTTATTAGCATTAACAAGCGCTTCATCCAGATTGTTTTGTTTGAGTGCAACTTGACCTAGGACGCAAAGTGCTTTAAGACAGTTAGGATTTTGCACTAATGCTTTATTAGCATTACCACATGCTTCATCCAGATTGTTTTGTTCGATTGCCACTTGACCTAGGACGCAAAGTGCTTCAAGACAGTTAGGTTTTTGCGCTAATGCTTTCTTAGCATATTTAAATGCTTCATCCAGATTGTTTTGTTCGAGTGCAATTTGACCTAGTAGACAAAGTGCCTTAGAATATTTGGTTCTGTCGCATTTATTGACTAATAGTTTAGCAGAAGGTATAAAGACATAAAAATACAGTCAAAATAATTAAGATGCCATTTCAAATTTCTGCTAAATTGTTAAAATATTTCAAAGGATATTGCTCATCAGCTGAAATCATCATGTTATTTGTCTACATGAAGTGTAGATTTTCTTTAAGCTATAGAGATTTAGAGGAGATGGCTGGAATTAGAGGAGCATCGATAGATCACGCCACTTTACAAAGATGGGTTATAAGGTTTGTAAAATTAATAGATATGCAAGTCAGGAAATACAAGAAGCCAGTTGGTAGAAACTGGAGAATGGATGAAACGTATATTAAAGTAAAGGGTAACTGGGTTTATCTGTATAGAGCAGTTGATACTATGGGTAACACCATAGATTTCTGCTTAAGGAAACATAGAGATACTGCAGCTGCTAAAGCATTCTTTCGGAAAGCTTTTAGACATAACGGTCATCCTATAAAAACGCCATGTTCGACTTTTTTTTAAGATTGACAAAAGAATAGGATAGCCTAATAAGGTCATAGTTCAATTATCGAGAAAGAAGCTATGACCCTAGAAGAGTTTATCATTACGGTTTTGTCGCATCTGCAAGTGTAGTTTTATCTGGATTTAAAAATCTCAAGATTAAAATATTATGCAGCCATTAATGTTACAAAATTTTCAAAAGTAGAAAAATTATAGTTAGCCTTAGTAATTTGTTTTTTTTGAATCATCCTAATATTCTCGCAGCCAGCAATAGTAATTTTAGCAGAAGCAAAACTTTTGAAGCCAAGCATCGGCTTAGTTCGTTTCTTAATAAAGCGATGATCTTGCTCAATTATGTTATTGAGGTATTTAACCTGAGTAACCTTAATTTTTTGTTCCTCGTGCAAATCCTTATTAATGCTGTTAAGGGCAGCAGTATTGCTACCGCTTTTATCAATATTCACTTTTATAGGATGACCGTTATGTCTAAAAGCTTTCCGAAAGAATGCTTTAGCAGCTGCAGTATCTCTATGTTTCCTTAAGCAGAAATCTATGGTGTTACCCATAGTATCAACTGCTCTATACAGATAAACCCAGTTACCCTTTACTTTAATATACGTTTCATCCATTCTCCAGTTTCTACCAACTGGCTTCTTGTATTTCCTGACTTGCATATCTATTAATTTTACAAACCTTATAACCCATCTTTGTAAAGTGGCGTGATCTATCGATGCTCCTCTAATTCCAGCCATCTCCTCTAAATCTCTATAGCTTAAAGAAAATCTACACTTCATGTAGACAAATAACATGATGATTTCAGCTGATGAGCAATATCCTTTGAAATATTTTAACAATTTAGCAGAAATTTGAAATGGCATCTTAATTATTTTGACTGTATTTTTATGTCTTTATACCTTCTGCTAAACTATTAGTCAATAAATGCGACAGAACCTTTTTGGTGGCCAACTCATCTTTTAAATCCTGACCAAGATAGCCTTTATCGCCCAGTACCATGCCACTAATATTAGGAGACATTACTTGCAGAGCTTCACGTTCAGACCCATTAGCAGGAGTTATCATGAATCCAGCTATTCGACCTTCTTCATTAATTAATACGTGTCCTAGAAAACCGTAATAATAGCTATCTTTCGAAGCGCAGTACCCATAGTCAGCGTATTCCTTAAAACATCGCCCTCTCGTTGCTCGGGCCAAATTTATTACAGGAATCGGTACCCCATCTATCATATGCAGATCTGATTTGCTTGCACTCTTAAACAAGTCGGCAAGCAGCATGTTCTTAATAGATAAAAGACCGCTACATTGCTTCACATAAGACGGTCTACTCTTTAGATTGGGAAACCATTCTTGAAAATGACGTTTAAAATATTCCCATATCTGCTTGTCTTGGTGCAAACCGATAAATTCTCCCACCACTTCCATTGTTAATGCTTCCACGTCACTTAAGCAAGGTGGAAATCCTGCTTTCCTTACTTTGATATTTTTGGTTATTATAGTCATTTTTTCTTCTATGAAACAATACACAGTAATGATGGTTCTGTCGCATTTATTGACTAATAGTTTAGCAGAAGGTATAAAGACATAAAAATACAGTCAAAATAATTAAGATGCCATTTCAAATTTCTGCTAAATTGTTAAAATATTTCAAAGGATATTGCTCATCAGCTGAAATCATCATGTTATTTGTCTACATGAAGTGTAGATTTTCTTTAAGCTATAGAGATTTAGAGGAGATGGCTGGAATTAGAGGAGCATCGATAGATCACGCCACTTTACAAAGATGGGTTATAAGGTTTGTAAAATTAATAGATATGCAAGTCAGGAAATACAAGAAGCCAGTTGGTAGAAACTGGAGAATGGATGAAACGTATATTAAAGTAAAGGGTAACTGGGTTTATCTGTATAGAGCAGTTGATACTATGGGTAACACCATAGATTTCTGCTTAAGGAAACATAGAGATACTGCAGCTGCTAAAGCATTCTTTCGGAAAGCTTTTAGACATAACGGTCATCCTATAAAAGTGAATATTGATAAAAGCGGTAGCAATACTGCTGCCCTTAACAGCATTAATAAGGATTTGCACGAGGAACAAAAAATTAAGGTTACTCAGGTTAAATACCTCAATAACATAATTGAGCAAGATCATCGCTTTATTAAGAAACGAACTAAGCCGATGCTTGGCTTCAAAAGTTTTGCTTCTGCTAAAATTACTATTGCTGGCTGCGAGAATATTAGGATGATTCAAAAAAAACAAATTACTAAGGCTAACTATAATTTTTCTACTTTTGAAAATTTTGTAACATTAATGGCTGCATAATATTTTAATCTTGAGATTTTTAAATCCAGATAAAACTACACTTGCAGATGCGACAAAACCTATTAAATCCATTATACTAATACTGTATAATATAAGGTTAGGTCTGCTCGTTAGTAGTACCTGTTAGTTGAGGTTCCCATACAACATAAATAGGTTCAGAAGTTGTCAATGTACTTTCTTCAGAAATAGAATAGGTATGAGTAGACATATCTTCACACTGCAATAAAAATTGCCGTACTTCTGAGTTAGGGCACGCCTCTAATAGAGTAACACCATTGTCATCTGTTACATTCCCAGAGATTTGATATTGATCGTGCTTTTCTTGCAAGAAATATTGCAATATCTCTATGGTATCTTCAGAATCTTCTTTTACTGTCTTAAATACAATATCTATTATTTTCGGTTTTATATTGTCCCTATTTTCTGACTTTTCATTTTGACATAATTGAAAAAATTGGTTTAAAGCTGAATTTCCAAGAGTAAATCCTACTTGCGGCAAATTTTCACAAATTTTTGCTAATTTAGGTATTTCTCTTATATCAATATCATTTTTTGAGATATTAAGGTAGGTAAGGCTGTTTAAGTTAACCAACACTTTTAAACATTCATCAGTATATTGACTAGAACGATTTAAAGATAAATCAAGATTCTTAAGATCAATCTTTTTTGTAGCAACTATTGCAATCAAGTCTTTTAAACGTGTTAAACTTTTTTGAGCTGTTTCTTCATCATTGAACATATCATTATAAGATAAATTAAGAGACTGAAGTTGTGGCATATTTTTAACAGCCTTTATTACTCTTTTTCCCTCAGTTTTAGATATATAATTTTCACTTAAGTTAAGGTTATTTACATTTGCGAAGCTAGTGAGATCTAGGCGATTCAATTCATTGAGATGAGCGCATTTCCCAATTTTATTTTGAGATAAATTAATATCAGTAATTCGTTCTGGCAGTTTTGCATCTTGGAATAAATATTCAATAATCTGCCAATATAGGTTGTTATTAGCTAAATTAATTGCTCTAATATGTGATAGTGAATCCTGTATCAGTTCTTCTTTAAATAAAGAATTAACTTGTTTTATAAGTGTAGGGGTAATCTTATTCAAGTGGGCAAAACATTTGCTAAGGTTAAGTTCAGAACAGTTGGTTTTGCTTTTACAATAATTTATACGATTCCGTAGTGTTAGAACGCATTGATCTGCCTGACTAGAACTTTGCTGAGTATTATTAACATTTAACATATTATTTCAACTTTTTTCAATTAGGGTCTACGATTTTTTACAAGATTTGAGAAGTAAGAGTCAATTTTCTGCTGTATCCTTATTTTAGCTTTTTCTAACTTGACTATCTTGATATTTTTACTGCTTACAAATTATTAGTGAAATAACGTTGAGCAAGAATTCTATTTAGGCGCGGGTTTTCATGCATTAACCAGCATTCTGGACTTAAATATGCTCTTCTACTCCTCCAAGAATCGAGGTTTCAGTTATATACCCTTCGATTGATGAAGGATTTTCAGAGTCTATAGTAAATTGTAAAGATTCTGTAGGTATAGAGTTATTAGATTGTTCTGAGAAAGATTTGGAAATCTGCTCTTTTAAAGCCTCAACATTTTCTGTTATGGCAATTTGTAGAATTTCACCATAGTTTTGTAACTTTAACACGTCCTCTTTCCACAACATCTTTAATATCTTGAAAGGTAATTGCTCTAGCGTATTTTCATTATACTCACTAAGATACCGTCTTGAGAGTCAACAAATTTTTAAGAATGTTATAAAAATTTATTGTTAAATTTTTATAACATTCTCTATATTTTAAACAATTTTTTCATTAAAGGAGTTTTTATTTTTAAGTACCCCATAAATGATATGTAACAACTTACGCATAGCAGCGATTACAATAACCATCTTAGGTTTTCCTACACTACTTAAACGCTGCGCAAATTCTTTAACAATTGGATTAAATTTAAGAGAGACTATAGCAGGCATATAAAAAGCTTTACGCAGATCTGAACAACCTGTTTTTGATATTCTACTAGCTCCCCGTACTGAAGTACCAGATTGACGCTGTTTGGGGTTGAGGCCAACAAATGCTACTACTTGTTTTACAGAATCAAAATTCTCTATATTAGATAAGAAAGCAAGAACTACGGCTATTGTTTTTTCTCCTACTCCTGGAATTGAAGCAAGAAGAGTACCCTTATCATCGAGCTCTTTATGGTTTTTGATATGATTGCTAATTAGCTGTTCTATTTCTTTGATCTGTTCATTCAAAAATTTAATATGAGCTTGAACATTTACAGTAACTATATCAGATGATGCTTCTAACCGATTAGTTTCTTGATTTTTGATGGCAATTAAAGCATCTAAACGGTTTACCAATTGTTGTAATTCATGGATATGAGAAGGTAGTGGTTGCCAAAGGTCAGGCGTCATTGCTATACAAAATTGGGCTATTAATTCGCTATCTACTTTATCAGTTTTAACACGACAAAGTTTGCTCATTGCAAAACCTTTGATACGAGCAGGGTTTACTACACTAACTTTAAAATTCTTATCATAAAGATATTGAGCTAACTTTAAGCCATAAGAGCCAGTAGCTTCCATACATGCATGAGCAGTATCAATTTCTTTAGTTTTTAACCACTCTATTAACCCACTAATACCATTTCCCTATTATAAATAGATATATGAACAATTACATATAGATTTTATAGTTTCTATTGAAATAGATTGAATAAATTCAATTACAGCATCTTCAAGTTTAGTTAAACAATCGTAAACTTTATTTTTTAATACCGAATCTTTTAAATGTTGCCACAACCTCTCTACAGGATTTAACTCTGGACTATATGGTGGTAAGTACATAATCTCAATATTAGCTGGTATTGTAAGACCTTTATGCCATCCAGCTCCATCCATCACTAGTATAACTTTTGTAGTTATATGTTTCGCAAATTCATTAAGAAAAACTTGCATACAGGCCTTATCAACATTCGGAATAATTAAACTAAAAGAGTCTCCATCTCTATGATTTGTAGCAGAATAAAGATAAAATGATTTAAATCCCAGCTTTGTAGGAACTGGAGTCCTACTGCCTTTTTCAAACCATCCTAAACCATGTTTTGTATTGGTCCCAAACCTAGTCTCATCAAAAAAATAAATAGGTACCATAGGATTATCTTGGTGTACTTGTTGTAGATTTTTTTTTGAATTCTTCTTGAGAAGATGTGTCAGCTTTGTAATGCCTCTTTCTACCAGTAATATGCCTAAACCCAAGTGCCCCTAGCATTCTATGTATACTAGATTTTTCTATATCTATATCAAATTTTTCTTTTATCACTATCTTTAATTTCTTAATCGTAATACTACTGTCTCTCTTTATCAAAGTTTTAATCTCATCTTTTTGAGCAGTATTTAATTTTGATCTAGAAGGCTTTGCTATGTTCTTGAGACCATCAATGCCTTGATCTCGAAATAGAGCAACCCATCTATGTAGCGAAGATCTGTTGATATCATAAACTTCCGCTACTTTCTTAATACCATGCTTACTCGATGCTAGTATGGCTTTTAATCTTGTTACTACAACACCATTCTTCCCTCCGTTATTCAAAGCTTCCCTTGCTTTTAATACTAATTCGTCATTTATCATTTTTGATACTTTAGGCATTTCCTTGTTACTTCCTATTATTTCATTATTACCTAGCTTTATATCATAAATTACTCATTCTATCAATCTAATATCTCTGCTTATAATGGGGAAATGGTATAAAACCTTTGGAATTATTATCAAATTTTTTAGTTTTTATTTTGTTATTAATTAACAATGCTACATCAAATGTTTGTTTAGAAATATCTATACCTAAAATTATACTGTCCATATAATACTATTTATGTTAATAATTAATGAAATACTCAAAGACCAACCTTGTAAATACAGGTTCATTGATGTAAACTTCAAGACCTAAGACACCGTCCGATCTTCAATGAGTAGATGAAGGCTAGTTACTTATCTAAACGACAGGATCTTTGTCCTAAGGTTATACACAGTATATCTAGCCTTCTTACTTAAGTGCCCTTAAGTATCTTATAGTTTCTCACGAAAGACAATATCAAGATACAAGGCTTTACTAGCTTGAGAATGTGTCGAGACTTTACTTTGGTCTGTAAAACGATAGAATATAGCATAGATAATTATTATTACCCTGATAAGCAATTATAATAAAAAAATAGCTTGATTTTAAATTTTATTGTACTAAAATAAGATACTATAGCTAGATATAGGCTTTAGAATTGTCAGAACCCCTAAATGTAGATTTTTACTGATTGTTTAAAAAAACAGTAAAATGTGATTATATACACAAACAGTAAATACAAATAAAACAAAAATTTATAATTTCGAGTTAAGTACTGTTTTAGTAGTTTGTTATTTTAAAGAAGTGTTATTTCAACTATAGACTCTAAACCCTCATAAAAATAACCAATCTTTTTACCTAAAGTCTTAGATATCAGAACTAATGCGTTGATAATCATTCTTCCGCTACCTTTTTTATATTTCTGTAATTCTAATTTTTTATAAGCTATTCTCTATCTCATCAATTTTACATATCTAAACTACTTTACAAAACACAATTAGCGGGTAATTTTTAACTAAAATTTAGCCGCCTATCAAAAAACAGTCATACAAGCGTTTTTAAAAGGTTTTCTGTTTTAATATCCATTCTACAATACTTATTAAATTTAATAGCTAAAAACCTCTTAAAATAAGATAGATTTTTTACAAAAAATATTAAAAATTGTTAATATTACTACTTTATTAACTTGTAATTTCTTTGATAATCATTCTAAACTTTACCCTTGGCATTCTTAATACCTACTGCTAAAGTTTCTAAGATTTTTATATATTGATAAAAACCATTATATTGATTAAAGTACTTTTGTTCTTCTTCAGTTGTACCTTCTTTAACAGAATCTATTATAGTCATTATAGCAAGCATATCATCTACAAAAGTCACTAATATTTCTTGTTCACTTCCCCCTCTGGCAACAATTTCTTTTACTTTTTTATCTATCAACTCAATCAAATCTAGCTGTTTTGGAGTTAGTAACATTACTAATTTTTACTTAAAAACATAATTATATTGTAGCTTATTTTTTATCTTTTGTATCTGTTCTATATTAGAACCAGTAACTTCGGCAATGTAATCAACAGTGGTTTTCTCTTCAAGTAATCTGATAACAGTAGTAATTTGCCAATCATGAATTTATGTTAATTGCAATAATGTACTTATTTCAGTAATAGATAATTTGGTAATTCTAGAAATCTCTTCAATAGAATATCCATTATTCCTCATCATCTTTATCATTTCAGCTTTTCCTTCAGCTTTTCCGATTTGAATACCTTTGACTTCACCAATTTGGATTCCTTTAGCTTCTCCGATTTGGATTCCTTTAGCTTCTCCGATTTGTTCCCAATGTTGTGCTAAACTAGACATCAGTTTTGTACCTGTTTCTTGATTTAATGTTGCTGTTAACAACTTTTCTAACTCTATTTTATCATCTTGCTTTATTCTTGTCAAAGTATACCGAAGAATTAATTCAAGATAACTATAGCCAATAGTTAGTTTGGTAAACTCCGGTAATATATCTTGTATTTCTTGCCATCTCTTAAGTAGATTTCGTTCGTGTATGTGCTTCATAAAAAATTCAAGAATCCCTGACCAAATTCTTTCTCTGAACTCACTATCGGGAATGTCGTGAACATTTACCAGTTGGTAATCATTGATCCAAATGCTTCTTGCTAATTGACTATTTTCGAATAACTTCCACAAATTAAGAGGTGCATTATATTTTCTTGTACCGTTATAAAATATCAAAGGGTATACTAATGGCAAAGTCTTAGTATTGGGGTGTTGTGTTAAATGTCTATCGCAAATATTGATCATGTACTTGAAGAGTCTGAACGCCATAAAATGATCAGGATGACTCTGATGCTCCAGTAACAGATACAAATAACCATCTTGCTTATCAAACTTAGCTTGAAATAGTACGTCAGTAATCGAGTCTCTTAAATCTTGTTCTATAAAAGTGGTATTATCCATTTTTAAACTAGAGAAATCTAACGAATCTTTAATAGATTTCGGTAAATGGGCATTACAAAACTCATGTGCTACTAGCGGGTTCTGCAACGCTTTTCGAAAGATTTTATCATGTTTAAAGCGATCAGCCATTTTACCTTTTCTGTTTTTATTGCTACCTACTTTATAGCAAAGTTCTTATAAAGCCAAGTTCATTTAGTTAACTTAGATTGAGCAGGACCCTAACATTACTTAGTTTTGTTAACTTTTAAGTCCTTTTGATCTTTAACTGATCCCCAGACTTCTACTCTACTATCATACACCGATAAGTCATTCACCCCTTTGATTTCAACATATCTTGGGAAACCAATGGTGACGAAATAGCTGGTAATACCTGAAACTAGAGCAGAGAATACCACCATTATCGCGAGTAGGGTACAAAACTTTCTTCTACTTCTTGTTGATATTATTTTACTATCTTCTAAACATCTATTTGTTATTTCTGCCAATTTACTGTGATAATTAGTTATTTCTTTAGCTATTTCTTGTTGTAATGAGAGAAACTGCTCTTTAATCTTTATAATATGAGACTGATGTATTGTTTCTACTGCACGCGCTATTTGTGGGACAATATTTACTATGTTGCTGGTTATTTTTTCTGGCAAAAGAGTAAATGTCGTTAGTTCATTGGATATTCTATTTTGTTGTTCTTTATTTTGTTCAACTAAATTCTCTAATTTTTTTAATAAAGTCTCAAATTCTAAGATAGAGCTTTGCAAAGTAGCATTGAAATTCTGACTCTTAATATCAAGTGATTTTGTGACAAAATCTATCTCATAATGTAATTTCTTCAAGGTTTGCTGTAATTGGTCTTCTATTGTTAGATTATTATTTATTTGATCCTGCATACTTATTCTTTATTTATTTCAATAAAACCAGGGTGTTTCAAGGGAGCATCAACTGCTAATGGTACTTTGATTCTTGCTATTCTGGCTTTTGGTTCAGGTAGACCAACAAAACATTCTAGATCCGCTAAAGTAGCAAGGTGATCTGTAGTAATTAAAGCTTTATGTTTGGTTTGTTCAGTATAGCTAATACCATCACGATACTCATTAGCCCCATAAGAGGTATTCTTCTGAGAAGTAGCATATTCTAGTTGTCCAAAAATCTCGGTGATGATTTTAGCTGTGGCTGGCTCATCACTTCTAAAGAGAAACTTAGTAGCAAATTGGCCAAAGATACTACTGCCTTGCAACATGCCGAAATTATCAAATATTTGATTAATTGATTGGGTAGCGCTAAGTACGCATCCCCCATATTTTCTAGCCTCTGATGTTAAAGTAGTAAAACCAGATAAATTACCGGTTTTGTCGCATCTGCAAGTGTAGTTTTATCTGGATTTAAAAATCTCAAGATTAAAATATTATGCAGCCATTAATGTTACAAAATTTTCAAAAGTAGAAAAATTATAGTTAGCCTTAGTAATTTGTTTTTTTTGAATCATCCTAATATTCTCGCAGCCAGCAATAGTAATTTTAGCAGAAGCAAAACTTTTGAAGCCAAGCATCGGCTTAGTTCGTTTCTTAATAAAGCGATGATCTTGCTCAATTATGTTATTGAGGTATTTAACCTGAGTAACCTTAATTTTTTGTTCCTCGTGCAAATCCTTATTAATGCTGTTAAGGGCAGCAGTATTGCTACCGCTTTTATCAATATTCACTTTTATAGGATGACCGTTATGTCTAAAAGCTTTCCGAAAGAATGCTTTAGCAGCTGCAGTATCTCTATGTTTCCTTAAGCAGAAATCTATGGTGTTACCCATAGTATCAACTGCTCTATACAGATAAACCCAGTTACCCTTTACTTTAATATACGTTTCATCCATTCTCCAGTTTCTACCAACTGGCTTCTTGTATTTCCTGACTTGCATATCTATTAATTTTACAAACCTTATAACCCATCTTTGTAAAGTGGCGTGATCTATCGATGCTCCTCTAATTCCAGCCATCTCCTCTAAATCTCTATAGCTTAAAGAAAATCTACACTTCATGTAGACAAATAACATGATGATTTCAGCTGATGAGCAATATCCTTTGAAATATTTTAACAATTTAGCAGAAATTTGAAATGGCATCTTAATTATTTTGACTGTATTTTTATGTCTTTATACCTTCTGCTAAACTATTAGTCAATAAATGCGACAGAACCAATTTTGTAACATTAATGGCTGCATCTCAGTACATGACATAAAGGTTAACAAGGAAAAAAACAGTGGATAACGCATGATCAAAGTCCTATAACTTAAGTTGTCTAAGACTTAAGGAGAAGGAGAATGACTTCAGCGTTATCACAACTATTAGGAAACTATTTTTTTAAGAGTTTTGCAAGTATAAAATTAATCGAGCAGATAATAACAGGATTGTTCTATGTCAGAGATGTCAATCTTACTCAACTAGCTTTGGTAGTTCAAGGAGCTGGCAATGATAATTCTCGATATCGCAAACTACAAAGATTTTTTTCTGGCTTTAGTTTTTGTTATACTGCACTGGCTAAATTATTAGTAGCATTTGCCAAAATTGAATCAGAAAAATGGTTGTTGGCTTTGGATCGTACTAACTGGAAATTTGGCAAGCTTGATATCAATATTTTAGTATTATCAATCTGCCATAATGGCATAGCTATACCAATCATGTGGGACATGTTACCAAAAACTGGCGTTTCAAATAGTGGTGAACGTCAGAAATTAATAGGTAGATTTTTGCAAGTATTTGGAGTAGAAAAAATATCAGCATTGCTTGGAGATCGTGAATTTATCGGTGATGACTGGTTGAAATTTCTAGCAGATCGTAATATTCCATTTTATATAAGAATTAAGCAAAATTTAACTATTGGTAGATCAGAAAACGAATTAGTGACAGCAAATCCATTAGTAAAGAAGTTACAGAATAATGAATATAAAGTACTCAGAGGTAAGAGATATTTAGGTAAGAACTATAAAGGACCTAAAGTTTCTGTGGCTGCTTTGCGTAACGGAGAAGGAGAATTAGTAATTATAGCAACCAATGACAACCCCTATCAGGCCTTGGATATTTACAAAAAACGCTGGGAAATTGAAAATCTTTTTGCATGCCTTAAGACGCGTGGCTTCAACTTTGAAAATACCCATTTAGTACATTTGGATAGAATAAACAAATTATTAGGGATATTAGCTATAACTTTTACCTTTGCTTATACTGTGGGCTTATGGCGGCATTCTATCTGGCCTATAAAATTGAAAACTCACGGCAGAAAGGCTATGTCACCTTTTAGGTATGGACTTGATTACTTACGAAGAATATATTTAAACCAAGGGCAAATGTACAAGGAACTATCCAGCATTATTGATATATTTATCAAGCCTCTAATCCCCAAATTACCAACAATTATATCATGTTAACCTTTATGTCATGTACTGAGGGCTGCATAATATTTTAATCTTGAGATTTTTAAATCCAGATAAAACTACACTTGCAGATGCGACAAAACCTATTAGATTTATTATTAATATCTATAATATTGTGTGCCTGAAATTTTTTTCGGGTTAACCCGAAACTTTTTTCAGCTTCATGCGAAATTTTTTTCGGGTAAGGCTGAAAATTTTTTGCCAATTTGATGCATGGAGTATTTCGACATTTTATGTGCTGTTTGATAACGGTGGCATTGTATAGATGAATAAAACTTCCATTTTGCAGCTCAAGCATACATTGTCTAATCCGCCTTTGACAAACTCCGAGTGATTGCTCAAAGAAATGATAAGATTCTTGCAACTCATCTTCTTGCAGATGGGAGCCGCTATTATGACAAATCTGAAGGCGAAAAACTATCAAAGAGAGGAGTTGACGCGCAGTTTTACTTAAATCCTTACCGCCACTACCTTGAAGATCCCGCCACTCTGGTGGCACAAAATTACCAACAAAATTATAGAAGATAGCATCATTGTTACTATCAGTAGAAATATGGGGGGTGGAAGGAAAGTTGACTATTTGCTGCATAATCCTGCCTGCTGAACATCAGATCCAGTAAGGGTTTGCGAGCAATTTAAATAGCCATAACTGTATTTAAAAGCAGCATATAGGCAGCATATGGATTTTGGAAGAAAATTATGAAATTCTTGGAGGCCTGATAAGTATGTGGTGGAGATGAAGGGAATCGAACCCCCGGCCCTCTGCGTGCAAAGCAGATGCTCTACCCCTGAGCTACATCCCCAAAAACAGATATTCCTGAGATCAAAAAGTTAGGTATCAAGATTTTCTTACTGTTACGTAAGAAAATTCGCTAATAATTATATGGTCTAAATATCTTACCCCATATATCAGAATTTAATTTTTTGCTCTGACCCAAGGCAATATAGTGCTATCTGCTCCTACCACTAAGTCTCCTGATTTTTTATACTCTGCTGCAAAACGCGTAGATTCATTCGTTATAAGCTTTACTGGCTTAATTTCTTTGCCCTGATAAAAATACTCTTTAGCTTGCTCCCGAGAGGTAGGGTTATTTTTAGAGGCGGTTTTTGCTGTTGACATAATAGGACCTATAATCACTTAATCTTAACCTATAAAATAACGAGCATTTATTATTTGTCAAGGAAAAGCTATAATATATAATAGACGTTAAAAGCAGTGAGGTACTCTTTTGCCCCTTTTGAATTAATTACTATAATTATTTAAGATCCTGGGCTAGGCGCCCTGCCATTCATTTGCTGACTAAAGATTTATTAATTTTTCTTAATTATCGCTTCTATTTTTCTAACTAAATGTTATAAAAATAATATTTATGAATGTTTATTTTTCTAGAAACGCTCCCAATTCTCTTAAGTTACTAATAGGATGAATTAATTCATATTCTAATTTTTCCAGCTTAGAGCAAACTATTTTATTAAACCCTAACTTTTTAGCTTCTTTGATCCTAGTTTTTGCCCCGTTTACCTTTCTGATTTCCCCGGATAAGCCAATTTCTCCAAAGAAAATACTTTCTTCTGGTACTGCTTTATTGGTTGCTGCTGAAATTAAAGCTGCGGCTACCGCTAAATCTGAAGCAGGATCAGTAATTTTCAGTCCTCCTGCCACACTTAAATATACTTCCTTAGTAGATAAATTCAGCTTAAACCGTACGTTAAGCACTGCTATTATCATCGCTAACCTATTCAATTCCCACCCTACTACTGAACGCCTAGGCATAGGAATAGTTGAGGGGGCAATTAATGCTTGTATTTCGATTAATAACGGTCTAGAGCCTTCAATTCCAGCAAATACTGCCACCCCACTGACGTTTTTTTCTCTTTTTAATAAAAATAATTCTGAAGGATTAGGGACTTCTTTAAGGCCGCTAGCGGTCATATCAAAAACCCCAATCTCCCCTACTCCTCCATATCTATTTTTGCTAGAACGTAAAATACGAAAATGACTATTATGATCCCCCTCAAAGTATAATACCGTATCCACAAGGTGCTCAAGTAACTTAGGACCGGCCAATTGCCCATCTTTGGTAACATGACAACTAATTAAAATTATGATATTATTATTTTTAGCATAGCTCACTAATTCATTCGCACACGCCCTTACTTGCGACACAGTACCAGGAGGGGAGGACAGCGTACTAGTCACCATAGTTTGTATTGAATCAATAATTATTAAATCAATATTTTGTTTATTCGCCTCAATAGTAGCAATAATATCTTCAACATTTACCGCAGCTAATATAGAGGTGGCTTGATTATTAAGCCCAAGTCTTAATGCTCGGAGTTTTATTTGTTGAGCTGATTCTTCCCCCGTTACATATAAACAATTCATGCTCGTAGAAGAGGAGTCAGAAGCTAATTGTAATAATAAAGTGGATTTTCCAATGCCAGGTTCACCGCCAATTAAAGTTGCTGAAGCAGCGACTAGCCCTCCTCCCAGAACTCTATTTAACTCATTAATAGGAGTGATATTATATAATCTCTCTTCAACTATCCCATCAAGCTTCTGGACCTGGAGTTTATTACCTAATTTAATTGATGGAGAATTATTCACGAGTTCTTCCTCAACTACTCCCCATAAACCACAATCAAAACATTGCCCTGCCCATTTGGGAGTAGTATTACCACAATTACTACATATATATTGTTTTTTTACTTTACTCATTCTACATACATTCCGTCCGAATTTCTCCACTTGAGAAAACGATCATCATTCTCCCCTGAAGTCAAATGCTAAATAGCTGCTATATTCTAAAACTAATAACTTACTATCTCCATATATTTTGTCTTTAACTAATTCAAAGCAATTATCAGCGAATATTTCAGTTTTGCCTAGCTCTATTACCAGCACTGAACCCTCTTTTAACCATCCACCTTTTTTTAAGCTATTAACTGATGTTATTACCAAGTTATTATAATATGGAGGATCGATAAAGACTAAATCAAATGTTTTAGTAGCTTTTGGCAAGGTACAAGCATTAAGATTTAAAAAAATAGTGTTAGCTTCTTGCTGTATTAACATAGCAAATTCCTGAGCTACTCGTAGATAATTAGCATTTATATCAACTAGTGTCACCTGCCCTGCCCCTCTTGAGAGCGCTTCAAACGCAAGACTACCGGTACCGCTAAATAAATCAAGTATACTAGTATTACTGGCAAATAGTTCTCTACTCTCAAATTCTCCTGAGGTGAGGATGCTGAAAATCGCCTCTCTTATTTTTCCAGTAGAAGGTCGATAATTTGCGTTTTTAAAAGTGGGAATTATACGATTTTTATGCTTACCTGCTATAATTCTAATCATAAAAATTGCTTAAATTGTTTGTAGTCTATTTCCTGATATTCATTTGGCTGCAAATTTCCTAACACAAAATCCCCATACTGGATTCTAATTAAACGATTAACTTTTAAACCAAAATATTCAAATATTCTTCTAATTTCACGGTTCTTACCCTCGGTAAGAACTACCTCAAACCAGCTATTAGAGTGAGATGACTTCACTAATTCAATTGATTTAACATAATATCTTACTTGTTCGATTGTTATGTTTTGATAGTTTTTTAATAAAATAGACGGATTGCCATAAGCTCTTACTTTATATATACGCTCCATTTTAGTATCAGGTAATTCAAGTTGGCGCGCTAAATCACCATTATTAGTAAGCAGTAATAATCCTTCACTATTTAAATCTAACCGACCTATTGAAATGACCCTTGGCAAACCCTGCAGATTTGCAAATACAGTGGCCCTACCATGGGTATCTTTATGAGTAGTAATTAAGCCAACAGGCTTATAATATCGCCATAAACGAATCAGCTTCTCTTGTGTTATTACTCTTCCTGAAACTTCAATGGTCGAAATGTGACTCACCTTGATAGCAGGAGAATTAATAATCACGCCATCCACTTTTACTTGATTATTTTTTATTAAGACTTCTGCGTCCCGCCGTGAACATAGTCCGGCATTACTAATGACTTTTGCTAATCTTTGCATAATTATTACTAAGAATTCTATACTCGCATGATCCCGCGTGTTAGATTTAAAAATCATGTGTGTAGAGTATTACTATTATTACGTATTCTCAAAATTCCTAAAAACAATAATAAGTTAGCAAACATTTGTATGAAGAATATTAGGCTATTTAAGCTGGGTAAAAATATAACTGCCAATGGTTGTAGTAATAGAGATACACCGCTAGAAAATAACACTACTCTACTACACGCCTGGATAGAAGATTTAGGGCCAAAAAAATTAGTTAATACATAGACTAACAGAATAACAAAGCTTTTCTCCAATAAATTGTAACAAAACCACCCAATTATTATTAAAGGAGTAACAAGATAAATAAATATTTTAGGAGCTCTATTGGTGATCTTAGAGAAATACTTTTTTATTACTTCTGCAGTAAGTAAATGTGCTTCCGAATTCAATAATTTAGGATATTCAATAGTAAAATCGCCCTTTTGTTGATCAGTAATCTTAATAGTAGAAATAGTTATATTATGGCTAGAAAAAACTACGGGGATCCTCAGTTTCTCATTGTATGATAATTGATTTTTTGAATCTATAACCGCAATTTTATTATCATTTTCATCAAATAAATATATAGGCTCTTCTTGTTCTACTACAATCTTACTTCCATCATAATAAATCTCCGGCAGTTGGGTTAATATATAACCAATAGTGGTAGCATTGTTAGTTAAATGCTGGTCCGTAAAATAATCTTTTAAAGTTAATAAATAATGTAAAATAAAAAAGCAATATATTAAAGAAGATAAAAAAGATATAGTAAATAAATATTTAGTGCCATAACCCTGATAAAATCTATATACTTCTTGATAAAATCTTACGGAACTAATAGATAACCATAATTGTCTAAATAAAGTTCTAACCCACACAAAAGCGATTAATAGTTTTGTTGTCATAATATCTATTTTTACTTGAGGTCTATTTTGTATCAGTTTATATAGTTTTTATAAAGATTTTTCATCTATTTTAAACATAAAAAAGTAATATTTATTATAATGCAGTTTAATAAAATACTCAAAGATTCAAAAAACTACTTAAAATTAAGCAATTGTATAAGGGTTTTAGCTAGTGATAGTGTAGAGCTTGCGCAGTCCGGTCATCCTGGAATGGTACTTGGTATGGCGGATGTTATGACCATGTTGGTATTTAATTTTTTAAAATTTAATCCAATTGACCCTACCTGGTTTAATCGAGACCGCTTAGTGCTATCAGCAGGTCATGGTTCTATGCTTCTCTATACTTTTTACTACTTAACCAATTATAAGGATTTTTATCTACAAGATTTACAACAATTTCGTACCCTTCACTCTAAAACTCCTGGCCACCCAGAATATGGCGCATATGAAGCGATTGAGACGAGTACTGGTCCCCTAGGGCAAGGTTTTGCTAATGCAGTAGGCATGGCTATTGCTCAAAAAAAATATGAAAACAAATTAGGAAAATCTATTAGTGATCATAAAATTTATTGTATAGTTGGAGATGGATGCCTAATGGAAGGCATAAGCTATGAAGCCACTTCGGTCGCGGGTCACCTCTCTCTTAATAATTTGATAGTTCTATTTGATGATAATAAAATCACAATTGAAGGCCCTGTAAGCTTAACTGCTTCAGAAGATCATATAATGAAATTTAAAGCTTTAGGCTGGAATACTGCAGTAATAGATGGGCATAATTTTACTCATATTAATTCAGTATTAAGTAAAGCCCAAAATTCTGATAAACCTTATTTTATTGCTTGCCGTACCTTAATTGGTAAAGGTTGTATTAATAAAGTAGGCTCAGCAAGTGTGCATGGCTCCCCCCTAGGAGCTGGAGAAATTAAGTTAATGAAAGAAAGGTTAAGGTTTAAAGATGAGGCATTCTATATCCCGCAAGATTTAAAAGAAACATGGCAAGATGCATGGCTAAGAAATCAAGAAAATTATAATCGATGGTATAAAAATTTTGATACCCTGAGCAAAGATCTCAAATATTATCTAAACAAACCTAATATTGATTGTAGCTTTCTTACCAATATGCCTAAGGTGGACAAGGAGGAAGCTACTCGCACCTCCTCTGGTAAAATTATCGCAGAGTTAGCCACGCAATCGGATAAAATTATTTTCGGTTCCGCTGACTTAGCTCCTTCTAATAATATCCAAAATAGTAAAATACGAGCTATTAATAAAGATGATTTTAGCGGAAATTACATCCATTACGGGGTCCGCGAACATGCAATGGCTGCCATAATGAATGGTTTATCTCTCTGCGGTTTTTTGCCAATAGGAGGAACGTTTTTAGTGTTTTCTGATTATATGAAACCTAGCATGAGGCTTGCTTGTCTCATGCAGCAGCAAGTTATTTATGTATTAACTCACGACTCAATTGGGGTAGGAGAAGATGGACCTACTCATCAGCCTGTTGAACATCTAGCAAATCTTAGGGCTTTACCAGGGATGACTCTATTTCGTCCTGCTGATTCTATTGAAACAAAAGAAGCATGGAGGCTTGCCTTATCTAATACCCAAGGCCCTTCTGTCCTTGCGTTAACTAGGCAAGCTGTTCCTCAAATATTTAACGATAATCCTACATCCAATAAAGGAGGCTATATAGTAGATCTTTTTCCAAACTCTACTCCTACTGGTAATGTAGTAGCGAGTTTGGCAAGAGGTCTAATAACTGCAGATTCGATGAATAAATCAGATGTCACTATATTCGCCACAGGCTCTGAATTAGCAATTGCCTTATCCACCAAAGAAATACTTGAGCAAAATGGCTTAAATATCAGGGTAGTTTCACTATTATGTTTTGAACTATTTTTTAAACAAAATACCGACTATATCCAAAATATCTTATCTAATACCAAGCTCAAGGTTGCTATAGAAGCAGGCTGTAGCTTTGGGTGGCACCAAATTATCGGAGAAGACGGTATGTTTTTCGGAGTTAATAATTTTGGGCATTCTGCTTCGGCTAGTGAATTATATTCCTTCTTTGGTTTAACTTCTACTAATATAGCAAAGCAAATTCTTACCAAAATCAGGCAGTGACAGCCCTAGGTTCTTATATCTTAGAAATATGCTATAAGTAGTTATAAATTCAACAAAAACGTGCTTTTGTCTAACCTCCTTAGCTAAACAATTCTTATTTTAAATATAGATAAAATATAATTGCTGTGCAGGAAATTTTGATAGAAGTGATTTATAGAGCATTTTAATAGACTTCCTGCATAAGCCCGGTCTAGTGGATGATTTTGTCGTCAAAACTTGCCTCCGCTCCTCAGCTGCATTCATGTATAGCCTGCGGTATTTAGCTGGTGACACTTGATTTTGCAGGATTCGGTTGTGCTCACGTATTCTCTATACGCTGCGCAACCTCGCCTTTAAATTCAAGTGTCACCAGCTAAATCACTTTGGCTATACGCAGCTCGGCTCAGCTTCATTTTTCCTAAAAATCCCTCCACTATTTTTGAGTTATGCAGGAAGTCTATATCAAGAAAATTAAGCGATACTACTAGGTAAATCCGCTACTTCTCCTAATGCATTTGATAAATCGGGATAAATATTGCTAAGCTCATTATTACCAACTTTAGCCTCCAGCTCCTTCTCAAGGTCATAAACCTTATTAGCATGCTCTGAGCTTCTTGGTGCTGGCTTAGGAGCGGACGAGGTAGAAGCGGCTGTGTCAACATCAAGAGCCTTAGAGAAAGCCTTTAGCTCCTCTGCCGGTAAGATAGATGAAAGCTTTGCGATAATCATGTCTGGCTTTTCACGCAAAATCTTAAAAACTTGCGGAGTACGTTGTAATGTGTCACTAACATTTCTCATATCCTGCGCTGCCTCTGCTAAATCCGGATGGGTATTAATTAATCCCAGAGCTATTTTAGTATAGTAAGATTTGAGTTGTAAAATTGTAGCTGGATTCTGGCCTACTAACTCGTCAGCATATCTTTTAGCTGCTTTAAACGGCTCTATTTTATATTGCCCTATCTTACTTTCCCCTAATGTACAATAAGCAGCAAGTTTGATCAGGGGGCTGCCCTCTTGATAGAATTCGTTAATATCCTTTTGTATTCCTGCTGTTTTTAAGGCTTTTTCGACATTATCAATAAAAGATATTATACTAAAATTAGGAGGAAGCTCATCTTTAAATTTATCAATCTCTCTTATTGCAGTCGTAGCTTTTTCTAGATTAAAGCTAGATATAATAGCCTTTTCATAGCAATCAAAAGCTTTAGGATAGCTGGCTTGCGCTTTTCCAAATTGCTTACCACACTTATATAGAGTGTCCGCTATTCTATCTTGATAATATGGATCTATTTCTATTTTTCCACTTTTCCAGAGCTCCATAGCAATAGTGCAAGTGATCTTAGCGTCATCATAATTCTCTAGTTGATAATGGGCTTGTGCCAAGTATGGCAAAATTTCTGGGCGCTGGTCTACTTCCTTAGGAGTGGACTTAAGTACCTCCGCTAGTTTATCTATCGCTTGCACTTCCCACGTACTCTTTTCCGAAACTCCCATCGCGCCTGGTGCTTGATTAGCTAGCAAAGAATAAGCTACCCCTAATTCCCTAGCAATTAGTGCTTTGGTAGCGTTGTGCTTCTCAGTATATTCATCAGCTTTCCTTAAAAACTCTACATTATCTTGATATTGCTCATTTTCCATACATTGGTTAGCAAGATTTTGTAATAATGTACAAAAATTCTCTTGCAGCGTCACTTTCTCTCCTATATCTAAATGAGCAGAATTTTCGTGCATGAATCGATCAATCTCATCGACTTTAGCATGAGCTGCTTCAATATCTAACTTATCAGCAGTGAGTAAATTTTGTAATTGTTCTACTAAACTTTCTAGTGCCGTAATTCCTAATGAGATAATCTTATCAATAATATGAGTTTTAAAAAACAATCGCGTAGATTTTTCCCATTTATCTGTATCTTGTACCAATTCCTTAATAGCTTTATAAGAAGTAAAAGCCGCATCATTATCATCCTTTAAGATGTTCTCTAGCCTTTGTGCATATTTTTCAAGCGTAGATTTACTTGCATTTTGTTTTAAGGAGGCCCATATTTCAAATTTTAAAACTTCTACCAGCAACTTCTTATGTTGAGGCTCTAAATTCTCAGGGTGTTTGGCCCATACTTGAGCGCCACTTTTAGCAGCCAAGATCCCCTTAGAATCCTGCCTGGCTTGTTGCAGTGCCATAATAGTCGCTAGGCCCTCCATGCTCGCTAGACTCTGTAAGCCTTTTCCTTGCTCTTTTAAGGGGGAAGAATCCTTAGTAGCACTGCCGGAACTGCTTGAACTATCGGAAATGACTGAGTTGGTAGAATCAAGCGATATATCATGTTCCTTCGTTTCTGTTCCCTTTGGCTGTTTAGTAACCATTCTAATTGATTTTCTCATAAAACTCCCTTGTTGTTATTGTTGATAATTGATTAATAATTAACTGCAGTAAAAAGTGAGATTTATTGAATTGAACTCTGGAATTAAATAATATTAATTATTATTTAATTTTGCTTGGTATCCATCCGGTTTATCTAATCTCAAACTCCTTCTAACTCGCTAATTCCATTTTCTTTAAGAGGCTACAAACAATAGCTCCTTAACTGTCGAATCCCTTGCCTGCATTACTTCCCTCGCACTCAAAAAAACCCCTTATTCCTATTATAAAATAATTACAAACTGCTAACATTTACATGGGGCCAGTAGGTGCTTATCATTTCAAATGAAATAAGAATTGTTGAGCTGCAGTATAATAGACCTCTTGCATAACCTAATCTAATTGGTAATTTTGTCGTCGAAACTCCTCTCTGTTTCTCACGTACGTCTATGTACGCTGCGGTACTCGACTTCGTTTCTCCTAAAAATTCTTCAATTATCTTTAGGTTATGCAAGAGGTCTAATATATTTAATTGATGCAAATAGAGGCTTTATCTGGCGCAAATGCTTTCCGCTTAGTAGCCAGCGTTGCTTATTTTTATTTACCTAACTTATAATTAATTTCCTATATAGCAATTATATATATAAATTTAATCATAGGTTTCGTAATATATTAAAAGGGATTTAATGAAGAATTTCTAGATAAATTTTAATGATTTATTATTATTTACAGGAATAAATTATATCTATGGTATATAAGTCACATGACTTATGAAATCTTTTTCTTTATTACTCGAATGATTCCTCGAGTTGGATTTAAAAATAGATTTCTTCCCTAGCTCGCATCTTACAGGGAATTTTAAGGAAATGAGGAGATAAGGAGCGGAAGCAAGTTTTGATGACAAAATCACCAACTGATCCTCCTCTTTCGATGATTTTGCTGCTAGGAGCGAGGGTAGAGCCTATAGATAATAGGGACGGAATGGTAACGACGCATGCAAATTCATCTTCAGAGGAGGATAGATCGACTTATGCAGGGAGTTTAATAGATAGGGAATTTATTGACTAGATGCTGGACTCGCTTATAAACACTATCCTCGCATTCACTAATACGTTGGTTGGTTTTTAGCGCATCTAGTACATCGCATACCATTTCACCAATTTCTAAAAACTCATTTTCTTTAAACCCTCTGGTAGTACAGGCTGGCGTTCCTAATCTAATACCAGAGGTGATAAAAGGAGAAGTAGGATCAAATGGTACTGCAT
The DNA here is from genome assembly GCF_964026555.1 of Candidatus Tisiphia endosymbiont of Beris chalybata. NCBI lineage: Bacteria > Pseudomonadati > Pseudomonadota > Alphaproteobacteria > Rickettsiales > Rickettsiaceae > Candidatus Tisiphia > Candidatus Tisiphia endosymbiont of Beris chalybata. The sequence continues at coordinate 374,936 of NZ_OZ032159.1, read as the reverse complement.
TCTTATTACAAGTTAGCCCTGCTCTTTCAAGTGCATCAGCAGCTAGCTTACCGGTAATCCCATCTTTTCTTAAATCAATTAATATCATATGATTATCAGTACCACTAGTTAAAATATCATAGCCCCTTTTCATTACGCTGCTACCAAGAGCCTTAGCATTAGCAATTACTTGCTTAATATATAGCGTATAATCTGGCTTTAAACATTCTAAAAATGCTACAGCTTTTGCCGCCACAAGATGCATTAAAGGTCCACCTTGTAGCCCAGGGAACAAAGCAAGGTTTATTTTTTTTCCTAATTCTTCGTCATTTGATAGAATTAAGCCTCCCCGCGGTCCCCGTAAAGTTTTATGAGTAGTTGAAGTGACAATGTGCGCAAAAGGCAATGGGCTAGGATGTTCTCCTGTCGCTACCAGCCCAGCGATATGTGCAATATCTGCTAGTAAATACGCCCCAACTTTATCAGCTATTTCTCTAAATTTAGCAAAATCCAATTGCCGCGTGTAGGCAGAATAGCCGGCAATAATTAATTTGGGTTTATGTTCTAAAGCTAATTTTTCTACTTGCTCATAATCAATTAAATAAGTGTTTTTATCTACACTATAAGAAGTAGCATTAAACCACTTGCCAGATAGGCTGGGAGGGGCACCATGCGTTAGATGTCCCCCCGTATCTAATGACATTCCTAGGATGGTATCATAAGGTTTTAATAAGGCTAAGAATACTGTCTGGTTAGCTTGACAGCCAGAATGCGGTTGTACATTGGCGTATTTACAATTAAACAGCTTTTTGGCTCTGTCAATAGCTAGATTTTCAATTTTATCTACCTGATCACAGCCATTATAAAACCGTTTGCCAGGGTAGCCTTCCGCATATTTATTAGTCAGAACTGAACCTGCCGCTTCTAATACTGCTGGACTAACAAAATTTTCTGAAGCGATTAATTCTATAACATCATTCTGCCGTTTTGCTTCTTCATTAATAATTTGATATATTTCATTATCCGTTTCAGATAATTTATTTGAAAAAATACTCATTAATTCAGCTCCTTGATAAATTTTAGTGCAAATTTAAGCCCCCGAGAATCAATAGTATGCATAAGATCGGGTATTTTATAACTACTGTAAGGGATGTTATATTTTTTTAAATATTCAATTATCTCCTCCATACCGCTGATCTTAACTACATCATCTAATTCGCCGTGTACTAGGCAAATGGGAGTAGTTTTATTTATACATTCGGGAGGCAGAATTAACCTACCCGAGAATCCTACGACCGCATAAAATGGTTCTTTTTGCAAGAAGTTTAAATATAATCCTACCATCGTACCTTGCGAAAAACCGATAATAATAGTGTCTTTATTAGTTAAATTTAACTTTTTTTGTTTTTCTTGAATGATATTTTCAAGCAAGCTAATGTTTCGTGCAAACATTTCAGGGCTACAGCCATTAATCGGAAACCATTGCCTACCATAGGGCCTTCCTTGGAAAGGTTCAACAGCATGAGGAGAGATAAAGTGGCAACTGGGCAATTCCGGGGCTAAGAAAGGAACTAATCCTATTAAATCATTACCATCTGAGCCAAGACCATGTAAGAGTACTATTAATTTATTACATTCATTATCTAAGCTCTTTACCTCCGGGTATGATAATATTTCACTTGCCATAATTTCTCTATCAATTAATTGTTTGCTAGCGTATAGCCAAAGTGATTTAGCTGGTGACACTTGAATTTAAAGGCGAGGTTGCGCAGCGTATAGAGAATACGTGAGCACAACCGAATCCTGCAAAATCAAGTGTCACCAGCTAAATACCGCAGGCTATATCTAAATGAGTAATAGTTTTATTCGCCTCTTCTAATTCTTGGGTAGTATTGACCCCAACTACTAAATTATCATCTTGAGACAATAAATAAGACACCAGCTCCCCTTGCGTTTTAGCAATTTCTACAATAGCGGTTAAATATACTTCTTTTAAGGGATCAGAATGCTGCTGCAAAACTAAGGGTAAATATTTTCTCAATATAGCAGGTTTAAATGCCATAATTCCAGAATTACAAAGCTTGACCGCTTTCTCCTCATTATTTGCTTCTCTAAATTCCACAATTTTTATAAAATTACCTAATAGATCAGTAATTATTCTGCCGTATTCCGCAGGATTCTCTCGCTCAAAGCATAGGGTGGCAAGAGATGAATTAGTAGCTACTAAATGATGCAGTAATTCATTTATAATCGTAGGGGTAATCAGGGGATTATCTCCATACAATACCGCGACTATTTTATTATCATCTACTAAATCTAAAGCATTATAAACAGCGCCTGCTGTTCCAACTGGCCTTGGTTGTAATACAAACTTGCAAATATTTCTATAAGAAGTAATATACGGCTCTAACTGGGTAGAGTGCACTAAAATAATATCATCCGTTATTCTTTGGGCATTAGCAAGCACCCTCTCTATCATTGCTTTACCCCCAACCTTATGCATTACTTTTGGTAATGTCGAGTTCATTCTATGCCCATTTCCAGCAGCTAAAACAATAATTTGGCAGATCATTTATATATCCTTCATCTGGTCATAAACTTCGTCAGATAACTCATAATTACCAAACACATTTTGTACATCATCACTTTCTTCTAACAAGTCGACTAATTTTAGCAATTTCTCTGCTTTATCTTTATTATCTATAGTGATAAGATTTTTAGGGATCCAACTAATATAAGATTCTATAGGTTCACCATATTTACTAGTTAATATTTCAAGGCTTTGAGCATAATTTTCAATATCAGTATAAATTAAATAAAATTCTTCTTCAGAGATCATATCATTTGCTCCTGCTTCTAATGCATCTTCAAGTATAGAGTCTGTTGAGGCAATTTGTAACGGATACCTAATTACTCCCAGGTGATCAAACATATAGCTCACACTGCCAGTTTCTCCTAAATTACCACCAAATTTTGTGAAAGCTGCCCTCACTTCAGCCGCAGTACGATTTTTATTATCCGTTAAAGCTTCAACTATGATGGCAATTCCCGAAGGTGCATACCCTTCATATCTAATCTCAGTATAATTTTCGGTATTACTAGAATCATTAGCGGAGCTTATCGCTTTTTCAATTCGCTCGCGTGGTAAATTCTGACTACGCGCCGCAATAATACTATTCCGCAGACGTGGATTATTATTGACATCCGTTCCCATTTTAGCGGCAGTAATAATTTCTCTCACCAACTTAGTAAAAATTTTTGCTCTTTTTTTATCTTGCGCACCTTTGCGATGCTGAATATTTTTAAATTTTGAATGTCCCGCCATTTTATTCTCAAGTAAATCTTATCAAATTTCTTCTCTTAAAAGAGCCCAAATCTACCCCTCTGGATGCTATCAGAAGGCACGTTAAAGTCAAGTCAAAATCTATTGACAATCAAACATTAATATGTTATTAAATAATTAATTCATTGTTGTATTTCAGTTAACCTTTAATAAAGGATAAAGTTATGCCTAAATTACTGCCAAACAATCTATATTATCCCTATCCCTGTGGAGCTCTTAACAAAAGAGAGGTAACAGAGCGGTGCGACTATCTTGTTAAGCAGATATCTCAAAGCATCAAGTATAACTCAAGCCAGGGAACAAATGTCCCTTTCATGATTTGGTTTAATGCAGGATATAATGGAACATTTGCACGCGTAGATATAGAAGCATTACCCTTTCAGAAGGTCAGCTTAATATTTCATGGGATGAATAAGAAGAGAAATGAAGATGGGGATATTCTTCTAGAGGACAGCTTAGACCCCCAACAACGCGTAGGGTATAATAAGCAAGTCTGCGCACTGTTTAAAGCATTAGTAATTAAAGAGCTACCAGAAATAAGTCATATTGGGTTCCGTACAAATTCAGGGAACATAGTAATTAAAGATTTTTTGGAGGGAGTCAAGGCTATTCCAACTCACAGCCCTCTTCATCTAGAAATTGGCGAGATATTTGATTATGATCCACTGTATCTGCCTGAATTCTCTGCCCACCCAAACATTAAAGTTTTTCGCTTTGGTGATGAGTTGGGGGGTAAAAGTAAAGTTGTGGACCAAGAAGGTGAACAGGTAAAATTAGGAGAAGTACCTCTAATCCCAGAGATTAACTATAGTGATCCTGCACCAGCAACAATATTAGAGGAAGTATATATACAGCCTGATAATATTGAAGACGCTTCACTTATAGGAGAGGGGTAGATAAGAAAAGGTGGTGAAGATCTACTTCCACCACCACTCAAGTTCCTTAAGTTCTATAGAAGTTTATTATTGCCTCTATTTCACATAAGGATTCTCAGTTTTAATATAAATAAACCTTATTGGTACTCCTGGTAGGTCAAAGGCCTCACGTAATTGATTTACTAGGTATCTAGTATAGCTATCGGTAATTTTTTCTGGATTATTGGAAAATAGCTTAAAAGTTGGTGGCCTAGTTTTAGTTTGAGTCATATATTTAATTCTGACCCGCCGCCCACCTTTTTGTAGCGGCAAAGGATGATCTTGGGTCACAAAGCTTAACCAATCATTTAACTTGCTGGTGGTAATTTTTTTATTCCATAAAGCATAAATTTTTATAGCTGCATCTAATACCATATTGATATTCTGTTTTTGTAAGGCAGACATATACACTATTGGTATATTTTTAACTTGTGGTAGGCAAGTTTCTATTTTATATAAAAATGCTTCCCTCAAGCCTTCTTTCTCTTTATCGGCAATGAGGTCCCATTTATTAACTACAATAATTAAGCTTCTCCCTTGCTCTATTACATAACTGGCAATATTGAGGTCTTGTTGATCTAAAGAAGAACGTGAATCAATCATTAAGATTACAGTATTAGCAAAATTGATGCTATTAATAGTATCAGAAGTTGATAGTTTTTCTAAGGATTCAGTAACTACAGTTTTCTTGCGTAATCCTGCAGTATCAATTAATTTGATCATCCTGCCTTGGTATTCCCAATTAATTTCTATCGATTCTCTAGTGATTCCCGCCTCGCTACCGGTTAGTAACCTTGGTTGATTAATAAGAGCATTAATAAAAGTAGATTTTCCTACATTTGGCCTGCCGCTGATGACTATTTGTAAATAATTATCTTTTATCGGATCAGTGAACTTGAGAGGGAATTGCTCAAATTCTAATTTTTCAGTTATTGCATCATACAAGTCCGCCATTCCTAGGCCATGCGCTGCGGAAATAGGAACCAAATTATTAAAACCTAACTTATAATATTCTTTAGCAAAATCAAATCTTCCATCACATTTATTAATTATTAGAATGGTCTTCTTATCATATTTCCTAATAAAATTAGCAAAAAATTTATCTTCCGGTAATATCCCTACCTTAGCATCAACAATCAGGCAGAGCAAATCTGCCTCTTTTATCGCTTCTACAGTTTGTTGCATCATCCGGTTTTCTAATTTGCCATCTTCTGCCTCTTCTAATCCTGGGGTATCAATGATAGTAAACTCAGTTGATGCTAACCCAGCATCAGCGTATTTCCGATCTCGCGTCACTCCAGGGCGGTCATGAATAATTGCTTTTTTATGTAAAGCTAACCGATTGAAAAGGGTGGATTTCCCCACATTAGGTCTACCAACTAAGGCAATAATTTTTTTATTCATCTATAAACATTATCATAAAATTCACTAACGCTAACACTAATTTACTATAAACTATTAGATTCGACTTCCTGCATATGAGCTCGCCTCTCAAGAGTTGATTATTCAAGGCCCTTAACCTTTTCTATATTAGGCCACCTTCTATAAAGTAGCCTGTAGCCTGACTAAATCAATTAATATTATATAAAAATTCATCAGCATTGCTATATTATTATCACGTAACCTTAATAAAATTACCTACCAGACCCTAGATTTATTAAATATAATTAAGTTTAATGATAAAATAACTTAGTTAAATAAATAATATATTAGCTAATATACTATTTATTTAGTAATGTAGTAGAACTTGGCTAGTAATATTTTAAGGATAAAAATGTATGAGTAATTATTATAATATGCTTGAGCTACATAGAGCTTCGCTAATCCCCTTCCGTATGAATATAGAAGTTTTAAAAGATTGGGTGGTAAGTCCTAAAAATCCTATTCATAATACAGGGTTTGCTAATATTATGCTAGCACATTTAATACTTACCGAGCGAATGACAAGAACTTATAAAAAACCCAAATTTAATATTAATGAATGCGCCGTAGATAGTATACCATATGTGATAGAGGAAAAAGTAGTTTGCTCTAAAACATGGTGTCAATTAAGACATTTCAGCAAAGTGGGTATAACTAAAGTTTTACCTAAATTACTAATAGTAGCACCTATGGCAGGGCATCACGCGACCTTAACAAGAGACACTGTCAAAGGATTATTACCATTTGCAGACGTATATATTACGGATTGGGTTGATGCCAATATGGTACCACTACAAGAAGGTAAATTTGACTTAGATGATTTTATAAATTATATAATTGAGTTTTTAATTCTCTTAGGCCCAAACCTACATACTCTTGCAGTATGTCAGCCAACGATACCGCTCCTTGCTGCTATTAGCATCCTCTCTCAAAGTAATGATGTCAATGTACCGAGCTCCATGATTTTAATAGGAGGACCCGTTGATGCAAGGATGAATCCTACAGAAGTGGATAATCTCGCAACTAGAAAAAGTATGGATTGGTTTTGTCAAGTAATGACTACAACAGTCCCAGTTAATTATGAAGGCTATGGAAGAAAAGTATATCCAGGGTTCCTGCAACTGATGGCTTTTATGAGCCTAGATATTCCAAGACATATTAATTCCCACCTAGAATTATTACAAAATTTATTAGAGGGACAGATTGCTGAAGCCAATCATACAATCGCTTTCTATGATGAATATCTAGCACCTATGGATATGACTGCAGAATTTTACTTACAAACCATTCATGAAGTATTCAAAGAATTCGCCCTGGCAAAAGGAGAACTAATATCCCAAAATCGTAAAATCGACTTAAAAAATATCACAAAATGTGCTTTACTTGGGATAGAAGGGGAACGAGATAATATAGCGGCAGTTGGGCAAACTAAAGCAGCATTAGAATTATGTTGTAATATTCCTGACTCTATGAAACAGTATCATTTACAAGAAGGAGCAGGACATTATGGTACTTTTAGCGGCAGTAAATTTAATAAATATATTGTTCCAATAATTAGAGATTTTATTTATCGACATGATGCTCCTAATAAAAGTTCAGAACATTTAGGTATAGTAAGAGCAAAGAAGCTCTTAAAAGATAAGCGAGTAGTCCATCCCAATTAAAGGAGGTCTATCCTAAAAAAGAAAATAATACAATAAGTCCCTTGCAAAAATAATAATTAATGCTAGATATAATACATTGTATAACTTTAGTTAATTATCTGCATGACTACCTCTAATAATATCAATGACGCTGTAGAAATTACCGCACAAAGCAATTCATCAATTCTTTCTCTTGTATCATCTGCGGATATTATAGGCAAATCAGTGATATTACTTTTAGTAATTGCCTCTATTTGGGCATGGGCAGTAATTATAGATAAGCTGATTAATTTATCTTACTTAAAAAAGCGAATAGCCTCTTTTGAAGCTACTTTCTGGTCCGGGGTACTCCTAGATCAACTCTATGAATCTGTTAAGAGGGCTATCAATAACCCTTTAGCTGCTGTGTTTATAGCAGCAATGAATGAATGTAAACGCCAAAACTCAAAAAATCTAACGGATAATCTTAAAATAAGCCATAAAGAACGCATTATCCAATCTATGTATTTAGTCAAAAACCGTGAAATAGAAAGATTAGAACAAAATCTTAGTTTCTTAGCAATTACTGCTTCTAGTACCCCCTTTATCGGCTTATTCGGGACTGTTTGGGGGATTATGCATAGTTTTCAATCCATTGCAGCGTCAAAAAACACTTCTCTTGCGGTAGTAGCTCCGGGTATAGCGGAGGCTTTACTTGCTACTGCTATTGGCTTATTTGCTGCAATACCGGCGGTTATTTTTTATAATTATCTTTCTGCGCAGATCACTAAAATTCATAATAAAATAGATGATTTCATTAATGAGCTTAATTCTATCCTAACTCGCGCGATAGATGAGGAGAAGATGTAATGGCTTCTAGTTTACAAAAACCAAATAATCAAAGAGCCAGGCAATCTTTAGTGAGTGAAATTAACGTTACTCCCCTGGTAGATGTCATGTTAGTTTTACTGATTATTTTCATGATTACCTCTCCCATGTTAGTATCAGGTGTTAATGTTGATTTACCTAGTACTACTTCTAGCCCACTTGCAGGGCAGGATGAACCGTTGGTTATTAGTATTAATAATAAGGGGGAATTATATTTATTAGAAAGTAAAATTAGCAGACAAAATTTAGCTAATAAACTTTCTAATATTACTAAGGAAAAAAAAGACACTAGAATTTTTGTGCGCGGCGATAAAAACGTGTCATATGGTGAAGTAGTGGAGATAGTAGCTGAAATTCATGCGGCAGGCTTTACCAAAGTAGCACTGATTTCAAATATTAAATCTAATGAAAAATAATATTGATACTTTTTCTATTGCTTTTATTGCTTCTATTATAATACATTTGCTAATAATATATTTCTTTTTATTCGGTCTACCTCTCTTATTCCCTAAGGTCCCTGAAGAACAAGTAATAGTTTTTGAGATGTTACCAATAAGTAGCAAAGCGAACGTACCTAATAAAATCAAGCAAAATTATAAAGCTTTAGAAAATGAAGTAGCTAAAAAAGTTGTTCAAAGTAAAGCTGAACCAGTAGAGGAAAAGAAGCCTGAGCCTACACCAGAAGAAAAACCTGAACTAGTAAAAGATAAGAAGCCTGAGCCAGTAGCAGAAAAAAAGCCTGAACCTACACCAGAAGAAAAACCTGAGCCAGTAAAAGAAAGCAAACCTAAACCAGTAGAAGAAAAGAAGCCTGAACCTACACCAGAAGAACAACCTGTAGAAAAGAAACAAATTGCCGCTAAAAAGAAAACTCTTGATCAAACTGAGCTAGATTCATTACTGAAAAATTTAGAACAATCCTCTGAAGGGAGCAATTCTAAGACGGCTAATAAAGCAAGGCCAAAAGAAAAGTTAGAGGCCCATGACTCAAAAGGCCCATATGATGCTAATTTGTCATTATCGATTAGTGAAATATCTTTAATAAAGCAACAAATTGAAAAACATTGGAATATTCCTATTGGAGTACAAAATATTGAACAAGCACGGGTGATTTTATATATAGCATTTAACCAAGATGGTAGCATTACAGAAGTAACAGTAAAAGAAGCTATATGCCCTACAATACCCCATAATGCTTGTAATGCTCTATCAGATAGTGCTGTACGAGCTGTATGGAAGGCAAGCCCTATCAACAACTTAGACCCAAAGCGTTATAATATATGGAAAGAGTTTAATTTTGATTTCAACCCTAGTAAAATAATAAGATAAAGATTAATTATATAATATGAATAAGACTAATATAATACCCGACCAAAATACTCAAATTCCGAATTTATTCTCTTTAATTTTAGTAATATTGTTAGCCTTATTGGTTAGAACTTTTGTTATGGAGCTCTTTTTTGTGCCTTCCGGCTCTATGAAACCTACCATATTAGAAAATGACTATATTTTTTCTACCAAATATTCTTACGGTTATAGTAGATATTCTTTCCCATTTAGCCCTAATATTTTTAGTGGGCGAATATTTAAAGCTGACCCTCAAAGGGGAGACATAATTGTTTTCCGTCCTCCTAATAATATGGGTATACGTTATATTAAAAGGTTAATTGGTTTGCCTGGAGATAAAGTACAAATAATTAATGATTTACTATATGTAAATGGCAAAGCTGTAGAACGGACAGCAAGCGGGATATATACTAGCGAGTCTGGAAAAGTTTATAAAAAATTTAAAGAAACCTTACCCAATGGGGTAAGTTACATTACCTATCAATTACAAAAGTTCCCAGAAGCAGTAGTAACAGAAGACAGTAGCTTTGAAGTACCAGAGGGAAAATATTTTTTTCTTGGCGATAACAGAGATGAGTCTCGGGATAGTAGAATGGATCTAGGATATGTACCATTTGAAAATTGTATTGCTAAAGCGCGCTTTATTATATTTTCTACCCAAGAAAAATTATGGAAAGATGAGGTACCATTAATAGACCAAATATTTGATATTAAAACGTGGATGCGCGTTGTCCCGTGGATTACTTCCATAAGACTTAACCGGTTATTTAAGCCTCTATCTGGAGCATCCCAAATGGCTGCTAGGACTGATTCACTAAAATGATAACCACCAAGAATAGTGGAAGTATATCTAGCCCTAAGAAATTGCAACAAACGCTAGCTTACAGCTTTAATAATAACGACTTATTAATTGAAGCATTAAGCCACCCTTCCCTAAAACAGCATATCTCTAAATATGGAGACCAAAGAAACTATGAACGTTTAGAATTATTGGGTGACTCGATAATTAACTTTTTTATCACAGAAATTCTGTTTAAAAATCATCTTACTTATGATGAAGGAAAAATAGCTAAAATTAGATCTTACTTAGTATCCAAAGAGTTACTATGCAAAATTGCCGCTAAACTCAATTTATCCGACTATATTATCATGACTCATGGAGAAGAAATTTTGGGAGGTAGGAATAATCTGAACAATGTAGAAAATGCTATGGAGGCGTTAATTGCCGCTATTTATCTTGATAGCAACATTGAAACCACTAAAAAAATATTATACGGGTTGTGGCAAGAGTTTCTATCTATTACTGATTTAACTGGTTATGATTCTAAGAGTACTTTACAGGAGTTGGTTCAAAAAAAGGGAACTAGCAAGCCTTTATATGAAGTAATAAAGAGAGAAGGCCTGCCCCACTCCCCTATTTTTACTGTTTTAGTAACAGTGGAATTACATGATGTTAACCACTCTATTCAGAAATATCATCAAACCGGTACCGGGCCTACTATGAAAGCCGCAGAAAAAGAAGCTGCACGCAAATTAATTAACATGATTAATCTAAGTCCTGTAAATATTTCAATGTGATGAGGAGATTTATAGGCATTTTCGCTTGCTAAGCTGCAGTGCACTAGGGATATATGAGAATTCGCGAATATAAATAACGACAAAATCGACCATTAGATAGCAATGTTCTCATAACCTAAGCTAAGTTTAACAAACTCACCCACTAGCTCGACTTATGCAGGAAGTCTAATAATTATTTTTATAATGAATTAAGGGGAATAAGTAAGACTTAAGTAGAGATTTACTTGTAATTTTTATAATAATCCATTAGATTCTCAGTAAGTTAAATTGCATAAATTTTGAGGGATATATCTCTTAGAAATTAGGTTCTATAAACCTTTCTATCTAATGGTCGATTTCGTTGTTATTTTCGTTCTCGAATTCTCATGCATCCCTAGTGCGCTGCAGCTTAGCGAGTAAAAATACTTAAAAATCTACTTAATTATATAGAAATGCTTACAGAAGCTAGTAGAGGTATAATTTATTTAACAATAATTAAGGAGATGTGTTATTTTTGGAGTTAAAAGCAGTAATTTTCCGAAGGCTAACAGGGAAATTAGGGCTAGTCAAGTTCGTTTAGTCGATGAAAATGGTGAAATGCTTGGAATCGTTAGCATTAGAGACGCTTTAGAGCGCGCAGAAAAAGCTAATTTAGATTTAGTAGAAATTTCTCCAAATGCGGAACCACCCGTATGTAAAATCTTAGATTTTGGTAAATATAAATATGAAAATAAAAAGCGTATTCATGATGCTAAGAAAAAACAAAAAGCAATTGTTCTGAAGGAAATGAAGTTTAAGCCAAATATCAGCCAAGGTGATTTTGAAATAAAACTTCGGAAAATAAAGGATTTTTTAAAAGAAGGAGATAAAGTAAAAATTTCTTTATGGTTTAAAGGTAGAGAAATTATCCATAATGATATTGGCATGAAACTATTTGCTCGTATAACCCTAGATCTTGAGGGTATTGCTAAAATAGATTCAGCACCTAAAATGGAAGGTAAGCAGATAACAATGCTAGTCAGCCCTGATCCCTTAAAAACTCACTAAATAAGAATTGATACTTATGCCAATAAAAATCTTAATGCCTGCCTTGTCTCCTACAATGCTAGAAGGGAATATTGCCAAGTGGCTCAAACAGGAAGGAGATAAAATTGTTCCTGGGGATATTATAGCCGAGATAGAGACGGATAAAGCTACTATGGAAATAGAAGCCGTAGAAGAAGGGATTTTAAGTAAAATTATTATCCCTCAGGGAACAGAAAATGTTCCAGTAAATTCTCTGATAGCTGTACTACTTGAGGAAGGAGAAGATAGCGCAGCAATAGATAATTTGATTCTCCAAAATAATTCCGCCCCTTTAACAATTCCAAGCGCAGAAACTAAACTAGTAAACCAAGGGAAACTAATAACACCAGAGCAAGTAATAGCGATTGACCCTCCTCCTCCCTTCCCCATTAATCAGACCTCTCGAGTATTTGCCTCGCCTTTAGCTAAAAGACTGGCAGTTCTTGAAAATATAGACCTTACAAAACTACAAGGTAGCGGTCCTCAAGGCAGAATAATAAAACAAGATATAATTTCTTATTCTTCCAGGAGAACCAGTAGTAATCAAATTGTAGACTTAAAAAGAAATAATGAGGAATATAGGTTACTACCCAATAATAATATCCGTAAGATTATTGCTAAGCGTTTACTTGACTCTAAATTAACTATCCCTCATTTCTACCTTTCAATAGAGTGTAATATGGATAAGCTACTTGACTTGAGGGAGGATATCAATAAATCTTTGATGGAAGATAGAAATATTAAAACTTCACTTAATGACTTTATTATTTTAGCAGTAGCTAACGCTTTGAAGCATATACCTGAAGCAAATGCTAGCTGGGATGAGGCAGCTATCCGCTATTATAATAACGTAGATGTAGCCGTGGCTGTTGCAATAGATAATGGTTTGATCACTCCAATAGTTAGGAACGCAGATCAAAAGGATATTATATCTTTAGCCCTTGAATTACAATCATTGATTCAAAAAGCGCGAGACAACAAACTATCACCTGCTGAATTTCAGGGAGGGAGTTTTAGCGTCTCTAACCTCGGAATGTATAATATTAAAAATTTCGGCGCCATTATTAACCCCCCCCAGAGCTGTATTTTAGCAGTAGGGGCAAGTACCAAGCGCCCTGTAGTCAGAAATGATCAAATACAAATTTCCACTATCATGGATGTTACCTTATCCGCAGATCATAGGGTGATTGATGGTACTATAGGAGCCAAGTTTTTAGCGGCATTTAAGAAATTTATAGAAAGCCCTGCTTTAATGTTGATATAAGCCTACTAGGTCTGTTTTCTTTTATCCTTTATATCCTATTTTCCTTATCCAAAAACATATTAGTATGAGCTTTTCTAATAATCTAACAAAAATTCTCAATAAATACCAGGAACTATCCAAGAAACTAGCTAGCGGGATAGTTGGAGAAGAATTTATCAAAGCTTCCAAAGAATATGCAGATTTAGAAGAAATTGTGGAAACCATTACTAAATATAATAGAGCTATTTCTGATCTTCAAGATACTAAGGGGATGCTGAATGAAGCCGATCTTGATAATGATACTGGAAATATGATAAATGAGGAAATACGTCAATTAGAAAATCTTATCCCTAAGCTTGAGCGAGCAGTAAAATTATCCTTATTACCTAAGGATGCCGCAGACTCCAAAAATGCTATTATTGAAATTAGAGCGGGTACAGGTGGAGAAGAAGCTGCATTATTTGCGGCCAGCTTATTTAATATGTATTTAAGATACGCTGAGCTAAAAAATTGGAAGGTTGAAATATTATCAATCAACGATACAGGAATTGGAGGGTATAAAGAAGCCTCAGCATTAATAAAAGGGAAAGCAGTATTTTCTAAGCTTAAATTTGAATCAGGAGTGCACCGCGTACAAAGAGTACCAGAGACGGAATCTAGTGGGAGGATACATACCTCTGCTGCTACCGTGGCAGTATTACCGGAAGCGCAGGAGGTAGATATTAAAATTGATGATAAAGATTTGAGGATTGATACCTACCGGGCATCAGGCGCAGGAGGGCAGCACGTCAATACTACCGAGTCCGCTGTAAGGATTACCCATCTCCCAACTGGAATTGTAGTGGCTCTCCAAGATGAAAAATCACAGCATAAAAATAAAGCAAAAGCTATGAAAATTCTTCGTTCTAGGGTTTATGAAGCGGAGCGCCATAAAAAAGATATGGAGAGAGCAGAAGTGCGTAAAGGTCAAGTTGGGTCTGGGGATCGCTCTGAAAGAATTCGCACCTATAATTTCCCCCAAGGAAGGGTATCGGACCACCGTATTAATCTAACTCTCTATAAAATAGAGGAAGTAGTAAAAAACGGACAGTTAGATGAATTTATTGAAGCATTAATTTCGGATGATGAAGCACGAAAACTGTCGGAAGTATAGTTTCGAAAGAAGTCTAGCCTTTGTGCAGGTTGCTATGTAATGATTAGGGCAATGTTATATGTAGGTGAGCTCTAATTTTTTATTATATTCCCTTTAAGTAAGAAGAAAACTTGACAAAAATTATACTTCAAGTAATTTGTTTTTTGTACTTATAGTGTAAAGACCAACCTATCGCTTAGACTTCCTGTGTAAGTCGATCTAGTGGTCACAGGTAAAAGTAGATATGTCATCTCTTAAATATAAGCGAGTGTTACTAAAAATTTCTGGCGAAGCCTTAATGGGAGATAAGCAATATGGTCATGAATATGCTGAAATTATCCGGATAGCTGAAGATATAAAAGAAGCAATCCAACTTGGTGTACAGGTTGGAATTGTGGTAGGAGGGGGTAATATCTACCGGGGCACCGATGTTCAGTTCGGTATGGAAAGAGCCGCTGGCGATTATATTGGGATGCTGGCTACAGTAATAAATGCCTTGACTTTACAAAATATTATGGAGAGTTTAGGAATTTTTACTAGGGTTTTATCTGCCATCCCTATGATGAGTGTTTGTGAACCTTATATACGTCGCAAAGCAAAAAGACATATAGAAAAAGGAAGAGTAGTAATCTTTGCTGGAGGAACTGGTAATCCCTTTTGTACTACCGATAGTGCAGGTGTGTTACGTGCAATTGAAATGAACTGTGATTTACTACTAAAAGGCACTAAGGTAAAAGGGGTATATGATGCGGATCCTGCTAAATATCCTAATGCTATTAAATACGATACTATAAGTTATGCTAATCTTTTAAATAATAATTTACAAGTCATGGATATTGCGGCTGTGGCTGTGGCTAGGGAAAATAACTTACCAATCATGGTATTTTCTATTAAAGAGAAAGGTAATTTTGCAAGAGTACTGCGCGAGCAAGGAGATTATACTAAAATTCAAGCAAGTTAATATGCTAACTATTAGTTCACTAGTAAGAGAGAAAAATTATGGACAAAACCATATCTAAAGAGTTAAGATCAAAAATGGATAGCTCAATGAAAATTTTAGATCATGAGCTACAAGGCTTACGCACCAGCAGAGCTTCTATTAACTTACTTGACCCTATACAAGTAGAAGCATATGGGAGCAAAATGCCTTTGGCGCAAGTAGCTAGCCTTTCCACCCCTGATGCTAGAACTCTTGCAATACAAGTATGGGATAAAACTATGGTAAAAGCAGTAGAAAAATCTATTGTTGAGGCCAATCTAGGTCTCACTCCTGCCTCGGATGGGCAATTAATTAGAATTACTGTTCCTCTTCTTACTGAGCAACGACGTAAAGAATTAGTAAAATTTGCCTACAAATATGGCGAAAATGCTAAAATTGCTTTGCGCAATATTAGAAGAGATGGAAATGAGGAATTAAAAAAGTTAGAAAAAGATAATACTATTACCAAAGATGATCACCATCACCTGTCCGAAGAAATACAAAAATTAACTGACGAATATTCTAATAAAATAGATTTACAAGTTAAACAAAAAGAACAGGAGATATTGACTATTTGAAATGAAAGACACCCCAATACCATGCGGCTTTTAGAAGTGGCAATGAGCAATGATCTAATGTGCACGAATTCTTTGATTTCTCTTAGAGGAGTACGAGTGACAGTTTTTATATTTTCAGGCAATATTCAATGATTACAGATGAAGAATTAAAAAAAATAGCAAAGTTAGCAAAATTTAAGTTAACTCAAGAAGAATTAGACACTTATGCTAACCAGTTGTCTAATATCATGCAGATGATCGACGTGTTTAAAGAAATAGACTGCGATAATGTTCAACCATTAAGCTCAGTTTGTGATATGGAGCAACGAATGCGGAAGGATGAGATAGTGTCGGAGGATATTTCTGAGCAATTATTTGCTAATCTTCCTGAAGCACAAGGTAACATTGTACGAAAAATGAAGTGTTATATAGTACCAAAAGTAGTGGAGTAAAATATATTAGTATATGCGCGAAATAAACAAATTAACTATAGCCCAAGCTCTCAAAGCTTTAAAGAGCAAAGAAGTTACCTCTACTGAGTTGACGCAGGCCCATATTGATGAGATGCTCAAGCAAAAAGAATTAAATGCCTATATTACTGAAACAATCGATATAGCGCTAGAGCAAGCTAAAAGTTCTGATCAAAATTATCTTAATGGTACTGCAAGACCATTAGAAGGTATTCCTGTAGCTATAAAAGATTTGTTTTGTACAAAAGGGATATTAACCACTGCTGGCTCCAAAATGCTTAGTAATTTTATTCCAACTTATGAATCTACTGTGAGTCATAGAATTCAAAATAATGGTACAGTAATTCTAGGGAAAGCTAATATGGATGAGTTCGCTATGGGCTCAGCTAATATTACTAGTTATTTTGGGCCTGTTATTAGCCCTTGGAAGGCGATAGATGCTCCCTCCACTCCGTTGGTACCTGGGGGCTCATCTGGGGGATCCTCAGCGGCCGTTAGCGCGTTTTTAGCTATGGCTGCCCTAGGTAGCGATACGGGGGGATCGGTACGTCAACCAGCTAGTTATACAGGAATTGTAGGATTTAAGCCAACCTATGGGCGGTGCTCTAGGTATGGGATGATAGCTTTTGCTAGCTCTCTTGATCATGCGGGAATATTAACTAGAACGGTAGAAGATGCTGCGTTAATGTTACAGGTAATGATGGGGTTTGACGAGAAAGATTCCACTTCTATTAATTCTGCAGTACCAGAATTACAATCTGCTTGCCAAAAAAGTATAAAAGGAACAAAAATAGGTATTCCTTTGGATCTCATGCAGCAAGAGGGAGTGCATCCAGATATTCTGAGAATGTGGAACAAAACTATTGATATTTTGAAAAATGAGGGAGCAGAGATTAAGGATATCTCCCTGCCCTATTCTAAATATGCTTTAGCTGCTTATTATGTTATAGCACCTGCCGAAACTTCCTCGAATTTATCAAGATATGATGGTATAAGATATGGGCTTCAGATAGAGGGCGAGGCTACATCTATTGATCAAATGTATGAAAAAATTAGAACCACTGGTTTTGGCGCGGAAGTTAAAAGACGTATTATGATCGGTACATATTTGCTTTCCTCCTCATTTATAAATGACTATTATTTAAAAGCGCAAAAAATACGCTATTTGATCGCTGATGATTTTAAGAAAGCTTTTAAAGAAGTGGAAGCAATAATTTTACCCACCACTCCCACTGAAGCTTTTGATTTAGGGACAAAACAAGATAACCCGGTGACAATGTATTTAAATGATTTATTTACTATTCCGCCTAGCCTTGCAGGCCTGCCATGCTGTTCTGTACCAGTGAGCTTATCGGCGCGCGGATTACCGCTTGGTATGCAAGTAATAGGTAAACCTCTAAATGAATATGATACATTGCGAGTCGCAGCTTCTATAGAGCGAGGGGTGCAGGATATAAATTTTACTTACACAAGGTCAGGTAAAATGCATAGATAGAATTGTTTTAACTATGCAAGAACTCTATTATTTAAACAAACAGATTTGATAAAATAGACTTCCTGTATAAGTCGAAAATAGAGGAGAGATTTTTAGGAAAAACGAAGCCGAGCTGCACTTGCATACTCAAATGTACATGAGGAGCGTCAGGCCGCGTTTTGACAACAAAATTACCCGCTAGCTCGACACCCACTAGATCGACTTATGCAGGAAGTCTAATATTTTTATATCAAATTGAGGTTATATTAGGATTTAAAATGTCTTATATTATTGGCAATACAGGCACATGGGAATATGTAATAGGTGTAGAAATTCATGCGCAAATTTCTTCTAAATCCAAGCTTTTTTCCTCCAGCTCAACCGCATTTGCCGCAGTTCCTAACTCGCAAGTGTCTTTAATTGATGCGGCTATGCCAGGGATGCTACCAGTATTAAATGAGTATTGTGTCCATCAAGCAATTAAGACTGGTCTTGGACTTAATGCTCAAATTAATTTACACTCCCGTTTTGATCGTAAAAATTATTTTTATCCTGATTTACCAGCTGGCTATCAAATTTCTCAATTCTATAATCCCATTGTACAAGACGGTTATTTAGATATATCTACCCAAGAACGTGGCATACAAAGAATTAGAATTAATAGATTACATTTAGAACAGGATGCTGGGAAATCCATACATGATCAATCACCTTATTATACTTTTATTGATTTGAATAGAGCGGGTATAGGGTTAATGGAAATTGTGAGTGAGCCTGATCTTAAATCACCTGAAGAAGCTGCAGAATTTGTTCGTAAGCTTAGGACGTTACTACGTTATATAGGAAGTTGTGATGGAGATATGGAGAAAGGTTCTCTACGGTGTGATGCTAATGTATCTGTTAGGCTGCCCGGGGCCGAATTGGGAGTAAGATGTGAAATTAAAAACTTAAATTCTATTCGTAATATTATGAGAGCTATTGAGTTTGAAGCAAACAGACAAGTAAATTTAATTGAAAAAGGGCAGGTAATACTACAAGAAACCAGATTATTTGATGATAATACTGGGGAAACTAGGACCATGCGTTTAAAAGAAGAATCACATGATTATCGTTATTTTCCTGACCCAGATCTATTACCCTTAATTCTATCCGAAGAGCTAATTAATAAATTAGCGGCAGAATTACCTGAACTGCCTGATGAGAAAATTGAAAGATATAAAGCAGAATACGGCTTAAGCAACTATGATGCAGAAGTGCTAGCGGCTGATGAGCTCGTCACCCAATATTTTGAGTCTGCCGTTCTGCTGTGTAGCCCTAAAATACTGGCTAACTGGATTATTAGTGAATTATTTGGGCAACTTAATAAATATTCAATAAATTTAAGTGAATGTAAGATCACCCCCCAGATGCTGGCGCAAATGGTAAAATTAATAGAAGAGGGAGTAATTTCTGGCAAAATTGCCAAAATAGTTTTTGAAACCATGTTTGAAACAGGTCAAACTGCCCAAGAGATTATCACAGAGAAAGCTTTAATTCAGCTTTCTGATCCTGACCTTCTATCCTCTATAATTGATGAAATACTATTAAACAATACTGATGCTGTTACTGAGTATAAAAGCGGGAAGGAAAAATTATTTGGCTTTTTTGTAGGGCAGGTTATGAAAAAAACTGAAGGTAAAGCAAATCCTACTTTAGTTAATAGCTTATTAAAGGAAAAACTTAAATAATCTGGAAGGCTCTATTAATATATTAGGTATTGAATCAAGTTGTGATGATACTGGCGTAGCGATAGTAACGGCAAATAGGAAAATTTTATCAAACATTGTTATTTCCCAAAATAAAGAGCACGAACTATTTCAAGGGGTGGTACCTGAAATTGCTGCTAGATCTCACTTGCATAATTTAGCAAAAGCGCTAGCTGCTGCCTTAAGAGAAGCTGGATTGACCCTATTACAGATTGATGGGATTGCTGCTACTTCTGGCCCTGGCTTAATTGGCGGAGTAATAGTGGGATCAATGTTTGGTAGGACACTTGCTAGCGTGCTCGACAAACCGTTTATTGCGGTTAATCATCTTGAGGGTCACGTACTGACCTGTAGATTAACTAATGACGTTACCTATCCTTATTTACTCCTATTAGTCTCAGGAGGGCATAGCCAATTTATTGCCGTACAGGATCTGGGCAAGTATAAAATTTTAGGTCAAACTATTGACGATTCCGTTGGGGAGGCGTTTGATAAAGTAGCAAAAATGCTAAATTTACCGTTCCCGGGTGGGCCGGAAATTGAAGCGCGAGCAAAATTTGGTAATCCGTATCAATATGCTTTACCTAAACCTATTATAAATCAACATAATTGTAATATGTCGTTTTCTGGTTTAAAAACAGCGGTGCGGATATTAATCTCAAAATTACTGCCCATAGGAGAGAAGGAAATTAATGATATAGCGGCCAGCTTTCAGTATGTGGTGGGCGAAATCCTAGTAGCAAAAATGCATAATAGTGCCCTCATGTATCAAACATTTATGCAAGAATTTACTTTAAAACAAAAAACTTTTGTTATAGCTGGGGGGGTGGCAGCAAATCATTACCTTCGCACTATTCTAAAGGCCCAGGCAGAAAAGCTAGGCTACCAATTTATAGTACCACCGCCCCAACTATGCACAGATAACGCGGCGATGATTGCTTTTGCCGGACTAGAGAGAATGAAAAATAATCTCTCTAGTCCTTTAAATTTTTGCCCAAAAGCTAGGTGGAGCTTGGAAGAGCTATAAATTTCCCTTTTACACTTTCCTTCCCCCGTTACCACCACCACGGGAAGTTGAAGGTGCCTGATTTCTACGCGCTGCTTGCGTAGTATGCGAACTGCCTGGCGTAGAGGTAGAAGTCTTTATATGGGCGAATTGAAGATGCTGAAAAATTTGGCGGAATAAGGCAGGTTCTCTAGCAAGATCAGCAAGGCTCGGTTCATCCTTATTCTCTTTCTGTGGTATTGCTCTTGCATGTATCCGACTAAGGCGGCCAAAATTCTCTGACCTATAGTTCTCTAACTTCTTGATCTCCTTTGAAGCATCAATAGCACTATTTTTCTCTCCTATTTTTGCAACTAACAACTGTGGTTGAATATTATTAATATGTACAAATTCATCCAGCTCTTGAGTCGACAATACTTCTCCGTTTATACGACGAATTACATTATTAGCTACTACATCTATTCTTGCTTCATAATCACGGATTAACTTAGCGACTGGGTGTATAGAATAAAACTTCTCTCTTGCTAAATCGAAAGGAGTGTTTCTATCTACATTTCTAGCCCCTATATCAGCCTTATTGTTAATTAGTAATTCTAATATGGCAATATGGTCTGGTATGATATCATGCATAGCTGCCATATGTAAAGCATTATTACCTTGTAGATTTACAGCATTAGGATTCGCACCATGTTTAAGTAAGATTTGTACTTTTTTGAGGTTTCCAGCCATATGTAAAGCATTATTACCTTGTAGATTTACAGCATTAGGATTCGCACCGTATTCAAGCAAGATTTGTGCCTTCTCAAAATTTGCACTTATTAAGGGAATGTTACCATTTGGAGCAAGACCAATATCTATATTATCTTTGATAAATTCCGGACTACATTTACTAAGGAGTAGCTTGAGTAATTTATGATCCGTATTATGAAACAAATTACTGTGCTTCACAGCAGACTCTACGTCCGCATTATGTTCAATCAACAACTCCACTATTTTTTTAAATGCCCTATCTTGAGCAACCGGGCTTATCAAGTGGCGCATATCCTCTATATACTCTATTGAGCTACTTAATATCCACTTGTTATCTATAGAGAGATTGGGATTAGCCCCAGCTTTCAATAATATTCTAGTCAGCCTCTCCTGCCCTGTGCGTACTGCCGCGCGTATTGACCATAATAAAAACGTCTGTCTATCGGTACTAATCATATCAAGATTTATACCGCTTCCCTTAACTGTATTGACTAATTCTTCCTCATGCATTGTGGAGAAGTCAACCTGTCGTGAAAACTGAGACCATTGCTCCTCTAGTTCTACTAGTGGCGTAGTACGCATTAATTCTAATATGCGTTTAATATCTTCTTCATTTCCCATAATATCTTTCTCTCTATAAGTTATTATTTACCTTGCAAATCCCTTAGGAATTTAGCGTAGCATAAGCAATAAAAAACATATAATAATATTTCAACTTTTTATAAAATCTAAATCGACATAACCGTCAATTCCATCAATTTTACCATGGTCAGAATATTGCCAAAAAGCCCAGCCTTTATTTTGCCAGGTAGTGGGAATTTGGGGGGAGAGAGGAAGGTCATTGGGGTCGTGCCAGGAGGCTATCCACAAGGGATATTTACTAAAATCATAAGCCTGCCAATTGACATGATTTT
Organism: Candidatus Tisiphia endosymbiont of Beris chalybata; assembly: GCF_964026555.1. Taxonomy (NCBI): domain Bacteria; kingdom Pseudomonadati; phylum Pseudomonadota; class Alphaproteobacteria; order Rickettsiales; family Rickettsiaceae; genus Candidatus Tisiphia; species Candidatus Tisiphia endosymbiont of Beris chalybata. The sequence continues at coordinate 352,529 of NZ_OZ032159.1, read as the reverse complement.
CCCAATAATTATTACTACAATAAATGTATATATTTCTAATTTGCTTGCTTTCTAGATCTACTATTAACTCATAAAGATTATGCGCTATTTGCATAGCGGTGGCGCGCTGATTGCCTCCCTCTTCTATATCAATGGCTAATATGTCTTTATCGTTATTAAAGCCGCACTGCCCTAAGACCTTGCTAATATTTACTCCTTGCTCGGTAGGAGTGCTTGAGAGTGCTTTAAAATAATGGTAAGCTTTAGGGTGGATGCCGTTTTCTTGAGCTTTTGCCCAGTTATATAAAAACTTATGATCTTGGATAGTAAACCCTTCGGTCGCCTTAATCATCACATGCTTAATGCCCGCATTTTTTACTTTCTCCCAGTCAATATCCCCTTGATGCCATGAGACATCAATGGCTTGCTCATATTGGCTCATATATAAATTCACCTCCTATTTTATTGGCATTGCCGATAAATAGTTGATGGCGATCAAAGATTGTGCTTGGATACCGTAAACGTTATGAGCTAAGCGAGCGTAGCGCGGTAATCCAGGAAACATTGGTTTGTTTGCAGGATTTTTCGAGATTGCTTCATAAGCCTTCTGGCCTTTTCGCAATGACAATGCTCAGGCATCAACTATTTATCGGCAATGCCGTTTTATTCTCTACTATAATCTTGACTCACTCAGTCGTAAATTTATAATAGAAGTAGTTTATTTATCTTGTGACCCTTCTGTACCACTTCCCCCACTTGTTTGCGTTTCTAACATTTTACTCTTTTCTTCTATGGAGTTAAGAAAAAAGTAGCTGAATACTAAAAATGCGATTAAAAGAGGCACCACAACAAATATGATTGCTTTTAGTTTTTTAGCTGACTCTTCCCGATCTAAACGTTTTTCTCTTTCCATTTCGGTTTCCCTTGCAGCGGTGTTATTAGTATTGGATTTCCTTCCCATTTTTCGTTCCTCTTTAGACCTATATCTATGGTTTTACAATAGTTGCCTTACTATTACAAGCAATAAACATCAAACTGACAGGGTAGAGATTTAAAATACTAAAAATTGATTAAAATTTAAAAAGGAAATTAATGCTCAAAATTTTATTAAGCCTACCTGTATACTGCTCGTACCTGAAGAGTTGGTAGACCATTTTGCAGATAAAATACGCATAAATCAAGCTATAAAAATTTCCTTTACAGAACCTAATAACCATAAGAAATATATTGTAATAAAATTTTATCCACAGAAATATGCAGCATATTCATAATTATAGTTGGATAAAGCCCTAGATAAATAATGATAGTACACAGAGGAGCAATAGTTAATATTTCATAGTAAGTTAAGTCTTCCATTTTGTTTACCAGTTCATTATTTGTTGGCCCTAACATCACCTCTTTATATAATTTAAGCATATAAATTGCTCCTAACACAATACCGATTGCTATAACGCCCCCTATAACCATATTAAATTTATAAATACCGACTATAGATAAAAATTCCCCTATAAAACCACTAGTTCCTGGTAATCCTATGGAGGCCAGCATAGAAATCATAAAAAATACTGCTAGCACAGGCATCCTATCGGCTACTCCCCCATATTGCGATATTTCCTTAGTATGTAGTCTATCATATAAAGTACCGACTATTAAAAATAGCGAAGAAGCTACTATCCCATGGCTAAGCATTTGAAATATTGCTCCTTTAATTCCTTCTTCTGTTAGGCTAAAAATTCCTCCAGTGACATAACCCATATGGGCTATTGATGAATAAGCTATCATCTTTTTCATATCCTTTTGCGCCAGGGCCACAAGTGAACTATATATTACTGCAAATACACTGAGCACTAATACATAAAAGGCAAATTCTTGAGATATAACTGGAAACATTGGTAATAATACCCGTAAAAAACCATAGGCGCCGAGTTTTAGTAATATACCAGCTAAAATAACCGAACCCGCAGTTGGAGCTTGCACATGCGCATCAGGAAGCCATGTATGAAATGGGAGCATTGGAACTTTGATCGCAAAAGCCACAAAAATGGCTAACCATAATATTTTCTGTATTGATAAGGGCAATAAGGGAACTAAAACGTTCAGAGTCACGATATTAAAACTATGTAATTGACTATAAATATACATTAATGAAAGCAAGAAAAATACTGAACCAAAAAATGTATAAAGAAAAAACTTTAAGGCAGCATAAATTCTATTCTCTCCCCCCCAAATCCCTATAATGATATACATAGGGACTAGAATAATTTCAAAGAATAAGTAAAATAATAACAAATTCATGGAAGCAAAAGCCCCAATACAAAAAGCTTCTATTAATAAAAAGCACAGTAAAAACTCTTTAATATATTTTTGTATAGTCAATATACTAGCTATTATACAAATAAAGGTCAAAAAAGATGTTAAAACAATAAAAAATACTGAAATACCATCAACTCCCACATGGAATTCTAGCCCTATTGCCTTAATCCAACTATATTGCTCAATAAATTGATAATTATAAGAGCTGTTATCAAATTGTACTAATAAATAAATCGTTGATAATAAAGTAAGAAAAGAGCTTAAGACTGCCACGTAGATGGCATAAACTTGCTTATTAGAGGACTTGCTTTGCCCTATAAATAATAGAATATATAAACCACTTAATAATGGCAGACAAATACTTATTGATAAAATAGGTAGTTCTAACATTTTAAAATCCTAAAAACAATTTTGCATATTTTCAAATTAATTTTATAAATAAAGCAGTATATATACTGCTCGTACCTGAAGAGTTGGTAGACGATAGAATCAACTTCAAGAAGAGCGAGGAGTGGCAAAGTCGAGCAGCGCAGCGTACTATAAAGTACGTGAGCATCCTCGATCTTTAGGGCAAGACGACGCCAATTCTTGAAGTTCCTAGAGTATACTCCTCTTCCGATGATTTTGCGGCTAGGCTGAGGAGCGAAGCTGAAGTAAATCTAGGAGAGCGCCGAATAACAATCCATGCAAATTCATATCAGAGGAGTATATAGAGAGTAATCCCAACTATAATAAATGAAGTCATATATAGGGTATAATCAAATATATAACCCGTTTGGGATCTACTCACTATTACACTAAAATAGTTGGTTAGTTTAGCTAGGCCATTTGGCCCTAGCCTATCAATAAATTTTTGATCAATAATGTTGAATAGTTTACTAAGCCTTGATAATGGTCTTATGAAAATAATCTGATAAACTTCTTCAAAATAATATTGCTTGAATAATAACTTTCTAAAAAAGCCATGTTTTACGGTATGTTTAAGGTTAGTATATAAGTAGACCCCTAAAATAATTCCTATTATCCCCACAATAAGTGGCAATAATTTGATCAATAGAGGAGGATGATATACTAATTTTTGATAAATATGGACATTAAATATGCTGTTCCTAAAATACCCATTTGGTTTATCTAGAGACAAGATATAATACCCGATCATTCCAGAACAAAAACTTCCTCCTATTAAAAGAATAAGAGGTAAGTTCATAATATTTGGTGCCTCATGCACCTTATGGTAATCCTCTATACTCAATCTGGTTTTACCATGAAATACTAATAAAATAATTTTCATAGAATAAATACTAGTTAATATAGTGGCAACAATTCCCATAGCAAAAACTACTAGCCCTATCCTGCCACTACTATAAGCTAATTCTAAAATAGCATCTTTCGAATAAAATCCCGCTAGGGGATAAATACCTATAAGAGCAAAAGATCCTATTAAAAAATTACAATAAGTAAGGGGCATTTTACCTTTTAAATCACCCATTTTAAAAATATCCTGCTCATGACAAGCATGAATCACATTGCCCGCTGATAAAAATAATAAAGCTTTGAAAAAAGCATGTGTTACCAGATGAAATACGCCTGCATTATAAGCAGATACCCCGCACGCCAAAAACATATATCCTAGTTGACTACAGGTGGAATAAGCAATAATTTTTTTTATATCCTGCTGCATTATGGCAATAGTTGCAGCAAATAAACAGGTAATCCCTCCAATAATAGCAATAAATTGCCGTATTGCGATGCTATACTCAAATAAATAAGAACAGCGAGCTATTAAAAATACCCCGGCTGTTACCATAGTGGCAGCATGAATAAGAGCGGAAACCGGGGTTGGACCCTCCATAGCTGAAGGCAGCCATATATGGAAACCAATTTGAGCAGATTTTCCCATACATCCTAAGAATAATAGGAAGCATATTACATCAATGACTAGAGGTTTAAAGCCTAACATACTAATAAATTTAGGACTAATAAACGGAGTATTTGCCAAAGAATCTGCTTTCATAAAAACAGTGGCAAACTCTAAGGAGCCAAAATAAATAATAATAGTGATGATACCCAAGATAAAAGCAAAATCCCCTACCCTGTTGACTATAAAAGCCTTAATTGCTGCCTTATTGGCAGACTCTTTTTTATACCAAAAACCTATTAATAAATATGAGCATAGCCCAACCCCTTCCCAGCCAAAAAATAGTTGTAGGAAATTATCTGCCGATACTAAAATGAGCATAAAAAAGGTAAATAACGAAAGAAAAGATAGAAACCTCACCAATCCTTCATCCTCTTTCATATAACCCAAAGAATAAATATGCACTACTGCCGAAACCCAAGTAACTACTAAAAACATAATAGCGGTCAGGGGATCAATATAAATAGCCCAATATATTTTTAACTCAGAAATTATTAACCATTTTGCTAGAATAACATGAATAATTCTATTATTTATTCCGGCATGGTAAAATATTAAGATAGATAGTAGGGCCGCTAGAGTTATCGCACTACTCGAAATTAAAGTAGCGTATTTTTTATTAATATATCTGCCAAACACACCGTTGATAATACTAGAAATTAACGGCAACATAACCATCAATATTGCAGCGTTTATTATCATTTCTATATCCATAATTTAATTACTAAATATTATACTCTTTTGTTCTGCCAGGCCCCTCATTTTATTTGGCAGCGGTAAACGCGCGGGAGTAACATATACGTTTACATTTTAGATGCGCACAAATTCAGATTCAGATGCGTACAAGAGTATACTGCTATTTCTACACTATTAATCCTTTTTCGTCTACCTTTTGGCTCATTGTTATCAGCGAAAAATATTGAGGCGGCGACAAATAAACCGGACAGTAATAATTAATATAAATGTTCTAATCTTCATGTTATAATTATTTTTTCAAAAATAAACAATAATTACTCTTTATAAAAGGAACTGCAGTTGCATGAAATTATTAGACTTTGATTTTTCTTTGCCTCATGCTTTAATAGCTCAAGCGCCAGAGGCAAAACGAGACCACTCTAATTTGCTAATAGCTAAGCCAAATACTCATTTAGCGCAGGACAAATTTTACAATATAATAGATTATTTAATGCCTGGCGATGTAATAGTATTTAATGATAGTAAAGTTATCAAGGCTAAGTTACTACTGAATAATGATGGAAAAAAGATAGAATTATATTTAAATAAGCAAATAGGAGATAATAAATGGCATGGTTTTGCTAAGCCCGCAAAAAAGCTTCAGGAAGGAGATCAATTTGATTTTAGCGGTAATAAAATTACTATCCTTCATAAACTTGGGCTAGGACAGGTTGAGGTTAAATTTGAATTGCTTAATATTTCGGTTTTTGAATTTCTTGAGCAGTATGGGCACCTGCCCCTGCCTCCTTATATTAAAAGAGAAGAAAATTTAGTAGAGGATAATATTAGATATCAAACTGTATACAGTAAAAATCCTGGGGCAGTAGCAGCGCCAACTGCCGGTTTACATTTTTCTACGCAGTTACTGCAGCTAATTCAAGCCAGGAATATCGAAATTGTTTTTATTACTTTGCACGTAGGGGCTGGGACGTTTTTACCAATTAAAACCGAGAATATTGAGCAACATAAAATGCACCGTGAATATTATCATATTGATAGCATTACCGCTAATATAATTAATAAGGCAAAAAAAGAGAATCGTCGGGTCATCGCTGTTGGTACAACTTCACTGAGAGCTTTAGAAAGCGCCGCAATTAATAACCAAGTACAAGAGGGAGGGGTTGAAACAGAAATTTTTATTAAGCCAGGCTTTAAATTTCAGATGGTAGACCTCTTACTCACTAATTTCCATCTACCTAAATCGACTTTATTTATTTTAGTTTGTGCATTTGTTGGCTATCAGGAAGCAGTGAAGATATATAAATATGCAATAGAGAATAAAATGCGTTTTTTCAGCTATGGTGATGCATCGCTGTTATATTTAAAAAAATAAAGAGGCACGATAAAAGACAAGTAAATTTTTATAGTAGAATAATCACAGTCGCACTTTACTTGATGGCTATATAATATATTTTTAATATAACAGCTTTATTTCTGTGACTAAAAGGATTAATTTAGTTTAAATAATTAACTCAATTTAAATTAGGCTTATGCAAAAAATAGTTTCTCTACTCTTGTGTTTAATGATTTATAATAGCTCGTATGCCTACGGCGATCATTACCACAAAGCGATTAATCAAGCAATTGATCAAGTCGATTCTAATATTAATATCGGAATCAAAATCAGGAACTTATTAACGGGAAAAGTGGTCTATGAGCGCAATGCTGATAGTTACTATAATTTTGCCAGCTCTTTAAAGTTGATTACGATAGCTGCGTTAAGGCAATATTTTGGTAACGATTATCGTTTTACTAATAAGATTTGGAAAAAAGGGGAAGATTACTATTTAGATATTAATGATCCTAATTTTTCTACTGAAGCTCTTGATAGTATGCTTAAACTGCTTAAAGCAAAATCTTCTGCTACTCTTCGAAATTTCTACATTATAGACTCTACTTTTTCTCTCCCACCGATTATAGAGAGCAAGATGGTAGAAGATACGAAATATTGTTACGGAGCGCTAATCACTAAAGTACATATTAATAAGAATTGTATAAAAGTACAGCTACAACCAAATTTACAAGTAAAAAGCAAGATAGGTGTAGATAATAAAGAATTGATACCTTATAAAATTGTAAATAATGCGGTCACTATCCCTGGGGGCTATAAAGATAAACTAGATATAACCATTAAAAATGATAATTTATTAATAAATGGTACTTTAAATAAAGAATTTCAAGGCAGCGTCAAGGCAGTAACTAATGATAATTTAAATTATATAAAATTATCATTACAAAAACTATTAGCTAAAAATAATATTAAAATAAAGGGACAAATTTTATATAGCGCCAAACCTATAGCCGCCCAAGAAATTGTTGAAAGTCAAAAAAACTTTTATCAAATCGCTAGTTATGCTTTAAAAGTTTCAGATGATTATATTACCGATTACTTACTTGCTGAATTTGCTGATATATATGGGGTAAGGGATTGGCCAACGGCAGGAATATTATTAAAACAATATGTGTTGCAAAATTTTGCGATAAATTTAGATAAGACCATAATAGTAGATGGCTCAGGTATATCCAGATATAATCTGTTTACCCCAACACAGTTTGATGGGTTTTTGGCTAGAATTTATCAGGATCAAAACTTTGAAGTTATTAAGTTAATGTTAGCAAGACCTGGCGAAGTGGGCACCTTGAATAAGCGTTTTCAAGGGGTAGATATTTTTGCTAAAACTGGGACTATGTCTGGGATTTCTTCCTTGATAGGTTATGTATTTGATAAAAATAATGTCCCATATAGTTTTGTGATAGTGAGCAATAGTTATTTAGGACCAAAACTAAAATACGCCCAGCTAGAAGAAACAATAATCAGGATATTAATAAATTCACAATAGGCCCCTTTTGCAGCTCGCATATCACAGAGAACTTACATAGTCTGCTGCGTACTTTTATGGTACGCAGCTAAGGAGTGCAGTTTTTAGATTCGACGTAAAATTATCTGTTCGATGCGAATTAGGCCAGAAGCCTATTAATGATGGTACTTAACGTGACGGGGAATGGTCCTTGTTATTATTATTAGAGCGCTCGTTAATCTTCTGTACATTATTTTCTCTCTCGGCTAACTTCTTGTTTAACTCGTCCATCACTCCTGCGTATACCACCATAGCTTCCTTCTTGTCCTCTGGGACTCCTCGCAAGCCATTTACATTTGGTAAAAGGGGCGCTTTCTCTGTAGGGGATTGGGCAGCTCTGCCGATCAATGCTGGTAGCTTACCATCGACTGGAAGTGGAGGCGCTACTGGAATTCCCTCTACCCTTATTATAGGAGGAGGAACAGGTTCGGATTTTTTAGCTGCTTTTGCTTCTTCTGCGGCTTTTTTGTCAGCGCTCAAATTTACCTGATCAATCTGCTCATGAAGTACCTTAAGCTTAGCATGACGATCCTCTTCCTCTTTCTTTAGTGCATTCCATTGGGCAGTGGAACCGAAAATAGAGCTATCGGCACTTTTGCCTGCTTTTCCTTCAATCTCTCCTTTCTTGCTCTGCAGCTTCTGGAGTTCCTCTATTAAATCACCCGTTATTCCTGGCACAGGTGATACCCTGCCTGCAGGGGCTCTATTTAATTTTATTTCTGTAATTTTTTTTAATAACGCCTTATTATTAGCAGGGTTAGCAATCGCGTCTACTTCTCCAGATATTACCGGAGGTGGAGGGGGAGGTGCTGGTGGGATAGGCGAGGTATAGTTAATTGATGAGAAGTTGGTGACATCGTCACTCAATGCTTGCCTATTATATATAGACGTCGCTCCCTTGCTCCTAGCATCCAGTTCTCCTGAATTGACTATAGTTGTGGGGGCTGGCAAGACCTCCTTTAATGAAGCTGGGGATGCAGTTACTATGCCACTAAACGATTCTGCCTGCCCTGGCTCTAATTTGCCAAAAGCTCCTCTGCTTTCTGATTGGACTGGCGGAGGCAATGGGGGCGTGGGTGGTGAAGGAATAGGAGGGAGTTCCTGCGGAGGAACAGTGGGAGGAGGCAGTATATCTGGGACATCTCTCTTTGATAAGTCTAGGGGCTTTGGAGGCACGGGCGGCTTCTTCGGAAGAGGCGTCTCCCCTAAGCCAGCCCATGGACGCTTTTTCTTTTCTTCTTCTGGGGTTAACCCTGGAACTACATTCGTTTTTATTGGCGAAGCTATAGCTTCTGAACTTTGATTTGGTGGCGCCGTAACCTTCTTCAAGACCTCGCTTGCTAGTGGTAGGCCCTCCGTGACTGAATTTTTTGCTGCTATTGGCTGCTGTATTGCAGCAGCCTCGCCTAGCGCAGGGTTTTTATTAATAGAGCTCTTTTCAAACTCTACTCCTACTGGTAATTTTGTCGTCGAAACTTGTCTCCGTTCCTCACGTACCTCTGTGTACGCAGCTCGACTCGGCTTCGCTTCTCTTAAAAATTCCTCAGGAGTAGCGAGTTCGGAAAGAGGTCTATTAGCTTGGTCTCTTCCCATTTGCTCAATTTCTTCAGTGGCAGCCTCAGCCCTTTTTTTCTTTTGTGGATTACGTAGGTCTTTGAACAACGCAACTATAGAGGCAAGAAATTCTTTTATTTTATTAATAAATGGATGTCTATCTTTAGTAGTGGTGTACTGCTTCTCTATTTTCAAAAGCTCCCTATAAAGTCTATCGCTCATATTGTTTTCTTTAAGAGGAGCATATTTCTTACTTACTTTCTCTAATTCTTCAATTAGTTGAGGATCGCTACTAAAATAATCTTCAAGCTTAACTTCCTTATCATCTGATAAATCGTACTCTTTTAGTAATGGGTCTAATGTATTAAAAGTCTCATTTATTTCTGCACGGTCATCAATCGAGGCTACACTGCTATTTTTTTCCCAAACCTCTTGTACCCTTCTAACCAAAGTTCTAACCAAAGTTCGAATGTACTTTATCTCCCCTTTGCTATAGTTTGTTTGTTCAGCCCCTTCCTTCTCCACTTTTAGGGACTGCCCCTTCTCCCTAGCTTGATTCATATTATAAAAATTTCCCCCAGCCATACCTTACCTTTTAATTATTGCTTATATTAGTGTAACATTATTAATTTATGAAAGTCAAAAAATAATTAAAAATAATTAGGAAATAATTATTAACTTTCCTTCACAGACCCTAGTTTTGAGAAATGGTATTACCTCTTGTCAACCGGAATAAATTCCCGCTTTATATGCCCAGTATATAATTGCCGCGGCCTACTGATCTTTTGGGCAGGATCTTCGTGCATTTCTTTCCATTGCGACATCCAGCCTACCGTCCTTGCTATGGCAAAAAGCACCGTAAACATTTGAGAAGGAATGCCCATAGCTTGATAAATAATTCCTGAGTAAAAATCTACATTTGGATATAGCTTGCGCTCGATAAAATATGGGTCGTTAAGGGCAATTTTTTCAAGTTCAGTAGCTATTTTGAGTAATGGGTTATTATGTTCTCCTAATTCTGCTAATACTTCGCTGCATACTTCTCGTAGGACTGCGGCTCTTGGGTCATAGCTTTTATAAACCCGGTGACCAAAACCCATTAAACGAAATGGATTATTTTTATCTTTTGCCTTAGCGATATATTCGTGGACCCGGTCTATAGTACCGATTTCTCTTAGCATGTTAATTACTGCCTCATTAGCTCCGCCGTGAGCTGGCCCCCAAAGAGAAGCTATGCCCGTGCTAATACAAGCAAAAGGATTAGCCCCTGATGACCCTGCTAAACGTACTGTGGAAGTAGAAGCATTTTGCTCATGGTCAGCATGTAGAATAAATATTTTATCTAAAGCATTTTTTATTACAGGGTTTACTTGGTATTTTTCACAAGGAGTGGCAAACATCATATAAAGAAAATTTTCGGTAAAATCCAAATTATTGTCAGGATAAATAAAGGGTTGCCCTATTGAGTATTTATAGGCCATGGCGGCAATTGTTGGCATTTTAGAGATCATTCTAATCGCGATTAGTTCGCGCTCCTGATCTTCTGCATTTAAAAAATCTGGGTAAAATGCTGATAAGGAGCCAACTACCGCAAGCAGAATAGCCATAGGATGAGCAGAAAAACGAAAGGCCATAAATAGGCTTCTAAGACGTTCATTAAGCAACGAGTGATGAGAAATTTTCTGAGCAAAAGAGTCATACTGACTGTTGGTCGGTAATTCACTATTCAATAGTAAATATGCTACTTCTAAAAAGTTACATTTTTCTGCTAAAGTTTTAATATCATAACCTCTATGCCTTAATATCCCTTTATCTCCGTCTATATAAGTCATTGCTGATTTACAAGAAGCAGTAGACATAAATCCTGGGTCATAAGTAAAGTACCCGGTCAATGAATATATATTAGTAACGTCAATAACATCGGGCCCTATTGTCGATTTTTTAATTGGTAAATTAACAACTTTATCCCCTATTTTTAATTCAACTTCTTCTAAAGCGGGAGCATCATTATTTTTCATATCAATTCCTTTGCTGGTTGTAATTTGTTAACTATTAGTAGGGTTAATATTTATATTAACAAACTCTTGAATTCTTAACAAGTCATACCAGATAGTTTTCTTTTGTGCTGGTTGTCTTAGTAAATAAGCAGGATGAAAAATAGCGGTAGTTTGAATTGGTTTCATAAGATAGGGGTTAGTATACCAATAATATTCCTGTCTAATTTTAGTTACTCCGGCATTTTTGCCTAGCAAACTTGTCGCAGCCACATTCCCTACTAATACAATTAGTTTAGGATTTATTAAGGCAATATGTTTTTCTACAAACGGCCTACAAATATCTATTTCCTCCAGGGTAGGTTGACGATTAGCCGGAGGTCGCCAAAAAACTGTATTAGTAATATAAGCGTTATGCTCTCGTGAGAGATTAATCGAGGCTAATATATTATCAAGCAATTGACCACTTTCTCCGCAAAAGGGAATCCCTCTAGCATCTTCAGTACTACCGGGAGCCTCTCCAATCAACATGATAGAACTGTTTGGGTTACCATCTGCAAATACTGTATTATTTGCTAATTTCTTTAAACTACACCCTTCAAATTCTATTAATGACTTTCTTAATTCCTCTAAGCTGGTAGCCTCGTCTGCTAATTTCCGCGCAAGCTGCAGAGCAGTACTAGAATTAGGTGACGCCTCTATTTTCTTGTTAGCAGAAACTGGCTCATGAATATTTTTTGAAGAATTAATCTTGGCATTCTCTGCTTTCGACTTTATACTGTTTTCTTCTTGCAGAATTATTTTACTTTCTGAATAATTTTGGGCCATAGGTAATATTGTGAACTGATTATTAAGGCTTTGAGTAGTAGAGTTCTTTCGCAGCTCATCTCGAGCTGGTAATTTGCGCGCCTCATCTCCTTCAAACTCACTGTAAGATGCAAGCGGGGACAGAGGTCTAGTAATTAAATGCTTAGGCTGGGCAGTAGGTTCGACAAAATAGTAATCTACCCCAACTGCCCGCAACCATTTCAGTTGATTAACTTTATTTATTAAATGACCCATTTTAGAATGATCTATTTTATTATTAAAAATTCTTGAGTGATGGAAGAACATATCTTACCAAAAAATTTACATGGTTTTAGACTTGACCAAGCTCTAACTTACCTTATCAATACGACTTCTAGAAGCCAAATCCAAAAAATTATTAATGGCTTACAAGTAAAAGTTAATGGCTTAATTATTCCTCATCCTGACTTCAAGGTCAAGGAGAATGATATTATTAAAATAGAGTTTAAACCTGCTGTTCTGCAAACAATGCAGCCGTCGAATATTAAACTTAATATTTGCTATGAAGATGAAGATTTAATAGTAGTCAATAAAGCAGCGGGAATGATTGTACATCCAGGAAATGGCAATTACCACGATACCTTAGTAAATGCTTTACTCTATCATACTAAATCTTTATCTACCATAGGAGGATGTGAGCGTCCCGGCATTGTACATCGCTTAGATAAAGATACTACCGGGCTAATGGTCGTTGCAAAAAATAACTTTGCTCATGCACATTTAGCCCATCAAATAGAAACAAGACAACTTACGCGTAAATATAAGGCATTAATCTGGGGAGTGATTAACCCGCTAGAAGGCACTATTAAAAATAATATAGGGCGTAGTAGAATAGCACGCGAAAAAATGACTATTTTAAAGTTTGGGGGAAAGGAAGCAATCACTCATTATAAGACAGAAGAAATATTATTTCAGGGTTTAATAAGCATGCTAGAATGCAAACTAACTACTGGTCGTACTCATCAAATTCGCGTGCAATTAAGCCATTTAAAACACTCCCTGGTGGGCGATCAAACTTATGGCCATAATAGCCGTAAAATTAGCCACAGTTCTGTGATAATTAAAGAAAAGCTTGCTACTTTTAAAAGGCAAGCTCTACATTCTTGGTATATAAGCTTTACTCATCCAGCAAATGGTCAGTTACTTGAATTTCAGTCCTCTCTGCCTTTAGATATTCTGGAAATAATCTCATGAGCATTAATTTGAAGGACTCCAAAACTATACAAGAATTATTGATATATGGGGCTAGAAAGTTAGAGGCAGTTGGTATTAATACCGCAAATTTAGAATCTAGGATATTAATGCAATATATCACTAATCAACCAATTGAATATTTATTAGCTAGGTTTGAAGAAGTATTACCGCTATACCAACAAATTAAGTTTGGAGAATTGATTAATCGACGTCTAACTTTAGAGCCCATAGCGTATATTATTGGAACTAAAGAATTTTATGGTTACCAATTTATAGTAAATAACAAGGTATTGATTCCGCGCCAAGATACGGAAATTCTCGTGGAAGCAGTATTAAATGAGCAGAATAGTTTGGGGGTGGAAACCACTATATTAGAGCTGGGGACTGGTAGTGGGTGCATCGCCATAAGCCTATTGTTAGAGCGGAGGGATATTAAGGCCACCGCTACCGATATTAGTCAAGATGCGCTAGTAATTGCCACTCACAATGCTAAGCGACATAATGTTCTTACAAGACTTTCAATAATTCATAGTGATTGGTTTCAGAATTTAGCAGAGCAAAAATGTGATATTATTGTCAGCAACCCTCCTTATATCTCTTATAATGATAGGCGATATATGTCGCCTGAAACCTTAAAATACGAACCTAAGACCGCGTTATTTGCTGAAAATAATGGTTTAGCAGCCTATCATATAATAGCGCAGTCAGCGAAGAAATTTTTAAAAGGACAGGGTAAAATATTTTTGGAAATCGGATTTAATCAAGCAGAGATGGTTAAAGAAATTTTTAGTCACTATCATTATACCTTTAAACAACTTTATCGAGACTTAGGAAACCAAGATAGAGCCCTAGTATTTAGTGTTTCCTAGAGTGAGTTATACAGGAAGTCTAGTAAGTAGTAGTGCGGGTATGCGGTATCACCATGCCTCCACAATTGATATGGCAAGTATGATAATCTGTCATACATCTTTTAACGCAGTGGCCATTATCATCTAAATCAAAATTAAATTCATTAGTTAATTTGACTCCTTGATTCATTTTACGTAAATCGCTATTTTGTTGTTCTAAGCTTTTAATAAGACGAGCTTGATTAGCTTTATCTAAGCAATAATTTTCACAACTTGTTTTGGATAATAAGCAATTATTAGCACACATTGCTCCAAACTCAGTTGACGGCGGGACAATTTCATATTCAGTAGTATATATTGGTCCGCAAGCTGATAGAGTTAAAATTAGTAATGCAAAAGGAATACTAAGGAAGAATTTGGCGTGCATAAAATTATAATAGTGTTTAAACTCAAAAATATATAGGTAGCATAAAATCTCCCTATAGTCAACTAATACCATTTCCCAAAACTAGGTTTTGTGAAGGTTTCTATCTAAATGAGTAGATTTATAACGCCATGTTCGACTTTTTTTTAAGATTGACAAAAGAATAGGATAGCCTAATAAGGTCATAGTTCAATTATCGAGAAAGAAGCTATGACCCTAGAAGAGTTTATCATTACTGTGTATTGTTTCATAGAAGAAAAAATGACTATAATAACCAAAAATATCAAAGTAAGGAAAGCAGGATTTCCACCTTGCTTAAGTGACGTGGAAGCATTAACAATGGAAGTGGTGGGAGAATTTATCGGTTTGCACCAAGACAAGCAGATATGGGAATATTTTAAACGTCATTTTCAAGAATGGTTTCCCAATCTAAAGAGTAGACCGTCTTATGTGAAGCAATGTAGCGGTCTTTTATCTATTAAGAACATGCTGCTTGCCGACTTGTTTAAGAGTGCAAGCAAATCAGATCTGCATATGATAGATGGGGTACCGATTCCTGTAATAAATTTGGCCCGAGCAACGAGAGGGCGATGTTTTAAGGAATACGCTGACTATGGGTACTGCGCTTCGAAAGATAGCTATTATTACGGTTTTCTAGGACACGTATTAATTAATGAAGAAGGTCGAATAGCTGGATTCATGATAACTCCTGCTAATGGGTCTGAACGTGAAGCTCTGCAAGTAATGTCTCCTAATATTAGTGGCATGGTACTGGGCGATAAAGGCTATCTTGGTCAGGATTTAAAAGATGAATTGGCCACCAAAAACATTGATTTACAAACACCTTTAAAAAAGAATATGAAGGATAATAGATCCAAGAATTTCCTTAAATGGATTACTGCTACTCGTCGTTTAATTGAAACTGTTATTGGTCAGCTTACAGAACGTTTTGCTATTAATGCTATCAGAGTTAAGAGTTACTGGCATCTACAATCTCGCATCGCTAGAAAATTACTTGCTCATACTATTGCTACATTTTTGACAAAGTCTTTAAAACTTGTGCCAACACAACTCGAAAAATTAGTTACCTGCTAAAAAAAAGTCGAACATGGCGTTATTATAGTCATTTTTGCTCATAGAACCGCAAGCGCACTAGGGCGTACGTGAGGAGCGGAAGGCCACGTTTTGACAACAAATCACCCATTAGTTCGAACTTATGCGGGAAGTCTATTATATATTCGCTAGTTGATTCTCTATACTAAATCACTTTGGCTATAACATTATTAGAAAGCACACTAAATTATCTTGCAATTAATAAATTAGGTTATGTATACTGCCTTGAATTAGTGAAATAAATACAACTTCAATTATGCAAAAAATCTTAAGCCTTATTATTGGTGTGGCTATTATTTATTCTATTATGCAGAGCAAAATGTTTCCCTCTCCACCCTTGGAAGAGAAAAAAAATAATACGGAAAATCAGAGTAATACGCAAAAAAATAATAATGTTGCTACTAAGGATGAATCAACCACAGTAGAATTAACTGGTAATTTTCTGGAAAAATCTCTCTCTAAAATAGTAATCAATTCTCTTAAAACGGAGCAAGGTCGATTATTTTTTGAAAATTTACTGCAACCACAAAATAAACTTAACACGCAAGGAGATTATATTATAGAAGTAAATCATAATATAGTGCAGCCTCTTTTCAAAATTAACACTTTAAAAGAAGGAACTATTGGTCCTGTCACTTGTGGGCATATAGTTAATATTCAATATAAGATATTAGATATTAACAATAATCTAATATCTTCCAATACTAAAACCTTCTCTCTTGGTGCTAAACCTATCCTCCCAGGTATTGATATAGTAACAGTGGGCATGAGAGTAGGAGAAGTTCGAGAAGCTATTCTACCACCGCAATATGCCTATTATAGCCCTGTTTATAGGACAGAAAACATAGATCATGAAGCCTCGTATAAAGTACAGATAGTCTTAAATTCAGTGTTACCTCATAGCTTTATTGATAGTAATGAAGTAAAGATTTTTGATAATAAGATAGCATATAAAGCACCATTATTATGTGGAGATAAAGTAAAACTGAATGCAAAAATTACTCGTTTATCAAATAACCAAATACTATATGACTCAAAACAACAAGGAAAAAATATTGAGATGAAAATAGGAGATATAAGCTATCCTTTCATCATGTCATATGCGTTACATGGCAAAGTGCCGGTGGGCATGCGAACGGTGATAGCTAAAGGCAAAACCTTTAAAGCATTAGGATCAAAATTAAACCAAATGATTACTCAAGATAAAATACCTCTCGAGGAATACTTAATGTTAGAACTAACTGATCTTAAAAAAGAATAATTGAAGTAAGATAATGCATAATAATTACACTACTAAAAGAGCAACGGTTCCTGCGCTAGAAGAACTACTATTTGAACCATTAAAGGTATTAGATCATGGTTTTATCAGAGTTATTGATTATATGGGAGATGATAGTAGCATCGTGCAAGCGGCGCGTGTATCCTATGGAAAAGGTACAAAACAATTAAATCAAGATAAAGGTTTAATTTATTATTTAATGAGGCATAAACATACAACGCCGTTTGAAATGTGTGATATTAAGTTTCACATTAAATTACCTATTTTCGTTGCCCGGCAATGGATACGCCATAGAACCGCTAGTGTTAACGAATATTCAGCTAGATACTCTATCTTAGGAAATGAATTTTATTTACCTGCTAGAGAAAATCTAGCTAGCCAGTCGCTAACCAATAAGCAAGGCAGAAGTAACGAAGATATACCAAAAGAGGTCGCAGATAAGGTCTTAGCCCTATTAGAAAAAGATGCTAAAATGTGCTACCAGCATTATACTGAGATAATGAATCAAGATGAACAAGGCAATATCATTGACCCAAATGCTATAGGTATTACCAGGGAATTAGCAAGAATGAACTTAACCTTAAACTATTATACGGAATGGTATTGGAAAGTTAATCTCCATAATCTATTAAATTTTTTGTTACTTAGAGCAGATCCGCATGCGCAATATGAGATTAGGGTATATGCTGATAAAATGTTGGAAATAGTGCAAAAATGGCTCCCTTTGACTTATGGCGCCTTTAACGAATATAGAATAGAAGGATTTAATATTTCTAAAAAAGGTCTTGCGGTGATAAAGAAGCTCCTTAATAACGAGAATATTACTCAAGAAACAAGCACTATGTCTAAAAGAGAGTGGGATGAGTTAATGGAAGTGATTAAATAACTATTATAGATATTTACTTGTAAAAACTAAAATAATTGATAGATTAATTTTAAAAATAGAACGAGGATACATGTTCAGCAACATCAACTTTATTAGCACAGAATTATCAAATAATCAAGGGGTTGTAGTTTTTATTAACGAGCAGCTAAAATTAAATAGTGAATTATTATTACTTGACCAGCAGTATCATGGCTTAATTTCTAAAACTATTCACAATAAATTAATTTTTACCGGTAAAACGTCCCAGGTAAAAGTTATGAATTCGATCGGTAAAGATGGAGAAGTAAAATATTTAATATTAGTGGGCCTAGGTGATGAAACAAAGCTGCAAAATTTTGAGATAGAAGAAATAGGAGGGAAAATTTTATCAAATTGTCTCACCCATAAAATTAAGTCAGTAGGGATAAGAATTTCTTTTAATATCGGACAATATGCGCCTGCTATTTTTGCTTGTTTAATAGCGAGCGGTTTCCTGCTTGCCTCATATAAATTTGATAAATATAAGACAAAACAAACTGATATAGATAAATTTGCAGTAGAGCGCTTAGAAATTTCTTTAGATAACCCATCTGAAGCTGTAGAGCTATTCAATGATAAAAAGTCATTAGCGGAAGCTATATTTTTTGCTCGCGATATAATTAATGAGCCAGCAAACATTAAGAACCCTCAAACTTATTCTGAAAGAATTTTAGAATATCTTGAACCCTTAGGTATAGAAGTGACTATTATAGGGGAAAGAGAAATGAAAAACCTCAGGATGGGAGCTTTATTAGCAGTAGGACAAGGCTCACAAAACGAGTCAAAACTTGTGGTAATGGAATATAAGGGAGGCAATAAAGACCAGCCACCGGTAGCTTTAGTGGGGAAAGGAGTAACTTTTGACAGCGGAGGTATATCGCTTAAACCATCTGCCAATATGGGAGAAATGAAATATGACATGGCGGGTTCCGCCGCCGTAGTGGGAAGTTTAATAGCACTAGCAGGACGGCAGGCGAGCGCTAATGTAGTTGGAGTTGTAGGCCTTGTAGAAAATATGCCCTCTGGTAACGCCCAACGCCCTGGCGATATCGTTACTACCATGTCGACTAAAACAGTAGAAGTCCTTGATACCGATGCGGAAGGAAGATTAGTATTAGCAGATGCGATTTGGTATGTGCAAGAAAAATTCAGCCCTTGTTGCGTAATTGACCTGGCTACTCTGACTGGTGCTATAGTTATAGCTCTGGGCGCCACTTATGCTGGATGTTTCTCTAATAATGAGCAGTTAGCAAATCGGTTAATAGAAGCAGGCAATAAAGTGAATGAAAAATTATGGCGTATGCCTATGCATAAGGATTTTAGGGAAATGATTAAATCCGAGACCGCAGATATTGCTAATATTAATACTGCTGGTAGGGGCGCTAATAGCTCTACGGCTGCTCATTTCATAGAACATTTTGTTAAAGAAGGCATGGCATGGGCACACCTTGATATTGCAGGGGTAGCTTATAGCAAAGCAGGGAATAATACTGGAACTAAGAAGGGGGCGGTAGGGTACGGAGTCAGCCTTCTAAATCAACTAATCAAAGATTACTATGAAGGTCAATAAGCATAAGCAAGGGCATGTTTTTGTAATAGGTAATGAAAAAGGGGGGGCCGGTAAAACTACTTGTTCTATGCATCTTATTGTTAGCTTACTTTATAATGGTTATAAAGTTGCAAGTATAGACACAGATACTAGACAAGCCTCATTAACTAACTATTTTGCTAATAGGACTAATTATAACCTAAATAATCCAACTCAAACAGTCCTTTGTCCTGCACATTTTCATTTAACTGAAAGCCCTCAACAAGCTATAGGGCCAAAGGAAGAAGAAGAAAGAGCTAATTTTGAAGCAATATTTAAACAAACGCAAGAGGCAGACTACATTATTATTGATACCCCAGGTAGTTACTCTTTTCTCTCTCGGTTAGCTCATTCTTATGCGGATACTATAATTACCCCCATTAATGATAGCTTTCTTGATTTTGATGTACTAGCTAAAGTTGATGCTAATAACTTCTCAGTTATCACTCCTTCAATATATAGTCAAATGATTTGGGAACAAAAAATGCAAAAAGCTAGTAGAAATGGTGGGACAATTGACTGGATTATAATACGCAATAGGCTCAGCAATTTGGATGCAGTAAATAAAAGGAAGGTTTATGCTGCGCTTGAACAATTATCAAAAAGGATTAGCTTTAAAATCTCTCCCGGTTTTAGCGAAAGAGTAATCTTCCGGGAGCTATTTTTACAAGGTTTAACCTTACTTGATCTAACAACCGCTAACTACGGTAAAAGTTTTAATATATCGCACGTAGCAGCTAGGCAGGAGCTACGAGATTTTCTGAATTTCCTTGATATCCCCAAATAAAATGGCATTGCCGATAAAATCTCTTTTGTTCTCAAAAATTGGACTATACTTCTCTTCAGGTGCGAACAGTATATAGTCTAAAATCGCTAGGATGCAGTTCTTGACTTGAGTATTTAATTGAAATATTTTACGCCCCAGTAACCATAGATTTGTAAAATTCTTGACAAATCTACCAACTTATTATAATATATTCGCAACAAGTCGAAAAGTTAAGGGGTTTTTAGGAATTTTCAACGAAGCTGAGCACCGAACTAGACTTAAATGTACATGAAGGAGCGGAGGCAAGTTTTGACAACAAGATTATCCACTAGACCGACACCAACTAGATCGACTTATGCAGGAAGTATACTGCTCGTACCTGAAGAGTTAGTAGACGAAGGTCAACTTCAAGAAGAGCTAGGAGTGGCAAAGTCGAGCAGCGCAGCGTACTATAAAGTACGTGAGCAGCCTCGATCTTTAGGGCATGACGACGCCAATTCTTGAAGTTCCTAGAGTATATAATGATAGCTTGGGGGAGGTAACATGTCAACGCTGCAAGAAAGACCACAGCAAATAAAGTTTGAGGGATTAGAACCCTATCAGCGCAAAGAATCTGGAGCAAATGACGCGGGAATAGCAGGAGGAATATATAAAGATGAAAATGGCAAGCTCTCGATGGTTAAATGTGAGAGTGATCATAGCAAAAATATTGCTGAATTTCTCGGCTCACAATGTTTTCAAGCCCTAAGCCCAGGCTCTGGAGCGCAAGTGTCACTTATTGCGCCTCAATCTATCAGTTACAAATACTATACAGAAGGGGGGATTCAAGATGATGGCTCAAATATATATGTAAAATCTGACTTTTTAGAGAATTACAGTAATGACATGTATAAAGACATGGACGAGAACATGTCAGACACAACTAAACCAAATGACTGGCTTAGAAAAGAGGGCAGACCTTTAAATATGGGCAGCAGAGAGTTGTTGGCTAAAACTCTTACTAATGCTTTTATAGAACTAAACTATCAAGATTTTGAGAAAATAGCTCCTGCAAGTTTAGTAACAAATGATTTTGACATCCATACAGGCAATATAGGGGTTATTAGAAATCCAAATAATTTAACGGAACCACCTAGATTAGTGCGGATAGATTTTGCTGCCAGCCTTAATAAGTTGGAGGATAAAATACATCCACATTCTATTAGTAGACACCTTCCATTACTAGGCCCCACTAACCATTATAGAGAATTTCCTGATTTTTTAAAAAATAATAATTTATTTGCCGACAGCTTAATCAACACCGCAAAAATTAACCTAGACCCAACCATTGATAAGGCTTTCCAAGAATTAATACGTTATTACAATAATGAAGCATTAGTCAATTGGGCCCGAAAGGCTATGCCTCATAAATTCCATAAGGTAGCAGCAGAAACAATTACAGTAGAAGATATCAAAACTAGCTTTAAAGATGTAATGCAAAAAAGGCAAGGATCTTTGGAAGAATATGGAGTGCAAATTAAACTGGGCCTTTTAAATAACGCAAAGTCAATTGATGAAAATCAATTAAAGCAATTAATACGAACACATTTCTCCTATTTTGATACTATAATCAGTTCTAATAATAAACAAAAATTCAAGACAAGATTTAGAGAAGCGTATCAGTTTACCAATAACCTTTCTCAAGTTTTGATAAAAATGATCACTAAATTGTTCTATATGATAATTAAAGAACAAGGTCAAGAAGAAGAATTGCACCCAAAAATTTCTCATATAGCTAAGAAAGCTCTTCCTACATCTCCTACTTCTATAGAAAATGCTGCAGCAGGTAATCTCCCCTCCTTGCTTACTACGCAACTGAAAGGTAAGACGATAGCTCAAGAAGTAAAAACTCCATTAGTGGCAGCAAAGCCTATAAGTGCCGCCCCCCTCCCCCCAGCTAATGCTAAAATAGTCAATGCTAAAGAGGATACTAGTTCGCAATCCATTTCCTCTATTGAGGGAATGAAAAAAACCATCTTACCTCTTCAGCCCAACAATATTATACAAGATAGAGACATTAGGCCTCTTTCGAAATTCGCGTTGAGCAGGGAATTTGAAGGAGATGAGGCGCGCAAAACCGCAGCGTACGGGCGGGTATGTGAGGATTCGAGCCTAGATTCATTGTCCCAATTACCAGTAGAAATAGAGTTTCGAAAGAGGTCTATCCCTCTCTCAAATGATTTTGCAACTGGGCGCGATGGAGCGAAGCCTATAGATAATAAGCGAGCATTGAGCAACGACGCATGCAACTTCATATCAGAGAAGTATATTATACAAGATAGAGAGTCTACAATAACCGCAGACCACAAAGGGATAAAGGGAGTAAAAGAAAGCGTAAGCCAGTCTATATTTTTGGGTTACAAAAATGACCAAGAAATCGACATTATAATAGAAAAGCTAGATAAAAACTTAGAGGAGAAAAATGTTTCAACAAAGATTGAGCTAATAAAGGCTACCCTAGCAGATGAGAGTATATTACCACAACAAAAAATAGCAATATTGCAAGAAATAGCAGTGCTAGAAGATACAAGAAGAAATGCTCTAATTCAAATTAGCGCTGCAGACTCTCCCCCGCCTGACGTCGCCTCTTTAATAGCAGATAATGTAAAATTTAAACGGTTTATATTCACAAACATTAGTACATATGGTGCTGATTCTAAATCCAATTTTGCTAAGGAATTTGCAACAAAAAGGCAGCACAAGACCCCCATCCCCTTAAATGTACCGCCTGATTCAAGCCTAGGATTATTACCCCAATCACAGGCAGAATTAGAGTGCCCCAAGAGGCCTCATCCCTGCATAAATGCAGGTCCTTCTAATGATAAAAACCTTAGTCGCAGTAGAACACTGACTCGCCGTGGTTAGGGCCAACGATCCCACAAATAAGCGGGATTATCATCACCAATTTTAACAACCCCACGCTGGTCTAGATCTATATAAACCTCGTTACTAATAGGCAAAGTATAGATGGTGTTATGATATTTGGTGACAACAGGGCACTCTTTTAACTGTTTACAATCAAAAATTAATGGCGTACCTGGCACTCCAAATTTTACTAATTTACCATCATCTTGATAAATTATCTTCAAATAAAGGGCATTACACGGAAGGAGCTTAATCCCCCTATCATTATCTAAAATTAGCCCAATCTGTAAGGTAGTATCAGGTAGTTCTAACTCCATTTTATTTGGCAACTGAATAGACCTATAATTATAAATAGTAAAACTTTGATCCCAGTTTATTTTAACTGTTACAGGTTCTGATATTATTTTTTCATAGATTGATCCATAAATTTTACCGCCTATGTTTATTTCGTATTTAACACCTTGCTCTTTATCAAATTTTACAGGCTTAGCCTCCCCAGGAGTGGCTACCCCTTGAAAATACCCTAATACAGTGATAGTGTCCGCTTCCCCCATTGGAAACAAGCTCTCTTTGGGTTTCTGGCATTTCTTGTTCCATGATATATTAAACATTATTTTAGGCCCCTTGTCCCTTTTAAATTTGTCTTAACTAACGATATTTTATTAACAAATGCCTTATTAAAATTTGCGTTAGTCAGGTCGGCATTATTAAAATTTACGTTATAAATTTTTGCTGATTCTAAAGTACTATTCACCAGAGAGGAATTACTGAAGTCGACATTATTAAAATTTGCCATAGTAAAGTCACTATCGTGTAATGTACAATTTTGCATGACCGAATTAGCTAAGTTAACTTTCTTAAAAACAGAACCTGAAAAAACTGTCTCTTTAAAGTTTAGCCCAGTCAATACTAAACCTTGAAAATTCATCTTTGTTAGATCTTTTACTTGTTCTAAAGACTTGATAGAATATATAATATCTTCGGTTTTTGCTTCCCCAAAGCCTTGACTATCTATAATAATGTTTCTTTTAAAATCCGAATCAGTAAAGCTACTTTTTATATAATTAACATTATTAATTTGAGAATTAGAAATAGGCGAAGCCGCAAAAACTACCTCCTGAAAATTGGAATCTATTATAGCGCTCTGATAGAAAGTACTTGATATAAACTTATCCCCCACAAATGAAGTATTTTGAATTAAGGCTTTAGTCAAATTTACTTGTTTGAATTGAGTATCATGGAACGCAGAATTTATTATTTCACTATCAGTTAAATTAGCGTTAATAATACTTGCTTGTTTGATATAGCTATTATTTAATATTATTCCACTTAGGTTACTATTCGCAATCTCCCCCCCCGTCATATTCACTCTATTTAATTTGACGGATTTAGCACTACTATCTTTTAATACTGTCCCTCTTATATTATTTTCATTAAAATGGCTATTATCCAAAATACTATTTTGGATTGTTACCTGATTAAAAATAGCGTTATTAAAATTAGTATTGGTAAGGTTACAGTCTGCAATAATAGTATTGTCGAATTTTACTGCTTGCATTGACGAAAAAGCAAATAGACAATTAGTAATTTTTACACCTTTTAGCTGCACGTTATTAATAAAGCTATGAGTAAAATCAGAATTATTAATAATAGACCCCTCAAGGTCTGCGCTTGTTAAGTCAGAAGATTCATAATAACAGCCAGTCATTTGAGCTTCTTTAGCTATTATTCTTCGTAAATCAGCCCCATAAAAAATTGAATTAGAGATAATAGCATGTTTAAAGCTAGCTTCAACTAGATTATTTTTCTGAAAATTAGAGTTAGTAATAGTGCTTTCATCAAAGAAAGCGCTGGTAAATCGTGAATTTTCAAAATTGACTTTTTCTATATTAGTTTTAATAAACTCCGTACCTTCAAAGTTAGTTTGAATAAAACTAGCATCCTGAAAGGTAGCATTCCCAAATATAGAAGCTTGAAAATCTGAACCAAACGATGATACTTTTTGCAGGTTACAATTTGTAAAATCACTTTCTTGAATTACTGATTTAGTAAAAATTGCCTTTTCAAAATTTGTTCCTGAAAAATCTACCAGAGATATTTCACAAAAGCTTAAATCCACTCCTGACAGATCTTCCTTAATTAACTTAACCCGCAGTAAATTTAATCCTCTTAGATTTGTGCCAAATTTACCCTTAATGTTTACAGGTAACCGACGTTTATTTTGCGCCTCTATGTAATCCCTAATAACAGCGCTTTGGCTTGGAGACAATAACCCATGCTCATCTCTTTCTGGTGCAGAGCAGCCGCTCACGAGTACTAATTGAAAGACGAAGAGTATACAAAATTTATAAATTCTCACTATATTCTTCATCATGAAATTTATTACTAGGAATATGTAAATTAAGTAATTTTAACTTACGATGCAATGCCGACCGCTCCATTCCTACAAATGAAGAAGTTTTAGAGATATTATTATTAAATCTTGTCATCTGTGCTGATAAATACTGTCTTTCAAATACTTCTCTTGCTTCTCTAAGAGGCATAGACATCATGTCCAGGTTCTCTTCTTGCTTACTGATGCTCGGGCCATTAACTAAAATCTCAGCGGGGATCATATTAGGTCTGATCAGCTCGCTATTATTAGAGGTTAAGGGATTCATAATTAAGGTCCACTCCACCATATTACGCAGCTGTCTTATATTACCCGGCCAGTTATACACTTGCAAGGCGGCAATCGTTTCATCGGAGAATTCCCGCACCTTTAAACCTGAAAATTTGGCAAGCTGTTTGATGAAATATTTCACTAATATTGGTATATCATCTTTTCTCTCATATAACGATGGGATTTTAAGAAAAGTGACATTTAAACGATGATATAAATCTTCTAACAAACTTCCTTTAGCAATTTCTTCCGGTATATTTCTAGAAGTAGCCGTAATAAATCTTACATCAAGTTTTACGGATTTATTCCCTGCTTTATCAAATGTTTGCTCTTGTAAAAATTTAAGTAATTTGGCTTGTAAAGCCAAAGGCAGAGCTATTATTTCATCAATATATAAAGTGCCATTATTAGCTACTTCTAATACGGATAAGCGCCTTACGCCGTTTTCTTGCTCCTCATATCCTCCAAATAATTCTTGGTTAATTTTTTCAAGGCTCATACATATAGGGCTGAATACCACAAAGGGTGCATTAGCACGTTTTGATTGTTTATGAATTAACCTAGCTGCCAACTCTTTACCGCTGCCAATTTTACCTTGAATCAATACCCTGCTAGTAGTTAAAGCAATTTTATCAATATCTGCTTTTAGCTTAGTGGTGATAGGAGAATTGCCTATTAACTCAGCTTTATCAATCACCTTGGATTTTAAATTAATATTTTCTCGTTTTAA
The DNA here is from genome assembly GCF_964026555.1 of Candidatus Tisiphia endosymbiont of Beris chalybata. Lineage (NCBI taxonomy): Bacteria > Pseudomonadati > Pseudomonadota > Alphaproteobacteria > Rickettsiales > Rickettsiaceae > Candidatus Tisiphia > Candidatus Tisiphia endosymbiont of Beris chalybata. The sequence goes on along the minus strand of NZ_OZ032159.1, from coordinate 325,920 downwards.
TTTGGTTACTTCACACGCACGTTTTAACAAGATTATGAGCTTATCATGCGTAAAAGGTTTTTCTAAATAGTCGTAAGCTCCCATTTTAATAGCACTTACCGCTGTTTCAATAGTGCCATGGCCGCTTATTACTATAACCGGGATTAAAGGATAACGTTTTTTCACGATCTCTAAAATTCCCAGCCCGTCAAGTTCGCTACCTTGTAGCCAAATATCTAGAATTATCGCAGAAGGAATTTTATCATGCAGCATTTTAAAGGCTTGAGTGCTATCAGCGGCTGTACGCGCCGTAAACCCTTCGTCTTTTAAAATATCTGACACTAAATCTCTAATATCTATTTCATCATCAACAACAAGAACATCTAACGACATTGTGGACATGAACCTACCCTTAAAAGCTAATTATGAATTTATACGTTAATAGCTAATAGCAAAGAAAGCAACTACTTTTATAACATTTTTGTCACAACTTTAGTAGGGGTTGTGTTAAAATAGATTACTTTTCTGGATAGAAGGGGGTTTGAAAAGTTGAAATTTATGGGTAATAAGCCAAGAATTGGGGAAGAGATTATAGGTGAAATTAATGTACAAGGTAGAGGGGGATATTTTTAAAACATAATGACTTTCCTGCATAAATATGTTCTTCAGAAATAGAAGAACATATTTACCAGAAATTAAATCTCAAAAATAATAGTAGCTAAATCCCATTCGTAAGATTTAAGCAACGGAATCGTGAGTATAGCTTATATCATTATGATACATACACGATAGTATATGGCCAGCATAACAGCCATGCATACTTAAAGATAAATACCCTGTACGCACCCTTAAGGGTCTATACTATCAATAATTTGTGAGTTGAAATCACCTAACACTTTTATAGGCTCTATAGTGTCAGATTGGTTATTGAGAAGATCAATATAGCTTGCTCCCGCTGCTTGCCGCTTAAATGCTACCTCTCTCCACTCATTATCAGATGGGTTCAGAAGAAAAGGCTGAGCCATTTGATGGTCTGGCACAGGCGGAGCGGTAGTAGTACTACAATCCTGGGTTTTCTTTGTTACCCCTTCAGATTCCTCGTCCTGTGGGGCAAGGTTATAAAGGGCCGTATCTTTGCTAGGATTCTTCCGCATTGGTTGCATTTCTGTATCAACAGCTGTTCCACCAGCCTGCGGGTGGGATACATGGGGATCCGAATTTACCACCATCTTCATACCCCAACTATATAGCTTTTTGGCTCCCTGGCATCCCAAGGATCCAAGTGCCACGAACCCTATTATGCTTAAGCTGGCCATAGTAGCAGTAAACCATGGATGATTTTTTAGAGCAGACACTAAATCATTAGGGTTATTTGGTCCATTTAAAGCAGGGGTAAACGTACTAGACATAGGAGCACCCCTAACAAAGGGCTGGAATGTAGAGTGGTTATTTTCCTGGTACCACGCTCTGAAGTCTTGTATTCCATCCGGCAGCCCCTGATCCCCCTCAGTAAGTATTAAACCTATATCCTCTGTTATATTCCTTGGTTGTGCCCCACGCCAAGATTCTTGTATTCCGCCGCCAGTATTGTTTGAGTCTATAGTATTATTAGCAGGAACGTTAATAAACTCATTCAACTCATCTACAAGCTCATCAAACTCACCTGCACCACTACCTGGTTCTTGATTAGTAGACTTACTATTACTCTTTTTTTCCGGCTTCAGATTCTCTTTTGTGCGCCAATTGGAATTATTAGTACTTGTGACTGACGAGTCTAATGTCTTGCCCAGAGGGCTTCCAGCATGTCGTATCTCCTTTAAGGGTAGCATATCCTTTATCTCCTTCTTAATTAATATAAATTCTTTTAACCAACAAACCTGTCTTTTTGGTTTTTATTTTATCAAAACTACCAAACTACAGTTGTGGTTGCATAACGATTAAAGTATTAATGTATATATTAAAATATTAATATTTTTTAATCGAGGGCAATATAAAATATTAATGAAAATAAAGCAAGTGCTTTATTAGAAAAATTGATAGAAAAAGATATTTTAAGACACAAAAACTTGTAAACAGGAGATAGGAAAAAATTAGACCTGGGGATTTTCAGTCACTAGAGGCGTTAGAGAGCACATTTTTAATCAAAGAAATAGTAATAGCATGTTTATGGACTAAAGCAAAATGGGTGATCTTGGCTAGTGTTTTTATTATTTCGGCACATTGCCGAGGCAAATGAGTTAATAAATATTTGATTACCTGCTCGTTCACCATGATTGAATGCTCAGAAAAGTATTTAAAAATTAATTTCGTTATTAATTCATCATCAGCAGGGTTAATCTTTATCTGTAAGCTGGCATTAATCCGCGAAGATAAATCCGGCAAGGCAAAGCTATTAGTCAAACTACTGGTAGTCATTAATAAATATTTACCCGACTCATTGAGTAAATTAAAAGAATGAAGTATTTCGCGCTCTTCTAGCCCTTCTATATCCTCTATAATAAAAGCATTATAACGTGAGATTAACTCATTGCTTAATATATTTAAATCTTTAGTAATAACCAAAGCATCCGTTAAACTTTGCCATATTTTAGTAAGATAGGTTTTACCAGAAGAAGAAGGGCCGTAAATTAACAGTACCAGCTCATATGGTTTTATCCCCCAAATATTAGGCCAATTATTAATTGCTTCATAAGCGGCTTGATTAGAAGGGGAATTAATAAAATTATCCAGAGGATATAAAACATTATCAAATAACGGTAATATATATTGCTGTGAATCTTGGATCATGTTTAAGACTTATAAAACTTACTAGATTTATATAATTCAATAGTGCTTAAAAATAACACTTTTATTATACCTGCCATAGGCACCGCAAAAAATATCCCAATAAAACCAAATAAATTACCAAGCGCCAGAACCGCAAATATTATCCATAAAGGGTGTAGCCCTATTTTATCTCCTATCATTTTAGGGGTTAATATATAACCCTCAACCAGCACGCCAATAATATATATAATAGCTATATAAAATAATTTATTCCCTATCCCTAAAGCAAAGTAACTCACTATCATTGTCAGGAAAAAAGTTATAAATACCCCCACAAATGGGATAATTATAGAAAAACCAGATAAAACACCTAACAATACGCTTAAATCCACCCCAACAAGCCATAAGGCAATACTATAATAAGTTGATAATAATAAACAAATATTAAGTTGTCCCCTTACATAAGCAGCTAAAGTATTATTAATAGCAGTTAACATTTGCTTAATCTTTTGTTTATTTTTTAGAGGCAATAAATTATCTATAGTCGTGATGATTTTACCCCAATCTCGTAGAAAATAAAATAAAATAATAGGAATTAATACCAGGATCAGAAATACATTGATGGTCACCATCGTATAATGCCAAATATTATTAGCTAGGCTAGTCATCATAGAGAAGAGACTATTAGCCAAATTATTAATTAAATCTTTTATTTGATTAGCTATGGATGGTTCTACTGCTTGAATTTTAGCGGTAATAAGGGGAATTAATTCTGTTTGTAAATAATCTTTATAAGTAGGAATTTTACTAATAAGCAACGTTATTTGTTGATATATTATTGGTAATATGACCGCTACCACCACAATAAAAATACTAACAAATAAGCCAAAAATTATCGCCACTATCATATTTCGCGGATATTTATGGCGGTGGGAAAGCTTATAAATTACTGGTTGTAATAAGTAAGATATTACCCCGGCAATACAAAAGGGCGTTAAGATATCCGAGATTAATATTAAAGAAGCAATCAAACCCCCAATAATGATACCCCAAAAAATGGCTTTATCTAAAACAATCATTTTAATCCTTTATAATTATAATTTTTATAAAACTTAAATTTTCTTGCAAAATCCCTTCACAGGACCTAATTGCTGGTTATTATCAATTGCGTATCACTTGCTCCATTATTATCCACCGCCCGTAACACCATTTTGCCCGGTTTAGCTGTCCATGATAATGGTTGGTTGGGGGTTGTTCGCCCTATCAGCTTATTATCAACGAACCAAAAAATTTCCTTGGCTCTAGAATCCGTATTGGCAGATAAAATTATTTGATTGTTATTTTTTAGTGAATATATAACATTCTTTAAGGGAGAAGTAATTTCTAATTTTTTATAACTAACCGCTAAAGGAGTATGATCATCCTCTTCCTTGCCTAAAATATTAGGCTCTTTAGATAATAGACTTTTTTCGCAGCTTACTCCTGCTGGGAATTGGCGGAAGATTCCGGTGCGGGGATCTTCACATGACTCAGGGCGCCCTGCGGTTTGGGGCGATAAGACGCCTTCACCTTCCCTGCTTGGCGCCAATTCTACACGAGGTATATTAGTAGTAGGTAACACAATTTTTTGATATATACCAGTTGGTTTTATTGGAGAGACCCCTGGAATAAACCAAGTGATAGCTTTCACCAAGCATGAATTATTATTTACCTCTCCCGTATCGGCACATACTGCTACTTTAGTAATTTTTAGTTCCGGGTATTTATTTAACAATAGATCTTCACTAGCTTTTTTATCTACTATAGCATTTATGATATTAAAAAATAAGGGGGCGGCTGTCTTGACTCCAATAAATGTTCCTCTAGTATTTCCTTTAAAATCGCCCACCCATACTGCAAGTACATATTTTCCAAATATTCCAATAGCCCAGCTATCCCGAAATGAGCTTGAAGTACCTGTTTTCCAGTAAACTGGTAGCCTGCTATTAAGGTTAGCCATATTATAATTAAATCCTGGCTGCCCTATATCTTTTAAAATATCTAAGGTTAAATAGCTAGCTTCCTTACTTAAGAGTCTCACCTTTGGCTTTATATTCTCTCCTTCCCCTTGTAAGGGGTGGTGGGGTGGCACGACGGGGCTGCTGGTGTTGACGTAGGTTTGACTATTATATTGCTTTTGCTCCTTGTGGGCACCTGTAGCCATTTCCTGAAATTGACTAGATATATTATTATCTCTAATTTTGTTAAGGTTTTGATATACCCCTAAATTCGCTAGCATAGCGTATAACTTTACTAATTCTTCCATAGTGACTTCCACCGAGCCCAGAGCCATAGTTAGTCCATAATAGGGAAAAGCTTTTAGTTTAGTAATATTAGCGCTGCGCAAAAATTCATAGAAAGTTGGATAGTTAAGTTGTGAAGCAAGATATAAAACCGGGATATTTCTGCTTTTGATTAATGATTCACGAACACTAATAGGACCCATGAACTTACTATCAAAATTTTCTGCTAGGTAATTACCGTATTGCCGTGGTAAATCTTGCAGTACCGTTAAAGGATGGATTAGACCTTGATCAAAGGCTAAAGCGTACACAAATGGTTTAAGGGTTGAGCCGGGAGAACGTTTAGCCCTGGTCCCATCAACTTGACCATCAATAGAGCTGTTAAAGAAATCCGCTGAGCCAACACTAGCTAATACCTCCATATTAATAAAGTCAATAAGTAGAGCTGCGCTATTACGTATCCCATAATTACTGTATGAATTTACATAATTTGTTATTTGTTTTTCTAAGGTAATTTGTAAATCCTTATCTAAAGTTGAGGAAATAATGTTACTACTATAATTAGCAAGCAAGGATAAAGTAAATTGAGGTGATAAAAACGGTAATTCTTTAGTAGAGTTAAACGTTATGGGTAAGTGAAGAAGCTTTTCATATACTTTATCTTCGAGGTGGACTTGCACCCAACGATTAAACAAACGTTTTCTGGTAAGCATTATCTGCTCAGTATTAAAGGTGCCGTTACTTTGGGGAGATCTTTTAACAGGGTGCTGGGGTATTATTGCAAGGGTTACGCTATCAATTATATTCAAATCCTTTACTGGCCGCCTAAAATAGATATAGCTTGCTGCTCCCACCCCTTCAATATTCCCTCCATAAGGAACAAGGTTTAAATACGCTTCTAAAATTTCATTTTTTGTGTAATGTAACTCTAAATGTATTGCTTTAATAATTTGCCATAATTTTCCTATTATATTCTTTGAGTTAATAGCAAATTTTATCCGCGCTACTTGCATAGTAATAGTTGAACCCCCAACCTTTCGGTTACCTGTAATATAGGTCTTAACAAAAGCATTTAACAACGAGCTAGGGTTTATTCCTATGTGGCTATAAAAATATTGATCTTCATATAATAGAATAATTTGTATTAATTTTGGAGAAATGTCAGTAAGAGGCACATATAATCTATATTTCTGGTCTAACGAAAGTGACATTCTCATGAGTTCACCCTCTCTATCAAGCACTACCCTTGAGAAACTTGCCTCGGTCAGCAAAGGGGGCTTAATAATAATCATATATGAACGCCATGTTCGACTTTTTTTTAAGATTGACAAAAGAATAGGATAGCCTAATAAGGTCATAGTTCAATTATCGAGAAAGAAGCTATGACCCTAGAAGAGTTTATCATTACTGTGTATTGTTTCATAGAAGAAAAAATGACTATAATAACCAAAAATATCAAAGTAAGGAAAGCAGGATTTCCACCTTGCTTAAGTGACGTGGAAGCATTAACAATGGAAGTGGTGGGAGAATTTATCGGTTTGCACCAAGACAAGCAGATATGGGAATATTTTAAACGTCATTTTCAAGAATGGTTTCCCAATCTAAAGAGTAGACCGTCTTATGTGAAGCAATGTAGCGGTCTTTTATCTATTAAGAACATGCTGCTTGCCGACTTGTTTAAGAGTGCAAGCAAATCAGATCTGCATATGATAGATGGGGTACCGATTCCTGTAATAAATTTGGCCCGAGCAACGAGAGGGCGATGTTTTAAGGAATACGCTGACTATGGGTACTGCGCTTCGAAAGATAGCTATTATTACGGTTTTCTAGGACACGTATTAATTAATGAAGAAGGTCGAATAGCTGGATTCATGATAACTCCTGCTAATGGGTCTGAACGTGAAGCTCTGCAAGTAATGTCTCCTAATATTAGTGGCATGGTACTGGGCGATAAAGGCTATCTTGGTCAGGATTTAAAAGATGAGTTGGCCACCAAAAACATTGATTTACAAACACCTTTAAAAAAGAATATGAAGGATAATAGATCCAAGAATTTCCTTAAATGGATTACTGCTACTCGTCGTTTAATTGAAACTGTTATTGGTCAGCTTACAGAACGTTTTGCTATTAATGCTATCAGAGTTAAGAGTTACTGGCATCTACAATCTCGCATCGCTAGAAAATTACTTGCTCATACTATTGCTACATTTTTGACAAAGTCTTTAAAACTTGTGCCAACACAACTCGAAAAATTAGTTACCTGCTAAAAAAAAGTCGAACATGGCGTTATATGAGGTAATACCCCCTAGCAATATAGCGAAGAACATGAAGTAAGGCGATGTGATGATTAGTTTTCGGAAATGGTATAATTTTTTGCGCAAGGACCAACGGCTACTCAATGACTATACTACCAATAACACCTCTCGAATAAATACTAGGGATATACATAGACTCCCCATAGCAGGCGGGAGTAGTAAAAGTACCTTTATTTACTGCCTTAATCTTGTATTGATATTGCACTTTATAATCCGGGACTGAACCAAATATTACTACTCTATCATCTCGCTTATCAACATAATATGGTTCCCAGCTTTCTAACAATTTTGTTTTAATATTCGGCGCACTGTCTAACTCAAAACCACCTGGCAGTAAATCTACTACTGCTATATTTGGTAAGGTAGCATTACTTGCGGACCGGATAGTTAATAAAACGTTTACTGTACTGCCGAGTTTAACTTTGCTCACTGGTTCCCCTTGTTCGTCCACATACTGCCTATCAAGCTCAATGCCGTTTTCCTCCCTTGTATCTCCTACCTTCTGATCGAAACCTGCTATTATCAATTGGTAGAAGAAATTAGGAGCAGTAGAAATAATCTTCAACTTATTAGTTTCCACCCCTAGTTCAGTTGTAGTAATTCGTGCAGCTTTTAAATTGAGTTCTGGGGCCTGGGACGCTTGAGGACCATATTGCTGAAGTGTAAAATAATTATCTACAGTGCTGTTCATTGTATTACTGTAGGCTAAGCTGGCCATAATAGCATAGGATGAAGCAATAGTATTATACCCTGTATTGATCGAGTTTGCTATGCTAGCACTCAAGTCACGAGTAAACTTGTCTAATCTCTCAGGAAAATGTAGGGATAATAGATAAATATATTGGGAATATTTAATTAAATTACTATAAAAGCTGTAATTATAAGATGTTGGAGCCTGAACATCCGCTTTTATAGTAGCACTTAAATTAAATTGCTCTAATAGCTGATTAGCTTCTGGGATCATATGGAGCATCTTATAAGTAGCAGCGAGGTATATTGCTACTAAATCATTATGCCATTGATCTTTATAAGCAGTTTCTAAATAATTTATAACGTTAGCGATATAATGAGTAGTCACCACATTATTTCTAGTTAAAATGTAAATAGCATAAGCTTTCTCCCGCGCTTGATCTTTGGAAAACATTGCTTTATTAGCCATATTTTTTAGGTAATCAATACCAGCACTAAAGGTATGATCTGGTACGGGCAAGTTCTTCGTTAAAGCTTCAGTAAAGAAATGCATAGTGTATACTGTAGTAAAGTCATCCGAGGCCCCATAATTACCCCATACGCTAAAACTACCATCATATTTTGTCTCTCGCTAATAGTGGTGAATACTTGCGTTAGGCCTTCGTATAATTTTTTACGCTGCAGCTCTAATCCACTCACTAAATCCTGCTGATCATACAATAATACATTAGGAAAATTTTGGCTAACTAATTGTTCGGTACAACCATAAGGGTAATTATCTAAATATTCTTTAAGCCCAGTAATAATCCCAACTGGTAGTAGAGAAAGAGAGACTTTCACCTTCCCAAAGTCGGGATAAATTTTTCTAGACATAACAATATCTAATTCTTTATTATTGGTATAGCCAGTGTCAACAGTAGTAACCTTTGGGCTAGCAGGACGAATACTCGTAGTACTAGTTATTGAAGCCTTACTCTCGCCTAGAGCAGCAGTAATTTGGATGCTAGCGCTTCCCAATATCTCCTTAACTTTAACGCGTACTTGCGCAGTACTATCTTTTCCTTCTGCAATTAACATTTCTTTGGGGCAATCAAGTAACTCTAGATGGCTACTTGGCTGAGCATTAATTTGTACTTTAGCACTATTGCCTGATCCTGCTACATTATTAGCAATTGTGATAGGAATAGTAAATTCATCCCCAGGGGTGGCAGGCAAATAATGGTAGATTAGGGCTAATCACAAACTCGCCCTGCACTAATGTAGTCTCTGCAGTGCTCCCAATTGCCTCTTGATTACTTGCAACCGCCATTACTCTAATAGTACCGTTAAAATAGTCAGGGATCGGGAAACTTAATTCTTGCTCGCTCGTGGAAGAGTCGAGTACCCCCGACCAAAAGGCGACTGGTGGCTGTGTTTTGCGTTTAAAGGGGTTTAAATTTTTACCATAATCGATAAACCCCGTCGCCTGCGGCGCTAGAGTATCTTCTCAGCAGGGAATATTCCGGTAGGATTAGGTCTAACACGTGAGCAGTAGTTACTTCTAAAGCTCTACTATTAATAAAATAATTGATAGGGTTAGGAGTTTGATAACGACCAAATAATAATATACCTTCGTCAACCGCAAAGATGGCTATTTTCCCTGGCCTTTTAGTACGGTATTTAATACGTTAGATCGTGCCCCGGCTGTATTTTCTTGGGTACATCGATAATAATTTTTTGTTCTCGTTTCTCAATATTAGCAGTAAAGGGGATGGTCGCATAACTGAAAGGACTAATAAAAATATCACTTGAGGCCAGTGACCTAATAAACTGCACATTAATATAGCCTTTACCTTCAAAATCTTTAGGAACCGTTATTTTATGTGTACTATTACTAGTATGAGCTTTAAACCAAGTAAAATTATGCACTTTGTCCGTTTCAATAGTGATCAACCCATAACCAATATAAGGGGCAGTAACACTGACTTCTATTTCCTCGCCAGCCTTATAGTCTGCTTTATTGGTTTTAATTTTCAAGGAACTATTTTTAGTTAAGCTGGCAGATACGTTCCCTTCTCCTATTACGGTAAATTCTATATGTGAAAAGACCCTACCTAGTTTATCAGGGTCTTGTTTATCGCGGAGATAAATAGCATAATCTCCTACCTCTTGCGTTGAGAGCTTATACAGATAACTTAAACCAGTATTAGCAGCAATTACGCTTTTAGTGATACTGGTTTCTATGGGTAAGGACTGATAAGCATAACTACCATCTGCTTGGTAGGTTAAGCTATTAACATGATTTATCCTTTTTAATTCAACTTCTAGCTGAGGTATGCTAATTTTATTACCTTCATTATCTAAGGCAATAAATTCTAGATTACATTCGTCGTGCCGTTTAAGGTATGCTAGATTACTGCTTGGTTTAAACCCAATAATATACGGAAGTGGAGATACTAAAATTGTGTTAGTAGTTTTAACACTCCTACCAGAATCTGGCTCAAATCCTTCGGCCAAAAAGTCAACTCGATAGGTAGCATTGCTATATTGTTTGAGGTTTAAATCAAATTCTGTATGCCCATTATTATCGGTTATACTAGTATTCAGTTTTTCAGTAAAATGTCTTTCGTCTACCATCCCACTATAAAATATATAATCTTTATAGTCTGGCAAGCCTAGATTGGTAAAGCCTGTCTGTACTAAGTTAATAGTAGCTTCCACCGTCCTTCCAACCGCAGGGGAACCATACAGATTCAGTAAGTCCACTTCTACTGTTAGATTGTCTGGGGAAACATATAATTTTTTACTAGGCACCTTAAATCGAGATTGTATCTTCATCCTATCAGGTAAAAATTCTTCAACTTTGACTGCTACATTCCCGAGCATACTGCCCCTATATCTGTCCTTAGCAATATATAGAGCAAAATTATAGGTGCCAGTGGGAGAACTATCATTCGTTTGAAATAAATAATCTACCAACCCTTCCTTATTTAGAGTAATTTTTTTCTTGTCAAAGATTTGCCCTCTAGGGTTGGTTACCTCTAGCTCTAATGGCATATTTTCTAGGTTATTAGCAAAGTTCGCCTGCTTCACTATTATCCCAATATTACCCTGCTCCCCAGGTTTATATATTCCTCTGTCAGAAAATAAATACGCTTTTAAACCTTCTGCTGAAGCGGTGATACCTGAAACATCAAATTTTGAGTAATTTACCTCTCTATCCCTTCTTCCATAAGGCATAAAAGCAAGATCATTCTTATGTTTAATAATATATGCTACAGGAGATTTTTCGTGCATATAATTTCTAACATTTGGTAAAGAGGCATGTCCAGAACTATCAGTAGTCGCGGTAGCAATTGCCTGCCCGTTTAGTCCTATGATTTCCACTAGTGCTCCTTTTAATGGAGCTTGCTTTGTAATAGAAGATACAAAAATTTCTTGCATACCATCTTGTTGAATTTTGACTAAGAAGCCTATATCAGTAATTAAAATTAGTCTTTTATCTTGCACATTAGAATTAAGATCAGATATCTTTACAAAAAATAAACCTTTATTTTCTTCATTTCCTGCCGGGGCAAAAGATTTACTTTTCAAATATTGATTAAAATCTAAAGTAGAATATTGTGGAATATTTTTCACTTCTGAGTTTAATTCTCTAACTTCTTCAAAAACTTTAGATATATTATACTCATTAAAACTCCAATTTCGAAAGTTGGGTTGGTGAAATTTGCTATCTTGGTAAGTTTGACTAATTAGATGATTAATATTATGTTTAGCGATTTGATTTATTTCTATATTGAGCGTACTCACCCCTAAAGAATAAATTGACAGCTTTTTTTCTCCAAATAAAGATAGTAACGATCCTTCGGACATTATTTTAATTTCCGACAAGAAATTATTAACACGAATTATTTTCTGATAATCTTGCCCTAAAATCAAATCACCATACGATTTAGTGCCGCGTTTTAGTGTTAGCATTAAGAATCTACCTGGCGGCATATTAACTTTAATACTATTTGTACTTGAGTATTTTGTATAAGTAGGTAAGGAATCAAAATTCACTAACATACTTTGATCAAATACCTCTTTAGTTATTTCTGCGCTACTTTTCCATTGATAGTCTTTTTGACTGGGAGCGCCCATAAAAGAGCCAGCTTTATCTTTAGGTAATAATAATAGTTGCAAATTATTTTTTAATTCTTCAGGAGAAATTGGGACATTAGTATTAATAACAATAATTTGTTCTGGTATATTCTTTTCATTCTTCACAATAGTAAAATCGACGTTCTTGACCTTAAAGTAAGAATATATGTCAGGTATTAATGTTTGTTCGTGGTGTTTATGAAAGTTCTCTTTACCTACCATATATGTTCTATCCATTTCCTCTATATCTGAATGGCTCAGAGCTTTTCCTCCATATAAAGGCTTCACTCCTTCCGATATTACTAAAGAAGCAACACGTTCTTTATCAGTAAGAGCTGTCAGGGTAGTAGTAACCGTCGCTTCAGTTTTTTTATCGTTCAAGGTTATGGACAAAGGTAATAGGGATTGAGTATTTTCTACGCTCAATTTTAGTCTTTCTTCAAAAGATTTTTGTTCTACTGGATAATTCCATTCTATTTTAGCTTGCACGAATTTTTTCTCCAGATCATACTCATCTTGGATATAACCCATTTCTTTAATATTAGGCGCTAACGGTTGAGTTTGAAATGAGATAATATTATAGTTTAGAGAGGAAAAAATGGGCAAACTATTTTTATCAATCGTGATAGTATAATTTGTTTTAGCAAGCCAATAAGTTGCAGGAATAAATTCTATATGATAATTCTCATTAATTCTCCATTCTCCTCCAATATAGGGACTAATAGTAATACCTTTAGCAATTCTACCGCCATTTTCGGCAATAATTCTAGGCTTTGCGCAACGCTCAGTTATTGTGGCATCACATAATGAGATATATAGCTTATTCTTACCAAATAACTGGCCTAAGTAATATTTTTCTAGTCGGGGGGTGATAGGAGGAGTAATTTCTAAAATATTGGTTGGCTTATTATTGCCTGCAGGGGTGGTACTAGCGCTTAGAGCAATAGAAGGCATTAATATAGTAAGTAAAGCGAATATAATGATAGATTTTACTGTATCAAAACCCTTTCTTATACAAGGAGCCTTGGCATGTTTAAATGCAACTAAGTTCCACAGCCCAGGAACAATAATTGTACGAATAAGAGCAATAAGCATAGGTTTCCTTGAATCTAACACTATAAGGGCGACTAGTTTTATAAAGAAGTCTAATGTATAGGATATAAATAACTTTTTAGACTTATGTAGGAAGTCTATTATATACAGTATACATATTTTTAGATTAGCATCCAGCTCGAATTAACACTTTTAGAGAATTAATTGATAATTGTTTTATTAAAATCGGCCTAGGAATCAGTATTAGGCTTATTAATAGACTTGCTGCAACTGGCTAACGACCCTGTAACCATTAGATCCATCTTAACAACTACCACAAGACCCAGCAAATCATAGCTTTTTGATTGACAATTATTCTAGTTCGTTAGTATAATGCAAGCGTCTTAATTAATTGATAATCTTATATTTGATATCTGATTTTAAAATGATTTAGTACAGCTTGCCATTCTGATATAATTATTGTATTAACATTATAGGAAACAAACAGCCGTTTTTTCAAAGTATTATATCATCTATATAGCACCCGTAGCTCAATTGGATAGAGTATATGACTACGGATCATAAGGTTAGGGGTTCGACTCCTCTCGGGTGCGCCAAATATTACTTAACTAAGCATACCCAAATCAACATTTAGAACAAAGCTGAGCTTTTTTAGAGTATCTATTGTACCTTGTCTTGTACCTTTTTCAATAGCTGAGATATATTGCTTAGTTTTACCGATTTTGCTTGCTAGTTGCTCTTGAGAAAGTTCTCGTTCATAGTACCCTACGATTTTTGTAGGGAGGCAGAGTAAGTAGTAAGAAGTTCTATTTTTGGAGGTATTAATAAGGTGCGTATTAGTTGAGTTACAGCTATTAATGATAGATTGATAAAAGATATTTTTAATATGATCAAACCCGTAAGTAAATAATGAAAATAATTGTTTTTCAGTGGTTTTTTGGAGTTTTATACGGATTGGGTTTAGTGAATTTTGTATTAAGCCATTCTTAACTATTAAAGCTGAAGCAATAGTAGTTACCACCAATAATTTTTTGAATCTATCCAAATTTACTAAGTGACTTTTTTCAATATCAAAGCCTCCGCTTTTGAGATGCTTAAACAACCGTTCGATGGACCAGCGGTACCTATATAAAGCAAAAATATCAACTTCGACCTCAATTGATGACACCAAAACCATCAGTTCATTTTTATCATTTCTATATGCAGCAAAATTGACTTTTCTATCCCACAATATTCCAGCACAAACCTTATATTTTAAGGCTTTGAGATCATTAAATATTAGACCTCTTGCATAACCTAAAGATAATTGAAGAATTTTTAGGAGAAACGAAGTCGAGTACCGCAGCGTACATAGACGTACGTGAGGAACAGAGAGGAGTTTCGACGACAAAATTACCAATTAGATTAGGTTATGCAAGAGGTCTAATATGTTAACCAAATATAGTGCTGTTAAAAAAATATGGTCTGATATGGGTTACAAGGTAGCAAGTTAAAGGATTATATTAATAAAGAGTATGATATTGATTTGGAAATTGTTAAGAGAAAAACAAGGCATGGAGTTTGGGTTCATAAAGATACTCCGGTCCAGAGTTTACCAATTAAACAGTCGGGTTTTAAGGTTGAACCGCGACGTTGGGTAGTAGAGCGTACCTTTGGTTGGCTTGGTAGAAGTAGAAGATTAGCAAAGGAATATGATTTTTTAACTCAAACATCCCAAAATTTTATTTATATTGCTATGAGCAAATTACTTTTAAATCGCTTATTATTATAAATCTAGAGTTTTACAACAAGCTCTATTAAACGTTCTCCTTTAGACTTCTCCAATTGGTTGTATTTCTGCTTCAATAGATGTATTATGTGCTTCTTGGGTAACATCGTTCTTTTCATCCTCATTTATACTTTCTTCAGGAAAGTACTTTTCTGGGGTACTGCTTAAGAGAACTGTGTTGGTAACATCATCTAATATACTTACAGAGCCCTGGGTTAACTTCAACCAATCATCAGTTAGCTCAACTTTATCTAGACTAGCATTAATAATTTGGTAATGTAATTCATTCATATCGTTGGGATTTATTGACAAATCAGAATGTTTCAAAGATGGGAGGCTTTTTGCAGATAATATATCTTTGATAATTTTAGTTTTGAATACGACTTTGACCCCTTCTAGATGGGCTGGGGACGTTGATTTTCTGAAATATTCAAGCTTCTCTTGATCTACTCTTGCCCCATATGCAATAAATACTTTTATGGTATTAAAACAAGTTTTAATACGAGTACTATCCAAGTGTTGAGATATAAAACTGGAGGTAAGTAAATGATCTAAACACGTACCATGATCAGGGGGTGCGGTTACTTTATGCTCAATATTTGCTCCTTTTTGTAGTAATAGTTGCGCTTTTTTAGCATTCCATGGGTATATTGCATATACGAGAGGTGTCGCTCCTATGCTGTTCACACTATCTACCTCTAGACCCAATTCTAATAATTCTTTCAATATCAGTACAGATTTTGTAAGATGTAGGAGAGAATTTTTATAGACATCCTTAACATGCACATCTGCATCCCGGGCCATTAAAAGCTTTGCTACATCATGATATTGGGAGTATAAGGCTTCAGCTAAAGGAGTGCTACCTTCCTTACCTTGTAAATTAATATTAATATCCTTATCGAGCAGTTTTGATATAAGATCAATATCATTCTTATAAATAGCAAGATGCAAATAGCTATCACCCTTTTCATTTTGATCATTAATATTAGCGCTAGGGCATTTTTCAATCAGTTCTTCTGCTATTTTCCATTGTCGATTTATTAATGCTAAGTGCAAATTATTATTTTGAGTTTCCTCATCTGGTTCATACAAATTAACATACTTATTAATAAAATGTTCATAGAATTGATTAACTTGCCTAGCAGCTAATGCATCTAATGACCCATAAGAAATAGTTTTCTTTGGGGGACGAGTAGAGGCGCTGTTACTTTGTAATCCTGTATAGTCAATTGATGAGAAGTTGGTGACATCGTCACTCAATGCTGGCCTATTATATATAGGCGTCGTTCCGCCGCTCCTAGCACCAAATTCTCCTGAATTGACTATATCTTCTTCGACTCTCCCCTCTCCAACTTCTTCTTCATCGTCAGAACTTGCAGCTGAGTTATCGGAACTAGAGTCTGAGCTCTCTTTTTCATCTTTTATTGTGTTTTCTATATCTGATATAGTGATGCCATCAGAAAACTCTTCATCGTAATATTTAGCATCCCTATCAGCTCCATTCTCTGATGCGTTGTTTATGCCTTGTGGGTTGCCAATTATTGTTGTTAGAAATAGTTGGATAGTATTTGCTACCTTTTTTCGTATTTCATCTGGCAACATCTCTACATTAGGTTGAGTTAGATCTATTTTTTCTCCTGCAGAAAGCACTATTTTCATATCCTGCACATTTACAGGAAGTGCTGCTTTTAACATCTCAATTGTATCCTCTTCAGCATCATTTTGTTGAGCTAATAAAAGAGCTTGCTTATCTATCTTAGCACCTTTTTCAATCAATGCTTTTATTTCATCACAAGACCAGTGTTTGCTTTCTAACAGATTATGTAAAACAGTTCTACCATCTTTAGTTACAGCATCCACTTTAATATTTCTATCGAGCAATATTTCTAATACCTCCCCAAACTGAGATTTCACTGCAAGATGTGCAAAATTTTGACCTTGGTGATCTAGTGCATTTATATTAGAAGTATTATCAAGTAACAGATTTAATAAATCTACCCCTTCGTCCGGGAATACCGGCGGGGTTCCGACTTTGAATATATCATAACCAGCTATCCTGGATAACTTTCCTATAAATCCTTCTAATAAAGTATGCACAGGAAGTTGTCCTTTATTATTTGCTATATTTGCATAAGATTTATCCTTATCTAACAATTGTTGTGCTTTATGAAAACTAGCTTTAAAGGTACCGTAATTACCATACTGATTATACTCAACATCCTCATCTGATGCAGTAAGACCGGAATTAGGTATAGAACCTCCAAAATTAAGTGTAAGTAAGGCAGGGCCAATACCTACCCACTTATCAATATCTTTTTTACAGATAATATGTAAAGCAGTTTCTCCTGCCTTATTTTTTAGTGTTACATTACACCCTGGGGTAGCTAATAATTCTTGCATTATTTCAATATCATCAGCTTCGTTTGAGGCACTTACATTATTTTTAGATGAGATTATATGTAAAAGGGTATTCCCCTCATCATCTTGAGCATTTATATCTGCTCCCCTTTTTAACAACGTTATTACTGCCTGTCCATCGCCATTTTGTACTGCCTCGTGTAAAGGAGAATAATTATACTTTGTTTTACTACTTGTAGACGCTAGCTGTGCTGGGGAGTGCATATATCCTCATGATTAAAAAGTTAATAAAATCCCAATAACCACCAGCTGTAGCTGGGGGTTTTAACCAAAAATTGGGACTATACTCCTCTGATATGAATTTGCATGCATCGTTGCTCAAATAGCTTGCCTATTACCTATAGGCTCTACCATCGTACCTAGTAGCAAAATCATAGCAGAGGAGTATACTCTAGGAACTTCAAGAATTGGCGTCGTCGTGCCCTAAAGATCGAGGCTCCTCACGTACTAATATGTACGCTCCGGTGCGCGACTTTGACCCTCCTTGCTCTTCTTGAAGTACGAGCAGTATATATAAATTTCTAGTGTGATTTTAGGTATTTTGAAACTTAAAGTTACTATTGTATACCACATTAGTAATAAATAGCAATAGATTTTAACAGCAATTATCAGTGTAGGTTAGGGGTGGGAAGAGACCTGTTGATCCCTTTCTATTAGACTTGCTGCATAAGTCAATCTAGTGGAGGGCGATCTAGTGAGTGATTTTGTGGTCAAAACTTACTCCCACTCCTCAGTTGCGTCTATGTATAGTATAGTCCATTAAGGTGCGTACAGAGTATTTATCTTCAAATATACGCGACTACTATGCTGCCCGCACACTATCATGTATGTATCATAATAACCTAAGATATACTAATATGTACGCAGGTCGGCTCAGCTTTGTCTTTCCTAAAAATTCCTTAACTATTTTTGACTTATGCAGGAAGTCTATTAGTATCATTTAGTTAAAGTTTTGTTCTCCTAACACTAGCATGTTTAGTTGTATATTTGATTATGTTGGGGCTGGGAGCTAAAAACCATGCAAACAATCATGCCCTATCACCTTTACGCAGAAAAGCGCTATTGTATAGTGATAAGACTCCCAGCATAAAGCTCAGGAGTCCGATATTACAGTTCAGAAAAACTGTTGTTTGTAGGTGTTTTTAGTACCAGAATCGGTAACGATAGTAGAAATTGCTGAGTTCGTCAATAATTTAATTAAATTTAATTATAATGACACTAATTTGTGCCTTGATGCTGACCCTTGCTATTAGAGCTCTCTCCCAGCTTACATCTCACAGGGAATTTGAAGGAGATGAAGCATGCAAACAAAGCCGCAGCGTCTTTATTTATAGCCTGCGGTATTTAAGCTGGTGACACTTGACTATAACGCAAGTTTAGGTTCTATGAAGGTTTCTATGTAATGGCCGATTTATATGCATTTTTGCTCACAGAACCGCAGTGCACTAGGGGGAGCTGAGGATTCGAGAACAAAAATAACGCCGAAATCGACCATTACATAGAAACCTTCATAGAACCTAGGTTGTGTTGACAAAAAAAATAAGGTTGAGGTATAAGAGATAGAGGATTGCAATAATAATACTAAGTGGTAGTTTTCAGTCATTGAAACAAAGAAACCACCACAATGAAGTATTACATAAATGAACGAGTATGGGAAGTAATTATAACATTTTTAAAACAAACTAAAGGAATACATAGCCATGATGAAGCTAGCTTAAGGAAATTTATTGAGGCGATATGGTTTGTAACCAGGAGCGGATGTCAATGGCGCCTTTTACCTGAATATTATGGATATTGGTACAGTATTTATCGTAGATTTAAGAGATGGGTAGAACAGGGTATATGGGAAGCATTAATGGATTATGTAACAAGGGATGCAGATATGGAATCAACTATAATCGATGCGACTATTGTCAGAGCACATGCTTGTTCATCTGGGTATCACAAAGGCAATCAAGAGCAAGCAGCCTTAGGTAGAAGTAAAGGTGGTTTTAGTACTAAAATTCATACTAAAGTTGATGCGCTTGGTAATCCTTTGAAGTTTATTCTGACTGCTGGGCAGAGGAACGATATTACTCAAGCTGAAAATCTTACCAAAGATATCCACGATATTACCTTGATAGCAGATAAGGGGTATGATAGTAGTGCCTTTGTAAAAAGCTTAGAGAATAAGGGTTGTAAGGTTGTTATTCCGCCGAAATGTAACCGTAAAGTACAACGTGAATACGATAAACATATTTATAAAGAACGACATTTAATAGAATGTTTTTTCAGTAAAATTAAACATTTTAGACGCATATTCTCTAGGTTTGATAAAATTCCCGACACCTTCTTAGCTTTCCTAAATTTTGCAGGAACTTTAATTTGGTTACGTTAAATTTTTTGTCAACACAACCTAGTAGGTTAATGATAATTAATTTAATTTTCACTTAACTATTGACTAATTCTAGGACTTCTATTATCGTTACAATCCTGGTGCTAAAAACCCCTACAAACAACAGTTTGTTCCGAACTGTAATATCGGACTCCTGAGCTTTATGCTGGGAGTCTTATCACTATACAACAGCGCTTTTCTGCGTAAAAGTGATAGGGCATGATTGTTTGCATGTTTTTAGCTCCCGGCACCACTGTCATCTACCGTGTCATTAAAGTGAAGCCTCTAGCATGCTAGTTTTAGGAGAACAAAACTTTAACTAAATGATACTAATAGACTGCATGTATAAGTTAAAACAGCCTTTGGGATTTGTAGAAGAAACGAAATCGGCTGCCCCCGCCTTCATACGAGCTCGATACGAGTTTCAACCAAGCTCTATACCCCTCTGCGATGATTTTGCTGCTAGGCGCGATAAAGCGAAGCCTATAGATAATAGGCGAGCATTGAGCAGCGACGCATGCAAATTCATAGCAGAGGAGTATATAGAGATACGGGAGGAGCGGAGGCGAGGTGCGACAACAAAATTACCGACTAGATTGATTTATGCAGGAAGCCTAATATTGTTCTGGGGAAGTATTATAATGTCATCAACTTATACCTTACCAGCCAGAGCTTTGGACTCTTCCTCCTCTGATCCGGATGCGTCAATTACAGCAAGTCTGCAAGAAGAAAAAATTTCACAAGCTCAAGAAAGACTAGAAAAATTACAGGATAAATTAAAAGACTTATCACGCCAAAAACGTTCCTTGCAATATACTAAAGAAAAAGTACCCAAACTCCATGGTCGTTTGGAGCAGCTGAGTAGGCAATTAGGCGCCACGAAACACCAACTCCAAAATACTGTTACTAACAAAGATATACTCCTCTGCTATGATTTTGCTGCTAGGGGAGCGATGGGTAACGACGCATGCAAATTCATAGCAGAGGAGGATAGGCCTTTAGAATTACCACAAAAGCTTGATCAAACCTTGGATAATATACATCGAGAATTTAACTCTATAACCGAGCAACAAACGCTGTGTCAAAATAAGTTATCAATAGTATACTTGATAAAGACTGATAATATTCCCTCTGTTATGACGCCAGAATATCAACAATATTATCAGCAATATGAACAAGATCCCACGCAGTTCGATATCAAATTATTAGAGGAACAAGTTAAGGACTACGAACGACAGAAAGAGATATTAATCCGCAAGGAGGAGCAGCGAGGCAAGGAAAAGCAAAAAATCGTTAATAATGCGCCAAATTATAAGACACTTAGTATAGAAGATAATAATATAATAAAAAATATTCAAACCGAATATAATACTGTTACAAAAGAATTAACAGAGCTAGACCCGTTGTTAATACAGTATGAAAAAATAGATCAAGAACATCAGAAAACGGTAGAAAAAATAAGAAAAAAACAACAAAGAATACGAGTCCTTTATAATACTAGTTTTCCTAAACTTCCTGCCGGACCAGAGTTGTCTGACACTACTCCTCAGTTTAAGCAAAAACTCGAATTTACTGATATTTCTAATAATGTAGATGAAAGCTTAAATCTAGGTCCATTATTCCGATTATCTGTAGAAGAAAGTGATCCCAAGAGTGTTATGTTCCCATCTCCAATAGCTAAAACAAATAATGGAGAACTTGAAACCTCTAAGCAAGAATCCGATATAGTCAATTCAGGAGAATTTGGTGCTAGGAGGTATGGAGCGACGAGTGACGATGTCCCCAACTTCTCATCAATTGACTATAGTGTTAATGAGGATAGATTAGCTCTACCCCAAGGTTATTTATTATCTTCTACTCCTAAAAAAAATAGCCCTGCCCTCCCCCACTTCCAAGATGCTAGTTTAGAAGAGTCAATAGTATTACCAATACAAGCCCCCCAAAATCCAAACCAACATTATGATAATCAACTCGCAGAAGAAGGGAGAAATCTTAGGGAAGAGCTGCAAGAAATGGGGCTTTTTTTCTCTACACCAGTACAGCCTGTTGGGCAGCGGTCTATAAATACGCAAAGTAACCAGTATAGTGATAATCCCTCTTCTAATGATAGAGTTAATACTAATCTCAATAATTCCGCTGTGAATGTCAATAATGTGGCTAGCCCTCCTTATGATTCCCTTGAATCTACTAGTCAAATAGAAAGAGATCAAACAAATATAGAGATTATACTCCTCTCAGATGATTTTGCTGCTAGGCACGAGGGAGCGAAGCCTATAGATAATAGGCAAGCGATGAGTAACGAGGCATGCAAATTCATATCAGAAGAGTATATTAACGACAATAATACAGATCTTATAGGAAAGCAAAAATTAAACAGCAGCGCTTTACCTATGAAACAGCAAGCTGATACTGTAAGCCCTGCTGAACTATTTCAGGTGATAACCAATGCTAGTAACACGTTATTGCTAGCCCATATAACTCAGGTGGTAA
This sequence comes from Candidatus Tisiphia endosymbiont of Beris chalybata, assembly GCF_964026555.1. Lineage (NCBI taxonomy): Bacteria > Pseudomonadati > Pseudomonadota > Alphaproteobacteria > Rickettsiales > Rickettsiaceae > Candidatus Tisiphia > Candidatus Tisiphia endosymbiont of Beris chalybata. The sequence goes on along the minus strand of NZ_OZ032159.1, from coordinate 303,663 downwards.
ATAATATATTGACTTATAATATAGTTAATCACAGAATAAATTTAATAAATGCTGTGGCAGCTGGAGATAAAGAAAAAACTAAACTAAAAGGTTTATGGATTAGTAGCTTATATGGCGCTAATAGATTGGGTATGATGGAAAACATACATAGCTATAAGGGAAATAATTATGGGGCTATTATCGGTTTGGATTTTGAATTAAATGATAGAAAAGAATTGCTTGGTATAGCTTATAATAATATGCATTTTCTTTTTAAATTTACCGGTAGTGATAATAAGAAGATTTCAATATTAAGCCATGGAGTAACACTATATCACCATAAAGAGCTCAGCAGTAAATGGACCTTACACAGCATCATGACAACCGCACGTAACTATATTATGAATAAATTGGTATGTAATATTGCGCGTGTTAAATATGATTGTCGTGCTAAGCATAATAATACCCACTATAATATAGGGACCAAGATAAATTATAAAATCCCTACTCCTACTGTAGTGATAATGCCAAATGTTGGCATTAGATACGGCTATTATCAAAATGGCCCCTATATTGATAGTAATGTAGGAAAATATCACTTCTCTATTGCCTCCAATAAATATCAGGAATTAATAGGAATTATGGGCGCCAGAGCCGTAGTACCCTCATTATTTGGCGCTAACTCCAAAATCTTCACCCTAACGTTCCATGGCTCTATCGAGCATAATTTCTGCAATAAGAATAAAAAAATACTTAGTAAAGTGACGTATATTAGTAATAATACTGAACAAGTGATTAATTTACCAAAACCACCTAAGGTAAGCTATAACGTAGGTGCCAGTATATTATATGAAAAAAACAATGTGAGATTAATTACCCAATATAATTATTATTTATGGAGAAAATATTCTAGTCATCAAGGGGCGGTAACTCTTAAACTTATGTTCTAATACCATTCTTTAGGTAATGTAATATCTTTCAGGTACCATAGGCCTAAACTTTTATCGCGGTAAAGATCATTATCTTGAGGGGATCCTGTATTTAGTAATAAAATTGGTTCTGGAAAATTAAACGGTTTTTGTTGTAAATTTAAGGTACGCCCAAAACTATCTGCACCAACTAGGGCATTGTTTGACTCTCTATTGACAAATGTGGTAGTTAATAAATAAGTAGCGCCTGATTTTTTAAAATTCGCTATTACCTTAAAAATATCTTCAAAACTTAAATAGACCTCTTGCATAACCTAAAGATAATTGAAGAATTTTTAGGAGAAACGAAGTCGAGTACCGCAGCGTACATAGACGTACGTGAGGAACAGAGAGGAGTTTCGACGACAAAATTACCAATTAGATTAGGTTATGCAAGAGGTCTATTAATTAAATTCCTTGCGCAGCCCATATCGAGCTGATAATTTCTACGTCGAATCCAGAAGGCCATGATCCCCAGCTTCCTCTAATCCGGCTGGGGTTTTTTGTGCATTCACTCCTACAAATTTCCTACTCGATGCGAATAATGCAAGAAGCCTATTACGTAATGCGCCCCGAAAACTAGAGCAGTGATAGAGAGACTATTTTATGTTAAAATAAATATAAAATAGGAGCAGTCGAAAATGAGTAAGCCAAAAAGTTACAGTAAAGAATTTAAGTTTAAAGTATCGCTAGAGATGATCCGAGGAGATTTGAGTATTGCTGAAATAATCTCAAAATATCAAGTTCCAAGGTCGGTAATGACAAGGTGGAAGAAACAATTTTTGGAAAATGGTGCTGATATTTTTAAGTTTAGCTATGAAAACGGTAATTCCTCTAGTTCTACAAGCGAAATAGAGAAACTGCATGCAACTATTGGCAAATTGAAGGTAGAAAACGATTTTTTGCAGCTCGTATCTGCCAAGTTGAAACTATAAAGAGGAAAGTGATGGTAGATAAGGATTATAAAGATTTAAGTGTTCGTCGGCAAAGTCAGCTATTGAATCTGAACCGCTCCAGCCTATATTACAAGGATTCGGAGAAGGATCAAGATAATTATTTAAGTAATAGAATAGTTGAGATCTATAGTAATTATCCGATATATGGTTACCGGCGAATAACGGCGATACTTAGGAGAGAAGTGGTAATTGTTAACAGCAAAAAAGTCAGGAGGTTGATGAAACTAATGAATTTGCAAGCAATTTACCCTTCGATTAATACAAGTAAAAGAAACCTAAAAGAAGCTATTTATCCATATTTGCTATCAGGGTTAGAGGTTATAAAGCCAAATCAGGTATGGCAGGTGGATATCACTTATTTAAGGGTACAAAGTGGTTTTATGTATTTGGTTGCATTAATCGATGTTTATACTAGATTAGTAGTAGGATATCGTTTATCAAATAGTTTAAATACAGAGAGCTGTTTGCTAGCGTTAGAAGATGCTATAGCTAAATATGGGAAGCCGTCGATAATTAATAGTGATCAAGGTAGCCAGTTTACCAGCGAGGATTGGATTAATGAATTGAGGAGATGCGTCATAAGCATCAGCATGACGGGCAAAGGCAGGTGTAACGATAATGCCCATATTGAGCGTTTATGGCGATCGTTTAAGTATGAGGGGTCGTATTTATACCGGTGTACTTCAGTTTTAGAGTTGAAAAATAATATCCCGAAATGGTTGAATTGGTATAACAATCAAAGGCCCCATCAGGCTTTGGAGTACAAAACGCCGTTTGAGATATATAGTGGATTTATGGATAAGTCTTGCGACTTACCCACAATTCCACTATTACCACAACAGCTACAAAATTATAAAAATAATATTTTTGTAGATAGTTTATGAAAATAATAGTCTCTCTATTTAAAGCTTTTTTGGTCTAAACATAGGGGCGCAGTTCATTATGTCTTTTCTTCCTTATCCGGAATTTAGGTTATTATATAGTCAATTCAGGAGAATTTGGTGCTAGGAGCGATGGTAGAGCCTATATAAATAGGCAAGCATTGAGTGACGATGTCACCAACTTCTCATCAATTGACTATACGGTCTCTTCTCCTGTAATACCCACTATAGAAACAGGGAAAGTAAGATTGGTATTACACCATGAGAATATCCCAAAACATGTGGTGTCAGTTGAAGAGTCTTCATTCATAGGGATAGTAAACTCAATGTTCTCAGACTTCTTAGTAGTAGTAGGACAAGCCGAAGGTAAAATAGCGAGCTTTATAGCACTTGGGTCATTAGCAATTTTAGAAATCGTAAACTTAATTGGAATAGAAGGGGAGGTATTTAAGCTTAAAGTAGAAAAAGTATGTTTAATCTGCTTTATTAATGAGGGAGCCGGCTCCTCGCGCATACTTACATCACTTATAGATAAATTATAGTCCTGAATTATCTCCTTATCATAATCTTTTATCGTAAATACTAATGTGGAAGGATTTGTTAACTTAGCAATCATTTTAAGCACTTCATTTTTCATTACTAGCTGACAGTGGGAAGTGTTAAAAAGTGTTGTATCATTTCCACGGGCATTATTTTTTAACTCTTGCACCGTTTGTATTATTACCGAAGCTGTTTTAAAGTGTTTACATTCTATCGCCTTTTTAAAAGCTGCATCATCCTGAGCGTGTAACATCCACTCTAAATTTGCACATTTTTCTGCAATATTAATGAGAGTTGTGAGTATTGGCGACTCGTCTAGAAGTAAATCAGCATATTCTGCTACTTTTCTGAATAAAAGATAATTGTCATGGGCAATTATCTGTCTTTGCATATGGGACTTATGTAAATGTAATTTTGCAAAGGCGTGACCACAGTCCCGTAAGCTTGACTTTTGGAGACTACCACAAAGCTGTTCTACAATATCGGCGGGTTTACATTGTTTTTGTACACAATCGTGTTGCATGTTATGTAACATAATTACTAATACCTTTTAATCTATTATTAATGTAGACCAAAGTATAATATTCTATTATAAATAGCAATTAAAAAGTGTTATATTTTAGCAAAATTTTATGAAATTGTCATAAGACTAGTTCGTATAGCCAAAGTGATTTAGCTGGTGACACTTGAATTTAAAGGTGAGGTTGCGCAGCGTATAGAGAATACGTGAGCACAACCGAATCCTGCAAAATCAAGTGTCACCAGCTAAATGCCGCAGGCTATAGCTTGGAATTGTAGGAAATCTTTATTAGTATTCTTAGATAATTTGCTTCTGGTAGGACATTAGACCTCTTGCATAACCTAAAGATAATTGAAGAATTTTTAGGAGAAACGAAGTCGAGTACCGCAGCGTACATAGACGTACGTGAGAAACAGAGAGGAGTTTCGACGACAAAATTACCAATTAGATTAGGTTATGCAAGAGGTCTATTGGGATAGGGGGAATGAACTTAAGGATTACAGAGTACTAAAGTGCGTACAGCATAGACCATTAAGGTGCGTACAGAATATTTCTCTTCAAATATGCACGACTACTACGCTTCACGTACACTATTGTGTATGTATCATAATGATATAAGCTATCACATGTATAATACTCTTCTTTCAAAAATTGTTTTTCTTATTTCATCGGGAACTCACGTGCTCACGTACTGGCATGTACGCAGCAAACGCTCGCCATTTAAAATAAAATCCAATTCTTGAAGTACGAGCAGTATAAGTACGTGAGTTCACGATGAAATAAGAAAAACAATTCGGCAGAGTGAGTAGTATAACTTATGTGCTGTTTTTGTGCCTTCGCCGCTTATTTGCAAATCTAATTCGAGGGATCATTCAAATATAGCTGCCTTAAATTCCTTTACTTCTACTTTTATTAGCCGCAGTTTTAATGTTTAGGTAAACTTTAATATAATCTATTTGCTTTTTCATTGCATATATTTGATTCATCAATACATTAAAATAGTTTTGGGTTTTATTATGCTTAGATCCCAAAATAAATCTAAGAGCTAAAACATTTCGCGATAAACCTAATAATTTATTCTCTGTCTCTTTAAACCCGCTTTGGCTTAATGCATATTTATTAAGCTGTATATTCTCTTTATTTACCATATTGTTCCCTCGAGTTAAAGATTTTATCTTAGACTTCTTTGTTAAAACAGCCACAACTGCCAAATTTCCAAACGTATCTTCGCTTAAAGCGACCTTATAAAATTGTGATCTATAGGCTAGTCGCCATCTAATAAAGCCTTTAATAGATAGATTATATCAACTAACCTATAATCACAATTTGGTATTACTGCTATTACGTAAGAATCCATAGTGTAGATTCGGTGATATTGACTCCGTAGTAATAGAATAATCCTATTGATTCTGTAAACATAATATTCTACGCCGCAAATTAGCTTATGTATACTCATTTGCACATCTGAATTGTTTTTTGAAATTATCATGGAGTCAGAAGGCTTACGTATAGCCAAAGTGATTTACAAAACAATATATAGTCACTTAGGTTAAACTAGCTACATTGTTGCTCGTCGCTTACCTAGTATCTCCTAGGCTTCACTCCTCGCGCCTAGTATCTAATTCAACCTAAGTGACTATAGTTATATATTGACTTATATTAAGGCAAGCTTTCTTGAGTTTCAATAGTTTCTTACTTACTATTATGACGATTCGAAATTGAGGGGAATGTGGAATATGGGGATATACTCTTTCGTTCTCAAGGATTGGGTGTTATTTTGCCGCAATAATAGGCGTGCGGAGGGTACATGTCAGTACGTGAGTTTTTGATAAAATAAAAAGACAATTCTTGAGAACAAAAGAGTAGTATAAAGGTTTATTTTTCTTTAAACGATCTAAACATGGTATCAGTAATCGGATCCAACAAATAGCGAAGTAAAGTTCTAGTGCCGGTAACAATTTGTACTTCCGCTTGCATACCTGGGTGAAGTTCCAAGTTCTTCGCTTTTGCAACCTTATTAAATTCTTCCATGTTAATTTCAATTCTAGCAATATATACTGTCTCGCCCGCCTTCTGACTTCGATCTTGAACAATATCAGGGGATAATTTGACCACCCTACCACTAAATAATGGGGTAGTTCTTGACTTAAAGGCACTAAAGCGAATTTTAGCTACTAAACCTTCGTGCACTGAATCTATTAATCTACTTGGAACCTGCGCTTCTATTATTAAATTATCATTACTTGGCGCGATCTCTAAAATAGGGTTACCTGGCGCCACTACACCACCTATTGTATGAAAATTTAGTACGTTTATAATACCATCTACTGGGGATCTAATCACAACTCTATTTAGAGAATCCTTATAGGCATTAAACTGTTCTTTCAAATGTACTACCTGCCCCTGCGCTTCTCTAAGCTCAGTTAATATTTTCTCAGTAATTTTATTTTGTAAGTTAAGAATTGAAATTTCATTCTCTGAAATAGCATGCCTAGTACTCGCTATTTCAGTATCTGATAGGGCTATTTCACTCTTGAATTGAGCTTCCTTAGATTCTAATTCTAATAACGCTGCTCTAGGGCTAAAACCTTTTTTGTGCAACGTATTCATTGCTCGTAAGCGATCTCGCACTATTTCTAAGTTTTTTATAAAAGAAAGCTTTCTAGCCTCTAATCCTTCTATTTTTTTATTTAACTGTTCTACCCGTTGCTGATAAGCGTTCTTTTCACTTCTATGTACTTCTTTTTTAGACTGAAATAAACTACTTTGAGTCTCAATAATTCTAGCTACATCTGGTAAATTGATATCATTTTGAAGTAATTCAGGAAATTCAATCTTCTCTTTATCATCTCTTTCTGCAATTAAACGACTTTCTGTTGCTAAAGCATGCCTATATTGACTTAAAGTGCTTTCATAATGGGATTTAATTTTCACATCTTCTAGCTCTAATAATTTATCTCCTACCTTAACGTTATCACCTTGATTAACGAAAATATTAGCAATAATACCCCCTTCATGATGCTGTATCACTTTCCTATTAGTACTCGCTACAACTATACCTCCTGCTACCGCTGCACTATCAAGAGGAGCACAACTCCCCCATATACCGCCAACTAACACAAAAAATATTATGACATAAGTTCCAAACAGAATTGGCGAGCGAGCAACCTGTAATACATCGTTACGATTAGAATCAGTTTTTTTAGTAATAAAATTTATAAAGCGATCCAGGTAGTATAATATGCTCTGAATGGCTTTAGAAATACTGACTATCAAATTTGGGGATATAATACCTTTTTTAGTCCGTTTTGCGTTTACTACATCTTTTTGTAAAGTTAAAAGTTGTTTAAGTTGCTCCGGTGAGAACGAAGGCTTAGTATTATTTGACTTTTCTTCCATATTTTTTTACTTATTCATTAATGTGGATAACACCACTTTTTAGCATTTTTATTCGATTATGCATTTCTTCCGGTGTGCCGTGCAAAGCGACCATACCATCTTGTAAGATCAATACTTTATCTACTACAGACAATACAGAAGGCCGATGAGAGATAACTAACACAGAAATACCCTTAGTCTTTGACTGTTTTAAACAATTGGATAAAGCTATCTCTCCAGCTTCATCCAGATTAGCATTCGGCTCATCTAAAATAATTAATTTAGGGTTCCCATAAAAGGCTCTAGCAAGGCCTATACGTTGTTTTTGCCCCCCAGAGAGATTAGAACCGGCCGATCCAATGTCTGAATCATAGGCATCTGGTAATCGTAAAATCATTTCGTGGGCTCCCGCTATTTTAGCAGCCTCAATTACTTTTTCAGGATCTGGATTTTCTAACATTCGAGCAATATTCTGCTTTACAGTTCCACTAAATAATTCTATTCCTTGTGGCAAATATCCTACATGTTTACCAAAATCTTCCCTATTCCATCGATATATTTCCCCTCCATCAAGCCGCACACTTCCTGAAGCTGCTTTCCATACCCCAACCAGCACTTTTGATAGAGTGGATTTACCAGCAGCAGAAGGGCCAATAATAGCTAATATTTCCCCAGGTTGCACCGCAAATGATATACCCTTTAAAATATAGCGAGGTGTAGGGGGTTGCGGGAGGTAAGCAGGAACAGGAGTAGCATAATAAATATTCTCTACTGTTAAATAACCTTCCACGTGGGGTATAGGCATTGCTTCATCACGGGAATTAAATGAATTAAACAATTGATTAATATTTTTATAGGATTTGATCGCCCCGCTCATACTTTTCCATAATTCTATAGCATTATCGAACGGTGCTAACGCCCTACCCACTATAATAGAGCTCATAATCATTCCCCCAGTAGTCATTGCTTCTCCCCTCGTACTAACAACAACATAAGCGCCAATACCAGTTACTAGCATCTGCATGATATTCCGAATAAACCTAGAAAAATTAGAAATAGCGCCATTACGGTAGCTAGCTATTGACTGCTTCTCTAAAGAAGCAATATTAAATTTATGCCAATTTGCTGTGACATTTTTCATCATCCCCATAGCTTCTACTACTTCTGAATTTCTATTAGCAATATCTGCTTGAACCATACCTTTGATCGAAAATTCAGTGGCTTCTCCTAGGGTTCTATTAGTAGCAGCTGCATTAAAAAAAGCTGTAGATACAATAATTACTGCCCCAATTAAAGTCAGAATTCCAATATACGGGTGGATCAAAAAAATTACTACTATATAAATTATGCTCCACGGGGCATCAAATAAAGTATTAATCCCAGTACTAGTTAAAAATGTCTTGACCGTTTGAAAATCGCGAAGCAATTGGCTAGCGGCCGTGTTAGTACGAGTTGCTGAGGCGGAAATAGAGTAACCAAAAATTACAGGGGCGACTGTCTTGTCTAACCATTCCCCAACTTTAATTAGAGTGAAGGAACGAGCAACTTGTAACAACCCATAAATAAAATATATTGAACCAATAATTACTGATAACCACATTAAGGTCCATAGATTACCACTACCTATCACCCTATCTAGAACTTGCAAAGAATAAAGAGGGGTTATCAACATTAATAAATTAATGACAAATGCAAACCAAAAAACTACCCAGAAGGCATTTTTACATTTATTAATTGCATCATTTAAAGGGTTTCTAATTTGAGAACTATTTGCTGATGCACTATTATTTTTCATATTACCGTTATATATTTGTACTTTAATTCGAATGCAAGATTATTAGGTTAATATATACCAATTTTTTTACTCAAATACAACCTAGACTACAACAATTATTTGTTAGTTCAATTAATATATATATCTTCTTCTCAACTGACCTTAAAATAAGAAGCCAATATTTCTTCCGAAGGCTTACCTATCAGTTGATTATCAAAACCATAAACTATTAAATAAGACATGGCAAGATAAGGATTGATAGCCTGCCGTAATTTTAAATGTAGCTTGTGGGAATTTTGCGGTGCACGATGGTAATCATCAGAGCCTATTTGCCTGCCATTCATTCCTTCCCGCGAATATTGCATTACCTGATTTACAAAATACCCATTATTAGCACTATTTTCTAAATTATGAATTATATTGGAAATAATTGCGGTAGCAAGTTTTTTATTGTCTTCCTGCTCCGAAAATACCAAATATAAATCATTTTTTAAATCATTTAAGAAATACGCTATTTTTCCATAGGACTCCGCAACGTTCTGAATGATAAAATTAGTAATTACTAAATAATCTGCTACATTAAGGAAGTTATGCGCTTTAATAATAATAGAGCAGCTAGAGAAGTCGTGAGCATGATAGTGGCAAATTGTAGGGATGCCAATTTTTTCAAGAATATCAAGTATTTCAGCACGTAAATTTGCTAATTGGTCGTACGGCTCAACCTGGTTTTGATAATTTATTAATTGATGCTCTTTAACCACGATATTTTCAGATTTATTAACAATAAAAAAATTAATTCCTAATTCAAATCCAATACTATTAACATCATTATTACCTAATATAATCTCTTGTAAAAAAAGACGTGGGTTATATTGCTCACTTAAATTATCACATAAACAAAATAAAGTGACATAGCTGCGAAAAGGATCAACAAAGCACAGCTCACTAATTGGTCGTAATTTTATATTATTTACTAATATGCAATCTTCTAATATCACTAAATTTCTTACCGCAATATCAATTTGCCGTAACCCCCCTTCCCTACCTAGGTACTTCAAAGAGATAAACTTTGCTTCCGTACTTTCTATTTTGTGACGAAGTGCTTCTATAATATGCATTAAAATCCTTTAATTAATTCTTCTGCAATTTGCACTCCGTTTAATGCCGCTCCTTTACGTAAATTATCAGAGGTAATCCATAAATTAAGAGTATTTTCTTGCGTATAATCCTTTCGTATCCTTGAAACATATACTAAATCTTCTCCTACCACATCTACGGGGCACGAATATTTCATTTCATTTAAATAAGAATTAACGCTTACAGATTCGGATTCTCTTAATATTTCTTCCGCTTCCTGCGCTTCAAGTTGCGTTCGAAATTCCACGTTAACCGACATAGAGTGAGAAACAAATACTGGGACCCTAACGCAAGTTACAGTAGTTTTGGCATGAACTCCTATAATTTTTTCTAATTCCAAAGAGATCTTCAATTCTTCGGTAGTATAACCTTGCTGACTAAAATGACCAATATGAGGAAATAAATTAAAGGCTATCTGCCTTGGAAAAATTTGCGGTTGTACATCATTAAAAGCGTATTTTGCTTTCGTTTGATTATATAGCTCATCCATTGCCGCCCTACCCGCTCCAGAAACCGCTTGATAAGTGGAAACAATTATTCTCTTAATTTCAGCAGCGTTATCTAGCGGTTTTAACGCTACCGCAATCGGAATAGTACAGCAATTTGGATTAGCTATAATATTCTTCTTAGTATAATTTTGCAAATCTATCAAATTAGCTTCTGGAACTATTAAGGGTACTTCAGGATCAAGTCTAAAAAATGAAGACTTATCAATTATTATGCACCCTTGCTGCGCAATTTTAGGTATATATTGTTTAGATATTTCAGAGCCAGCTGCAAAAAATGCAAGGTCAACTTTACTAAAATCTATCTTATCTATATCAGTAATTTTTAAGATTTTATCTCCAAAGCTCACCTCCTTACCATAAGACCCACTTGAGGCTATCGCATATATATTATTAATAGGGAAAGTTCTTTCACTTAAAATTGCTAATATTTCACGGCCTACATTACCTGACGCCCCTATTACAGCAACATTATATTTTTTTACCATTACTTACCAAATAAATTACCCTAATATACGTATACTACTCACTTTGCCGAATTGTTTGTTTATTTTCTTGTGAACTCACATGCTCACGTATACACAATGGATTTCAAGAGCCATCATTTTATTTGCCAGGGGTGAGCGCGCGCAGCGTACAACTAAGTACGTGAACACGCGAAACTTTGATAAAATGAAAAAAACAACTCTTGAAAGGCGAAGATTATACAACTCTTTATTTACGAACAGTATATATACTAAATTCTTCTCTAATACTCAAGATTAATCGATTAAATTAGACAAGTTTCCACCGCCAATAATATGATAATGGAAATGAAATACACTTTGTCCTGACTTTTCTCCCTTATTAGTGATCAAACGGTATCCCTTTTCTTTTAAACCTACTAATTCAATAATATGTAATAATTTGCTAAAATAATCTTTAATTTCTGCTTCCGATGCTTTATTTATAAACTCTCCATAATCCATATATTCCTTTTTAGGGATTACTATTATGTGTATTGGGGCCACAGGGTTAATATCATTAAATGCTATTATATTAGCATCTTCATAGATTATTTGTGCTGGTGCAGATTTATTAATAATTTTTGTAAAAATATTATTGTTATCATACATATTTACTTTCTCCTACTTTATACGTCTATGTACGGCGCTCGGCTCGGCTTCGTTTTCCCTAAAAACCCCGAGCTTTTTCGACTTATGCAGGAAGCCTATTGATGGGTTACCCGCTCTAAAAACTTTAATTCTGCTTCCATTTCAGAATTAGCTAATATTATATCCTGTAATAGATATTTTTTTCTTTCTAAATCATATTCCCGTATATCGGTACTACAAAAACCAAATATCAACATGGTAGTTATTAGGACCCCTGCCTTTATGCACTCACAATTTAGACTAAAGGCGCTAACCACTACAATAGAAGTTACTATTAATAATAGCCACATTCGATGATATAGTAACCAGCCAACATTGAAAATTGCTGCAAATAGAGAAACACCTTGCTTAATAATTATACAATTATTATCTTTTTTTTGTGGATTAACATATATTGAATAAATATTCATAGCCAAATCTTGTAATTGTGATATTAAGTTATTACTTAGAGTATAAGTAGTAAATGCCGTAAATTAGATATCAATCCGCTAATTAGCAGAAATAGTAAATAGCACCAAGAAGCAGAAAGTATCTAATTGGTATCAATTGATTATCTCTACATATAATATTAATTACTAGACAAATATCAATATTTAAAAAATCATTATGCTAGATATCTTATCAAAAACATACGCACTACATGGAACCACTATACTTTGTATAAGAAAAAATGACAACGTGGTAATTGCAGCCGATGGTCAGGTTTCACATGGTAATACAATTTTAAAGTCCACCGCCAAAAAATTAAGAACGATGTGTAATAATAGTATCATTGCTGGTTTTGCCGGCTCTACTGCAGATGCACTAACTTTATTTGAAAAATTAGAAGCAAAATTAGACAAATATTCTTATCATCTTCTTAGAAGTGCTGTAGAACTAGCAAAAGATTGGCGTAGTGATAAATATCTACGTAAATTAGAAGCAATGATGATAGTAGCAGATCAAAAAAATATTCTAATTCTTACAGGTAACGGAGATGTAATTGAGCCAGATGGAAACGAGGCAGCTATAGGATCTGGTGGCTCATATGCGCTTGCAGCTGCTAGAGGAATAATGTCCTATAACAATGATTTAACAGCAGAAGAAATTGCCTTAAAATCAATGCAGATTGCGGCAGATATTTGTGTCTTCTCGAACCATAATATTATTTTAGAAAAAGTTATATGAATATTAATACAAAAAAAGAGTCTATGGGGTTAACTCCAAGTAAAATTGTAGAAGAGCTGAACAGATTTATTGTAGGGCAGAATAAAGCTAAAAAAGCCGTGGCAATTGCTCTGAGAAATCGCTATAGGCGAAAAAATGTCAGTGAACCTCTTAGGGAAGAAATTGTTCCCAAAAATATTCTAATGATTGGTCCTACTGGGGTTGGTAAAACGGAAATTGCTAGACGTCTTGCTAAGCTTGCGGGTTCTCCTTTCCTTAAAATTGAAGCTACTAAATTTACAGAAGTAGGTTATGTCGGAAGGGACGTAGAATCTATAATAAGAGATCTGGTGGAAATAGCTGTTAGTATTCAAAAAACTAATGCTAAAAAAGAAGTAGTTAGTAATGCTAACCTCAAGATGATTGAAAGGGTTTTAGATGCATTAGTTGGCAAAACTGCAACAAGTGAAACTAGAGAAAAATTTAAAGAAAAATTAGAAAAAGGGGAATTAGATCATACTGAAATTGAGATCACTATAGCAGATACAAGCAATATATTTGGCAACACTAATTTCGAAATTCCTGGGATGCCAGGAGCCGCTATGGGAGTCGTAAATATTTCTGATATGCTTGGTAAAGCTATAGGAGGGACTAAAACAAAAAACAAAAAAATTCTGGTTAAAGATGCTATGGCAATTATTACAGCTGAAGAATCAGAAAAAATGATTGATATAGAAAAAATTACTCAAGACGCCATACAGCTAGTAGAAAATGATGGAATAGTATTTTTAGATGAAATAGATAAAATTACTTCCAAATCTGAAGGAAAAAGCTCAGAAATCAGCCGAGAAGGTGTCCAAAGGGATTTGTTGCCATTAATTGAAGGTACCACTGTTAATACTAAATATGGCCCAGTAGAGACAGCGCATATTTTATTTATAGCTTCGGGGGCTTTTCACCTATCAAAGCCTTCTGACTTATTACCCGAATTACAGGGCAGATTACCTATTAGAGTTGAATTAAATTCTCTAACCAAAGAGGATATGATTAAGATTTTAATTGAACCTGAAGCAAGTTTAATAAAGCAATATTCCGCTTTAATGGCCACCGAAGGTTTAGAGTTACTATTCGACCAAGCAGCGATAGAGAAAATTGCTGATTATGCCACTAATGTGAATTCCGAGGTAGAAGATATTGGAGCCCGAAGATTACATACTATTTTAGAAAATTTATTGGAAGATATAAGTTTCAATGCCAGCGATACAGAAGAAAAAAAGATAACTATTGATGAAAATTTTGTAGACAAGCAGCTATCAAAAATTGTACAAAATATTGATCTTATAAAATTTATTCTGTAAACTTAAAATTGTAAGTTATAAATGGTAGTACACCTTGGAAGTTTAACCTTTAGTGGTATAGATATAATTGATGTTGATGTACAAGTACAAATATCTCCAGGAATTCCTAGTTTTACTATTGTAGGGCTTGCGGATAAGACTATTGCCGAATCAAAAGAAAGAGTTAGGGCTGCTCTTTCTTCAATAGGCCTAGCCTTGCCAACCAAAAAAATACTTATAAATCTTGCGCCTGCTGACCTGATAAAAGAAGGAAGTCACTTTGATCTTGCTATTGCGTGCGCAATATTAAGCAGCATGAATATTTTACCTAGTGAAGAAATACGGGAATATCTGGTAATAGGAGAGTTATCACTAGATGGCGCCATTTTACCGGTAATTGGTGCCTTACCTGCGGCTGTTGGGGCAACTGCACGCGGGAAAGGGCTGATATGTTCCAAAGCTAACGGAGCAGAAGCAGCTTGGTCTGGTAATAATAGTATATTAGTGGCTCAGAATTTAATTGAGTTAGTAAATCATTTTAAAGGTACCCAAATATTGTCTGCTCCTGAATTGGAGATCGACAGTACTGAAATAAATTATCTAGATTTTAAAGATATCAAGGGTCAAAAAATAGCTAAAAGAGCATTAGAAATAGCAGCAGCAGGCAGTCATAGTGTACTGATGTTTGGCCCCCCTGGCACAGGTAAATCTATGCTCGCCCAACGTATAGCTGGTATATTACCTAAAATGGGCCCCGAAGAAATATTAGAATGCAGTACTATAGCAAGTATTGCTGGGAAATTAGAAAATGGCAAATTAACCCGAACACGACCATTTCGTGCTCCCCATCATTCATGTTCCACAGCGGCTATGGTAGGGGGCGGTATTGGCAAAAAAGTAAAGCCTGGAGAGATTTCGTTAGCACATAATGGAGTATTATTTCTTGATGAATTACCAGAATTTCCGTCAAATGTTATAGAGTCTTTAAGACAACCAATTGAAACTGGAGAAATATTAATAGCTAGAGCGAACTCTCATATTAAATACCCCGCTAACTTTCAATTAATAGCGGCCATGAATCCTTGCAAATGCGGTTATTTAAGCGATCCATACAAGGCTTGTTCTAAAGCGCCTAAATGTGGGAGTGATTATCAAATGAAAATTTCTGGCCCTATTATGGACCGATTTGATCTGCATATAGAAGTAGGATCAAGCGATGCCTATAATTATCATTTAATAGACACCCAAGGAATCGAGAGTTCCAAGCAAATAGCTGCGCGAGTGGAACAAGCGCGAGAAATGCAACTCGCCAGGTACGAAGGATATAATATTAAAACAAATAATCGTCTAGATGGGCAGTTACTTATAGAATACGCGCTACCTGTTGATGAGGGGAAAGATTTATTGAATGAAGCCGCTACAAAATTTCGTATATCTATGCGAGCTTATAATAGGACTTTAAGAGTTGCACGCACTATAGCTGACCTTGATAGCTCTAGAAATGTTTATAAAATACATATTGCCGAAGCTTTAAATTACCGAAAAATGTAGATTGTCGTATGTTTGACGTATTAGGAAATTCAATAGACTCCTTTCGAAGCAACAACTCTTGAAGGCGCAAGAGTATAGTGTTCATAAATGAAGAGGTGGTAGACGATAGAATCAACTTCAAGAAGAGCAAGGAGGGTCAAAGTCGAGCAGTGCAGCGTACATATTAGTACGTGAGGAGCGCAGTCTTAGACACGACGACGCCAATTCTTGAAGTTCAGCGAGTATAGTGTGCAAGGAGAATAATTCATTCTTATTCCTCTTCTAAATTAATTTGAGATTAAACATATTTCATCAACTGTTTTTACTTCACTAATCATTTTTAAAATTGACAGTGCATTCTGTTGGTGTTCTTCACTATTACTAGCGCAAGCATCACTTGCTATAGTTACTTTATAGTTACGGTCATGAGCATCTCTGGCAGTTCCCTCAACCGCTAAATTAGTAGAAACACCCGCTAAAATAAGATGATTAATTTCATTAGCGTTTAAAATTGCTTCTAAGGTTGTGGAATAAAACGCATTAATTCGGTGTTTTATAACTACTAAATCCTGCGGACGATAATCGAGCTCTGCACTGAAAGCAGTACTATTATCACTTAATTTTAATAAGCTATTCTTTTTATTATGTATGAACAACGGTGAGCGGTGCCCTAATTCATAATAGTGATCACTAAAACCTATTTTAACAAAAATAATAAGATGTTTTTCTTTGCGGCAATGGTTAAGTAATTGATTGATTTTAGAGATTACTTTATATTTGGTTAGATATGGTTTAAATTGAGCACTTTCAGTAATACCATTAATCACATCTAGTACAATGAAAGCTGTCTTTATCATATTGCCTCTTAAGGTTAAGCTTATATTGGAAATCTTGCGTTATTAAGTTCTATAAAGAGTGAAGACTTAATAGCTATATTTTCGCTGAAAACATAATAGAAAATAGTACTTTAAGCGGCAACCTGCATGAAATTATTTACTATGGAGCATCCCCAAAAATTAATACCAAACTTGATTACTTTAGAGCGACACGGTGCTCCTATTCAAGTCCCCATAAGATACAGCAATAAAGCTAAAAATATTGCCATTAGGATCAATAATAAAGGCGCAGAATTAGTCGTGCCTAATAGCAAACTTAATGCCGGATATAATTTTCTTCTAACAAAAGAACAATGGATAAGACAAAAATTGTTACAATTTTCTCCAAGGGAGCCGCTAGACCCACATACGATCCCGATCTTAGGAGAAAAATATTCGCTGCAAATCCATAAATCTGTATGTAACAAAGTTGAAATCAATCAAAATACCATTCTAGTATATTCTATTTTAGCTCAATATAACAATATTTTAATAAAATTTTTACAAGAAAAGCTATTATTGGAAATAACTAAAGCAGCTACGTTATTAAGTAAACAACATAACTTACAATTTACTAAAATTAAACTTACAAATAGTAGTAGTAAATGGGGCAGCTGTAATAGCAAGGGGGTCTTATCGTTTAGCTGGCGGCTCATCTTTGCGCCTAGAGAAATTTTAGAATATGTCATAGTTCACGAAGTGTGCCACATAGCAGAAATGAACCACAGCTCACGTTTCTGGAAGTTAGTAGAAACAATTTATCCCAATTATAAATCTGCTAAGTTATGGCTCAAGCACCACGGTTTTATGTTAAATCGGTATTTAAATTTTATATCATATTTCAATATAGTCAACTCAGGTGAATTTGGTGTTAGGAGCGATAATGGAGCGCAGCCTATATATAATATTATATAGCAGGCAAGTTAAATCATGCCAATTTAGAGACAGTTATTTACATCATATTTAGCTCTTTTATTGGCCAGAGGGTGCAAATCTACTGCCTGTTTTAAGTGTTTAGCTTGTACATGCGTATATATTTGGGTACTGCTAATATCTGCATGGCCAAGTAATTCTTGAATTACCCGTAGATCAGCTCCCCCTTCTAATAAATGACTAGCAAAACTATGGCGTATTTTATGAGGAGAAATATTATCGGGATTTAAACCCGCCTGCAGCGATACTTGCTTTAATAAAAGAGCAAAATTTTGCCTCGTCATATGCCCACTAGCGGAGGTAGAAGGAAATAAATATGCCTGGCTATTTTTACATTTGATATTTATAAATTTATCACGTACCGCTAAGTAGTTTTGTAAGCTTGCTATAGCCTGAGGATTAATAACTACCATACGCTCTTTATTACCTTTGCCAGTTATGGCAAAGACTTTTCTAATATCGCAAGATAGCTGATTGACTAAAATATTAGCTAATTTTATACTGACTAATTCTGATACTCGGATTCCGCTTGCATATAATAAATGGACCATCGCCTTTAGGCGTATAGCATTATTAGATTTATCCCTATTACAATATAAAAGCAGAGTTTTAATTTCTTCAATGGATAAAATAGTAGGTAATAACACTTGATATTGCGGAAGATCGATCGTTAAGCAAGGGTTATAGTCTATATATTTTTCACTAATTAAAAATTCATAATAACTTTTTATCGCAGATATTTTACGGTTTACTGATCGTGCTTGTAATCCTTTTGTAACCAAATATTCTACTAATACCCTTATATCCCCTGTCTGCACATGCGACTCTTGTAGATTTTTTATTACTAAAAATTTCTGAAAATCTATTAGATCAGTTTTATAACTCACTAACGAATTATTAGCTATACCGCGTTCAGCGACCATCATTTCAAGGAACTGATCTATAAATTCCATATAGACTCTTAGAGTTGCTAAAATAATCTTGGAGGCCAGGGCCGGAATCGAACCGGCGCATGGAGGATTTGCAGTCCACGGCATTACCACTTTGCTACCTAGCCTAAAGCCTTCAAATCCTAGACAATATTCAGGCAAAACGCAACTTATTTCATAAAAAAATAAGGCATTGCCGATAAATAGTTGCTGGCAATCAAAGATTGTGCTTGCGTACCGTAAACGTCATGAGTTAAGCGAGCGTTTGCTGCGCGCGGCAAGCCAGGAAACATTAGACCTCTTGCATAACCTAATCTAATTGGTAATTTTGTCGTCGAAACTCCTCTCTGTTCCTCACGTACGTCTATGTACGCTGCGGTACTCGACTTCGTTTCTCCTAAAAATTCTTCAATTATCTTTAGGTTATGCAAGAGGTCTATTGGATTTGTTTGCAGGATTTTCTGGATTGCTTCGTCGGTCTTATGGCCTTCTCGCAATGACAATGCTCTGGCATCAACTATTTATCGGCAATGCCAAAAATAATAGGCGAATTATCTAGCTATACTCCTCTTCCGATGATTTTGCTGCTAGGCGCAATGGTAGAGCCTATAGATAATAGGCAAGCTATTTGAGCAACCGACGCATGCAAATTCATATCAGAGGAGTATAAATATAGAGAGCCACAAAGTTATATATTGCTCTGAGAATTCTGGCAGCTCAAAAAATTATATAAAGCTAACGGGCTCTTCTCGGTTTAACAATACGTATCAATCCTATTAATAATCCCGATTTAATGATCCCCGGAATAATAAAAGGTACCACTCCCGCATAGAAGGCTTGGCTTACACCTAAAAATCTAGCAAGCCACAAATAGCCCAGTCCCATAATTATTATATTGCCTATTAAACATAAGGAAAGCTGCTCTATTAGTTTGTTCTTGACAATAGTGCCTTTTAAACAGGACATCACATATACGGCAATTAAGAAGCCTATAAAGTACCCACCATTTGATCCCACTATCTTACTAATCCCAAATGAAAAACTAGCAAATAGCGGAACCCCTACAGAGCCTAATAGTAAGTAAGTTAATACCGTTAACGGGGCTTTAACCCTATCATACATAAGGCCTATGAACAATACTGCTACTGTTTGCATAGTGATAGGAACCGGTTGAATTGGTATAGTTATTTGAGAGCAAATAGCTAACAAAGAAACCCCAAAAAATATTTCAAGAATTAGGGAAGTGGAAGACCTGAAAGAAGCGATATTCAATGACATAAAATTAATCTTTTAAATTCTGCTAAATTAGTTGCGTAAAAAGCATACTCTCTTTTCCTGTTAATAGATTAGGAAGATATACTTAAATCGCCATATTGTCAAACAATTATCACCACAATTTTCTACTTATAGTTATTAATTATTACTCAATTGTAACTTATAGGAGCTGTTTCCTCCCCCCGCTCACCCTGAATAATTACAAATAGCCAAAAAAGTTAATTATTTAAGATAAAATTAATTGATTCCTTTAAATAAATTAATATAATGCGGCTGGTCTTTATAGAGGTCAGTTTTCAGCCCTATAATTACAGGATTATTAGCTAAATAAGCAAATCACCTCTCTTTAACTATTAAAATTAATACAAAATGCGCCTAGATAAACTAGCCCTTAAGGCAATTAATACTACAATTGACATTATGGGCGCTATTGGTAAAACAGCAGAAAACATAGGTAGCAAGATATATAATGATCCATATATACTTGTCCGTCCTGTAAGCTCAGCAGTTAAAGGAATGCTACAGCACCCTATCAAGACTTTGTGTTGTGGTTTATATTTCTCCTCGGCTGTTAAAACTTCGGGAGTTGAGGGGCGTTATATTAATAAGGCAGATCCCCTCTCCAAATCTTTATCTGCGCCCCCCTTTGATAATACAGAGCAGAGCAATCAACTTCCAACTAGCTGGATCCCAGATCTCAAAATGACGGAACAACAAATTGATTTACAGATAAATGATTTTCTCGTTTCCTTAAATTTTCCCTTATCCCAACCACTACCACCGGAGCCCTTTCCTAGGTGGTATCAAGCTCTGCAGGCAAGTCTGGACGAAAAAGCTGCTGAAGATCTCCCAGAAGGAACTACCTTATTTGAGGAAGAAACCGCTAGCAGAACCAGAGTGAAAAAAAATATTGCTCGAGTGTGCTGCCCCTCCTCACCCGCCATCCCCCAGAATTTACTGATAAAAATAGAATGTCGGGGTACAGAAAATTGTACCATCAAGGCTAGTGAAAACTCAAACCCCTCTTCTAATCTCCACACTCCAGTTGAGATATATCAAGATAATAAATTGCTTGAAAAGCTTAACTGTCCTAAAGGGGAAGCCTGGAGTGACTGGCTCACGGGCCCGTTTGTTTCCTATTCAGGTAGCGGGTATGATAAGATTATAGAGCGGCTTAGCCCTTGTGACAAAACTATGACTAAAAATACCGTGCGGTTGCAGAGTACGAGCGCAGAAGAGCCCATCATAACTATGACGCCAGTAATACCTTCGGATACCACTAGCTCTTCTACTGTAATCGCACTCTCCGCCATATCAGTTGGAGTGGTGGTGGGCAGTATAGTAGTAGGTGTAGCAGTAGCAGTAGGAGCCTGTCTATACAAACACTGTGGTAAGAGCCCCCCAGGACAAGGTATAGACCCAGCAAATGCTGGAGGTTATCATGCGCCGGCTGGACCGCCCTCACGAGAAGAGTTAGAAAATCGTCACCCGCACGGAGGCAATATGGATGACCATCAGCCTCTGTATGTAGCACCGCAAACGCGCCACAACGCTGCTCCTCACAATAACTTCTCAAACTCTACGAATTGTCATGTTTACGAGGCGAAGATTAAGCATATTTATCACTATCATTATGTTCCTGCTCCGAGGCAAGCAGCCGAAGTAGACCACCCGCATCTTGCACCCAATGCACATCCAGCGAGGGAGAGGGAAGGAGACGGCCATCATCATGATGGCTGGGCAGAGAACGCACAGCAGCGGGGAGAAGTTGATAGGGCCCCTTTAATGCATGCCCCTGCGCCTCCTAGACAATACGACTTGCCACCTCCTCCTCAGGAGATGGAACTGGCAGGAGAGGGTGGCGAGTGGAGTGATGATGGAGGATTTGACTAATAACGCGAGTTTAGGATAAGGAGAGTTTAGAGAGATAATAAGAAATGGGTTTTCAAATCAAAGGCGTTGAGTTATAAGAAATTTTTTAAAGAAAATCAAGATAACTCAACATGAAAAAATGTATCACAACAGTATACTATTTAATAGATAATTTTTGTAAAATTTATCAAGAATGGGAAGTCAAGAAGCTGCTACCTTGTGATAGGAAGCGCCAAAGACAAGGAAGTTTAGACCTTTGTGAATTATTAACTATAGTGTTATATTTTTATTTATCTCCCTGCAAAGATTTTAAAAATTATTACTTATACCATTTACCCTATAAATATCGAGGTTATTTTAACTTGCCAAGCTATAGCCGTATAATACCATTTCCCCATTATAAGCAGAGATATTAGATTGATAGAATGAGTAATTTATGATATAAAGCTAGGTAATAATGAAATAATAGGAAGTAACAAGGAAATGCCTAAAGTATCAAAAATGATAAATGACGAATTAGTATTAAAAGCAAGGGAAGCTTTGAATAACGGAGGGAAGAATGGTGTTGTAGTAACAAGATTAAAAGCCATACTAGCATCGAGTAAGCATGGTATTAAGAAAGTAGCGGAAGTTTATGATATCAACAGATCTTCGCTACATAGATGGGTTGCTCTATTTCGAGATCAAGGCATTGATGGTCTCAAGAACATAGCAAAGCCTTCTAGATCAAAATTAAATACTGCTCAAAAAGATGAGATTAAAACTTTGATAAAGAGAGACAGTAGTATTACGATTAAGAAATTAAAGATAGTGATAAAAGAAAAATTTGATATAGATATAGAAAAATCTAGTATACATAGAATGCTAGGGGCACTTGGGTTTAGGCATATTACTGGTAGAAAGAGGCATTACAAAGCTGACACATCTTCTCAAGAAGAATTCAAAAAAAAATCTACAACAAGTACACCAAGATAATCCTATGGTACCTATTTATTTTTTTGATGAGACTAGGTTTGGGACCAATACAAAACATGGTTTAGGATGGTTTGAAAAAGGCAGTAGGACTCCAGTTCCTACAAAGCTGGGATTTAAATCATTTTATCTTTATTCTGCTACAAATCATAGAGATGGAGACTCTTTTAGTTTAATTATTCCGAATGTTGATAAGGCCTGTATGCAAGTTTTTCTTAATGAATTTGCGAAACATATAACTACAAAAGTTATACTAGTGATGGATGGAGCTGGATGGCATAAAGGTCTTACAATACCAGCTAATATTGAGATTATGTACTTACCACCATATAGTCCAGAGTTAAATCCTGTAGAGAGGTTGTGGCAACATTTAAAAGATTCGGTATTAAAAAATAAAGTTTACGATTGTTTAACTAAACTTGAAGATGCTGTAATTGAATTTATTCAATCTATTTCAATAGAAACTATAAAATCTATATGTAATTGTTCATATATCTATTTATAATAGGGAAATGGTATAATTCAGCTGTGGCCTAGGTTAATACTACCATTAGCATTGTTAATGCAATTATTAAGAGGAGAAGATACAGGGATATATTTCATTGACTCTACTAAATTAGCAATTTGCCATAATAAACGTACTGGTAGCAATAAAGTATTTGGTAAAATTGCTAAAATTGGTATGAGTAGTTATGGGTGGTTTATGGGATTTAAATTACATTAGCCCTCTTGCATAACCTAATCTAATTGGTAATTTTGTCGTCGAAACTCCTCTCTGTTCCTCACGTACGTCTATGTACGCTGCGGTACTCGACTTCGTTTCTCCTAAAAATTCTTCAATTATCTTTAGGTGATGCAAGAGGTCTATTTAATTATTAACAATAAAGGAGAGATAATGGCAGTTAAAATTACTAAAGGAAATAGAAGTGATATCTCTACTGTTTTGTCTATGACTCAAGGGTTAGAAGGTAAATTATTTGGTGATAAGGCTTATATATCAAAGGAGATATTTAACAAACTTTTTGCTAAAAGCTTACGTTTATTTAGCAGTATTCGCAAAGATATAAAAATACATTTACTTGGAATAGAAGATAAAGAACTGTTAAAGAAGAGATCCCTAATTGAGTCAGTATTTAATGTACTAAAAAACAGCATGAATCTAGAACATTCAAGGAATAGATCATCTGTTAATTTCCTAGTCCATATTTTGGCTTGTGTGGTAGGATATGCTATTAGACCTCTTGCATAACCTAAAGATAATTGAAGAATTTTTAGGAGAAACGAAGTCGAGTACCGCAGCGTACATAGACGTACGTGAGGAACAGAGAGGAGTTTCGACGACAAAATTACCAATTAGATTAGGTTATGCAAGAGGTCTATTAAAAAACTTAGCTTAAAATTAGTTACTTCTGTTAATCCCTCGTTGTGCTTATCCTAAACTCGCGTTATTAGACTTCTTGCGAAACTCGCATCGCGCAGGGAATTTGAAGGAGACTCTTCGCTCCAAACCACAGCGTACTTAAATGTATGTGAGGATTCGAGCCTAGATTCGACATACAAATGATCATCTCGGGTAGAGTTTCGAAAGGAGTATATCTTTTTTAGGGATAAGCTCTTTAGGATTATCCCTAAAACATAGTTGGTTTATTTACAACACAAAAAAGCAATTTCTGTAATATAAATAGTAAAGGTTATTAATCTAAATCGTATGAAGCTCCAGCGGTTGATACTAACCTTACATAGTCATCATGATTTGATAGATTTGATTCTAGAATAACATATTCTTCATTACCTAGTAGTGCTGTAACTGGCTGGCTGGCTTCCTCTATCTGCTTAATTCTCTCATCAGGAGTTTTCTTGATTTCTTCGTCCCTCCCGACTAAAGTCACAACATTACTAGAACTTGCTGCGCCGCTACCAGATACATCACTGTGGGAAGGTTGATCAATATCCATAAACGGAAGTACTTCCTGTTGGTAAAACTTAGGAAGGTCTTCTATCTTAACCCCATCTTTATATACAGCCTGGTTTACAATTTCTTGAAAACCAGCATCGGATATATATACAGTTCCTTGATTGAATACTATCTTAATCTTAGGATTGTCAGCTAAAGATTTATTGGTAAAATCTTTAGCTTTATCATCCCAACTATCCTTTATGGCCACTTTTGGCTTACCCGGGCCCTCATCATTCTTACGCGGGGGTTCCAAATGTTGCCATTTCCCAGCGGGCAGTAATATGCCCCCTATCTTACGCTCCGGCGCGTAACTTCCGACTAATTTAAGCTCTTTCACTGTGTAAGGCATATATCTATCCCTTAATTAATTAAATTATTATTATACAGTTTTATAGCGAATTTGGCAATATTTAATTAAAAAATTATTAGATGTTAACTAAACTATTAACCATTCAACCGCTAGATGTCTATTGCTTCTGCAGAGAAACCGATAAATTTTATACTTTTACTGGCATGATGACAAAAAGTTCAGGGGAGTTATCCACGGGCTTTAATAACATTGGCGAAGAGGCGCTAGAAAAGTGCAGCTCTACTTGGCTTGCTTTGATAGCATTTGCTAATGCATTTAAACTGTCCATAATATATTTAGGATTAAAACCTATAGACAACGTATCTTCAGCCTCAAATATACATAAATTACTCGCATCTATGGAAGAGAGGATAACTTCTTTAGCTATTCCCCTTGTTTCTCCTGAAGCAGTTATTTCGACTGAATCTTTGGATAATACCAACTTAATTGCTTGGAACTTATCAATAGTAATGGTGGCTACCCTATCAATCACTTCCGATAATAATTTAGTATTAATAGTAAGTTTTGAATTGTTGTCTACTGGAATAAAGGATTGGTAATCAGGAAAAGTACCGTCAATAAGTTTAGATACCATAATAATATCATCGCATACAAATTTAATCTTGTTAACACTTAAAAAAACTTTCATATCTAGTTGAATATTTTTAGGATCTTTAGCGATCTTCACAATCTCCTCTAAAGTCTTTTTAGGTAGAATAACCCCAAATTCTTTTGCACTATTTTCTATTGGTACTACGGAAACCGACAGCCTATGGCCATCCGTACTAGCGGCCCTACATTCTCCTGCTTTGATACAGAAATACACACCATTTAAATTGTATCTAGTTTCATCCGTTGATATAGAAAATAAAGTACTATCAATCATCTTCGCAAAGTCCCGGCAAGGAATTTGAAAAGTGTATTCACTGCTTATCTCATCTAAAGTTGGAAATTGAGCCACAGGTAGCGTCAATAAATTAAAGGTGCAATTCTGCCCTAACACTTCCAGCTGCGCAGTTTCAGGCGAGATAGTAAGAGTTATTTCATTATCCGAGATTTTTTTGACTATATCGCTAAGGGTCTTAGTAGAGACAGTTATTTCACCCTCACTTACTATTTGGGCAGGAATTTTTTGGCTCAAATATATTTCCATATTAGTAGTAATTAACTCTAACTTACCATCATGGGTGGTTAATTTAATATTACTAAGTTCAGCAATTACATTACGTTTTTCTACCACCGAGTTAGCAAAGGTTAAGGCATGCGTCAGAGCTTTTGTTTGGATTATTACTTTTAAATTGGTCATTAGGTTATTACCTTTAAATTCATCATATTAATACTATTTTAGGTTCTTAATAAATCATTTATAGATACTTTACTTCGAGTAATATGGTCAACTTGTTTTACGATTACGGCGCAATATAAACTTGGTTTCCCTATACTAGAGGGCATGCTGCCAGGTACTACTACTGAATAGGCAGGCACTTTACCATATATTATCTTACCGCTTTCTCTCTCAACTATCTTGGTAGAAGCCCCAATAAATACTCCCATACTAATTACGCTGCCCTCTTCTACTATCACCCCTTCAGCTATTTCTGATCTTGCTCCTATAAAACAATTATCTTCAATTATTACAGGTTTATTTTGAATGGGTTCTAATACCCCCCCAATTCCTGTACCACCAGAAATATGACAATTTTTTCCTATTTGTGCACATGAGCCAACGGTAGCCCAGCTATCAATCATAGTACCGTCCCCTATATAGGCCCCTATATTGATAAAGGAAGGCATAACTACTACATTTTTTCCTATATAACTGCCTGTTCTTATAAACGCCCCGGGTACTATACGGCATAAGTGCTTTTTAAACAATGCTTCTGAGGTATCGTGAGAAAATCTGGGATTAATTTTATCATACCATTTGATACAATCCCCCGCATAAACTTGCGAGTCAGTAACAAGAAAATATAGTAATAACGCTTTTTTTAGCCAATAATTCACTTGCCATTCTTGTCCTTGCTTTTCACAAACTCTTATTACTCCTTCATTCAAAGCATTAATAATCTCATTCAATATTTGTATTAAATACTCCGTCTGTTCTGAACCTTTGGTTAATTTGTCACGTCCTTCCCAAAATTCTTCTATAAGCTTTATATGTTTTTGCATAGTATCCTTGATAAGCACTTGATAAAAATCATAAATAACTTTATTTTTAAGTCAACTTATACCAAAGTCTTAAATTAGTTATGAAATTATCATGAGTATTACTTGCCCACGTTGCCACACTAGCTTCTCCCTCTTCCCAGACCAGATAGGAACCAATGGACGAAAGGTTAAATGTTCAAATTGCCAACATATATGGTATCAAAAACCAGAATTTGTGACTGAGGCCCCTTCAAATGCTAACAATCAAGAACAATCTATCCCCGCTACCAATAAGCCGGTACAGCCTGATGAAATTAAGAACTCTGTATCTCATAAAGCTGATAATTTAGTTTACGCGCATAAAGGCACTAATCTGCCAGTATTATTACCGATTAATATTCCTCAACCTTCTAATAATGTATCTATTATATTGATTAATTTAATTTTTCTCTTATTGTACATATTATTTCATGAAAAACTCAATATATTGGCTTTACCTAAATTTCACAATAATAAGTTAATGATAGACAATATACAAGCGGACCATACAACAGATAATAACCAGCTTAAAGTCTCCTATAGGATAACCAATCATGATAATGAGGATATAATAATACCACTAACTAGAGTTAGGTTACTAGACAAACAAGATATGCCGGTTAAAACTTATATATTAGATCAAAAAAATATTAAATTATTACCTAAACAATATATCGATATTAATACTACTCTTAAGTTAGCCCCTTTTTCTAGTACCTCTCTAGATATTATGCTTGGTAATAGCCTAGATTTTATATTACAATAGGCTACTATAAAATATGTTTGAATTAATAACAGGCCCCTAATAAAAAAATGAAAAAGCAAATCATTTACCCTGCCCTTATTCCTAGAATGTTTGCCACCACTTTAGATTTATTCCTATTGGCAATACTTTCAACTCCACTCACTACTTTTATCTCTTTCAAATTGTCTGAGTTTCTTTTTAAGGTAAATATTGCAGAAATATTAATAAAGAGTGCAGAAAATCTAGAGGCGCTTGCAGTGAACAATTTTAGCAATTTGTTAATATTTATTGCGCTAATGGCAATAGTTAATATTATTATAGTGGGAACATATTTTATCAGTTTTTGGGTTTATTACGGTGCTACTCCTGGTAAGATGATTATGCATATGAAAATAGTTAATGCAGTAACGCTTGAGCAACCTGGCAAATGGCAATTTATCAAAAGATTTTGCGGTTATTTTACAGCATTATTTGGTATTTGGTCTATAGTGGTTTCTAAACAGCGGCAAGCCTTACATGATAAAATGGCTCAAACAGTAGTTATTAAGCGATAAATTAAGCTTATTTATAAGGAAGTGCTTAATAAATTATTGCTATTGAAAATTTTCTCTAGGTAGATAAGAAACCAAGGGGTAAGAAATAAATGATATAAATGGCGCATCAGTTAAATGAAATAGATCAACTGATCTATCTATTTTCTAAATTGCCAGGGCTGGGTCAAAGGTCTGCTAGGCGGATAGTCTTACATCTGTTACAAGAAAAAGATATAAGACTAAAAAGTTTAATTGCTGCTCTTTCATCGGTGGATAATAATGTCTTAAAATGTACTGTTTGCGGTAATATTGACTCAAATAATATTTGTAGGATATGCTTATCTCACAGCCGTAATGACGCTATTATAGCTATTGTGGATACAGTTATAGAACTTTGGGCCATAGAACGTAGTGGAATTTTTAATGGACATTATCATGTCCTTGGGAACAATTTATCAGTCGCCAGTAGACAAAATCCTACAATACTGCGATTACCTGAGCTATTAACTAGATGTCAGAACAATAATATTAAAGAAATAATGATTGCAACTAATTCCACTTTAGAAGGCCAAACAATGGCTTATTTTATTGCTGAATATTTCAAAGATTATAAAATAAAAATATCCAGGTTAGCTAGCGGCATACCGATAGGCGGTGAACTGGATTATCTTGATGAAGGTACTGTCTCTGCTGCCATAACCTTAAGACAAGTGTTTGAGTAATTATTTATACTAGGTTCTGTGAGCAAAAATGCCTATATACTACTCGCCTTTCAAAAATTGTTTTTTTATTTTATCATGGACTCACGTGCTCACGTACTTAGTTGTACGCAGCAAACGCTCGCCATTTAAAATAAAATCCAATTCTTGAAGTACGAGCAGTATAAATCTACTCATTACATAGAAACCTTCACAGAACCTAGTAGAGCTGGGTCAGCATGACAATCCTCACGAGCGCCCATCCTAGGCTCTGTAAAGGAAATTTTATAGCTTGATTTATGCGTATTTTCTCTGCAAAATAGCAAAAATTTTTTGAAATAGGTACACTATTCCGACAAAATTTCCACTATTTTTCGATTAAAACGCTCTACAAATCACTTCTATCAAAATTTCCTTCATAGAACCTAAATGTATAAACTTATTACTCAAGTTATCGAGCAAGCTAGTGGCTGACAGGGAGGGGTAGCTTTGTTTTCTAATTTTTTCTATATTTATAGGTCGAAGATGTTGTCATGGTTAAATACATTTAGAAATAATTCAAAAAATAAAATTTTAGAGTTAGAAAAAAAATTATTTGCACAGAATAATATTCTTGATCATATATCCCATGAAGTCAGATCTTCAATTCATGGAGTTAGTAATATATCTCAATTTTTATATGAAAATTGGGATAAACTTAGTGAACAGGAACGGAAAAAACAAATTGGAGTACTAGCTAAAAATAATCGGCGTATTATAAAATTAACTGATGAATTATTAGATTTATCAAAATTTAGTACAGGTAAAATGGTCTTTTACTTTACTCCTATAGATTTACTCGCTTGCATCAAAAATATAGTACAACAGCTAGTAGAATTAAATGTCTTTAATAATAAAGTGAAAATTGAGCTGGAGGAGCATGGGATAAAAAAAGCCATGATTAAAGGTGATAAAGCTAGAATCAATCAATTATTAAATAACCTGTTTAATAATGCTATAAAATACACCTGTGAGGGAACAATTACTGCTACCATTAATTCAATAAATTATGATAATAAATTATATTGGCGTTTTACTATCTCGGATACGGGAGTAGGAATTCCTGCTTCAGAGCTTGAATCAATTTTCGAAATATTTACCCGTAGTTCCAGAACTAACAAAAATTTCATAGGTACCGGTATTGGGTTAACGATTTGTCGAGAGATTGTTACGGCGCATAAAGGCTATATTTACGCTGAAAATAATTATGATATAGGCGCCAAACTAGTATTTATGATTCCTGCTTATAACCAAAGAAAACCTCGAGTACTTATTAAACCTAATAGAAAGCAATTTAATATACTCCTTGTCGATGATGAAGTCACTTGTCATGAATCAGCCAACTTAATATTTACTTATGAGCAAAGATTCAAAATTATCAGCGCTTATAGCGGTAAAGAAGCAATTAATTTAACCAAAATCTTTTTTAACAAGATTGATTTAATTCTCTTAGATATTGTTCTCCCAGATATAAGCGGCTATGAAGTATATAAACAAATTAGAGAAAATGAAAATTCAGCGCATATCCCGATAGTATTTCAAAGCGGCTTAACTAACAATTATGATGAGCTTAAATCTCTGTTAGATGAACAGAAAACTTATTTAATCCATAAACCCTATAGGAACGAAGAATTAATGGAAATTATAACTCAAATTACTAATAATACTATCTAATATACTGCTCATACTTCAAGAATTGACTTCGTCGTGCCCTAAAGATCGAGGCTGCTCACATATAGCCTGCGGCATTTAGCTGGTGACACTTGATTTTGCAGGATTCGGTTGTGCTCACGTATTCTCTATACGCTGCGCAACCTCACCTTTAAATTCAACTGTCACCAGCTAAATCACTTTGGCTATACTTTAGTACGCTACGCTGCTCGACTTTGACCCTCCTCGCTCTTCTTGAAGTTGATTCTATACTACTCGTCTTTCAAAAATTGTTTTTTTATTTTATCATGGACTCACGTGCTCACGTACTAGCATGTACGCTGCGCGCGCTCGCCATTTAAAATAAAATCCAATTCTTGAAGTACGAGCAGTATATCGTTTACCAACGTTTCAGGTGCGAGCAGTATATACCCTTGATCTTGCAAGAGTTATTATTTCCTTTACAAAACCTAACTCCTAGCTAGCTTCTTTTTAGTCTTTAATTTACCGTTGAGCGCTACCTTAGTTGTTTTAACTTTTTGGGCATGTGTGGTAGTTTTACTGGATTTTACCGGCTGAGTATTTACTTTTACTATAGATCTACTGGGCATAACAGATGTAGCAGACTCAAAATGTTTATCTAATAGTTTGACCATTTGGTCATTTCTCAGCGCTGAAGATTTACAGCCCGTCACAATAGCCATTAAGGACTTGTTTTGCCGCGTAGCAGCAGTAATAACATTATAACCAGCTGGAGTGGTATAACCGGTTTTTAGCCCCTCAGCGCCATAATAAGTTTCATTAACTTTATTATGGCCTTTTATCACTTTACCTCGAAAAACAAAACTATTCTGGGCAAAAATATGATAATGTTTAGGAAAATCCCGCTTAATAGCTAGCGCCAATTTAGTCAGGTCCCGCGCCGTAGTTTTCTGCGCTGGGTGATGCCAACCCGAAGCGTTAGCAAAATGGGTAGATTTCATACCAAGCTGCCTAGCACGGTAATTCATTAGCCCTACAAATTTCTCCTCACTACCCTTAATATTTTCAGCTACTACCACCGCTACATCATTAGCAGACTTAATAATAAGTGCCGATATAGAGTCCCTGACAGTAATAGTTTCATGAGATTTAAGCCCTAATTTAAGTGGCAACATCTTTTCTGCTTTTTTTGAAACATATAATTTCTGGGTCATTCTTAATTTACCCGAATCAATAGCTTCAAATAATAAGTATAATGTCATGAGCTTTGTCAGGGAAGCAGGGTAAATCTTGATATTAGAATTTTTTTCATATAATATTTTACCCGTGTTAGAATCAACCACAAGGCTAGTAGGAGTAGGAGACGATACAAGTTGCCCTTGGCCATAAGCAGTATTAACGCTTACACCTGCAATCACTACAGCAATAATATAGAACAACGATATTTTTTTTAGGGTAATCATAGTTAATGTCAATTATTAAAGTGAAGTTATTTTATCTTAATTCACTATAACCTGTTATATTACCTTTCACTTCTTTCTTATTAAGATAGAACAAAATAATAAGTCCTGGCAAGGCTAAAATTATTGTGAGAATAAAAAAATTATCCCAACCTAACATTTTTACCAGGCTTCCACCCGAAGCAGTAATACTATTCTGAAAGAAGCTGCTACTACTAGTTAATAAAGCGTACTGAGTAGCAGAATATTTTCTATTACATAAATTACTAATATAGCTAACAAGAGCAGTAGTACCCATTGCCCCAGCAAAATTTTCTATAGTAATTGCAATAAATAAAACCTCATTACTAGCGGTTTGATGGTTTAACCAAATAAAGGCAATATGAGTTAAACTTTGAATAATACCTGTTATTATTAATCCTCTAAAATGTCCAAGCTGATATAGTACTATCCCACCTGCAAAAGCACCAGTCAGAGTAGCAAAGAAACCATAAAATTTAGTAATTAAGGCTATTTGCCCTTTGGTATAACCTAGTTCTAGATAAAATGGCATAGTTACAACTCCCAGCATAGCATCTCCTAGCTTAAAAAAGATTACCGCCAGTAGAATTGTAGTAGCATATCTCCTAATAAAGAATTCTTGGAAAGGTTTTAGTACTGAACTGATTATAGCACTAAAAGAGAAAATATTAATATTGTCTCTTTCTAATTGTTGCTCTTTTACGGTCACTATAAAAATTACTGCAACAGCAAAAATTATTCCGATAGTAATAAAGGTAGCTGACCAATCCTTTGTCACTTCAGCAAGATATAAGGCCCCTGCCCCAGTAATTAACATACCTACCCTATAACCTAATACTGCGGTAGCACTAGCAATTCCTTGCTCTGCTGACTCGAATTTCTCTATCCTCAGTGCATCAACAGCGATATCAAATGTCGCAGATAAGAATCCAAGACAAATAGTAAGAAAATACAATGATTTTAATGATTCACTGGGTACTACAGTGCTCATAATGAGTAATACTAAGGATATTAAACTACAACAAACTACCAGCCAGCTTTTTCTATGACCAAATTTACTTAATATTGGTATTTTAAAATAATCTACTACTGGCGACCAGAATACTTTTAAAGAATAAGAGAGTCTAGCAACTGCAAAAGTAGTAATGATGGAAATATCTATACCATCATCTTTAAGCCACGCAATTAAACTAGTGTATAATATAGCCAACGGCATACCGCTCACTATACCTAGGACTAATATTTCAAATAATCGATAATCTTTTACAATTTTTGATAATAACATTAAATTCCTTTTTTTGAAGTGACATATAGCGCAATACAAGTAAATGTTCTACAAAAAATAAATAAATTTTTTTATAAAATTTAGCTTCTCTATCCTGCAGCATATCTGACTTATCTCAGCTCTTCATTTATATTAATTTACTATAGTCACTTAGGTTGAATTAGATACTAGGCGCGAGGAGTGAAGCCTAGGAGATACTAGGTAAGCGCCGAGCAACAACGTAGCTAGTTTAACCTAAGTGACTATATAATATACTCAATGGATTTCAAGAGCCATCATTTTATTGTGAGGAGCGCAGTCTTTAGCATAGTACCCTACGATTTTGGGGTGGAGGGTTGATTTAGGGAGGGAAGAAGTAGTATAAGGTTGATATTTTCGCTTTATATAGGTACCGCTGGTCCATCGAACGGTTGTTTAAGCATCTCAAAAGCGGAGGCTTTGATATTGAAAAAAGTCACTTAGTAAATTTGGATAGATTCAAAAAATTATTGGTGGTAACTGCTATTGCTTCAGCTTTAATAGTTAAGAATGGCTTAATACAAAATTCACTAAACCCAATCCGTATAAAACTCCAAAAAACCACTGAAAAACAATTATTTTCATTATTTACTTACGGGTTTGATCATATTAAAAATATCTTTTATCAATCTATCATTAATAGCTGTAACTCAACTAATACGCACCTTATTAATACCTCCAAAAATAGAACTTCTTACTACTTACTCTGCCTCCCTACAAAAATCGTAGGGTACTATGCTCTTCGCCTCAAACCACAGTGTATAACATAGACCATTAAGGTGCGTACAGAGTATTTATCTTCAAATATGCACGACTACTATGCTTCCCGCACACTATCGTGTAGGCATTGCCGATAAATAGTTGATGGCAATCAAAGATTGTGCTTGGGTACCGTAAACGTCATTGCGATCGAGCGTTTGCTGCGCGCAGCAATCCAGGAAACATTGGTTTGTTTGCAGGATTTTTCGAGATTGCTTCGTCGGCCTTATGGCCTTCTCGCAATGACAATGCTCCGGCATCAACTATTTATCGGCAATGCCATCGTGTACGCATCATAATGATATAAGCTATACTTAAATGTACGTGAGGATTCGAGCACCGGCTCGACGTACAAATTACCACCAAAAGCAGAGTTTCGAAAGAGGTCTAATACAACCTTACCAATATCAGGAAGCTAAGTGTTCTTTTACTTTAGTCACCACATCAGCAAAACCTTGCGGGTTATTAACCGCCAATTCAGCTAGCACTTTACGATCAATATCAATAGCCGCTTTTTTAAGCCCCCCCATAAATTGAGAGTAAACTAACCCATATTGACGGACCGCGGCATTAATTCTTTGAATCCAAAGCCCTCTGAAATCACGTTTACGGTTTCTTCGATCTCTATAAGCATAACTCAGCGCTTTTTCTACTTTTTCAATTGCTACACTAAAACAATTATTAGACCTTCCTCTATATCCTTTGGCCAATTTAAGGATTTTTTTATGACGATTTTTTGAAACTTTCCCTGATTTTACACGTGACATAGCTCATTTCCCTTCTTTTAAATTATTAAATACCATAGGGCATAAAGAATTTTTTAATATTCTTTGCATCTTGATCACAAAGAATTGTGGTACCTCGCAGGTTACGAAGTTGAGCTTTTGTACGGCGTCTCATGAAATGTTTTTTGCCTGCTTGCGTCCCTATCACTTTGCCAGTAGCAGTAAGTTTAAAACGCTTTTTTACGGCAGATTTTGTTTTTAATTTAGGCATAATATTCCCTTGTTTGGTATTTTAAGATGGTAAGTAGCAAAATTTAGGCATACCAAAGCCATGTTGCTAGTGCGCATAAATATAAAGACTTAATAAAATAATTGCAAGTTAATTTTGTTACTTTCCCTCTGTTAACGTAAATCTTTTAAGAGTTCAGAGCTTAAATTAAGTTATACCGAAAAAGAATTACCACAACCACATTTACCCTTAGCTTTTGGGTTACTAATGTCAAAATAGGAGCCCCCTAATTCTTCTATAAAATCTATAATAGAATCCGACATGAGTTGTTTGGATTCTGCATCAATAATCACTTTAGTCAGCCCATTTTCGAAAATACTATCATCTGCAGTCAAATCATTATTAGAAACAAGTTCATATTTATAGCTAAAACCGGAGCACCCTCCTCCTTCTACACTGATTCTAAGCGCTAGCTCTAGGTTATTTTCTGATTTTATTAACTTTTCTACTTTTTTAAAAACATTCTCAGTAATTATTATGTTATTATTAATAAGCTGAGTGTTATTAGTAACTTTTGTTGCCATATATTTGTGTGATATTTAGAATGGGCTATTTATAAGATAATACTAAAGGCTTACTTTTGCAAGCATCAGATCTTAAAAAGCTTGAAAAGTTCCATAGTAATTTTATACTAGGTTCTTATATCTTAGAAATAAGTAATTGACAACTTTGCCTAATATAGTTATTTAGTTTTGAACAATTTAAATTTGGAGTTGATATAATGCTTGCCTCCTATGCTTGCGATCCATCTACTAATAGAGGAAGGTTATATAAAGAACAGCCTACTAATTACAGGAATGAATTTGAGCGAGATCGTGATCGAATAATACATTCAAAAGCTTTTAGACGCTTACAATATAAAACTCAAGTTTTTATTAATCATGAAGGGGATCACTATCGCAATAGGCTAACTCATTCAATTGAAGTCGCCACGGTGGCAAGGTCTATTTCCAATACTCTTAATTTATCAAGTGATTTAGCAGAAGCCGTGGCGCTAGCTCATGATTTAGGCCATACCCCCTTTGGACATGCAGGAGAGATAGCGTTAAATGAATGTATGAAAGATTTTGGGGGCTTTTCCCACAATGCTCATTCCTTAAAGCTCCTTACTAAATTAGAGAAAAGATATGCCTCTTATAATGGATTAAATTTAACTTGGGAAGTATTAGAAGGCATAGTGAAACATAATGGTCCTTTACTTCATAATGTTTCGGAGTATGTTCAGGAATATAATGCTCAAAATGACCTTGATTTAACTACTTATGCTTCGGCTGAAGCACAAGTAGCAGCCCTAGCTGATGATATCAGTTATATCTCTCATGATTTAGAAGATAGTATTGGCGCCAAAATTATTGATTTTAATCATTTATCTGAAATTACCTTTATTGAGCGCTACATTAGTACTATTAAATCTCAATTTAAAGATATTAGCTCTTCCAAGCTGATTTATGAAGTGGTACGCAAATTAATGAGTGATTTAATTAACGATTTATTGTTACAAACCAATAATAATTTAAAGAAAGAAAATATTGATACCGCGATGGATATCCGACATCTGGGTTATCAGATTATCGATTTTACAGAGGAAACAAAAGAGTCTATAAAGGAAATAAGACAATTTTTATTTAATAAAGTATATAGAAATAATAAATTAACCGCGATGACCTTAAAGTGCCAAAAAATTATTCAAGAATTATTTAGATTATATATAAATAATGTTGATTTGTTACCATTTAATTGGAAAGAGTTGATTGTAGACGATGAGAAGTCAAAAGCTACTATCGTCGCTGATTATATAGCAGGCATGACAGATCGTTTTGCTATACAAGAATATCAATCGTTCTATAGCTGTAATTTTAACAACATTTAATTTTTATGAATATATTTAATAAATTACGAAATGATATTATTATTGCAGGGCAACAAATATGCAATAATGACGAAATATTACAGTTAGCTACAATAGAAATGCCGAAGGACAATCTAAACGGGGATCTAGCAAGTAATATCGCAATGATTATCGCCTCAAAACAAGGGGGGAAACCGCGAGAACTAGCTATTAAATTTAAAGAAATACTATCTCCACTTTCTTATATTGCCTCTATTGAGGTAGCTGGACCCGGGTTTATTAATTTTACTCTTACTGCAGATTGTTGGCATCATGCTATTAAAGATATCCTGCTGGATAATGAAGATTTTTTTCAAATCAATGTCGGCAATAACCAGAAGGTCAATATCGAATATGTATCTGCCAACCCTACAGGCCCTCTACATATTGGCCATGCTAGGGGTGCAGTTTATGGGGATGCGCTAGCACGGATTTTAGAAACTACAGGATATCAAGTAACTAAGGAATATTATATTAACGATGCAGGCGCCCAAGTAGATAATCTAGCTAAAGCTGTCTTGTTTCGTTACCAAGAAATTGTAACAGGGGTAAAACTTTCATTACCAGAAGGGCTATATCCTGGGGAATATTTAATAGATGTGGCTAAGGACTTAGTAGAACAATTTGGGGATAGACTACTAGAAGTAGCAGATGATAAACGGCATGAAATAATCAAAAAATTCAGCATAGAAAAGATGTTAGATTTAATCAGGAAAGATCTGAAAGATCTTGAGATTGAACACCAGGTGTTTTTCTCTGAACAATCCTTACATGATTATGGTAAAATCGATGAAGTAGTGAAACTATTGAGTCAAATGGGCTTAATATATGAAGGACAATTACCGCCACCAAAAGGTAAAATAGAGGAGGAGTGGAATCCGCAAACTCATCGACTGTTTAAATCTACTAATTTTGGAGACACTCAAGATAGATCAATAGAGAAATCTGATGGGAGCTGGACTTATTTTGCTTCAGATCTAGCTTATGCTAAGGATAAAATAGACCGAGGAGCCGAACGTTTAGTCTATATTTTAGGAGCTGACCACTCTGGATATGTCAAAAGAATCGAAGCGATAGTAGGAGCGCTGACGCAGAAGAAAATTAAAGTAGACGTAAAAATTTGTCAGTTAGTAAATTTTGTCCATAATGGCGAGGCAGTAAAAATGTCAAAACGAAAGGGCAATTTTACGAGCGTTAGTGATGTAACTTCGGAAGTTGGGAAAGATATAATAAGATTTATAATGTTGACCCGTAAAAACGATGCCCCTTTGGATTTTGATTTAGCTAAAGTAAGAGAACAATCAAAAGATAACCCCATATTTTATGTACAATATGCTTATGTTCGTACTAGATCCATACTGATGAAAGCCGAAGAAACTATGTATCCTGCATATGTTAAGTTTAGAGAAAACGAGTATAATCTGTCATTACTTTCTACTGAGGAAGAAATAGAAATGATCAAACTACTTGCTTCTTGGCCAAAAGTTATAGAAGCGGCAGCAAAATATTTTGAGCCTCATAGAGTAGCTTTCTATTTAGTTAACCTAGCTTCTAAATTTCATTCCTTATGGAATTTTGGGAAAGAAAATAATGATTACCGCTTCTTAATTGAAGATGATCTAGAATTAACCACAGCCCGCCTGACCTTGGCAAGTGCTATCCAAAAGATTATAAGAGTTGGGTTTAATATTATAGGGGTGACCCCTATGAATAAGATGTAATACCTTTACTCTGCAATTTAGCATCTGGAGGGCGGATGTATAATGGCTCTATGCTAGAAGGTAAAAGTTGCGTTAGGGATATTTTATTAGCTATATACCGACATATATGTAAGGCTTTTACCTTAGCAAAGCGTGGTAAAATTATTACGTTCTCCTGATCTTTTATCCTATCATATATTAGTTCTACCCCGCTACCAGTACAAATTCTAATACCCTCTTCTCTCTTTATTAAATCTATAGCTTGTTCATAAGTGATTAATAACGCTTTGGAAGCGGTGCCATCTTGATTAAATACTTGGCTATATAGTTGCCCTCTATAAGCGTTAAGAAAGACAAACATTTTACTATAATTTCGAACCTGCGCACTTGCCCTAAAATATGAATACTCAAAATTTGATACTGTAGTCCCCTTGACACTAGTGCTCAACACTATAGCTTTCGCAACCGAAAGCCCTATTCTAATTCCGGTAAAACTACCTGGCCCGTTAGTCACCGCTAAATAATCTAGCTGCTGGTAAGATAGTCCTGCTATTTTTAATGCTTCTTCAATCATAGGAACTATAGTTTCCGCTTGCAAAGTAGGCCTTAGCTCTTCAAGATAAGCTAGGATTACTTGGTCGTCTGAAATTGCAACAGAGG
The DNA here is from genome assembly GCF_964026555.1 of Candidatus Tisiphia endosymbiont of Beris chalybata. Taxonomy (NCBI): domain Bacteria; kingdom Pseudomonadati; phylum Pseudomonadota; class Alphaproteobacteria; order Rickettsiales; family Rickettsiaceae; genus Candidatus Tisiphia; species Candidatus Tisiphia endosymbiont of Beris chalybata. The sequence goes on along the minus strand of NZ_OZ032159.1, from coordinate 264,056 downwards.
CGCTATTATTTGCAGTATCAAAGGCTAAAATTTTCATCTATACTTATCTTTCATCTATCATCACTTATTTAGTCTACATATTTAGTATAGTGGTAATCAATTAATTATAATGACAATAAAAATAAAGAAAACAATTTTTAGAGCCTATGATATTCGAGGCAACACTCTTGCAGATCTTTCTGCCCTTCTGACATACAAAATTGGCTTTTCCTTTACCAAAATGCTCCAGCAGGAACAACCTACAAAAATATGTGTAGGGCGCGATGGCAGGTTAAGCTCCCCTGCCCTTTATAAGGCACTGGTTAATGGTATTATCGATGCGGGAGGTAGCGTCCTTTCAATTGGAGTTGTGCCCTCTCCTGCTTTATACTTTGCAGATAAAATATTAAAACCGTGTGGTAGTATCATGATTACTGGCTCCCATAATCCTAAAGAAGATAATGGTTTTAAGATGCTAGCAGCAGGCAAACCATTTTACGATAAACAAATTCATAATTTATACGATATCATTTGTAACAGCACGTGGGATAATACTCCCTCCCGCTTTACCGAAAATAGTCAAGTAGTAGAGTTAGATATAATTGAGCAATATACTGGGCGGATTCTTCAGGAAATTACTATAGATCCTACGTTAAAAGTCGCATGGGATCCTGGCAATGGGGCAGCTGGTAATATTGTTGAGCTATTAAAAGTCAGATTACCAAATAAAAATTTAATAATAAATTCGGAAATAGATGGTAACTTTCCAGCTCATCATCCTGACCCAACCATTTTAACTAATCTTACCGACCTAATTACGCTAGTGCAATCTGAAAATTGTGAGGTAGGTATTGCTTTTGATGGAGATGCAGACCGCCTTGGGATAATCAGTAAAACAGGACAAGTGATTACAGCAGAACAAATCCTTACTATATTAGCTAAAGATGTAATAGCTAAGCATCCAAATGCTACTATTATAATGGATATAAAAACAAGTGATGCCACATTTAATCAAATTAAAGAGTATGGAGGCAATCCTGTAATATGGAAAACTGGGCATGCTTATATTAAAGATAAAATGCAAGAAACTAACGCTTTGCTCGCAGGAGAGGTTAGTGGCCACCTGTTTTTTGCTGATAAATATTATGGCTATGATGATGGGATTTATTCGGCTCTACGACTGCTAGATTTATTATCTAAAACTAACAAATCGCTAGATGAGATGATAGAGGAGTTACCTCAAATTGAGCCCCCCATAGACATTAAAATCCCTCTAGAAGATGATAGAAAATTCAAGGTCATTAACCAAATTAAACAAAAATTAATTGATAGAAAGATTTTTTTTAATGATATAGATGGTATAAGAGTTAGTTCTAGTATCGGCTGGTGGTTATTGAGGGCCTCTAATACAGAACCAAACCTTATTGCAAGATATCAATCCAATGAACTGGAAGGATTTAATATACTTAAGGCGGAACTATACAGTTTACTACGATCAGTCAATATTATTATATAGCTAAGCTTTGAATGCAAAAGAAGGATATATTAATTATTTGTGGCCCCACCGCTAGTGGCAAGACCTATTTAGGGCACCATTTAGCTAAATTATATAATGGTGCAATAATTAATAGTGACTCTATGCAAATATATCAGCAAATACCTATTATTACTGCTTCCCCTTTAGCAATATATCGCAAGGAAATACCATATCTTCTTTATAACTTTTTATCTATCGAACAGGAATTTTCAACTGTAAAATATCTCAATAAGGCTCTGGAAGCAATTAAAGAAATTACTTCTATAGGCAAGCTACCAATTATTATTGGAGGAACGGGCCTATATATTAATTCTTTACTTTTTGGTTACAATGAGATCCCAGATATATCGCCGGAAATCCGGAAATATGTCCGAGAATTGCATTCTCATATTGGCCAGGTAGAATTTTTTCAAAAATTACAGAAATTAGATGAAATTGCTGGGCAAAAACTACACCCTTCAGATGCGCAGCGTTCTATCAGGAGCTATGAAGTGTGTATGCAAACTGGCAGATCTATTTTTGAATTTTATACTACTCAAAATATCCCTATCCTAGCACAATTTAAGGTACAAGTATTTTTCCTACAGCCCGAACGTAATTTTCTTTATGACAGCTGTAATGCCCGGGTGCAGACTTTATTTAATAGTGGAGCAATTGAAGAAGTAAAGGTGATGGCTAAAAATTTTCCTATTGCTACTACCTCAGGTACCAAAGCTATTGGCGTGCAAGAAATACTAGCATATTTAACAAATAAGATTACGATGCAGGAAGCATTAACCTTAACCCAAACGAAAACTCGACAATACGCCAAAAGACAACTCACTTGGTTTAGAAACCAAATAAAAGATAAAACTACCTTAGAATACTCTGATAACTCGCAATTTGAAGAGTTGATCAATAGCTTTAATAATGCTGAATTATTAAAGCTATATCATTAAAAATGTCTAAATAGTTTGGTATGAGTTTTGTTTTTACCTACTACTGATCCCAAACCACATTACTAGCATACTCATGGTGAATATTACCTCCTGGTGGAACGCCCTGCTGCACCACACTTATGAGGACTACGTCCTCATAAGCAGGAGGAGGTGCACCATGGGGAGGAGGAGCGGGGGGCAATGGAGAAGAAGAAGCTAGCTTCTCAGCAGGGCATTGACAGAATGCCTGAGCAGCAGGTTCTGAAGTCTGCTCTACTACCGCCACAGGAGCAGGCTCGATAATACTCAACTGATGATCCTTAAATTGTAATGAGAGAGCATTTAATATATCTCTGTCATCAGAATTGGAAAGGGTTTGAGCATTATCCAAAATTTTCTTTCTAACTTCTAAAGACATCTCTGGTAACTTTATTTTATAACCAGCAGGAAGGGAGAGAATAGTCTCACCTAACTTAAGATGTCGAGCTATATGCTTATCATAATCTTTTGCTCCAAGGTGATACTTTTCCACCATATAACAAGCCATAGCTTTGCTTTCATCATTCCATTCCCGTGGGACATATTCACTTTTTGCAGCTTTAGGTAACCACCTTCCAAAATCCAATTTTGTATAACCTTCTCCTTGATAGTAAGCTAAAACTTCAAGACTCTTAGACATAATACAAACCTCTTACTTAATATATTACAAATACATATTGCTCCTAAAAATTAATTAAGTCAATCAATTATCAATTAATCATGAAGTGGTCTAATAATTTCTTTACCAAATCTGCCAAGACTTGGCATTGCCGATAAATAGTTGTTGGCGATAAAAGATTGTGCTTGGGTACCGTAAACGTCATGAGCTAAGCGAGCGTTTGCGGTGCGCCGCAATCCAGGAAACATTGGTTTTGTTTGCAGGATTTTTCGAGATTGCTTCGTCGGCCTTATGGCCTTCTTACAATGACAATGCTCCGGCATCAACTATTTTATTGGCAATGCCCAAGACTTTACCTCCTTAACCGATAGGAATTGTTTTAATCTCTTCAGTTTTTATTGGAGATTTAGGTAAAATAATAGTTAAGACTCCATTTTTTAAGCTAGTTGTAATCCCGTTTTTATTCACATCTTTTGGTAGAAACAATTTTTGGTCTAATGAACTACGCCGTTGTGAATTGGTATGAGAGTCATCTTTCTTACTTTTCTCAGCTTTCTGAGCTTTAATTATAATATATTCACCCTGTAGCTCAACTTTTACTTGTTCTTTTTCAAAACCAGGTATCTCAATATTTAATATATATTCTTTATCATTACTATTAAGATAGCTATTAAAGCTAGTATTATTCATAAAGGGTTCATCTATTATATGACAGCTATGATCTCTTATCGCCATCTTATGCCATAATCTATCCATATCTTTGGATAATTGCTCAAATGGGTTATGATACTCTACCGCTTCATTGCGTTGACTATCGCTATTCTCTTGGCCCTTTAAATTTTCCTGCGCTTGTGGCGTTTTCACGGTAGCTGCCTCTACCTGACCATTATTAAGCATTATGCTAGTAACAAAAATTCCAAGCACCAATAGACTTCCTGCCCAACTATTTGATGGGTGAGCTTGCGACCTTCCCACTGCTTGGTAATGTTGGCCTTTCTTGGCTTGTGTTTGATTAATATTTAAATTTGTCCAGTGATTTTCCATAGTTAACCTCATATTTTACTGATGCATAGTTATATAATATATTGCGTTTTATGTTTATTTCAATAGACCTCTTGCATAACCTAATCTAATTGGTCATTTTGTCGTCGAAACTCCTCTCTGTTCCTCACGTACGTCTATGTACGCTGCGGTACTCGACTTCGTTTCTCCTAAAAATTCTTCAATTATCTTTAGGTTATGCAAGAGGTCTACTAACTCACCCATGAAATTTATCGGCAACGCCAAATTTATACTGATAATTTTTATTCTCCCCCTGAAGTGGAACTATCCGCATTATATTCTTTCCTAATCTCACCGGTTAGTTTTTTGCTTTCCTCTGCTTCAATTTCAACAGTCTCGTAATCAGGAGAGTGAGATGAGAGGGCTGGTATCTCTGATTCTTCGGGCGCAGGATCTTCCTCATTAATCTCATTACAATAGTCATAAACGATTTTTACTACCGTAACCACGATACTTACTAAACATACAAACGCCGCAATTAACACTATGACCAAAGGGAGCAACTCTAATACCATTTCCCTATTATAAATAGATATATGAACAATTACATATAGATTTTATAGTTTCTATTGAAATAGATTGAATAAATTCAATTACAGCATCTTCAAGTTTAGTTAAACAATCGTAAACTTTATTTTTTAATACCGAATCTTTTAAATGTTGCCACAACCTCTCTACAGGATTTAACTCTGGACTATATGGTGGTAAGTACATAATCTCAATATTAGCTGGTATTGTAAGACCTTTATGCCATCCAGCTCCATCCATCACTAGTATAACTTTTGTAGTTATATGTTTCGCAAATTCATTAAGAAAAACTTGCATACAGGCCTTATCAACATTCGGAATAATTAAACTAAAAGAGTCTCCATCTCTATGATTTGTAGCAGAATAAAGATAAAATGATTTAAATCCCAGCTTTGTAGGAACTGGAGTCCTACTGCCTTTTTCAAACCATCCTAAACCATGTTTTGTATTGGTCCCAAACCTAGTCTCATCAAAAAAATAAATAGGTACCATAGGATTATCTTGGTGTACTTGTTGTAGATTTTTTTTTGAATTCTTCTTGAGAAGATGTGTCAGCTTTGTAATGCCTCTTTCTACCAGTAATATGCCTAAACCCAAGTGCCCCTAGCATTCTATGTATACTAGATTTTTCTATATCTATATCAAATTTTTCTTTTATCACTATCTTTAATTTCTTAATCGTAATACTACTGTCTCTCTTTATCAAAGTTTTAATCTCATCTTTTTGAGCAGTATTTAATTTTGATCTAGAAGGCTTTGCTATGTTCTTGAGACCATCAATGCCTTGATCTCGAAATAGAGCAACCCATCTATGTAGCGAAGATCTGTTGATATCATAAACTTCCGCTACTTTCTTAATACCATGCTTACTCGATGCTAGTATGGCTTTTAATCTTGTTACTACAACACCATTCTTCCCTCCGTTATTCAAAGCTTCCCTTGCTTTTAATACTAATTCGTCATTTATCATTTTTGATACTTTAGGCATTTCCTTGTTACTTCCTATTATTTCATTATTACCTAGCTTTATATCATAAATTACTCATTCTATCAATCTAATATCTCTGCTTATAATGGGGAAATGGTATAACTCATAGGCTCTACCTAAACCAGTCCTGCTAGAGGCAATACCAGAAAAAGTAACGTTATTAAGATTCTTATCGCTATGCCGGATAACTGACTTAATAACTCTATTAATTATAACTCTTATCATATTATTATTTTTACTTAAGATAAAGTTAGGGCATTAACAAAAAATTAATAATATTATTAGATCTCTTTCAAAATTCTCATCAGCAGAACATTTGAAGGAGATGAGGGGCGCAAAACGGCAGCACAAGCATGGGCAGCTGCGGCTTTGCACCTATTTCAACATGTAAATTACCAACTCAATGCGAGCTGTAAAGCAGGTCTATTCTAATTGGCTATAATAGACCTCTTGCATAACCTAATCTAATTGGTAATTTTGTCGTCGAAACTCCTCTCTGTTCCTCACGTACGTCTATGTACGCTGCGGTACTCGACTTCGTTTCTCCTAAAAATTCTTCAATTATCTTTAGGTTATGCAAGAGGTCTAATGTATTGGGTAAGGTTTAACTCAGATATGATTTAAAGGAGCATAGTTCTAATATAGTATTATATGATAGTTAACTGCCTAAAGAGGTGGTAAGGTTCCCTAATAAGTCTGCACATATCAAATCTCTGACTCCGGAAAAAACCATAGGGGTCTCACTTGTTAAATTGAGAATATACTCATCCACTTCATAAGTTTCAATATAATCTAATTTGGTACAGGCATTACTAGATTGAGTCTTCTTAATAATTTTTTTATTGCCTTTACCAATTTTAAGTTCAACCCTAATCTTATTCCAAGATGATTTAGAGTCTGGCTGTTGCTTGTAATTATCATCGAATTGCATTGTGGAGGTTTTTTCTGGTAAATGATTAATATTTTTATTAGCGATGACCACTGCTTCTTTACTTGGGGCTGATAATAGCGCATATTTGTACATTACGACATCCGGTGCTGGGATATCGTGACAATCTTTACTTCTGCCTTTCACAGATAAACGCAGCTGTTTTGTAATATTCTTAATATCTTTAATATACTTAATATTTTTTGACATAATTCCTTTGTATTAATATTTGCGTTATAGAAAGTAAGTCTAATAAGGACAGTTTATTAGTTAAAGCCAGAAGACTTAGACTATATCGCTGTCGTGTAGGGAAGAAGAATGTTCCCCAACAAGTGCGTCCCTATACTCCTCTGCAACAGAGCGCGCCTCTACATAGCTGTCGTATAGGGAAGAAGAATGTTCCTCAACTGCGTCCCAATCCTCCTCTGTATCAGAGTGCGCCTCTACATCGCGGTCGTGTAGGGAAGAAGAATGTTCCTCAACTGCGTCCCAATCCTCCTCTGTATCAGAGTGCGCCTCTACCCTCAAGAGACATTCATTATAGGAGGGCGGTGCCCCATAGGGCCGCTGTGGGGCCACCTGCTCCCAATCCCTCTCTTGGGGGGTAAGGGGGAGTAGATCTAGGTCTCTTTGTTGAGCTGGCTCCTCTGGGTCTGCATCTATGCCACACAATTTCCCCACTTGTTTTAGTATCTTCCACCTACAAAGATAACCAATATACGCGGCTGCTATCCCACAGGCAAACCCTATTACCGCCCCTGCCCCTGTCCCTACCCCTAGGGCTATTTTCGCAACCTCGCTATCCTGTGGGTTCCTTTCATAACCAGGGGTTGGAGCGGAATCATACTCCTGACTATTGCTCTTATTACCTACTACAGTATATGCAAAATTGATAGAAATGTGGGTCGCCCCAACAACTATTAACCCCCCAAATTGTTTAACCAATTTACCTAAAGACATGATTATTATTTCCTAAAATTATTATTTCAATTATTAATTATTTAATTATTATTTAACTATTTGATGGGATGTGTAATTACTATAAATTATTTATTTTGTCAACTAGATAATTTTTCCATAACAATTTAAAACTCTCTGATTCGCGCTACTTGTTTAACAGATTGTTCTTTCATAAAATTTAAAAATTGGCTAATTGAATCTACTATGTCATCATTTTTAGAATAGGGAAAGCTGAGCAATTCATTAAGCAATATACTATTAAAGGCTGATTGTTTAGGGAGGTAGGCGGCTGTTTGAAATAAAGTACTACTCGAAGCGAAGCGGGTAATCTTATCAAATTTAGGTTTAATAGGAGCGATATGAACAAGCCCTTCAAATTTTAGGTCTTGGATAAGCTGCTGCCCGCTTGCTTTATCTTCAATCAGGATAGTTTTAGGGCGGTATTTTGCGGATAGTTTAATTACTTGCTCTTTTAGTTGAGGATAGGTAAGCTTTGCTCTTAACATTGATAATAAATAATATTTTTTATCAATGATGCCCCAAGAGGTACACACACTATAATCAGCATTTTCAGAAATTTTAATTGCGGTGTCCCAGCTTTGGACTAAATAATCAAATCTCTCAGGAATAATTTCATAAAAATTAATATCTTGCATTTTGAGCAACATGCAATTATTAGTAATAGGTTCTTGTAAATATTGGGCTGCATAATTATGCACGCCTATTTCTTTTTCTAACTGAATAAGATAATGAGAATGATCACGAAAACTGTGCAAGCTATTACCCTTAACATAATGATGCGCGAAGTTATTGATAGTAAAAATTTGATCTTGGGTAGCCATAGCGGGAATCTTTAGGTGACTCCAAGAATTAGAATTATCTAACAGATAACCCGTTAAATCCTCCGTATGAAGTCGTTGCATGACTAATACTATTACCCCAGTATTTTTATCATTTAGCCTAGTAGCAAAGGTTTGCTCGAACCACTCAATCACCCGGCGGCGCATTTTAACTGAGTTAATTTGACTTGGATTATGAGGATCATCAATAATTAATATATCTCCCCCCTCACCTGTTGCCGACCCGCCAACCGAAGTAGCAAATCTAAAACCATTAGCAGTAGTAAGAAATTTACTTTTGGTATTATGTGTTTTACTTAAAATAGTTTTAGGAAAAAGCTGCTGATACCATTTTGAGGTCATGATAAACCGGCAATCTAAGGAATGTTTCTCACTTAAAATTTGCGAATAGCTAGCGGACATAATACGTCTTGATGGATTATGTCCTAATATCCAGGCGGGCCATGCTACCCCTATCGATACGGATTTTAAAGATCTAGGAGGCACATTAATGATTAGCCTTTTAATTTCTCCCTTTTGTACGGCGCGCAAATATTCTGCTATCAGTTCGATATGCCAATTAGCTTGATATTGACTGCCAGGATTAATGGTGCTAAACACCTTACTAATAAAGCTATTAAAATCGCTTCTTAAAATTGCCTCTAATAACTTTTTTGGGTAACTCATTAGACCTATTGCATAACCTAAAGATAATTGAAGAATTTTTAGGAGAAACGAAGTCGAGTACCGCAGCGTACATAGACGTACGTGAGGAACAGAGAGGAGTTTCGACGACAAAATTACCAATTAGATTAGGTTATGCAAGAGGTCTATTGATATACTGTTCGCACCTGAAGAGTTGCTAGACGAAGTTCAGCGAGTATATTTGCGTAAATACTGCTCTATAATTAACTCATCATCCTCCTTCATGCTAGTCTCTTCCTGCAAATACCCATCCTTACTTAACTTGTTTAATTGAATAATTAAATTAACCAATTTATTAAGTGTTTCAGTAATATTCTTCTTAACTGTCAAGGCATCCTTGCATTTCTTGACCTCCAACTCTTCTAGCTCCACTTCAAGTAAAGAAACAATTTTCGCAATAAAGCTATATACTCTAGTAATAGTATCATTGGTCATAATCTATTGCCATTCTCTAATGGCTTTAGGCCTACAATGGCTCTTTTCTCATTTAAAGTCATAAAATTAGCGTTTGTAATTTTTGCCCATAAATTTTCTCGTTTTTCCGTTAAAGCAGAAATACTATCACGATCAAAATCTATAATAATTTCTTCTTGATACCAATGGGACAACCAATTACCTAAAGCATCTGATAGTTTGTCCAATAAAGGGATTAGCGTTTCTTCCCAAAGAGCCAACCTAGCTTCCTGCATATTACTATAAGTATTATCACCATTAATACCAAGTAACTGCGGAGGAATACCAAAGGCAAGAGCTATTTCTCTAGCCGCTGAATTCTTTGATTCGATAAAATCCATATCCTTAGGATTAATACTCATTTCTTGCCACCCAAGTCCGCCTTCTAAAAGTAATGGTTTGCCCGAATTATGACTACCAGTAAATTTTTCGATAAGTTGGCTTTGCAGCCTATCAAACTGTTCTTCAGTAAGATAACCTTCCTTGACTATTAAAGCCCCACTAGGACGCGCCCCATTCTTTAATAGCGAACTATTCCAATGAGTTGCCTGATCATGTAAATTAATTGAAAGGGAAGCAGCATCTAGGCAAGATAAGCCATAATGCATGTTAGCATGATGGTAATTTTTTAAATGTAATATCCTGCTCATTCGATTAAGAGGATCAATAGGATAAATTTTTTCCTCATTATTACCTATATATCTATAAGCGACCTGCCGTCCTTTTTCTAATATTAATTCCGTAGAATCAGGCGGTAGCAAATAGATTTCTCGAGGTTTCATATTGACAAGTGCCGCTAAAATATAGACATTCCCATATAATAATTTATTAGCTATGATTTCTCCAAAAAAATCAGCCCCCGCCTTGCCAGGATTTGGCTTTTTCAGTAAATTATAAATAGGATGACTTACAATTCTTTCATAAGTTCCTCCCTTATTTTTACTAACAATCCAAGGTACATGGCTAGCCGACTGCGCTATTAAGTTTACACATCTATAGACAATAACATTTCGGCTATAAGCGTTTGCGCCAACAGTGGCATCCTTAATTTCCCCTCCTTGCATACTAATAAAATCTGTAAATTTATGAGATTTATAGCTACTGGATTTAAAAATTTTCTTGAAATTTTTCTTGAAATATTTTGTTATCATGATTCTCTCTAAAATGGGATACCCCATATACTGCTCGTATTTCAAGAATTGGATTTTATTTTAAATGGCGAGCGTTTGCTGCGTACATGCCAGTACGTGAGCACGTGAGTCCATGATAAAATAAAATCCAATTCTTGAAATACGAGTAATATACATCAGTAATTGATTATTACTGATGATAGCATAATTTAAGACTCCACTAAGGATTACTAAGCAATTTTTTGTTAAGGAGTTTTAATTCTTAACTTAATTAACATTATTCTGTAAAAATACTTCCAAATATTTAAATTTTACAATACAATGGCAGAAGATTATGTGTGCTTTTTAAAATCTAATTGAGTTATATCAATGTCCCCTCAAATGATCGAATTATTAATTTTTGCTGGTATTGCATTTTTTGTGATCAACAAGCTAATTTCTAAACTTGGCTCTACCTCAGACAACGATCCTGCCAAACAAAAATTTTCATTTTTTGGGGAAGCAAAAATTAAGGACGTGACCTATACAGCCCCAAATTCTCCTACTAACCTCTTTAAAAAGAATTTTTTCAAAAAAGCCCCTCTTGACACTACAACCCTTGATGGATTCATAATAGAAGAGAATAGAGAAGCCATCATTACTGGCTTAGAATCTATTACAGTTAAACTTCCATCCTTTCAGCCAAGTAAGTTTTTAAATAGCGCCAAAATGGCTTTTGAGCTGATTATTGAAGCTGCAAATGATGAGGACATTGAAGAATTGCTAAAACTAGTTGATAAAAGATATGTAGAAAAGTTCCATATTTTTTCTGAAAATTATGGAGAATTTGTCCATGGGGGTAAATTAGAAGCAAAAATTTCTGAAAGCTATAGTTTTGCTAATAATATTTTTATTAAAGTATTATTTAGTGGTAAAAAAATAACTAGTAAACTCGATTTTTTAAAGGAAGAATGGACGTTTTCCCGAAATCTTATATCTAACGAAGTCAATTGGTTCCTAACAAATGTTGAGAGCGCTACTGAAATAGTAGGTGCTTAAACGCCTACTATCTATCTAATTAGCCCTCTATTTAAATTAACAAATAGCTGATAAGATTTTCGCGACAAGACTTCGCACGCGAGGGAGAGGTTTAATGGTGAAAATATCCCGCAAGGCTAGCTTCTTTTAGCGAAGACTCCAAAACTACAGATAAAAAAGAGGAATTAATAACGGTGGGTAACACGCCCCTTTGTTAAATCATAAGGAGTCATTTCTACTGTTACTTTATCTCCCACAAGGATTCTAATACGGTTCTTACGCATCCTTCCAGATGTATGGGCAGTGATAAAATGACCATTTTCTAATTTAACTTTAAAAGTTGCACTAGGTAAAAGTTCAAGGACCGTTCCTTCAAAGCTAATCAGTTCTTCCTTAGTCATGCTATATTTAGTTGAATATTATGAAATGTGGCTCCCCGGGCCGGACTCGAACCAGCGACCGAACGGTTAACAGCCGTTTGCTCTACCACTGAGCTACCGAGGAACTAGCTATCCAAACCTTATAACAAATCTTGCAACTAAGGTCTAGAGTTTTCTTTGTTTTGTTAGAAAAATATGAATTTATTAGAAAAGAGTGTAGATTCAGCATTAGATATTCTGCGCCAGGGTTAAGTTCTACTCACCTAATATTACTATGCTGGTGGATTTGGGCATTCATTATTAAGCCAAACCCAATCATCATAGATACTAGCATAGTCCCGCCATAAGAGATAAAGGGGAGAGGTACCCCCACCACCGGCAATAATCCCATAACCATAGCTATATTGATAAATACATGGCTAAATAAAATTGAGGTAATCCCTATCACCATCAGCTTACTAAACATCGATCTACAATTGACCGCAATTATTAGAGAAATAATAATGATGGCTGCATACAAAAGCAATAAAGTTAGACTGCCGATTAACCCAAATTCTTCAGCAAAGGTGGCAAAAATAAAATCTGTCTGATGTTCTGGCAGAAAATCTAGATGACTTTGGCTACCCTTAACTAATCCCTTACCAAGCAACCCTCCTGAGCCAATGGCAATTTTTGACTGTATGATATTATACCCTGCCCCCAAGGGATCTCTGGAAGGATCTAAAAAAACCATAACCCGCTTTTTTTGGTAATCATGCATTATATGCCACATAACTGGCAGGCAACAGAGCACGATCCCCCCCGTTATTATAAAATTTCTTAACTTAAAACCAGCAGCAAGAAATATACTACTAGCAATAATTAAAGTGATAATAGCAGTTCCTAGATCTGGTTCTTTTATAATTAATAATACAGGGATTAATACGGCGGTTAGAGGTAATATTATCTGAGAGAATTTTAGGTACTCCTCGATTTTGAGCTGATGTAAATATCTCGCTAACATTAATACTATCGCTAGTTTAGTGGGCTCACTAGGTTGCAGGCGAATAACAGATAAATCTATCCAGCGTTTTGCCCCCATAGAACTAGTGCCAAAGAGCTCTACCCCTATTAATAAAATTAACACAGTGAGATACGAGATATAAGAGCATTTGAATATAATTTTTATGTCAATCAAGGCAACAATTAACATAACAGGCAAAAATACACAGAAATTTATTATTTGCTTATAAGCCCAAGGTTGAATATTACCCCTAGCAGCCGAATAGAGCACTACAAAGCCTATACCACATACTATACTAATAAGGATTATTAAAGTAATTGGAATTTTGGTGATTTTTTCTGAAAAATTCATTTTTAGTATTAGGGTAGACTTGATATATATAATATATATAGTACAATAAATTGAGCAAGCTGCAATAGATCTCTTTCGAGTATACATAGCTCTACGCTTTCAACGTATACTCTTCATAACTTCACTATAATACTGATTTATATACCATGATATCTATGAAATTGTTATTACACAATAGTTTAACACGAAAAAAAGAAGTTTTTACCCCTATAGATAGTAATTTAGTCAAGATATATGTATGTGGTCCAACTGTTTACGACGCTCCCCATATCGGCAATGCGAGGTCAGTAATAGTATACGATATTTTATACCGCTTACTCTGTAAATTATTTGGCTCTAAAAATGTTCTATATGTTCGTAACATTACTGATGTGGACGATAAAATAATACTCAAGGCTAAGGACTTAAATATCACTATTTCCGATTTAACCACCAAAGTTACTCAGGAATTTCATGCAAATATGCAATATTTAGGGTGCCAGGAACCTAATATTGAGCCTAAAGCTACTATGCATATTGAGGATATGATTATGATTATCCAGAAATTACTGGCCTTAAAACATGCTTATATTGTCGACAATCAGGTATATTTTGATGTTTCTACTTGCTTAAATTACACCAAATTATCTAACCGTAGTTTAGAGGAATTAATAGATGGGGTACGTATTGAAAATAATCTTGCTAAAAAATGCCCCCAGGATTTTGTGTTATGGAAAGCAGTGGAGCAAGATGAAGAGATGTCTGCAAGTTTTGACAGCCCTTTTGGTAGAGGCAGACCAGGTTGGCATATAGAATGTTCAGCTATGAGCTATAAATATTTAGGCGAAAATTTTGATATACATGGTGGTGGTGCTGATTTAATCTTCCCTCATCATACTAATGAAATTGCTCAAAGCGTATGCGCTTTTCCTAATTCACAATTTGCTAACTATTGGGTACATAATGGTTTTCTAACCGTAAATGGTGAAAAGATGAGTAAATCTTTAGGTAATTTTTTTACTGTCAGGGATTTTATCAATAGAAAAGTCCCGGGGGATATACTAAGGTTACTGTTGCTATCTACTCATTATCGTAAACCATTAGATTACAATAATAAAGCATTAGAAGACGCTACCAAAACAATAAATTATTGGTATAGAGCGCTGGATTCTTTAGATATGAGCCGTATTCCTTGCCCTCCCCTGCCCCCAAACTTCTTATCTGCGTTACTTGATGATCTGAATACTCCGTTAGCTATTAAAATAATCAATGATTATGCTAAGCTTATTTTTGGTACAAACAACGAAGAAAAGAAATATTTGCATGCCTCCTCTATGCTTGCTTGCAGTAATTTTATCGGGTTGATGAGAGAATCACCAAAAAATTGGTTTCATTCTGCAGTAAATGAGACAGATATTAACCAACTTCTGGCTAAGCGCCGTGAGGCTAAATCACAAAAAAATTGGGAATTAGCTGACCAAATACGGCAAAACTTACTACAAGATGGGATAATTATAGAAGATAAAGCGGACGGCTCTACTATTTGGAGAAGGGGTTATATAGACAAAGAGCTTTAATTAAATTAGTCTACAACACTATTGCAAATATCTGAATCAAAATGTATACTCCAGAAGCTTATAAATTAAGCAAAATTCACACGCAAAAGAATAGTGTTAGTCCAAATATGCTTTAAGGCTTTTGGTATTAGACTTTTGCGGTAGTTATCTCTTACAGGAGATATATAACTAACATTTGAAGGAGAAAAAATGTCAAAAATACAAGCGGTTAATATAAAAGAATTACTTGATGCAGGCGTCCATTTCGGCCATAAAACTTCTCGGTGGAATCCTAAAATGGCCCCTTATATTTATGGTAGTAGAGATGATATCCATGTAATTGACCTACAACAAACCGTTGCTCTCATGGAAAGAGCGTTAAATATAATGTGTGAAACTGTTAAAAAGAATGGTAAAATATTATTTGTCAGTACTAAAGTTCAAGCAAGCGAGATAGTAGCTGAATACGCAGAAAAGTGCGGCCAATTTTATGTAAATCACCGTTGGCTTGGCGGGATGTTAACTAACTGGGGCACAATTTCAAACTCAATAAAAAAGCTAGATAAGCTTGAGAAAGTTTTGGCAAATGAAGAAGAATGTGCCGGCTATACTAAAAAAGAAATATTAGAGATGACCCGTAAAAAGGATAAATTGCTTAGATCCTTAGGAGGTATAAGACATCTTAATACTAAACCTAATTTACTAGTGGTAATTGACACTAATAAGGAACATTTAGCTATCCAGGAAGCAGTGAAATTAAAGATCCCCATCGTTGCCATAGTAGATACTAATTCCAACCCCGATAATATAGATCACCCTATCCCTGGAAACGATGACGCTATAAGGTCTATAAAACTTTATTGCAGCTTATTTGCTGATGCGGTGCTCGCCGGTATAGAAGAATCTTTAGTTGCCTCGGGCGTTGATTTAGGCAGTATTGAAAATCAGGAAGAAAAAAATAAGAATATTAGAAATATTGCTAAATTAAACTTTAGTAAGAAATTTTCTAAAGCCCCTGACACAGCAAATGAAGCAGTCACTGATTTTGAGCTAGCATTAGAGCTGGCAGAAGAGGATCAAAATACTAAAAAACCTAAAAAATAATATTAGAGGAAAGAAAAATGGTTGAGGCTAGCTTAGTAAAGCAATTAAGAGAGAAAAGCGGCGCAGGGATGATGGACTGCAAGAAAGCTTTAGTTGAAACCAATGGCGATTTTGAGAAAGCAATTGACTGGCTCAGGACTAAAGGGTTGTCGGCAGCTGCAAAAAAAGCTAGTAGACTTGCGGCAGAGGGAGCTACTGCTGTTAAGGTCCAGGAGAAAGTAGGAGCTATTATAGAAATAAATAGCGAAACAGATTTTGTAGCACGAAATGATAAATTTCAGCAATTAGTTAATAATATTACTGAGTTAGCGCTCCACTATAATAATTTAGAATCACTAAAATTAGCTAAAACTCCTTCCGGAAAAACTGTTAATGAAGAAATTTTAGATAATATTGCCACTATTGGAGAAAATTTAACTTTACGCCGTATGCAGCTTGTCACCGTTTCCCAAGGGGTAGTGAGTGCATATGTGCATAATGCTGTAGTGACTAATCAAGGTAAAATCTCTGTTCTCATAGGACTAGAATCAACGGTTCAAGATAAAACTACTCTTTCTGAATTAGGAAGAAAAATCGCCATCCATATCGCCGCAAGCAACCCTTATGCTCTCGATGCCACAAGCTTAGACCCAGCAGTAATTGAGCGTGAAAGAAATATATTTATTGAGCAATCGAAGGCTTCGGGCAAACCAGATAACATAATTGATAAAATGGTTGAGGGAAGAATTCGTAAATTCTTGGCAGAAGTTCTGTTATTGGAACAAAATTTTTTATTTGATGATAAATTAACTATTGCGCAAGTGATTCAAAATGCTGAAATAGCCTTAGGAGGGACAATTAAAATTAGTCAATTTATCCGTTATGAACTGGGTGAAGGGATAGTGCAAGTAGAGAAAAATTTTGCAGATGAAGTAGCAGCGGTGATTCATACATAGGCACAGAATAGAGAGCAAGAGTACGGGGGCTCTCTGGACCCAAAGACATAAAAAAAATTACCGACTAGATTGTCTTATAGTCACTTAGGTTGAATTAGATACTAGGCGCGAGGAGTGAAGCCTAGGAGATACTAGGTAAGCGACGAGCAACAACGTAGCTAGTTTATTAACCTAAGTGACTATATACAGGAGCCTAATATAGCAGGGCAATTTCAAAGTCGCACTTTGAAATTGCCCTGCTAATATATTGACAGCAACTTGGTCTCTCCTGAATTTAGTAAAATTTTCATTCGGCCATTATGGTCTATTCCTTTAAAAAGCCCGGAGAGTTTGGTACCTTGATAATTCGCAGTAATTAGTTGGCCAAGTTGGTAAGTCCTTTTCATCCAATACTGCCTTATTCGATCGAAACCATATGTTTGCCATAATATAAAACTTTTTTCAAAATTACTCATAACTCTATCTAACAACTCTGTGCTCTCTATTACCTCAATATCTTCATTCAATAAATTAGTAGTTGGCTGATCAGCCTGTACAGGATTTTGCCTAATATTAATACCGATACCTATCACTAAATAATGTGCCTTATTTATAGTAATAGATTCAAGCAATATCCCAGCTACTTTTTTATTATTTATTAATAGATCATTCGGCCATTTTAATTTAATGCTATTTGATGATTTACTTGCTAAGGAATTAATAGCCTTATATACAGCCACCGCTGTCACAAAAGACAATTGCTGGATATAATTAAAATCTATATTATGATTTAATAATATGCTCAAATGCAAATTCCCAGGGTAGGAGTGCCAAACTTTAGTATTTCTACCGCGAGAGTGAGTTTGATTTTTAGCAACTATTACATAATTTCCCCGTGGGCTAGTTCGTGCTATTCTAAGAGCTTCCGAACTAGTGCTGTCTAGTTCTTCAAAAACTATTAGAGTATATTTTTCGTGCCACATTTCTAACTCAAGTCAGGATTGCGAAGATAAAAACTACAGAAAAAAGTAATAGGAAGGCTATTACAAGGCAGTTCATAAATTTTAAACTTAGAGAAGAGGTGATTGAAGAATAGGCGTGTCCCTGTTTAATTTCAACAAAGTACATAGATTTAACTATTTTAAGGTAATAATAAGCAGCAACCACGCTACTGCCAATACCTATGATCGCCAAAGTAAATTGCTGATGAATAATCGCTTGATAAAAAAGAAAATATTTGCCAAAAAATCCTGCTAACGGGGGTATCCCAATAAGAGAAAACATAATAATAGTAATACCGCCAGCTAAAGCTTTTCTGGTAGATGCAAGCCCTTGTAAATCCTCAAATGTTGCTGTATCTGCTTTGTCACCCAGCAAAGCAATTAGGCAACTAAAGAAGCCTATAACTGAGATAGCATAAATAATCATGTATAATAAAGCAGCTTTACTGCTCCAAGAATTCCCTGCCAACGAAACGCCTATTAACACATATCCGATATTGAGGATAGTGCTATACCCCATTAGCCTTTTTAAAGAATTTTGGCGTAGCGCTCCCCCTGCGCCAATGAACATCGATAAAATCGCGAGAATTTTTATTAAACTCATTGAGATTGGCTTATAATTTTCAGCTAATATAATGATATTTAATAATACTACTAGATTTGCAAATTTAGTAGAAGCGGAAAAATATGTTACCGCAGGAATAGGAGATCCCTCATAAACATCAGGAGTCCACACATGTAAAGGTACCACTGATAATTTAAAAAAGATACTACTTAAAAAAAGTACCATCCCTACTACCAGCCCAATGTTAGGCTGGCGCATCCCACGCATCGCATCAAAAATATAGGTATAGTCTAACCCTCCACCAAAGCCATAAATATAGGATATACCAAATAATGATAGACAGCTGATTAAAGCCCCTAGAACAAAATATTTTAATGCTCCTTCTGAGGATTTAAGATTATTTATACTAAAACCAGCTAGGACATAACTAATTAATGCCTGCAACTCTAGGCTACAAAACAACAATAAAAAGTTACGTGATGATATAGCAGCAAAAGAACTCATGGTAGAGAGTAATATTAAGGTTATAAATTCAAATTTAAATTCTTGCTGTGCTATCTGGCAATAATCTTTATAAATCACTATTGTCATTATCGAGAACAGTAAAACTATAGCTTTATAAATGCCTATCCCTCTGCCTGTAGCAAAAGAATTATTAAAACTTACCATCCAATCAGTTAAGCCACAAAAAGTATAAGCAAGTAATATGAATAAAATTATTACCGTAATATTAGTAATAATTTTTATTCTGTTACTAAAAAACAGGGCGGAGAGCTGAGAAAATAACGCCAACAATACCAGCGAAATCTCAGGTAAAATAACGACAAACTGTCCAAAAATTGAATTTAACATATAGTTATATTAATTACGCAATAGATTATAATACCATTTCCCAAAACTAAATCAGCACTGGCAGTACGGGTGTCAAGCCGAACTGCATACATAGACGCAGCTGAGAGGAGCGGAGAGCATGAAGTAAGGCGACGTGATGATTAGTTTTCAGAAATGGTATAATAGGAATATTAAGCATATTTATCAAGTACCATTGACATAATTTTACTAGCTATAGGCGCTGCGGCCTTCCCCCCTCCTCCCCCATGATCTAAATAAACCAAAATAGAATAGCGTGGCTGATGGTATGGGGCAAAGCCCATGAATATCGCATGATTACGCCTTTCCCAGGCAATATTCTCTCTACTTAAATCATCATCAATACTAGCTTTGGACTGTACCTGAGCTGTGCCTGTTTTACCAGCTAATTGTTTCTTTTCCCCTAAAATCCTACTATAATAGCCAGTACCACCTTCAGTATTTACCGCTTTAAACATACCTTCTTTTAAAACATCCAAATGTTTTTGTTGGATGTCAATTTGCTCAAATAATGCCTGCTCTTTAGCAATTCTAGGCTTATATAATTTCCCATCACTTGCAATGGCAGTAGCAAAACTTGCTAATTGAATAGGGGTAGACAATAAAAACCCCTGACCGATCGATAAATTCAAAGTATCTCCTAAAGACCACGGGGATTTCAATTTTCTTACTTTCCACTCTTCTGAGGGTAAAAACCCGCTAACTTCTCCTGTTAAGTCTACTCCTGTTTTTTTGCCAAACCCAAATTTTTTGGCCATATTGAGGATTTTCCTAAAGCCAACCAAACGTCCTACTTCATACATGTAAGTATTACAAGAATATTTCATAGCATTATACATATCCACTCGCCCATGACCATAAGTTTTCCAACAACGAAAGCTGTTACTACCAAGCACCGAAGCACCAGAACAATGAAAGCTATGATCAGGAGTAAGCCCATGTTCTAGCGCAGTTAAAATAGTAATAATTTTAAAAACTGAGCCAGGTGGGTAAGTACTTTGTACTATCTTATTAATTAAAGGTTTATAAGGATCATTAATTAAAGTCTGCCAATAATCATTAGATAATTTTATGAAATTATTAGTTTCAAATACTGGCGACATAGCAAGGATTAATATATTACCGTTCTTAACATCCATAACTATGGCAGAGCAGCCCTGCTTACTGAGATATGGTTGTATTTTATGTTGAAGATCTATATCAATATTTAAGTATAAATCCTGCCCATCGTTACTGTGGAAGCTGGCAATCTCCCGGACATGTTTCCCTACCGCATTTACTTCTACTTGTTTATAGCCAAATTCTCCTCGTAATTTCTCTTCATAATATTTTTCCAATCCAAATTTGCCGACATAAAAATCGCCTAAATTATTTATTTTTAGATCTTGTTTTTCTTGTTCATTAATTTGGCCAATATAACCTATTATATGGCATGCAGAATCTGAGAAAGGATAAAACCGTGCTAAGCCAGCATCAATAAAAAGCGAATTTAAATAGGGCTTTTGCTCTTCTATTAATGCCATTTGTTGCCAAGTAAGGTTATCTAATATTGCAAAAGGGATATGAGTATTAGCTTTTTTTATTTTGTTCTTAATAGCCCCTATCTTTTCTTCTGAAAAATTTAAGATATTGAAAATGAGCTTTAACTCATTCTGATAATTGGCATTAATATTTCGATCTAATAATAGCCTAAAACACGCTTGATTTATCGCTAGCACAGTACCATTTACATCATAAATTTGTCCTCTAACCGGTGATAATAAAACAAAATTAATACGATTTTTATCAGATAAAGTACGATATTTTACGCTTTCAAAAAGTTGCATATAAATCATTTTGCTAGCCAGTAAGGACAACAACGACATTTTCCCTGCACCTATTAAGAAAGACCTCCTGGAGATTAGTTGGTTATATAATATTTTTTTGCTTAGCATATTTTGTTAAATCAGTAAATTTAAGTAAAAACCTAGGTCTCCCGGCAGTTCTTTTATATCATCATTAATCTTATATATAATCAATGGATTTGAATTTGAGCAAGGGATCAGATGCACCTCTGCTCCCTTGCATATCTGAATTATTTTAACGTTTTATCAAATGGAACTCGGATTAAATTATAAGATAATATGGTGGTTAAATACTGCATTATTATAACAAAATATCCTTGGTTTGTTAAATCCTTGATAGCAATTAAAAAATACCTACAATGTATTATATAAAAATAATAACAACAAAAAATTATAAAATTTGTTAAATAACTGCGCAGTGTAAAATATTTCCCTAAAAATTTTACTAATATGTGGGCAGAGATTAACACCAAGGAATTGGTACCAATTGGCATTGAGTATATTTGATCAAAAACTATCCCTATTAAGAATATTACTCCAAAACTAATATGGTAAATTGTCGCAAAATAGTAAAGCAAAATAATATCAAAAGATGGAAAAATAATAGAGGCGGCATCAATTCTAAAAGCTTCTAAAGGGAATATTAATAATAATAAGCACAATTCTACCAATATAATCTTATAAAATATTTGCGGTAGCTCTTTAAAAAATTTCATAATTAATATTGCTGGGATGAATAACTTGATCTAGCCTAGGTTTAATTCTTGTACTACAGACTTGATAATCGGTAATGTCAGATTATATTTTTGTATAAAATCTAATACTAATTTAGCTGCTTCTCGTCCTTCTACTAAATATGAATTTTCCTTTAAAAATTTTTCTGGGTCCTTTTGATGGCCTAGCTCATAGCCAAATCTAGTATTTCGTGAGTCCTTTGAATAACAAGTTAAAATTAAATCTCCTAATATTCCTGGAGCATATAAAATAGAATTATCCCCCAGCTCTCCATCAATAGCTTCCGATAAGATTTTAATTTCCTGTAACGCTGCAGTAATAAGAGTTGCTTTAGCATTTTGGCCATAGTTCCGCGCCTCATATAATCCGCTTTTTATAGCTATAATATTTTTAACGGCCCCGGCTACTTGAAGAGCCACAAAATGATCAGTAATACTAACTTTAAATTGCTCTGAGATTAAACTTACTGCTAATTTTCGTGCCACCTGAATATTATCCGAAGCTATCGTGACTGAGGTAGGCAAATTTCTTGCCACTTCCTTAGCAAGATTAGGACCTGCTATAAAGGCCAAAGGATTGTGGGGTAATATTGATTTCACTTTATCCGATAATAATTCGGTAGGGTTCTTACTAAACCCTTTAGTTGCCACCAATAATACTATATTGGGTGATATTTGCGCTTCTTTTAATATATTTAAACTATTAGCAAAAGCATAAGAAGGAACTGCGAGAATTATTACTTCTTTTTCTAAGATAGCTGATACTTGATTAGAAGGGAATATATTATTGGGCAATTTAATATCATCCCCTAGATATTTTTTATTGGTCCTAGTATTTTCTATCTCCTGTAATATATCGTTATCACGTAATAATATATTCACACTATTATAACATCTTGCCACCTGGCAGGCTAGCGCAGTACCCCAACTGCCTCCCCCGTAAATTGCCATATTTTTATATTTACTCATATTCATCCTAAAACTTCTGAAAGCATGTGATTCTCTTCTATAGAAATTAACCTAGCTTTTACAATCTGCCCCACTACAAAATCTCCGTGCAGTTTTACAGGAATAAAATTTTCGGTGTGAGCTATTTTATTATTTTCTACTAATAACTCTACATTCTTTCCTATATTTCTTTGATAGAATTTTTTTAGTTGTTCTTTCCCTGCAGTTCTTAGAATTTCGGCTCTTGTCTTTCTGACGAATTTTGGTATTTGAGGCATTCGCACCGCCGGTGTGTCATCACGTTCCGAATAAGGAAAAACATGTAAATATTGTAAATCCGCTTCAGCAATCAGTTTTCTAGTATTTTCAAACATCTGATCAGTCTCAGTAGGAAAACCAGCAATAATATCTGCTCCAAATGATACATTCGGTCTTATAGCACGCAGCTTATGACAAAAATCAATGACATTCTGGCGATTATGACGGCGTTTCATCCTTTTAAGGATCATGTCATCACCCGCTTGTAAACTAATGTGGAAATGAGGCATGATTTGAGAAGAGTATGCTATTAGCTCAAATAATTCCTCATCAATTTCTGCTACATCAATTGATGACAATCTAAATCTTTTTAATTCAGGCACTATTCTTATAATTCTTCTCAGCATTTGAGCAAAAGTTGGATTACCAGGTAAATCTGGCCCATAAGCTGTGACATCCACACCGGTAAACACCACCTCATTATAACCATTTTCTACTAATTGTTTTACTTGCTCCGCTATTACTCCCATAGGCACAGAACGGCTATTGCCTCTGCCGTAAGGTATAATACAAAAGGTACAGCGGTGATTACAACCATTTTGTACTTGAATAAAGGCACGGGACCTGCCATCAAAGTGACTCACCAGATGATTAGCAGTTTGTTTGATTGACATAATGTCATTAACTACTACTTTTTCACCATTCAGTTGATAATAATCAGGAAGTAACTTTTCAGTGTTACCAATTACCTTATCTACCTCTATCATATTGGTAAAACTGGTCGGATTATTTTGAGCAGCACAGCCAGTTACAATGATTCTTAAATCAGGATGATTTTTTTTCACTTTCCGAATTGCTTGACGAGATTGTTTTTCTGCTTCTTTAGTTACCGCACAAGTATTAAATACTACCACGTTCTCAAGGCCGGACAGTATTAAATTCTTTTTGATAATTTCACTTTCATAAATATTTAATCTACAGCCAAAAGTAATCACTTCTTGTGATTTAGTCATTAAAGAATTCCCCCAATGCCACTAAAGTCGCAGGACCGGTCATTATTATATTTTCCTCTTGTTTTGACATTTTGAGGCTTCCAATAGGGAACACTACTTCACAAGGAGAGCTAACAAACCCCATATTTATAGCTGCAGCAAAACTAGCTACTGCGCCGCTCCCACACGCAAGCGTTAATCCTACTCCCCGTTCCCAAACTAATAAATAAATTTTATTATCCTTAATTGACACAAAATTAACATTCACTCCATCAATAAATAATTCTTTTGCTTGCAATTTTTCTCCCACTATCTCTTTATCTCGATCACTGAGATTAGTAAAAATAACAAAATGGGGGTTACCTACATCTGCGCAAATCACTTCTTTTAAATCTATCATATATCGTTCTGCTACTTCCCAAATTTTATCACAGGAAGGCATCCAGGACTCGTTAAAGCTAACAATTCCAACATCAACACTAATTTCATGTTCGTTTAATACGGTGCATATTAATTTTTTCTCTCCTATATTTAACTGAATTTTTCTAATCCCAGTATTTAGATATATTAATTTTGCTAAACACCTTGAAGCATTTCCGCATAATTTTGCACTTGACCCATCTTGGTTATATACTACCATTTCATAATAATTGGGCTTTTGATTATAAACAATAAACTGGTCACAACCAATGCCCATATGGCGATTTGAAATATTAAGAGATAATTTTTGTAGATCACAATTTTTAGGTAAATCTCTTTTATTGATAATTACAAAATCATTCCCTAATCCATGCATTTTAGCAAAATTAATTTTTTTAAACACTACAGGATATTCTTGTTTGTGAAGTGCTCTATTATAACAAACATGTAGCAAGTCTGCAATTATATAATAAATTTCTTGTATGAGAATATTATACCAAACTCAATATTTCAAACCCAATATTTTTTAGTTACTAAAGTAATTAGTAGTTGCCAGAATAATTAATACATAATATAAATAAGCTTTAGGAACATTAATTTATGAAAAGTAAGATAGCATTAAGAGAGTTCACCTTATCAGTGTTGGATCTGCCAATAGCAAGTCATCAATTTCTAGTGCTAAAAGATGAGCAAGGTAAGATTATAAGTCAAGCTCATGGGATAGCAGTAAATAATAACAACGAATTTCAAAGTGTAAGTTTTGGAGGGGAGGATCGTTTAAAAGCAGTAATATACCCACCTAGAGAAAATCATAGCACTTTATCGGCAAAATCTTTTACAGGCTTAGTTCAGCCAGGACAAGAAGAAAAGACCCTAAGAGAAGGGTCTCGGGAAGAGATGGAAAAATTATGGGATGGTTGTATACTTAATGGTGCAGAAACATTTAATCTGCTTAATGTTAGATATAACCCATTTGGTGGTGAACTTTCCAATATTAGGGAAGGTAATAGTAATAGTATCGCTAGAACATTTTGTGATATTTTAGGGATCCCTCATTGTAATATTAGTGGAAGGCTACTGCCAGGGACAGCAAAAAATTTACTTCCGCAAGAAAAATTTAAACATGTATATGTCTCTAATCTTTCTTCATCTGAGGTGTCAGTTGCAGGAGCCTGCGCAGCTTTAAATCCATCTTCTTTAGATACACTATTAGATTTAGATTAACTAAATAACTACTTGCATTTCAAGGATCTTCGTTTTATTTTAAGTGTCGTTGCCTGTACCCTCCAATTGTAAGGAACCTGGAGAAAAGAAAGGGCTACAAAATCTAATTTAAATTTTGTCAACACGATTTAGGCCCCTCTGCCTAAAAACTCAAAAAATTACATAATAATGACTTTTAATTCCAGTAAACTTAAAAATGGACTAACTATCCTTAGCTATAATATGCCAGCTGTTAATTCAGTAGCCATTAACTTAATTATTAATGTAGGAGGTAGATATGAGGAGCCATTTGAAGAAGGAATGTCTCACTTTCTTGAACATATGGCTTTTAAAGGCACAGCTACTAGATCTGCTAAGCAAATCTCCGAAGAATTTGATTCCATAGGGGGTCAGTTCAATGCATATACCGGCCATGAACATACAGTTTATTATGCTAAAACATTAAGCGAGTATTTCCCCAAAACGTTAGAAATCCTAGCAGATATAATCCAAAATTCAGTTTTTTCTGAAATTGAAATCCAAAAGGAATATCAAGTAATTTTACAAGAAATTGCTCATGTCCATGATAACCCTGAAGAATTTATTTATGAAAAGTTTTATGCTAGTGCTTATTATAACCAAGCGCTTGGAAAATCAATTTTAGGCACTCAGGAAACTTTAAGTCAATTTACTACACAACATTTTAATGAGTACACTCAAAAACATTATAATGCAGAAAATATTTACTTATCGGTAGCAGGAAATATTACTCATGAGCAAGTAGTGTTGTTTGCGGAAAACTTATTTACCTCATTACCAAGTACATCATCCAAACCTTTCTCACGAGCTAGCTACACTGGCGGCCATAGTGTTATCACTAAAGATCTGGAACAAACTACGATAATTCTTGGTTTTGAGAGTATCCCATATCTTAACATACTACCATTATATCACGTCCAGCTTCTTTCCTTAATATTCGGTGGTAGTATGTCGTCTAGATTGTTTCAACAAATTAGAGAAAACCTTGGCCTTGCCTACTCTATTGGGAGCTATAATAGTTCATATTATGATAGTGGCATATTTGGGATATATGCTTCTACTAACCATGATAAATTAACTCTTCTTACCGCTGAATTAATAAATGAAATCAAGAAAATCTGTAGCGATATTAAAGATTTTGAACTGGAACGAGCTAAAGTACAACTCAAATCTAGTATTTACCTAGCTCAAGAGAAATCTTCTTATAAGTCTGAGGAAATAGGAAAAAACTTTGCAGTTTTTGGTAAATATATACCTCTCCAGCAAACTATTGACAATATTACCAATATCACTACGCAGGATATAACAAATATTGCTCAACAAATCTTTATTACTAAACCAACTTTATCGATTATTGGCCCCTCCCCTTTAACTATAGATTATCAAAAACTTTGCAAAGGGCTTATGTAGGTTCTGTGAAGGTTTCTATGTAATGAGTAGGTTTATAGGCATTTTTGCTCACAGAACCGCAAGCGCACTAGGGTGCAGCTGAGGATTCGAGCCTAGATTCATTGTCCCAATTACCAGTAGAAGTAGAGTTTCGAAAGAGGTCTAATGAAAAAACAATGCATATCTGCAAATGAGTATAGAATTTTTATCAAAATAGCTTTATATTAATAGCCTTACCCAAAAATATTCAATATGCATTTCCAAAACAAGAGGCTGGATGCCACAAAAGTATCCAGTATCTTTTATAAGTTAGGCCAAAAAGACCAACAAGGCATCACTAAAATTAGTGAGTTAATAGCAGATTTTCATGAAAATGGTCTGGTATTAACTATGCTATTTTTTGCTATTCCTGTTGCGATCCCCCTACCCTACCCCCCAGGCTTTACTACTTTAATGGGTTTACCTTTAATAATTTTATCTATCCAGATGTTATTAGGGCTTAGGCAAATTTTTCTCCCTGCCCGAATTAATAACTATCAAATAAGCAATATGACCTTAATTAAAGTAAGTAAAAAATTTGTTCCGATCATTACAGTAGTAGAGAAATATTTAAAACCTAGATTTAATTTTTCAAATTCAATATATTGTGAACAATTCGTTGGTTTAGTATCTTTATTTTGCTCTATAGCAGTAGCGGTGCCCTTACCTCTGACTAATGCGATCCCTGCATTAGGGATTGCAGTCATGACGCTAGGGCTGTTAAATCGTGATGGCCTAATAATATTGCTTGGCTTTTTTATTTCTATCATAGGGCTTATTGTTGCTTCTTTAGCAATTGCCGCTAGCTGGCTTAGCCTAAAATATTTATTTCACCTATTTTTTTAACGTTTTCGATGAAAGAAAAATTATACCAAGGGTCAAGTAAAATTCTTTACCAATCTTCCGAAGATTTTGCTTTGATTATGTCTTTTACTGACAAAATCCTCCTGGACAATGGGGAAATTGTAGATATTTCGGGTAAAGGCGTATTAAATAATAATATTTCAGCCTTTATAATGAGTAAGCTAGATATGGTGGGTATAGATAATCATTTAATTGAAAAAATTAATATGCGTGAGCAATTAATTCAGACGGTAGATATTTTTCCCATTCAGGTAGCTGTTTCTTCAGTAGCTTGTGGTAGGTTTGTTCAAGAATTTTCTATGGAAGAAGGGTATGTATTTGATCATCCTATTATTGATTTTAGAGTTAAAAGCAGTGAATTAAAATATCCTATAATTAATGAACATCAAATATTAAATTTTGGTTGGTTAACTAATAAGGAGATTAATGAAGTGAAACATAAAGCGATAAGAATATATGACTTTTTGAGTGGGCTGTTTGTAGGGATTGGCATCAGGCTTGTTGAGTGCAAATTGGAGTTCGGTAGGGTTTTTAATGGCGAAGAATTTGTTGTAATGCTTGCAGATGAAATTAGCCCAGATAATTGTCGTTTATGGGATATTAATAGTAACGAAAAGTTGGGGATGGAATTAATAGCAGTTAGTCATGATCAAGCCCTGAAATCCTATCAAACCCTTGCTAATTTATTAAAAGATAATAGGGCGCTTGCATAATGCCTCCGAAAGCACCCATTTCCTCTAGCAACTTCAAGAATTGGCGTCGTTGTGCCAGCAAATTTAATTTATTTATTATTCTTATTAAATTTTATCAATTTTTTATTTCGCCTTTACTAGGATCTAATTGCCGTTTCGCTCCAACATGTTCAGAATATGCTAGATTATCCATAGCAATACATGGTAATATCAAAGGGTTATGGCTATTCCTTAAGAGAATCATTAAATGCCACCCTTTTGTTGATGGGGGCTATGATCCTGTTCCGAAGAAAACTGAGTAAATACACTCGATGAAAATTAAGAATTGTGTTGCCGAGTTATTAGCACCTAAACTTATCGGCCATGAGTTAATAAAGTCTTATATTCAAGATATCCCAAATCTTCCTGGAATTTATAAAATGCTAGGAGAGGATAAAAAAATTCTTTATATAGGAAAAGCTAAAAATCTTAAGAAACGCCTTACTAATTATATCCAAAGCGATCTTGATACTAAAACCTTACGATTAATATCGCTAGTCAACTACTTAGAGTATAATATTACTAACTCAGAGGTAGAAGCTTTATTACTAGAAGCACAATTAATCAAAAAATTACAGCCAAAATTTAATATATTACTGAAAGATGGTCGGTCTTTTCCATATATTAAGCTAACGTTAGAGAGTGATTATCCGCAATTAATCAAATATAGAGGCAAAAATTTATCTGAAGGCAAATTTTTTGGCCCCTTTATTGCAATAGAGCAAGTTAATAATACTTTGCGTGAATTACAGAAGATTTTTAAATTACGTTCTTGCAGTGATAATTACTTCAAAAGCCGTAAGCGCCCGTGTTTACAATACCAAATTGGTCGTTGTTGCGCTCCTTGTGTCAGTAAAATTACCAAAGAAGAATATAATGAGCTAGTAAGGCAAGTAGAAAAATTTTTTAGCGGACAAACTGCGCAACTTCAACAGTTACTTGCTCAAAAGATGGAAAATTTCAGTGCTCAATTACGTTTTGAGGAAGCGGCAGCAATACGAGATAGAATTAAAGCTATCAGTTACATCCAACTTAAATCAAATTTACTCGGTAATAGTGTAATAAATGCAGATGTTATTGCCATTACTGAAAAAAGTAATGGCTATTGTATACAATTATTTGTTTATAGGAATAGACAGTTTTATGGTAATCTCCCTTATTTTCCTCTACATACTGAGAATAATGACAGCACGAAATCGGAAATATTAACACAATTTATCACTCAACACTATCAAACTGCCCAAATCCCTGAGGAAATCATTATAAATCATCCAATTAATGATTTAACCTTAATAACTAAAGCTATTAGGGAAATTAGTAATAACCAGGAAGTCACTATTTCCCAGCCAACTAATGCTGACAAAATC
This sequence comes from Candidatus Tisiphia endosymbiont of Beris chalybata, assembly GCF_964026555.1. Classification (NCBI taxonomy): domain Bacteria; kingdom Pseudomonadati; phylum Pseudomonadota; class Alphaproteobacteria; order Rickettsiales; family Rickettsiaceae; genus Candidatus Tisiphia; species Candidatus Tisiphia endosymbiont of Beris chalybata. Next base: position 233,804 of record NZ_OZ032159.1, on the reverse strand, counting down.
AAACTAATAGAAAATGCAGAAACTAATGCTAGAGCAGCCCTTGACCACCATTTAAATCAATTTGCTAAAAACCAGTTGATTTTTGCTGAAATACAGACACTATTTAACCTTGCTATCATTCCAACTCGCATTGAGGTTTATGATAATAGTCATATCATGGGCAGTTTTGCGGTAGGTAGTATGGTGGTTGCCACCCAATCTGGGTTAGATAAAAAAGAATATAGAATTTTTAATATCCCCATACAACATGGCGATGATTATAAAATGTTAGAAACTGTTTTAACTAGAAGAGTTATTAAGCTAAAGAAGGACCCCAGCAAGAGCCCTAGCTTAATGATTATTGATGGCGGAAAAGGCCATTTAACAGTTGTCCAAAAAATAATGAATGAATTTGAGATGAATATTCCTGTTGTTTGTATGGCAAAAGGGGTGGACAGGAATGCAGGAAATGAACAATTTTATATGTTCAATAAAGAAGGGTTTACTATTGATAAAAATTTACCAGTCATGAAATTTTTACAAATTTTGCGAGATGAAGCCCATAATTTTGCTATAAAAAACCATAGAGCACGTCGTTCTAAAGCGCTGAGTATATCTAGCTTAGATGAGGTTACCTCTATTGGGCAGGGGCGAAAGAAAGCTCTCTTATATTATTTTGGCTCATATAAAGCTATATGTGAGGCAACTATAGAGGAATTATCAAAAGTACCAGGTATTAGCACCACTATCGCCAAAACTATTTTCACTTCTTTACATAACCGCTCCCACTAATTCTTTATATTTAGCTTTGAGCAAATTAGTAATATTATGCTCCTTAAACAATACTGTTTCTTTGCCTAAATTAATAGAATTGATCCCTTTAATTTCTACAGAAGTACCGGTAATAAAACCCTCCTTAAATTCTTCTAATCTTTCCATAGCTATCCTTTCTTCTATTACCTCTAAACCAATATTTCTTGCCATATTCATCACTGCTTGCCGCGTTATACCATCTAGAAATCGATCAGCAATAGGGGTGAATAATCGCTCATCTTTGACAAAAAATATATTAGCAACAGTACATTCAGCTATCAAACCTTGCCAATCCAATACAATAGCATCATCATACCCTAAAGATTTTGCTTCTTTTTGAGTAGTAATCATCATATTATAGTGCCCCGATGATTTACATTGGGGAGGCAAAGAAGTAGGGTGAGGTTTCCTGAACCGGGCAATATGTAAATTTAAGGCAGCAGAAGGTTTAGGCGCAGATTGGATAGCAGCAATTAATAAATTCACTGATAACGCAGGATTGGTCATATTAAGGGATTCACTACCTTGCCAAATTAATGGACGAATATAAGCATCTTTAATATTATTTTTTTCTATGAGTAAATGATGGGCTTTAATAATATCATCAGCACTATATGGGGTGTCCAAATATAAAATTTTTGCTGATGCTAAAAGCCTAGTAGTATGTTCTGCTAGCTTAAAAACTTTTCCATTATAGGCTTTTTCTCCTTCAAATACTCCCCCCGAATAGTGTAGGCTATGAGTAAGAACGGATATTTTAGCATCATTTACTGGAATAAATTCGCCATTCATCCAGATATATGGGCAAGGTGTACTAGCAATTTTTATAGATTGATTATCTCGGGACATTATTTTTCTATTATTATTAAGAATATACTAATATTTAATTATTAGGCTTTTACATAATTCTATTACCAGCTCGATGCGAATTATGCATGAAGACTATTCTTGTATCACATTGAGGTTACCTATATACTTACTTTTACTGTAAGAGTGAGTTTAATCCTACTCGCAATAGGTAATTCTTTTTTATAATATATCACGAGCTATTTGAACATTCAGATTAATTATAAAATTTAATTTATGCAAGAACATAAATATCATATTTTAGTAGTCGATGATGATACCAGAATACTGAAACTTTTGAAGCAATTTTTATGTACCAAGGGCTTTGCGGTATCAACTGCCACTAATGCCCAGCAAGCTAAAGCTTTATTAGGAGAGAGAATCTTTGACTTAATTATCCTTGACGTTATGCTACCAGATATTACCGGTCTTGAATTTGCAAATATTATAAGATCAACCGGCAATAATATACCGATTGTTATGCTTACTGCGTTGTCTCAGCCCAGAGATCGTGTGACCGGCTTAGAAGCAGGAGCATCTGATTATTTAACAAAGCCCTTTGAGCCCCAGGAATTATTGCTCAGAGTTAATAACCTAATAAAAAGCCACGCGCAACATACCCAGGCAGGGAAAATTAAGCGTTTAGGTAATAATTATTATAACCTTGATACAAAAGAATTTATAAAAAATAATCATCTAGTAAATTTGAGTTCTACTGAACAGAAATTACTAGAATTATTACTACTAAATGAGCGACAAGTAATCTCCCGTGATGAGTTATCCAAAATAATGGGAGGTTTAAGCCCTAGATCTATTGATGTACAAATTGTTCGCATAAGAAGTAAAATTGAAGATGATCCTAAGCGCCCTAAATATCTAAGAACTATACGTAATGGGGGATATGCTATCTATACGTAAACTTATTCCTCAAACTTTACTAGCTAGATTTGTATTAATCATTATTATTCCTACCTTAATAGGACAAATTCTGGCAGTATTTTTATTCTATGATAGGCATTGGTATAATGTGTCATACTATACCAGCAATATTATTGCCAATGAAATAATCGCCCTACTTGAACAAAATAAAAATAATTTTTTAGAACAAACTCTTCTAGAAACTAATTATCTAAATTTAGCATATCAATTTCATAAAAATTCCTACCTCCCTACAATACAACCTAAAATTAGCGAAGAATTAGAAATTTTTAAAAGTGTTATAGATGGCAAAATTAATAAACGAAATATTATTAAGATTAATGATAATAAAAGAATTGAAGTATATTTTCAATTAACTAACGGTTTGCTAGAAATATCATTTCCCACAAAATTATTGATCAACCCTACCGCTTATATTTTTGTTTTGTGGTTAATATTTTTAACAATATTGCTACTTTCTATTTCTTTAATTTTTTCTAAAAATCAGATTAAATCTATTTTAACTCTTGCCGACGCTGCGGATCAGTTTGGACAGGAAGCAAAGGGGAGCAATAATTTTAAGCCCTCAGGAGCAAAAGAAATAAGAAAAGCAGGAGTTGCTTTTCTTAAAATGAAAAATCGAATTGAAAAACAAATAGAAAAAAGAACTCGAATGCTAGCTATGATTTCTCATGATTTATGTACTCCTTTAACTAGGATGAAATTACAATTAGCTTTAATGCCCTCCACAGAAGCGACTAAAGAATTACAGGAAGACATAGAAATAATGCAACAAATGATAAACTCTTATTTAGACTTTACTACAGGGAAAAATGGCGAAGAATATCAGCTTATTAATTTATTACCTTGGTTACAAGGAGTAATAAATAAATGGCCTACTACCAATATTACTCTCTTAACCACAACACAAGAAATACAAGTGCAACTTAAAGTTGGTAATTTTGAACGAGCTCTAGCCAACTTAATAAATAATGCTATAAAATATTCTACCAAAATTGAAATTTCTGCCCATGCTATTAATGCAAGCGTAATCATAACCATTGAGGACAATGGAGAAGGTATCAACGACGAAGAAAAATTGCGGGTCTTTAAACCGTTTTATCGCTCAGATAAATCACGTTCAATCAACAACTCAGGAAACGTTGGTCTGGGTCTTGCTATTACTAAAGAAATAATTACAGACCATAATGGTATTATATTATTGCAAGATAGCAAGAATTTAGGGGGATTATTGGTGCGGATTTCAATACCTCACCTTAACTCACTATAGGAATATAGTAAATTTTGCTTTATTTGTGTCTCCTTATTTTTTGTATACTGCTCGTACCTGAAGAGTTGGTAGACGATAGAATCAACCTCAAGAAGAGCGAGGAGTGGCAAAGTCGAGCAGCGCAGCGTACTATATAAGTACGTGAGCAGCCTCAATCTTTAGGGTGCCACGACGCCAATTCTTGAAGTACGAGCAGTATATATAAGTTTGATATATCTTAATAGACTATGTATACTCGAATGATCTCGCGAGTTGGATTTGAAAACAGACTTCTTCCGAAACTCGCATCGCGCAGGATATTTCAATATGACCATTACCAGCACAGTAAATCATTTAGCTATCATCATGGATGGTAATGCCAGATGGGCATTGAGTAACGGGGTGCCTAAATCTGAAGGCCACCGCGTTGGAGCAAATAATGTTAAAAAGTTATTACCAGCCCTTATAGAACTTCATATCCCTTATGTAACTCTATATACTTTTTCTTCGGAAAACTGGCATAGATCTAAAACAGAAATTGCATTTTTACTCAAATTACTACGTAATTACCTCAAAAACGAAGCAACTTCATTACATCAAAATGGGATCAGAATAAAAATCATAGGGAGGCTAGAACAGGCAGGACAACTATTACAAAAACAAATGCTCGACTCTGTCGAGCTAACAAAACATAACACCAAGATGACTCTTTGCATTGCTTTTAGTTATGGAGGACGAGCAGAAATTATTGATGCCTGTCAAAAAATTATTAATTCTGGCAAAACCCAAATTAGTGAAAATGAATTTAAAGATTATTTATATGATAATGAAATGCCGGATGTTGATTTATTAATTCGTACTAGCGGAGAACTTAGGATAAGTAATTTTTTATTATGGCAATCAGCTTATGCTGAACTACATTTTATCTCTAAGTACTGGCCAGAACTTACTAAGGAAGATCTGATAGAAGCATTAGATAATTACTCAAAAAGGAAAAGGAATTTTGGTGCAAGGTAAAAAACACAGGCAGAACATACTGAGGGTTTTATCAGCATTAGTGCTTGGTCCAATCTTTATTATAGCTATTATGTTTAGTAAATTACTATTCTGTTTCCTGATGTTATTAGTCACTATAGGGATGTTATATGAATGGTGTCAGATGACAAAATCCTCTTACTGTTATCAGCTATTAGGGTTTATGATTATTCCAGTTCCTACTATATCTCTAATATTTATTGCTATTAATGAGACGCAATACTGGCTATTATTACTATATTTTATTATAATATGGTCAGTGGACACATTTGCTATGGTGGGAGGAAAAAACCTAAAAGGTCCTAAGCTTGCGCCCACAATCAGCCCTAACAAAACTTGGAGCGGTTTACTAATAGGGATTTTGGGCAGTGGGCTTGCGGCTTTTTTACTGAGCTTATTTCCAGGGTTTAATTTGTCTCAACCCTATTTGCTGCAAAGGCAGCACTTAATTATAGCAGCTATTTTTCTGGCACTAATAGCCCAGCTGAGCGATTTATTTATTTCATATTTTAAACGGAAATTTGCAATTAAAGATAGTGGTACTATAATACCAGGTCATGGCGGAGTCTTAGATCGGTTTGACAGCATAATTTTAACGGCCCCTATTTTATTTGTCACTAGTCAAATATTATGAAGCATTTATATTTTTTTATGGCAATAAAAAGCTCAAAGAAAATTATTTTTAATATTTTTCTATTTTTATTATTGTCATATTTTATTTATCATTCTATTTATGGCAATCGAGGTATTATAGCTTATTTTTCATTAAACCACCAACTTGAAAAAACCTATACTGCCCTTGAAATTGTCAGAGATGAAAGGATTGAGCTAGAACATAGGGTGAAATTACTCAGGCCCGAATTACTAGACCGTGATATGCTAGATCAAGAAGCACGCAGAGTTCTAGGAGTAGCTATGCCAAATGAACAAGTTTTTATTATAAACTCTGTAGAAACAAAAAATGACCCTAAAGAAGGGACAAAGTAGACCTCTTTCTAAACTCTATTCCTACTGGTAATGTAGTAGCGAGTTTGGAAAAAGGTCTAGTAATTAAATAACCTAGGAGGTGTTTATAAATATTATAGTTTTTTCCAATGATATTCCTGAAGATCTAGATATTTCAGGTGATATTGCAATTGATACTGAAACAATGGGCTTAAATTTACATAGAGATAGATTATGCCTTTTACAGATGACTAATGGTAATGGCAATGTTTATCTAATAAATTTTATAGATAGAAATTACTCGGCGCCTAATTTAAAAAAGCTATTACTTGATCCAACTCGAGAAAAAATATTTCATTATGCTAGGTTTGATCTAGCCGCGATAAAAAAATATCTTGAAATAGATTTAGAAAATATTTTCTGTACAAAAATAGCCTCTAAATTAGTCCGTACCTATACTGATTTTCATGGACTTAAAGAGTTATGCCGTGAGCTACTTGGTATCCAGTTGTCGAAACAACAACAATCTTCCTATTGGGGCAGTAAGATATTAAAAGAAGAACAAAAAGAATATGCTGCCAAGGATGTGGTGTACTTACATCAAATACGTAGCATTTTACACCAAATGCTTGTAGCCGAAGCAAGGTTAGATATAGCTAAGCATATATTTAGATTTTTACCTACTAGAGCTAACTTAGATTTAATAGGGTGGAACGATATTGATATTTTATCTTACTAACCTAACCTAGATTACGATTAATATATTTCCTGAGAAGCATCTTGTTCAGGGGGCATATTATAAAATATATCTTCATCTTGCTGCCCATCTATATGCGGTATTTGCGGTATATCATTAATTTTAAATGCTTCGACGATATCGCCAAGGGCTGTCACTTTGCCAGTTTTTCGATCGGTGCGTAACAATTTAATGGTATCTGGCACGTGAAAGGGCAAAGAAGGAATATTAGCATAAACATTTGCCATGAAATTAATGAATATAGGTAAGGCAACACTTGAGCCAGTAGCAGTTTTGCCAAGAGTTTTAGGAATATCATAGCCAACATATGTTCCAACAATGATCTTAGGGGTAAAGCCAATAAACCAGGTATCCATACTTTCATTAGTAGTGCCGCTTTTTCCTGCTATAATCTTATCAAGCTTTTTGGCAGACGCGGCGGTCCCTCTTTCTACTGCTCCTGTTAAGAAGGAAGTAATTTGGTAATTGCTAGCTTCATCAATAATCATTTTAGAGTTAGGAGCAGAGATAATGGGATTTGGGGGGTCAGCAAGTTGTTGATCTGATATATGACAATTTCTGCATTCACGATTATCTCTACGGTAAATGATTTTGCCATTACGGTCCTTGATTAATTCTACAAAATGCGGCGTTACTTTATTCCCTGAATTCGCAATCATTGCATACGCCGTAGTCATTTTCTCTAAGGTAGTTTCAAGAGATCCTAAAACCATAGAATATACTTTTTTAGGCTCACTATTAATATTCAACCTTTTGATTATTTCAGCAACTTTATTTAAGCCTATGGCTTGAGCCACTCTAACAGTGATCAGATTGCGTGATTTCTCAAGGCCGCTGCGCATAGTGATTAATCCTAAAAAATCACCTTTGTAATTTTTTGGACGCCAAATTGGCAGCCCTGCCCCTTGATCAATTTCTACAGGCCCATCTTCAAACAATGTGTTAGGTTGCACTGCATTTTCCAAAGCAGCTAAATATACAAAAGTTTTACTAAGCGAACCTGGCTGCCTTAGCGCTTGAGTAACACGATCAAATTTGCTAACGGTAAAATCATATCCTCCACTACTAGCTAGTACTTGACCAGTAGTAGGATTCATTACTATAATGCCCCCATTAACTAGAGGGATTTGTCGTAAGGCATAATTCGCGCTTAGCTTTTCAACTACTATCACATCTCCAGCTTTTAATAAAGTTTTTGCAGATTTCAGATTAGCTGCTGCCCATTTCATATCAGATAAAAGTATTTTTGATTTACTGCCATCTTCAAGCCCAATCTCAATTTGCATATCCTGAAGAGTTAACACCACAGCTAATTGATATTCAAGTAAGCCTCCTGGTTTCACAATTTGCTTTAAGTTTTCGTGCCAGTTATTTATATTGATAGAATTGATTCTACCTCTAAAACCATGCTTTTTATCATAATCTCTTATACCTTGCCGCAGAGCATTATCCGCAGCTTTCTGATAATCTGCATTAAGGGAAGTAATAATTGTCAAACCGCCAGTATAAAACTCTTCCTTACTACCTATTCTGTTAATTACTTCTTCTCTTACCAGCTCCGCATAATAATCTGCTTTTACTGTTTCGTTACGATCACGTTGTTTTAAAATAATAGGAGTTGCTATTGCTTCTAGAACTGTTTCTTGTTTGATATAACCTTCCTCATACATTCTCATAAGAACGTAATCTCTACGCTCTTTTACTCGTGCATAATTTTTTGTGGGATTAAAACTTGAGGGCGCTTTGGGTAAACCAGCGATAAACGCTGCTTCTGCAATAGTTAAATCTTCGACAGATTTATTAAAATAATTTTGGGCTGCCATAGCAACTCCATAAGCTCCTTTACCGAAAAATGTTTGATTAAGGTAAAGCTCCAAGATTTTATCCTTAGTAAATACTTTTGAAACTCTGTAAGATAATATTGCTTCTTTAACTTTTCGCTCTATTGATACCTCAGAAGTTAATAAAAAATTCTTAACTACTTGTTGGGTAATAGTTGAGGCCCCTTCTACTCTACGATGGCGAACGATATTAAAGATATTAGATATCGCAGCTCTCAAAATACTAATAATATCCACCCCCGGATGTTCATAGAAATTTTTATCTTCAGCTGCAATAAAAGCTTCTATTAGCAAGCGAGGAATACTATTAATAGGAACAAAAACTCTACGCTCGAAGGCGTATTCTTCAATTAATTTCCCATCCTGTGAATAAATTCTAGTGACAGAATTGGGATAATAATTAGTAAGTTGTGAGTAATCTGGTAGGTCTTGGGAGTAGTAATAGAGTAACGCCATTACACTACTAATTCCTATTAATCCTACTATTACTAATAATTTTAGACCTACATATAATTTCTTGAGCATGTTTACTAATTTTGTATTAAAATTGACTATAGTCACTTAGGTTGAATTAGATACTAGGCGCGAGGAGTGAAGCCTAGTAGATACTTGGTAAGCGACGAGCAACAACGTAGCTAGTTTAACCTAAGTGACTATATAGACTTCCCGTCAGGCTACTTGTACTAGCTTTGATAATTTTTACCTCACAAATTTGTCCAAATAAGTTATTGGTAGGATTAATTATATGTACTGACTGCATGTAAGCTGTTTTACCTACTAACTGATTATCCAATTTTCCCTTACGGTCAAATAATACTGGCATGGTAGCCCCTACACAATGTTCATTAAATTGTAATTGTTGTTTCGATAATTCCTCTTGTAAAATCGCTAAGCGCTTAGATTTAATATATTCTGGTATCTGTTCTTTAACAGCTGCTGGCGTGCCAGGCCTTGGACTATACTTAAAAGAGTAACATTGACCGTATCCTACTTTTTTTACCAAATCTAAGGTATCTGCAAAATCTTCATCTGTTTCACTAGGAAAGCCTACAATAAAATCAGACGAAAAAATCATATCAGATCTAACGCTTCTGATACGTTTAATAATATCGAAATAATAATCTCTATTATGCTTACGGTTCATTGCTTTCAAAATTCTGTCTGAACCGGACTGTACGGGTAAGTGTAAAAATGGCATTAATTTTGGTTCAATGCCATGCAATTGGATTAAGTCGTCTGTCATATCAATTGGGTGTGAAGTAATATACCTAATACGTTCAAGGCTAGGTATAGTCGCTATATATTTGATTAAATCCGCTAGACTACAGGCGATACCTTCAGGCGTTTTTCCATGATACGCATTAACATTTTGCCCTAGAAAAATTACTTCCTTTGCACCATTTGTTACTGCCCTTACAGTTTCTCTATATATTTGTTCTAAATTGCGGGAAAATTCTGCCCCCCTTGTATAAGGTACTACGCAAAAAGAACAGAATTTATCACACCCTTCTTGGACTGAGATTAGTGCACTACTATCTTTGACTCCAGTTTGTTCAGGTAATTTATCAAATTTTGCTTCTTCAACAAAATCAAGTTTAATTAATTGTTTTTCATGCCTAGCAATTTTCGCAATTAATTCCGGTAATTCGTAGTAAGATTGAGGACCCACTACTATATCTACATAAGGAGCACGGCGAAAAATCTCATCTCCTTCTGCTTGTCCAACACAACCAGCTACCGTTATTATTAAATCCTGTTTAGCTTGAGATTTTCTTTCATCTTTAATTTGCTTAATACGGCCAAGTTCAGAATACATTTTTTCTGCAGCTTTTTCTCTAATATGGCATGTATTAAGAATAATCATATCAGCATGCTGCATCGTATCAGTTGGCTTATAACCAAAAGGCTCCAGTAAGTCTTGCATTTTTATGGAGTCATACACATTCATTTGACATCCATAAGTTTTGACAAACAGTTTCTTTTCCATAGATTTTTATAAAAGATAATTAGTTTGATGGCAATTTTTTAGGAATATATAACACAATACTACATATAAATATACTCTAATAATTTTTTTTGATAAAAAGGTTGACAAGCAGCTACGAGAAGAGTTAACCTAAAAACGTGATGTGTGAGCACCTCACTGTTTTGAGCTCAAAGCATAGTTTACAATAGCCTGATAATATAAATTTAGGAGGTAAAAATGACTACTCAAAAAAAAGGTTTCGCAACAATGAACAAGAAGTCATTACACGAAACAGCCCATAAGGGTGGAAAAGCAAGCCAAAAAAAGCAGAGTCATACAAATAGCTCCGCTAAAAAAGATGATTCAGATCAATAGAAATAATTTATCTGAATTTGACTGCCTGTGGTTCGGTATAAGACTATACTGAACCGCAGGTATTATCCCCCAGCAGCCGTAAAAGGTTTTGGATTCGCATTTTGCTCTGAGGAGCCATTAATATTAGGTTCTGTGAAAGTTTCTATATAATGAGTAGATTTATAGGCATTTTTGCTCACAGAACCGCAGCGTACTAAATGTACGTGAGGATTCGAGAACGAAAATAACGACGAAATCGACCATTAGATAAAAACTTCACAGAACCTAGATTATTTACAATTACAGAGGATATATAGATATGACTACTTTTGTAGGACAGCAAACAGACTTTGCTAAAGCATTAAAGGAATTAGTAGAATTAGAATATGAAGCGCTAGAGGCGTACGAAGCGGCTATTAATCGAATTGAGAGTGCCAACTATAAACAAGGACTGGTTAATGCTAAAGCTGAGCATAAAAGCCAAGTCAGTGCCCTTACTCAACTGTTAACTAGTAAAGGTATAGAGGCGCCGCGTGGCCCAAGTGGTACTCAGCTAATCTCCATAGGAAAAGTAGCTATTGCAAATCTTTTTGGAGATAATGCTATACTCAAGGCTATTATACAGCTAGAAGAAGATATTAATACCGCCTATAAACGTATGACTGAACATGATCAAAAATTTATAGAAGCGGAAAAGACGTTGACTACAGGCCTAGCGAACGAAAATAGGCATATAACCTGGCTTAAGACTATCACAGAGTAAGATAGATAACGTTGCTAGGGGGGTTTTGACCCCCCTAGCCTTGCATGCAATATCTAAAAAGGCATGCACCACTTGGTATCAACTATGCTTGTGAAATTTTAAATTTTTAAAAATCGTAGTTGACCGCTAGGTTCAGTAAAGGAAATTTTTATGTATGATTATTAAAATCTTGATATAGCTCCCCCTGTAAGGGGCAGGTGTTATTTTCTAATACCAAAAAATCCGGGTCTGATGATTCGGAAGTATAGAGATTATACAATTTACAACCAAGTTGTACTATATAAGTAATACTCTTGATTATTATCCCGGGCCCCAACAATACTATGGCGGGTGACATAATACACCTTGCTTCTTGTGGGCTGTCCTTTAGCCACTTCTTTAGATCTCCTAGCAACTCTTTTAGAACTGCTGGCCCCTCCTCCTTTATATCTCCTAGCCGCTCCTTTATATCTCCTAGCAATTTCTGGATATAGTAAGTTATCTTGCACTCCTGTTTATAGACATTAACCGTGTCCTCATCTTCTTCGTCCTCCTCTTCATGTTGAGGAATTTCCTCCAATATTTGCAACAGATCATCACGTCGTTCTGCTATTGCGGGACGTAAATACTGGTCTAAGTTCTGCCCACTATTTCTTAGCAATTTGACTATAATAGGGCGGCTGATCTCGACATCATGTGCCTCCCCAACAAGAGCTTTCAATTTATCGAAATCAGGGGCCTCTGATGCTATTAGTTGATTATATAATTCTACGATTCTCGGGCTCCACGGCCCTATAAGGGGTTGACCCTTGTGTAACATCTTAATCATTTATTGATTTATTAACTATATTGTATCTATTATTAAATAATAATCTAGCTTTTTCTACAGCCTAACAATAAATATCATATGGTAATTTTTAATAAATGCAGCTTGAAGTGGAAAATTTGGTGAACTATTAAAAAAGTGACCTAGCAAACGGGAAGTTGATATTTATTATTAGTAAATTCCAACAATAAACGCTTTTATTGATATCACTTCTAAAAAAACGTTATATAATTAGCCTCAGTATAATATAATAAATAGAGAAAATTAAAGTCGCCTGATTATTTAGGGCCGGCAATATTATGGCTATGTCAGATTTTAACAAATTTTTTCTCTCTCCCATTAAAACTTATCTCAATATTAGTGATAATATAATTAATGCGCTTAAAAGATTAGAAATAATTACTTTAAGGGATTTATTATTTTATCGACCTACTTCTTATCAAATAAAAATAATTGCCCCTAATTTATCTTCTTTAAAAAATGGGTTATTAATCCAGGTTAGAGTAACTATTCAAGAAATTCTTAAACCTACTAAAAAAGTACAACCTTTAAAAATTTTAGCCTCTAATGAAACTGGTTCTATCCTATTAATATTTTTTAATAGACCAGCAAATTTTATTTTTCAACATTTGCAAATAGGAAATACCTTGATTGTTAAGGGGAAAGCACAAGTGTTCGCAGGATTGCCTCAATTAATTCACCCAGAATTTATTTTTAACGACAAGGCTAATGATCCACTAGAACCAATTTACTCTTTAACTTATGGCATTACAAATCCCCAGCTTCATTCATATATTAAACAAGCTATAATTTTCCTAGAAAGGTTTTCTGATAATATAGCCAAAAATTCACAGGATATTCATGAGTATCTCAACGCCTTAATAGAAGAGCTAAAAATCCTACATTACCAGCAAGTCGCTCCTAATTCCAGTAATTTAGATCAAAGATATACCGAGTGCCTCAGGCGACTTGCGGAGCAAGAACTTTTAGCCAATCAATTAACTTTATGTTATGTTCGCACCCAAATTCAAGCAAAGCAGGGTAACTCATTTGCCAAGGCTATTACCTTACAACATGCTATACTTAGAAACTTAGAATTTGAACTCACAAACGACCAACAAATGGCAATTGCAGAAATTGAACAAGACCAATTAGCGGCTGGCGAAATGATGCGTTTGCTACAAGGAGACGTGGGCTCTGGTAAAACTATAGTAGCGTTGTTGACAATGGTCAATGTGATAGAAGCTAAATTTCAAGCAGCGTTAATGGTACCTACAGATCTATTAGCTAATCAGCATTATCAATTCTTTATTAAAGCACTCAATGGTACAGGAATAAGGCTAGCACTCCTGACAAGCAGGTTAGCAACGAGCGAAAGGAAACCAACACTCTTAGATTTACAACGTGGGGATATTGATATATTAATCGGCACCCATGCCTTATTTCAAGAAAAGGTGAATTTTAAAAATTTGGGGTATATAGTAATTGATGAACAACATAGATTTGGTGTACAACAACGCTTAGAGTTAATTAATAAAGCTTCAAGTCCAGATGTACTAGTAATGACTGCAACCCCGATCCCTCGGAGTCTTACTCTTACCATGTTTGGTGACATGGCTATTTCCAAATTAATGAACAAACCTAAAAACCGCTTGCCAATCATTACTAGTATAGTGCCAAAAGTTAAGTTACCTCTAATAATTACTAGCTTGGATAAAAAGCTTAAAGCTAAGGAAAAAATCTATTGGGTATGCCCCCTTATTGAACCTGCAATGGCAGAAGGAGCAGAAACTGAAAATAATAGAGAGCTTATTGATGTAAATACTCGTTTAGCCTACATTGACAATATATATCCTAATATTACTGCGGCAATCCATGGCAAAATGAAAAATGAGCAAAAAGATAGTATTATGCAGAAATTTCAACAAGACGATGTGCATATTTTAGTAGCCACTACTGTTATTGAAGTAGGAATAAATATTCCAGAAGCAACTTTAATCATTATAGAGAATGCCGAACAATTTGGCTTAGCACAACTGCATCAAATTAGAGGAAGGGTAGGACGCAGCCACCTCCAATCTCATTGTATTTTGCTCTATGACCCTAAAAGGCTCAGCAAGACCGCAAAATCCCGGTTTGAAATTATGCGCAATAGTAATGATGGATTTTATATTGCTGAACAAGATCTGCTTTTAAGAGGTAGCGGAGAAATTTTAGGTACCAAACAAAGTGGAGAAATAAGATTCTTTTTTGCCGATCTTACTCGAGACACCGACTTGTTAATTCAAGCAAATAAATTAGCATCAAATACCATTAACTCCGAGCTTACTTCTTTACAGATAAAATTATTTACTAAAACCGAGCTGCAGGAATTAAATTAGCCCTTACTTCTAATTTAACTTAGATCCTTATATACTCGCTGAACTTCAAGAATTGGCGTCGTTGTGCCCTTAAAGATCTGCGATGCTCACGTACTATAGTACGCTGCGCTTCTCGACTTTGACACTCCTAGCTCTTCTTGAAGTTGATTCTATCGTCTACCAACTCTTCAGTGACGAGCAGTATACCTTAGAAATATGTTATAAGTAGATATAAGAACCTAGTTGCTTTTTGTAATTCTTAACTGTTCATGAGATAATATTTAAGAATCTTGATTTTTTTAAAGAAATGATGGTCTATAAGCCGGATCCTGTATAAGTACTTTAATACTTACTGCAGTTATTTATCTAGGATAAATGTTACCATTTACCTCAAGCGATCTACCCACACTACTTCTAGTCAGAGAAACCTAGGAACATGCAAGTTCTGTAGTGCCTATTTGATCTTGCTCTTGGTGGGGTTTACCATGCGTAGTTTGTCACCAACCTACCGGTGCGCTCTTACCGCACCATTTCACCCTTACCAATAAAATTGGCGGTATATTTTCTGTGGCACTTTCCCTAAAAGATTGCTCTTCCGCTGGCTGTTAACCAGCACCATATCTCTGTAGAGTCCGGACTTTCCTCGTAAAATCTCGCTAGATTATTTACGCAACTGCACAACCATCATAGCCATTATGCGGTAATATCATGATTTGTCAATCTTTTTAATATTTGATTACCCCCAAGAAAGGCGAAAGGTGCCCCGCATGATTCCATAATATATTAGACCTCTTGCATAACCTAAAGATAATTGAAGAATTTTTAGGAGAAACGAAGTCGAGTACCGCAGCGTACATGTTAAGTACGTGAGGAACAGAGAGGAGTTTCGACGACAAAATTACCAATTAGATTAGGTTATGCAAGAGGTCTATTGTAGTTCACCTAATTTTTGCTAATTAGATAGCAAAACAACCCGAGGATATAGCTCACCCCATAGTGTAAAAAAAGCCCATTAAAAGTTGTAATACTTCACTATGCAGCAATTAAGTCACACAAATATTATTAAACCATATTAAATGATTAACAGATTGCTAACAACTTAATAGATTATTTGAACTTATTAATTACTTACGTTATAGCTTCGTTAATAACCATTACTCAGAGGTTTATGAAAAATTTTTTATCACTAACAAGCGTTACTAATCACAAAATTAAACGCAAAATAAGGGATAATGCTAAGGCCCTATTATTTACATCAAGTATAGTAACAACTATTATCAGTATGCCTAGCTTGGTATTTGCAGCTCCTACGCCTCAAGAGCGAAAAAAAGTTAGTCAGTTTAAGCAGATGCAGCACATAGTGAACGAGGCATTATTGAAGCGGAATCAAAGTGCAGCACACGATAATAAACCTGCCATAAGTCAAGGCAGTAACGCTGGGGCTGCATCATCTGCAGAACTTAATCTGGCTATTTCTGCTTCGAATACAGCTCCTGATGCCTCTCCTCCTCCTCCACCACCACCGCCTCCGCCGCTTCCTCCTCCGCCAATTGGCGGTCTCAAAAACTTTCAACCAAATAAAGGTTGGAAAAACTTAATAACTTTATCAAATCAACAGAACGATAATAACAAGAATAATAACACCGCTACGTCTACCAAGGATACTAAAAGCAATACTGCAAAAACAGGAGCTGCGCCCCCAGAACTAGATCGTCCAAGTATTACTGCCACAGTAGCGAAACATTTACTTTTGACCCAGAGGGCTAAGGCGATGAATGAGTCCAGCAGTTCAGAATCTGATGGTGAGGATGAGACACAATATACTGATGATAAGACCGCTATTCCTCCTGCCACTCAACCCAAATATAATCTCAGTAATATTCTAACCCCGCCCCCATCACCGCAGAGGAGTAGGGATACAACACCAAAAGTAGAAACTATTGATGACGCTAACCAGCGTGGCGTACTCGCCGGTAGTGCTCCCCCAGCGGTGCCTCCACGGCTATTAGATAGTAGTGACAACCCTGCGCCTACTGACTTCCTGGAGCAGCTCAACAAAACTAGAGCTAAACTATCATTACAAAACGGTCATCTCCTAAAAAATAAAGCTAATACTTTTCCTAAATCAACCACACCTACACCAAGAACACCTCTAGCCTCAGTATTGGCGCATATGAATGCAATGGGTGCACCGGATCAAACTGTTTCACGAGAAAAAAAATCGGCGTTGCCAAAAACTGAAGAAGAATTGCGAGTAGATAAAGAGTGGGAGGACTCCTCTCCAATGCAACATGACAAGGTACAAGAAGCTCCTCCTATCTATGTAGGTAAAATCGGCACTCTTAATCAACCACAAGCGTTTTCTGCTAACCCTATTATTCCTACTATCAAGCCCATGGCGACTGGCCTAATACCTATGGAGCCTGATGTAAAAAAGGATCCTGATCCCAATATAGCCAATTCAGGAGAAGTTGGTGCTAGGAGCGATGGAACGAAGCCTATAGATAATAGGCAAGCATTAAGCGACGATATCACCAAATTCTCATCAATTGACTATAGCCCTAATCATGATCAGCCAGCAGTTAATGAGAGGCCTAGGGAAGAAGAAGCTAATAATTCACCTCGTAGCTCTTCTTCACTGCCCCTCCCAACAGCCACTACACCTCCCCTTCCCCGCATTGGTAATGGAGAAAGCAGACCTGCAAGCGGTGAAGCAAGCAGGACGGATCTACTCTCACCCCCTGCAGGCGGCGGAAGGGGTGACGATGCTCCACTGCTACCCTCAATAGTCTCAAATAGCCCTAATAACTACCCTTACTACCTGGAACCGCTAATAAATGCTTCAATGCTTACAGTAGAACATATTATTACTCAAGCAGCACAAGATAGGCTCTTTTCTACTTATAATAAAGCAGCCATAGGTTCAGGGGATCAAGAGCAAAGTCTACCAAAACATTTATGGATTAATGGCAATTATGGCAGTAGTAAATATAATAATGACAAGGATAAGGCAGGCGATTATCATGGTAAAACTACTATAGGCTCTATTGGCACTGATATAGAAGTACAGGAGAATAGTATTATTGGATTAGCCTATAACTATGTGACTTCTAATTTTAAATATAAAAATCATAGTCAGAAGGTAGCTATAAAAACTCACTTATTATCTTTATATGGCCAAGGTAGTTTAACAGAGAAACTAATATTACAAGGGTTTTTTTCGCTAGGATTCGGTGATATCATTACAAAAACTCCCTTTCAAAGCCAAATATTGAACAACAAAATCAAGAATAAACCTTATAGCAGTCAAGTAGTGCTTGCCCATAAATCGCAGCTTGGTAAATTATTAGTTATACCAAATATGGCTTTCAAATATGGCTCCTATAATACAGGAAGTTATACCCAAAACTTCGAGGCTCAAAGCTTAGAAGTTGCTAGTAATAGTAGTAAAAAAACTTCCGGAATTATTGGTTTTGGCACTGCCCTACCGTTACAAATTACTAGTACTATGCTAATAACCCCAGGCTTATATGTAGAAGCTGAAAAGTTTTTCCGTAATAAAGCTAGCATATCTAATGTTACTACCCATACCCCTATTACCGCCTCCAACAGCCAGTTATTTTTTACTCAAAAACCTTCCAAATACAGCTATAAAATTGGAGGTAACGTGACTATTAAACGTGGGATGACAGAAATCATGACCACTTATGACTGGTTAACTACTGGTAAAAAATACTATAGTCACCAAGGGTCAATAAAATTGAATTTATTATTCTAATGTCTCTAAACTGCAGCAGAATTTTGTTAAGTGCGGTATTTAGGAGAAAAATTAATTAATTTTTCTCCTAAATACAATAATTACTATTTTTCTTTAACTTATAATAGTATAATGAAATTAATTAACAATAGATAGTATAGCTTAGTTTATCAATTTATTCTTAATACTTTTTATTACTTTTTAAATTTCAAAATTATTTACTAATATAAATACATTATAGGTAGGAAATATGTCTACTGCAGTAACGAATAAAAATATCAAATTCCCATCGTTTGACAATTTAGACGCTAAAATAGCTAAAAATCCTATTACTCGCGATGTTAAGGAACCAGTATTCTCACATAACTTCAAAGCTGGAGAAGGTATCAATGCCTTTAGCTGTGAAGGAGGAGGGGTCAAAGGGATACAACAAGCAGTAGTATTAGCGCTAATTGAAGAATTAACAGGTACTCCTATTAGCAAGCTTTACGATATTGGAGCCGGTACCAGTGTTGGAGGATTGATGGCTGTTATACTGACTATCCCGAAGGAAAAAGGAAGTCTTGAGCCACGATTTGCAGCGAGTGAAGTAGTTGACCTTTTTCAAGAAATGGTACAAAAGGTTTTTCCGCAAGGTACTTTCAAGCAAACTATGTATAATATTAAAACCTTTAATGGTTTGTTAGGTAACAAATATAGTAGCGAGGCTCTTAAAAAATTATTAGAAGAACATTGTGGGGATCTAACTCTTGCCGATACGATTATACCATTATTTATTCCGGTGTATAATAGAAATGACCACGATATTGAGGTTCTTTCAACAATAAAAGCACGCGAAAATCCAGATCATAATTATCGATTAGTTGATGTATTATTAGGCACAACAGCTGCGCCAGGTTTTCTCCCATGGGCAAAAGTAACAAATCTTAGTGGTAGTAAAGATTCAATATGGTGGGACGGGGGGTTAGGAAAAAATTCTCCTACTTTATCAGTTTTTCTTGAACTGTTAATAGCAGGATATAATGTTAACAACATGACTTATATTTCTTCAGATGACCCATATGTTAAGGGCCATACCTCTGGTATGTACGGTGGAGGAAAACTAGATATACTAATTAATAATGTTAAATCTTTACTTATGGATTCTCAACAACGTTGGGAAGAAAATATGATAGAACGAATATTACCTGATAAATATTATAAAATAGCAGTCCCTCTCAGGGAAAAGTCAAGTACCAAATTAGATGATTCTTCTCCTAAAAATATGCAAAGCCTGAAAGATGACGTAGGAATTCACCTAGAAGCTGAAGGAAATTTATGGCTCAAAGGCATTGTGGACAATTTGGTAACTTGTTATAATAACAAGCATCCTGAAAACTTAATCAAGGTTAACCTTCCGCTGTATCACGAATTATTTAGTACTACCCCGCCTAGTATAATTCAAGAAATAGATGAAGGTTATGGGGAAGAGGATGTGTCCTCTTCCCAGGAACAGCTGACTTATGATCTTCCACCGGTAGGGGTTAATTCCCCCTCTACTGCTGGCGTTATACCTCTAACCCCACAACCCTCAGCGCTTTCAGCTCATCCATTCTCTGAGGTACAAGCAGCCTCTAAGCCTATTGAGCCCAAATTATCGCAAGGGGAGCAAAAAGAGGGTATAATGAGAGCTCAAGATATATTAGCTGCCCCCTCCTTGGCTGCTAAGAAACCTTTTGCCTTAGAAGAAGACGACGGATATGATAGTGGAGGGGAAGATGAAAATTCTAAACTTGAACTCATAGAGGAATTACTAGGTCAGTCAGTAAGCAAGCGGGAAGAAAATGCCTCCTTAGAAGGAGAAGATCCAATTCCTGACGATTACTTATCATAAGGTAGATCAATTTTACTTGTTAAAGGCTAAAATTATATAAATTTAACCTAAAAATGAGGATGCAAGTATACTGCTCGTAACTGAAGAGTTGGTATACTTGCATCCTGATCATCAAACCTTTCTCGAAACTCTACTTTCCCCTTTCTCCCCTATTGTTATAATACAAAAATAATTAGGATCGTAACCCTTCAATTAGGTTCTATGAACATTTTTATGTAATAATTTTTTATAAGCCCCCTTGTAAAAGTCATTATAGAACACTATATCAAAATTTGTCTATTTAAAATAAATTTGTTTAAATTGGGTTTAGGAGTATATATGGGAAAAGTAATAGGTATAGATTTAGGAACAACAAATTCCTGTGTGGCAGTAATGGAGGGACAACGGCCAAAAGTGATAGAAAACGCTGAAGGTGTTCGGACAACTCCTTCAATGGTGGGATTTAGCAATTCTGGAGAAAAATTAATTGGTGAGGCCGCAAAGCGCCAAGCTGTCACTAATGCAAAAAACACTTTTTATGGTACTAAACGTCTAATAGGTAGACGCTATACTGATCCTATGGTAAAAAGAGATCAAGAGATAGTGCCATTTAAGATAGTAGAAGCTAATAATAAAGATGCTTGGCTTGAAGCTAAAGGAGAAAAATATTCTCCGAGCCAAATTGGGGCTTACATTCTACAAAGGATGAAGGAGACAGCTGAAAATTATCTAGGAGAAAAGGTAACACAAGCGGTAATTACAGTACCCGCATATTTTAATGATGCTCAACGTCAAGCAACAAAAGATGCAGGCAAAATTGCTGGTTTAGAAGTTTTAAGGATCATTAATGAACCAACAGCCGCAGCGTTAGCATATGGTTTTGATAAAGATGAGAGCAAGATAATTGCAGTTTACGATCTCGGAGGCGGTACCTTTGATATATCTATTTTAGAAATAGGTAATGGAGTATTTGAAGTAAAATCTACTAATGGTAATACTTTCCTAGGGGGAGAAGATTTTGATGCTAAAATTTTAAATTACTTAATCGAAGAGTTTAAAAAAGACAGCGGCATAGATTTACGTAACGATTCTCTGGCCCTACAACGGTTAAAAGAAGAAGCAGAAAAAGCTAAAAAAGAACTATCTTCTGTCGCCCAAACCGATATTAACTTACCATATATTACGGCTGATAGCTCCGGCCCTAAACACTTAAATATGAAATTTACTAGAGCAAAGCTAGAGTCCTTAGTATCAACACTAATTGAAGATACAATTGAGCCTTGTAAAAAAGCGCTACAAGATGCTAATTTAAAAGCTTCTGACATTCAAGAAGTAGTACTGGTTGGCGGAATGACCAGAATGCCGAAAGTCATTGAAAAGGTAAAAGAATTCTTTGGCCGTGAACCTCATAGAGGCGTGAATCCTGATGAAGTGGTGGCGTTAGGTGCTGCTATCCAAGGGGGAGTATTAAACAAAGAAGTTACCGATATATTATTACTTGATGTTACCCCTCTTTCTTTAGGTATAGAAACTTTAGGAGGTGTCTTTACGAGATTAATTGACCGTAATACCACTATCCCTACTAAGAAAAGTCAGACCTTCTCCACTGCTGAAGATAATCAAAATGCTGTAACGATTCGGGTGTTCCAAGGAGAACGAGAAATGGCAAGTGATAATAAATTACTTGGACAATTCAACCTTACAGGCATTCCGCCTGCAGCTAGAGGGCTGCCTCAAATTGAAGTCACTTTTGACATAGACGTAAACGGCATAGTTCATGTATCTGCTAAAGATAAGGCTAGCGGTCAAGAACAAAAGGTTACAATTCAAGCGTCTGGCGGGCTGAGTGATAGTGAAATTGAGCAAATGGTAAAAGATGCAGAGCAAAATGCTGCGAGCGATAAAAAGCGTCGTGAATTAATTGATGCTAGGAATAGCGCAGATAGCCTAATCTACTCTACAGAAAAAATGCTAGTAGATAATAGTAGTAAAATATCAGCTGAAAATAAGCAAGAGATAGAAAGTGTTATAGCACAATTAAAGTCTGTCTTAGAATCTGATGATTTAGAGGAAATTAAAGCAAAAACTGAACTCCTTACAGTTAGTAGTATGAAAATTGGAGAAGCAGCGCATCAAGCTCCGCCCGAAAACGGTCCTAGCGCTACTACTGCTGAAGAGAAGGTAGTTGATGCCAATTACGAGGATGTAAGCGAAAATAAATAATAAGATTGTATAGTCATTTAGGGTGAATTAGATACTAGGCGCAAGGAGTGAAGCCTAGAAATACTAGGTGAACGACGCGCAACAACGTAGCTAGTTTAACCTAAATGACTATATCTCAGGATATTTTTTTGATTTTTTTTTTACAAGCTGATTATTCTAGGTTCTGTGAAGATTTCTATGTAATGGTAGATTTATAGGCATTTTTGCTCACAGAACCGCAACACACTAGGGTATACGTAAGGATTCGAGAACGAAAATAACGATCGATAAGACCATTACATAGAAACCTCCACAGAACCTAGTACGTGAGGGGTGGATATTAGGAAGTACGATGACGTGATGATTAGTTTTCGGGAATAGTATTACTTAAGTCGAGACTTGAATCTCTAATAAAATACACATATATATGGCAACAAAAGATTATTATCAAATACTTGGTGTGAATAAAACTGCTACTCAAGCAGAGCTAAAAAAGGCCTATCATAAGTTGGCAATGCAATACCACCCTGACCGCAATTCTAACGATACTCAATCAGAAAAAAAATTCAAAGAAATTAGTGCTGCTTATGACGTGTTAAAAGATGAGCAAAAAAGAGCAGCCTATGACCGCTTTGGTCATGAAGCATTTGTTAAAGGGGGGGGCGCCTCATCAACAAGATCTAACAGCGGGAATGGAGCGGATATCAATGATATATTTGGAGATTTTTTTAACGATTTTATGGGGGGGAGCGCAAGAAGGCAACGCCCTTCACCAACAGTTAGAGGATCAGACCTAAAATATAATACCACTATTACTTTAAAAGAAGCATTCCAGGGCACGGAGCAAAATATTAATTTTACTAGTGAAGTAAAATGTTCTAACTGTAGTGGTAGCGGTTCAGAAAAGAATGCTGGTATGACCAATTGTACTACCTGCAAGGGGCAAGGAGCTATAAGAACTCAACAGGGATTTTTTACCCTTGAACAAACTTGCCCTAGCTGTCAAGGGCTAGGTCAAATTATAAAAAACCCTTGTACCAAATGTCGTGGCAATGGTCGCTCTCCGCAACACAGAAATTTATTAGTCAATATCCCCGCAGGAGTAGAAAACGGAACTAGGATACGCCTTACAGGAGAAGGAGATGCTGGACTACGAGGGGGAGGGAATGGAGATTTATATATTTTTGTTACTATTAAACCCCATGATCTTTATAAGGTAGATGGAATTAATTTACACTGTAGATTACCTATTAGTTTCATCACAGCAGCTTTAGGGGGAGAAGTAGAAGTGCCTGACATAGAAGGGGGGAAGGTAAAATTAAAAATACCTGCAGGTACCCAAAACGCTGACCAGCTTAGGTTAAAAGGTAAGGGAATGTCAAAAATTAGATCCCCTATTAGAGGAGATATGCTTGCTCATATCCATATCGAAATACCGAAAAACCTTACTAAAAAACAGAAAGAATCGTTGGAGGCTCTAGGTAAAGAATTAGACAAAGATAAGGACGATGATGCTAGCTTTTTTAATAAAATGAAAAATCTTTGGTCCTAAATTCTGTAGGTATACTTTATATACTGCTCGCACCTGAAGAGTGGGTAGCCGATAGAATCAACTTCAAGAAGAGCAAGGAGCCTCAAAGTCGAGAAGCGCAGCGTACTAAAGTACGTGAGCAGCCTCGATCTTTAGGGCACGACGACGCCAATTTTTGAAAGACCAGTAGTATACCTACATGATAATATGCGGGCAGCATAGAGCCATACATACTTGAAGATAAATACTCTGTGCACACCTTAATGACTTATGCTATTATGCTCTATGCTACAGGTGAAGAATTAAGTACAGAATCGACCTAGAAATTACCTGTGATATAGTCACTTAGGTTGAATTAGATACTAGGTAAGCGACGAGCAACAACGTAGCTAGTTTACCATAAGTGACTATATGCGAGCTGTAGAAAAAGTCTATTTTCTACTCTGCTCAAATTTTCTTACCATGTAATACGCCAATATTGCAAATATGATAAGATATATAATTGGAAATAGCTTAAAGTTTAGTGTTTTCATTACTAGTAAACATACATAGTTAGCACTTCCTCCCATTAACATTGCCCCAATAGTATGACCAAGGCTTATCGCCCGGTAGCGTCTATTAACTGGGAAAGCTTTAACAAAAATACCGTGCGCTAAAGCATTAACTGGTGCTACAAAACATGCTAACATTAAACAAGCTACTAATACTAGATTAAGCATTTCATTCTTAACGGCAATAATAAATAATAAGCTAGCAAAAATAGTACCAAATAAACTGATTCTGAGCACCATGACTTCACTAAAGCGATCAGCTAGTAGGCCAGAAATTGGCATGGAGACAGCAAAACATAGCACTATTAACACCGAAAATGTACTAATAATTAAAGTAGCTTGCGGCATTACCAACGGTAGATATTGTTTCATAAAAATAATTGCTATTTGGTAAGTCACCCCAAATCCGCCCGCAAGGAATATTACCATTAATATTACTCGCCATTGCTTTTTTAATAAATCGCTTAAATTTTCTATTTTTACCCCTTTCTCTTTATCAATTTTAAACTCCGGGGTTTCAGCAAGTTTTTGCCGGAAATATAATACTATTAAAGCTAAAGGTAAACTGATTAAAAAAGGAATGCGCCAGCTCCAATCAGGAAAGATATGAGAACTAAAAAAATTAGTCACCCCTATTCCCAGTAATATTCCTATAACACCTGTACATCTGGTTACCGCTGAGGCAGTGGAACGATATTCCTTACCTAAGTGTTCGATCACATAAATAGCCGCTCCATCATACTCTCCTGCTACAAATATACCCTGCATAAATCGACATATAATCAATATTACTGCGCTCCAAGTACCAATTGCTGAATAGGGGGGGAGCAGTCCTATAATAATAGTAGGTATCACAATACCTATTATAGTGATATTAAGCACTACCTTACGGCCATAAATATCTCCTATACGCCCAAAAATCATAGCGCCAATAGGTTTAGATAGATATGCTACTGCATAAACTGCAAACACATTCATTAAGCTAGTTAAATGATCTGAATTTGGGAAAAATTTAATTGCGATAATACTCGCTGAAAAACCATATAAACTATAGTCATAATATTCTATTATTGTCCCTAAAAAGGCGCCTATAATCTTATGCTTTGATTTATTTCTCATCTTACTTCCAATAAATAAAATTTCCTTCTGCTAGACTTTTTGCATAATTCGCATCGAGTAGAGAATTTTTAGGAGATCCAGAACGCAAAACCCGCAGCCTACTGAGAGGCCTCTGAGGGTCCGAGTGCCGAATCGGCGTACAAATTACCAGCTCGCTATGAATTATGCAAGAAATCTATTAAAAATAAAAAGGCAATTCTTGCAAGATGAACAGTATCCTCATCTTGCAAGCTATAAAGATCCTCTTCCTAGAAACTAACAAGTGACTTTAATTGCCAACATTTTTAATTACTGTTGGATTAAAACTTTTTGATTATTATAAAAATTTTGCTAGACTTCATCCCCTAATAATTATATAAGACTTTAACAATTATTGTTAAAGGGCCTGTAGTTCAGTTGGTTAGAACCCACCGCTCATAACGGTGTTGTCGCAGGTTCAAGTCCTGCCGGGCCCACCAATCATTTTTTATACAATGATTAATCTTAAAATACTTTCCTTGTACTTATTTAGGTTATATTGTGGTTATTTTATCAATATATTACTTATAATTATTGGCATCCTAATTCTGTCCAATATCTTTGATCTTTTACAACAGTTCAAATCTTTATATATACCAACTCACTATTTTTGGAAACTAGTATTATACAAAATACCATTTTTTCTTAATGAAATAAGTGGGCTGATTAGCTTTAGCGCTATGCTATTTTTTTTAAAAAAACTAACAAAATATAATGAATTGTTATTAATGTTGTGTAACGGCATCCATATCTGGAAAATAATATTCATGCCGGTTATTGCGTCAATAATATTTGGTATTATAATTGTAACCATCTGCAGCCCTCTTGGTACTATTGGCTTACAAAAATACGAACATATAAAGGCCAAATTAACAAATAAAACTGCCCTTAATTTTAGAATCTCTAAATCCGGACTATTACTCCTTGAAAAGAATGAGAATACTAAACAGATACTACAAACGAAAGTGATTGATATAGGCACTAATCAGTTAAAAAACTTTACTTTATTAATTTTAGATAATAATAATAATTTTTTAAAAAGAATTGATGCTCCATATGCTGTTTTAGCTAATAACAATTTAGCAATATTTTCAGCCAAAATTTATGATGGCCAAAAGCTGGCATCTTATAGTCAGCTTAATATTCCTACTACTGTTTCTATCAGTAAGCTATTAGATAATTTTATCAATCCAGAAATGGTCTCAATATGGGACTTACCGACGACAATAAATCAATTGACAGAGGCGGGGTTACCAACCATTAATTACCAAATTTATTATTACAAGCAATTATTCAAACCCTTAATTATGGGGATTATGGTAGTACTAGCTTCATGCTTTTTTAGCTTAAAGCAAAGAAGTAATATGCAAGATAAAATCCTCATTTTTGGTTTATTTATAGGTTTTATTGCTTATTTTTCCCTAGAAATTTCATTTAAAATGCTTTCTTATAATGGCATTACCCCAGCCTTAGCAGTGTTATTACCTAATATATGTCTATTCTTATTAAGTAATTTTATTATCACCCCTGCTCAACATACTTGATATAAAAAGTGTTTCAATTATTATAACTAACACAAATTCTGAACTGTATATATAATACAGGGGAAGACAAGCTTCGACGACAAAGTTACCGTCTAGATTGGCTTATTAACATAGGCAGTCTATTGATTTATGCCGGAAGCCGATTGATAAATAGAGATAAAAAAAATTATAAATTTGTGTTTAGGAGAAATAAAAATGTTAGCGAAATTTTTTAGTAGATTTGCATCAGATATAGCTATAGACCTTGGTACCGCCAATACTTTAGTATATGTCAAAGGCAAGGGCGTAGTACTTAATGAACCATCAGTAGTTGCCCTTATTAAAGAAAATGGTACCTTTAAGCCTTATGCATTTGGTCACGAAGCAAAAATTATGCTAGGACGTACCCCAACAGATATTGAAGCAAAAAGACCTTTAAAAGATGGCGTTATTGCTGATTTTAAAGGAGCGGAAGAAATGTTAAAATATTTTATTAAAACAGTTCATAATCGTAGGTCATTTACTGGACCAATGATTATAATTTGCGTGCCCTCAGGCTCTACCCCCGTAGAACGGAGAGCCATCCAAGAAGCTGCAGAAAGCGCTGGAGGAAGAGATGTATACTTAATCGAAGAACCAATGGCAGCAGCGATTGGCGCTGGTTTACCAGTCACCGAAGCAACTGGCTCAATGATTGTGGATATAGGTGGCGGAACAACAGAAGTAGCGGTCTTATCATTAGGGGGGATTGTCTATTCTAGATCAGTACGCGTTGGCGGTGATAAAATGGATGAATCCATTATTTCTTATATTAGAAGACATTATAATTTATTAATTGGTGAAGCCACCGCAGAAAAAATTAAAAAAGAAATTGGTACTGCTTTCGTAGATGATAATTTAGAACCAAGAGTAATGGAAATTAAAGGTCGAGATTTAGTACACGGGATTCCCAAAGAAATGTTGTTGAATGAAAAACAAATAGCTGATAGTTTAATTGAACCAGTCAGCCAAATTGTAGAAGCAGTAAAGGTTGCGTTAGAATCCACTCCGCCAGAGCTTTCCTCGGATATTGTAGATAAAGGCATTGTGATGACTGGTGGGGGCGCCTTACTACGAAATCTTGATTATGTGCTAAAAGAAGCAACAAATCTACCGATAATAATTTCCGATCAAGCATTATCTTGTGTAGCACTTGGTACTGGCAAAGTATTAGAAGATTTTCATAAACTAAAACATGTGTTATTTAAACAAGATTAACGATGGCCTTACTTGAAAATAGAATAAAAAATACTAAGGAGATATCAATATTCATCCGATCAATCTTTATCACCGTAAAAAGACTTTTTATTTTATTTTTTTTAATATTATCATTATATGTATATATATCTTCTCCCCAGAAACTCTCTGCTATTTCCTTAGAAATAGTTAGCCCTTGTATTTCTGGAATATTTTCAGTCCATAAGGCATTATTTAAGAACATTAATTTGCTAACTCAAAACTTTGTTTATATTAAAAATTTAGCCAGGGAAAATATCACACTAAGATTAGAAGTGGAGAGATTAAGGTACGTACAAAACGAACTCTATATGATCCAAGCGGAAAATAATGAGCTTAAAAAATTATTGTCAGTTGTAGAGGAAGAGCAATATAAACATATCGGAGCTAGATTAATTAATGTCTCATTAAACCCTTTTAGTAAAACTGCGGTAATGTCAGCAGGGACCAAACATGGAGTAGAAATAGATCAAATTGTTACACATGCGGAAGGATTAGTGGGACGGGTCATCCAGGTCAGTAATAACTACTCAAAAATAATTTTAATTAATGATGTAAATTCTAGAATTCCAATTACCACAGCTGTATCAAGAGAAAAAGGCATTATGAGCGGAGGAGGCAATGATAGTAAAATTCTTTATTTACCTAAAGCGCATCTAGTACAAAAAGGAGAAAAGGTTATCACCTCCGGTCACGGCAGTATATATCCTGCAGGTATTACAGTAGGATATGTCAATAATATCAAGCAAGGAGATATTAGTGTAAAGCCTGTAGTAGACTTATCTAAAGCAGAGTTTGTTAATATATTATTGCCAAAATAAATTTGATAAATATATGTTTGGCCAAAACCCCAAAAGATCCCCCACATTTAATGATGGAACTAATCTAGAAGTAAAAAGCATTTTTAAAACTATTCAGGGAGAGGGACCATTTGTAGGCACTCCCGCGGTCTTTATTCGTCTTGGCGGCTGTAATCTAGCTTGTAGTTTTTGTGATACTGACTTTGAAGAATTTAATATTGTTAATCTACAGGAAATTATCAAGAATGTTTTGGACCTTTCTCTTAATTTCAGTAAGCAGAGAGTAATTAACCTGGTCGTTATCACTGGTGGTGAACCTTTTCGGCAATCTATTGAGCTATTATGCGATAGTTTAGTGAAACTAAAGTTTACAGTGCAAATAGAAACCAATGGCACTTTATACCGTAATATTGCAGAGCAAGTGCAAATAGTATGTTCCCCAAAAGTAATAAAAAATCGTTATCTACCGTTACGGGAAGATCTACTGCCGCGTCTTCAGGCAATAAAATTTCTAGTAGCTAAAAATGTTCTCGGATATTCTCAAATACCTGAGCTGGGACAAAGTAAATATAATATTCCAGTTTTTGTCCAGCCTATGGATCAAAATAATCACATTATTAATCAAGAAAATGAACAATTTGCTGTGAACTTAGCACTGAACTACGGCTATCGCCTTTCACTACAAACTCATAAAATTTTAGGAATAGATTAAGTTGTATTGGCAACATATTCTTAAACTATAGTCAATTAAGATGAATTAAGGGCTAGGCGCGAAGCCTAGAACTAAGATGGTAGAGCAACGACGTCCCTAGTTTATATTAATTGACTATATACTGCTCGTACTTCAAGAATTGGATTTTATTTTAAATGGCGAGCGTTTGCTGCGTACATGCTAGTATAGTATAGTCCATTAAGGTGCGTACAGGGTATTTATCTTCAAGTATGCATGACTACTATGCTTCCCGCATACTATCATGTATGTATCATAATAGCCTAAGCTATACGTGAGCACGTGAGTCCATGATAAAATAGACCTCTTGCATAACCTAATCTAATTGGTAATTTTGTCGTCGAAACTCCTCTCTGTTCCTCACGTACGTCTATGTACGCTGCGGTACTCGACTTCGTTTCTCCTAAAAATTCTTCAATTATCTTTAGGTTATGCAAGAGGTCTAATGTATACTGCTTTTACTTCAAGAATTAGATTTTATTTTAGACTTATGCAGGAAGGCTATTAATAAACTCCCCTACCAGTTAAGTAGGAGAGTTTATTAATATTCAAAGAATGGGAGTAAACTCTCCTCCTCTCAGATGATTTTGCTGCGGCCGATGGAGCGAAGCCTAGTAAAATCTAGGAGAGTATTGAGTAACAACGCATGCAAATTCATATCAGAGTAGTATATAATAATTTATGCCACATCATGCAATACAGAATCCTCCCCCACCTGGGCTACGGCATGATGATTAAGATTTTCGTACGAATAAGCATGATAGTCTGCGGCCAAGAGCGCTCCTGGATAGACTACTAAGCTTTTTAACTGATGATCCTTAGTACCTAATGTTGCAACTGACTTATCTACTGCTGGATGTATTCCTGAACCTGAGAAAGGACGAATTGTTAAGAAACTATGCTCAACAGGCGAACCATCATTTAATTTTACTATCCCATGATTATCCTTACCTAAATCTAGAGGTCCACACATATTTATTTGAGGAGCCCCACCCGTAGCTTTTAGACACAATGCCGAATCTGCGTGAGCTGCTTCAATAATAGGCGTGTCATAAAGAGGATGTTTGGAGTCAACTCCTGGATAGCGTCCTTGCTGCATAAAATTAAGCTCAACATTATTCAGCTCTATAGTATATGTTGCAGGCGCATTGGCACTACCAATAATAGTTTTATAAACAAAAAGGATCTCTTTAACGGCCCCATCAATTCTATCTTGACCTCGAAAAAAAGGACGTACACAATCAGTTATAACCTTAAACTGAGTTAGCCCTGCACCACCTTCATAGAATCTAGTATCTAGTGTAATAATCCCTTTATTAAAAGAATTGGTTTCTAGGACAGTTTCAGCATTACTTTCTAGACAAGAAAACCCAGAATAATCATTGTCTGTTACTTCGCCACCGCCAGTACCTGTTAATGTTACATTTACAGGTCCTTTTACCCCAGAACTGCTTAATAATACTTTATGAGTGTTTCCAGTACCTTTAATAACGCCATGTTCGACTTTTTTTTAAGATTGACAAAAGAATAGGATAGCCTAATAAGGTCATAGTTCAATTATCGAGAAAGAAGCTATGACCCTAGAAGAGTTTATCATTACTGTGTATTGTTTCATAGAAGAAAAAATGACTATAATAACCAAAAATATCAAAGTAAGGAAAGCAGGATTTCCACCTTGCTTAAGTGACGTGGAAGCATTAACAATGGAAGTGGTGGGAGAATTTATCGGTTTGCACCAAGACAAGCAGATATGGGAATATTTTAAACGTCATTTTCAAGAATGGTTTCCCAATCTAAAGAGTAGACCGTCTTATGTGAAGCAATGTAGCGGTCTTTTATCTATTAAGAACATGCTGCTTGCCGACTTGTTTAAGAGTGCAAGCAAATCAGATCTGCATATGATAGATGGGGTACCGATTCCTGTAATAAATTTGGCCCGAGCAACGAGAGGGCGATGTTTTAAGGAATACGCTGACTATGGGTACTGCGCTTCGAAAGATAGCTATTATTACGGTTTTCTAGGACACGTATTAATTAATGAAGAAGGTCGAATAGCTGGATTCATGATAACTCCTGCTAATGGGTCTGAACGTGAAGCTCTGCAAGTAATGTCTCCTAATATTAGTGGCATGGTACTGGGCGATAAAGGCTATCTTGGTCAGGATTTAAAAGATGAGTTGGCCACCAAAAACATTGATTTACAAACACCTTTAAAAAAGAATATGAAGGATAATAGATCCAAGAATTTCCTTAAATGGATTACTGCTACTCGTCGTTTAATTGAAACTGTTATTGGTCAGCTTACAGAACGTTTTGCTATTAATGCTATCAGAGTTAAGAGTTACTGGCATCTACAATCTCGCATCGCTAGAAAATTACTTGCTCATACTATTGCTACATTTTTGACAAAGTCTTTAAAACTTGTGCCAACACAACTCGAAAAATTAGTTACCTGCTAAAAAAAAGTCGAACATGGCGTTTTAATAGAACCCAGATATACATTATGTACATTTTCTGCTAATGTAAGGCAGGTATTATAAACAGAATGAAGATTTGCATTTGGTGTTTTATCCTCAATAGAGTGAATATCAAGCTGATCCACGTCAACTTTAATATTACAGCCAGCTACCCCATTAATTAAACTTGACCCTGAAACAAATGGTCCTTTTCCACTGAGTCCCTCTCCTGTAGATAAAATAACACCCTTACTAATAACTTCTCTAATTTCTGGTTTAGCCATATAATCCTCCTAAAGGTTTGAATATTTATTAATAACTGTTAGCATTTTATTCATTTATAAATGTTAACAGTTATTAAATATTTTGTTAAATCAACTTTAAGAAAAATATGGAACAAACATTAAAAAATCTTAAGATTGTGATTTAATTACACATGCTGATATAAGGATAATTTTCATAGAATTATTGGACACGCTCACAAGATTTAGGAAAATGGTAGACTTGAAATTATATAGAAGAAAAACAAAATGCGCGGTAATAGAAAATCAGTAGGAATCGGCATAAGCAGTAGCTCTCTGCTCTGCCCTACCCTTCTCCTAGTTCTTTATTATATAATTTATAATACTCCCCTTTATGAGCCATCAGCTGCAAGTGAGTTCCTTGTTCAGCGATGAGGCCGCTCTTCATGACTACT
Organism: Candidatus Tisiphia endosymbiont of Beris chalybata; assembly: GCF_964026555.1. NCBI lineage: Bacteria > Pseudomonadati > Pseudomonadota > Alphaproteobacteria > Rickettsiales > Rickettsiaceae > Candidatus Tisiphia > Candidatus Tisiphia endosymbiont of Beris chalybata. The sequence continues at coordinate 200,641 of NZ_OZ032159.1, read as the reverse complement.
ATATGGTCCACGTCTTGAATAGTAGATAAGCGATGAGTTACAATTAAAGTAGTTTTATTTTTTCGAATATTTACTAAAGAATTAAAAATTAGTTGCTCTGAATTGTGGTCTAAAGAACTGGTAGCCTCATCCCATATTAAAATTGGTGCATCTTTTAAAAAAGCTCGAGCTATTGCTAAACGTTGACGTTGCCCTCCAGATAGAGTAGAACCTTGATGGCCAATTATAGTATCATAACCTTCTGGGAGTTGAGAGATAAATTCATCAGCGTCTGCATATTTTGCCGCAATAATGATCTGCTCTCGCAAAGCATTAAGATGACCGTAAGCGATATTATCGGCAATACTAACATCAAATAACGTAGTGTCTTGAGTAACTAAGGAAATTTGGCTTCTTAAAGAACTAATTTGTATGTCTTTAATATCCTGGTTGTTAATTAAAATACGCCCATTTGAAGGATCATAAAAACGTACTAATAAATTTGCAATAGAAGTTTTACCGCTACCAGAACGTCCCACGCAAGCGGTTATTTTGCCTCTTTCTAACTTTAAATTAACTAATTTTAACGCTACTCTATTATTAAAATTTAAGCTTACTTTATCCAAAATTATTTCCGGATTGATGAATTGGCTCCTTTGGGCGCTGAGATTATCTTTTATACTAGGCTCAGTATCTAATACGTTAAATATTCTCTTAGTAGCTGCTATTCCTTCTTGCAAATTTACATTCAAAGATACCAAACTTTTAAAGGGGCGATAGGCAGAAACAAACGCAGTAATGAAGGCAAAAAGGGCGCCTGGGGTAGTTTTCCCTGACATGACTAAATATCCACCATACCAAATTATTCCTGCCACCGCAGTACCACATAATATTTCCATGATTGGGGAAATTAAGGCATCTAATTTGGCCGTTTTTTTTAAAAAATTCAAAATATTGCTTGAAATCAATAACGCTCTATTACTTTCAACTTTTTCCCCTAAAAAAGATTTAACAATTTTAATAGATTGAAAAGTCTCATCTAATCTAGAAGTATAATTAGCTAAATCCTCTTGTGCGTGCCCAGATATTTTACGAATTTTTCTTCCTAATTTTTGGATAGGGTAAATTGCGATAGGAAATACAATAAATACTATACAGGATAATATTGGTTCTAATTTAACCATTAATATTAGGAGAAACAATACGGATAAAAGATGTTTAGCGCATCCAACAAGCAAATTCGACACCGCACCGCGCATCATTGAAATATCATTAGTAAAGCGCGATATCAACCGCCCTGACGATTGTGATTGGATAAATAAAATGTCTGCGAATAATAAATGCTCGTACATTTTAATTTGCAGATCAGTTAAAACTTTCTGACCAATAAATTTAATTAAATAGCTTTGATAATATTCAGCGATCCCCTTAACAGCAAAAGTTAATATTACCGTCAAGGGCAGTATAAGTAGCATTTTACTATCGTGAGTCAAAAATAATTGATCTATGATGGGTTGCACTAATTTTACGCTAATAGTGGAACAAATAGCTGAAATAACCATAAAAAACACAGCAATCATTAGCTGCCTTAAGTAAGGCTTAATATATTCCCCTACTAATCTTTTTAGTGTAATATATGCACTATAGTCATATTTGATTAAGTTGTTTTTTTTCAACTTGTTCCCCTTAAAGTTATTAGATTTTATGGCCTAAATATTTTAGCAATGCTCACAGAAGCTAGTGAACAACGGCATTCTCTATACAAGTTGTTTTTCCCCTCTTATATACTACCCTGCTATGAATTTGCATGCTTCGTTGCTCAAATAGCTCGCCTATTATCTATAGGCTCTACCATCGCGCCTAGCAGTAAAATCATCGGAAAAGGAGCATAGTAGTGGAAGTATATAGATATATCACTGTAGTTAACAATAGCGCTAATAATAACAATAAAAATCCTAGTACTATATGTAAAGAATGAGAATATTGCCATAATACCATACAAAAAAATGGAGTAGTAGAGGAGAGAACCATCCCTCCAATCGAGTGAGAAAGACTATACATCCTATTTCTAATGTTAGTGTGAAATATAGATTGAACAATAATTTGTAGGGGAATCATATAAAAAGGTGCGAGCACTATAAGGAATATAGGAAAATAAATTAGGTAATTATTAATATATAGAACAAATTGGGCAATAACTATAATTAATAAACTTAATAATAGTGAGGTAATAATTTGCAGTTTAGGAGAAAATTTATCAGCTAATTTGCCTGATACTATTGACATTACCGCATAAATTACTATTAAAAGTATATTTAATCTCTGCCCTTGCTGAAAGTCATGAATTAAAGCAAATTTCACTGAAAATACCCCCCAAAAAATAATTAAAAAATGATAAATTCCACCTATAGCCCCGCTAATTACTAAGGCTAAAATAAATTTTTCTATTACTTCTTTGAGGATTTTCTTTAAATCTAAAAATTTTATTTCAGGAGAGTGGGGATTATTTTGATATTGTAAAAACTCTTCACTTTCCACAAAGTAATGACGCATAAATATTATGAATACACCAAATATTCCACCAATAATAAAATTAATACGCCATAGATAGGTAATACTAGTATGTTCTGTTGCTAAATAGTACATTAGTGCTGCTAATAAAGCGCCAACTTGACTACAACATACTACGATACCATTGGCATAATTTTTATACAACTTCCCTACTTTTTCTACTACATAAATTTTTATACCATCACTCTCGCCAGCTAGGCTTATGAAAAATAGCATCCGGCAAAAAGTTAAAATTAGGGTAGAAAATATTCCAATTGTCCCAAAATTAGGAACCAGCCCGATTAAAATTGTTGAGGTAGTAGCTAAAAATACCGAGATTTTTACTGATGTTGCTCGCCCATATTTATCTCCAATAAAACCGAAGATAATCGACCCCAAAGGCCTTGCTATGACTGCTATACCAAAAATAGCATAAAATAATAATATTTGATTATGTGAAGTATCAGGAGGGAAAAAATTCTTAGATAAAGTTGCTGCTGATAAACCAAACAGTGCATAATCATAATAGCGTATAATAATTGTAAAAAAGGCAATTAAAAATGCAGGTCTTATCATATGTTTTATTGAGGAGAACCTTACTATTTAGCTTTAAAACAAAAACTTAAAGTTATATAATCATTACTATATAAATTACTAGGTTCTGTAAAGATTTCTATGTAATGAGTAGATTTATAGGCATTGTTGCTCACAGAACTGCAGCGTACTAAATGTACGTGAGGATTCGAGAACAAAAATAACGACGAAATCGACCATTAGATAGAAACCTTCACAGAACCTAGAAACAAATATTCGCTTATAATTAACGATTAATGAACAAAACTTTATGTCTCCAACAAGATAGGTTTAGATATGGTAAAAAATATATGGTCAAAATTTAAATATCCACTATACATAATAATATATTTAATTGCTACTTTTATTATTGCAAAAATCATACTATTAGAAACTTACTCTGATGATGGAAAATGTCATTGTAGCGATACGCCTCTATTAATACATTATGTTTTTGCTGCTATATTAACTGGCGCTCCTATCATTACCAATATTTGTATCAAAAAGCGTACTCCTAAAATTAAAAATAATAATATATGATAGGCAAATTAAAAGGAAAAATAGATTCATGTTTTAAAGACTATGTAATTATTGACGTTAACGATGTTGGGTATTTAGTATATTGTTCTGGTATGACTTTAAATAAATTAGCTATCAACGAAGTTTGTCAGTTACTAATAGAAACTCATGTACGGGAAGACCATATTACCCTTTTTGGTTTTTTATCTTTTGAAGAGAAATATTTCTTCAATTTATTGCAATCGGTGGGAGGGATAGGCACTCGAATGGCATTAACTATTTTATCGAATTTATCTCCTCTGCAAATTCAATCTTCCATCTTCACCAGAGATAAAGAGGCTTTTAAAGTCGTTTCAGGGGTAGGCAGTAAATTAGCAGAAAGAATTATTGTGGAATTAAAAGATAAAATTGCTAACACTTTTGGGAATATCCACAACCTAAACACTCCCCATAGCAAACAAGACGATACTCTCACGAGCCTAATGTCAGATGCCATGCTTGCTTTAACTTCGCTTGGTGTTAATAGAAATGAAGCACAAAATTTAGTACAAGAAATTATTGCTAAAAATCCTGAGATTTCTATTAATGAACTAGTTAAACTTGCGTTAAAAGCCCGTGGTACCAATGTCTAAGAATATCTTATCGAGCGATAAACTGCCTACAGATCAAGAATTTTCTTTAAGACCTAGCTACTTAAAAGAATTCGTTGGCCAACAACAGATTAAAGAAAATTTATCTATTTTTATCCAGGCAGCTAAAAACCGATCCGAGCATTTGGATCACACATTATTTTATGGCCCCCCTGGCCTTGGCAAAACTACCCTAGCGCAAATTATTTCTAAAGAAATGGGAGTTAATTTCAAAACCACCTCTGGCCCTGCTATCTCTAAAGCAGCTGATTTAGCAGCTATCCTTACTAACTTACAAGAAAAGGATGTATTATTTATCGATGAAATTCATAGGCTTAGTACTCACATTGAAGAAACATTATATCAAGCAATGGAAGATTTCGCTTTAGATATAATCATTGGAGAAGGGCCAGCTGCCAGAACAGTAAAAATTAATTTACCCAATTTTACTTTAGTAGGAGCCACTACTAGACTTGGATTATTAAGCAACCCATTAAGGGATAGATTTGGAATCCCCCTACGCTTGCATTTTTATAATGTAGAAGAATTAAAATTAGTTCTTATTAGAATCAGCAAATTATTAAAGATTAATTTAACAGATGGCGCTTTAGAGGAAATAGCGCGGCGCAGCAGGGGCACCCCTAGGATTGCCATAAGATTAGCCAAAAGGGTAAGAGATTTTGCCTCAGTTGAGAATAAGCTAGAAATTGATCAAGTTATTGCGAATATTTCCTTAAATCGTTTAGAGGTCGATAAAATAGGGTTAGATAGCAATGATTATAGATATTTGAAATTTATAGCCGATAATTATTCTGGGGGACCGGTAGGAATTGATACTATTGCTGCAGCTTTATCGGAGCAACGTGATGCAGTGGAAGAAACCATAGAACCATATTTAATACAAATAGGATTGCTACAACGCACTCCCAGGGGGCGCATAATTACTAAAAGTGCCTTTGAACATCTTGGAATAGAAAGTGTTAGTCAGAATCTTAAATTCTTCTAAATTTAAAATTGCCAAAGGTACGGAAGATGAGCCACTATCACTCCTCTTTTGTATATAAATAATTAAATTCGGAACCATAGATAAAAATCATATTAATAATGTAAAAAAAGATTAAGGTTACTATAATGCTACCAAGTGAGCCATAGATTATACTTAATTGATTATAATACATTAAGTAGGTTGATAATAAATATCCGCTGATAACCCATAACACTACCGTTACTAAGGCTCCAGGGGCTACATCAATGAAATTTAGAGAGGCATTAGGAACAATATAGTATAGTAATGAAGCAGTAATAAATAGCGCACAAAAAAGTATAATATACCGTAAAATATTTAAGGTATGTTTATGTTTTTCTATTATTGTTAATAGGTATGGCAGTTTTGCTAATATTATTGGCACAACTACTAGCAGAAGCATAGCTAACAAGATAAATATACTAATCGCTAGAAATTGGACTATACTAAGAAGCCTGCGCCTTATATAAGGAGGAGGAAATTTTATTTCATAGACCCGATTTAAAATTGTTCTCAGGCACTCCACAAAAGATGAAGCAGTCCATATACTACCAATGATTGCTAAAGTCATTAAGCTCTGAGGAGGGCTTGTTTCTAATTCATTAATTCTCGTTTTTATAGAGTCGGTAGCAAGTTCAGGCATATTATCTAAAAAAATAATAATAAAATTTTTACCAAGCTCTGAAGCCCCCACAAAACTTGTAAGCGCTAATAAAAAGACTAAAAAGGGAAATATTGATAAAAGCACCATAAATGACATATATCCCGAGTGCTCTATACCATCATGTTCAATTGTTCTAAAGGCAGCCTGATATAGGCATTTTATAATTTTTTGCATCAAAATTTCTTTTTATATTTATTATATATACTCGGTGAACTTCGTATACCAACTCTTCAGTTACGAGCAGTATATACCTCAGTTTGATATAAAAATATTTATTTTATATCAAGTCGAGGTGAATTATCCTGCTTTTAGTAGACTTTCTGCGTAATTCAATTAAATTAGTAATATTCTTCTTAAAACTTAATTAAGATTTTTGTAATTTAAAGATTGTATATGTTAACAAAAAATCTTATAATTTTAACAATGAAGACATATACTGTTCGTACCTGAAAAGTTGGTAGACGATAGAATCCACTTCAAGAAGAGGCAGGAGGCTCAAAGTCAAGCAGCGCACTAAAGTACGTGAAGCCTCGATCTTTAGGGCACGACGACACGCCAATTCTTGAAGTACGAGCAGTATATATCCCTATTGTTTAAACAAAGGCAGTAAGCCTTGAAGTATAATCAATTAAGATGCACTAGGGTCTAAGTGCCAGGGTAGAGCCTAGAACTACTATGGTAGAGCAACAAACAACGGCGTCCCTAGATTATATTAATTGACTATAAATACATTAGCTGCATACTGCCAGTCGAGGTCATTCCCTTGGAATGGCGTATTTGATTATTGAGCAATATTTAATTATTTAACATAATCAAATTAAGGCTGAAAGTGATCTCTCCAATTTTATTTTCACTGGTCTCATTTACTTCTATTTTCTAAAAACAAAATTTTTAAGTAGAAAGCTTTGTGAAAGATTTTGATCGAAAATATAAGAGGCTTCCTGCATAAGTCGCTCTAGAGAGCGTCGATCTAGTAGGTGATTTTGTTGTCAAAACGTGGCCTTCCGCTCCTCATGTACATCCTTGTCCATTGTGGTGCTCGGCTTCGTTTTTCCTAAAAATCCCAAGCGCTTTTTCGCCTTATGCAGGAAGCCTAAGGAAATATTACTTTTATGCTCACTAACAGTATTTTTAGGCTTAATGATACTAAATTACAGGAGGCTATCTCTTACATTATATCTCAGGGTCAAAATCCTGCATATGCTTTGGAAGTTGCTGAAATCCTCTTAACGATTTACCCCAATAATAATACAGTAATAGCAGGCTTATTGTCTACTGCTATCTCCACAACAGATTTATCTAAAATTACTCTCCCCCTCCAACAAATTAGCAGCCAATTTGGTATAGAAATAGCCAACATAGTAGAGGGAATCCTTAAAACATCAACAATTCATTACTTACCTTATAATATAAGACAAGCACAGAAATTTTTTGACTTCTTACTTTCTATGCCACAAGAAGTAGCAGTAGGAGTATTATTTGTCAAGCTGGCTCACTTATTACATAATATTAGTATATTTTCGGTCAATCCTACACTTGAAAAATACGCTATTTCTGCTTTAGAAATAATAGAAATTTACGTACCCTTAATGTCAAGAGTAGGATTCGAAGCAATTAAAATTGAACTGCAAGAAATTTGTTTAACAATATTGCAACCAGATATTCGAGAATATATTTTAACCCATCTATATGCCTTTTGTGGCAAAGATATCAAAGCTTTAATTACTAAAATTATTAATTCTCTTCATAATAGCTTGCAGGCTGAAGGTATCCAAGCCAAAATATTCGGTAGGATCAAAACTCCTTATTCTATTTGGTTAAAAATGCTACAGAAAAATATTAATATAGGGCAATTATATGATATTTTAGCATTTAGAATTATAGTAGAGAATGTTGAAGATTGTTATAAAGCCCTTGCGGTCATGCATGCCCATTATCAAAGCGTCAAGGGTCAATTTCAGGATTATATTCACAGACCTAAATCTAATGGTTATCAATCTTTACATACTATAATCATTGGTCCCACTAGGCAAAATATAGAGATCCAAATCCGTACTTGCGCAATGAATGAGAAGGCCCAGCATGGAACGGCAGCACATTGGAAATATAAAAAGAAACCAGCAATTATCAAAGAAAAAGTATATAATATATATCAATCTTTGTACCAATCAGCTTATCTTCCACTTATTAATATACTTAAAACCCCAGCTAAAGACCGAGATATCAAACAGCGTATCCATAGGCTTTATAAATTTGAGTCATATAAAGAGCTAGGGATATTAAGAAATATCAATAGCAGATTATCATTTAATGATCACGCTACTAATATTTACCAAAATAACAACAATACCATACTTACATTGTTAGAACCTAATATAAATTCAGATTTTAATCATAGATTACCTAGTCCCCATGATATGATTGTTAGCTGCAGCGTAGATAGTATCTCTGATTATCCTACTGCGCAGCTAGTGATGAATGACCTTACGACCTTCCAGCAGACAAACTTATTATTGGATACCTACTCAGCCGAAACATATCTATCTAGTGATAGTAACTCTACTCCCCACCTTCCCCCTCAGCTAATGCCGAAAACAGAGCCCCTTAAATTCCAGACCCCACCTAATAATATTTCATCAATTAACGAACCATCTATACAAAACGCACTATATAACCGTATAATAATTACCATTAGCAATATTGAGAAAGACGAAAGTGGTAATTATGACCTTGCAGTTCCTCTACTAGAAGAGCAACCAGCACAAATAGAACTACAAATCTTGCAGCATGACAGTGAGCAATTAGATACAGTACCTTTAGCCCCTCAATTTGACTCCAACGGAAATATTAACCCACCAGATGAAAATAGCCATTCCCCATTAACAGAAGCAATTGATATCAATAGGCCTCTTTCGAAACTCGCATCGCACAGGGAATTTGAAGAAGACTCTTCGCTCCAAACTGCAGCGTACGGGGGTGTATGTGAGGATTTGAGCCTAGATTCGACATTAAAATTTCCTGAAATAGATTTTAATGAAGTTACCTCTGCCTCAACAGTGCAAGGTCTGCAGGATGATGATCCACCTTTTTTATTAGCAATTAAACAGAGAAATATACAGATTATTCAAGAATTTCTCTCTCATCCTAACACAGATATTACGCAAAAAACTCAAGCGAAAGAAACAGCTTTGATATTAGCTATCCAGACTCTGGATATAAAAACATACCAACTTTTAGTAAGTCACTTTCAAGCTAATTGGCAAAATATTTTTAAGAATGATATAAAAGAATTTAAAGAATATATTAATTGGCAAGATCACTTTGGTAGGAGCGCCTTTTCCTACGCAACAGAGTATTATTTAATAGGGGGGACTGATAATCCTGCAATTATTAAAGCATTACTTGAATGGAAAGGCAGCCAACAGGAACCCTTAATAAGTAGTGAAGAACAGGAGGATGTATGGAAGCAGCTCCTAGAGGAGGATGAAGGATATATATCAAAAGATGCCGAATCAATGGAAGATGAAGATACTATAGTCAATTCAGGAGAATTTGGTGCTAGGAGCGATGGAACGACGGCTATAGATAATAGGCAAGAGACGAGTGACGATGTCACCAACTTCTCATCAATTGACTATAAATCACCTGAAGATTCTATCTCTAATACCGAAAGGCGATCTACGCTCCGCAAAATAGCCGAAGAGAATATACCTCTTGCGCAGCTCACTTGGAGCCGCAAACTTGAAGGAGATGAGGCCAGCAAAACCGCAGCGCACCTAGATATGGAAGAAAAAGCGATTCGGGAAGTATCACCTATAAAGCTGATAGACATAGAAATGACTGCTAGAAAGGTAGTAGAAGACGCATTAAGCAAAGCGGCGTTTGAGGTAGACAAAATAAAGGAAATACCGGGATACGGTAGATTCTTTCCTATCCTATGCTTATTAAACCGCAAAGCAAAGGACGAGAAGTTTAATATATACAGCCCCAACTATCTAGAACAAGAAGTAACAGATACGGACCCTATAAATATAGAGAGAACCACGAAGGAACTAGCAGAATATAAACTACGAGAAGCACCCTATGAGGAATGGACAATCCAGAATATAGGAGAGTGTGACGACCTGCCTACTTTTGGGTGAATTGTTCGTATGAAATCTAGTGAATGTTTTACTAACCATGCCTAAGATGCGACAGTCTGATGAACAAAAATTAAGAAAATATTAAGATATGGATCTAATTTTACTACTATACTGTTCGTACCTGAAGAGTTGGTAGACGATAGAATCAACTTCAAAAAGAGCAAGGAGGCTCAAAGTCGAGTACCGCAGCGTACATATTAGTACGTGAGGAGCGCAGTCTTTAGGGCACGACGACGCCAATTCTTGAAGTTCCTAGAGTAGACCTCTTGCATAACCTAATCTAATTGGTAATTTTGTCGTCGAAACTCCTCTCTGTTCCTCACGTACGTCTATGTACGCTGCGGTACTCGACTTCGTTTCTCCTAAAAATTCTTCAATTATCTTTAGGTTATGCAAGAGGTCTAGTATATAAAAATTTCCTTCACAGAATCTAGAGGTTATATTTACCATCGTATTAAAGCAGATCCCCAGGTGACGCCCGCCCCCATAGCACTCAACAGTAAGATATCGCCTTTTTTGAGGTTATGACAGTTTTTAAGAGAAGCAAGCGCCAGAGGAATTGATGCGGCGGAGCAGTTGGCATGCTCTGTTACTGTTTTTACTACCTTATTGGGTGCAAAGTTGAGCCTCTCTGCGATTGCCTCTATAATCCTTATATTGGCCTGATGAGGAACAAAATAATCTATATCATCCGTGGTCAAGTGATTGTTATGCATTATCTCTTCAGCTGACTTTGACATTTTCTCGACTGCATATTTGAAAACTTCTTGCCCCTTCATTTTTAATTTACCACTTTTACCATTCATACTTACCCCTCCATCGGTATAAAGAAGATCATAATAACGTCCGTCCGAGTAAATATGACTATCTATTATTCCCGAATTATCATCGCTATATTGCAATATTACCGCTCCAGCTCCATCCCCAAATAATATACAGGTAGCCCTATCATTCCAATCAAGCAACGAGGACATTTTTTCAGCCCCCACCAGCAATATGGTTTTATATTTACTAGAACTAATTAAAGAATCTGCAACATGTAAGCCATAAATAAAGCCAGAACACACTGCTTGTAAATCAAATGAGGGGATGCTACCAAGAGCAAGGTAACCTTGTAATTTAGAAGCAATAGAGGGAAAGCTATTATCAGGGGTGGTACTACAAGTAATGATTAAATCTATAGCAGAAGGGGGAAGGCCAGAGTCCTCTATCGCCGTTTGACTAGCTTTAAGAGCTAAATGAGAAGTATATTGATTATCACTAGCAATATGTCTTTTTAATATACCTGTTCTAGAACGAATCCACTCATCACTAGTATCAACTGATAAAGATAAAGCTGAATTAGTAATAATAGTTTCTGGTAAATAGGAACCACACCCAATAATTTTACAGGACATTGCAGTTTATGCTACTTCTTCGTCTTTTTCTGACTTTTTTATAATCACTTGTCGCCCATTATAAGTCCCATCAACCAAAGATATGTGATGAGGAAGTTTATATTCCCCTGTTTCAGAATCTACTACAACGTTAATTTTACCCAGCGCAAGGTGGGAACGACGCATATTGCGTTTTGATTTCGATGTCTTCTTTTTTGGTACTGCCATATTCGCCTCTTAAAATTAAACTATTTACTTAATAAATATTCTATTGTACTCTCAACTCGGTATAAAAATATGTAATACTAACTAGATCGACTTATGCAGGAAGTCTAATAAAAAACATACCCTCTAAAACGATTTGCCGAGTATGTTTTCACTTTGTCCTTTACTGCACTACTTTATTGTTAGTATGTATATTCCTGATTTAGATATATAATATTAAATGCAGGGTATGAGATAGCAAAACCTAGTTAAGCGTTAAAGACTGGGTAGTAATATATACACCTCTAACATTGCCCTATACCCTAATTTACTGCAAAAACTATTTTAATATAAAGGTTATAAATTTATATGTAAAAAGTATTTGTCAAATTGATAGGGCAGTATATTATATTTCCATTACAAAATCTAGGTATTTCAAAAATAAATTGTATGAAAATTTTTATAATTAGAATTCTTTCCACTATGTTTATCTTACTGACTCTCTCTAACTGTCAAGTAATTGAATCGCGAGGCCAATATGTGGATGACAGTTTATTACCTATGCTGGAGAACAAAAAACTGAGCAAAAACGAGGTAGAAGATTTAATTGGAACCGCAACAATTATCCCTAGCTATTCGCCTAATACTTGGTATTATGTACATCGTTCTTTATCAAAAAGAGCTTGGCTTGAGCCAAAAGTATTAGAACAAAGGATAATAAAAGTTAGTTTCAATAAAAATGATACTATTGATGAGGCATTAGTGCTTAATAATTCTTATAAAAATGATATAAATATTGTTAAGGAATATACTAAAACTTATGGCACTGAACTTAATAGTGTTCAAAAATTTGTACGAAACATTGGTAGATTTAACCAAACTACAGAGAGCAAGAAAAAAAAGAGAAAGTAGAGTGAAGTTAATTTAAAAATACAATTTCATGCTTGCAATATTTTAAGTATAGTGTATAAACTGAACGCTGTTAGCTTACAGTATAATCAAATGATAGCGATATTAAGTTTTATTCCTATGATGCTGTTGTGCAATATTAAGGGTAGAGCAAGCGGTTACAATAAGACCTTTGCGCCTCTAAAGTGACTATGCAAATTCTAGGGGTCATTCGAGTATGGTGCTTGTACTGCTAGAACCAGCATTTTATTTTGAATGGCGAGCGCGCGCAGCGTATATATGAAGTTACGTGAGGACGTGAGTTTTTGATAAAATAAAAAAACAATTCGGCAAAGCGAGTAGTATATACCTTTGTACGGACGGTATAGTCTGCGGTATTTAGCTAATTTCACTATCGTTAATACTCAAGCTTCGGTAGACAAAGTTTTTAAGATGATTTAGGGTTGCATAGACACCCAAAAGTGTATAAAAAGCTTAGTCACCAGCGATCTTTTACGGCCCCTTCGTCTAGCGGTTAGGACACTACCCTTTCACGGTGAAAACACGGGTTCGATTCCCGTAGGGGTCACCACCACTATTAATAGGCCTCTTCCAAAACTTGCATCGCGCAGGGAATAGTTAGGTTTCTCATTAATAGGGATACTTTAAATATAAAGACTTCCTGCATAAGTCGAGCTAGTTGGTGATTTTGCTAATTGGTGATTTTGTCGTCAAAACTTGCTTCCGTTCTTCATGTACATCCATGTAAGCAGCTCGGCTCAGCTTTGTTTTTCCTAAAAATCCCTTAACTATTTTCAACTTACGCAGGAAGCCTAAAGAACAAAACAGCCTATATACTGCTCGTATAGTCACTTAGGTTGAATTAGATACTAGGCGCGAGGAGTGAAGCCTAGGGGATACTAGGTAAGCGACGAGCAACAACGTAGCTAGTTTAACCTAAGTGACTATAGTCATGCATGCTTGAAGATAAATACTCTGTACGCACCTTAATGGACTATGCTATATATTGCAAAAACTGAAATTAATTGGAAGAGTAATGTTCAAGCTTTTCAGTGGGCAAGCAAATTTAAGTGATAATTAATAGAATTATATGTCCCAAAAACTTGGATTTTGGTCAGTTTTTGCATTAGCTACTGGTAGCCAGATCGGCACAGGAATTTTAATATTACCAGCAAGTTTAGCGCCCTTTGGAGTATATGGATTAGCCGGTTGGGTAGTATCGTCCTGTGCCGCTATAATCCTTGCGCTGTTATTTGCTATATTATGCTCAAAATTTCCTCAGACAGGAGGCCCGCATGTATATTTAAAAAATATATTTGGGAATACTCCAGCATTTTTTACGGGCTGGACTTATTGGGTAATTTCATGGGTGAGTACTGCAACAGTTGTTATTGCAGCGATCAGATATTTAGCTCCTTTAATTGGCGCTTATAATAGTTTGCTATATTTAGGACTAGAAATATTACTGTTACTCACCATTATGCTTTTAAATCTTAAAGGTATAGCAGTAGCAGGGCGTATAGAATTTATATTCACCCTATTAAAATTTATTCCTCTCATCATTATACCGGTTGCTGCGTTATGTAAGTTTGATAGTAGGAATTTTGTTATAGAACAAAATACTAGCAATTTAACTTTTTTTCAAAGTCTGAGCGAAGTAATATTATTAACATTTTGGGGTTTTATTGGGCTAGAATCGGCTACTGCTCAGGCGGGATCAGTAATCAATCCTTCTAAGACTATACCAAAAGCAATAGTCACAGGTACCCTATGTGTAGCGATAATATATCTAATTAATAATATTGGGATTATTGGAATAATTCCAAAAGAAGAGCTAATAACTTCTAGCGCCCCTTACGTAGATGCAACGCAAATAATTTTTGGAGGTAAATGGCATATAATTATTTCATTAATTGCCGCAATTATTTGTATTGGCACATTAAATGCGTGGGTATTAACTAGCGGACAAATAGCCTTAGGGCTAGCGGAAGATGGGTTTATGCCGTCCTTCCTAGCAAAAACAAATAAAAATGGTGCCCCCGTGTGGAGTATCCTTATCAGTTGTATAGGAATATTACCTCTCTTAATTATCACAGCAAATGAAAATTTATCAGCACAAATTACTGAAATAATTGATTTTTCTGTGATCACCTTTTTATTTGTGTATTTAGCGTGTAGCATTGCGTTTTGCAAATTATTGATAACTCAACTAGAAAAATCCCCTTTATATATGTGGTTGATTGGTGGGACTGCAATTAGTTTTTGCGTATGGACTATTTATCAAACTCCTATTAGAACTATAATAATTGCTAGTTCATTTGCATTAAGCGGTATTCCTGTCTATTATTTCTGGTATAAAAAGCAGAATAAATGAGTATACTCTAGATTATGCTAGCAAATTTTTATAACTTGATTTATACGTGTTGATTTATACTCTTCTTCCGATGATTTTGTTACTAGGCGCGATGGTAGAGCCTAGAGATAATAGGCGAGCTATTTGAGCAACGACGCACACAAATTCATATCAGAGAAGTATATGCCATTTTTCGATAAAAATTCTCTATACGTTACATGCGCGCACGAAGTTCGTGAAAAATAAAAAAACAATTCTGGGGATCGCTCAAGTATCTCTGCATTAACTTTTATAAAGAAGCCGTAGCTCAGTTGGATAGAGCGAGTGATTCCTAATCACTAGGTCGGAGGTTCGAATCCTCTCGGTTTCGCCAATCATAGGGTTTGGTATAGCTTATATCATTATGATACATACATATTAGTATATGGGAAGCATGGTAGCCAGGCATGCTTAAAGATAACTAGTCATCCCCCTGTCAAAATTACTAAAATTAGGTATCTGCCAATATGAAGTTAATTAGTTTGTAATAATTTAGGGTGATAAATTTTGCTTAAGGGGTTTTTTGAGTTTTGTTATTGAAAATAGTATTTTTTCTTAAATTTTTTGTAGAAGCTATTGTTAACGATTTTTGCTAAACGAATTTGTGGGGTGTTTTTGTTGATTGCTAATTTTTATGTCGAAATGACTGGTTTGAGCAAATAATTGGTTATACAACGTAGATTCCAGCCTATGCTAGAGATTAATGGATTGATGATGTCTCCTCTTATTCCTTTTAGGTAATTTCTGCCAACCCTACCAAAATTTTTAAGAGGTCCTATTATTGGTTCTATAGCGCTACGTCTCTTGATCATAGCTTGATCCATCAAATATATACTGTTCGTACCTGAAGAGTTGATAGACGAAGGTCAACTTCAAGCAGAGCGAGAGGAGAATCAAAATCGAGCAGCGCAGCGTACTAAAGTACGTGAGCAGCCTCGATCTTTAGGGCACGACGACGCCAATTCTTGAAGTTCCTAGAGTATAACATCATGCAGGTGTTTGATATTCTTAATTTGTACAGTAGTATAAACTATTATCGACTCCAAATCTTGGCATTGCCGATAAATAGTTGATGCCGGAGCATTGTCATTGCGAGAAGGCCATGGCCTTGTTGCATGGAGAATAAGAGTTAGAAGAAATAGGTTGTCAAGAGGAGATAGTTGCGCTAATAAAGGTGTATGACCATACATCGAAAAAAGCGCAACTGGTCGCAATATAACCAGAAACTAAAGAAAATAGCAAGCATAAATTTTTTTATCTCTGAGGAAGCGATAAGCAATTGGTATTATAGTGGTAAGCGACAACATGGGGGCAAAGTAATATATAGTGAATATGTAATAGAGTTATGTTTGTTGATGCGAGAATTTTATCAATTACCATATCGACAAGCACAGGGTTTTGTGGAATCTGTATTGAAATCAATGAAGCTTGAACTTAAGATACCAGATTATACTACTGTTTCTCGCCGTGCATCTAATACCAATTCCCATTATTAACTAGGCTATTTAGCGCTAGAATATAGGTTGTATTTCTGTTATAATTTTCTTACGATGAGAAAATAGGTAACAAAATAGACCTCTTGCATAACCTAATCTAATTGGTCATTTTGTCGTCGAAACTCCTCTCTGTTCCTCACGTACGTCTATGTACGCTGCGGTACCCGATTTCGTTTCTCCTAAAAATTCTTCAATTATCTTTACGTAATGCGCCCCGAAAACTAGAGCAGTGATAGAGAGACTATTTTATGTTAAAATAAATATAAAATAGGAGCAGTCGAAAATGAGTAAGCCAAAAAGTTACAGTAAAGAATTTAAGTTTAAAGTATCGCTAGAGATGATCCGAGGAGATTTGAGTATTGCTGAAATAATCTCAAAATATCAAGTTCCAAGGTCGGTAATGACAAGGTGGAAGAAACAATTTTTGGAAAATGGTGCTGATATTTTTAAGTTTAGCTATGAAAACGGTAATTCCTCTAGTTCTACAAGCGAAATAGAGAAACTGCATGCAACTATTGGCAAATTGAAGGTAGAAAACGATTTTTTGCAGCTCGTATCTGCCAAGTTGAAACTATAAAGAGGAAAGTGATGGTAGATAAGGATTATAAAGATTTAAGTGTTCGTCGGCAAAGTCAGCTATTGAATCTGAACCGCTCCAGCCTATATTACAAGGATTCGGAGAAGGATCAAGATAATTATTTAAGTAATAGAATAGTTGAGATCTATAGTAATTATCCGATATATGGTTACCGGCGAATAACGGCGATACTTAGGAGAGAAGTGGTAATTGTTAACAGCAAAAAAGTCAGGAGGTTGATGAAACTAATGAATTTGCAAGCAATTTACCCTTCGATTAATACAAGTAAAAGAAACCTAAAAGAAGCTATTTATCCATATTTGCTATCAGGGTTAGAGGTTATAAAGCCAAATCAGGTATGGCAGGTGGATATCACTTATTTAAGGGTACAAAGTGGTTTTATGTATTTGGTTGCATTAATCGATGTTTATACTAGATTAGTAGTAGGATATCGTTTATCAAATAGTTTAAATACAGAGAGCTGTTTGCTAGCGTTAGAAGATGCTATAGCTAAATATGGGAAGCCGTCGATAATTAATAGTGATCAAGGTAGCCAGTTTACCAGCGAGGATTGGATTAATGAATTGAGGAGATGCGTCATAAGCATCAGCATGACGGGCAAAGGCAGGTGTAACGATAATGCCCATATTGAGCGTTTATGGCGATCGTTTAAGTATGAGGGGTCGTATTTATACCGGTGTACTTCAGTTTTAGAGTTGAAAAATAATATCCCGAAATGGTTGAATTGGTATAACAATCAAAGGCCCCATCAGGCTTTGGAGTACAAAACGCCGTTTGAGATATATAGTGGATTTATGGATAAGTCTTGCGACTTACCCACAATTCCACTATTACCACAACAGCTACAAAATTATAAAAATAATATTTTTGTAGATAGTTTATGAAAATAATAGTCTCTCTATTTAAAGCTTTTTTGGTCTAAACATAGGGGCGCAGTTCATTAGGTTATGCAAGAGGTCTAATATTTAATGATCTCAAAGCCTTAAAATATAAGGTTTGTGCTGGAATATTGTGGGATAGAAAAGTCAATTTTGCTGCATATAGAAATGATAAAAATGAACTGATGGTTTTGGTGTCATCAATTGAGGTCGAAGTTGATATTTTCGCTTTATATAGGTACCGCTGGTCCATCGAACGGTTGTTTAAGCATCTCAAAAGCGGAGGCTTTGATATTGAAAAAAGTCACTTAGTAAATTTGGATAGATTCAAAAAATTATTGGTGGTAACTGCTATTGCTTCAGCTTTAATAGTTAAGAATGGCTTAATACAAAATTCACTAAACCCAATCCGTATAAAACTCCAAAAAACCACTGAAAAACAATTATTTTCATTATTTACTTACGGGTTTGATCATATTAAAAATATCTTTTATCAATCTATCATTAATAGCTGTAACTCAACTAATACGCACCTTATTAATACCTCCAAAAATAGAACTTCTTACTACTTACTCTGCCTCCCTACAAAAATCGTAGGGTACTATGGGTATAGTCCTGGGTAAATCTACTGTTCATAGAATAATGCATAAGCTAAACTATTCGTATATAACCCCGAGACCAAAGCACTACAAACAAAATCCAAATTTGGTAGAAGAGTTTAAAAAAAAATCTTCCTCTAAAACTACAATCTAATGCAAATTTAAAGAAAGCGATCTTTTTCTTTGATGAGGCAAGGTTTGGGACTCATTCAAAAATAGGTCATTGTTGGTTGAAGAAAGGCGTCAGGAGTTCAGTAAAAGTCAAACTTGGATTTCAAAATTTTTATCTTTATAACGCGAGTTTAGGATAAGGAGAGTTTAGAGAAGTAATAAGAAAGGGTTTTTCAAATCAAAGATGTTGAGTTATAAGAAATTTTTTAAAGAAAATCAAGATAACTCAACATGAAAAAATGTATCACAACAGTATATTATTTAATAGATAATTTTTGTAAAATTTATCAAGAATGGGAAGGTAAGAAGTTGATTGCTTCTGATAGGAAGCACCAAAGACAAGGAAGTTTAGACCTTTGTGAATTATTAACTATAGCTTAAGTCACTAAGCTGTAGACATTAGTACTCCATGTTCTACAGCGACAAAAAAATCTTTAAAGTCGCTAGCGATTTTTCTGATCTGATGCTTCATCTTAAACCAATAATGCTCAATAGGATTAAGATCAGGACTATAAGTAGGTAAATACAAAATCTTACATCCCACTGATTCTATTAAAGCTTTAACTCTAGCAGTTTTATGAAAATTAATATTATCCATTACTACTACTTGACCAGCTTTAAGTTCCTTTATTAACATCGTCTCTACATAAGATACAAAAAATGCTTTATTACAACTGCCTTCAAAAACTACCGGGGCAATAATTTGATCCTGGCACAAACCAGCTATTATATTTACTCTCCTGGTATGTTGATATATTAGACCTCTTGCATAACCTAATCTAATTGGTAATTTTGTCGTCGAAACTCCTCTCTGTTCCTCACGTACGTCTATGTACGCTGCGGTACTCGACTTCGTTTCTCCTAAAAATTCTTCAATTATCTTTAGGTTATGCAAGAGGTCTATTTTGTTACCATAACATCTTGCTCCTCTTAAACTCCAACCATATAGAGGACAAGCGTTATCTTCTATCTCAGATTCATCAAGATATACTAGCTTTTCTGGTGGAATTTGAGTTATCTCTTCCCAAAACTTCTCTCTTGCTGCTATATCCCTCTTGGGGTGATAAAAGGTTTTTTTTATATGTGTAATTAAAGCTTTTTAAAGCACACTTAATTGTTGAACTCGACATTCTATTGGGCATTAGCTCTCCTATCTCTTGAATACTTCTCCCCTCATTTATCTTCATGAATTCTAAAAACTCTGCTTTATCTTTTATTAGCTTCCGACTATATCCATTCTGATAACCACACTTGGCTTTGATATCACCAGTGCTTTCTTTAATAGACCTCTTGCATAACCTAAAGATAATTGAAAAATTTTTAGGAGAAACGAAGTCGAGTACCGCAGCGTACATAGACGTACGTGAGAAACAGAGAGGAGTTTCGACGACAAAATTACCAATTAGATTAGGTTATGCAAGAGGTCTATTCTTCTTCCATTTATATACTGTCTCTCTACAAACCTTAAATATTCCCGTTATCTTTGCTACTGGCATCTTAGATTCTAGGGCCGATATTACTCTTATACGTAATTCATATGGATAAGGGGCTGCCATGTATTCTCTCTCTTTATTATCTTCCCTAAATCTTATATCACTTCCCCCTTGACTTGTCCATACCTCAATGACTTAAGCTATAGGACAACTCCGGCTCCCACCAAGTAAACTAATCTTAACGTTTGCCAACAACCACTCTTCTAAATAAGACCAATCTACCAAAAATCTTAGCTTATATAATTTATTATTGGGATTTAATTCTTCAGTTAGCTTATACCCAAAAAGTTGTCCTGGTCTTTGGAATTTTGTAATATTTTCCCTGGGCATATGAGCACACTCTATAAGATTTTTGCTCTATTCTAGCATTTTCTTATGGATTCTCTATATATTTTTGCTCTCTAATTATATTAGCTATTATTGTTCTACATTTTTGACGGCGGGCCTAACTACCAATGTACTATAGGGGGCAAGGACATTAATATTGCTTCAACATTTCCCCCAGTCATTAAACCAAACATAGTACCACGATCATATAGCAAATTAAATTCAACGTACCGGCCCCGGCGTATTAGTTGGTAGTTTTTTTGCTCGTCTGTCCAGGGGAGCAGCATTTTGCCCCTAATCAGAGCAGGATATACTGACAAAAATGCTTTGCCTATATCCTGCGTAAATGAAAAATCCTGGTCAAAATCTCCAGTATTTAAATAATCGTAAAATATGCCTCCTACCCCTCTAGGTTCTTTGCGATGTTTTAAATAAAAATATTCATCACATTGCTTAGTAAATTTAGGGTAATAATCAGAATTATATTGATCACATACTACTCTAAAAGCATTATGAAATTTTACCTTTTCCTCGTCATCCTGATAGAACGGGGTAAGATCTCCTCCTCCTCCAAACCAACTATTTGCAGTCTCAATATAGCGTGTATTAAAATGGGCCGCTGGTACTAAAGGTGAATTGATATGAGCCACCACAGAAATGCCAGTAGCAAAAAATTTTTTATTATTTTCAGTTCCGGGTATATTTTTACTAAACTCTGGCGAAAACTCACCAAAAACGGTAGAAATGTTCACTCCCACTTTTTCGAATACATTCCCTCGCATTACTGACATCACCCCTCCCCCTCCATCTGCTCTCTCCCAAGGAGAAGGTACAAATTTTGCTGGAGATAAATTCTTTAATTTACTATATTCTAACTCAACTTTTTCAAATTCTATACGCAGTTGATCACGCAAATCGGTGAACCAACTGCTAGTTTTTTCTCTATTATTGAACATCAGAATATTATAATAAATTAAAAAATTCCTTTCATAAACTTCTTACAGAATTCCCTGGTCGATGCGAATCTACAAGGAGTCTAATACCAGCTCCCTAAACTAAATTAGCAAAGGGTACGGCTGCCCTGCACCGGAGCGTACATATTAGTACGTGAGGGGCGAAGATCATGAAGTAAGGCGACGTGATGATTAGTTTTCGGAAATAGTTAATAAGCAACCTCTTTCAGTATGCTTCTTATTTCGTGTCTCATAATATAAATGATTAGCAAAAATACACTAGAAGTAGTCATGATATAAAAAGCTGGAGCATAAAATAAATTAGTTTGTTCAACAAGCCAGCGGGAGATAATGGGAGAAGTACCTCCAAACATAGCAATTCCTAAATTATAACTAAAAGCTACCCCTGAGAATTTTTGCTCTGGGGTAAATAAGGAAATAATAAATATATAGGCGGATCCTGATATTGCTCCTCCAAGCGATCCTAGAATAGTTAAAGATATAATTTGACACCACGTGCCTGGTAAAGACATAGAAAATAAAGTAGGTAAAGCCAAAACAAAAACTGCAATACTTGCATAAGTAATCATCTTAAATTTACCTATAATATCAGCAAGCCCCCCAAATAATGGCATAGTGATCATAGCTATAAAAGAAGTATATAATAGATAAATCAGAGCAGTGGTATTATCAAGATGTAAAACATTATTATAATAAACATTTATATAAGTTTTAACTAAATACAAAACACTACTGGCAACCGACCCAACACAAAAAGTTAAAAACATTGCTTTCCAGGCGGTCTTAATTACGTTGGTAAAAGGCGCTTTCAGGGTTTTTTTCTGATGAGCTAACATTTTAAAAATAGGAGTTTCTGATACTCGAAGACGTAAGTAGAACCCCATAAGCCCCATAAATCCTCCTAGTAAAAATGCAAAACGCCAAGCAAAATCAATATGAGAAAAATATTGTTCAATAATAATTCCTATAAGGGTAGCAATTAATGTTCCAGCAATATTTGAACCATGTACTAAACCGGCAGTAAAACCAGGCCGTAAGTTCTGATGATGCTCTAGAATAAAAATAGCGGCACCCGCCCCTTCACCGCTAATACAGAGCCCTTGTAAAAGGCGCATTATGACCAATATTATTGGGGCATAAATTCCTATATCTTCGTAAGAGGGAATTAACCCCATAGTGAAGGTTGGCACTGTCATACCAAGCATAGAAATAATTAAAGATATTCGCCTCCCATACTTATCGCCCACATAACCAAAAAAGATCCCTCCTATGGGCCTGGTAAGAAACCCTACGGCAAATACTCCAAGGCTGAATAGGATCTGGATCAATTCTGGGCCTTTTGGAAAGAACGTACGGCCAATTACCGCTGAAAATACCGAATACACAGTAAAATCATAGTATTCTAGTATATTGCCTGAAATGGCAGAGAAAAAAACAGATTTTGGTTTACTCATTTAACTCTTATCAATCAATTTAATTATAAACATCTCGGGTAACTTATAAAGTATAAAATGCTTTTATTGCTCGTTCATAAATTTTTAATAGGTACCAATACCCAATAAGAGTTTATTAAAATAGTTTAATTGCGCTAATCAGTTATCCGGAACTCGGCTATATTAGATTATTCTTTATGCTCCTTATCTTGCTGGGGTACCAACTTAACCTGTTCAGTTATTGTATCTAATTCCATTTGACTACAAATTCCAAGTAAGACCGGGTCGCGCGGACGAATATTTTTCATATTCCAGTGACTACGATCACGAATTGTATCAATTGTAGCCTTAGTAGTACCGATTAACTTAATAATTTGGCTATCTGCAATCTCTGGACAATTTTTAAGTAACCAAAATATTGCATCTGGCTTATCTTGTCTCCTAGCAATAGGGGTATATTTAGATTGCTGTTTCCGTTTAGCACTTACTAATTCATAGGCGGTACTGGTAGAAATTCTTAAACTACTATTGTTATCATTGGTACAACGTATTATTTCTTCTTTAGTTAATTGACCACCAGCAATAGGGTCTAGGCCCATAATACCTTGAGATACCTCTCCATCAGCGATACTTTTAATTTCAAACTCATGAATTCCACAAAAGTTAGCTATTTGCTTAAATGTCAAGGCAGTATTTTCAATCAGCCAGATTGCTGTTGCTCTTGGTAATATAGGTAATTTTTGTTGTGGATTCATGCAGTTAAATATATAACATTAATTAAGAGTATAAATAATAAAATTCTTTTAAGCTATAAGATTCAAGATATAGAGACTTAGGACTAATAAAGCAACTATAAACTTTTCTCAATAGTTTTATAAATATTGCTCCAAATACCTCCGGAACTTATTTATCTTGACGATTAAGATAAATATAAATGGCGGTATAATTACCTTAAGATTAGGCTCGTTTCAAAACTTGCTTTTGTTGGTAATTTGTAGACAGACCGATGCCCAACCTCCCCATTCAAATTTCCTACTCAAAGCGAATTTTGATAGGAGGCTATTATTTACTACCTAAACGAGTATCCAATTTCTTCGCAATAAACAAAGGTAAGATAGGAGCAGAAATAAAGATAGAAGAGTATGTTCCAGCTATTATACCGAAAAATACTAATACACTAAAACTATAAATAGCTTTTCCTCCAAAAATTACTAACGCTAGGCTAGCCAACAAAGTTGTGATGACCGTTAAAATAGTCCTAGAGAGCGTCTCATTAATACTTCTATTAATAATCTGCGGCATAATTCTCTGCGAAGTTTTGCGTAAGTTATCGCGAATTCTATCGTAAATCACAACCGAATCATTAACAGAATAACCTATTATGGTCAGCAGCGCCGCTATCGAACTTAAATTAAAATCTAGCTGAGTTAAACTCATGAAACCTAGACTTAATATTGCATCGTGCAACAATGCGACAAGAATCCCCAGCCCAAAATACCATTCAAATCTAACCCAAGTATAAATCATTATAGCTATAAAAGCAAGAATTAGCGCTGTTATTCCGGATTTTATTAGCTGAGAACCAACTTGCGGACCGACAAAATCTACCTTACGATAGTCGTATTTATAAGGAAATTGCTGTAAAGCTGATTTAATAAGATCAACATTTTGCATTAAAGCATCTTCTTTATTACTACCAATCCTTATATACAAATCGTGTTTAGTACCAAAATTTTGTAAAGTTACTTCGCCAATTTTAAGTTTATTGAGAATTTCTCGCATGTTTACTAAGTCAGGTTCCTGGTCGACACGTACTTCAATTATTACTCCCCCGGTAAAATCGATCCCTAAATTAAACCTATACTTACCTATTAATAGGAGACTCATAAGAGTTAAAATAATAGAAACAGTATAACTTACTTTTGTAAATTGCATAAAATCAAAATTGATTTTATCAGGTAAAAGCCTCAAAGGATATAATCGCATCGCTAAATTTTTTAATATTATAGTATTTATTTAGAGACCTAGTGCTTGTCTATAAAGTTCTAATATAGCATCCTGTTCTGCTAATTCATTTCTATCAAGTTTTTTTAATCTCAGGACCGACTTCATAGCCTTTTTATCAAAACCACTAGAGGCAGCCGTATCGAATATTTCTTTTATTGCGGTAGACAATTCAGTTTTCTCTTGCTCAAGTTGTTCTATTTGGCTTATATATTGCGCTAACTGCTCTTTAGCTATTACTTCTGACATAAAAAATAAAGTTTATTAATTAACAAAAAATTGAGCCTCATCGGCTTTGCTATTTCCCTAAAGTTCGAGATTAAGATAAATAAGGCCTAGGTTATTTAACATAAGACTCTCTTCACTTTATAGATAACTTTGCTAGAAATGGCTAGAAAATTATTTAAAAAATTTTCTTTTAAGTTTTCCTCAAGTAATCAACTTACCTCCCTCACGATTTTTATAAAAAGCAAGCGCTATCAAGCTAGCAATAGCACATATAATCACATAATAAGTAGCAGAAGTAATAGTTCCAGTTTTTTGAATTAAATATTCTACGACTAAAGGGGTCGTACCTCCAAAAAGGCTAGTTGCTATATTATATGATAATGATAACGCAGTGTTTCTGATATTTGTAGGATACATCTCCGCTTGTAGAGCTGGCTCCGGACCAATATAAAACGCCGCTAAGATAGATAAGATAATTTGCGCTAT
Organism: Candidatus Tisiphia endosymbiont of Beris chalybata; assembly: GCF_964026555.1. Taxonomy (NCBI): domain Bacteria; kingdom Pseudomonadati; phylum Pseudomonadota; class Alphaproteobacteria; order Rickettsiales; family Rickettsiaceae; genus Candidatus Tisiphia; species Candidatus Tisiphia endosymbiont of Beris chalybata. The sequence continues at coordinate 174,993 of NZ_OZ032159.1, read as the reverse complement.
AATTATATAATAGAAATCTTCTGTTTCAATTATATTCATTAAAAATGGAGTAACCACAATAATTAACAATAAATTAATGATACATAATCTTTTTCTCCCGATTATATCTGATAAATAACCTGAACATAAAGTCGCAACTATCATCACTAGGTAGCAACAGTTCGCTAGATTACTGACATCAGAATCGCTAAAATTACGGTTTATTCGTAAAAATGACATTAAGTAAATTGCCTGTAAATAAAATATTACTGAGCCAGTAGCATTAATGAATATTGATATCAACATGTCAACCCAATGCTTAGATATCACCTTTGTAAGGGGGGATTTTAAAATTGCCCCCTCTTCCTTGATCGCCTGAAATACTGGTGTTTCAGTAGTATATTTTTTAATATAAAGGCCCGCAAATAAAATAAAGATGCCAAGTAAAAAGGGAATTCGCCATCCCCAATTATTAAATTGTTCAACCGATAAAATAGTCTGAATAAGACTAGCAATTATAGAACCAAATAATATCCCAGCACAAATACTTGCCATAGATATGCTACCAGTAAAACCCCTATGGTGCGGTTCGGTATGTTCAATAATAAAGGAGATCGAACCAGTAAGCGCTCCTCCCATGGATAATCCCTGCAGCATCCGTGCTAAAATCATTAGTATAGTGGCAATAGCACCTATCTCGTCATAAGTAGGGATTATACCGATTAATGCTGTTGGCAGCGCCATACAAAATATCGAAGTACTTAAAGCGGTTTTCCGGCCAAAGCGATCCCCTATTATTCCAAAAAATATTCCGCCAATGGGACGCATTAAATACCCAAGAGCAAATGCTATAAAGGCATGTAATAAGGAGGCGCTAGAACTCACCCCCGGGAAAAACTTTATTCCTATTATGGGAGCAAAATGGGCAAATAATGCATAATCATACCATTCAAATGCATTCGCTATACCGCTAGCAAAAACTAACTTACGTTTATTCATAATTTCCTTTAATCAATATAAATTATCAATGTTTTTGGATTTATAATTATGGAACTATTTTATTATCATCTATAATATGTTTTTTTTCGGAATATATCATAAATAATGTTGTAGGAATTATTATTAAAGCGCCATACAAAGTACTATTTTCAGGAATTTCCTTAAAAACAATATATCCTCCTGCTGCTGACAATATTAATTCTATATATCGATAAGGCGCGGTAGCAGTAGCATCAACTAAAGAAAAGGCTTTTAACAAGAAAAATAAGATTAAACTCCCCCCTGCCCCTAAACTAAATAGCAACATAAACTCCCATGGGGTAGGGGTTTGCCAATAGGCTATTGAGGGCGGCGCTGAGATGATAGATGTTACTAATGCAGAATAAAACAACATACTGATCATTGATTCTTTTATAACAAATTTTTTATTAATAATATCTAGCATTGCAAAAGATATTGAAGCTAATACAAACAATAATATATAAGGATTAAAATCATCAGCATGTGGTTTTAGAGTGATTATAATACCAATAAAACCCAATAAAGTGGCTACCCATCTTTGCCAAATAATTTTTTCCTTTAGAAAAAATATTGCTAAACTTAAAGTAAATAGAGGAGTAGCAAAACCTATTACCGTAGCAGTTGTTACTGGGGCGATACTTAAACCATAAGTCCAGGAGGTCATACCAAAAAACAATAACACCCCTCGGATTATATGGATAAAGGGGCTATTAGTTTTAAGAGTCTGGGTTCCATAATACCAAATAAAAGGTATTAAGGCTAATGCGCTAAAGAAAAAACGAAAAAATGCCACTTCAAAGCTATGCAATCTAATTCCTAGTGATTTGGCTATTATATCGTTGGTAATACTACTTAATAAGCTTAATATAAACCACCCTATGCCAACAAAATAATTAGTAAATTTATTATTCATTATTTTACCCTTATGCCTTTATTATTATATTCTCACCTACAACCCATATAACCTGATCTCTAGCTGATTGGTTATATGTACTGGCTTTATATTTAATTCGAGTATACTTTTCTGATAATTTGGTAAAAACCCATAAATTAAAATACCTATGCACAAAAAAAAGGTAGTGCTATAATTATCACCGTTAATTATAAGCTTTAAGAAATTTATATATATTATTTGATTTTCTTACCAAGAAGAGTATGTATAATACAGTAATATATTAAAAGCAAGGAAAGGTTGCAATGATGATTAAGGTAACTAAAAATTTAGTAGTGTTTTTTTTAATAAGCTTGATAAGTATTAATAGCTTTGCGGATAAAGATGAAGATATTAATAATTATGATGCAGATTATTATGGAAATGAAGGAAATCTTGTATTTAAAATTAGGGGCGCGGGTATCAAAACTCAAGGCGCAGCCAAAACTCCTCCTTCATCTACTATCCCAAAGCCAGTAGCGGTTGGTAGTTTTACTGAAGTTGGATACGGGCTAGAGGCCTCTACTTCTATATTCTTTTCTCCTAATATAGCTGCTGAATTGTCTTTAGGCTTTGAGGTACTGCGTATTAAAGCAACCCACTTAGCAAACGTTGCACATAATAATCAAGGCAACACAGATGGTGTTAAGAAAAGAAGAGAACTCTATACGATGCCATTAACCTTACTTGGACAGTACCACATAGCTCCTTTTGGCTCAATAAGCCCTTATATAGGAGGGGGATATCATGGTACTTACATGTTAACAAAATCTAAAGCGTTTAAAGTTAAAAATGGTTTTGGCCCAGTATTACAAGTAGGTATAGATTTCTATGCTAAAGATGATACCTTAATTAACGTAGATATTAAACAATATTTCCTCAATACTAAAGTTGATTATAAGGAAGCTTTAGTAGGGAAAAAAACCGTATCATCTAAAATCAAATTCAATCCTTTAGTGATATCCGTAGGTGTTGGTTTTAAATTCTAAAAGCAGTTATATAATATAAACTAGATAAAGATACTTATCCTAGAGATGTTAAGCCGCTTTAAGCTTGTTGCTACCGTATGGCCTGAATCCAACTAACTGACTGTATTAGACCTCTTGCATAACCTAAAGATAATTGAAGAATTTTTAGGAGAAACGAAGTCGAGTACCGCAGCGTACATAGACGTACGTGAGGAACAGAGAGGAGTTTCGACGACAAAATTACCAATTAGATTAGGTTATGCAAGAGGTCTATTGAATTCAGCCCATCTGTAGTGAGGTTAATCTTTCTTATCATCAGGTTTTTGTTCTGTATCTTTCATTCCTTCTTTAAATGCCCTAAGTCCTTTGGCTAACTCTGTCATTACTTGCGGTAACTTCCCGGCCCCAAATAATAGTAAAACAATTAACAATATCACTAATAAGTGAGTTAAACTCATGCCCATAATATGTATCTATCAATTTTAATTGTAAGAGTATAATCCTTTTAACCGGGATTGCCAATCATTTTTAATTAATAGCAACTCGGGTATAGTATAGTCCATTAAGGTGCGTACAGGGTATTTATCTTCAAGTATGCATGACTACTACGCTGCCCGCATACTATCGTGTATGTATCATAATAACCTAAGCTATATATTGCCAAAGAGATTTTAGGTTCTGGAAATACGAGCAGAATCACGGCAATTTAAAAGTCGCACTCAAAGGTTGCAACAAGTAATTATTAAGAATAACAAAAATCACTGCAAGAAAGCACGACGCGCCGCCCGAAGCAATCACAAGAATTAAATCATCGTGTTTTTGTATATTTTTCTGGATTGCTTCTTCGCCTGCAGTAAGCAACCTCCTGGCCATGACTTTTGCAGTAATATTTACTTAAAATCATTTAGGATTGTTCAATTTTAGAGTGCGACTTTTAAACCGCCCTGGAGCAGTATAGGCATTGCCTATGGACAGTTGACGGATGAACAATATATAGCTAAGCTATATAGGGAAATAGCAATAAGGAGCGAAATAATGTTAGGAGCATGGAAAGGATGTAAGAAATGTAGCTCTGAAGAGATAGTGAAGAATGGACTACAAGATGGAGTACAAAGATATAAATGTAAAGTTTGTAATAGTGTGTTTCGAGGCAAAGCATCTAAGTATAGTGCAGATTTTAAATTAGAAGCGGTAATGATGTATATTAATTCAATGGGTATTAGAGCAATAGCTAGGGTAAAGAAAATACATAATTCAGTGGTGTCAGTTTGGATAAAAAAGATGGGGAAAGTGGTTAAGGATGCCTTTATTGAGAAGATAGAGGAAGTTCAAGAAAAAGATATTAATATAGTGGAGTTAGATGAGCTTTTTACTTACATTAAAAAAAAGAAAATAAAGCGTATGTATTTAGTGCTGTTGACCGAGATAGGCTCCGAGTTATTGATATCGAAGTAACGAAGGACAGGAGTTTTGCTTCGTATTTACCATTAGCATTTAGGCTTGAGCACTATAATATCAAGTATCTATGTACAGATGATTATGATGTTTATAGTAAGTATAAAATAAGTAAAAAGCATATAATTGATAAGGCTGAAACTTGCTTGGTTGAGGCAAAAAATTCATCTTATAGAGATAACTTAGCAAGATTAGATAGAAAAACTAAAAAATACTCTAAATGCAGTATAATGTTAGCACTTTCTCTTTATATCTTATTATTCCTTAAAACCTTTGGATATCTTATCAACTGCCTTTAGGCAATGCCAAGAGAATAAATTTTTAGTTATTGCTAATATAATAAAAATATGGTAACATATGTAATGTTATTTAATATCGGTAAAAAGGTGGGTTAAACCCACCTTTTTTATTGGAATACTCATTTGCTTTGAAGAATTGTTTTTTGAAAATAAACTTCCTGCATAAGTCGAAAAAGTGCTCGGGATTTTTAGGCAAAACGTGGCCTGAAGCTCCTCATGTACTCCGTTTTGCTTCTTGATCATGCATTTTCAAATCCAACTCGAGGGATCATTTGAGTACACCTGATAGCCAAAGTGATTTAGTTGGGGACACTTGAATTTAAAGGTGAGGTTGCGCAGCGTATAGAGAATACGTGAGCACAACCGAATCCTGCAAAATCAAGTATCACCAGCTCAATACCGCAGGCTATAGCTGTTCTTTACCATAGTTGTTCCTTATTTTTGCAACTTGAAATAACTTAGGTTATATCCCAGCCAAAGCTATATGTATATTATCTCGAATAATAATTATAATTAATGGGGGTATTTGTAATGCAAAATATAGAGCAACAAATTACTGATATAATACAAGATACACTAGAAGGTCTAGGATTTGAGGTAGTAAAAGTCACGTTAAAAGGGTCTACGCGTAAAGTGCTGGAAATATTGATAGATAGGTTAGATGGAGGGCAAATTGGTATTGGGGATTGCCGCACTGTAAGCTATCATGTTTCAGCGCTTCTGGATGTAGAAGATATAATTAGTGATAAGTATTTTTTAGAAGTTTCATCTGCAGGGATAGAGCGGCCTTTAATAAAATTTCAGGATTATATTAGATTTTTAAATAGAGAAGTTACTATAAAATTAAAAGATTTATTAAAGGGGCAAACGCGATATCAGGGCAAGATATCTAAAGCTGAAAATAATCAAATTCATCTTAATACCCCTAGGGGGGAAGTAATTATTGTATTTGATCTGATAAAAAAAGCATCTTTAGTATTAACAGAAGAAATGTTTAGGAATTTAATAAATAAAAAATCTTAAAAGGCAATAAATCTTATGGTGAATATTGGTAATATAGAAATTCTGCAGATTATAGATTCGGTAGCGCGCGAAAAAAGTATCCCTAAAGAAGCGTTGATTTTAGCCATGGAGCAAGCTGTACAAGTAGCAGGGCGTAGAAAATACGGAAATGATCATAACATAAAGGCGGAAATTAATAGAAAAACTGGGGATATTAGCCTTTTTAGGGTACTGGAAGTAGTAGAGAGATCAGAAGATTATTTTACCCAAATTTCTTTAAAAGATGTAGTTGAAAGAAAAAGTGATGCAAAAATAGGGGATGAAATATATGAATTATTACCTCCTATTGATTTAGGGCGCGTTGCAGCCCAAACTGCTAAACAAGTAATAATACAACGAGTGACCGAAGCTGAGAGAGAAAAGCAATATGAAGATTTTAAAGATAGAAAAGGAGAAATCCTAAATGGTACGGTCAAAAGAATAGAATTCAATAATATTATTGTAGATCTTGGTAGGGCTGAAGCAATAATCAAAAAAGATCAGCTAATTAGAGGGGAAAGCTTTAAAGTGGGCGACCGTATTAAAGCATATGTTCAAGATGTAAGGTTGGTTTCTAAAGGGCCGCAAATCTTTTTATCAAGAACTGATGATCGAATGGTAGTTAAGCTATTTGAGTTAGAAGTCCCTGAAATTTATGATAATATTATTGAGATCAGAGCGATCGAGCGTGATCCGGGATCCAAAACAAAAATAGCAGTTTTTGCTGCTGACTCTGCTGTTGATCCTATAGGTACTTGTGTAGGAATTAAAGGCAATAGAGTCAGAGCAATTACTAATGAGCTGAATGGAGAAAAGATAGATATAATATTATGGAATAAGAACATTGCCCAATTTGTAATGAATGCTCTTGCGCCGGCAGAAATTACTAAAATCGTGATTGATGAAGATAGAAATAACGTTGATGTAGTAGTATCGCAGGATAATTTAAGTCTTGCAATAGGAAGACGTGGCCAAAATGTCAGATTAGCGTCCAGGCTTACCGGATGGAATATTAATGTAATGACCGAAGAACAAGAATCTAAACGTAGGCATGAAGAATTTCGCTCTACCACAGAATTATTTACCGAAGCTCTAGATGTGGAAGAGGTAATAGCCCAACTTTTATCTTCCCAAGGTTTTATTACTGTGGAACAAATTGCTTCTAGCAAAATTGAAGCTTTGATGGATATTGAAGGTTTTGAGGAAGAATTAGCAACAGAGATTCAAAATCGAGCTATAGAGTACGTGAATGTTAAAAATGAGAAGATTATTGCTAAGCTGGAGGAATTAGGGGTTGAACAAGAATTAATTGATGTATTAGAATTACCTCCAGAGTTTATATTGAAGATGGCAGAATATGGGATCAAGACTATAGAAGATTTAGGGGTATTAACAGTTGGAGAGTTTAAGTCATTAGTTTCTAATTCAGGAATGACAGAAGAAGATATGGCCTTAATCATTGATACCGCTCGTACTACTGAGAATAAAACCCTACCTTCTTAGTAAGTAATAGACCTCTTTCGCAGCTCGCATCTTACTGGGAATTTGAAGGGGTCTATTACTAAGTCTCCAATAGATTTTCTGAACAAGTCAACGTAGTCTGTCGGAATTTTTAGGAGAAATAGTGGGAGGTCCCCAGCTAAATCACTTTGGCTATAGGCAGGGCAGGAGCGTCAGGCCACATCTTCAAGGATAAAATTATTGACTAGATTGAGATTTACGCAGGCAGTCTAGTGGAATTCTGAGCCAAACTAACGCTAATTGCTTTCTTACAAATTTTATATCAGCAGCAGAGTTTGGCAAAGAGACTTAATAACTAACAATAAGTTAAAGAGATCTAATATTTATGACGGATAACCAAGAATCTAAACCCAAAAGATTGACCTTTGGCAGTTCAAAACTGACTCTTAATAAGCCAGTTGGTAACGCTAATATGACCAGAGGTTTTGTTAGTTCTGCTAAAACTATTGTTGAAGTTAAAAAGAGCAGTTCTGCCTCCAAGGATTTCTCTTTTAATAAAAACCGGGCTAGTGGCACCAATTCTCAAGGGTTAGATTCCACTGCTAAAGAGGAATTTAACAGGCGCTTAGCTGTATTAAAAAATGCTGCAGAAAAAGCTAAGTCTCAAAATATGGAGAATCAATTTGTTTCTACTTTGACGCAGATTGCTCGAATCAATCCGGTGACTACTCAAACACAGGATATCAGTAATGATGTTGAAGAGAATGTAGTAGATACGCTTGATTCTATTAGTGAAGCAGAGAAAAATTTACCTATTGAGCCTTCGCAAGTAGAGGAAAAGGCCGAAGAGAAGATTTTACCTAAACATTTTAATAATAAGCCCTCCGCAGCGCCTTCACTAACCCAGGCAGGGACAGTTATTGAAGAGAGTACAGAAAAAGATAAAATTGGTGATAGTAAGGTAATCGCTCCAAAACTCAAGGTGGAAGAACCTAAAAAACTAAAAAAAGCCGATATTTTTAATATGCTTGATTCTAAGGGAGAAGATAATGTTGGTAAAACTAGGAGCCTTGCCTCGTTAAAAAGAGCCCGTGAAAAAGAAAAGCGGAAAGCGGAGCAATATGCTGCGCCTGAAAAAGTTTATAGAGAAGTGATTATTCCTGAGGCAATAATGGTAGGAGATTTAGCCGCTAAAATGTCTGAGCGTGCAGCTGATGTTGTCAGGGAATTAATGCGACTTGGAGTAATAGCGACCACCACCCAAACCATTGATGCTGATACTGCAGAATTAGTAGCCTCTACCTTAGGACATACTGTCAAGCGAGTTCAAGAGTCAGATGTAGAAAATATATTGATTAGCGCAGAAGATAAAGAAGAAGATTTAAAAGCTAGAGCTCCTATCGTTACTATTATGGGTCATGTGGATCATGGGAAAACTTCCCTCCTGGATGCTTTAAAATCAACTGACCTGGCTAGTAAAGAAGCTGGAGGTATTACCCAGCATATAGGGGCGTATAGAGTAAATTTAGAAGGGAATAAAGCTATTACTTTTATTGATACGCCAGGACATGAGGCTTTTTCAGAGATGAGGACCAGAGGTGCAAAGGTAACAGATATAGTAGTTATAGTGGTGGCTGCAGATGATGGAGTAAAGCCCCAAACAATAGAAGCTATTAACCATGCAAAAGCTGCTAATGTCCCTATAATAGTTGCAATTAATAAGATAGACAAGCCAGGGAGTAACCTGGAAAAAATTAAAAATGAGCTGGTAACTTATGGTTTAATTGCTGAAGAGTTAGGAGGGGATACTATGTTAGTGCCTGTGTCCGCTTTGAAGAAAACTAATTTAGATAAGTTAGAAGAGGCGATTTTATTGCAGGCAGAAATGTTAGATTTAAAGGTTAACTACGGAGGGTTAACAGCTGGGGTAGTTATAGAAGCAAGGGTTGATAAAGGGAAGGGAACAGTTGTTACGGTCCTAGTACAACGCGGTACTTTACGAAATGGGGATATAGTAGTTGCAGGGACCAAATATGGTAAAATCAGGCGCATGAATAATGATAAAGGGGTTAATATTAGCTTAGCATGTCCAACCATACCAGTAGAGGTATATGGTTTGAATGAAGCTCCCCGAGCTGGTGATCAGTTTAATGTAGTGACAAATGAGAAACAGGCTAGAGATATTGTAGATTACCGGGAGCGTATTGCTAAAGAAAAGAAAATTTCTGTAACTCAAAGATCCAGCCTTGAAGAATTGTTCTTGAAAGCGTCAGGGGCCGCAGGCTTCGTAAAAGAATTACCAATAATTATAAAAGGAGACGTACAAGGATCAGTAGAGGCAATAGTATCGAGCTTACAAAAATTGCCCGCTGATGAAGTAAGAATAAGGATATTACATCAAGCAGTAGGTAGCATAGCGGAGGCAGATGTCACCTTAGCAAGAGCGTCTAAGGCAATTATTCTTGGCTTTAATGTCAGGGCTAATAGTAATGCTTTAATTATGGCAGAAAAAGATACTGTAGACATTCGATATTATTCTATTATTTATAATTTATTAGATGATATTAAATTGGTAATGAGCGGTATGCTATCCCCTATTATTAGAGAGCAATATATTGGATCAGTTGAAATCCGGCAAGTATTTGTGGTAACTAAAGTAGGGAAAGTAGCCGGTTGTTATGTTACTAAAGGCATTATTAAAAGAGGAGCAGGTGTGCGCCTAATACGTGATAATGTTGTGGTTCATGAAGGGAAGCTTAAAACTCTAAAACGTTTTAAAGATGAAGTAAAAGAAGTCCGAGAAACGTTTGAGTGTGGAATAGCCTTTGATAATTACAATGATATAAAAGAAGGGGATATGATAGAAGTGTTTGAAATTATTGAAGAAAAGAAACAATTGTTATAATATTAAGTTAATATTCTTCTAAGTTAGAGGAGAGCGATTCAAGTTATGAAAATATCTCTAGATAAAACTAAGGCGCATAAACCGCAAAAAGTAGCAATGTTAATAAATATAGCTATAGCGGAAATATTGCGTCGTGGCAAAAAGTTAGACGAAAGCTTAATTGATTGTCCTGTCACTATTACTAAAGTAATAGTGACTTCTGATTTGAAATTAGCTGATTGTTATTTTTTACCATTTAACACTAATTTAAGTGCAAAGCAGTTGATAGAAGCCTTGAATAATTCAAAATATGCTATAAGACACTTAGTGGCAATCAAAGTGAATTTAAAATATTCTCCTGAAATTCGTTTTCATTATGATTATGGTTTTGATAATGCTGATAAAGTAGAGCAGTTATTAAAGCAGTAATAAGTTTTCTATGGGCCCTGTGCTCCGTGGCTCTTTCAAATTTCCCTGCTCGGGTGCAAACGTGCAAAAGAGGATTATTAACAAATAAGCCTATTACCGAGTCTTTTTATTGATTCACTTAAAGCCATTATGTATTTTATAAACTATTCTAAAACAAATAATAATAGCTGGCTGTTTAATTGTTTAACATTTTTAATATTAGGACTTTTCTTTATTTTTATTGCTTGGGGATTAAAACAAATGAATGCCCCGATCGCTATATTAACACAAGAACCAGTGAACTTAGAGTACAGTAACCTCTTTCATTATTCCCTTAGAACGCTTTTAAGGATGCTGATTGCTGTTATAATATCGTTAGTATTTACTTTTATTTATGGGACCTTAGCGGCCAAAAGTAAGAAGTGCGAACAAATTTTTATTCCATTGCTAGATATTTTACAATCTCTACCTATTCTGGGTTATATCTCCTTTACGGTTACAGCTTTTTTAGCGCTTTTTCCATCAAGTGTAATGGGCGCGGAATGTGCGGCGATATTTGCTATTTTTACTTCACAAGCTTGGAATATGACGTTTAGTTTTTATTATTCTTTAAAAACTATTCCTCAAGAATTGGAAGAAGTAGCCTATATTTTTAGGATGTCTAGCTGGAGGAGATTTTGGCAAATTAATGTTCCTTATGCAATACCATCTTTAGTAGGAAATCTCGGTATATCAATATCTAGTGGTTGGTTTTTTGTGGTTGCTTCCGAAGTAATTACAGTCGGAAATAGCAATATTACTTTACCAGGCATTGGGTCGTATATTGCGCTAGCAATTCAGCAGCAAAATTTTCATGCTATAGGATATGCCCTTCTAGCTATGACCTTAGTTATTATATTATACGATCAATTATTACTGAGGCCCTTAACTGCATGGGCTGACAAATTTTATTATAATATGGCGTCCGGTAATAATGCGCCTAGCTCTTGGGTATTGACCTTATTTCAAAGAAGTAAATTAATTAAAAAATTAACTGTTCCTATTTATTCCCTTGGCAAATTAATATTATATGCTCCCCTCTTCAATAAATATGGTATAAGAGAAAAAAATTTATTGATTAATTCTTCAAATGTCTCCTCTACTCTTCTGGATTATTTATGGTATATAGGTTTATTTGTTATTAGTTGTTTTGCTGTTTATTATATAAGTTATTTCTTATATCATGATATTGGCCTAGCTGAGATGTTATATGCCTTTAAACTTGGTTTAATTACTTTACTCCGGGTAGTAATATTAATTATTATTGCGGCAGTAATATGGGTTCCTATTGGTATATATATTGGCTTAAATCCTAAAATAGCTTCCTTTGCCCAGCCCTTGGCTCAGTTCCTTGCAGCCTTTCCAGTAAATTTATTATTTCCTGTGGTCTTTATAGTTATTACTCATTACCATTTAAACCCCAACATTTGGCTTAGTCCTTTAATGATAGTAGGGACGCAATGGTATATCTTATTTAACGTAATAGCCGGGGCCTCTTCTGTGCCAAATGAACTTAAGGATGTGACAAAAATTTTGAGGGTTAAAGGGTGGAGTTGGTGGTATAAGGTAATGTTACCAGCAATTATTCCATATTTTATCATAGGAGCAATCACTGCCTCTGGGGGCGCATGGAATACTAGTATAGTAGCAGAAATTATTACTTTTGGAGATCAAACAATGATAGCCGATGGTATAGGAAGCTATATAGCTCAAATGACGATTAAAGCAGATTTTAATAAAATAGTTTTAGGCATGGGGGTCATGGCTTTATTAGTAGTATTTTTTAATCGTTTAGTTTGGCGGCCCTTACAGGAGTATTGTATAAATCGCTTTAAAATTTAATATATACTCTTTTTGCTTCTCAGAACTCTCATTTTATTTTTTAAGGATGCGGGTGCTAATCTAACGTGTATGTTACTACCACGCCCTTACTACTCAAAATAAAACGATGGTTCCTAGGAACAAAAAGAATATATCAATTTTTATAATAGGCCTCCTACATAAGCCGCCCTAGGGGATAATTTTGTTGTCAAAACGTGCCTCTGACGCACCTCATGTACAGTTTAGTACGCAGTTCGGCTAGGCTTCGTTTTTCCTCAAAATCCCGAGCGCTTTTTTGGCTTATGCAGGAAGTCTAATTCCTTAATTATTAAAAAGGAAAATTTATGGCAGATAGTTTACTGGAATTAGTATCAATTAGTCATGTTATTACAAAGGAGGATAGTAGTAAGAAAAAGATATTAGATAATATTAATCTTACGCTTAAAGCTGGTGAAATAGTGGCAATCCTTGGTAAATCTGGTTCAGGCAAATCTACATTATTAAGAATAATAGCTGGTTTTATATTGCCAGTTCAGGGACAAGTAATAAGGTATAACCAAAGGTCTATTGAAGAGAACTGCAATATTAGCATGATTTTTCAAGCATTTGCTCTTTTTCCGTGGCTGACAGTGCTAGAAAATGTTGAATTAGGTTTAGAAAGTTTAAATTTATCTAGCTATGAGCGCCGTAAACGTGCGTTAGATGCCATTGACATGATAGGCCTGGATGGTTTTGAATCGGCCTACCCTAAAGAATTATCAGGGGGGATGAAGCAGAGGGTGGGTTTTGCCAGAGCTTTAGTGCTAAGGCCAGAAATTTTACTCATGGATGAAGCTTTTTCTGCTTTAGATATTCTTACAGCTAATAATTTGAAGAAAGATTTCCTGAATTTATGGGAGAGGGGAGAAACTCAGATGCAGTCCGTAGTGCTAATAACGCATTCAATTGAAGAAGCTGTAACTATGGCGGATAGAGTGCTGATACTTTCTGCTAACCCTGGGAGAATAGTATCTGAAATCCCTATTGCCTTAGCAAGACCCCGCGATATTCATAGTATGGAATTTGGTCTAATAGTTGATAAAATATATAGTCATATGGTATCTGCATATGAAAAGCCAACTACGGTAGTGAGTCGTAAAGATAAGAATCTTGATCAAAAAATTAATTTAACGTCAGTAACGAAATTAATTGGTAGTATTGAAGCACTAGCTAGCTTACCATACCAAGGTAATGCACCTTTATCAGATTTACTGGAGGTGTTTCATATTCACAATATGAGTGAAATATTACAAATTGTTAATGCATTACAAATATTAGATTTTGCTACGGTTACTTCAGAAAATGTAAAATTAAATCAAGCTGGAAAGTTGTTTGCTAGTGGTAACTTAGAGGAAAGAAAAAATATTTTCAAACAGCATCTACTCGATAATATAGCTATTGCATCTTATATATATACTACTTTACATCAAAAACCAGACCATAAAGCCTCTTTTGCACATTTTAAGTCTTATCTTACCGATAAACTAGCTAATGAGGATGCTATTACCACTTTAAAATCTGTAATAGGTTGGGGTAGGTATGCAGAAATTTTTTCTTATGATGATAATAAGAAGATTTTTAGTCTAGATAACCCCACTGCCTAAGTAAAGGAAGAATTTTTCCTTGCGCGCGCATTGTTGCGGCATATTGCCTCCCACCAAAACACAAAATTATATTAAGCTTAAAATATCTAAGGCAAATTATTATTTTCTTATCATTACCTAATTAATAAAAAGTCACGAATTAGCAACTCTTGTCTAGAAAAGCCTTCCTCTATGTTGTTCGTTTTTCTAGCTAATAGCTTACATTTATTAACATAAATGTAACACTCTTTATTATTTATTTTATTAATTTTGGTAAATAATTTTTAAACAGTCAAGAATTGTACTACCATGATAATTTATAAGGTTAGTATGAATCCTAACAAGAGATATAGTCACTTAGGTTAAACTAGCTACGTTGTTGCTCGTCGCTTACTTAGTATCTCCTAGGCTTCACTCCTCGCGCCTAGTATCTAATTCACCTAAGTGACTATAATATGGAGCCAGGGAGAGAGCTGGAGAAGGAAAGCATCATGCCTCGGTTAAGCCCGAAGTTAACGAAAAGCGATAAATATTAGGCCAATAGATAAGAATAATAAATTAGGTATGAAATGCCAGAAAGTGAAACCAAAAATGACAAATCTCAGTTCACCGAAGAGGAAATAAAGGACTTAAATAAGGCTGTAATCTTAAGTATGGTACGCAAAACGTTAGAGGAGCATAATACAGATACCAATAAGCCAAAGGACATTAACGTTAATGGGTATCAGGACTTTCTCCTCTTAATAGATAAGCAAGATAGATTAGCAACTAATCAAGAGTTAAAAGAAGAAAGTAATAAAAATAGTGACACTCCAGAAAAAGGAAAAATTAATTCCGGGGCTAAGATTAAGAGGAAGATCGATGCACTAGAGAAGTATAACTCCGGTAAATCAGACTCTACGGACATAGAGGTCCTAAAGAAAGCTTTAAAACTAAAAAATCCTCGTTTATTCGAGGTTAATCAGAAGTATGAAAAAAATAGCAATAAAAACGCTAAGGTATTCCAAGTCTTAATGCGCGATAACCCTAAGCTAAAAAATATAGAGAAAATCGCCCAAACAAAAAACCCCGAACAATTTAAAGAAGAAAAAGAAAAAGTAGAGAAAAAATTTAAAGAATTAATCCAGAATCCGAAAATGCAAAAGGTGATAAAATCAGGAGAATTTATACAAGTAGTACGCACGCTTGGAGAAGTAGCGCCAGAAACAATAGCTAAACTTACTATGCCTGAACAGGAAATCAAGAGTCTAGCAAAGGCAGTAGTAGACAAAATGAGAAAAGTTATGGAGGAGAAACATCCGAAGGTTACAAATCTTCCCAATGTCTTACCGCCGCCCGTAAGCCAAAGTTCTGCTAAACGCCCCGGGAGCGAGAGAGGCGGTAGATAAGTTCACAAAATACTTAGTGTAAATTGAAGCACAATATTCCTACAAAAAAATTCCCACTATTTTTCGCTTAAAATGCTCTATAAATCACTTCTATAAAGATTTCCTTCACAGAACCTAGGAATTCCTCAGTTGCAGCTAAGGGCGCTGCGGTTTTGCGTGCCTTATTTCCTTTCAATTCCCTGGAGGTAGCAAGTTGAAAAAAATGTCTAACAATAAATTGTTGAGCCATCTGATGTAAGAGTTTTAATAAGGACAAGAAACACCTTATGATCTTATACCATGCCTGAAAACTAATCATCTACGTTCGTAGTATAGCTTAGGTTGCTATGATATAGCTTATATCATTAGATATATACATAATAGTATCCGGAAAGCATAGTAGTCATGCATACTTGAAGATAAATACCCTGTACGCGCCACGCTTTAATGGACTATACTATACTTCATGATCTCCCGCTCCGCCGCTCGACACTCGTATTCCTAATGCTAATTTAGGGCATTGCCGATAAATAGTTGATGGCAATCAAAGATTGTGCTTGGGTACCGTAAACGTCATTGCGATTGAGCGTTTGCTGCGCGCAGCAATCCAGGAAACCTTGGTTTTGTTTGCAGGATTTTTCGAGATTGCTTTGTCGGCCTTATGGCCTTCTCGCAATGACAATGCTCCGGCATCAACTATTTATCGGCAATGCCTAATTTAGTTTTGGGAAATGGTATACATCCATAATTAATTTTTATTCATTTATTATTATAGAAGCTCCATCAAAATTATTTTCTAACTGCTCTTTCAAATTTTTATATTCTGTAGTCTTTAACTCTTCATTGGTAATAAAACTTTTGCGTATAATTACTTTATCGATAAATTCAGTACCCTGATCTTGATATTTACAGAATCTATTAATCGATAACCAGGGGGAATCTATTTTAAAGTCTAATCTTTCACAGTGTTTAATTGTAGTATTTCTTATTTGTATATGTTTTTCATTAGTCCCCGGGATGCCGATAAAGATATCTGATAGCTGATCTGGTGCTGTACTAATAATATGTTTGACTGCACTGCTCCCCCCCAGCCTTAAAGCCGGCCCATTATTAGTATTAAAGAGTAGATTTTTTTGTTGAAATTTATATTTGATAGTAAGGTCTTTGACAATGCGCGAAGTAAGGTCAGGTAATTCTAAAGATTTCTTGTCTTCTTCATTAAGATGTACTCCACTAATCAAATAAAAAGTCATATCTCTCAATTGCTCATTTGAATAATATAATCCAGCCCCTGCGAAATCTAAAGCTGTTTCTCCATGCATTACTGCTTGCCCCGTTTCATCTATAACGTTATTTTGAATAATTAATTCACTATTATAGGTGGTTTTTGAGCTTTGTTCCGATATTGCTGGGATTTTTACGTACCCTGCCTCCTTAGCATCTAACATTAAACCGTCTTTATTAGAGATATCCGGGAAAATACCTTGAGCCATGCTCACTATATTGGTGGGATCAATCCAATACACTTTCTGTTCTGGGCTGGTAACCTTAAGCATTACATGGTTAAAATTACTTATATTAGGTAATGATCCGGGATTAGAAATATTATAAGTCCCTCTCATGACTAAAATAGGCTGCACTTGATACCCAAGCTTTTGTAGTATAGAGGCTGTACTTGCCGTAAAATCTTTGCAATCTCCAATTTGGGAATTAGCTATTTTCTCTAAATCTCTTGGAAAATAACGCCCTGCTATTGACCTCCAATCTCCCATATATTGAATTTTTTCATTTAGTGAAGAAGTAACAAAATTAATTTTTTCCTCATCGTTATTCTTCTTAGCCGCGGAATCTGCTATGGTGGTGAATATTTCAGGAAGTGGTTGATTAATGACTTTGTAATAGCCAGGGGTTAATTTTTTAGCAAACTCTTGCCAATCAAGCAGGCTGGACACTGAAACCCACGTAGCGTGTTTAATATTTAATATACCATTACTAGGCTCATTTACTAGCCCCTCATAGATAGGTGCGGTTAAGGTAATATTTATAGAATCTGTATTCTTCTTTGTTTCTTGGACAACTTTTAATACATTCTTGGGATCATTTATTTTGAGCTTTAAAGGTAATTCCGAAGTAATTTTAGTACTGCTTGCTTGCCAATAACCTCCCCCCCCATAAAATAAGTTATGGCCATAAAAATTATCAATGGGAACTTTTGTTTCGACTTGTTTATATTTTAAATAGATTGTGGCTCCGAGTTCTACTTTGGGGAAGGAGAGAACTAATTGCTTTAACTGGTCAAATCCCTGGCCCCCACTGGCAAGCGGTTTATCTTCTATCATATCTTTAGTAACTAGGTATTCTTTTCCATTATAAATGGTTTTAGCTTCTAAAATAGTGATGTAGGAACTATCTCCATTGTAAGTAAAACTATATTGGGAAAAGCTACTACGTGCAGTTTCTTTAAGTATGGTAGCCTTGAATTCTGTTATTATTTCCGAAGTACCATTTTTATTTACTTTAATCTTATTATTAAAAAATTTAATTTCAACTGCAGCATCTTCATATTTACCCCACCGTGCCTCAACTGGCGAAATAGTATACAATAATAATAACGCTAGGGTAAAAAGGATTTTTAAACGTTGCATGATGATGATCTAAACCTGAAATAATTACTTTTATACTGGATCGACTTATCAAAATCAAGGAAAATACATACTGAAATCAAGGCTTAATGATTTTTATACTTTGTCATATCTTAGGTTTTGTGAAGGAAATTTTTATAGCTTGATTTATGCGTATTTTCTGGGCAAAATAGCAGAAATTTTTTGCAATAGATACACTATCCCTATAAAATTCCCTATCCGAAGCATGTTTTGAAAGAGGCCTCATTTAAAATATATTCAACTAAACGAGATCTTTTTTTTCGGAGGGATATAAACAAGCTGTTCTTCAGCACTAAGAGAAGTATCGTAAGTTGGCTTTTCCATAACACCAACATAGTGATTTCCACATGGTACTAATTTTACTATCGACCAACCTTCATTAAGGATAGATTGAGTTCTATCTATATCAGACTTATCTTCAGAAAAAGATATAATTTTTTGTAGAGGCTTTGATTTTGTTAGAGCTGCCATAGCGTCACTTCTTTAAAAATTGTGATGAGGTATAGAAATTAATAAATTAAACTATACAGTGCTCTCACCTTAGCTGCATAGAATTTAGATCCTGCGCAAATTTGGTTTTTTTTGTATTAAGAGTCAGGAGTAGGCATATTCGTAAAGCGCTACCCCAATATGCTGTTAAATAAGAAAAAATTAATACAACTTAAGAGAAATAAAGTCATTTTAACACAAATAATTTAATTATTCAATATAAATTTTACATATACTGCGGCATTGCCTATGGCATTGCCGATAAATAGTTGATCCAGAGCATTGTCATTGCGAGAAGGCCATAAGGCCGACGAAGCAATCCAGAAAATCCTGCAAACAAACCAATGTTTCCTGGATTGCTGCGCGCAGCAAACGCTCGCTTAGCTCATGACGTTTACGGTACCCAAGCACAATCTTTGATTGCCATCAACTATTTATCGGCAATGCCGAATTCTTCAATCTTTAGCCATTGGGCTAATAATTCTTCAAGCTGTTTCTTATGCAATAATAGATCGTTGCTTAATTGATTAAATTTAATAGAATTAGTAGAAAATAAAGTATTATCGCTTAAGTGTAATTCTAAATTTTTAATCTTTAATTCTAACGCCTCTATTTCTATTGGGATTGTTTCAAGTAATCGCTGATATTTATAAGATAATTTCTTAGGTTTTGTTGTTTCCTCTTTAAAAGCAGGGGTGGGTGGTTTGTTGGCTAATTTGATTGGTTGTTTGGCTGTTAAAGCTGCAGGAACTAATTGGCGGTAATCTTCATAACTTCCCGCTATATCAATTATGGTATTGTTAGAGGTGGTATTGTGAGAGAAAATTAAAGTTCTCGTGACTAACCTATGTAAGAAATCACGATCATGGCTAATTATTAATAATGTGCTAGGGTATTCGCCTAGAATATCCAATAGGATCTCTAAACTATCCATATCAAGATCGTTCGTTGGCTCATCTAAAATTAGCAAGTTACCAGGATTGATTAGAGTTTTAGCTAATAACAACCTGCTAGCTTCTCCTCCTGATAAGGTGCCTACTTTGGTGGTAAGAAGTTTAGGGTCGAACATGAATTGCTTTAAATAACCTGCAACATGCATAGTTTTATTAGGTAAAAATACTTGATCACCGCCCGTAGGGCATAATATTTGTTGTAATGTATAGTTAGGATTTAATTCTATTCTATGTTGGTCAAAATAAGAAATATTTAATTTAGTACCATGTATTACTTTGCCCAAGTGGGGGGCAATTTGCTTAGTGATTAATTTAATCAAAGTAGTTTTTCCAGAGCCATTTGAACCAATTATTCCTATTTTTTCTCCTTTTTTCACCCTAAAGCTGAAATTATTAATAATTTGAGTTTTGGGGTAATGGAAAGACACACTATCCAGTTCTATAATGAATTTACTTTGACTAGACTCTTCAATATTATCTATTTTGACCCTTTGCTTAGATAAGGCCAGGTTATTAGCATGTTTTCTAGTTATTTCTCTTAAGCTTTTTAAATCTGCTAATCTTTTTTGATTTCTTTTCCTTCTAGCGGTTACTCCGGTCTGGAGCCAGTCATTTTCTACCCCCAGCTTTTTATTCAACTTTTTTAAAATTGTTTCTTCTTGTTCGATAATGAGTTCTTGCCATTCTTCAAAATATTTAAAGCCTTGGTCTGATTTTCGTAAATTCCCTCGGTCAAGCCACCAAATTTTATTAGTCACGTTTGTTAAAAATGCTCTATCATGACTCACGCACACAATAGCGCCATTGTAAGATTTGACGAATTCTTCCAGCCATTCTATGGTTGAGATATCAAGATGGTTAGTAGGTTCATCAAGCAGCAGAATTTCTGGTTCTGCCACTAAGGTTTTAGCTAGGTGAGCTCTTCGGATTTGTCCGCCGGAACAGCTAGCTAAATTACTAGATTTATCAAGCTGTAGTTTCTCTAGGATGATATCAACTTTATATTGATCAACCTCGCTCACGCTGAATTGATCTAGCACAAAATCATAAATAGGTAAGTTTAAATTAGGTTTAACTTCTTGATTCAAATAATTAATTGTTGTCCTAGTATCCTGAAATAACTCACCATTATCTAGCTCGTAACTTCCTGCAATTACTTTCATTAGACTAGATTTACCACAACCATTTTTTCCAATAAGACAAATCTTATCTCCTTTATGAATATACAAGGTAAGATTTGATAATATAGGCTTATCTGCAAAGCTTAAATTACCATTTTTAATATAATAAATAGGGGTGGTCATAAATATATTTATACATAAAAATGTTTGCAGAACTAGTTGTCTACACGCCCTAAATCTTTTTAATAATTAAACTAGCGTTAGTGCCCCCAAAACCAAAGGAGTTGGAAAGAACATAATTAATTTTTTTATTTCGCGCTTCTAATGGTACTAAATCTATCTTGGCTTCTTCTATACAATTATATAGATTTAAAGTAGGAGGGGCCACTTGATCCTGGATTGCCAGAAGGGAAAAAATTAATTCCATACTACCAGTGGCGCCAAGTAAATGCCCAGTGGATGATTTAGTGGAAGACATAAGGATTTTTGGATTGGCATCTAAAAATAATTTTTGTACCGCCAATAACTCAATCACATCACCAACGGGAGTAGAAGTACCGTGCGCATTAATATAGTCAATATGCTGAGCGTTGATTTGAGCATCTTTAAGAGCCTCGACCATCGCTCTATAAGCCCCCTTGCCTTCAGGATGAGGCGAGGTAATATGGTAGGCATCTCCGGTAGAACCATACCCCACGATTTCACCATAAATTTTAGCACCTCTTACTATAGCATGTTGGTATTCTTCCAGCACTACTACAGCCGCTCCTTCGCCCATGACAAACCCATCACGGTCTTTATCCCAAGGCCTTGACGCAATCTCTGGGGTAGAATTATATTTAGTAGATAATGCCCTTGCGGCAATAAACCCTGCTACTCCGACTGGCGTAATTGGAGCTTCAGCACCGCCAGCAATCATAACATCGACATTCCCATATTGGATCATCCGCATCGCATCACCTATAGCATGCGCTCCTGTAGAACAAGCAGTAGCTGTCGCATGATTTGGTCCGGTAAAACCATATTGAATTGAAACGTGCCCAGCCAATAGATTAATTAGCGAAGCAGGGATGAAGAAAGGGCTGACTTTACCATTATTTTCTGTATGGAATTTCACAGACGTTTCTTCAATCATCTTAAGCCCACCAATACCTGATCCTAATATTATACCTGTTCTATTTGCAGATAATTCATTAGTTGCCTTCCAACCACTATCTTCTATTGCATCGGCAGCTGCGGCAATTCCATACTGGATGAATAAATCCATTTTATGAAGGCTGCGCGGGTTGATGTATTGTTCGGGGTTGAAGCCATTAGTGCTGGACTTATCCACTATCCCTGCTATTTTGCACGCCAGTTTATCAACATTAAATCCTGTAATCGGTTTAATACCGCTACGCCCTTCTATAATTCCATTCCACGAAGACTTAACATTGTGACCCAATGGGGTAACTAGGCCAAGACCTGTTATCACTACCCGTCTAGTTGACATATCTGTTCTGTTTTTGAGTGTTAGTTCTTAACATAAAATCAAGATCATATAATATCTAGCGGAAGGTTATTTAACTTCCTACTACAGGTTGTTTATTTTCTATATAACGTATTACGTCAGCAACAGTTAGAATTTTACCTGCATCTTCATCTGGTATATCACACTTAAATTTTGCTTCTATTGCCATCATTAATTCAACAGTGTCTAAACTATCTGCTCTTAGGTCCTCAATGAACCTAGAATCAGGGGTTATTTTTGATTCCTCTAGTTTTAATGAGCTAGCAACAATCTTAATAACAGCATTTTCAACATCCTTATCTGTACTCATAATTTAGAACCTCACAACTTATTTAAATTAATTCAGAAAAATATTTAAGTGTAAAACATTTATACTTAATTTTGATATATTTTTGTTCTTGTGCAATATAGGAACCTCATTCAACTACAATTTATTGCATTAGAAATAAGTAGGAATATATCTATGTATAAATAACGTTTTTCACTTTGGTATAATAACTCCCAACTTTCTAGCATAAAAAAACATTTTATGCCAGTGTAAAATAACAGTAATTTTAACGCTTTTTAAATTTATCTATATGCATTACTAGCAACAATACTACAGCTTAAAGCTAAATAATAAAAATTATATATTTCTTTATATCGTGTATAATTTCACTTATGGTTGTTTTAATAGATCTACTTTGAAACTCGTATTGAGCTACTATACTCATTGGCTGCTAAGAATAGTTTCTTATTGTGTACAAGGATTTGCGGTTTATGTAACGTATATACTCTAGGAACTTCAAGAATTGGCGTCGTTGGGCCCTAAAGATCTGCGATGCTCACGTACTATTATAGTACGCTGCGCTTCTCGACTTTGACACTGCTAGCTTTTCTTGAAGTTGATTCTATCGTCTACCAACTCTTCAGTTACGAGCAGTATATACTATATTTTTCAATTTAGGCAGTATACTGTTTGGAATTGCATATAAGGTTTAGTAGACTTCCTGCATAAGTTCGATCTAGTGGGTGATTTTATTCTCAAAACTTGCTTCCGCTCCTCAGCTGCGTACATGGGGGGCAGCTCGGTTCGGCTTCGTTTTTCCTAAAAATCCCTTAACTATTTTTGACTTATGCAGGAAGTCTAGTAAATGCTTTTTACGAATCAATTGTCTCTAATATTACCGTCGAATCTACTAGCTTAGTAATCTTTTCAATTTTTAAACGGGCATCAGCTAATTTTTGTTCGCAATGCTCTTTTAGTAAAATTCCTCTTTCAAAGTTATTAATTGAAGACTCTAAACTTTCTTCACCCATATCAATTTTTTTGACAATGTCTTTTAATTCCGTTAAAGCGTCCTCAAAGCTCATCTCTTTAATAGGAGGTAAATTTTGCATAACATCTATTATATTTAAGTTGTTAATGAGCCAAATATTAAGATAAAATTAATTATCCATATAATAAACTCTTCTGATACGAATTTGCATGCGTCGTTGCTCAAATAGCTCGCCTATTATCTATAGGCTCTACCATCGCGCCTAGCAGCAAAATCATCTGCGAGGAGTATATCGAATAGGATAAAATGCACTAGCTCGACTTTATGCAGGAAGTCTAATGATTACATAGAACATGCACAGCACAGCTAGTTACTAAGATATTGCTGTTTATTTAGTTTATTATATAATTGATAAATAGCCTCTTCACTGCCTTTAATTTTCTTAGTAGCAATCTTAAGTAATTGCTCGGACGATTTTTCAGTTAATTGTATTGATGAATGTAATTGTTCTGCAAGCTTTTTAAGGGATTCTTGAATTTCTATGAAAGATTTATTCAATTGTTCTTTGATAGAGACAGAAGAATTTTCAAGTTCTTGAAGCTTTATCCGTATATGTTCTACTAATTGTTCAGCCTTACTTTGTAGTAAACCTAATTGTTGGGTCCTTCCTTCTACTACACTGAAGCGCACTTCATGCATTTTTGCATTGATTCGGACTTTTTCCGTTCGTTCTAAGTTCCAAGCTAATCCCAATTTGCTCATTACGTATATTATCCATTTATGTACATCAAAATGATACCATTTAATACCATTACGGTAGTCAGAAGGAAAAGCATGATGGAAATTATGCCAATTTTCCCCTAATAAAAATAATGCCATCCACCAGATATCCCCAGCAGTACCTTTGTAATATTTCTTACTACCAACGAAATGACATAATGAATTCACACAAAAAGTTGCGTGCTGTTGGAGGGCTCTACCTATAGAAATAAATAAAAAACCTGCATATGCTGCAGTAAGAGTTCCCTTAATTAAATAACCAATTGTTATAGGAACAACACTATTCATCAATATAGCAATTTCCCAATAATATTTTAACTGCCATTTTAAGATTTTGTTTTTTCCGAGTTTAACCATAGTAATACGGTCAATTGATTTATAGCTACCTCCGATTATCATCCAACCAATATGCGACCATAAAAAACCTAAAATTTTATTATCATATTTTAATGGGCTATGGGGATCCAAATCTTTATCAGTAAAAGTATGATGTTTATGATGATTTGATGCCCAAGATAACACTGGTCCTTGCAATGTAGCGGCTGACATAACTGCCAGAACAAACTCCACTACTTTATTCGTTTTAAAAGCATGATGAGACCATAAACGGTGCAAACCTACTCCTACTGCAATGTTAGCTCCATAATACCCTGCGATCAGTAAGCCGATTTCAAATAAACCAATGCCATTAACAGCTGAATATTTTATCATTAAATATAACAGCAAAAAAGGCAAGAGAAGTAGTACAAAAAAAGCAGGCCAGTCGATATTTTTTAGCATAATATATATGATAATTACTTGATAATAGAATAAAATGTAACGGTATATGAATAAACTACTTATATTATCCAACACCAATATTTGCAGCAACAAGATGTTCTGGATACAAAGGTAGTTTTTAATTCTGAATAATAAGTCTTTACTGCATATTTGTCAAAGCCAAAATTTTACCACACTACTTAAATACACATAAAAAAACCTTATTCTAATAGATTAGGCCTTAATATGCAAATATTAATTAGTAATTTATACATAAAATAGCCTTAAGTTTACACAGGTCAGGAGAATAATTAAATTTTTTAGGAAAATGGTTATTAAGTTAATATAAGATATGGTAAGCTTATACTGAAGAGTTATTTAAATAATTGATTTAGCTCGTTAATCGATATTTAATTACATGAATTAATTAAGGAAGGATAATAATGACAATAGAACAACAAATTTCAGGTAGTGATTTGGAAAGAAGTAATAATAGATAAAAAAAATAATACAGCAATGGTTGGAGATAGCAAGCAAGATAGTAAAACGGTAGCTCACCATGTAGAAGGAGAAAAATTAAATAATATAGGGGAATTTCAGGATACTGCTGGTCAAAAATTACAGGACATTAAAACTAAGGTAGCAGTAGTCTTAGAGCTTGTTAACTCAATCCTTGCGGGGCCGGTTAGTGAAAAGGGTAAGCTCCATCTGGAAGGAGGTAAGAAAATTTTAGAAAATTTTGGTAGTGGTTTCGAAGATGTATTAAAAGATCCACGAGAGAACTTGGATGAGTTAATTAAATCACGTTATGAGAAGAGCCCGATGGGGCGCTTGGAGAAATTTGTGCAAGCTCTATTGGTGGAGAAGGTTGTAGAACCAATTGGGGTACTGAAAGAGAAGGAATTTCTAACGGCCCTAAAGAAGTTCATTAACTCTGCCTGCAACGTAGTTATTGTGATATGTAAAGGCGTCCTAGAGAATACTAAAGCCTCTGGCGAGTGCGCGAAGAGTTTTCAGGAGTTGCTTGTGGCAGGTAAGAAAGTAATGATGTCTGGAAAGAAGCATACTGGTGCTGGACCAGTACGCTAGTACTGGACCAGCACCAGTATGAAAATTATTTTACTCTGTGCTATGACATTAGACCTCTTGCATAACCTAATCTAATTGGTAATTTTGTCGTCGAAACTCCTCTCTGTTCCTCACGTACGTCTATGTACGCTGCGGTACTCGACTTCGTTTCTCCTAAAAATTCTTCAATTATCTTTAGGTTATGCAAGAGGTCTATTGCGTTAGTGGAGCGGATGGGGGGATTGTAAGCACTGTTTCATGCCTAAAAGTGTAGAGTTTTCTAATTGTGTTAATAGGAGAGATAACAGAGTAGGCTCAAAAATTACTTGATCTTCTTTTCTATCAAAAACAAGTATTGGTTGATTAGAAACCGTACCGTTATAAGGAAGACGATTTTGTCTATTATTTATTTCTCTGTCTAGCAAAGTAGCTATTAACTCTTTGCTCGCCAAGGTACAATCCTGAAATATTCTTTGTAGATAAACAATTCCGAGTAAATGGTCATATTCATGCTGAATTATGTGGGCCTCAAAACCTTCAACCTCTCTTTTGATAATATAACCTTCTAAGGTTTGATATTGAACTGTGATGCGAGAATATCTTCGGACTTTGCCGCGTATCGGCCCAAAAACGCTTAAGCACCCTTCACCATATGTGGGATAATATGTTTCTTGACTATAACCTACTATGGTCGGGTTTATCATAATAGTCGTACTAGGGATTTGTTCATGAGGGTACCTCTTCTGGGCTTCTACTTTTGATTTTTCATCCCCAACACCAACTAAAGCAAGTTGAATAGGATTAGTAATTTCTAAGCATTGATTACATGCTATTCCAACCCCGCCGTATAAATTTTTTACCTCTTGTAAAATAGTGATATAATTTTGTACCAAGTCAATCTTCGATAGGTCTGCCTTGGCTGGTACCAGGTGAAGTTGTGGATCCCCAATTTGTCTTACTTTAAGCATTTTAATCTTCCTTTATAGCAGTAATCTTTTTCCTTTACAGAACCTAGGCTTCACTGCCTCTCCTATCAGTTCTTAATTCTTCTGAATTCACTAGACCTCTTGCATAACCTAATCTAATTGGTAATTTTGTCGTCGAAACTCCTCTCTGTTCCTCACGTACTTAACATGTACGCTGCGGTACTCGACTTCGTTTCTCCTAAAAATTCTTCAATTATCTTTAGGTTATGCAAGAGGTCTACTATATCTTCATTGCTTTTATTAGTAAATTAATTTATTTTCCATAGTAGACTTCCTGCATAAGACGAATTGTTTTTTTATTTTATCGTGAGCTAATGTGTTTACGTACTTACATAGTACGCTGCGCGCTCGTCATTCAAAATAAAATCCAATTCTTGAAGTATGAGCAGTATAGCTATATTTAAATTACCTAATTTGAGCTTTATGAATAATCTTAATAAAATACTACATTCTGCAGAGAAAAAAATAGAGTTAACCAATACTATATCTGAATTACAGCAAGTTAGAGTAGAGTTTTTGGGGAAGCAAAGCTTAATTAATCAAGAAATGAAACAACTGGCCACTATTGAGCAAGTTGAGCGTAAGCATCTGGGAGAAGCTATTAATTTAGTGAAATTAAAAATTACCAATTTGTTAGAAGCAAGACAAGTAGTGTTAGAGGAAAGTGAGTTAGCAAAACGTTTTATTGAAGAAAAAATAGATTTAACAATTCCCGCAAGGTCATATAAACAAGGAAGTATACACCCTATTACCCAAGCTACTGAAGAATTGATTCAAATCTTTGCAAAATTTGGTCTCAACGTCCAAGGGGGTCCTACTATAGAGAATGACTGGTATAACTTTACCGCTTTGAATTTTGATAAAGACCATCCGGCGCGGCAAATGCATGATACATTCTACCTTAAATCACAAAAAGAAGGGCAGAACCTATTATTACGTACTCATACCTCCCCAATTCAAATTAGGGCAATGGAAAATAGTAATCCACCTTTTAGATTTATTGCGCCCGGTAGAACTTATCGCTCTGACTCTGACATGACTCATACCCCAATGTTTCATCAAATTGAAGGTTTAGTAATTGAGGAAAAGATTAATATGGGGCATTTGAAATATGTAATAATCGAGTTTATCAAAAACTTTTTTGAACAAGCCAACATAGAAATACGGTTTAGACCAAGTTTCTTTCCATTTACTGAACCGTCAGCCGAGGTAGATATTAAAATGCCAAATAGTGACAGGTGGCTTGAAGTATTGGGCTGTGGGATGGTACACCCCAATGTCTTAAAGAATGTTAATATAGATAGTGAAAAATACCAAGGATTTGCGTTTGGCTTAGGGATTGAGCGTTTCGCTATGTTAAAATATAATATTAAAGACCTGAGACAGTTTTTTGAAGGTGATATCAGATGGTTAAAACATTATAATTTTTCTGCTTTTGATTTTGCGGCTATAGCAGGGGGGATAACAAAATGAAAATTACTTTATCCTGGTTAAAGAAATTTTTAGACACTGACGCTTCGGTAGCAGAAATTGCTCAATGCTTAACGGCACTGGGTCTTGAAGTAGAAGAAATAATAGACAGAAGGGCCGAATTAAGTGATTTTAAAGTAGCGTATATATTAAGTACTAAGCCTCACCCTGCGGCAGATAAATTACAAATATGTGAAGTAGAAACGCAAGAAGGAATATTACAAATTGTTTGTGGCGCTAGTAATGCTAGGGCAAATCTCAAAGTGGTATTAGCTAAGGTTGGCTGTGAAATTCCAAGGGGTAAGTTTAAGATTAAAGAATCGATAATCCGTGGGGAAAAAAGCTGTGGGATGCTTTGTTCTGAAGCAGAATTATTAGTGGGCACCGATCCTGAAGGGATTATTGAATTGCCTATTACTGCTAAGGTAGGAGAGCCATTTGTAAATTATTATGGGCTGGATGACCCAGTACTCAATATTAATGTTACTCCCAATCGCGGGGATGCACTTGGAGTTTATGGAATAGCTAGAGATTTAGCGGCTAGCGGAATAGGTAGGCTGACAGAATTAACCCTACCAGTAATTCAAGAAGGGTTTCAGTCGGAGCTTACGTTAAAGGTCCAAGATAAAACAGCTGCTTGCTTATTTTGTGTTAGAGAAATAAGAAACTTAAACAATAGAGAGAGTCCAGATTGGTTAAAACGTTTATTAGATAATATAGGGGTAAAATCGGTCTCAGCAATAGTAGATGTAGCTAATTATATATTATATAGCTTTGGTCAGCCAATGCATGCTTATGATCAAAGTAAATTTGTAGGTAATATTGAGGTAGCATTACTTCAAGAAAAAACTAAATTCATAGCGTTAAATGAAAAAGAATATGATTTAGAAGAAGACGATTTAATAGTCCAGGATCAGTCGGAACCTCAAGCTATTGCTGGCATTATAGGAGGGAGTCATAGTAGTTGCACATTAAGTACGCAAAATATTATTTTAGAAGCCGCCTGTTTTGCACCTAGCTATATTATTAAAATGGGCAGACGGTTACAGCTTGATACTGAATCACGTTACCGTTTTGAACGCAATATAGATCAGGCATTTACTATGAAAGCCTTAAATATTGCTACTGAAATGATCGTTTCTATTTGCGGTGGGGAAATTTCCCAGGTGATATATGAAGGTAGCATTAATCCTATTATGAAATCTTTAGAGTTTCCTATAAGTTGTTTATCTAAAATAACTGGTATGAATCTAAGCCTATTAAAAATTTGTAGTATCTTAGAAAGTTTGGGCTTCATTATCGTGAATGAAGATAGTACAATACCAAAAACTAACGATAGATTTTTTTCTTCCCAGCACGATGCAAGCGGTGAAAGAGGTCTAATCAACATTTTAGTACCCTCTTGGCGGCATGATATTAATATCAAAGAAGACGTTATTGAAGAAATTATCCGAGTTTATGGTTATGATCGGCTGACTTCAATTAAATTACCTATGTTAGATTTCAAGAACCCTAATGATCCAGAACAAAGGAGAGTAGGGGGTCTTAAAATGGTTTTAGCTAGTTGTGGCTATGATGAGGTAGTTACCAATTCATTCTTATATAGTGAAACAGCAAAATTATTTTCAACACTACAAGAAGATTTGTTCTTAGTAAATCCAATTAGTCTAGATAATAATTATATGCGCCCTTCTATTCTGCCAAATTTATTAAAGATGGCTGCAAAAAACCTTGATAGATCTATTAAGACCATTGCCTTAATGGAAATAGGGCCAGTATTTAACTCTTGCACCGTCGAGGGAGAGGGGTTATTTGCTTCGGGAATAAAATGCGGCTATTATAGTGTGACGAATTATCATTCAGCAGCGCGCTTGTTTGATGTTTTTGATATTAAATCTGACTTAAAAATTGCCTTGGATTATATGAATATAAATATAGATAATTGTCAATTTACTAAGGTAGATTTATCTTATTACCACCCAACAAGGTCTAGTTTAATAAAACTCGGGAAGAATGTAATAGCATATTTTGGGCAAGTGCATCCTACTATATTAAAACATTTTGGTATTAAGGAGGAAGTATTTGCTTTTGAACTCAATATTGCTAATATCCCATTTAGTAAATCAAAATTTGGGAAGAGGCGGGAATTGATAGTGTCTGATTTTCAGATAACTGTTAGAGATTATGCCTTTGTAATAGAGCAAGACCAGCCGGTTGGAGAACTGGTGAATTGTATAAAAAATCTCGATAAAAAATTAATAAAAACAGTGGATTTGTTTGATATCTATATAGGTGAGAAATTACCATGGGGTAAAAAATCTGTGGCTATTAAAGTGCAATTTCAAGCCGATGATCGTACGTTAAATGAGGAGGATTTAAACCAGTTAAGTAACGTAATTATCTCTGTTATTAAAGAAAAATTTCAAGGTATATTAAGAGACAGGGCAGTTTAAAAGTCGTACTCTAAAATTGAGCAAGACTAAAATGACTTTGGCATTGCCTATGGACAGTTGACGGATGAACAATATATAGCTAAGCTATATAGGGAAATAGCAATAAGGAGCGAAATAATGTTAGGAGCATGGAAAGGATGTAAGAAATGTAGCTCTGAAGAGATAGTGAAGAATGGACTACAAGATGGAGTACAAAGATATAAATGTAAAGTTTGTAATAGTGTGTTTCGAGGCAAAGCATCTAAGTATAGTGCAGATTTTAAATTAGAAGCGGTAATGATGTATATTAATTCAATGGGTATTAGAGCAATAGCTAGGGTAAAGAAAATACATAATTCAGTGGTGTCAGTTTGGATAAAAAAGATGGGGAAAGTGGTTAAGGATGCCTTTATTGAGAAGATAGAGGAAGTTCAAGATAAATTTTACAAAAATCATCTATAAAACTATATAATTCTGTGATATCTTTCTTCATGACTACAGTTTGTTTTTTTGGTCAAAAACTTCAATACTGTAGGTTGCCTCCCTTGGCAATCCTTATTATCTATTATCCTCCCATATTCCCCTTATCCAGAATTAACGTAAAATGCATTAGCAATAGCAGCTAAGACACCTGACGATACAAAGATAAAGCACTCTGTAGAGTTAATGCACGAGGCACTAACGCGATCTAGTCCTCAGGTTGTAAAGCGAATAGATAAGATGAGTAAGGACGATCAGGAGCATTATCAAAAACTGCAAGAATTCCGAACAGAAATAAAGCAGAACATAGAGAAGGATCCAAAAGCTGCACAAATTAAAATCTCTAGGGAAATAATACAACGCACGAGAGCTCTTACAGAATTTATGAAGCCAAAAGATAAAGTACCAGATCTAAAAGCAGAAGCGCAGAAGATAGGGAAGGAGGTAAAACTTATGGACAAGGTGAATATGGACAAATCAAAGGCGTCAAATACTACAACAGCTTCAAATCTAAAACAGAAATTTAAAAATTTTTTTCACAGGTAGAAATAATTGGTTTTATCTCATCTACTCTAAAGGTCGAATACAAGCGGCGCTTTCTCTAAGCGAGAGCTATTTGCTCTTCTATAATTCTTCACCCTTATAAATAGGTTCTATCCCATATAATGATATCAATCTTGCAAGGACTCTTCCTACCGTAGGAGCAGCAGTCCACCGAGCTGTAGCAAAGCCGAATGACTCTTTAATACCTTTAGGTTCATCAAACATAATATAAATAACATATTGGGGATTATAAGAGGGGAGTATCCCTAAAAATGATGAAGCCCTGCTATTTTTAAGGTACCTTTTTTTACCAGGCCCGGAAGATAATTTTTCGGCAGTACCCGTTTTACCTCCCACTAAATAACCTTTTACTTCGGCTCTTTGTCCTGTTCCTTCTTTCACCACTACTCGAAATAACTGATTCATCTGCTTAGAAGTTTTCTCAGAAAAAACCCTAGTGCCAAGTGTACGCGTTCTTGGCCTTTTTATTAAGGTAAGGTCATACAATATCCCCCCATTTACTACGGGTATTACGGCTTGCATAAAATGTAAGGGGCTTACTGATAACCCATAGCCATAAGACATAGTAGCCGTTGTAAGGTCAGTCCATCTTTTATCCGAAGGAAATAGAGGAGTCCCTCTTTCTGGAATCTCAATTTTCAGTTGATCTAATAAACCTAATTTCTTCAAATATTCCTTAAACTGCTGCTTACCAACCTCAAAAATAATTTGAGTAGCGCCAATATTCGAAGAATGTAAAAAAATTTCTGAAACACTATGCCATCCAGGCATATAATGAGTATCCTTTATATTAAACCCTCCTACTTTCAAGTAACTAGTATCATAAGCATCATTCATGGTGATACAATTAACATCAAACGCTACTGCCATAGTTAACGCTTTAAATACAGAGCCCATTTCATATATACCAAGGCTTGCCATATTAAATAATTCCTCGGGTTTAGCTAAATTAGGGTAATGGGGATCAAAATCAGGCTTGCTAACAAATGCTAAAATTTCTCCATTATTAGGATTAGCAATTATTCCTACCGCTCCTTTGGCACTAAATTCTTTAATAGTACGTTCTATTTCTTCATTTAAAATGTTCTGGACCCTGACATCTATCGTTAATTCTAAAGGCTTGTTAAGTTGTTCTTCTTTACTTCTATCAGGATCTGAGTTAGTTAAAAACTGCTCATAGGCCCTTTCTAATCCTGCCATCCCCACCAAATCCCTATTGACATATCCTATCACATGCGAAAGTAAATGGGAAAAAGTATAAATTCGTTTTTGTTCCTGCTCCAATACAAAGCCTGGCATGCCTAAATTAGATATTGCTTCTTGTTCGTGGGGCAATAGATCTCTTTGTATCCATACAAAACTTTTATCCGTTTTGAGATCTGCAAGCAGCTTAGTTTTATCAATCCGTGGAAGTATTGCCGCTAATTTTTCTAAGCATTGCCTAGGGTTAATGACTCGTTGAGGGTTTGCATACAAGGATGAAGAAGGCAAATTGACGGCTAATAAAGTGCCATTACGGTCTATGATTTCCTTTCGCAAGGTGTTTTTTATGTTATACTCCGTTTGCTTAACATAATCGCTAGTGGCGATAATTATTAAGCGATATGCTAAGCCACAAAAGAATAAAGCAAAACAACCACTAACCGTTAATAACCTAATTTTTGTATTGTCAACTGAAACATCCCATACAATAATATCATTAAAATTTCTTGTTATTCTGATGACAATATTTTTCAGGAATAATAATAAATTAGTAATCTGCATAGGTTATTCTACCTTCTTACTAGAAACCGTTTTAATATATTTATTGGTATTATGGGTTTTATAACGCCATTTAGCAGTGGTTTTGGTAAGATATTGTAATCCTTCTTCTGGAGATATTACATATTTAGCTTCAGCACGTGATAAAGGGTCACTAACCATTTGAGTAATCTTAATATTATCCAGCTGCAAATAGAGTGAAGCTAATTTTCTCAGTCTATTTGGCGAAGTAAGATATGCTTGTTCGGCTTTTAAAATATGCAGCATATTATTCTCTTCTGCTAATTGCTTAGATATGGTACTAATCTGATAATGCAAGCTAGCCACTTTATCCTTAATGGTAAATAAGCCATAAATAGAAATAGCTACAATAATTACCACTACATAACTAACCATCCTAATTAACATCATTACACTATTCTCCTTGAAAATATCGGCGTTTAGGCATTGTACGGCCTGACATCTTGCCCCGCCCTTAACTTTGCAGAACGCGCCCTTGGATTGTTGTGGATTTCGCTTAATGATGGACTTATTGGCTTTTTAGTAAGGATTTTAAGCCATTTATTACTATTTTCCATTTGCTCTAATTTTACAGAATATTTAGACTGTGCGACCAATTTAGGTGAATTAGCTTTAAAAAAATTCTTAACTATTCGATCTTCTAAAGAATGAAAGGATATTATGATTAACTTTCCTTCCCTAGCTAAAATATTTTTACAATTATTCAGAAACTGTTCTAACTGACCTAATTCATCATTAACATAAATACGCAATGCCTGAAAAGTTTTAGTAGCGGAATCAATTTTGCCGTGCCTAACACCTATGCTACTATGTATAATGCTTGCTAGCCGTGAGGTAGTAGTTATAGCCTCTTGCTGTCTATGCTCAATAATTTTTCTAGCTATTTTTCGGGAATAAGTTTCATCACCATATTGATAAATCACATCCGCTATTTCTTGCTCATCGGCATTATTGATAAAATCTGCAGCACTGGACCCGCTATGGCTCATTCGCATATCAAGAGGGCCATTATGAGTAAATGAAAAACCCCTGGCACCAGAATCAAGCTGCATAGACGACACTCCTAAATCCATCACAATCCCATCAAATTTTGCGTCCCCTAACTTCACTGCACTACTTGCAAAATCTGATTGAATAAATTTCATTCTAGTGGGGTAATCATTTATTAACTGATCAGCATAAATTTTCACGTTCGGATCTCGATCAAGTGCTACTACATTACCCATGCAAGACTCAAGGATCATTCTACTGTGGCCCCCAAAGCCAAAGGTACAATCTAAATAATTTCCTGCATCGTTAGGCTGTAATAACTCCTTAACTTTGTTTAGCATAACTGGAATATGGGGCAATTCCTTGTTATCCTCGTGCAAGTCACTTGCAGAACCTAGGGGCAAATCTTCTATCTCGTGCAATGTATGCTCTTTATACAACGTTGCCTTGGAGCGTTTGGTAGCTAGCTTCTCTAAATCATTTGAGAATTTTTGTGCCATCTTCTTAAATGTTTTTTAAAGTTAAACGATTATCTTGAGCGATCTTACGAGCAGCGGTAAGATACACTTCAAAGTTTTGTGGACACCACATTTCAAAAATTAGGCCTTTACCAACAAAACACACTTGCTCTGCTATATTAGCATGTTCTATTAAGGCTTTAGGCACTACTACCCTACCTTCACTATCTAATGCAAGCTGCACAGCTTCTCCTAGAATGATTGTTTCAAAAGCATCACGTTCTTCTGAATACGGATCCAAGGTCTGAATGATTTGACTTAACTCTTCTAGCCTTTTGATACTACAAGCCTCGATGCATTTATTTCTAAAAGATGGGTAGGCAATAACACCCTTAAATGAATGTTCTTCTAAAACGGTCCTATAGCTAGCGGGTATTGACACCCGTCCTTTCTTATCAAGATTATTGATATATTTTGATAGAAAAATACTCATTTACATTTTTCAGTTTTTAAGTGCTTTCGTAAAGCTTAAGATTTTATATCACCAGCTAAATACCGCAGGCTATAACTAACAAATCCACACCGTATAAGATTTGGTCAAATTTGGGATAATTTGGGATTATGTGGTATTTGAGAATATTAGAGTAAAGCCATAGAGTCAAGAATTTTCAAATATCTCTCAAATAAATTATATGTTTTCTAAAATATGGTAAGCAGCAATCACGGAGTTAATTAGTAGGAGTAAGGAGCATCTTTGTGGTTACTAATGCAAATTATGTACTTATATTAATTGCTAGCACTAGTTATTTAACGTATACTCTTTTCAAGACCCCCTCATTTTATTTTAAGCAGTAAGTATACTGCTCATAACCGAAGAGTTGGTATACGAAGGTCAACTTCAAGAAGAGCTAGGAGTGTCAAAGTCGAGAAGCGCAGCGTACTATAGTACGTGAGCATCGCAGATCTTTAGGGCATGACGACGCCAATTCTTGAAGTTCACCGAGTATATGCGGAAGTAGCATATACGTTACGTAAACAGACGAATCCTTAATAAAATAAAAAAGCAACCCTTAAAAGATGAGTAGGATATATCACTGGGATAAGAGATAGCGAAGAAACTGAAGTTATACCATTTCCCAAAACTAAATTAGCACTAGGAGTACGAGTGTCGGCTACCTGCGCGTACATACTAGTACGTAAGGAGCGGAGAGCATGAAGTACGACGTAATGATGAGTTTTCGGAAATGGTATTAGATGACAATTGACATTACCATAGTATTTTTATACTTAATATTTTTACTGATTTTTGGGATATATCATAAAGCGAAAATGGTAAGCTTTGCAAATTATGCAAGTATCCGAAGTAATTTCAGTAGTAATAAATTACTCCTAGTTGCTACTATCTTTGCATCCTCGGTTGGGGGCGCTACTACCTTTGGGATTTCAGAAAAAGCATTCTCAGGAAACATCTCTTATACCTATGGTTTAATCCTGACCATACCAGTTGATATATTAATAGCTATTTACCTAGTACCCAAAATAATCAAACATTATGGCGCTGAAAGCATAGGCGATATAATGTCGATATATTATGGGAAGGCAGGCCGCTTTATTGCAGGTCTCACTACCATTTTGGTATCTATAGGTTTTGTAGCGGCTCAAATAAGCGTTAGCGGTTACATCTTTCAATATTTATTGAAAATTAATTATGTAGAGGGGGTAATATTAAGCTACGGAATTGTGATCATATATACTACTTTAGGAGGAATACAATCAATAATATTTACCAATTTGATACAATTTTTTGCTATGATAATAGCGATTCCGATCATAGCAACATGCGGGCTCCACGAAATCGGATTCCTTAAATTTTTTCAACAGCTTCCTCCACAAAAAGTATATCTTTTTCATAATAATAGCTTTGATCATGATTTACTTATTAACACTATCACCGCCATGCTTGGTTTTTACGTAATGAATTTATATCCTCATTTTATTCAAAGAACCTTAATTAATAAAAATCCTAAAGCAACTAGCAAAGCAATATATATAAAATCTGCTATATATGCCTTATTCTTAATATGTGTTACTATAAATGGGTTAATTGCTTATCATCTATTTCCTAACCAATCTTCTACTCTGGCGCTTCCTTATCTTATTGGACAGGTAGTACCTCCCGGCCTACAAGGGATTGTTATCATTGGAATGCTGGCCGCAGTAATGTCTACTGCTGATTCTGATTTAAATATCACTACTATAGCGTTGGTAAAAGATTTACTAAATCCTTTATTGAAAATCCAAAATCAAGGCAGATTATTAGTAATTGCTCGGATTGCTAATGTTCTAATTGGCAGCATTGCAATAATCATTGCATTAAAATTTCATAACGTAATTGATTTGGTAGTATTCATTACAGGATTTTGGGGACCTATAATATTAATACCTTTAATATTTGCTCTATGTGGTATTACCGTATCAACAATTATGATGATTATAAGCGGAAGCGTAGGTAGTGCCACTTTTCTGATATGGGAAAATTTTATTAGCAGACAATTTTACGGGGTGCGCGGAGTATTTGTAGGTACTATGGCCAGTTTAACAATATTTGGCATAGGTTTAATATTGAAAAGGATAAAGAAATAAAGTGTTAACTTTTATTTCTTGGCGCCATTATTGAAGCAAAAATACCACCAGTTATAATGCTAATCACTACTAATAACGAGAAATAAGGAGGTATAGCAATAAAATGTACTACAAATATTTTAACCCCAATAAATATTAAGATAATTGCTAGAGAATATCTTATATAATGAAAACGTTCTATAAGGTTGGCTAAACAAAAAAACAGGCTGCGCAAACCTAATACTGCAAAAATATTAGAAGTGTATATTATAAAGCTATCATGAGTAATAGCAAATATTGCGGGAATACTATCTAGAGCAAAAACTGCATCCATAGCTTCTATAATTATTAACGCCCCACAAATAGGCGTTATGCTTATTTTACCATTTTCTCTTACAAAATATCTATAACCAATTATTTTATCTGTAAGATTGCAATATTTCTGTAAAAACTTATAAATATAGGATTGGCGGATATTAAATTTTTCTTTAGTTATATAAAAAGCTTTAACGCCTGTTATTATTAGTATTACTCCCAGAAGATATAAGAGCCATGAGAATTTAGTAATTGCCACTATCCCAAAGTAAATTATCACTCCTCTAAAAAACAGGACCCCTAGCACTCCAAAAAATAATATTCTGTGTTGATACATTAGGGGAATAGAAAAAAACTGAAAAATCATTGAAATAACAAAAATATTATCCAAGGACATAGCTTTTTCTATAAAAAAACAAGTATAATACTCTAAAGCTTTCTCGCTACCCATCTCAAAGAAAATAAAAACCCCAAAGGCGCAAGCTATAAATAGATAAAAAAGAGTAGAATAAATACTTTGACGAAAAGTAATTACTCTATTATACCTATTGGTTAAACCTAGATCATAAATTAATAACCCTATAATGATACTGGCAAAAATTATCCAACCCACCCTCTTCTCCTATAATTAACCTGAATATACTACTCGTCTTTCAAAAATTGTTTTTTTATTTTATCATGGACTCACGTGCTCACGTACTGGCATGTACGCAGCAAACGCTCGCCATTTAAAATAAAATCCAATTCTTGAAGTACGAGCAGTATATACTAGGTTCTTCCACCTGAATTATACCATCTCTGAAAACTAATCATCTACGTTCGCCCTGCTTCATGATCTCCGCTCCTTGCGTACTAATATGTAGAGCACTAGTACTGCTAATGCTAATTTAGTTTTCGGAAATGCTATTACATAAGCCCGGATGTATTATTAAGCGTTACCAATCCGTGAAGTAAAATGCGATTTTCTTATACCCAATTTTTCTAAGGCATGATCCCACTTATTTTCAGGATGGTCAGCAAAAATAAAATCCTTATCACTATCCAGCACTATCCACAAATTATCCTTAAGCTCCGCCTCAAGCTGCCCTGCTTTCCAAGCAGTATAACCAATAATAAATAAACTATCTTTAGGCCCCTGCCCTGCCGCAATATCATAAGATATTTTATGATTAGAACTAACCGCTAAATGGTTTTGAAATTTTAACAATAAATTTTTATCATAATCATCAGAATGTAGAAAAAATCCACGTTCATGTTCAACTGGCCCCCCTAAATAGATAGGCATCACAATATTACTAGGTACTTGATCATCTTCTATTTTAAAGAAGGATTTAACTTCTATTTGATTAACTAAATGGTTAAATATTAAACCCATAGCACCTTCATCTGTATGAGAAAGCATATAAATAAGGGATTGGTTAAATATACCCTCAAACATATAGGGGGTTGAGATTAAAACCTTACCAGACAAATTATCAAAAATCTTACTATTTACGTGCATAAAGTCTATTATAATTTTAAAATATTATTATAATTTACGCCATGTTCGACTTTTTTTTAAGATTGACAAAAGAATAGGATAGCCTAATAAGGTCATAGTTCAATTATCGAGAAAGAAGCTATGACCCTAGAAGAGTTTATCATTACTGTGTATTGTTTCATAGAAGAAAAAATGACTATAATAACCAAAAATATCAAAGTAAGGAAAGCAGGATTTCCACCTTGCTTAAGTGACGTGGAAGCATTAACAATGGAAGTGGTGGGAGAATTTATCGGTTTGCACCAAGACAAGCAGATATGGGAATATTTTAAACGTCATTTTCAAGAATGGTTTCCCAATCTAAAGAGTAGACCGTCTTATGTGAAGCAATGTAGCGGTCTTTTATCTATTAAGAACATGCTGCTTGCCGACTTGTTTAAGAGTGCAAGCAAATCAGATCTGCATATGATAGATGGGGTACCGATTCCTGTAATAAATTTGGCCCGAGCAACGAGAGGGCGATGTTTTAAGGAATACGCTGACTATGGGTACTGCGCTTCGAAAGATAGCTATTATTACGGTTTTCTAGGACACGTATTAATTAATGAAGAAGGTCGAATAGCTGGATTCATGATAACTCCTGCTAATGGGTCTGAACGTGAAGCTCTGCAAGTAATGTCTCCTAATATTAGTGGCATGGTACTGGGCGATAAAGGCTATCTTGGTCAGGATTTAAAAGATGAGTTGGCCACCAAAAACATTGATTTACAAACACCTTTAAAAAAGAATATGAAGGATAATAGATCCAAGAATTTCCTTAAATGGATTACTGCTACTCGTCGTTTAATTGAAACTGTTATTGGTCAGCTTACAGAACGTTTTGCTATTAATGCTATCAGAGTTAAGAGTTACTGGCATCTACAATCTCGCATCGCTAGAAAATTACTTGCTCATACTATTGCTACATTTTTGACAAAGTCTTTAAAACTTGTGCCAACACAACTCGAAAAATTAGTTACCTGCTAAAAAAAAGTCGAACATGGCGTTATAATTTCTATATAATATGGGCTTTTGGTTATATATAGTATAAAATTCTCTCTATTCAATATAAAAATTTTATTATACTCCCAATTTCCCTAGCTTCTGTGAAAAAAATTTAAATTATTAATATTTGAAGTTATTATTTTAGTAGACTTACGGCATAACTCCAAGTAAAGCTATAGGAGTTTTTAGGAAAAATGAAACAGGCTACTAGAGGATACAAATCGGGATCAATATTACTGCTCATCTTTCAAGAATATTTAATAACAAAATAAAGCTGATGCTTACCTGGTTTGATCTCATAATATTAACCATAATTACTGCTTCCTCCCTCTTGGGGTTATATGGAGGCGTGATAAAACTTCTTATTGGCCTATTAGGTTTTATATCCTCAATTATTATCACTTATTTTTCACAACCATACATAACGAAAATAATTACTAAATATTTAGTGAATCCTATAGCATTAGAGGTAGTCTCGGGTATTATTGCTTATATTATTTCTTTAATAATATGCAGTCTAATAACTCGTAAATTTATTTTAATGGTATCTGTTATTAGAGGCGGTATGCTGGATAGAGCTCTTGGGTTCGCAGCGGGTTTCTTTAGGGGAGCTTTTATTTGCTTATTATTATTCAGCAGCTTAGCAGTGCTGTTTTCTAATAGTTATCTGGGAGCTAAAACATTACAAGATATTGCAAAGCATACAACGCTAGATAAATACCCAAATTGGCTGCAAAATTCTATCACTACCCCTTATCTCCATGAAACTAGTAAAACTTTACTTAATACTTTCTCCCTCAATAGTTTACAATCAATTAAAATCCCTAATAATCCCAAAAAAACCGATTTTATGAATGTGCCTAAAAAACCACACTTCTCCAATAAGCCCAGCAGCGAAAATACTAAAATTATTAAAGCTCTTAACCAAGAACTAGATAAAATATTGATAGATAAACAAAATAATAAGGATTAACGAGAGCTTAAACAATGTGGAAAAACTATTAGCGATGCTTTAGCACTATTTTGTATTTCAATTCGTACCCATTAACTATATACTCCTATATGAGCACACGAATCCTAGAAAAATGAAAAACTATTCTTGCAAGCAAATTAAGTATACTATGTAATATATGAAATCTTATACTATTATAGAGCATTTTTTAGAGCTCAAAACTAGAATTTTTAGAATATTATTTGCTTTTATTATTTGTTTTATTATCTGCTATTATTTTAGTAATAATATATATAATATTTTATTAGAGCCACTTGCCAAATTAAGCGAGGATAACACTCGAAAAGTGATTTATACTGGACTTACGGAAGCATTTTTTACTTATATAAAACTTGCCGCCTTTTTTTCATTTTTACTGATTATGCCAATTATTGCTTTAGAATCTTATTTATTCATAAAACCTGGTTTATATAATAATGAAAAAAAATATGCGGCTATTTTACTATGTATGTCTCCTATCCTATTTTGGAGCGGTAGTATATTTGTATTCCATTTTGTTATGCCACGTGCATGGCAATTTTTTCTAAGCTTTGAAAATAATAATATTGTTATCCCAATAATATTAGAAGCTAAAATTAGTGAATATCTGCACTTAGTAATTCAATTAATTCTTGCGTTTGGTATAGCTTTTCAGTTACCAATTGTCATATTAATATTGAATTTATTAAAAATATTACAGGCTAAAGATTTAAGTAACAAACGAAGATTGTCGATTGTAATTAATTTTATTATTGCCGGAATAATAACTCCGCCCGATGTCCTGAGCCAGTTTGCCCTTGCAATACCAATGATTTTATTATATGAGGTGTCAATTATTATGTGTAAATTTGTAGAAAACCGAGGAACTCAATGTTAGATATAAAGTGGATTAGAGAAAACAAACAAAAATTTGACGATTTATTGATTAAAAGAGGCATTCCTCCAATGTCTGATCAAATTACTAAATTAGATGAGAATAAACGTCAATTAACTAATTTAATTCAACAATTCCAACATGCGCGTAAAAAGAAGTCTAAAGAACTTGGTAGTATGGTTGATAAATCTAGTAAAGATTTTGAGGAAATGAAGCGTGATGTAGATCATATCAATGAAAAATTAGAAGAACTGCATTCAAAATTAAATAGCAACCAAGAATTACATAATATATTGGAATTACTGCCTAATCTTCCTGATGATGAAGTACCATATGGTACTGACGAAAGCATGAATAAGCTTATTAGATCGGTAGGAGAAATTACCCCTCCATTATTTACCCCTAAGCAGCACTTTGAGCTCGGAGAAAATTTAGGGATGATGGATTTTGTTAATACTACTAAAATATCTGGCAGCAGATTTGTCACCCTACGCGGGGATTTAGCTAGGTTAGAGAGAGCTTTAATCAATTTTATGATTGATATTCATACCCAGGAATTCGATTTTATTGAATTATCTCCTCCCTCATTAGTACGCTGCGCTGCTATGTATAATACTGGACAATTACCAAAATTTGCTGGTGATTCGTTTGAAACGACCAATAATTATAGACTTATTCCTACTGGTGAAGTGCCGCTAGTGAATATGGTGGCTGATACTATCATTGCAAGAGACGAATTACCAATTCGTTATGTTGCTCATACCCCTTGCTTCAGGTCTGAAGCAGGAAGCAGCGGCAAAGATACTCGAGGTATGATACGACTGCATCAATTTAGTAAAGTTGAGTTAGTCACCATTACTACTGCAGAAGAATCGGGGCGAGAACATGAATATATTACTAATGCTGCAGAAACCATACTTAAAAAACTTGATTTACCGTATAGAGTAATGCTGCTCTGTACTGGGGATATGGGATTTGCCTCTAACAAAACCTATGACCTAGAAGTATGGTTACCAGGGCAAAAATTATATCGCGAAATCTCTAGCTGTTCAAATTGTGGCGATTTTCAAGCACGAAGGATGAAAACGAGATACAAAGAATTTGGTAGCCTTGACATGACTTTTGTTCATACTTTAAATGGTTCCGGCCTACCAATTGGGCGCACTATAGTGGCTATATTAGAAAATTATCAAAATGAAGATGGTTCAATCACTATCCCGGATAGTTTGATAAGTTATATGGGAGGAGTAAAAAAGCTTCATAATTATAAAGACTAAAGTTGTTATTTATTAAAGTTGTTATTTTGTTAAGGATAATTAGTGTTCACAATAACTCAAAATTCTCGAAAAGTTGATAAAGCTTTATATAATAATGCTGCTGAAAATTTTATTCCAATTGCTTGTCACTATAATAAAGATACTTTATTAACCAAGAATGGTGAGTTATTACAAACTATTCAAATAAATGGTATTAATTCAGAAAATATAAGCGGCAAATTGTTTAACTTGCGAGAAGTGGTTCGTAACGCGATCAAACAGAATATTAAAAATAATAATTTTGCTTTTTGGATACATACTGTAAGACGTAAAATAAACTTAGATGATCCAGCCCTTTATAATAAATTACTAGCTGCTAATATTCATAATTTATGGCAGCAAAAAAAACTTTTGGGATGATAAATTTGTTAACACCTTATACATAACCATAATTTATGACTCAGCTAAGTTGAAAGTTACGAATTTTGCCACTTTACTTACCTCCTTATCTATTACAAAAATAGTAGATTTTCAAAGTAAATATTTAGATAACGTTTTTATTAAACTAAATAATGCTGTAAATGGCATACTGGCAGATTTACAAGATTTTGGAGCAGTAAAATTAGGAATCGCCTTTGAAGAGGAAGAATCTTATTCTGAACTCATGTTTGTATATCATAGAATTATCCATCTTAATGAAGAATACTCCTTAGTGCCAATTGCAAATTTATCGAAAGTATTAGCCTCAAATCAATATGCAGTCGGTAGCGATAAAATTGAAGTGATGGGTCAAGAACATATTAGAAAGTTTGCCTCCATTATCTCTATAAAAGAATATCACGAAGTGTCATCAGCGGCGTTAGATAGCTTTTTACAACTACCGGTGGAATTAATTGCTACGGAAATATTTTACTTTGTTAACAAAAAAGAAGTAACTAAACACTTTAAAGATCAGGCA
The DNA here is from genome assembly GCF_964026555.1 of Candidatus Tisiphia endosymbiont of Beris chalybata. Classification (NCBI taxonomy): domain Bacteria; kingdom Pseudomonadati; phylum Pseudomonadota; class Alphaproteobacteria; order Rickettsiales; family Rickettsiaceae; genus Candidatus Tisiphia; species Candidatus Tisiphia endosymbiont of Beris chalybata. The sequence goes on along the minus strand of NZ_OZ032159.1, from coordinate 130,394 downwards.
TATATTTTACAAGTTAGTAAAGATACTCAACTTGCTGAAATTACCGCCCTAGATAAAATAATGAACCTTGATGAGCTATTACCTAATCAATTTTGCAAACAACAAATTTCTATTGCGATTATAGCCCCGGATCTAGAACAATTAGATAAATCAGTAGCACAAGCATCTAGAGAACTCTCTAAAATTGGTATAGTGCATGTGCTAGAAGATATCAATTTAGAACAAACATTCTGGGCTCAACTTCCTGGTAATTTTTCCTACCTGCGCAGGATGGCTCCCACCATTATTGATCATACTGCAGCCTTAGCTTCCTTACATAATTTCCCCACCGGCGAACACAAAAATATTTGGGGGCGAGCAGTAACGTTATTAAGGACAGAAAAAGGGACTCCTTATTTTATGAATTTTCATAGTCAGGGAAGCGGTAGGGGTAATACTTGTATTTTGGGTACACCGAATACTGGTAAGACTACTTTAACAAATTTTTTAATCTCCGAAGCTACTAAATATGATCCAACGATAATTTATATTACCAATAATGATAATTCAAGGATTTTTATTGAAGCGCTGGAAGGTCAATGGGTAACACAAGAAACTCTTTTAATAAACCCTTTTTTAGTAGATGATAGCCCTGAATCACGACATTTTATTATGGAGTTTTTAAAAGTTATTTGTAATAATAATTATACTCCTCTCACAGAGGGAGAATTAAAATTTTTAGAAGTAATTATCGATAAAATCTATAGCCTAGATAAACAAGAGCGTTTCTTCACTTTTATTTTACAAAATATAGATTGGTCTACCGAAAGTGGCAGCCTAATCAAAGCTAAACTAGCGGATTATGAAACTGGCGGACTATATGATGGGCTGTTTAATAACGATAAATTTTTAGTAGAGGAATCAGGGATAATAGGCTTTAATTTATATCAATTTACTGAAGAATCTTTTACCAAGCGCTTTTATCCGCAGGACAGAAAACTTATAGATACATTTCTTCTAAAGCTATCATCCCATAAAAGTTTATGTGCAGGATTAATATATGCGCTAAGTTATCATTTAACACTTATAGGAAAAAAACCCAAAATATTAGCAATTGATAATCTTGATTCCTTGTATAAACCAGAAAATTTTGTTAACATATCTCCCATGATTTCAGAGAATTTGTTTAAAAATAATGGTATTTTAATTAGCAATTTTAATTTTGCATACCTGCAATTTCTAGAGACTAATGCGTTACAAAGCTGGTTAAATTTAATGGATACTAAAATCATTTTACCTTCAGAAATAAGATCCGAATATTTAGAAAAAATTTTAGAATTAAACTCTTCTGAGATAAATAAACTATCAAAATTTTCTGTTGCTTCTAGAAGATTCCTAATTAAGCAAAATGATCAAACTGTTGCTTTAGAGTTAAGTATTGGAGGCTTAAGTGGAATAGCTAGAATGTTATCCTGTAGAGAACCCGAAATGCAAATATACCAAAAAATATTACAAAAATATCCCGGACATCCAGATGATTGGATTAACCCATTATATAGAGCATTAAACCATATTTAACAAACAATATGGTTCAAAATAAGAAGAGGATTAATACGGTGCTAAAAAAATATTATATAGCGTTTTTCTTATTGATGTATTCTATTCCTGCCTACTCATCAGTCTGGGATGATATTGCTACCTGTTTCTCTGATCCTTGTAATTGTGGTAGCGGTACAGAAGATGAAATCTGGAATGGTAAAGTTAAATGGGGAAATGTAAAACCTAATCCTATATGTGCCCCTTGGAATAAAAAAGCGGGCCGAAAGACGGATAATTGCTTAATGCAATTTGAAATGCCTAAACCAGGGATTTGGTTTTATCTTAAATATTGTGCTCAAAAAACATCCGATAGCACCTATTTTAACCCCAAAATTAACGTAAGAACTACCTCTTGTAATGCCCTTGCATGCTGGAGTAAATCTACTAATTTAAAAGGGAATGGAGAGTGTGCAGTATGGGCAGGTGCTTATGCTGTACCTGTTCTTAGGATTTGCGCTCGTATTGCGATGCCGAAAGTTCCTGCGGACGCCCTACACACAGAAGAAATACCTGCAGATAATGGTTATACGGCAGGAAAGCATTTGAATATGGTAGGAGTCGAAGAAAATGACGCGCGAATTTTAGATGAAGATGATAAGCCTGTCCTAGATGAGCAGGGAAACCCAATATCCTTTGATAAACCGAAATTATGTGCTTACATTGACCCTGGATTAGTTAATTTGATATCAGCCTCAGGATTCAGCACGGATATACTGGATATATATCCATATAACCAACCTCTTCATAAGACAACTAAGCTACACCCTATAATGCAAGTTCTCTTATTTTTTTTAGGACAGAAGGATGCTAATTTACCGAAACTATTGGGCGAATTATTGGATTCATTAGGGGCCGATAAGATCCCCGGCCTTAATGTATTAGAGACTATACTTAAGCAAATAGGGAAACTCCTTAGCAAGCTGCAGGACGCGGTAGTAGGAATATTAAAAAAATTTGGATCCTTAAATGGGGATGTACGTGAATCTCTTGGCTGTGTAGAAATCCCTCTTGGTCCTTTCCCTCCTCCATATTGCCCTACCTTGGATTTTATTCAGCCTACGCCCACTATTAGCACTATATGTAGTAAGAAAAACCGAGATGGTAAATTCAGGCAAAATTCTGAGGACGCATGTGTAGTCTCTCGCCTTAACAATAATATTATTCATAATGTAGTACGTATTAGTCTTGACAATTTAGTACCTCTTTGTAAGGGGAATATGGACCCTACAAAACCTGACCGATGCGTTAAAATTAACCCCTCGCTTCTATCCGCTAAAGCTATTCATGCTGCAACCGAACAACGCGATACTATCAAACCATGCCCAGACCCTACAGGCAATGGATATTGTGTTGATACAAAAATACCTTTGACATGTAGCGTCGCTTCCTTAAACAGCTGTCAAGATGGTTTTCGAATAGTGTATGGGCAAAAAATAGGAAAAACTACTAAACCATATGATTATTATGTTGATGATCTTGAGGATTGCGACCCTAATAAAGTACCAAATAAAATTGCCTGTCAAGAAGTATGGGGAATTAATACTGGAGAATTTATTGATGTACCTCTTGTGTTCACCGAGCCAAATCCCACAGATTCATTAAGAGAACATAGAGAGCTTAAAGATAATAATAACACCAAAACTTCTTCCCCTCGAACATTTAATATTACAATTGCTCAATTTCCTAGTACCGATTCCGAAGACAAGACCTCTCCTCCTCACCAAGATCCAAAATCGATTTGTGTATCCGAAGGAAATAATTTAGTGGGTTGTGTTAATAGAGTGCTCGATGGATATGTAATTAAAACTTCTCTATGTCCCCCATCCCCTAATACTCTATGCACTGCTAATAACAAATATTTTACCCCTGAATTTATTGCTACCCTAGAAGTATTAGATGAGGATGATAAAGTAATAAATTCTCTACCCACAGTTGTGACTCCCTTAACAATTAGGAGCCCCTCTACATCAGCAGTAGGAGAGCAAGTAAACTTCAGTTTAGCCGGCCTTAATTTCTCTGCTTTTATGGCTTTCATTTCTGATGATGGAAGCCAATATATTGCTATGCCATTTTCTGGGAAAAATGCAATAGACCCGTTAAGCAGATTTGGGCAATATAAAGATAACAAATTTCCTTATGACCCTAAAACGAAGAAACTTATACCAGGGGGAGTATATTTAAGTGGCTTGGAATATCGTCAGGGGAAGTATATTCAAGGAGCCACCCATGCTTGTTTGCAACCGCAGGATATGATTAAGTGTACCCCTGGTACATCCTCCTCTGATTCTAAGGATCCTAATGACCCGCCAAATCCTCAAGATGCTAATTGTGTATTAACAAAGCTTACTGAAACAGATATAGTGGATTGCAATGAGTTTAATCAAATCATGCGGGACAATCCAACTCTTAGAATATGCCAGCAAGAAGAAGGTAAAGTGGGGTGTACAAAGAAGAAAGCTATACCTGAAAAAGAAAATAATAGGATAACAATATATGAATGTCAGGATTCAGTATCTCAGAATTTAATATATTGCTATGAAAATAATGTTCACCCAGGGCAAGAATTATGTAAAGCTTCAGTAGCTGTAAAAGATAGACTTATACCTGCTGCTTCTTTAAACTTCCCCATCAACAAGGAAGAACAACATTTTGTTTTACAGCAGAAAGATGGTAAGCCAAATTATGACAATAAAATAGAAGCTATTAGAGATAAAACTCTTCTAGAATTAGATTTATGCGTAAAATACCCCATCCCTACATGCCATGCAATTACTACTCCAAGCCCTGATAGTGGTAATGCCATCTGGGATGAAACAGCGATAGGTCTAGAGGCAACTGGCAGGTGTGAAGATGACATGATACCTGATCCTAAGGTACCCCTGAAACGTTATTGTTTATCAAACCACGAGAATATGGAGGTAAAGTTTGAGCCATTAGCTGCTGGTGCCGGTTGTATACCAAAATCTAAGCCTAAGCCTTCATAGCAGTATACTTCCTGCATAAGTCGATCTAGTCGGTGATATCTAGTTGATGATTTTGTGGTCTCCGTGCCCTGGCATTCAAGTTAAATATTTCTGTTTTAAATAATTTAGAAATATCTTAGGCTGAATCTTTTCTTCTCCGGTAGCATCCTCAACTAATTTATTAGTAGTTTTTAATGAACCATATTTTCTAATATTATTATTTAAGAAATGGTTGATATTACTAAAATTTCCTTGTGCTATTTCTGTTTTTATATTACCATTTTTTATTTGCGCTTGATGCATCAGCATAGAAGCAATAATAGCTCCATTAGTATAAGATGGAAAATAGCCAAAACTCCCCATAGGCCAATGAATATCTTGCAAGCACCCTTCTCTATCATTCTGCGGCATAATACCAAGATATTCTTGTATCTTATTATTCCAATAATATGGTAAATCATCTAATGATAACTCGCCATTAATTAAGGCCTCTTCCAGTTCAAACCTAATGATTACATGTAAAGGATAAGTAACTTCATCAGCGTCTACTCTAATAAAGCTTGGAGCAACTCTGGTGACTAATTTGTAAAGGTTATCAGCCGTATATTCTGTTCCTTTAAAATCAAATTCATCTCTAAGTAAGGTAGCTAAAAATTCACAAAACTCTTGCGAACGCCCTACTTGCATTTCCATAAATAAGGATTGGCTTTCATGAATCGCCATCCCTTTACCTTTCCCCACTGGTTGATTTTTATATTGCGCAGGTAAATTATACTCATATAATCCATGGCCAGTTTCATGGACTACGCCCATTATGCCGGAAATAATATTATATTCATTGTATCTATTAGTTAATCTTATATCATAAGAAGTTCCTCCACAAAATGGATGAGTTGATTCATCTAACCTACCATTCCTAAAGTTAAATTCCATTACTTCCATTAGCCTTGTGGCAATTAGTTTTTGTAAGTCTTTATTCACCACCTTTACTATTGGCACTACTTTCTCGTTACTTTGCTTTTCAATTACTTGCTGAATTAAGGTAGGAATAGTAGTTTTGATCTCATTAAACACTACTCTAATTTCCTCTGCCTTACGGCCTGGATCATATTGGTCCAGCGCAGCATCATATATACTACAATTTAACTTTTGTGCTTTAGCACGTGCCATTTCTTTAGCATAATCTAATACTGACTGTAAATAAGGCTTGAGTAATTGATAGTCATTATTTTTTCTTGCTTCACGCCAAATCATCTCACATTTTGTACTAGCTATAATATATTTATCTCTCAAATCATCATCTATACATTTAGATTCAATAATATATTTCTTTGTTTCTTGAACATTCGCTAATTGCCATTCATCTAGACCTTTTGAATCTTGAGAGCAAGCTTCTACTAATTCTTCGAGTTTCTGCGACTTTAATATAGAATGAGATAAAGAAGATAAATAAGCTATTTCTTTTGTTCTATTATTAACCGAGTCTATTGGAATATTCACCGAAATATCCCAATAGAGAATGGAAATCACATTATTGATTTGAGAAATTTTTTCTAATTCTTGTTCTAATAAGATATAATTTTTCATTGCCTACCCACTTTGAAATAATTTTATAGTATACTTAATTCATAAAAAATATTATATAGTTAATACATAGACTTCCTGCATAAGTCAAAGAATAGTTGAGGGATTTTTCGACTTATGCAGAAAGCCTAATGATGAAATCGACCATTTATAGAAATATTTCCAGAACCTAATAAAATTATTTGATTTTTTATTATGCACAATACTTACTATATTACCACCCCTATTTATTATGTAAATGATGTTCCTCATATAGGTCATGCTTATACTAGCGTGATATCTGATGTAATGGCTCGATTTATGAGGCTGTTAGGGAAAGACGTTATGTTCTTAACCGGCACTGATGAACATGGACAAAAAGTGGAGAAAGCGGCTATTGCCCGTAATATGGATCCACAACAATTTACTGATCAGGTTTCCCAGCATTTTCGTAATTTAATGTTATCTCTGAATATCTCTAACGATGATTTTATTAGGACTACCGAAGCGCGCCATAAGCAAGCAGTGACATATTTATGGCAACAATTACTAAGTAGCGATAATATTTATCTGAGCTCTTATAATGGTTGGTATTCCCTGCGTGATGAAGCATTTTATAATGCCTCCGAATTAATAGATGGCCTCGCTCCTACTGGCGCAACAGTTGAGTGGGTAGAAGAACCAAGTTACTTCTTTCGCTTATCAAAGTGGCAAGATAAATTGCTTGAGTTTTATTCTAATAATCCTAATTTTATCAGACCAGCTGCTAGATATAATGAAGTAATTAGCTTTGTTAAATCTGGGCTTCATGATCTCTCTATTTCTCGTTCTAGTTTTAAATGGGGGGTAAAAGTGCCAGAGCATGAGGAGCATGTAATATATGTATGGCTGGATGCTCTTACTTACTATATTTCGGCGTTAGGATACCCCGCTCCCCACGATAATTATAATAAGTTTTGGCCTGCTGATGTCCATGTGGTGGGTAAAGATATTTTACGTTTTCACGCAGTATACTGGCCAGCATTTCTTATGGCTGCTGGGCTTGAGCCTCCTAAATGCATAATGGCCCACGGGTGGTGGACAAATGATGGACAAAAAATCTCTAAATCCATAGGAAATGTTATTGATCCTATAAAATTAATAGACGAGTTTGGGCTAGATCCTGTCAGATTCTATCTAATCCGCGAAGTAATACTCGGCTCAGATGGTAACTTTTCCCGAAATAATTTTATTAATAGAGTAAATAGTGAGCTATCTAATAAGATCGGGAATTTGTTACAGAGAACTTTAACTTTGGCCTATAAAAATAATGAGGAACAGATTCCGCTAATTAATGAAGATACTCTAAATAAAATTTATGACTCACCTTTAATTATAAAAGTTGAGGAATCGGTTTTACAAAATTCTTCATCGATGAGCTTATTTGATATTAATGCAGTATTAACGAGTATTATTAACTTAGCGGAAGAAGCAAACGTCTACATAGATCACGAAGCACCTTGGAATTTAAAGGAAACAAATCCTGAGAAAATGTCTGAAATCTTATATACCTTGCTAGAGCTAATACGGTATATAGCTATAATGTTACAGCCATTTATCCCTAATTCAGCTAATATAATGCTTGATCAATTAGCTGTGCCAGTAGATCAAAGATTGTGGAAACATTTAACCAAAGAATTTGCTATAACGCCAGGCAGAGATATTAATCTCCCAACGGCAGTATTCCCGAGAATAGGATGATTAGTAACAAAATAATATATCAATATATTAACTTACCAATAGGCACAATGCTATTAACTTCAGATGGAACCGCTCTGACTGGCTTGTATTTTGAAGGCCAGAAGCATGCGGCCATACCAAATATTCAAGATTATGAACAAAAAAGCTTAAATATATTTAATGAAGCTTATACAGAACTAACGGAATATCTAAACGGCAAGAGACAAGTGTTCACTATTGCCTATAATTTTATCGGAACTGATTTCCAACAAAAGGTATGGTCTACCCTCTGTAACATACCCTATGGGCAAGTTTTAAGTTATAAGGCAGTCGCTAATTTAGTATCTGCTCCTAACTCATTTAGAGCAGTAGCTAATGCTATTGCACGGAATCGCTTATCCATTATAGTACCATGCCATAGGGTGATAGGTAGTAACTCTAGGTTAACCGGCTATGCTGCTGGCTTAGAACTTAAACGGATTCTTTTACATTTAGAAGGTGTAGCTTAACTTTATCGACTTGTGGGTTTTTTCGAGAAATAGACCTCTTTCGAAACTCGCGTCAAGCAGGAAATTTGAAGGAGACTCTTCGCACCAAACCGCAGCGTATAGCTTGTATCATTATGATATAGACATAATAGTGTGCTAGAAGTATAGTAGTCATGGATACTTGAAGGTAAATACCCTATATACTACTCGTCTTTCAAAAATTGTTTTTTTTATTTTATCCTGGATTCACGTGCTCACGTACTGACATGTACGCTGCGCGCGCTCGCCATTTAAAATAAAATCCAATTCTTGAAGTACAAGCAGTATACGCACCTTAATGGCATATACTATAGGTGAGGATTTGCTCCTAGATTCGACATACAAATTATCATCTCGAGTAGAATTTCGCAAGAAGTCTACTGTCAAAGTTACTTGCTTTGCCGTCCGTGGGTCAAGAAATCTGATATTTGGGGTATAAGGTAGAAGACATATATACTGCTCATACTTCAAGAATTGGATTTTATTTTCCATGGCGAGCGCGCGCAGCGTATAGCCTAAATCGTTAAGGTGTTGACACTATATGTATCTCCAAGTATGTATATCTATTATACTTCCTGTATACTATCTTGTCTGTATCATATTGATCTAAGCTATACAGTGACCGTTCACAGCTATACATGCAAGTATTTGACCACATGAGTCCATGATAAAATAAAAAAACAATTTTTGAAAGACGAGTAGTATAATGAAAAAATTTACCCTCGGCTTAATAGCCGAGTATATAACAATTATTATTTATAAACTTCAATTTTATCAAATTTTGTATCACCGTAAAAAATATTACGTAGGAGAAATTGATATTATTGCTTTGCGTGGACAAAAGCTTGTTTTTATCGAAGTTAAAGCAAGAAAGTCGCTGGAATATAGGATATTATCCACTAAACAACAAACACGGATCAAAAGATCTGTCAGTATATTTTTAAATTCTAATCCAAAATATCAAAATTATTGTATCAGATTTGATTTAGTCATTATACGGCCGTATGCTCTACCCATAATTATAAAAAATGCTTGGTAATATAACTTCGATTTCGGCATAAGTGAACAGTATGGTTCGCACCTGAAAAGAGAGTAACGAAGGTCAACTTCAAGAAGAGGCAGGAGGCTCAAAGTCGAGCAGCGCAGCATACTAAAGTACATACGCAGCCTCGATATTTAGGGCGCGACGACGCCAATTCTTGAAGTTCCTAGAGTATACATGTTTAAATTTTTAAATCAAATAAGGTGAAGCCAATTAAAACTTTACTTTGTTTTTTAGCACTAGCATAATCTTTTAATGATATTTCTTCTACAGATTTAGAACCAATGGACGTAGCATGCCTTAGATATAAGGCGCCTTCCTTAACAAATACAAAACCAACATGAGCTATATTATGCTCAGAGCCCGTTAATGCTAGTAACTCAGGATTATCCATTAGTATAGTTATTATATAAATTTTCCCTTGTAAATCTTGAGTTAACTCTTTTTCATGTAATAAAAAATCTGAAAAACTTATATATTTAATACTTGATTCAAAAGTTGCAGAGTCATTAATTAAATTTTTATATTTATCAATAAATTGCTGACGTTGACTTTCATTTAATGATTTATCAGCATAATTTTTAATTTGTTTTTCTAGTAATCCTGCTTTATTAATTTTAGCGTTCTTTAACTTGGCATAACTAAGTTTTTCAAAAACATTTTCTCCAATAATATTTTTGTTATTCCTTAACCATTCATCCATAAAGTGATTGCGGTTACTATAATTAATATTATTTGAGGAAAACATTATTGTTGCTAAATTATCAGCTAGTTGGGTAGTAAATTTTTCTAAATTAGTATTAGGATTTTGTATCGTTGACAAAGCTAAAACCATTTCGATATAGCTAAAACAATCAAAGCTATCTAGGTTAATTAGATTAATTTTATTTCTTGTTTGATCCCAAACAATTAAGTTATTACCTATTTCTGTATCATAAGGTTTTGAAAGAAAATACTTAGAAAATGACAAGATCTTATTTTCAGAATTTTCATTCTCAATTGATAAAGCATATTGGTGCAGAGTTTTCAAGCTAGATGAAGAGGTAGGAGCAGCGTTGCTGATTAAAGAGTAACATAAGCAACTAATAAATAAAATTAAAGTTTTCATAGAATGTATTTATATTTTAAGAGTTAATTCGAACAATAATTATGTAAAAAGTCTAATTATTGCTTCACCAATATTTTTGGTAGCGAGAGAGGGACTTGAACCCCCGACACGCGGATTATGATTCCGCTGCTCTAACCAGCTGAGCTACCCCGCCATAGTCCTATTAAAGAAATTTTATATTATATTAACGTAGCCTTTTTGTATTACAAAATTATAAAGTTTTTCTAAATTAGAGCCGCAATATATACTGCTCGAACCTGAAAAGGTGGTAGACAAAGGACGACTTCAAGCAGATCGAGCATGTGGCAAAGCCAAAGGAGCATAGCGTGTACTTACACGGTACGTGAGCAAGCCTCAATCTTTGGGACACATAGCATGCCAATTCTTGAAGCACAAAAGCGGTATATGGGCTATACGCTTCAGTAGCCCAGTCTTCTGTGCACGCTTCAAATCCCCTACTCAATACCAATTATGCCAGAAGCCTGTATTATAATGTAAAATATTAACGTTTAGAAAATTGGGTATTTTTACGCGCTTTATGTTGACCATATTTTTTACGTTCTACTACCCGTGAATCACGTGTTAATAAGCCAGCTTTATGTAAAAGATCGTGGTATTCAGGAGCAATTTTGTTAAGAGCCCTAGCAATTCCATGCAATACTGCTCCCATTTGACCGGAAACACCCCCCCCTTTAACAGTACATATTATATTATATTGCCCAGCTGACTTAGTGACCACAAAAGGCTGTAATAAGGTTTTAACATGTGATTCGCGGGTAAAATATTGTTCTACGTTTTTTTTATTGACTATGATCTGGCCATTTCCCACTTGAATCCAAACGCGAGCAATTGCATTTTTTCTTCTGCCAGTGCTATAAACTTTATTAGTATTTAATACTGATTTCTTATTTTTTACTAGCGTATCTGAAGCGATAATAGCATTACTAGTATTAGTGTCTTGCATTTTCAATGTTGTCATGATCTATAACTTTTTGTTCTTAGGATTCTTGCTTGCCCAATCATAAAATTCCGGCTGTTGCCCTTGATGAGGATGCTCAGCTCCAGCATATACATAGAGATTTCCCATTTGCTTAGAGCCTAATACGTTTCTAGTAATCATTCTTTTTACGGCAAGTTTTATGACGCGTTCTGGATGTTTACCCATTAAAATCTTTCCGGCAGTAGTTTCTTTTATTCCTCCTGGGAAACCGGTATGTCGGTAATAAATTTTACCATCCTTAAGATCTGATTTTTTCCCACTCAAATAGATATATTGTGCATTAACTATTATTATATAGTCTCCACAATCTAAATGAGGAGTATAAGAAGGCTTATGTTTACCACGCAAGATTTTAGCTACCTCACTAGCAAGCCGCCCTAATACGAGACCTTTAGCATCTATAATCCACCACCTCTTCTGAATCTCGGATGGCTTTGCAGAATAAGTTTTCACGTTAAATAATTTTATTAATTACAAATTGAGTTTCTACTTTATACCAATTAGCTACTGGCGTATACTTAAATAGCATTATACACAGCGATTTGTCAAGTTAAATGTTATTATATATAAAGCCTAATATAGTATAGGCCTGCCCTTGTTTTTATTGCAGAGCTACAAAAATCGCTTTTCTATCCGTTATAAAATATATGTTACCTTCGGCTGTTTCTCCGTAATATTTTATATTTTTAGCAATTTTGTTAATTTGTGGCTGTACTTCTAAATTTCCCCTATTATCTGAGTGAAAACTATATAATTCCCCCTTATTAGAAATTATATTTAATTTCCAACCATCACCAAATTTACTAATAATCGGAGCTAAAAATAAAGCGGCTTTAAGTTTTTTTGTATTAGGTGGAATTAAATTTGCTACAAATTTAATTTTGCCCGATTCAGTACTAACCGCGCCTACTTGTCCAGCATTATTGGTAATCAATAAACTATTGCCTGATAACGCCATGGATTGTATATCTGCCGCTTTAATTTGCCACAGAATTGTACCTTTCAGAATATCTAACTTAATTAGCTTACCACTACTATTTGCTATATATAACGATGAATTGTGCACCACGGGTTTACATAAGATAGACGAAGTCTCAAAATTTGGCAACCCAATTTCTTGTTTACCTAGTGATATATCCTGAGTCCATAACACCGTGCCTTGACGATTTAAAGTTACCATTTCACCGGAATTGTAATTTACTATTATATACCCGCCCTGAACTATAGGAGCCACATAATAGCTTGAAGATAATGTTTCAAACATACCTTCATGTTGCCAAACAAAATTTAAGTTTTCAATGTTAATGGCTAATATTTGATTACTTATTGTTTGCACTAAAATATTATGTTCATCAATTAGTATTGGGGTTATTCTTACTATATCAGGCAGCTCTTTTCTTATTATTTCATGGCCTGAAGCACTATCTAAAATCACTAAAAACCTTGATCCATAAGTAACATATAATTTGCCGTTATGATGTAGGATTCCCCCTCCTACATAATGATCGTTCTTATTAATACTTATATTATATGACCAAATAGTTGACTTGCTTTTATTGGAAAAAGCAGAAACGTTCCCTCTTTTATCAATAATATAAAGAATATCGTGAGCCAAGACTGGCTCTGCTATTATTTTATACTTAGCTATCGCATATTCTTTCCCCTGTAACATTTTGGGAGTAAAGTCATTAATAACAGGGTCTACTTTAATAAGTTCATCATTTTCTAATACTAACTTAGGAGTTAATTCAGTAATATTTTTAATCTTGTGAGATCCAAGACCACAAGAAGCTAAAATAAATGGTAAGCACAAAGCGACTAATAGTGGTTTTTTCATATCTTATACTTTCTATTTTATTATTGTAAGGGTGCCAAGCAAATAATTCGCTTGCTTTTTAATGCTTAAGGGCAGTTCATCTAATGAAATTAGGTTAGTCAAAGTATTGATTGCTAAATCTTTAGAACCCTTTTTAATATACCAGTGTGCTTTCAACAAATTTGCTGTTCCATAAAATGGCTTATTGGCCGTGTCAAAGTAATTTAAATATTCTTCTAACATGGTAATATTTATATCAGATAAATGTATTTTATCTATATTTAAACTGATCCAAATTAAACGGGCATATGCGGTGGTTAATTCATCGTAATATTGATTATTAATTATATTATTCAATAAATTATCGGTTTGGGCCCAATCATTGCGCTTTATTCCAAATCCAATCTGGGCAATGGCCGCTAATTCTTTAGTTTTATTATTACTAGTTGCCACTAAATGTTCTAATGGTTTAATAGTTAATTCTTCATTTACTGGGGAACGTATAGCTTTAACTAAAATATCTCCTATTTCCTGATTATTTTTTATTTTTTTTTCATTATACCAATTATTTATGATCATTATTATTACAGTAATAAGTACAAAAATAATTACTATAGGAAGGAGTTTTTTAAAATAAAATAACCTTTTTTCTTCTTTATTATCATTTAAAATTTCTTCTAAAATATCTATCATTGTTCATTACCTTCTTCCCCCCAGCAGAGGTTATTAATTAATAAGGGCCTAGACTATAAATAACTGCAGATAGTATTAGACTTGCTGCACAAGGCCCGATCTAGTGGGTGATTTTATTGTCAAAACTTGCCTCTGCTCCTCATATACATCCTTGTCCACAGCTCGGCTCAGCTTCGTTTTTCCTAAAAATCCCGCTGGCTACTTTCGACTTATGCAGGAAGTCTATTAACTTATCAATTTTTACAACCAAACTTAATTTTAGCCTCCTTAGCCCTTGTTACTGAACTAATTGTTCTGCTAGGAAATTCCGCATCAAGTTTATTTAGAATAGAACAAGCTTGCTGGTTTTTATTAAGCGCACCAAGCGCTAATGCGAGCTTAAGTAAAGAATCAGAAGCTTTCGCTCCTTTAGGGGCTTGTTTATAGCCTTTTAAATAGTTTATAGCAGCCTTATCAAACATATTACGCTTGGAAAAAGTTTCTCCATACCAGAAATAGGCATTGCTGACTAGAGGACTATTAGGAAAGTTTTTTAAAAATTCTGCAAACTTTTTTTCTGCTTCCATTAATTTATTCTCTTTTAAAGATGCCAGAGCCAAATCATAGAGTGGCTTATCTTTAGCTATATTACCGCCAGAGTTATTGATAGCTTTATTATCTTGGCTTATTGCCTGTTTATCAGATGTTATGTCAAATATGTCGCTTAAAGAGTCGGCCTTGACAGTTTTAGCCCCTGCAGCGTTAGAGGAAGCTAAAGCTTCTTGATGTAGCAGGCTTAAGCTTTTTTCTAATTTTGCAATATTATGTTCAGCTACTTCGATTCTACCTAATAAATGTTGGTTTTCTTTTTCTAAAGCCTCCAACCTCTCTAGCTCTTGATAGGAAGCAAGCTGCAAATTACCCCCCTTAATTTCTTCTCTAGCTATAGCTGTGAGTGAAGTAAAAATAATTAATATAAATATGGAAAAAGCTTTCATGAGTAATATTTTAGTCTCAATTCAATTTTCAAAGTCTGACTTTAATTATTAACACCAGGTTTTAAAAAGAAGTTTATATGTAACTAACAGATTTCAAGGCTCTAAACCTGTTAGTTCTGCCATTAACCTTGGTAAGAGATAACAGCTTGTACCTAACTCAGGTTATTATATATAAAAAATGAGCTTAATTATACTATAAAAATTACAAGAAGCTAGGCTTTTAATATAATTTGTCCAATAAAAGTAGAAATTGCTACAAAGTATCAAGGATCGGTGGAAGAAATTTTATCGTTTGGCTTATGCCTATAGTCTAAGGTACTTTTCCTGCTAAATGGTAGAATTTTTTTGAAATAGGTGCCCTGCCCCCATAAAATGTCTCTAAATTACTTTTAAAAAATTCCTTTATGGGTTCTAACAACTAACGATTTTAAAATAGGACCTCAATTTATCTTAATTAAGTTATAAAAAATTAACTACTTTAACAAAAACATTATATTTTGTGTTGACAATATTATTAATTTTTGCTATCTTTAAGTTAAGAAATTAATGTATGATTTAAAAATGACTATAGCTATAAAGTTAGCCAAGAGTGAAAAAGACAAGGATAAAGAGCCTTCTTCAAAAACGCCAATTAAAAAAAGGCAGGACCGCCCTTTTTTACCATCTGGTAATAATGAGAATGGGAATGATGCAGAAACTTGCGCCGGCTCGGGGGTTTCTTTAACTTGCAGCTCTAATGGGGAGAGCAGTACAAAAAAGGTATGCCCGGATTCAATGTCTGGAACTGTACCCTCCTCTCTATCTTACGAGGGCTCCTCCCATGAGATACCTTTATTGGCAGAAGAGTGTCCCATAGACCATTAAGGTGCGCATAGAGTATTTATCTTTAAGTATGCATGGCTACTATGCTTCCCACATACCATCGTGTATATACTGCTCGTACCTAAAGAGTTGGTAGACGATAGAATCAACTTCAAGAAGAGCGAGGAGGGTCAAAGTCGAGCAGCGCAGCGTACTATAAAGTACGTGAGGAGCCTCGACCTTTAGACATGACGACGCCAATTCTTGAAGTTCCTAGAGTATATATCATAATAATATAAGCTATACGAGCAGTATAGCACTCCAGTTAATTTAATATTTCATAAGGGAAAGTAAGAGTGACTGTAGTTCCCTGCCCTAATTTACTTTCTATAGCAAATTTTCCATTCATTAATTCGACCAATTTCCTAGTTAAAGGTAAACCAAGACCTGTACCTTCGTATTGTCTAGAATCGGTGTTATCAATTTGACCAAATGTAGATAATACTTTAGGGATATCTTTCTCATCAATCCCTATTCCGGTATCTTGCACCTGTAGATATACTACCCTTGCAAACTCATTTTTTTTAGCCGCTACTACCACACTCCCTCCCTCTTTAGTAAACTTAACAGCATTAGATAATAGATTGAGTAGCACCTGTTTAATCCTTTTAGGATCTGCCTTGATGATAATATGAGTTTGCGGTAATTGCTCAATTAACTCAACTTTTGCTTGTACTGCTCTTGGTTTTATTAATCTTAAAGTTGAAGATATTAATCTATTTAAATCTAGTTCTATTTCTTCTACTGTTAATTTATTAGCTGAAGCTTTTGATAAATCTAATATATCATTTATTATACCTAGTAAATGCTTACCAGCATTATGAATATCTTTTATATAATTAGGATGTTCTTTGTTATAGGCTTCAGACAACATAATTTCGGAAAAGCCTATAATAGCATTTAAAGGAGTACGTAGTTCATGGCTAACATTAGCAAAAAATTTGGTATGCGCAGAACTTTCGTTCCGCACTTTAGTAACAGCTTCTTCCAATGTTCTATTAACTTCAAATTGCTGATCGATAATTTTTTGAGCATATTGAGTGTTACTCATCACTATCGTCAGCAAAATAATTAATATAATAGAAAAAGTTAGGACAACCTTCTTTTCCAGATGAGCGATGTTCGCCCAGAGATTAGTGATATCAGTATTAATTTCTAATACTCCATCCACTGGCGGTTTGTCCACACTAAGGTCTATTATTGGTATATAACTAGTAATAATAGACCTTTTCTCCCCTTGGTGAGCATCAGTTTTCTGAAATATAGCCTTAGGTATTAATACATGAGTGGTGGTGCCAGCAAAAGCTTTATTAAAAGCCTGTTCTACAATTAATTCTTTTAAAAAATACCTATCAATCTGGTGGATAATTCTTTGATAGATATTGTCATCCGGGAAATATTTGCAGCTTGTTATCCGGGTAGGAGAGCTAGTGATAATTTTATTGCCTTGTAGATCATATAAAGAAATATTAGCATTGAGATTAACAAAAGCATTAGTTGAAGTAACCGCAAATTGAATAAAATCTTGATCTTGTAATAGATCTCTATAACCAATAGCATGTATCTTTTTTATAGCTGCTCTATTATGATTCCAAACATTTTGGGTATAAATATCGGCTATTTTTATATTGGCTACTCCTACTTGCTTTAAAATCATTTCTTCAATAATGAAGTAACGATAATAAATCATATTTACCACAATGTTAACAAATAAGCCGATGAATGCTAACCTAACAATATGCTTATTTTGAATCATTAGACCTCTTTCACAGCTCGCATCGAGCTGATAATTTGCTCTCCTAGGCTCCCTTTAACCGCCCCCATGAGATGCAAGAGGTGAGAGAGGTCTATTAGAGCGCTCTAAAAGTTTTAGGTTCCCTTTATTATCTTTTGTAATTTAAGAGCGTAAGCTACATCGACTGCCTTAAATAAAATACGGCCTTTTAAAATGGAGCAGTATAGTTACTGAGCTTGAGTATTAATTTGCTTATTGAGATTATTTATTAGAAGTAATCCCATAATTAAATCATATGCTCTTGCAAATTGATAATCATGTTTATAAAGGTCTTCCCCTGGCGCTATGCTATTCTTAGATTTTAATTCCATATCTTTGTTAGTATTGGGGTTATCATTAATATTATTTAGTTTTTGTACTTCTTTAATGCTCTTTGTGTCGTCTAATTTTTTATTATCATTTTTTAAATAATTTTTTAATGAAGCTTCAGAAAATCTCTTTTCAGCTTCTTGAGCGTTAGGGTATTCTACCTTTGCCCTTTCCACCACTATATCTGGCTCAATCCCTTCTGCTTGAATTGAACGATCACTAGGGGTATAATATTTAGCAGTAGTTAGCTTTACTGCAGCCCTAGGGCTGATTTGGGTAAAGCTCTGCACGGAACCTTTACCAAATGATTTAGTGCCCAGAATTATCGCTCTTTTGTGATCTTTTAAAGCCCCAGCCACAATTTCTGAAGCTGAAGCAGAACCAGCGTTAATTAGCACTACCATAGGGACTTTGGGGGCTTTTTCGGTAAATTTATTGCTATTAAATATAACATTACTATTTTTTGTTCTCCCTTTAGTAGAGACGATAGTACCAGTATCAATAAAATATTCACTAACGGCAATAGATTGCTCTAATAATCCACCCGGATTGAAACGTAAGTCGAGAATAATACCCTTGACCCCCCCCTTGCTTTCAGCCTGTAAGGTCTTCATAGCTTTTTTTAATTCAGCAATCGTATGCTCATTAAAGGTCGCTATTCTTATATAAGCAATATTATTTTTCTCTAAATGCGCTTTAACAGGTTTGATAGTGACTATTTCGCGAGTAAGCTCAATTTCTTGAGGTTTCATTTCATTTTCTTTAATTACTAATAACTTGACTTTAGTACCTGGCGCCCCTCGTATTTCTTTCACCGATTTATTAAATCCTAAACTGGAGACGAAATCTTCATTAACTTTTACTATATAATCTCCTGTCTTGATCCCTGCTTTATAGGCTGGCAAATCATCAATAGGGGAGATGACTTTTATATCCCCCTTATCGTACATGATTTCTACCCCAATCCCCCCAAAGACCCCTTTAGTTTGATTGAGAAAATCCTCTAAATCAGCGTCGGTAAAATAACTTGAGTGCGGATCTAAAGAGTTTAACATACCCTCTATTGCCGCATCTATCATTTTTTGTTTATTTGGTTCTTGAACATAGTCCTTGTTAACACGCTCAAACACTTCTTGAAATTGTTTATAATAAGCAGAATTTGGTAGATCCGAATGATGGATTTTCTCCTCTTGTGCCCATGCTACATTACAAAGGATAAAAACATACGGTAATAATACTGTAATTAAACCTCGTGCCATAATACTCCTAAATATCCAGATTGTTTATAATTTTATCCATCTTAGTTAAAGCCTGATCATGAATAAACTGGAACCGCTTTTCCGGTTTTTTCCCCATAAGATCCTCTACTATATTACCAACATTCTCAAAATCATCTATAGTAACTTGCAGCAGAGATCTATTTTTGGGATTCATTGTGGTTTCTTTTAACTGGGCTGGCATCATTTCTCCTAGCCCTTTAAATCTGCCAATTTCTATTTTATTTCTATTAGTAGCTGTTAATTTATTTATTAAGGATGATTTTTGCTGTTCATTTATTGCATAGTAAGTTTTGTTAGATTGAGTTATACGATAAAGTGGTGGCTTAGCAATATACAAGTGCCCTGAAGCAATTAATTTAGGCATCCTCAGGTAAAAAAATGTCATTAACAAAGATGCTATATGCGCCCCGTCTACATCTGCATCAGTCATAATTATGATCTTTTCATATCTTAAGTTCTCTCCTCTATAATTTTTAAGGCTACCACATGCTAGAGCGATTTCTAAATCTTGAATTTCTTGATTATGAGTAATTTTTTCTAAGGTTGCATTCGCTACATTAAGTATCTTGCCCCGGAGAGGTAAAATAGCTTGGTTCTCTCTATCTCTTGCCTGCTTAGCAGAGCCCCCCGCTGAATCACCTTCAACTAAAAATAACTCAGTACCTTGAGGAGTAGTTCTAGTACAATCTGCCAATTTACCCGGCAATCTTAATTTTTGGGTAGCAGTTTTACGGGATATATTTTTTTCATTACGCTTATTGATCCGGAATTCAGCAATATTGATTAGGTGCTCTAATAGCAGATTGGTGGCTGATTTATTACTACTTAGCCAATGATCAAAATGATCTTTAATAATGTTTTCTACTATTTTGTTCACTCCTAAAGAGACCAATTTTTCTTTAGTTTGTCCTTGAAATATTGGATCCGGAATAAATACTGAAAGAACAATAGAAGAAGTTTCAAGAATATCTTCAATAATTAAATTTGAAGTTTTCTTATTGCCCGTCATTTCTCCGTAGTCTTTTAAACTGCGTAATAACGCTAAACGCAACCCTTGTTCATGAGTTCCTCCAAGAGGAGTAGAAATAGTATTGCAATATGACTGCATAAAATTACGTTCTTCATTTGTATGCCAGGCAATTGCCCATTCAATTTTTATATGCTCTTGTTCCCAATTAATATTACCCCAAAAAATTTCCTCACTAACTAAAGTATTGGGGTTTATTTTGGATAGAAGGTAATCGGTCAAGCCATTGGGGAAATGTATCAAGGATTTTTCTGGCACATCATTTTGCGATATAATCTCACATTCCCACACTATTGTTACTCCTCTATATAAATAAGCTTTTGACTTAGCTAATTCATATACTTTTAGAGGAATAAAGTGATTGCTTGCGCCAAATATTTCAGGATCAGGGTGAAAATTTATTGCCGTACCTTTTAATTTTTTTGCTACTTCTTCACAGGTTAAATCATTTACTTTATGACCTTTAGAATAAGATTGCTTATATAATTTGCCTTCCTTATACACTTTAACTTCCAGGTGATCAGATAAAGCATTAACTACTGAAACTCCAACCCCATGCAATCCTCCTGCTGTCTGATATACTTTATTAGAGAATTTACCGCCTGAATGTAATTGAGTAAGAATTACTTCCAAAGCAGATTTATTAGGAAATTTTGGATGATTATCTACAGGGATTCCTCGCCCATTATCCGAGATGGTTATAGTATTGTTGGCATGCATTTGTATAGTAATTATATTGGCAAAACCAGCCACCGCTTCATCCATAGCGTTATCTAGTACCTCTACTACTAAATGATGCATAGAATTGGCATCAGTCCCCCCAATATACATTCCCGGTCTTTTGCGTACTGGTTCTAACCCTTCTAATACTTCGATATCCTTAGCGCTATAGGAACTATTATTTATTTTAGATTTTTTTTGATTGGTGAAGTGAAATAAATCAGACATTTTATAAATTACAATCTTGAAATTAGCTGATTATCTTATTTTGAAAGATAGAGAAAAGCAAGTAAACATACTGTAAGCGCTTGCAATAACACTCTTAACGACATTAAATTTGAGCTAAATTTTTTCTCAAATCTGCCGCCAATCGCCATAGTGATAAGCCCTATGACTAACACGAAGGTAGTTAAGCTTAAAGCAATAAATATATATAACACTTAACTCTCTCTACAATTTATTTAAATTAACAATTTATTTTTTATTAGACTTCTTTCCTAGGAGGCTGCCCTAGCTAACTAATTAATTATATTTTGAGTTATCTTTCGGCGAGAATAAATATAATTTTTGAAGGAATAGTGTACCTATTCAAGAAAATCATGTTTATTCGCAGGCAAAAAGAGCCAAATATAGAATTACTTTAGTTATCTAGGGCAGCCTCCTAGCTCACATCGCGCAGGGAATTTAAAGGAGATGAGGCACGCAAAATCGCAGTGTACTTAAGTGCAGATGAGCACGTGAGTTCACGATAAAATAAACTTATATACTCAGTGAACTTCAAGAATTGGCGTCGTCGTGTCTAAAGTCTGCGCTCCTTACGTACTAATATGTATGCTCCGGTGCTCGACTTGGACCCTCCTCGCTCTTCTTAAAGTTGATTCTATCGTCTACCAATTCTTCAGGTGCGAAGAGGAGTATACTCTTCACCTTTCAAGAGTTGTTTTTTCATTTTATCAAAGTTTCGCGCGCTCACCCCTGGCAAATAAAATGATGGCTCTTGAAATCCATTGCGTATATACTGTGACTTATGCAGAAAGTCTAATATTTTGCAAAAATTCGATAAGCTGATCAAATTGTAGGACCGATTCGTGCTCTTGATCTAGATCTTTTATTTTGACACTATTAGTTGTTTGCTCCTCATCTCCTACGAAAATTATATATTTAGCATTTTGAAAGTTAGCTTTCTGTATCCTCTTGCCAATTTTCCCCGCAATATCCAAAATGATTGCAATATTTTCTTGTCGCAAGCGCTGAGTTAAAGTTAAACAATAATCCACATTGCTATCGCTAATAGGACAAATAAATACTGGCCTATTCAATTGGGTATTATACTTTCGTATTAATGCTAGTCTTTCAACCCCAGCGGCAAAACCAACCGCTTTAACGTCGGGTCCTCCCATCATTTTACTTAAATTATCATAACGACCCCCAGCTAAGATAGTAGACTGCGCTCCAAGGTTAGGGGTAGTAAATTCGAAAGCTGTATGACAATAATAATCAAGCCCTCGAACCAATCTTGGATTAATAATATATGGTATATTTAATAAGTCTAAATATTTCACAAGTTTATCAAAATATTTAGCAGCCTCATTACTATAATATTGTGTAATGACCGGGCTATGTTTTATTATTTTTTTATCCTCTTCATCTTTAGAATCTAATATGCGCATAGGATTTTTAATTAAGCGCTTTTGACTATCTTCCGATAATTCGAATTTATAATCATTAAAATATTCTACTAATTTTGTTTCATAAATAGTTCGGGTTTCGCTGCAGCCAAGCGAATTTATCTCTAAAGTTATATCTAAATTCACTTCTAAAGCTTTCAAAACATCAAAAGCTAAGTTAATTGTTTCAGCATCTGCTAATGGTCCCTCTCCCCCAATATATTCGAAATTTACCTGATGGAATTGTCTTTGCCTTCCCGCTTGCGGTCTATCATACCGAAATATTGGTCCTGCGGAAAAAAATTTAAGAGGCAATGATTGATGTAGTTTATTGGAGATAAAAGCCCTAATAATACCCGCGGTAAATTCCGGTCTTAGAGCTATATTATTACCACTCTTATCACTAAAACTATATATTTCTTTACTAATAATATCCGAAGTTTCACCAAGAGTACGATCAAAAGTTTTAGTATATTCAATTATAGGGGTGCTCATGGGTTTATACCCATAAAGCTTCCCTATATCTTTTGCGGTGTTAATTATATATTCATGAATTATATATTCATTAGGGAGTAAATCTTTAGTGCCGCGTAATGATTGAATATTATACAGCTGATTTACGCTCAATTGATCATTCATGCTTTTTTATTCCTTAACATAGAGTAATATCTCAAAATATATAGACCAAACATCGCAATAAACCAGCTTATTAGCACTTTACCTGCTGTCATCAGCCGGAACTCTGTATCAAATATTTGAATAGCTAACAAGTAAGTGCAAGCTATTAAAACAATTGGAACCACAATAAATACTGCTGGGCACTTAAATGGTCGAGTAGCATTAGGCATTTTTATTCTAAATAATATTACTATTAATGCAACTACTGAGTAATCAATCAGTGAACCCATAGAAGATAATTGAATAAGCAATGAAGTTGGAAAAAATCCTCCTAAAATAGCGGCAAGAGCAGAAAATATTAATAGAGTAATATAAGGGCTACCATATTTTGAATGAATTTTTGCAAAACTTTTTGGTAACAATCCATCTCTAGCAATTACATAGAAAATACGTGAGGTAGCATAAATATTCATCATCAATACTGTAGTCATGCCACACACCGCACCAGTAGCTACAATTGCTGACCCTATTTTACTATTATTTAGGTTAAGCGCATAAGCTAAAGGTTGATCATTATTAAGCTCAGAAAAAGGAGCAATGCCTGTAACTAAGCCAGCGATTACTACATATACTATAGTCGAGATCACCAAAGAACCAATAATACCAATCATTAAATCTTTATTGGGATTTTTACACTCTTCTGCTGTTGCCGCTATCGTACCAAAACCTGTAAAGGCAAAAAATAGAATAGAGGAGCCTATTAACATATTATTCACCCCAAATGGCTGGAAGTTTTCCCAATTCGTTACATCAAAATGCGGGGTAGCCGAAACTATAAAAGCAAAAATAGCGGCCATTTTTATAAATACCAAAATGGCATTTAACTTTTTACTATCTTTGGTCCCTAAATAGAGAATAAAAAAGACAAATACTACTATTAGAAAAGCTGGTAAGTTTATTATTCCGCCATTCATTGGAACGGTAGTTAAATATTTAGGCAAATATATCCCGCCTGCTGCTAGTATCGCCTGAACATAACCCGACCAGCCAACAGCAACTACGCCAGCTGCAAAGGCTAATTCCAATATAATGACGCTTCCCATTAGCCAGGCAAATACCTCTCCAAAGGCTACATAAGAATAAGTATAAATACTGCCAGAATCAGGTAACATAGTTGCAAGTTCTGTATAAGCAAGCGCTACAAAAATGCAGGTTACCCCAGCCACTAGATAAGATAACATCACAGCTGGCCCTGAGTATTGAGCAGCAACTATACCAGTGGTAACAAATACGCCGGTACCAATTATAGCCCCAAGGCCAAGTAGGACTAAATCAAAAGCTCCTAAATTTTTACTCAGTCCGCTGGTAGCTCCCAATTCTTTTATTGATTCAAAACTTTTTTTTGTAAAAAAACTCATTATTACTCCAATTTTTATAAGTAAATGAAAATTGATATTCTCTTGAAACTTCTCTTATATAATCTCTCTAGTAATCCACCCCCCGCCAAGTACTCTATTATTATCATATATTACGCAAGCCTGACCGGGAGTGACAGATTTTTCTGCAGTTAATAATTTTACCCTAATTTCCGTCTCACTCAGTTTTTTAACCTTAGCAAAGGTACTAGGCCTAGTGGACCTAATTTTAACCTGCACCTCAATCTCTTCTTGCCCAATCATTTGTTTACCAAGCCAATTAACGTCCTTAATAGTAAATTCTAGTGACTCTAATGCAGAACTAGGCCCTACATATACTATTTTTGTATTCGGATCTATCTTGACCACATAAAGAGGTTCATGGAAAGCAATCCCTAGCCCCCTGCGTTGTCCTATAGTATAATTTATTATGCCACTATGAGTCCCGAGCTCAAAACCATCTACATGTATTATTTTCCCCTCTTCATTAGCACCCATGCGTATTTTACTAATCACTTCTCTATAATTACCATTTGGCACAAAACAAATATCTTGACTGTCGGGTTTCTCCGCAATAGCTAAACCAAACTGGTTTGCTATATTGCGAGTTTGTTGTTTATTTAATTCCCCTAAAGGAAAATGAAGATAATTTAATTGTTCCATAGTAGTGGCAAATAGGAAGTAGCTTTGATCTTTTGAAAGATCAACACCAGTGTGTAGTTCTGCTCCTTCCAACCCATTTATTTTGCGCACATAATGCCCAGTTGCTAGATGGTCAGCTCCTAAATCTTTTGCTACTTTTAATAGATCTTTAAACTTTACCGATTGATTACACCTAACACATGGTAGAGGGGTTTCTCCTCTAAGATAGCTATCTGCAAAATCATCAATCACGGATTCTTTAAACTTACTTTCATAATCTAAAACATAGTGCGGTATATTAAGTTTAGCTGCTACCATTTTTGCATCATAAATATCCTGCCCAGCACAACAAGCATTTTTCTTCATGGTTGCTAAACCGTGATCATATAACTGCAAAGTGATCCCGATAATCTTATGACCTTGCGAGTGCAGCATAGCTGCAACAGTTGAGCTATCCACTCCCCCTGACATTGCTACTACTATAGTAGACTCATTATTTATCTTGCTGCTCATCTAGTATAAGCCTGTATTATTAAAACTTATTAGCACCCTTTTCTATCCTCCTATCATTAAGCAAAACAGCACATTATAATCCTTTATGTGTAAAATACAATAGGATTTGTAATTAAATTTATTTTTAACGCTTGGTATAGTAACTTAGGTTGAATTAGATACTAGGTGCGAGGAGTGAAGCCTAGGAGATACTAGGTAAGCGACGAGCAACAACGTAGCTAGTTTAACCTAAGTGACTATAGTCGTGCATATTTGAAGATAAATCCCTGTACGTACCTTAATGGTCTATGCTATACGACGAACGTAGATGATTAGTTTGGGAACATGGTATGATATATTTCTCTAGGCACTTTAAGAATTGGGGCCCGAACGCCCCCTAATTCGGCCAAATGAGCAGTATATAATTCTACTCAAATTCCTCTCGTCCTGTTAGCCAAGTAAAATTTTACTTAAATAATCCTTTCAATTCTTTGCCTATAGTTTTGAGCTCTTGCAGAGGATTTTTATTAGGAGAAGATGGCTGCTCATCTTGCGATGCTGCAGGATTTTTACCTTGATCAATACCAATAAGATTTTTAATAAGCTCTGCAGGCTTTTTACCTTGTCCAGCCTGTTCAATTACATTGCTCAAAACATTCTTAATAAAATATTGCTCCAGGAGTTGGGTATCCAACTTATGCTGAATATTATTAAGAGACCCATAAAACCGTACTTTAAATGGAGGTAAAGATTTTTTAATATCTAAAGCCACTATACCGTTGATATCACAGTAATATTTTGGAAGCTCAATATTACCCTTAGCTGTTATTTCTGATTCCTCTGATACTAATTTGCCTTCTACTATATTTGCAACCCCATTTTTTATTTCAGTAGAGAGAATTAGGTTTTGAAACTTGGTGCTTCCCCCAGAAAAGGATACCTCAAAAATTCGTAAAATATCTTCAAGGCTTTTAGTTTTTTTAAAACTATTTAATATTTTTTGTAAATCAAATCCACTAACCATCCCTTCGGTTGCTGTGAGAATAGTATTGCCCCCCAAATTACTTATATATTGGAATTGATTTTGCCCCAAACTATTTATATTAGCGCTAAAATTTACAACCCCTTGGGTAATTTTAATCTTTCCTGCTGGCGTTATTATGTTTCTTAACTGCGCACCTTTAAGATTTGTTTTTAAATTAATGGCTTGGTTGTTTTGAGAGGAAATTTGGCCTGTTAACTCTACCTCTCCTCCATATAATTTCCCATTTAAATTAGTAATATTAAGTACTCCATTTGATAAAGACATACTCGCTTTAATAGTATCTAATATTAAATCGCCTTTAATAATTTTCTGAATATATAGAGTGAAATTACCGTCAAATTTCTTTAAAAATGATAAATCTATTTTATCTCTGCTCCAAGGAGGAGAGCTAGCAGATTCTTTAGGAGGATTCACAGATTTATTAGTAGCCGGGTCACTACTCAAATCATTAAGGTTTAAAGAAGTAATTTTAATATCTGAAGTAATATCAAGCTTAGGAGCTTTTAAATTTATATTTATATTCCCATTAAGATTACTCTGGCTCTTTTTCACCACTACTGTAAATTTATCGATATTAATCTTTAGGGCTTTAGTGATATCCCCTTCTAAATGCGCTAGAAGAGAATAACGGCCAAGCAGATTCCTAGAAGAAGAAGTGAGGTCATTTATTGTGTTGTCTAAATTTTCTCCGCTACTTTCAATAGTTAAATTGGGTTTAATAGTTTTTTCGGTACCAATATTACCTCGTATGTTAGTAGTAGTTTTGGCAAACTGTAATATAGTATTGGTCTTAATACGACCTTTGTCGCCGCTAGTCTCCCCTTTAATCAATAAATCATTAAGCTTAACTGGTAAATTTATCGCCAGCAAACTAGCCAGCGCAGAAACCTCATTAGCAGTTAAATTATAAGTTGCTAAGATCTCTTTCTGCCAATTCTTAACCCTTACATTACCTTTTAAATTAGCTTTATTTATACTCAAATTGATATCATTCAAAAAGAGATCTTGGTCGCGATATAGGGCGGAAGTAGAAAAAGCAAAGGGCTGATTTAATAGAAGGTTAGAAAGCCCTGTAACATTAATTGCTAATTCATCAAATAAAGGCTTTAAAGAAGTGCTAGTAATAGCGAATTTCTCATTAAAACTATTATCCAAATCCTTCTCAATAGGAGTAAGATGAATATCTATATTACCGGGATTCAATTTAAGCCGGAGATCCAACTTGTTATCTTCAGGAGAAAAATTAGCATGTCCAGTAGCTAATATTTTGCCGGATGACAATTTAATGTCCTTAAAGTTTAATAATTTCTTATTTAGGTCAATATTAGCAGTAAGCTTGTGGTCTGAATCCTTAAGAATTTTTATCGTAGGAAAAATATCCTGGAGACTTTTGGAATTCCCTTCTGCGGTAAATTGCCCAATAAAACTCATATTATCCCTATCTAAATCACCGGCTACAATAATTTTTTCTTGCAAAATATTGATATTCGTTTGCATGGCAATAATCCCCTGCTTTTCGTATATATTACCGTTAAGGTTATAATGCTTTCCCGAAGAATAAAATTGGCAGGCTATATTAGCCGGACCTTGAAGATTTTTTATCTCTAAATTATCAATTTCTACAGTAGTGGGAGTATTAACTTCATGCCTATTCTTGCTAAAATCAAAATAATTTACCTTACCTTTAAGTAGCTTGATAGCACCTATATACACTGAAGGAAAAGCTGTGGGATGGTTAATTTGTGCTGCTTGATTTTCATCTTTAGGTAAGCTATCAGCATTACTAGAAAATTCCCAAGAAGCTGAACCATTAGAGAGACGCTCTAAATTAAGTACTGGCTCATAAATGTCAATTGCAGCAATATTGATATTACCTTTAAGTAAAGAAAATAGCGAAATAGACGCGGCCAGCTCTTGCACCTCTAATAAAGAAGGAGCATGGGCGCCAGGTAATGAAGAAAGGGATGCCGATTTCAGTTTTATAGTTGGAGTAGGAAGTAAAGCAAAGGTAATATCTCCGTTAATTTTTAGTTCTCTTCCTATTGTTTCCCTCACTTTATCAATAACCATTCCTTTGTAAGAATTCAAAGAAATAAAGTAAGGAATTATTAATAATATAATAATTATGCAGCCAATTAATATAACGAAGTATTTTAGAAATTTTTTCACTTTCATTCCTTAATTATATTATAATACCATTGCCCAAAACTAAATTAGCAACTTTTATTTTTAAGCAAATTAAGCCAAGCAAGCCAGTCCCGTTTACCTAAATCTTTTTCGAATGATAACAAATCTTGAACCGATTTTCTACAAATCTCGGTAGAAGGAACAATTAATTCTTGATTTGTAGAAAGTGCTAGTAGCTGCGTTTTACAAGCCTGCTCTAAATGGTATGTATAAAACATAGCTTCATGGATTGTGCGGCCGCTTGTTAATATTCCATGATTATGTAAAAACATTACATAATTTTGCCCTAAATCCTCAATAATTTTATCTCCTTGTTTTCCAGACAGTAGCAGAGAATCATATTGATGATAAGATAATCTTTCATAAAAATGTAGCGCCCATTGACTTATTGGTAGCAATCCACATCTCATAGCGGATACCGAAACAGTGGCAGGAGTATGTAAATGAAAAACTGAATTTATATCCTCTCTTTTTGTATATATACTACCATGAAGAATATAGCCAGTTTCGTTGTAACTGTATTCACTCCCCTCTAGTACTTTGCCATCTAAACTGACTTTTAATAAATTATCTTTTGTTACTTCCTCAAATCTTAAACCAAAAGGGTAAATATAATAAAAATCTCCTCCTGCAGGTCTAGCTGATAAATGAGTATATGTATGATCATCTAAAGCAAGCAGGGCTAAAATTTGGTAGGCAGCGGCTAAGTTAGATTTGATTTCTAAAGTCATAATATTATTATTTCTGAAATGTCTTTAATTGAAATTGAGGTAACACTGCCAGCAAGTGATCAAAAATATCTGCTTGAATATTTTCATACATATTTAAATCCATCTCAGTGGTAAAAACATATAATTCTAGAGGTAAGCCACTAGTGGTGGGGGCTAATTGCCGTACTAAAAAGGTAAAACCTTGCTGATATATTGCCGAATGACTTTTTAAATATTCCGTTATATATAATCTAAATATTTTTATATTGGTTACACTATTTTTTTCATCTTGTATATTAACCTGCTCTATAGCCTTTTTCATCAGATATGGAGCAGATTTTAACTCTTCTAAGAATGTAGCGGGAACAAATACAATGCTATTCATGTCCAAGTAAATTGCTCTTTGTATCTTCTGGGCAGCTACTTCTTTCATTCCTCGCGAATTGACTACATTAGTAGTTAACAAACTACTAGTTGGAATGGTAGAAATAGATTGATCAGTATTACGAATTTTAGTTATAGCGATAGTAATTTTTTCTACTGTACCCTCAATATTTAACTGGGCAATTCTAATATAATCACCGATTCGTATTATATCGTAAGAAATAATTTGTAAGCTTGCTACCAAACCTACGACACTATCCTTAAATAGAAAAGTTAACAGGGCAGCAGCAGCTCCTAAACTTGCAAAAAACGCTCTAGGAGAAATATTTAAAATATGAGCGATAATGAGGATAGAAGCAATGCCAATAATAATCATTTTGAGCACTTGTACACATAAGCTTAAAGGTGCACGCCGGACTAGAGGAACTGCTTTTTTCTTTTGATAAATATCAAAAGTGGTATCAATTCCTGCTAAAGTAAGTAGAGTAAAAGAAATACCCGTATAAATTCCTATTATATTATTCTTAAGCCCACTGATTAAATGAGGAGTAGATGACACATAGGGGTGAGCGAAGGAATCTATTATGTTACTCCAAAAGATAAAATATAAACTTAATAATGTATGTAATAAATAAGTATATACATTATATTTTTGTACTATTATTTCGTACTCACCGCACCACTTACTTATATAGCCTTTAATTATTGTAAATATAGCTTTTTTAATAAAGAAGACTGCGGGAATGATGGACAACATTAACAACACTATAAACAAAATTTCAAAATTATATTTATTATAAAAATTTATAAAATATTCTATTGTCATATGAATTAACCATTTTACACTTAGTGTACTATAAGATATATGTTATATTATTTCGCTAAGTAATAGTCTAGTTAATTTAAATTATTTATATGATCTTTCCTAATATTAATCCTGTAGCTTTCTATGTAGGACCATTTGCCGTTCACTGGTATTCACTGGCATATATCTGTGGCATAATACTTGCTTGGTTCTATGCTTATAAAATCATTAAAAAATTTAAAATTAATATTACCCATTTCCAACTAGAAAAATTTGTCACTTGGGCTGTCTTAGGTATAATAATTGGAGGAAGATTAGGGTATGTATTACTATATGATCCCCTGCAATATCTTGCTGAGCCAATAAAAATTTTAAAGACTTATGAAGGAGGGATGTCGTTTCATGGGGGTATGCTTGGGGTAATAATTTCTAGTTACTTTTTTTGCTATAAATATAAAATTAATTTTTTAGCGCTAGGAGATATATTAGCGACCATCGCTCCTATTGGATTATTTTTAGGAAGAATAGCTAATTTTATCAACGGAGAATTATATGGCAGAGTGACCAATATGCCATGGGGCATAGTGTTCCCTTCTAGCGATTTGCAACCAAGGCACCCTAGCCAATTATATGAGGCTATTTTTGAAGGCATTATACTATTTTTAATTTTATTTTACGCAACCTTTAGGAATAAGACTATAAAAATTGCTGGAATAAATTCTGCTATATTTTTAATATTTTACTCAATTTTTCGTATTATTATAGAATTGTTCCGGCAGCCAGATTCACAGATTGGTTTTATTTATTCTAATTTAACTATGGGGCAAATCTTAACAGTACCTATGTTAATATT
Source organism: Candidatus Tisiphia endosymbiont of Beris chalybata (assembly GCF_964026555.1). Classification (NCBI taxonomy): domain Bacteria; kingdom Pseudomonadati; phylum Pseudomonadota; class Alphaproteobacteria; order Rickettsiales; family Rickettsiaceae; genus Candidatus Tisiphia; species Candidatus Tisiphia endosymbiont of Beris chalybata. Next base: position 98,598 of record NZ_OZ032159.1, on the reverse strand, counting down.
AGGGAGCTATTTGCTAGTACGAGTTAAATGATAATTCATTCTCAAATCAAAAGCCTAATAAAACAAAAAAATCATATTACAGTTGCGGAAATGATGGAATATGCCATATCTGCAGTCCCTGGTTCATACTATCAAACCCAAGATAAATTAGGAGCGCAAGGAGATTTCACTACCGCCCCCGAAATCTCACAACTTTTTGGAGAAATAATAGCTTTATGGGTTATTGATAAGTGGTACCAAATGAAGTGCCCAAACCGCATTAATCTAGTAGAACTTGGGCCTGGGCATGGGACATTAATGAGAGATTTATTGAATGTCGCTAAATTAGTGCCCGCATTTTATCAAGCCCTAACAGTTGAATTAATTGAGATTAATCCGCATTTTATTGAGAAACAGCAGGCAGCTCTGAAACAATTTAGTAATACCAACTCTTTAATGCATCTGGCTAGGGTGCAAGATATTGCTAAGCTCCCTTCCCTTATAATAGCCAATGAGTTTTGTGATAGCCTACCTATTAAGCAGTATATTAAGAATAAAGATTTATGGTATGAAGTGGTAGTATGTCTTGATTCTACTAACGAGCAACTCAAATTTGACAAGCTATTAATTAATCAAATGCTGCAGGCTAATTTGCTCCAAACCTACTCTAAGGCAATTGAGGGAGCGATAGTAGAAGAGTCAACACAGTCACAAGATATTATCAAATTTATTAGCCAGCATATAACGCTCTATGGCGGGGCCTCTCTTATTATTGATTATGGTTATGATATTAAGCCAAATCTAAGAACATCTGATCAATATCCCTCTACCTTACAAGCAGTAATGGACCACCAATATTGTCCGGTCTTAGAAAATTTGGGCAAAGCTGATTTATCATCCCACGTTGATTTTGATAAATTAAAAACAATAGCAAGAGATATAGGTATTAAGACCAAGGGCACCATAACCCAACGTGATTTTTTAATTAGTAATGGCATTTTGCTGCGCAGTCAACTCTTACAAAATAAATTACCTAATAACCAAGCAAGTATAATCTCACGTCAGGTTGACAGACTAACTTCTGCCACCAAAATGGGCCTATTATTTAAGGTATTATGCCTTTACTCATAAACAAGGCTCCAGTTATACCATTATAGACTAGTATTCTCATTGACTTTAACTAAAGAAAGTTTAAAATAACCGCTAGAGTAACTGTAAAGTTACTAATGGGGTTTCACAACCTTGTTTCAACAGCGGTATAATATCAACCGCTAAAATGATGTTCCTCGGCTTACTTTACGGTCGGGGAGATAATGGTTATGTTCAGGGCTTAAATGTATAATTTAAGCCTAAAAACTATTATAGCTGCCTGTTGACAGTTTTGTGAACTCCCCGATCACCAAAGTACTTCTCAGAAATGAACCTCTCAGCAATGATTTTGGTGATCACACTTAAAAATTTTCAGGTTTAATCTTAAGGGGGACCATTATGACTGATAAGGTAGTGCAGCGAGTTACTATTCTATTATATTCATCAAATCTTGATATTACGCCACTGCAAAAATCTTTGCTTGATCATTGCAGTGATAATAATTTGACTATAGCTAAAATTATTATTGCTAAAGAGCCATATGACTATTTAGCGTTCTGTGAATTAATACAAATTATACGAAAAGAAAATAACTCTTCCATCAATTTAATTATTGATAAAACTAGTTTACAAGACCTCTCTTATCTCTTAATCTGGCTAGTAATAGGAGTGTTACAAGAAGTAAAGTTAATTGATAAGCTTTATATTTACGATGGTAAGGAAAGAATTTTGATAGAAAACCTGTTGCCTCTGTTAAATATTTGTACTACATATTTTAAATATTTAATGCTTGTAACGCCAGTAACAATGACCAATTGTGATGAAGAACTTTAAGTATTTTGCGTAAAGATGAAGAACTTTAAGTATTTTGCGTAAATTGGGTATATGAAATTATCACTAATTCACATATAGCATACTTTTCTTGATAACAGATTTTAAGAATGACAACCACAAAAATTACCACCACAAAAGATGCTAAAATTGAACATATAGATTTTGGGAACGCCCTATCAGAGAGGTACCTTGCTTATGCTCTCTCCACTATTATGTCTCGATCATTACCAGATGTACGCGACGGGTTAAAGCCTGTCCACCGCCGATTATTATATGCTATGCTACAATTAAGGTTAGAGCCAACTTCTGCTTATAAGAAATGCGCAAGAGTAGTGGGAGATGTAATTGGCAAATATCATCCCCATGGTGACGTTGCAGTGTATGATACCTTAGTTCGTCTTGCTCAGAGTTTTTCTCTACGCTACCCGCTGATTGATGGGCAAGGAAATTTCGGTTCAATCGATGGGGACAATGCTGCTGCGATGCGTTATACCGAATCGAGAATGACAGAGATTTGCACTCTCTTAATGTTGGATATAGACAAAGATACAGTTGATTTCCGTGCTACCTATGATGATTCTGATACTGAACCGGTCATTATGCCCGCGATGTTTCCGAATTTGTTAGCTAATGGTTCAGAAGGGATAGCAGTAGGAATGGCTACAAGCATTCCTCCGCATAATTTACATGAATTATGTGAGGCCTTAACCTACCTAGTAGACCACGAGAAGGCAGAGATCAGTGATGTTTTACAGTTTGTTAAAGGGCCGGATTTTCCTACAGGCGGCATAATTATTGATAATCTTCAGGTAATTCAGCAAGGGTATTCTACGGGCCGCGGTAGCTTTAGAGTAAGGTCGCGATGGGAAAAACAAGAGTTAAGCTATGGTTTATATCAAATCGTCATTACCGAAATACCTTATCAGGTACAAAAATCTAAAGTGATTGAACAAATTGCTGCGCTTTTTAAAGATAAAAAAATCCCTTTAATCAGTAATATACGAGATGAATCTACTGAAGATATCAGGTTAATCATCGAGCCTAGAGATCGAAATTGTGATCCAAATATTATTATGGAATCGTTATTTAAGCTCACCTCTTTAGAAAATAGAATTCAGCTTAATATGAATGTCATAGATTCGAATAATATACCTAAAGTAGCTAATATACTGGAAATATTGCAAGAATTTTTATTACATAGAAAAAATATTATTACCCGTAGATCTAGATTTCGTATTAATAAAATTGAACATAGATTAGAGATTCTTAATGGATTGCGAATAGCTTATTTAAATTTAGATGAAATAATTAACATTATCCGTGAAGAAGATGAGCCTAAACAGCTAATGATGGATAAATTTAATTTAACTGAGCTTCAGGTTGAAGCAATTCTCAATACTAAATTAAGATCATTACGTAAATTAGAAGAGCAAGCAATTATTGGGGAGCAAGGGGTTTTAGAAAAAGAGCATGCAACTCTGCTCAAAATTTTACAAGATCCTAAGGAATTAAACAAAATTCTCAAAAAAGAAATTCAGCTTGTGCAAAATAAATTTGGCTTTAGTACTAAATTAGGACAACGTCGAACTACTTTTGAAGAAGCAAAGTATGAAGCCCAAATTATCGACATCTCAGCTTTTATCGCTAAGGAGCCTATCACTATAATTTGCTCAAAAATGGGGTGGATTCGCTCTTTAAAAGGGCATAATAATGATTTATCTTCCATGAAGTATAAGGAAGGGGATGAAGAAAAATTTGTTATTAACGCTTATACTACTGACAAGATTCTTATATTAAGTGCGGCTGGCCGTTTCTTTACTATTTTAGCGGACAATATTTTTAGAGGAAAAGGTAATGGTGAATCTATTAAATTGATAGTAGACATAGGGAATGAAGAAATAGTAGATGTCTTTGTTTATAAGCCAAATATTAATCTTCTCCTGGTCAATACGCAAGGTAAAGGTTTTATTGTTAACTCAGATGAGGTAGTAGCCGCGACTAAGCTGGGCAAGCAAGTTATGCAGCTACCAAAAAACCATGCGTGCCTAAAATGTCAGATTGTAGATGGTGATTATATAGCGTGTATAGGCGAGAATAGAAAATTATTAATATTTAAAGTAAGTGAAATACCATCGATGAGAAGAGGACAAGGGGTGGCGCTACAGAAATTTAAAGATGCGAAACTAGTCGATATTAAAATATTTAATGGGGAAACAGGCTTAAGTTGGACTAGTGGCGACAAAATAAAGGTAGAAAAAAATATTTTACCATTTTTAGGTCACCGTGGTGGTGCTGGTAAAATACCTCCTAGCGGATTTCCTAAAAATAATAAGTTTTCATAAAATAATTCTATGAATAAAACTCATATAGTTGCGCGTGAAAGACCTTTGGTAACATTGGCCTATGATAGTTCCGTAAAGGATTATATAGCCTTAATGAAGCCAAGAGTAATGGCCCTTGTGGTATTTACTAGTTTTTCTGGACTATGGCTTGCCCCTAACCATATACATCCATTTATTGCCTTCATCTCTATGTTATGTATTACACTGGGAGCGGGAAGTAGCGCCGCAATTAATATGTGGTATGATAGAGATATTGATGCGATAATGACACGTACCCAAAATAGACCTATAGTTATTAAAGCTATCAAACCTGAAGATGCATTAGCGTTTGGCATAGTACTTGCCTTTTCTTCAGTATTCCTAATGGGGCTTTGTGTTAACTTGCTATCTAGTTTACTACTATTAATTACTATATTATATTATATTTTTATTTATACCATATGGCTTAAACGTACCACCATTCAAAATATTGTGATTGGCGGCATTGCTGGAGCCTTACCTCCAGTAATTGGCTGGACGTGCGTTACTAATGACATTTCTTTAGGGTCAGTTTCGTTATTCCTAATTATCCTAACCTGGACGCCTCCTCATTCCTGGGCTTTAGCTCTATTTAGAGCGGAAGATTATAAAAATTGTAATATCCCTATGATGCCAGTGATCAAAGGAGAAATTTATACTAAAAAACAAATTGTTATTTATAGTATAATAATGTTTATTACCTCATTTTTTCCTTATTTCTTGGGAATAAGTCACTTTGTATATCTAATTGTAGCTGGTATATTAGGGATCATTTTTTTATATTATGCCTTTTCTTTATTTAAGGATCAAAATAATAGACAAGCTAAGAAATTATTTGCTTACTCAATATTTTATCTTTTTACTATTTTCCTAACGTTAGATCTGGCTAGAGTTTCCTCAAGTAACCTGCCTTCTATGTAACCTTCTGCGTCGCACAGGGAATTGATTATAATACCATTACCCAAAACTAGGTTGTCATACTTCATGATCTTCGCCCCCCACCTACTAATCTCCGGTGCTCGACACTCATATACTGCTCGTACTTCAAGAAAGAGCAAGGAGGGTCAAAGTCGCGTATAGGAGTGTACATATTAGTACGCCAGGAGCGTAGTCTTTAAACACGACGACGCCAATTCTTGAAGTTCCTAGAGTATATACCTACTAAATTGACTTAGGCGGAAAGTCTATTATCTGCCTACTCTTGGTTTTTTAGCAGGAGAACCAACAGAAGGAGTAGGAGATGGTGTAAAACCTTTAGTAGTACTAATGGTTGAATCATCCATAGCCGTAGCCTCCCTCTTAAGTGATTGACTTACACTTGATATCTTATTCAGTTCGTTTCTAAGAGTACTTACCATCAAATCTACAGTTGTTTGTTCTTCAGAATTTTGCTCAGGATATTGCGTTTGTTCTATTGCTTTTATTGTGTCCTTCAGTATTAAAGGTCGTTCGTCAGCTGGCGCTTGCTCGACGCGTTCCATTATGCTTGGTAATACTCTATCCTCATCCTGGTTTTTTATTATCACTGCTAGAGTAGTTTGCCATTCCTTATTTTTAGCATCTAAATTTTTAGCATCTAAAGGAAAGCCAAATGCAATTAACTGATCTACTACATTATTATTCTTTCTAGCAACATGCAAAGCATTATTGCGTCCCTTCTTAAATTTAGCATTTTTATTAATACCCTCATTTAAAAGTAAAGCTTTTAGTTTCTGAGTACTGCCTTGCTTAGCTAATTTATAGATTTGCATATCAATAGACTGACTGGCTTCCTGGATATCTTGTACTAATTCTTGAATTGGTGACTTAAAAACTTGATTTTTTGGAATGGTTGCAACGGTAATATTTTGTTGGGTGGTGGCGTTTACTTTATTAGCCTTAAGTTCTTGTAGTGTTTTCACTGTATTAATATCGCCACTCTTTGCTGCAATCATTAAAGCAGTATTATTGTTTAAATCTGGGATATCTATTAGCGCAGGATTAAGTTTCAGCAATGTTTTAAGAGCTTCAACCTGCCCTGTGGATGCTGCCACATGTAAAGGGGTAGCGCCTGTGTTATTTTGGGCATCTAGGGCCGCTCCTTTCTCATGTAATATACTTATTGCATTGATGTTCCCTCTCTCTGCTGCCAAATGTAAAGGAGTGAAACCCGTATGATTCTTACTATTTGGGGAATACAACAAATACAGAGAAAAACAATTTAATAAACTCTCTATTCCTTCCTGGACGGCAAGGTGTAGTATAGTATTACCCTCCATATCTTTAGCATCCTGATTTATTATTGGAAACATTGCCCCTAAGTCAAATGCCTTATTATCTTCCTTATACAAATTTAATAATTTTTCAGAAGTTGGAAGAGTGAGAATAGCGTATCGGACTGTTGAGGAGTTATAATTTTTCTCTCCAGGCACAATTTGATGCATTATCAATTCTACTTCTTCCGTAGGTATCTCTAATTCCTCAAGTTTAATTACGATATCCTTGGTATCTAACGCCTTAAAAATCGTATCCATCGTTTTCTGCATATAATCCTCCTAGCATGAAAATTTTATAATATATAATTATTCATTACCAATTACTATCAATAATTAATAATTATTAATTTATTAATAAAATTTTTACAAGTATAATAGTATTTTTTGGTGGCGTTACCTGAAGTAGTTAAGTGATGCACTAATAATATCGCAGTTTAAATTGGCATTACGCTCATTTGTACATTGGAATTATTTTTTATTTTTCAAGGATTGCGTGCTCATGTATTAGTAGGGCACACTACTCTACTGGCACATAAAATCCAATTCTTGAGATCAAAGAGATATGAATATTATTACTCATAACCAGCTATTTTTTGGCAATACCAAAATTTTACTTGACTAATAAGATAAGATATGACAGAAAGAGCGTATTATTAGTAAATTCTTATGAATGTTAATCCCCCTCTGCTTTTTACAGGGATTAACTAATAGAATGAGTCAAAAGATATGCGGACAACACAGCTTTGCAAACGTCTTTTAACTTTTTGTATTGCTTCAAAATATGGTTTTAATCATTAGACCTCTTTCGAAACTCGCATCGCGCAGGGCATTTGAAGGAGACTTTTCGCCTCGAACCATCACGTACTAAATATACCTGGAGGTTCGAGCTTAGGTTCTATGAAGGTTTCTATGGAATGAGTAGATTTATAGGCATTTTTGCTCACAGAACCGCAGCGCACTAGGGTACATCTGACAATTCGAGAACGCAAATAACGATCGATAAGACCATTAGAGAGAAACCTTCACAGAGCCTAGATTCATTATCCCAATTACCAGCAGAAGTAGAGTTTCGAAAGAGGTCTATTAAAAACTGATTGGGAATAAGATTATATTGGCTACACATAGTATCGCACAGCTTTAAAACCTAACTGTGGATGCTTATATAATAATATTTACACAGCTCAAGATAGCGTGTATCTTATGCAGTCAACTCACTACTAAAGCCGCTATAGCTCAGGGGCAGAGCACATCATTGGTAATGATGAGGTCGTAGGTTCAATTCCTACTAGCGGCACCACATACTTATCACGCGTTGCGCCATTTAACAATTTCCTCCACAATTCCATATACTGCCTATATGCGGTTCAGGCTAGCCAAAATAGCTGTGATAATTGCTCGAAAACCCTTACTGGATCTCATATTCAGCAGGCAGGGTTATGCAGCAATTAGTCCACTCTTCCTCTCACCCTATCGCTTATACCTCTACTAATAGTAATGTTAATAGTAACCAAAATGCTACTATCTTCTATAATTAGTATGAATTTTGCTCGAGAAGGACCCCGCTAGTTGACCGTCTTTTTTTACACGGTAGATGCCTTTGAAGGCGTATCTATTGAGATATATGAACCTTGCAGTAATTCTGCTGGGACTGTTAACATTATTATCCCTAACCTGATAGTAATAGTCTTGTGAATGATTTTCTTGATATGATTCTAATAATTTACTTACCTCCGTTGGATCTTTTTTAACGGAATTGTAGGACGTTACTAAATCCAAATTAATATCAGATAAAAAGCATTTATTAAACATATGCTTAACCTGAAAAAATAATGCCCCACCACCAAGGAACGGTTCATAGTAATTATTGAGCCCTAGAGGAATATGTTCAATTAATTTATCGGTAATTTTTCTTTTTCCGCCAACCCATTGTAAAAATGGCCCAGGTTTATTAAAAGTAGGCAGCATAATTTTTACCAGTATCAATAATAACAAATTATACTATAAATACAGCTGAAATGCCAGTGGTAATGCGGATTACAGAGGCTTTTTCTACTCTGAAGCGGCAAGATTATCACTGTATTTTGGTGGTGTTTGGAGAAATATAATTTCCTACATGTCTCTAATTTGCAGCTTTTTAGAGTTGTTGGTAAAAATCTGGACAGAGTGCTTTAGAAATCCTCTGTACTCCTCAAAATAATGCTGATATCTCTGCTGATGATGCGACACTAATGTAGCATCAGGCACAGAGGTAACGTTCAAATCGAGAAATTCACACATTACCTCCTGTGCTACCACTTTTGTAACCAAAAATAGTTAGAGCCATTTTATGACAAATAATGTTAAAAATCAACAACAAGAGCAAAATCAAATTGCAGAAAAGGGCTGGATTGTTAAATTTTCTCCAATATTTGCCACATTGATACCAGCATCTGCGCAAGAGACTCATACAATTAGCTATCACGATCATTACGTTGATATTACTAAATTTAAAAGCCTAGAACTCGAATTACAACAAATAAAAGAAAAGTTACAAACAGCTGAAATAACTAAAATGCACTTAAAGAATATTAGCCATAGTATCAATGTGCCTAGTAAGGGAATTTTGGAACAAGTGACTAGACTTTATGCAATGGAGCAAAACGCGGAAGTAAAAAACCATTGGGCTGCTATTATGGATTGTGCTAAAGCGCTACTAGATTATTCTAATGATGTACATGAATTTTTTATAGCTAATCCCGGATTAACTTCTATAGTTTTGAAAGCATTTAACCCAAAGAAATTAGTGGAACAATCAATAGCTAAAGCTGGAGCCGCAGCTTTGAATAAAGGAATAAGATTAGTCTCTAATATTCGTTATGAAATGCCAGAGGTCCTTATTGGTGATAGTTATAGATTGCAAGCAATATTGGATCAGCTAATTAGCAACAGTATCAAATTTACTGAAGAGGGGGTGGTCGTCATTACTGCTAATCTATTTTCTGCTAGAAACTTTAAAGAGAACTATGATGTTGATGTTTTGGAACAAGAGAATACCGATAGGATATTACAACTTATAGTCCACGATACTGGTATTGGCATTTCTCAAGAAAAGCAGCAATCTATTTGCGCAGAACTTTGGTAGTCTTAATTCTGCTACCCAGTGTCAAGAGTTAGGTTTAGGGTTAATATGTGTGAAACAGTTGGTCCAAGAAATAAACGGTAAGATTGAATTATCAAGTGAAGAAGGTAAAACTACCACTATTGAGTGTAAAATACCGGTGCAATTACCAAACAGTACTGATTCTGAATAGTGAGGCTAAATAGTTGCTGTAAGCCTTATAAACTTACAGCAAAAAATATTTTCTGGAAATTACTTAGTGGTCTAATTTATTTATGCTATAATTTGTTATAGTGTACAGATCTACAGTAATTCTTAAATATAACAACAAATAATATGACGGTGAGCCTTTCTGATATTCATTCAATAGATCAAGCTATTACCCCCTTCCCAGCTGGTAATAAGCTACCTAGAATGCTAGTAGGCACTGATGAATTCTATGATTTAGTAGTTAATAGTGATGTATTTGTTGATAAAAGCCTAATGATTAGGGAAATACTACAAGATAGTGGTAAAGTAATTCTCATTACTCGTCCAAGGCGTTGGGGTAAGAGCTTGAATATGAATATGCTCCAGAAGTTCTTTGAAATAGAAGTGGATGATACAGGGGTACCTTTACCTGAGGGAGAGAAGATAAATAATAAGCTGTTTTGGGGAGGTACAGTAGATTTAGGTATTAAAGGTAAAATGCCCCTTACACCCTTAAAGATTAGCGTTAATGAATATGCCATGGCTCAACAAGGTCATTACCCAGTTATTTTAATAAATTTTAAAGATGTGAAAGGGAATAGTTATCAGGAGATTGAGAATGGAATAAAACGGCAAATTATAGGGTTATTTTTACACCACCAATATTTAGAGCGGTACATAAAAGAAAATACAGGATTACTGCAAGAGGTACAAAAAAAGGAGCTGAAGAAATATTTTACAGGAGAGCTGAGTACAGATGATCTAAAAATTAGTCTAAGATTTTTAAGTGAATTACTTTTTATGCATTTTGGCCAAAAAGTCTACATATTAATCGATGAATATGATACCCCGATCAATAGTTCGTACATTAAGTTTGGCTCCAGACCAGAAGAATTCGAGCAGGTGCTTGAACTATTCCGTGGCATGTTTGGTAGCGCCCTAAAAACCAACCCATACTTAGAGAAAGGCATAATTACTGGTATATTACGGGTTGCTAAAGCTAATTTATTCTCAGATCTCAATAATGTTAGTGAATATACTTTACTAGATGAAGATTTTTCTAAATTTTATGGTTTTACTCAAACAGAAGTTGATGAGCTCTTAACAAAGGTACCAACAACCACTGCTCCAGAAAAAATTAAAGATTGGTATAATGGCTACACATTTGGCGGAGAAATCATCTACAATCCATGGTCCATTATGCAATGTTTAGCGCATAAAGGTAAGCTTGATCATTACTGGTTAGATAGTGGGGGAACGGGGCTTGTTGATAAGGCGTTATTGTCAGATGAAATACAAGAAGATTTGCAAGAATTATTGGAAGGCAGAGGAATTGTTAAGAAATTATATAAACAAATTTCTTTAGGGCAAATAGAACATAATAAAGATATACTATATAGCTTACTGGTATTTGCTGGTTATTTAAATCCTTACCTGGCAAATGATAATCCCGAGAATCCAAGATATCATTTAACCATTCCTAATAAGGATGTCAGAGGGATCTACGCCGAAAGGGTAATGGACTGGGTTTCGCGCAAGTTAAATATGGATATGAGTGATTATTATGATTTTATCGCCTTATTAATTGATCAACAAATAGAGAAGTTTGCCAAAAGATTGCAAGGATATTTATTAAATTCCACCAGTTATCATGATTTAAGTAAGGAAAGGGATTATCATAATTTAATGGGAGGGCTGCTGGCGCCTTTAGCCAGTAGATATATGATAGAATCTAACAAAGAATATGGGTGTGGCAGGTGTGATCACGTATTGATTCCAATAGCTCAGGCGCTAGACACCGCAATTATCATTGAATATAAAATATGTACTACTTCAGAAGAGCTAAAATCTGCTGCCAAAGCAGGGCTAAAGCAAATTATGGATAGGCAATATGATAGCAAAATAAAAAAGTATAAGCATGTGAAAAAGATACTTAAGATTTCCATGGCTTTTTGTGGCAAGGAAGTGGCCATGCAATATCAAGTTGATTGATTCTTTTTAACGCTCTTGTGCTTTTTAGCTAATAATTTACGGGGATCGAGCGTGGTTTTAGCTAATTGGATAAACTCCTTTAACATAGGGTGTTGCTTGTTCTGCTCGTTCATAGCAAATAGTAGGAATCCTGCAAGAAGTTGATCATCAATAGTCATGGCATTGCAGCTATTAATGATTTCTAATAAATCTTCTCTACGAGTTATTAATACTTTCTGTTTTTTCTCCTCAATTTTCTTCAATTTTTCTAGTGCGGTTACCGGGTCTCTTGGCATAATATATTCTCCTATATTTTAATAGAATAATCAATAACATTGTGGTACAGTTTAGTATATATAACAGTACAATCTATGTCAAGAATAAAGGCCTAAATATTAGAGAAAATAAGAAAAACAATATACAAAATATTACATATTTTGTCAAAGAAAGTTGCTTTTATTCTTCTGATAGGAGACTATAGGATTAGTTCAGTGTTAACAGGATGAAAATGCTGGTTCAAAGAAAAAGTTTTTAAAGCTTGTCATATAGCTTATACCATTTCCCAAAACTAAATTAGCACTTAGGAGTACGAGTGTCGGCTACCTGCGCGTACAACTAGTACGTGAGGAGCGGAGATCATGAAGTACGACAACGTGATGATTAGTTTTCGGACAGGGTATTATATCATTATGATATATACATGATAGCATGCTGGGAAGCATAGTAGCCATGCATACTTGAAGATAAATACCCTGTACGCACCTTTAATGGCCTATACTATACGCTATACTACCTACATTCCCTATTAGAATTTACTTACTGTTTAGGGTAAAATCTTATCAATAGACCTCTTGCATAACCTAAAGATAATTGAAGAATTTTTAGGAGAAACGAAGTCGAGTACCGCAGCGTACATAGACGTACGTGAGGAACAGAGAGGAGTTTTGACGACAAAATTACCAATTAGATTAGGTTATGCAAGAGGTCTAATAAATAACGCTAGCAAATAGCTAAAAAACATGTAGCATAATTACCGTAAATTATCTAATAAATAGTACAAATAAAGTACTTTTTTGTACTATATTACTTGACTGTAATTGTACCATATTGTACAATAGACTGTATGGAGCAGTAATCTTTGTACGATGTTTTTATTTCAACTGACAAAGGTAATAATATGACTAATATACATTATAACAATTTATTAAAGCTCGAAGACCTACAAAAGAAATATTCACTTTACGAAGAAAAAATAAAAGAAAAAAATAGGCAATCTAATCCGCAAAAGGCACAAATTACTTATGCTCAAGACTTAATGAACTTATCTCTTGCGGAATATCAAGATAAATTTTGTCTGCAGTATACTAACCGTGATCACCAAGCGATGATCATCCAACAGCAGGAAATATGTAAAAGGTTGGAAAATAGTATCCTAGAAAATAATCGTGAGATCACAGAATATTTACAGAAATTACGGGAATTAACTACGGAGATACAAGATTATAACTACCTGTTAGTGCTTTCAAACTATGCAAAAGAAATCTTGCAATTAAGACACGAGACTTCCGAACTTAAAGAGAGAATAAGTTCAGTTAATTATCACATAGCATGTCATGAATGTTATGTTAGTGAGGAGCCTTATTTTGATGATAATTACGGAGAGAATAACCATGAGGAGCTAAAATATTTAGAAGAGGAATTAGATCTACGGCGCAATAAATTAGTAGAGATGGAGTTAAAGTTTCGGGATGAAAAGCTACAACCATATTCGTATAATTTTCTGGATAATAGCGCTTTGCCTTCTATAGTATAGTCCATTAAGGTACGTACAGGGTATTTATCTTCAAGTATGCATGACTACTATGCTTCCTGCGTACTATCGTGTATATATCATAGTAACCTAAGCTATATAGCTTAAGTCACTAAGCTGTAGACATTAGTACTCCATGTTCTACAGCGACAAAAAAATCTTTAAAGTCGCTAGCGACTTTTCTGATCTGATGCTTCATCTTAAACCAATAATGCTCAATAGGATTAAGATCAGGACTATAAGTAGGTAAATACAAAATCTTACATCCCACTGATTCTATTAAAGCTTTAACTCTAGCAGTTTTATGAAAATTAATATTATCCATTACTACTACTTGACCAGCTTTAAGTTCCTTTATTAACATCGTCTCTACATAAGATACAAAAAATGCTTTATTACAACTGCCTTCAAAAACTACCGGGGCAATAATTTGATCCTGGCACAAACCAGCTATTATATTTACTCTCCTGGTATGTTGATATATTAGACCTCTTGCATTTATATACTGTCTCTCTACAAACCTTAAATATTCCCGTTATCTTTGCTACTGGCATCTTAGATTCTAGGGCCGATATTACTCTTATACGTAATTCATATGGATAAGGGGCTGCCATGTATTCTCTCTCTTTATTATCTTCCCTAAATCTTATATCACTTCCCCCTTGACTTGTCCATACCTCAATGACTTAAGCTATACTTGAGTTTCTAGATTTTTGCTCATTAATCTTGCTTAAATATTTAACCTCAAATTACATTTATTTAATATTTATGCAAGCTTTTTTTAGTCTATTTTGTACAACCCCTGAACGGTCACCTTCAGAAGAGCTAGAACCCGCTGCAAAAGCGGGGTTAAAGCAAATTAGAGATAGGCAATATGATAGCAAAATAAAAGAGTATCAACACGTTAAAAAGATTATAAAGATCTCTATGGCTTTTTGTGGTAAGGAAGTTGTGATGCAATATCAAATAGATTAATTCTATTCCCGAAATCTGCGCTACAGCAATTGAACAAAAAATCACAACAGATTTACAAACTATAAAAAATAAATTTAATCCTAATCCTAATTATCACTTAGTGGACACCAGATTGTGTGATATAGTCATACAAGATTTTAAAAATCAAAAGGCATTAATATGACAGAAGATGAAATAGCATTATTAGACGCAGCAAAAAAGGGGGACATCAAGACAGCAAAGGAGTTATTGGATAAAGATGTTGATCCTAATGTAAAGAATTCAAATGACGATACTACAGCTTTATTATATATAGTACAGCGCAAGGACTTAGAGATGGCAAAAATGTTTGTGGCTAAAGGAGCTGATGTTAATTATGGGAATAAATATGAAATACCGGTATGTGAAGCAGCACGCATAAATGATTTACCAATGGTAACATTCTTGCTTGAATCTGGCGCTGATGCGAATCAACATCGACCTACCAGGTATACAGCTTTGAAATGCGCAATTACAGCTTTGAAATGCGCAATTATGGAGAAGAATATCCCCATGATTAAAGTGCTACTTCAATATAAGGCTGACATTAATATAGAATCTCCACATGATGGTCAAGCAATACATAGTGCAGCTGCATCTGGTAATTGGGAAATAGTTGAGTTATTCCGTGATGTAGGTGCTGATATTAACGCTCAAGATAGTCGTGGGCAAACACCTATGTACTATGCAGCGCGGATGAACGACCCGGAGATGATAAAAAAGTTAGCAGCTTGCGATGCGGATCCTAATATCGGCGGTGGACAAGATGGGTGGGCATTACATGCTGCGATTCTACGGCATAGCAAGGAATCAACCAAATTACTTCTTAATTTAGGCGCTAATCCTAATACAGTGGATAGAAATGGTAAAACTCCTGTCCAACTGACAACAGCATGGGGAAGAACATCTAGTAGTGCTGATATGACAGCATTGCTGGAAAAATTCAAGTCAGTATGGTCATTGGCTACCTGCGAAATTGACACGGAGAATAAACAATTAATACTAGAAAATGGTCCTGTACATTTGCAATTACCTGATAATCAAGATCTTGATCCAAAGAACTTATCAACTTTTACCAAGCACTATATTAAGGATCTAGTTGCTAAGGGCTCAACACCAATAGATATTAGTAAAAAACTTGAGAGACTTAATTCAAATCTTATTCAATTAAGCTGCGATAGTGATTATTCTAACTATCAATGGGTCAGTGATCTTCAGCACGGTCTCACAAGCTTGAGAAGTAGTAGAGATAATACTAAGGTTAAAGGCCTAGCAATACAAGCAGCTAAAGTGATAAATAAGCATCTTTCGCAACATACGATAAGTAACATTTTTCCACCTCTAGAGCAACGTCTTATAAACACAGTAGGCGGCAAAAAAGGTCCTTCTTCTGGCCCTTCTATATGAACATCAGTTTAATTGATAACTTAATGATATGGTCTCCCTAGTCAAACTAGGGAGACCATCAAGGCTTGGCCTTTAGATTTAGTGGAAAAAAAATGATAAAGCAACAAATTTTCTGTAAAATCATATTTTATCTTTTGTATCTTTTCAGGGGAGCGGCCTAAACCAGCCCCCCTAATAGTTTTTGAAATGGGTTTTGGTTTTGTTGTTTCCAGGTTATATAAAGTGACATTAGTCTTTCCAAAAATCTCTCACCCCGTTCAGACCCCGTAAAATAGGAATTCTTCCGATAAACCACATAATGCCTAATTTGTCTTTCGGCATGATTATTGGTTAGCGGAATTTCTTTCGGGTTTTCAAGAAACTTCCACATCATATTTTCGTGCTTCATCATGTTTTTTGCTATCCCAGCAGCACGAACAGCATCAGGAATGTAAGATATTTCTTTTAAAAAGTACCACGATCGTTTTCGTAATTTTCTTGCATAACGTAAAAATCTCAGAACATTAATTTTGTCCTGTAATAAGGCCTTTCTAAAAGAAAATAGTTGATTTGCTATTTGTTTTAATTTTTGCCCAAGCGCAGCTACTTGGGGTTGTTTGCGGGAAAGGGCGAAATTTTTCCCTACTCACCTTTAAGCCTTTGTTTGTAGGGTATACAGAGGAAAAACTGATTTCAAAATTAGACCTCTTGCATAACCTAGGATATAGAATAAGATGATAAAATTTTAGGAATTTTATCATATGAGATACGAAGAACTTAAGAAGTTTGGAGAAGAAGAATTTAGACGTTTGACAGGAGTTAAGAAGAGTACGTTTGAAAGAATGATTATTATTTTAGAAGAAGCAGAGACAAAGAAGAAAAAATTTGGGGGGAAACCAAATCGTTTAATTAGAGAAGAAAGGTTATTGATGGCTTTAGAATATATAAGAGAATATAGAACATATTTTCATATATCAGCTTCATATGGAATATCTGAAAGTAGTTGTTATAGGAATATAAAATGGATAGAAGATACATTAATTAAGCATCCAGATTTTGCTCTTCCTGGTAAGAAAGCTTTAGTTAAAAGTGATATGGTATATGAAACGATTCTAATTGATGCAACAGAGAGTCCTATCCAGCGCCCAAAAAAAGACAAAAACGCTACTATTCAGGTAAAAAGAGAAGACATACTTTAAAGACTCAGGTAGTAGTAATGCGAGTTTAGGATAAGAACAAAGGAGGATTAGCAGAAGTAACTAATTTCAAGCTAAGTTTTTTAATAGCATATCCTACCACACAAGCCAAAATATGGATTAGAAAATTAACAGGTGATCTATTTCTTGAATGCTCTAGATTCATGCAATTTTTGAGTACATTAAATACTGACTCAATTAGAGCTCTGTTCTTTAACGGTACTTTATCTTCTATTCCAAGTAAATGTTTTGTCATATCTTTGCGAATACTGGTAAATAAACGTAAGCTTTTAGCAAAAAGTTTGTTAAATATCTCCTTTGATATATAAGCCTTATCACCAAATAATTTACCTTCTAACCCTTGAGTCATAGACAAAACAGTAGAGATATCACTTCTATTTCCTTTAGTAATTTTAACTGCCATTATCTCTCCTTTATTGTTAATAATTAAATAGACCTCTTGCATCACCTAAAGATAATTGAAGAATTTTTAGGAGAAACGAAGTCGAGTACCGCAGCGTACATAGACGTACGTGAGGAACAGAGAGGAGTTTCGACGACAAAATTACCAATTAGATTAGGTTATGCAAGAGGTCTAATATACTGTTGTGATACATTTTTTCATGTTGAGTTATCTTGATTTTCTTTAAAAAATTTCTTATAACTCAACATCTTTGATTTGAAAAGCCCTTTCTTATTACTTCTCTAAACTCTCCTTATCCTAAACTCGCGTTATAAATATCGAGGTTATTTTAACTTGCCAAGCTATAGCCGTATAATTCAGCTGTGGCCTAGGTTAATACTACCATTAGCATTGTTAATGCAATTATTAAGAGGAGAAGATACAGGCATTGCCGATAAATAGTTGATGCCGGAGCATTGTCATTGCGAGAAGGAAATGGCCTTGTTGCATGGAGAATAAGAGTTGGAAGAGGCGGAATCCCCAAAAAGTTAAGCAGCGTTAACTAAGTTAACAATTTTGCATTTTATTCGCGCCTGTGTCATTCTAGCTTGTTCACTTTTATTGCTTAAATAGTCAGAACTATGGCTTTTTATTTGCCACATAGTAGTTTCAACTAAAGATCTCGCATGATAGCCACTCTTTTCTTTCCATGATTTACACGCTAATGAAGTATCCCCGTTAATAGTATTATACTGAATGTATCTGATAGCTTCATCTCTTTCATATAAAATCTCATGGTATTTTTTCTTGATATTTCTATTATCTTTGGCTATTCGTGCATGCCTTATCGGCGGTATAAGTTGGCGTGCCTTTTTTAATTTAATTGCTGCTCGACAATTCACTGTATCATAAGCCATATCACCACATACTGCTGATATTTCTTCTGGTATCGAATCAAGCAATGATGACAACTCAGCACCATCATTGGCTGTAGATTTTGTATATCTGCTCTCCAAAATCTCTCCAGTTGCAACGTTTATTGCTACATGTAATTTACGCCATTTCTCATAACCTGCTAGCTGATTCTGTTGGTGTTTCTTTCGATTCCATTCAGTATGAGTATAAAGCGATAAACCTGTTGAATCTACAGCTATAGCCAAAGTGATTTAGCTGGTGACACTTGAATTTAAAGGCGAGGTTGCGCAGCGTATAGAGAATACGTGAGCACAACCGAATCCTGCAAAATCAAGTGTCACCAGCTAAATACCGCAGGCTATACTACTATAGATTCTTTCTTTGTCTTGACTAACTCTTTATTACCTAGCACAACATTTAATTTAGATGCACGGCGAGAAACAGTAGTATAATCTGGTATCTTAAGTTCAAGCTTCATTGATTTCAATACAGATTCCACAAAACCCTGTGCTTGTCGATATGGTAATTGATAAAATTCTCGCATCAACAAACATAACTCTATTACATATTCACTATATATTACTTTGCCCCCATGTTGTCGCTTACCACTATAATACCAATTGCTTATCGCTTCCTCAGAGATAAAAAAATTTATGCTTGCTATTTTCTTTAGTTTCTGGTTATATTGCGACCAGTTGCGCTTTTTTCGATGTATGGTCATACACCTTTATTAGCGCAACTATCTCCTCTTGACAACCTATTTCTTCCAACTCTTATTCTCTATGCAACAAGGCCACAAGAGTTGCAAAGAATATCTTGAAATCATTTGATATGATGTGGTTATTTGTAGATAACCCAGAAATAGAACCGACTAATAACCATGCCGAGCGGCAAATAAAGCATCACGTAAAATATAGGAAAAATTCCTTGACTATTTTCAACTCTACCAGCTGTACCGCTATATTGGCGTTTGACCCCAGCTGATTTGTTACCTTTCTTTAAAAAACCAGTGTCGTCTACTACAAACACACCAATTGCTCCTAGCTCCGAAATCAATAGTTTTTAGTTACAATCACGAGCAGCATCTTCATCAAAACTACCTCGTTTCAGCATATTTTGAAAACAATATGGATTAACACTACCAACAGTTTGGGCTATTTGCCAGCTGTTTTTACGTTCTACTTTACACAACAATCCTTTGATGTAATTTAATCCAGCTTCCCATCCTTTACTTCGAGTAAAATAATTTCTAAATTTTGTCCATCTTTCTAATAATTGTTTTTCTAAATCACTTATTTCTATTTCCATCCTTATTATAGCCTAGATTATTTTACTTCATCATAGTCTACTATCATTCTTTCCATATTTCAATCTACAACTGTAGTACTAGATATATTAGATATTATTATTAATATCTATAACGCGAGTTGCCAATTAATTTCTAGCAGTGCAATTTATCTTGTTGAGGCAGAGCTCTGCCAAAATTTTGGAGCAAGTGATCTCGTATTTTATCAGCAGAATTTATTTCCTCAATCTCTAAAAGAGCGAATGCCTTTGTTACTCGCAGATCTTTCATTGAATCATCTTGTTTGTAAATAATTTGCTGAATAAAATTTTTAATAGATTCAATTCCTTCACCATGATAATGTAATCTTATAATTTCTTCTCCTACATCACTAAATTTAACTCGATCTTTACGTGATAAAAATAATAATGGGTTACCTGTGGGGAGATATTCTGCGAGAAATGAAACACTATCGGTGATCATAGCTGATGATTTTAAGAATAAATTACAGTAGTCTCCATGATTATAGATAGAAACATTTGTACATTGCAGTAATAATGATAAATACTGAATATAACTCTCTTGAGTCATAAAAGTTGTTTTGTCAAGAGCATACAAAAGATTAGGATGAGGCTTGAAGATAAAATCAATTTCTGAAAATGAAGAAAAAACTTCTATAATGTCCATACATATTTGGTCAAAAGTCCCAAGATTAATACTTGGGTAACACAAGGCTATTGTCCAATGAGGAGCCCATATTATGATAGGTCGTTTAGGTTTATTAACTTTTATTTTTCTAAAATCCAAAAGATCAAATTTTGGATAACCTGTCAGTACTACATTACTACTATAACGCATTGTATATTTTTGATATAGTTGTACTTCACGACGAGTACTAGCATAGATTGCCCAGGCACTATGATGAAAATCTTGAGCAAATTGATAATTTTCTGCATTTATCAGCAGAAAACCATAAGACAAATAGCAAGTACGGCAATATGTACTAACATATTCCATCTTGTAAACATCAGGAAATGCTGCACTACCTAAAGTATAAAAAACGACATCAGCATCTTCAGGAGCAATCGGAGGATAATCGGTGTTATGGCCCCATACTATATCTGCTGCAATACTTCGCTTAGAAAAAAAATCGACTACTTCAGAGTATGATTTATCAGGTTGCACATCTACGCGTCTAAAAACAATAACTTTTAGTTCAAACTCAGAATCCAACAACAATTTATAATAAACCGATTGAAAAACATCCCATAATGCAGTATCCGCTACCATAAACACAACTTTAATAGGTTTTAAAGAAGCACCTCCTACTTGCTTGTAAAACCTATCAAGTAACTTATGATTTCCTTCCCACATATTGTATTTCTGACGATCAATAAGCTGTTGATTAAAATTAAAATAAGAATAACTATCATTCGCTACTTGAGCAATATCTTTTTTAATATTCAAAATTTCATTTAAGGGCATATTACCTTTAAGTATTTTACAATAAATCAAAAATTACTCTATCTGTAATCATTTTAGTAGCTAATGCGTAATCTATAGGAGTATCTATTTCATATACATCTAACTCAAATGCTTTGATAGGTATCATATCTTCAAAAAGCTTATAAATATATCCTAAGAGATCAAGATTAATTTGAAAGTCATGAATATATGCTATTCCACACCACTCATAGTTAGATTTAATATCAGTAGAAAATGCATGAATATAGCCATTTTCAATATTGACAAATACTGCTTCTTGTGATCTGTGTTTTGTCACACCTACAATACTTTCTTTACTATTTCTACATTCTTCAATAAATCTACAAAAATCCTGTTTATTAATTATAATATCTCCATCCAACAAAATAAACGGCTTATTTAAGTATCTAACTGCTAAAATGAGGCTGGTAATATTAGTAGTAGTCAGATATTGATCATTACGTACAAAAATAATATCTCTCCTAATTTTATTAACATGCTCTATAACCTCTTCTTCTTTAAATCCTATAACTATTCTAATATTCTGAAAATCTTTTAGTAGATTTAATTGATAATTAATAATTTTTTTATCGTGAATTTCCACTAAACATTTTGGTGTATTCATACCTAGCCTACTTCCTATCCCAGCTGCAAGTATTATAACATGTTCAGGATATTGCATAAACTTTTCTCATGGTAAGTTATATAATCCGCTAATTTAATTAAAGATAATACTGGTGAGTGAACACCACCAAAAGCAATTTTAATATCAGCTTGCTCAAACATAGATACATCATTCATACCATCTCCTATTGCAATAATGCGTTCATATCCTTGATTCCTTAAATCTTTTATTGCATTTGCTTTATTAAGAATAACTTGTACTCCTTTCAGCTTATTTCCTATATAATCAGCTTTAGAAGAATAATAATTACACCCTATTTTTTTTACTAACTTTTTAATCCATACATCTAAATTCCCAGTAACTATATAAGAATGTTGTGAATTTATTTTGATAAATTCAATAATTTGGTTATGAAGAGGTATATTTTCTATAATATTTTGTACTTGTGTAATAGGAAGATCTTTTAATAAACGTACTCGAAGACAGAAGGATTGCTCGAATGGTAAAAAGCCCTCTATTGTAGCGCGAGTTAAGACAGCAATTTCAGGTTCTATACTGATTTCTCTGGCCAAGATTGGTAATACTTCAAGCTTTGTTAACGTACCATCCATATCAAAGCAAAATGCTGACTTCAATTTAATCCCTTCTTAGTATATAAAATTTTTGTTTTGTTTCACTATTATTAGCCAGCGATTCATCAAATAATAGTGATTTAGATAAATAAAAACCCTTAGATTCAAATATTTTAAATAAATTTTTATATTCTGCATCAGTTCTATATATGGCACTATAATTACTCTCTAATTTATCTGAGTAAAAATTATCTAAAGTAATTCTATCTTCTAATAAAGAAACTGATTCTCTAATATAAATTACTGCTGATTTATTCTCCTCTAGGTAATCTAAGATATTAGTGTATACTTGGCTTACTGCAAAATCATTTAGATACATCATTGTACCTACAATAAAAACTACATTAAATTTTTTGTATTTAATCACATTATTATTGTAAAAATTAGTAACATCATAGTTACTGAAGAAAAAATTATCATTATATAAAAAATTCTGTTGAGCAATTCTAATAAATTTTTCTGAAAAGTCTAGTCCATAATAATAACTGATATTGTTAGGTATCATTTGGGCAATACGACCATAACCACATCCGAGATCTAAAACTTTACTATCTTGATTGATCAATATCTCTGTTAAAATTATCTCTTGTTCATATAAATTTCTTCTTACTGGTAAGTCCGAATCTTGATTCTGTAACATGATAGCATGCAAAGGACTATTAATAGATTCTGTTCTAGAGTCAAAAAGAGTTTGAATATTCTTAAAATTAACTTCTTTTATTTTTCCATATATTTTTTTATCATGCATAATCTCTAAACTTGAACAAATTAAAAACTTAAGTTTTGACAAAAATTCTTCTAATAGTGAAAATTATAGCTCTTGTTTTTGTTAATTTTATGACAGAATTGGACCTATTTATTCAATTTGAGTGCATAATTTATCAAAAACTTCAGCAACTTTAGCCAATATCTCTGGTTTATATTCACCTATATTATTAACTAATTCTAAATTCCTATTAAATAAAGCTTTGGTAATTTTACTACTTTTTCCGAAACTTGACTTAATAGGAATTTAGAAATTATCTAATGCTCTATATATACTTGACCATCCTCGGCAAAAATATTTATTTGTTGTTAGCTCCACAATTGACTGTGCCTTAATATCAATTGGGCATTAATGATATTAACAGTGCTAGGCTAACTGCTTTATTGTATGGAAAATTTTTTTATCTCTTTTAGTAATTCTATCACCATAATCTAATCTTTCTAGCATTATCTCAATACTTCAGCAATTCCCGCTAATAATCTTCTAGAAACAGCATAGGGTCAAGGTTTTGCTAATAAAACAGTGCGAAAATTAAATTCTGAGTTAGGCTTAAGTATCGGGCTTGCCAGACCTAGCGGGAATTGCTGAATAAAATATTTGATAATATGCAAATATTTTGCTAAGTTTAAAATAGTTGCAGAAGTTTTTACTTAAGTCAAAGAATGCCAGCAAATAAGATACAACATACTATACTGGACCGATTTTTCAAGACAAATTTTCACTAATTTTGTTGGCATTGCCTAGTATAGCTTAGATCATTAAGGTATGGACATAGCATATATCCCCAACTATGCATAGCTATTAAACTTTCTGGATACTATTTTGTCTGTACCTTATTAATCTAAGCTATACTACAGTTGTAGATTAGTAGAAATTTTAAGAATTGAGCATTTGTATGACAAATTTTTATGATATATTGATATTTTTGGGGCCAAAATAAACAAAAATATTAAACCTTTACTATAATTTTTCTAATCTACAACTGTAGTACTAAAAAACCTGATCATCGAGTAAAAGGCTGTGAGAGATTTTTATTAAACAGGCGCAGTAGATATGACGTTAATGATTTGGCTTTCTATACAGTATTTTCTAAGGTGGATACATCATTAGAAGAGGTAATGAATGCGGCAGGAGCTCGGTGGTCGATAGAAGAATGTTTTGAGATGGCTAAGAGTGAACCTGGTCTTGATCAGTATGAAGTTAGAACACAAACTGGTTGGTATCGTCATGTAACATTAGACCTCTTGCATAACCTAATCTAATTGGTAATTTTGTCGTCGAAACTCCTCTCTGTTCCTCACGTACGTCTATGTACGCTGCGGTACTCGACTTCGTTTCTCCTAAAAATTCTTCAATTATCTTTAGGTTATGCAAGAGGTCTATTGTCAATGATTGCTTTGACAATGTTAGTGATCACCAAAGCTCAACTGATGCCAGCAATTTTAGAAGATTCATTGGAAGAATTTAAAAAAACCGAAAAAAATGATAAATTATACGGTTCAAGAGATAAGAAGATTTTATTATTTTATAATAGAGCAATCGCAACTCCTGACAAAAAAATTTATCTTTACCTCCTCTGCCTGGCGTCGCAAACACCAATACCTAGCTCGCATATAGCTTAGAGAATGAAAATGGCGACAAGGTGTTTAAAATATTATCTTCTTTGATTTCTATTAAGCGGTTGATTTAAGCCCTTGCTAATGTCGCCTTTTTATCTGGATAAGCTATATATAGCATAGTACAGTAAGATGTAGACAGAGCGAAGAGGAAGAGATATAAATTAAAGGAGATACTAAAGAGAGAGAATAAATGGCATCAGCTTATCATCCATATGAATTACGTATAAGAGTTATATCGGCACTAGAAACTAAAATGACAGTAGCAAAGATAATAGGAATATTTAAGGTTTGTAGAGAGACAGTGTATAAATGGAAGAGGATGAGAGATAGCACTGGTGATATCAAAGCCAAGTGTGGTTATCAGAATGGCTATAGTCGAAAGATAATAAAAGATAAAGCAGAGTTTTTAAAATTCATGAAGATCAATGAGGGGAAGAGTATAAAAGAAATCGTAGAGCTAATGCCAAATAGAGCATCGAGCTCGACAATTAAGCGTGCTTTAAAAAGCTTTAATTACACATATAAAAAAACCTTTTATCACCCCAAGAGGGATATAGTAGCAAGAGAGAAGTTTTGGGAAGAGATAACTCAAATTCCACCAGAAAAGCTAGTATATCTTGATGAATCTGGGATAGAAGATAACGCTTGTCCTCTATATGGTTGGAGTTTAAGAGGCGCAAGATGTTATGGTAACAAAATAGACCTCTTGCATAACCTAAAGATAATTGAAGAATTTTTAGGAGAAACGAAGTCGAGTACCGCAGCGTACATAGACGTACGTGAGGAACAGAGAGGAGTTTCGACGACAAAATTACCAATTAGATTAGGTTATGCAAGAGGTCTATTTTTCCAATCGTTAAAGTTTTTAAACCTTTCTCAAGACGAATTTGGTGATCCGTTCTTAGGGGAATAGCAAATCTTATATGATTATCTATTAAGAAATTTAACCATTCTTTATTCATAAATTCTCGATCAGCAAGTAAATATTTTATTTTTTCAACCCCAAAATTGTCAATAAACTTCTGCAAAAATTCTTCCATAAATTCTTTAGAACAAGCTCCACCATGCGATAAAGAATGCCAATATATTGGCACTGATATCTTACCAATTACAATTACTAAAAACAAAATATTAATATCTGTTTTACCAAATTTCCAATTTGTTCGATCCATTGCTACAACATAATTTCCTACACCAAACAAGCTTAACAGTAATGATGCAACCTTCATATAATCAAAAGTAAATTCTTTTAACAATCGATAAATCCTATGGATTTTTGACGATGCTTTAGCATCACCTGAAATACCAAGCGCTAAACCCTTTGGGTCGATAGAACCTCCAGTTATTAAACTGATTATCATCCCAGACAAACATTTTAATCTTGATTTATTTCCGTCTATATATAAAATCAATTCTTGAAGTAGTATTTGGTGCATAGTTTCTCAAAAAATATCAACCTTATACTACTTCTTCCCTCCCTAAATCAACCCTCCAACCCAAAATCGTAGGGTACTATGGTATCATAGTAACCTAAGCTATACGCACAGGTAGTCCCCGGCACCGTTTCTTCTAAAAGTTCTGAAGGCTACTTTGATTTATGGAGGAAGTCTATTTAATACCATAAGTCATGTAGTTTGCATGTGGCTTATCATTTAACAAATATTTAAAACCTATAGCCACTCGTAATATATACCAAATACATAAGCACGCATGTAACAATATCCGGATAGGATGTATAAATAGTCCTATCAAAGATATACAAATAGTGCTTACAAGTGCGATAGAAAAGGTACGTAATATAAAAATATAATGGCTAGATAAATTGCTGGCTTTAACGTCCTTGTTCACATACGCAAACCCTACTCCTACCAGCAGTAACAGTGGAGCTACTATTCCACATAAAAATAATATATAAATTATAATAAGGTTGGCTCTGCCAGCTTGCGTATATTTTTTAATTTTATTGTCCATTTTCATCCTTTAAATTTTTTACTACTAAATGCATTATACTGCCATGTTGGATATAATTGACCTCATTATCAGTAAAAGCTTGCAGAACTACTGGAATAGTGTCAATTATACCACTTTGTCTTTTAATAAGACAATTAAGTTGATTATAGGGCTTAATCCCGTTGCTCAAATCTTTAATAGTAATATATTCTGTACCGTTAAGTTTTAAATCCGATACTGTACAATTAATAAGTATCAGGGGTAGCACACCCATACCAACCAAATTTGACCTATGGATTCTTTCAAAACTTTCAGCAATTACTGCTTTTACTCCTAGTAAATTTGTCCCCTTGGCTGCCCAGTCTCTTGACGAACCACAACCATATTCTCTACCCGCAAAAATTACTAACGGGACTCCCTGAGATTTGTAATCCATAGCGGCATCATAAATACTCATTTGCTGATTATTGAGTTGATTTATCGTAACTCCTCCTTCAACTCCTTCACATATCATATTCTTAATTCTACTGTTAGAAAAAGTACCTCGCACCATTACTTCATGATTACCCCGCCTTGAACCATACGAGTTAAAATCTTTAGGTGCAATTCCATGTTCTATCAAATATTTAGCCGCGGGGCTAGTTGAATTAATGCTGCCGGCAGGAGAAATATGGTCGGTAGTTACGGAATTTCCAAAAATTGCTAAGATCCTTGCTAGCTCTATATCTTGCAAGGAGTTAGCTGGGGAAGGCAATTCTGCAAAATAAGGGGGATTATTAATATAGGTACTCTCCGCATCCCATGCGTAAGTATCAGTTTTCACAACTTGAATATTCTGCCATTCTTGATCCCCTATAAACACCTGACTATATTTGTCCTTAAACATTTGAGAAGTGAGAGATGCCTCAATTGTCTTTTTGATTTCCTCCTGGCTGGGCCAAATATCCCTGAGGTATATACCCTTACCATATTGGTCTTGCCCTAGTATATCCTGCTCAAGATTAATGTTAACTGTGCCTGTTAAAGCATATGCAACAACCAAAGGAGGAGAAGCTAAATAGCTAGCAATAGTGAAAGGGTGGATTCGACCTTCAAAATTTCTATTACCTGACAGAATGGAAACTACCACTAATTTATTCGTAGAAATAGTTTGTTCTATTTCTTCCTTAAGCGGCCCTGAGTTACCTATACAAGTAGTACAACCATATCCTACTAAATTAAAGCCTAAAATATCCAAATATTTTTGCAAGCCACTTCTTTCTAAATATTCTGTTACCACTTGGGAGCCAGGGGCTAATGAAGTTTTAACCCACGGTTTTTTTATTAAACCAAGCTCTACCGCTTTTTGGGCTACCAGCCCGGCGGTAATCATTACGTTAGGATTGGAGGTGTTGGTACAGCTGGTAATGGCAGCAATCACGATATCTCCGTTACCTATAGTAAAATCAGCATTAGCTACAGGATATCTAATGTTTAAATCATTATTTCCTTTAGTAAAAGAAGTTAGCTGCTCGCTAAAACTATTAGCAGCATTTAGTAAATTAGTCCTATCTTGAGGGCGTCTTGGGCCAGCAAGGGAAGTTTCTAAGGTAGATAGATCTAGCTCTAATATATCAGTATATTCAGGAATAATTTCATGGTCACGCCATAGAGATTGTAATTTACTATATTCCTCTACTAATTTTACTGTATTAGGATCTCTAGCAGTAAAATTAAGATATTTGATGGTTTCGCTATCAACCGGGAAAAAACCACAGGTGGCCCCAAATTCTGGCGACATATTTGAGATAGTAGCTCTATCCGCTATCGACATAGAATCTAATCCATTACCATAAAATTCTACAAATTTACCCACAACATTTTTCTTTCTTAACATTTGAGTAATTGTTAGCACTAGATCTGTGGCGGTAATTATCCCTTGTAAAGTGCCAGTTAACTTCACCCCAATTACTTCCGGTAAAATCATTGATAAAGGTTGGCCAAGCATCGCCGCCTCTGCCTCAATCCCGCCAACGCCCCAGCCAAGAACTGCCAAACCGTTAATCATAGTAGTGTGACTATCTGTGCCAACTACGGTATCAGGATAAGCAATAGTGACTCCGTCTTCTTGTTTGGTCCATACTACATTTGCTAAATATTCCAAATTCACTTGGTGACAAATCCCTGTTCCTGGAGGCACTACTTTAAAGTTATTAAATGCTTTCTGCCCCCATTTAAGAAATTTATAACGCTCTATATTTCTTTGTACTTCCATTTTAACATTTTTAGCAAAAGAATCTGCTGCTCCATAATAATCAACCTGAACTGAATGGTCGATCACCAAATCAACCGGAATTAAAGGGTTAATTTTCAAAGGATCCCTTGATTGTTTTTGCATAGCATCACGCATTGCAGCCAAATCCACAATAGCAGGGACACCGGTAAAATCTTGCATTAGCACTCTAGCCGGCATAAATGGTATCTCAGAAACAGATTTTTTATTCTGAAGCCATTGTTTAAATAATAATAAGCTTTCTTTACTACCATTAAGACGTAATACATTCTCAAATAATATCCTTAAACTATATGGCAAGCGCTTTAAATCAAGTTGGATATCATTTGCTGCTTTATTTATATCGAAAATTCTATAAGAGCTACCGCTGACTATTATTTCTTTAACATAATTAGTATTATTCACCATTCACTCCATAATTATTCTGATCTAGATCCGCAAGGTCTTTAAACCTT
This sequence comes from Candidatus Tisiphia endosymbiont of Beris chalybata, assembly GCF_964026555.1. NCBI lineage: Bacteria > Pseudomonadati > Pseudomonadota > Alphaproteobacteria > Rickettsiales > Rickettsiaceae > Candidatus Tisiphia > Candidatus Tisiphia endosymbiont of Beris chalybata. The sequence continues at coordinate 69,032 of NZ_OZ032159.1, read as the reverse complement.
ATCACACTTAAAAAATTTCTTTGCCAATAATTTAAGTTTTTACATTATACTCATAATTAAATTAACTTAACTTGAAAAAATATATATTTAAAGTAAATTGTATTAAAACTTTATTAGTGTTCTGTCAATGCTGTCATTTGAGCAACTAACCTTTAATATAGGCGTAAAAAATTGCTTCTCTAGAATTAGCATGACCTTACTGCCTTCCTCGGTAGTGTACCTGCAAGGTCCTAATGGTTGCGGAAAAACTTCCTTACTCAGAATGATAGCTGGCTTGCAGAAGCCAACAAAAGGCAAAATATTATACCAATTATTAGAATGTGAAGAAGTTAAAAAGCCATATTGCAATTATATTGGTCATAATATTGGTTTAAAACCCCAAATAACTATTTTAGAGCATTTAAAATTTTGGAGTAAAATCTATGGCTCTATTGAATTACTTGAACCGGCAATATATTATTTTAAATTAGATCATCTTTTACATGAAAAATGTTATAAGCTTTCTGCAGGCAATCAAAAAAAAATTGCCTTAGCCAAATTAATGGTTTGTCAAACAGATCTTTGGTTATTAGATGAAATAGAAGCAAACCTCGATCAAGAGAATAAAGAATTATTATATAATTTAATCATTTCCAAAGCTAATAATGGAGGGATTATTATATTAACTTCTCACTCCCCAGCGCTGATTAACACTGCGCAGGTAATTAACCTTGAGGAGTATATCAGCTCGATATGAGTTTCGATAGAAGTCTAATAAAAAATTACAAGAAAGTTAACAAGAAGGGTACTAGATATTTATAAGTAAAATAACTAAGCGTTAAGCCTAGAACAGTACCAATTATTATCACCCGATATTTAGAAGGTACAATAATAGTAATAATAATGAGCCCTATTATACTCACTCTTTCCCACTCTGCTATACTATAAGCTTGTAGGTCAAAAGCGAAAGCATCAAACATATACGCTATAAGCATTAATAAGAGGCTTATAAAATATCTATGCTTAGATTTTCCTAAGTCCCACAACACCTTACACCTCTATTGGTCCTGAAGTTAGACCATTAACAAATTGCTGTAAATATGGATTATCGCTATTTTTGATTTCCTCTTTAGTACCGAACCATAAGATCTTCCCCTTATAAATCATGGTCACTTCTTTAGCTATCATATAAGCGCTATTCATATCGTGAGTTATAGTAATGGTAGTAACGTTGAGCTCTTCTCGTATTTTAATTATTAATTCATTAATAACATTTGCCATTATTGGATCAAGCCCAGTAGTAGGCTCATCCAGGAAAAGAATCGAAGGATTGCTACAAATAGCTCTAGCCAAAGACACTCTTTTTTGCATTCCACCAGAAAGTTCCGAAGGGTAAAGTTTTAAGATCCTAGGTGATAAACCTACAGAGTTAAGCTTAGAAGCCGCTAGTTCTTCTGTATCTTTTCTAGATAGTTTGAATAATTTTTCAGCAAAAAAAGTAATATTATCTTGCACTGTCAAAGAATCAAAAAGTGCTCCACCTTGAAATAAGAATCCTATGGTTTCCATAATTTTAAACCTATCTTTGTCTGAAAGATTTATAGTTTCCACCTCATCAATAGTTATACTACCTTTATCAGGTCTTATTAAGCCTACTATTGTTTTGATTAAAACTGATTTCCCGCTACCAGAACCTCCTAAAATCACCGTTGAACTGTTTTCTTTGATATCCAAATCTATGCCCGCAAGCACTTGATGATTTCCAAAAGCTTTATATAATGAACGTATTTTTATTTTTGGTTTTCCATCAGGCATAATTAATTCTTATAAAATTATATTCAAGTTACTTAACTATCAATGATTAGACTTCTTATATAAGTCAAAGAACTTCACTTTTAGAAAAAACGAAGCCAGCTACTAGAGCGTGCATAAACACAGCGCAGGAGCAAGAGGCAAGTTTCCACGACAAAATGACTAACTAGCAAAATGACTAACTAGATTGACTTATGCAGGAAGTATATTAAAAAAATAAAGCTGTCAACAAATAGTTGCTACATAAAATAAGTACCGAAGAACTGACCACCGCAGCAGTAGTGGCAGTGCCCACGCCTTTTGCTCCTTTTTCTGCATGATAACCACTATAGCAGCTAATTATTGCAATAATAAAACCAAATACTGCAGCTTTCACTAATCCTGAAATAACATCTATTGCTTCCAAAAACTTAAAACTATTTACTAAATATCCAGAACTATTAAAATCTAATTTATAAACACTAACTAAATAACCTCCTAGCACTCCAAGTACATCCCCTATTAATACTAAGCACGGTAAAGTAACCACCGCTGCTACTACTCTTGGAAACACTAAATACCGTAACGGATCGGTAGATAAAGTATAAAGAGCGTCTATTTGTTCCGTTACTCTCATAGTAGCTACTTCAGCTGCAATTGATGCTCCTACTCTTCCAGCTACCATAAGGCCCGCCAGCACTGGGCCAAGTTCACGAGTGATAGAAAGAACTACTACCGTAGCTATCGAACTTTCAGCAGAAAAACGCGAAAATCCTGTATAACTCTGTAAAGCTAGTACCGCTCCAGAAAAAAAAGTAGTCATCGCTACTACCGGTAAAGAAAAGAAACCGATAAAGAGTAGCTGTTTTAAAATTAAACCATAATATATAGGTCGCTTAAAAACAGTAGTCATTACTAAAAAGGTAAATATAGAAAAGTTTCCTATATTTCTGGCAAACTCTAAGGTACGTTTACCTAATAAATTAACTATATCAAGAATCATTTTTATAAACTTTTTTATATCGATTACCCATCATGGTTAATATTTCATAACCAATGGTATTAATTATATTGGCAATTTTATCTGGTGTACAATTATTCCCTATAATCTCAACTTGCTGTCCTAGAAAAATTTTTTCTGGTGGTAGATCAGTGACATCAATAGTGATTAAATCCATTGAAATTCTACCAACTACAGGAGCCCTATAGGAATCAATAAATACTTCTCCATAATTGCTAAACGCTCGAGAATAACCATCAGCATATCCAAGAGGTAAGGTAGCAATCATACTATTACGGCCTGTCTTAAAAGTCATATTATAACCAATATAATCTTCTGCTGATAGTTCTTGCAGATGAATTATTGGAGCCGTTAACCTAACAGGGTTATGTAATGAATGATTCATTAAGCTCCCTGATGGGTTAATACCATATAATGCCGCTCCGGCGCGTATTAGGTCGAAATGATATTCTTCCCCTAAAAATGCACAACTAGAGTTAGATAAGCTAGCCTTAATTTTTGGAAAAAAACTTAAATAATCCTTAAATTTTTCTAACTGCTGCTGATTATAAGGATCCCCCGCAACTTCAGAAGCAGATAAATGGCTAATAACATACTGTAATGCGAGCCCATCTAATAACCGCGGATTATTTACTATATCCTTGATTTCTTTATCTGTCATACCAAGCCTATTCATGCCAGTATTAATATGTATAGTACAAGATAGCGCATTACTGCTTGAACATATTTCTTTATTACGCAGAGCAAATTTTTGCCAAATTTCTAGCTGCTTTATATTGTTAAGCACCGGAATCAAGTTGTAGTGCTTAAACCATTCTACTTCCTCATAAAATACGCCATTAAGTACATAAATACTTGATCCACTAGCTAAAACTTGACGTAACGAAATAGCCTCCTCGATGTTAGCAACAAAAAAACTCTTACAGTTTTCCTGCTCTAGAGCAGGAGCAACAACAGACGCTCCTAGCCCGTAGCTATTAGCCTTAACTACCGCCGCTACTTCTGCTGATTTACATAATTTAGCCATAATACGGTAATTAGCTCGAATTTTTGCTAAATCTATTTCAAGAGTACAATGAGCAGTACGCATAAATATTTCCATTACATAGAAACCTTCACAGAACCTAGACTCCTTAGACCTCTTGCATAAGCCCTATCTAGTGGGTGTTCGGTCTAGTGGATGATTTTGTTGTCAAAATGTGGCCTTCCGCTCCTCATGTACATCCTTATCCATTGTGGTGCTCGGCTTCGTTTTCCCTAAAAATCCCGAGCGCTTTTTCGACTTATGTAGGAAGTCTAATAAAGTTAGGGTTCTTAAAATACCAGCAGTATATACAGAAATAATCAATTCTGAAAAGGAAATTTTATTTTTTTAATGCAGTCACTAAAAGGGAGACTATAGAAACAACTTGAAACTTAGAGCTTAAATTTGCAACGGCTATAGTATCAGTGATATATATGTTTGTTATATTAGAATTTTCAATCGCTGCTTGAGACGACCTAGAAAGTACGGGGTGAGTAATAAAAGCATCAACGGACAATGCCCCACATTCCATTAATAATTTAGCGCCTTTACAAATTGTCTGCCCACTATCCACAATATCATCAATTAATATACAATGTTTTTTCTCAACATTTCCTAGTATTCCTGACATGTGGTATTCATTATTGACAGTTCTACTTTTATTGATAACCGCTATCTCCATATTGCATAGCTTACTCATGGCCCGTGCACGCGCAATACCTCCAATATCTGGGCTTACTATAATATAGGCAATTGATGAGAAGTTGGTGACATCGTTACTCAATGCTTGGCTATTATATATCGGCGTCGCTCCATCGATCCTAGCACCAAATTCTCCTGAATTGACTATAGTATTAGCCTCCTTGCATAACTCTATCTGAGAGGATAATTTATAGGTTGCTTCAGTTGGCTCCTTATATACAAGTTCCGAAAGAGCCCTATTGTTATAATTATTGATTAGAGGAATAAATAAGCTGATAGGGTTAAGATTTTGTACTTCAATATTAAAAAAACCTTCTAATTGCTGTGAGTGCAAATCTACAGTAATAACTCGTTGTACCCCGGCAGCTTCTAGCATATTTGCTACTAACCGGGCTGCAACTGGCGCAAAAATATATGGTCTGCGATCTTGGCGGCTATATCCAAAATACGGTATAACTGCAGTGATGCTTTTAGCTCCCGCTCTTTTTACCGTATCCACTAACAATAATAGTTCCATTAAATGATTATTAACTGGTCTACAAGTAGATTGTACAATCACTACCTCACACCCATTTATATCCTCCAGAATTTGTACTCTTAATTCTGAGTCATCAAAGGTAGTAGTATAGGCTTCTATATATTGACAATTTAGTTCCTTAGCTAAGGATTGTGCTAAGTTTTTATGACTAAGCCCCGCTAGAATTTTCATGTTAAGGAGTTTAGGATTTTTTAGTTAACTCTTCGATTAAAGCGTCAAACCCTCTGCAACTTAGAATATTCATAAATTCTGATTGTTGAGAATTGATAAGGCTCACACCTTCAGTAATAATATCTGATACCTTAAAGTTAGCATGATGATCAGTATCATTAACTTTGCGTACTAGATATTTCACTTTAATATTTCCTATTAACATTGACACCATAGATTCATCATTACCAAGTGAACTTACTTCCAAAATTTTCGGTTCTTGGCCATGATAGTTTTTTACTAAACTAGCATAGGCTTTGCTCACATAATGACTATAGGCTTCTGTAAATTTACTAATTTGTTCAGGAAGGAGGGTTTTCCTGTAGCCTCCAAGGGTAAATTTAGCCATCCAGGGAAGATCCAAATTAGCCAAAATTAACTTTCTAGTTTTAGAAACTTTCGCCTCTTGACTTATCGTGTTGTCATTTAGTATAGTTAAGCCATCTTTTACTAATTGATCAACATATTTATCCACAATATCAGCAGCGTATATTAATCCAGGCATAGAACATAAAAATATTAAATATAGAGCAACTTTTTTCATAACTTCTACCTTATTATTTAGGACAAACAAATTGTTTAGGGTAAAAAAGCACAGACTCACGATTTTGATGGGTTGCTGATTTAATCGCAATATACGGATCAGTAGAGTTCTGGGCTACATAATCAGTAAAGGGTAATAACGCCAACCTAGTATCGATAGTTTGAGCACCAAATACTGTTACTCTGAAATCTCTATGTACCATATGCATTATAGGGTTAAAATAAGTGTTTGTAAACACCGAATCAGTAACATCCCGAGCATTAGTACCTCCCAAAAACGGTAACACTAAATATGGTCCGGGTCCTACCCCATAATTAGCAAGAGTGCTACCAAAAGATTGGGGTGCTACTGTTAAACCCATTTTACTCGCCACATCAAATAACCCCCCTATCCCAAACGTAGTATTAATAAGAAATCTCCAGACACTTTTCATAGTTTGTGCATAATTTCCCTGTAAGCCATAATTAACTATTGTTACAGGAGTGCTAATATTATCTATAAAGCTACTGACCCTAGCTTTAGTATAAGCGTTGGTAAGATTTTTGTAGCCTATAGTAACTGGACGTAAGAGCAGGTAATCCAAAACAGAGTTAAAAGCAAAAATTTTTCGATTTAGTGTTTCATAGGGATCATACACTTGATGACACCCTTTGCCATAAGTATAGGTATATCGAAAATCTTCATCAGCCTCGTTAGAAGCAGGGATAGCACCAGTAGCAGTAAGATTAAAAATACTAAAGAGTATTAGACTTCCTGCATAAGTCAATCTGGTTGGTAATTTGGTCGTCGCAGCTCGCCTCCGCTGCTCAGCTGTGTCTATGTACGCCGCTCGACTCGTCTTCGTTTTTCCTAAAAATCCTTCCACTATTTTTGACTTATGCAGGAAGTCTATTAATAAGATAAAGTATTTCATACAGCCTAATTAATTATTTTTCTTACACACTACCATATAGTACCTAGATTTTTTTTCTAGTTCTAATTCTTCATTACTTAATATAATAAATTTAGCTTGAGTTAATGCAGAATTTATTTCTTCGATAGTTGAAATAAATTCTTTTCCACCAATTGAAAAGCTAGGGGCAGTAGCGATAGGTAAACAAAATGCAAAATATCCTAATGGACTAGTACTTGAATAAATTAAAGTGAAATATTTTGTTAAATCTTTAGTAAAAGAAAGAGAATTCCAGCTTAATATTACATCATATTTATCAGAATTTTCCTGCAGAAAATCTGGTATTGATGCTTCTATTAACTGATCGTAAATATTAAGGTTAGTATAATATAATGGCACAAGTATATTCATGGCCTTAGCACTTTCAACGCCTGTCACAGTAAAATAATCAGGAAATCTTTTTCTGACTTCATAACCTATTAACCCAACATTACTACCTAATTCTAAAATTCTATAAGTATCAGGCAAATTCGTTATGGCAGTGATAGTTTTATTAATAAAAGTGTAAGGTAAATGCAATTTATTATGATTATAAAATTTATCAGCATAATACGGAGCAGTAAGATTTTTATATTGCCTCCAAATCGGTTGAGGGATTTCTGTTAAATTTTGATAATTTTGTAAAAAAACTCCTAACTTTACCTGGTCAGCTTCAAAGGATTGCAGTAAATGAGCTAAAGCTTTAGTATAGTTGTTTTTTAAAAAATAAGTCCAACCCAGCCAATAATTCGCTTCTGGGTCCTTAGGAGCAAAAAATTTCTCAACCAATTTAAACCGTAATATTGCATCATTAAGGTTATTTTTATGCAAATGTTCTAAACCAAGATTAAAATTTGTTTCTTTTATATGTTGTACCTTATATTTGAGATCTACAAAATAATGAATAAATATTAGGATTTGCCTTTGATACCATCTAGGAAAATTCGTAATACCTTGATAACATAATTTTAGTTTATCTTTTAATGAATTATAGGTGCTAACAACTACTCTACTACCAAACATATAATTTATGAAACTCCAATTGCAAATTATTAAAAAAACTGCTATTAATGAATTGAATTTGACAGGCTAAAGCTATATCAAATCCCGCTGTACATATGGAAACAATCAGGCTGGGATTTGAGCTGTACCTGTTCCTTAAACGTTAATTATTTTCTAATTATAGGGTAATTAGTCCCAAGCTGGAAGAACTAATAGCAGAAACAACCTAATTATAGTTGCACATTTTACAACTCATTTTTTAAGTCTAACCCGAGTTAAGTTATTTCAATTATTAACGTAGTTTTTCTCATATTATACATGAATTATCAATCAAATAACTACTTAACTTATGTTATAAAGAATAAATTTAATGTTATAAATATTTAAATTCATGTTAATGGGCTATAAGAGACTTCCTACATTAGTCAAAAAAGTCTTCGGGAATTTTAGAAGAAATGAAGCTGGCTACCTGTGCGTATACTGCTCGTACTTCAAGAATTGGATTTTATTTTAAATGGCGAGCGTTTGTTGCGTACAACTAAGTACGTGAGCACGTGAATCCATGATAAAATAAAAAAACAATTTTTGAAAGACGAGTAGTATACAAGACGTACCTGAGAAGCAGAGGCGAATTTCGACGACAAAAATACTAACGATAAAATTACCGACTAGATTAACTTATGCAGGAAGTCTAATCACTTTTCCTTTACGAGCAGGACACTCATTATTCGGACCTTTAAATTATGTCACTTATTTCTAAACGCTTAGAGCTAGTAAAACCTTCTCCTACCTTATCAATAGTTAACAAAACTATTGAATTACAAAAATTAGGCAAGGATATAATATCCTTAGGAGCAGGGGAACCGGATTTTGATACGCCAGATAACATTAAAGAAGCTGCAATTAAGGCAATCCGTGATGGTATCACAAAATATACCAATGTATCTGGGATAATAGAATTGAAACAGGCGGTACAAGCTAAATTTAAAAATGACAATCAACTGGACTATAGCTTAGATGAAATAATAATATCCAGCGGCGGGAAACAAGTAATATACAACTTATTTATGGCTTCTCTGGATAAGGGAGATGAAGTAATTATCCCTAGTCCATACTGGGTTTCTTATCCTGATATAGTGATGCTAGCTGGTGGTACGCCTGTATTTATTAATTGCGATATGGCAAATAATTTTAAGCTAAATCCGGAAGGATTAGAAAGAATTATTAACTCCAAAACTAAGTGGCTAATTATTAATTCACCAAGTAACCCGACAGGGGCGGCTTATACCCGCAAAGAATTAGAGGATATAGCAGCATTATTAAGAAACTACCCTCATATTAATATTATGTCTGATGATATATATGAACATATTATTTTTGATAATTTTCAGTACTATACTTTTGCTCAAATAGCCCCTGATTTGCATGAGAGAATATTTACTGTCAACGGAGTATCAAAATCATATTCTATGACAGGCTGGCGGATTGGATATGGCGCTGGATTTAAGCCATTAGTGAAAGCTATGACTATAATTCAGTCTCAAAGCACTTCAAATCCCTCTTCTATCAGTCAAATGGCCTCTATAGAAGCTTTAACTGGGCGGCAAGATTTTATTAAGACCAATACTAACAACTTTGAAAAGAAACGAGATTTAGCCTTATCTATCTTAAACAATGTACCTGCCATTAGCTGCTACAGGCCCGAGGGCGCTTTTTATTTATTTCCTCAATGTAAAGGTTTATTTGGGCTAAAAACGCCCAATGGGAAAATTATCAAGAATAGTCATGATTTTGCTCAATACCTTCTAGAAGATAGCGGAGTTGCAGTGGTTCCTGGCATCGCATTCGGCCTAGAAGGGTATTTCAGAATTTCGTATGCTACTTCAATAGATAATTTACAGGAAGGCTGTTTACGTATAGAGAGGGCTTGCACGCAGTTAAAGTGATAAAAAAATTTCTCAAAAAGAATAAATATATTCTTAGTTTTATTACTAATTTACTATATTCCTTACTTGAAAATTGTATATCTTACCTCTCGCTGGCAATTCATTTTCCCCAAAGATTATACTAAGGAAAAATTTTTAACTGAAAGAGGCGCCATTTTTGCTTTGTGGCATAATCGACTTGCTTTTGGACCACGAATATTTTGGGGTCATAAGGATATTTATGCTCTGATTTCTCCCCATTCAGATGGTAAAATAATTAGGCAAATAGTAGAGAAATTTGGTTTTGATATAATAAGTGGTTCAACCAATAAAGAAGCGGTAGCGGCCTTAAAAACAATTATAACAAAATTACGTAATAATAGTAATATAGTTATCACGCCAGATGGGCCACGGGGACCTGTTTACCAGATTAATAGTACTATTAATAAAGTTGCTAAAAAATACAATATAAAATTAATACCAATATCTTGTAATACTTCTAAATATTTTCTATTGAATAGCTGGGATAAACTGATTATACCTCTACCCTTTGGTAAGATTACAGTTAAGATAGGGTTACCTTTGGAATTAACGGGGAATGAGTATCAGGATAATATAAATTTACAGCAAGTATTAATGGAGCTTTTATAATTCATGATTTATTTCTACCATATTTTAAGTTTCCTCTTTTTACCCGTATATTTTATACTGATTATATTGAGAACATTTAAAGGTAAAGAAGATATAAAGCATGTGTGTGAACGCTTTGCTATTAGTAAAATATCCCCTAAAAAAGATGATTTTTTAATTTGGCTACATGCAGCCAGTATTGGCGAATCTAATATTGCCCTTACCTTAATTGAAGCCCTTAATGGTCTTTGGCTAAAAACACCTAGATCAAAAACCACTTTAAGATTTCTTGTAACTACTGGCACTACCTCATCTACTGCTTTACTACAGCAAAAGTTACCTTCAAATGCTATGCACCAATTTGTACCTATAGATAATATTATTTTTGTTAAGAAATTTTTTAGACATTGGCAACCTCAACTCGGAATTTTCATTGAATCAGAATTATGGCCCGCTCTAATAAGTGAAGGAAGTAGATATTGCAAATTATTATTAGTTAATGCCCGTCTTTCAGATAAGTCATTTAAATCTTGGAAGCAATTAAGTTACGTTTTTAGGTCGATTGTCTATAATTTTAGCCAAATTATAGTACAGAGTGACAAAGATTTTCATAAATTTACGCAGTTGGGTATAACAAATAATATAATTAACTTAGGGAATATTAAATTTGCTAATAAGCAGCTTCCAGTTAATAATCTCGTGTTAAACACTTTAATAACCCAGCTTAATAATAAGAAAATTATTGTATTTGCAAGTACACACCCTGAAGATGAGCAAGCACTATTTAGCCTTATTAAACCAGTAAAACAACAATATCCGGATTGCTATTTTATTTTAATTCCCCGACATCCTGAACGTAAAGATGATATAACTATAAGATGTAAAGAGTTTAAGTTGTCTTATCGCCTGAAATCTGAGCATAGCCAACCTATACTAACTGATGATCTTTATATTGTTGATACATTCGGAGAACTTGGACTATTTTTTAGTGTGGCTTACCTCACTTTCATTGGGGGTTCATTTAAGCAGGGGGGGCACAATATACTTGAACCTGCATATTTTTCAAATTATATTATATTTGGCCCTGATATGAGTAACTTTGCTGATATGGCAAGTAATATGGTTAACAACAACGCGGCTATACAAATTCAAGATGAGCAAGAATTATTAAATAAAATAATTTACCTTCTTGCTCCTAAGGGTTTTAAAGAAGTGCAAACTTACCAAACTAATGCTTTAAAATTTGTTAATAAAAATCAGCAGATCTTAAGTAACTATTTAGCTGTTATAGAACAATATTTACCCAACAAAGTTATTTAAATGACAAATTCAGTACATGTAGTACTAGTAGATGAATATAACAACGTGCTAGGCACGCAAGATAAACTAATAGCCCACAATGCTATCACCCAATTGCATCGAGGATTTTCAGTATTTTTATTTAATAGTAATAAAGAATTGTTACTACAAAAAAGAAGTGATACTAAAAAAACTTGGGGAGGTTTTTGGTCAAATAGCTTTTGCGGGCACCCTCAAATTCATGAAACTAATGAACAAGCAATTTATAGACACGCAAAATTTGAGCTAGGCATAGAAAGTTTACAAAAATTATATTTTATTAGTGAATATAGGTATAAATTTAGTCTAGGTAACATTACAGAAAATGAGATATGTCCTATATATTTAGCGATAACAGATGAGGTAGTGACACCAAACGTCCAAGAAGTATCAGAAACAAAATTTTTTAGCTGGGCTGATTTTAATTTATACCTAAAAAAACACGCTGATAAATTTACTCCTTGGTGTAAAGAGGAAATTAATATATTAGAAATAAATAAAACATTTAAAAAATTTATAGATTAATTTTTCTAATTATAGTATAAAGCTGCACTTATAATGTGCTTTTGTAGCTCCAATTTAAGATAAGTTTCTTATCCTAAATTGATTTCAATATTTTCATGGGGTCATAGCTCAGTTGGTAGAGCGTTTGAATGGCATTCAAAAGGTGGGGGGTTCGATTCCCCCTGGCTCCACCAGTCATCCCAAGCCTTTCAGAGCTTTGGAGCTTTTCCTCAAAAATTCATGTATTACCTATATGCTGCGTATATGCTGCTCATGGTTTAAAAAATAGTAGCTATAATTGCTTGCAAACCCTTACTGAATCTGATATTCAGACGGAGGGATTATGCAGCAAATAGTCAACTCTTCCTCTCACCCTATTGCTTATACCTCTGCTAATAGTAACCAAAATGATACTATCTTCTATAATTTCGTTGGTAATTTTGTACCACCAGAGTGGCGAGATCTTGAAAATGTTTGTGAAAAAGCTTTAAGTAAAACCGCTAAGCAATTATTATCCCTAGTAGTTTTTCGCCTGCAGGTTTGTTATAATAGCGGTAACAATCTACAAGATGATGAATTACGTTAATTCTGGATAAGAGAGTTATGAATATATAGATTAAAGTCAAGTTTTGTGGAAGGTTTAGTTTTTTTTAGAGAATAAGCAACTAGGGTAGAAAGAATATGAACAAAAGCATTAATAGGAGATCTATGTCTTGTATGTTCAAGATTCATTTTATTTTTTAAAAAATCAAAAACTGTTTCAATTAAGTTTCGTTTTCGAAGCAAGATTTTTTCCTTTAAATCCATTAATTTATTCGCCATATTTTTCTTAATTCCATGAATCATTTTTAAGCCTCTTTCATATAAATTTAAAAACAAATTTTGCTTGATATATCCCTTGTCAGCGGCCATAATGCCAGTTAATCCTTTAGTTAATTGCGCTACCGGAACTCTATCATCTACATTACCATTAGTCACTTTTAATGCCATAATTTCTCCTTGGTTATTAATTATTAAATGTAATTTAAAGCCATAAAAATATCCCATAGAGGATTTACTATGTTTGGCTAATCCTTTAAAAACTTTATTACTATAGCGTCGTTTATTGTGACAAGCTTTAATTGTTGTAGAGTCAATAAAATAAATACCTGTTTCTTGCCCAAATAATAAATGAATCAACATATTTAAGGGCATGAATAATCGCGGCATTAAAGCAACAAATCTGTTATAGCTTAGGGCGCTAGGGAAGTCGTTCTTATATAAATATTCGACGTAAGTTTTATAGAAAAATTTAAAGTTCTTAGCATGCGATGTATGAAACATAATTATTATTGTTAACATTTCGCTTAAACTCATATTACAAGCGCGATCTCTCTGCTTATTGGATGGTAATAATTTGCTCTTTTCATATTCAAGATAAATTTTACAAAAATCATCTATAAAACTATATAATTCTGTGATATCTTTCTTCATGCCTACAGTTTGTTTTTTTGTTCAAAAACTTCAATACTGTAGGTTGCCTCCCTTGGCAATCCTTATTATCTATTATCCTCCCATATTCCCCTTATCCAGAATTAACGTGTATAGCTTATAACTTCTTATAGGTTGCCTCCCTTGGCAATCCTTATTATCTATTATCCTCCCATATTCCCCTTATCCAGAATTAACGTGAATTGCAAGAATCGTACCATTTTTTTGAACAATCACTCGGAGTCTGTCAAAGACGTATTAGGCAATGTATGCTTGAATTGCAAGAAGGAGGTTTTATTCATTTGTATAATGCAACTATAGTAAAACATCACATCAAATGTCGAAACACCCCATGCATCAAATTGGCAAAAAATTTTCAGCCTTACCCGAAAAAATTTTCGCATGAAGCTGAAAAAAGTTTCGGGTCAACCCGAAAAAAATTTCAGCCACACAATATTATAGATATTAATAATAAATCTAATACCATTTCCCCATTATAAGCAGAGATATTAGATTGATAGAATGAGTAATTTATGATATAAAGCTAGGTAATAATGAAATAATAGGAAGTAACAAGGAAATGCCTAAAGTATCAAAAATGATAAATGACGAATTAGTATTAAAAGCAAGGGAAGCTTTGAATAACGGAGGGAAGAATGGTGTTGTAGTAACAAGATTAAAAGCCATACTAGCATCGAGTAAGCATGGTATTAAGAAAGTAGCGGAAGTTTATGATATCAACAGATCTTCGCTACATAGATGGGTTGCTCTATTTCGAGATCAAGGCATTGATGGTCTCAAGAACATAGCAAAGCCTTCTAGATCAAAATTAAATACTGCTCAAAAAGATGAGATTAAAACTTTGATAAAGAGAGACAGTAGTATTACGATTAAGAAATTAAAGATAGTGATAAAAGAAAAATTTGATATAGATATAGAAAAATCTAGTATACATAGAATGCTAGGGGCACTTGGGTTTAGGCATATTACTGGTAGAAAGAGGCATTACAAAGCTGACACATCTTCTCAAGAAGAATTCAAAAAAAAATCTACAACAAGTACACCAAGATAATCCTATGGTACCTATTTATTTTTTTGATGAGACTAGGTTTGGGACCAATACAAAACATGGTTTAGGATGGTTTGAAAAAGGCAGTAGGACTCCAGTTCCTACAAAGCTGGGATTTAAATCATTTTATCTTTATTCTGCTACAAATCATAGAGATGGAGACTCTTTTAGTTTAATTATTCCGAATGTTGATAAGGCCTGTATGCAAGTTTTTCTTAATGAATTTGCGAAACATATAACTACAAAAGTTATACTAGTGATGGATGGAGCTGGATGGCATAAAGGTCTTACAATACCAGCTAATATTGAGATTATGTACTTACCACCATATAGTCCAGAGTTAAATCCTGTAGAGAGGTTGTGGCAACATTTAAAAGATTCGGTATTAAAAAATAAAGTTTACGATTGTTTAACTAAACTTGAAGATGCTGTAATTGAATTTATTCAATCTATTTCAATAGAAACTATAAAATCTATATGTAATTGTTCATATATCTATTTATAATAGGGAAATGGTATAATATATCTAGATCTAGCGAATCTGAGTTTTTAAAAAATGTTTCTGAACAAAATGAGACAGTCGAGTCACCAGAACAAAAATTCCCCCAAGAGCAAATAGAACAGCATCAAGAACAAGCAGAACCGCTCTTAGCACCATCCTGTCAAGGATTACAAGGAACTCTTCCTCCTAGCGAGGGGCAAGGGTTAGCAGAAGAGAGGATTAGCAACATTGAGGATCTGACTGAAAAGGCTTACACAGCTGAAACAACGTTAGCTGCTAGCCTTACATCTGTGATAGAGAAAATGCCTAATTCCAATGGCAATGATTCAGCAATCTCCTCATATCTTAACGCTTCAGCGCCTTTGAACAATAAGGGCTGGTTCAAAAGAAAAAGGTTAGCAGATTTCCATCCACTAACTGAGGAAGATGCGGATTTACTGCAGTTAAGGTCAAATCGTGAATTCAACTTGAATTTTATCAACAAGCTGTTATTAAAATTGGCAGAACAGTATCCTAACCATTATTTTTGTAATAAAAAAGTGCTGCTGAACTATATGGTCAAGGCTTTAGCGCATGAACTAAGGGCAAGTAGCAAAGTTAACCAAAGCAGTTTTCAGTTCAAATCCAATGATCCTGAAAAACTAAAAGAGCAATATTTAGAAAAAATAGAACGCAACCTCGATACTAGCAAGCAAGCACAACTAAAGCGGAAAATTGCTGGAATATTTGAGGCTAATACCGCTTATGAGCTATTGACTTCTTGTGAATTTAAGGGAGTTGATCAAGATCAGTATCAACTGAAATTGTTAAAGGATATCAGCGTGTCAGAACACATGAAAACTAAGATATTAGAGCAAGTACAAGCGGTTTACGGTAATAAAATTAAGCAACTACAAATATTACCATTTAAGCCAGTTGCAGCCGCCAAACAAGAGATTAAAGATTTGTCAGGACTGAATAAGCTAGATCCAGCTTCAGTATGGTATAAGGTCAGGCGATTTTTGCTTCAGGAACATGGCCAAAATGCGGACCGTAGCATATTTAGTAAGTTAGCGGTGGTAGAAGAAGATAAAGTTGCCAGCCAAGTAATTCTTATACCATTTCCCTATTATAAATAGATATATGAACAATTACATATAGATTTTATAGTTTCTATTGAAATAGATTGAATAAATTCAATTACAGCATCTTCAAGTTTAGTTAAACAATCGTAAACTTTATTTTTTAATACCGAATCTTTTAAATGTTGCCACAACCTCTCTACAGGATTTAACTCTGGACTATATGGTGGTAAGTACATAATCTCAATATTAGCTGGTATTGTAAGACCTTTATGCCATCCAGCTCCATCCATCACTAGTATAACTTTTGTAGTTATATGTTTCGCAAATTCATTAAGAAAAACTTGCATACAGGCCTTATCAACATTCGGAATAATTAAACTAAAAGAGTCTCCATCTCTATGATTTGTAGCAGAATAAAGATAAAATGATTTAAATCCCAGCTTTGTAGGAACTGGAGTCCTACTGCCTTTTTCAAACCATCCTAAACCATGTTTTGTATTGGTCCCAAACCTAGTCTCATCAAAAAAATAAATAGGTACCATAGGATTATCTTGGTGTACTTGTTGTAGATTTTTTTTTGAATTCTTCTTGAGAAGATGTGTCAGCTTTGTAATGCCTCTTTCTACCAGTAATATGCCTAAACCCAAGTGCCCCTAGCATTCTATGTATACTAGATTTTTCTATATCTATATCAAATTTTTCTTTTATCACTATCTTTAATTTCTTAATCGTAATACTACTGTCTCTCTTTATCAAAGTTTTAATCTCATCTTTTTGAGCAGTATTTAATTTTGATCTAGAAGGCTTTGCTATGTTCTTGAGACCATCAATGCCTTGATCTCGAAATAGAGCAACCCATCTATGTAGCGAAGATCTGTTGATATCATAAACTTCCGCTACTTTCTTAATACCATGCTTACTCGATGCTAGTATGGCTTTTAATCTTGTTACTACAACACCATTCTTCCCTCCGTTATTCAAAGCTTCCCTTGCTTTTAATACTAATTCGTCATTTATCATTTTTGATACTTTAGGCATTTCCTTGTTACTTCCTATTATTTCATTATTACCTAGCTTTATATCATAAATTACTCATTCTATCAATCTAATATCTCTGCTTATAATGGGGAAATGGTATTAAACCCAATACGCCCTTTATTGAGTATTTAGTAAGACAGCGTCATATGGGGGATTTAAGATTGGCTTTTCAAGCACAAAATTTTACTTTTAAGCTAGAGCAAGCAGATAAGGAGAGCAAATTAAGGGAACTGTAATATGTTGGATAAATACGTCTGTTAGTTAATTTAACTTCAATAATTTGTAATAATCACTTCATAAGAGGTTTTCCGTTTTTCTGGGATGGAATATTTTATGTCTACAGTACTGATGTTAAAGCCTTGATAGAGATCTCTGGTAAAAGGTGTATCGCTGTTAGAAATCATAGCTTTTACCCCTTTATTATCTAATTCTTTAACAAAGTCGCGTAGCCTGATTTGCTCATTTTCATCGAAAGGTAAGGGGGTATAAAATGTTTCACCTGATTGATGATAAGGTGGATCCAAATATACAAAATCGTTCGTTGTAGGTTCAATGAAAGAAAAATCTAGGGCGTAAATGTAGGTGTTGTTTAAAAAACTACTACATTGACGTAGTCTGTTATCGATATCAGAATTAGCATGGATTTTGCTCGAGAAGGATACCGCTAGTTGACCGTCTTTTTTTACACGGTAGATGCCTTTGAAGGCGTATCTATTGAGATATATGAACCTTGCAGTAATTCTGCTGGGACTGTTAACATTATTATCCCTAACCTGATAGTAATAGTCTTGTGAATGATTTTCTTGATGTGATTCTAATAATTTACTTACCTCCGTTGGATCTTTTTTAACGGCATTGTAGCTGGTAACTAAATCAAGGTTAATGTCCGATAGGAAACATTTATTGAACATGTGCTTTACTTGGAAAAATAATGCGCCACCACCAAGGAATGGTTTATAATAATTGTTGAGGCCTAGAGGAATATGTACAATTAGCTTATCAGTGATTTTTCTTTTACCACCAACCCATTGTAAAAATGGTTGCGGTTTATTAGAAGTAGGCAGCATAATTTTTACCAGTATCAATAATAACAAATTATACTATAAATACAGCTGAAATGCCAGTGGTAATGCGGATTACAGAGGCTTTTTCTACTCTGAAGCGGCAAGATTATCACTGTATTTTGGTGGTGTTTGGAGAAATATAATTTCCTACATGTCTCTAATTTGCAGCTTTTTAGAGTTGTTGGTAAAAATCTGGACAGAGTGCTTTAGAAATCCTCTGTACTCCTCAAAATAATGCTGATATCTCTGCTGATGATGCGACACTAATGTAGCATCAGGCACAGAGGTAACGTTCAAATCGAGAAATTCACACATTACCTCCTGTGCTACCACTTTTGTAACCAAAAATAGTTAGAGCCATTTTATGACAAATAATGTTAAAAATCAACAACAAGAGCAAAATCAAATTGCAGAAAAGGGCTGGATTGTTAAATTTTCTCCAATATTTGCCACATTGATACCAGCATCTGCGCAAGAGACTCATACAATTAGCTATCACGATCATTACGTTGATATTACTAAATTTAAAAGCCTAGAACTCGAATTACAACAAATAAAAGAAAAGTTACAAACAGCTGAAATAACTAAAATGCACTTAAAGAATATTAGCCATAGTATCAATGTGCCTAGTAAGGGAATTTTGGAACAAGTGACTAGACTTTATGCAATGGAGCAAAACGCGGAAGTAAAAAACCATTGGGCTGCTATTATGGATTGTGCTAAAGCGCTACTAGATTATTCTAATGATGTACATGAATTTTTTATAGCTAATCCCGGATTAACTTCTATAGTTTTGAAAGCATTTAACCCAAAGAAATTAGTGGAACAATCAATAGCTAAAGCTGGAGCCGCAGCTTTGAATAAAGGAATAAGATTAGTCTCTAATATTCGTTATGAAATGCCAGATGTTTTGCTAGGTGATAGCTATAGATTGCAAGCAATATTGAATCAATTAGTTGGTAATAGTGTTAAATTCACTGGAGAAGGCACGGTCGTCATTACTGCTAATCTATTTCCTGCTAGAAGCTTTAAAGATAACCATGATTTTGATGGTTTAGAGCAAAATCATAGAGATAGGATATTACAACTTATGGTCCACAATACTGGCATTGGTATCTCTGTGGAAAAGCAACAAGATATGTGTGAAGAACTCGAAAGTTTTGATTCTGCTATACAATATAAAGTATTAGCTTTAGGATTAATGTGTGTGAAACAGTTGATCCACGAAATGAATGGGAAGATTGTCCTGAGCAGTGAAGAAGGAAAAACTACGACTGTTGAGTGCAAAATACCGGTGCAATTGCCAAATAGCACTGATTAGTTAGAGGACAATACGTTGCTGTAAGCCTTACAAACTTACAGCAATAAATTATTTGCTTAAATTACTTAGTGGTCTAATTTATTTATGTTATAATTTATTATAGTTTAAAGATGTGCAGTAATTCTTAAATATAATCAACTAATATGACAGTGAACCTTTCGGATACTAATTCAATAGATCAAGCTATTAGCCCTGTTGCTATTGGTAATAAGTTACCTAGAATGTTAGTAGGGACCGATGAATTCTATGATTTAGTAGTTAATAGTGATGTATTCGTAGATAAAAGTCTAATGATTATGGAAGTACTCCAAGATAGTGGTAAAGTGATTCTTATTACTCGTCCAAGGCGCTGGGGTAAGAGCTTGAATATGAATATGCTCCAGAAGTTCTTTGAAATAGAGGTAGATGAAGATGGTAGGCCTTTACCTGAGGAAGAGAAAATAAATAATAAGCTGTTTTGGGGAGGTACAGTAGATTTAGGTTTTGATGAAACTAAAGAGCTTAAACCTTTGAAAATTGCAAGTATTACCAATGCGATGAAACGTCAAGGAAAATGCCCAGTTATTTCCATAAATTTCAAGGATGTGAAAGGGAATAGTTACCAGGAGATAGAGTCTAAGATACAAATGCAAATAATAAAATTATATGAAAAACATAGGTATTTAGAACAATATTGCCAGGAAAGTGCTACATTATTATCCAATAATCAAAAAACACAACTCACCCGCTACTTTAATGGGAATATTAACAAATTAGATATAGAGAATAGTTTAGGCTTCTTAAGTGAATTACTTTTTATGCACTTTGGTCAGAAAGTTTATATACTAATTGACGAGTATGATACACCGATTAATAGTGCGTACATTAAATTTGGTCATAAATCAGAAGAATTCGAGCTGGTACTTGAATTATTCCGTGGAATATTTGGTAGTGGCCTTAAAACTAATACACGTTTAGAAAAAGGAGTAATTACTGGCATATTACGGATTGCTAAAGCTAATTTATTCTCAGATTTGAATAATGTTAGTGAATATACTTTATTAGATGAAGATTTTTCTAAGTTTTATGGTTTTACTCAAACAGAAGTAGATGGGTTACTTACAAAAGTATCAACTACAACTGATCCAGAGAAGATTAAAGATTGGTATAATGGTTATACATTTGGCGGGGAAGTCATTTACAATCCATGGTCCATAATGCAGTGTTTAGCGCACAAGGGTAAACTTGATCATTACTGGCTAGATAGCGGGGGAACCGGGCTTGTTGATAAGGCGTTATTGTCAGATGAAATCCAAAAAGATTTGCAGGAACTGCTAGTGGGCAAGGGTATAATTAAAAAGCTATACAAGCAAATTTCCTTGAGTGAGATAGAAGAAGATGAAGATATATTTTACAGTTTACTAGTATTTGCTGGTTATTTAAACCCTGCGATTGCTGATGATAACGCTGAAAGCCCAACTTATCATTTAACCATCCCTAATAAGGAGGTACGGTACATTTATATTGCACGAGTGACAAAATGGGTTGCTAGGAAATTAAACATAAAAGTGAGTGAGTATGATAATTTTATTAATCTCTTGTTACTACAGCAAATAGATAAGTTTAAAGAAAAATTACAAGAATATTTACTAGGCTCAACTAGTTATCATGACCTAAGTAGGGAGAGGGATTATCATAATTTAATGGGTGGAATTTTAGCCCCTTTGGTTCGGAAATATATGATAGAATCTAACAGAGAATCTGGACATGGTAGGTGTGATCACATATTGATTCCAATAGCTCAGGCGCTAGACACCGCAATTATTATTGAATATAAAATATGTAAAACTTCGGAAGAGTTAGAATCGACTGCCAAAGCAGGGTTAAAGCAAATTATAGATAAGCAATATGATAGCAAAATAAAAGAGTATCAGCATGTTAAAAAGATTATAAAGATTTCTATGGCTTTTGCGGCTAAGGAAGTGGCAATGCAGTATCAGCTTGATATAGTTATTTAGCTTATATCGACTTTACTATCTCTAGTTCATATTCTACATCCAGCAAACCATTTTTTAGAGATTGTATGTCAGTTATGAACCCATACCACTCTTTTCGCAAACTATTCCACTTCAATCCATGTTGTCTGATGTGGGTGCGTATGGATTCTTCAGGTTTAGAGGCAAATTTTATGATAACAGCAGTTCTCGTTTTTTCCTCTTGATCAAAAATATCTCTACCTATTTTGGTCCAGTGATTCTGAATATCAGGACATTTTGTTAGTTCACTTTTTAAGGTAACTAATGCCCCAAATAAACTATTGGTAGGTAAGGCATCTAATTCTGCTTTTACAACTAAACCACCCACTTGAATTAAATGACGAGTACGCATTTTCCGTTCTTTGATTTTGAATTTTACTTCTTCCATTATCAACCTAGCTTTTTTCTGCTGGAGTTTAATTTTTTGCTGTGTAGCCTCGTGCATTTGGTGCACTGCTATTGTTGCAGTATTTTGTTCTTTACTATTTACCATAATTTTCTACATAAGTTATCTTGTATGTCAGGATGCCCAAACTGCTGAAGTCATTCAAGTGTTAGATGTGACTGCCTTAAAATTTTTCTTGAACCAGCATCCTAATTCTAAACACACCCCTCTCCCCCTCCAATTATACTGATCTCCAAAACCTATCACGCCATAAAACAGTAAACACAAATCCAGCTGTCTCTAACAGGAGACAGGGGAAAAATAACGAGCCTAAGGGTTATAGACTGCCTTCCCAAGAAGCAGGCTATACGCAATATAGAAACTAAAGTTTCTTGCTATGTGGTTTGTTCTTTAGCTCGCATCTGCAATTTTTCCATGCTAATCTATTCATGCAAAGTAATGCCAGGTTAACATTATCGTGTAGTAGTAAACTATGGCCATTCAATTTGCAAGAATCGAGATAGTTAGTAGAAGTAAAGGGGGAAATAGCTGTTGTAAAGCTGCTTATAATGCTAGGACAAAAATCAAAGATGAACAGACTAATATTACTTATGATTTTACAAAAAGAGGAGACAATGTTTACCACATAGTTTTATTACCCAATCATGTAAATAGTAGATTTAAAGATCCAAAAATATTAATGAATGGGGTAGAGCGACTAGAGAAAAGGAAGAACAGCCAATTGTTAAAAGATGTAGTGATCGCCTTGCCAGATGATAAGGAACTAAACCTAGAAGATAGAATAGCCATCACCCATGAGATCATTGATGAAATGGCTTGGGTAAAAAATGGTTTAGGGGTGCAGGTAGATATCCATAAGCCGCACAAGGGTGAGAGGAATTGGCATGTGCATCTGCTGCTGACAACTCGGAGATTTAGCAAAGATGGTAAATCTCTTGGAGAAAAAGCAGTAGATTTAAATCCACAATTTAAAAATACGAAAGGGGGAAAAGACTTTATTATTCCTGAAGAAGAAATAATTCACGAGAAGGTTAAGGAGGTGATCAATAGATACTTCGAAAAATTAGGTTTAGACAACCGCGTAGACGCTATTGGCGCAGTAGCGCAGCAACATATTGGCCCCGTTAGAATGCGAAGCCTAATCAACAAGGTGGTAGAGGAAAATGAATTAGTTAAGGATGCCAATTTAAAGATCATAAAAGAAGCAAATGGATTATTGGATCACATTACCAAGTATCAAGCTATTTTTAGTAAAAAAGACGTGCAGCAAGCCATCCAGAAGGTAGAAGATGAAACAATACCGCAAGTAATAAAACAAGTACTAGCTTCAGAGAGATTAGTAACATTATACCAGCAAGATGGTAAGGCAACAAATTATTATACTACTATAGAAGTACGAGCCGAAGAGTTACGGTTAATGCGGATAGCGGATAAAGTGAACCAGCAAGCTCATTATGATAATATCTATGCATTTAAGAAAAATATAGAAAATCTAACGAATGTTAGCGAGTGGCAGAGAGAAGCGCTAAAAACTATATTAGTAACTGATAAAGGAGTCAGAATTTTAAGGGGCAGAGCCGGTACCGGTAAATCGCATGTTTTAGGCATAGCTTATAGACTTGCAACTAGCCGCCGGCAAAATGCGATAGGTCTAGCACCGACTCATAAAGCAGTAACAGAGCTCAAAGACAAAGGTTATGAACAATGCCATACAGTTAAGGGATTTTTATTTAAACTGTATAATGACCGCATAAATCTACCCATAGTACCCTACGATTTTGGGTTGGAGGGTTGATTTAGGGAGGGAAGAAGTAGTATAAGGTTGATATTTTTTGAGAAACTATGCACCAAATACTACTTCAAGAATTGATTTTATATATAGACGGAAATAAATCAAGATTAAAATGTTTGTCTGGGATGATAATCAGTTTAATAACTGGAGGTTCTATCGACCCAAAGGGTTTAGCGCTTGGTATTTCAGGTGATGCTAAAGCATCGTCAAAAATCCATAGGATTTATCGATTGTTAAAAGAATTTACTTTTGATTATATGAAGGTTGCATCATTACTGTTAAGCTTGTTCGGTGTAGGAAATTATGTTGTAGCAATGGATCGAACAAATTGGAAATTTGGTAAAACAGATATTAATATTTTGTTTTTAGTAATTGTAATTGGTAAGATATCAGTGCCAATATATTGGCATTCTTTATCGCATGGTGGAGCTTGTTCTAAAGAATTTATGGAAGAATTTTTGCAGAAGTTTATTGACAATTTTGGGGTTGAAAAAATAAAATATTTACTTGCTGATCGAGAATTTATGAATAAAGAATGGTTAAATTTCTTAATAGATAATCATATAAGATTTGCTATTCCCCTAAGAACGGATCACCAAATTCGTCTTGAGAAAGGTTTAAAAACTTTAACGATTGGAAAAATAGACCTCTTGCATAACCTAATCTAATTGGTAATTTTGTCGTCGAAACTCCTCTCTGTTCCTCACGTACGTCTATGTACGCTGCGGTACTCGACTTCGTTTCTCCTAAAAATTCTTCAATTATCTTTAGGTTATGCAAGAGGTCTAATATGTTAACCAAATATAGTGCTGTTAAAAAAATATGGTCTGATATGGGTTACCAAGGTAGCAAGTTAAAGGATTATATTAATAAAGAGTATGATATTGATTTGGAAATTGTTAAGAGAAAAACAAGGCATGGAGTTTGGGTACATAAAGATACTCCGGTCCAGAGTTTACCAATTAAACAGTCGGGTTTTAAGGTTGAACCGCGACGTTGGGTAGTAGAGCGTACCTTTGGTTGACTTGGTAGAAGTAGAAGATTAGCAAAGGAATATGATTTTTTAACTCAAACATCCCAAAATTTTATTTATATTGCTATGAGCAAATTACTTTTAAATCGCTTATTATTATAAATCTAGAGTTTTACAACAAGCTCTATCTTCCTCAACTTTATCGCTCTTGCTCTTATTAAAGCTTATAACTTATTTTGTTAACAGTGCTATACCAAAAATAATATAAAATCATCTAATGCATTATTTAGTTTGTTTTTAGGGTATTTTAAGACTGCAGCTAATTTTTGGTTCAGCGGTTTAGAGGTAACTTCAAGAAATTCACTTAATATTGTCAGAAGATGGTAAGATATTTCTCACTACTTTAAGAAAATCTACTTTAGAAATGTTAATTTTACTAAAAGCATGAAGTTGGATGATTCGTTTTTCAATATAAGGTAGTTCTTGATATTGTTTTAAATTGAGCGGATGCGCTGAGGAGGGTGTATACATAAATTAAATCAATTATTAATCACTTATTTTAACTAACTAACAGGCTATTTTACTGGGTTTTGCTAAACATTAAGAATATTATTTTTATAATATAAGATAAGGATATTACAAATATTAATCCTCCTAAATATAATATAATAAACCACCACCATTCTTTGGTCTTTTTTGTCAAAAGACTTTTAGGTAGCTTCAAGGAAGTAAAAATCTTTCTTAATTTAGAATATAGTATCATAAATTTAGTACATTGGGTGGTGGGTTGATTTACCACGGAATACATAATAACAAAAAGCTGTATATCCTAATATTACTGGTAAAAGAATGATGATACCTATCAACATAAAAGATTGGGTTTCTGCTATTGCTGCTGCTTGCCATAAAGAAATTTGGTGTGGTACTATAAAGGGCCAAATGCTTATACTAAGTCCTAAATAACCTAATATAAATAGTAAGATTGCGTAAAGAAATGGCTGAAATTCTTTATTTTGCCAAATAGCTGTACACAACATAAAGAAGGTACAAATAGTTAAAATAGGAATTACGGAGAGATAAGCAAAATTAGGCATAGTAAACCATAATACTCGAATTCTTTCATTTAAAAATGGTACCCATAAACTTACTAACCCAATAAATAGCATAACGTACATTAATACATATAATGCGCATTTGCGTGCCCATCTCTGAGTGTTGTCATCTGTTTTCATTATCAACCAAGTGCAGCCAAGTAAGGCATAGCCAAACATTAATGCTACTCCAGTCATGATAGAAAAAGGGGTTAAAAAGTCAAAAACAGTACCAGCAAATGTTCTGCCTTCCACCTTAAAACCTTGAACAAAAGCTCCAAGCATAGTACCCTGAAAGAAGGTAGCAATAATTGAACCAAAATGAAAGGAGTAATCCCATATATATCGATATTTAGCAGAAGTTTTAAATCTAAACTCAAAAGCTACTCCTCGGAATATTAAACCTAAAAGCATTATAATGACTGGTATATAAAAGGCGGATATTAAAATTGAATAGGCTAGTGGGAACGCTACAAATAAACCCGCTCCTCCTAGTACTAACCAAGTTTCATTACCATCCCAAAACGGTGCCACCGAATTCATGATTTTATTACGGCAATCATCAGTGGGCGCAAAGGGGAATAATATACCTATTCCTAGATCGAAACCATCTAATAATACATAGAGGAAAATAGCTATACCAATTATCCCGCCCCAAGCTAACGGCAGATCTAAATATGGAGAAAAATTAATCATAGGTCTGACCTTGCTGTTAATGGATTTTCTAGGCTATGAGCGCCATATGTTTCTTCTTCATTTATTATACGAGGTCCTTTTTTTATTAAATTTAAAATGTAGTAAATACCAGCGCCAAATACAAAACTATACACTACAACAAAGGCAATTAAGGATATAAATATATATTGGCCTAATATGGGGGAGGAGCTTTCCGATGTTTTAATTATATTATATACGACATAAGGTTGTCTGCCAATTTCTGTAACAAACCATCCTGATAATACTGCTATAAAACCAGAGGGGGCCATGATCACACACCAACATTGAAACCATTTTGTATCAAATAATTTTTTACGTAGAGTGAGAATAATAGCGAAGATACCAGTCAGTGCCATTAACATACCAATACCTACCATAATTCTAAAAGCAAAAAATATTATTAACACAGGAGGGCGGTTTGTTTTGGCCCATTCTGTTAATCCTTTTATTTCCCCATCCCATCTATGAGTTAAGATCAAGCTGGCAAATTTAGGTATTTCTAGCGAGTATTTAGTCTTCTCTTCACGTTCATCAGGCCAACCAAATAATCTAAGGGCCGCCCCTTTCTCAGTTTCCCAGATCCCTTCTATTGCAGCAATTTTTGCCGGTTGGTGTTTTAGGGTATTTAACCCATGTTGATCGCCAATAAAAATTTGTATTGGAGTCACAAATATTGCCATTAACATAGCCATGCTCAACATAATTTTTGCATGCTCAACGTATTTTGCTTGTAAAAGGTACCAGGCAGCAACTCCCCCTACTGTGAAAGCAGTGGTTAAATACGAAGCTATAATCATATGGCAGAAGCGATAGGGGAAAGAAGGGTTGAAGATAATTTCTAACCAATTTAATGGATATATGATATTATTAACCCCTATGGAGTAACCTCTAGGAGTGTGCATCCAGCTATTTGCCGAAATTATCCAAAAAGCCGATATGATAGTGCCAATGGCTACAATTAAAGTGGCGGCAAAATGCATTTTTTTACTCACTTTATTCCATCCAAATAGCATAATTCCCAGGAAAGAAGATTCTAGAAAGAACGCAGTAAGTACTTCAAAACCTAAAAGCGGGCCTAGAACATTCCCTACTTTATCAGAAAAACCAGACCAATTAGTACCAAATTGATATGACATAACAACTCCAGATACTACCCCCATACCAAAAGTAACAGCAAAAATTTTAACCCAGAATTTATATATTTCTTGATAGATATTGTTATTGGTTTTTAACCATAATCCTTCTATTACAGCCAGCCAACTAGCAAGGCCAATGGTAAATGATGGAAAAATGATGTGAAAACTTATAGTAAAGGCAAACTGGATACGTGATAAGAGGTTAGGGTCAAATTCCATATTATTTTGTACTATTTAACTCAAGTTAAGGAAATAGGTTTATGCAGGAAGTCTAATAAATACCCAATCTTTATTTGAAGATTTACTTGCATTATATTTATAATTTAATTCCGTAAAATCTTTCAGTTTTTCTGGATTATCTATAAGATTTGTTGCAATGTAGTTTATCATACTACCCCTAGCTTTTTTAGCATTTATTCCTATCACCTGTAAGATATTATTTCTAGCTTCTTTAAAATGAATATTAATAATTGGGTAATGCAAATTATGTTGATTTACTGTACTAGCGTATTCATTTGATGCTAAATTGATTAGGTATTTATATGAATGAGTTGCTAGCATTTGATTTATATGATTAGTTATATAGTCTTGCCAAAAATTGGATAGTTTGCCTGCATTTGGTAGGGTGACTGACATTTCGAGTCTATAGTCCTTAATTAAATCAAGTGGCCTAAGCACTCCATATAATCCTGATATAATAAGTAAATGATTTTGCAAAAAATTAATTTGCTCTTGAGAAAAATCTTGTTTTGCAATACTAATATAAACGTCCCCGTTATAAGCAAATATCGCTTGCTTAGATATCTGATTATCAAAATCTTGGAAT
The DNA here is from genome assembly GCF_964026555.1 of Candidatus Tisiphia endosymbiont of Beris chalybata. Taxonomy (NCBI): domain Bacteria; kingdom Pseudomonadati; phylum Pseudomonadota; class Alphaproteobacteria; order Rickettsiales; family Rickettsiaceae; genus Candidatus Tisiphia; species Candidatus Tisiphia endosymbiont of Beris chalybata. The sequence continues at coordinate 40,409 of NZ_OZ032159.1, read as the reverse complement.
CTATTATAGGTCAATTCAGCAATTTTATCACTAACATGCATTAATTGTTTAATTTGGTTTTGTGATAGTTTTTGACATATTTGTACTAAATGACGCGTTTCATCGATAAAATATGGTTGTGTTGGTGGTATATCAATTATTGGCAGAAGAAAATCCTGCGATTTGGCCGGAGAAATAATGCTGATCATAATAACTTATTGTAATTATAATAAACTAAATTCAATATAACGAATTATATTGAATTTAGTTTATTCAGACAATCCTCCTAAAACTTGTATAATGCCTTCCGCTGCGATGGATGCATCGGTTGGTATTAAAGGTAGTTGCGTATCTTTAAATGATAAAGATTGCGCATTAGGTAAAAGCTGCTGGGCATACTTATGATCTATAACGTTGTCATTATGTTTATGGTGACTTTCGTTCATAGCATTATTACTCACAATATAAACTTGCCCAGGTTTAAGCAGGTTAGTTGCTTCAGTCACTTGACTTGTAGAATCGCCTCCTATTATAGCTACGCTATTTCTATCATTTAAATATACTGCTCCCAAAAAAGCGTTGAATAAACTAGGGGAGTCAAAATTAAAATTATCAAATATAATCTTTGTGCTATCCAATTGGTTTTTAGCAGCTGTTAAAAAACTCTTGCTGACTGAATCTATTATATCACCTACCTTATGTAGAGGCAATTTTTCACCAGTAATAGGATCATTTTGCCCCGTTCTAGGTCCATTAGTAACTAGCATTATCATATTTTGAGCATTCGCTATGCTGCCTAGCTGTGTCCCTAGTTGTTCTGCGGACTCTTTAGTATAATATTTCATCTGGCCCGCCTTATCTGGAGCATCTCCAGGTAAGGCTACTAACAAAATTTTAGCATTATCAAGGATTGTTATTTTATCCTTCTCGATCCATTCATTATAACTTTTAATTATATCTTCCTTAGTTTTGTTATGTGGAACGCCAATGGTGGTTATTAATTGCACTTTCGCGCTACTAAAAATATGCTGACTTTGTTCATCTATTGCTGACTTAGGGATAATAATTATATTTAAATTAGATAAATGCTCTCTAACCTGGTTAGGTAGTTGATGGCCGCTCCAAATAAACACATGTTGTGGTTCTTTTTGTAAAGAATTTAGTACTTCCATACCATCAATGCCCGCACCTATTACTAGAGCTGTCTTATTATGGATCATATTTTGAATAGCTAAGATTTTTTTAGGTTCTAAACTATATGCTCCTGCTTGGTTTTTGTGTATGGCAGTTTCGTATGTTATATTGTGAAAATCCCTCGATTCTAAGGCCATGCCAATGCCCCGAACGTTATTATCATCGCCTACATAATGGCCCCCACTTAATAATGCAACTATTAATACATCTTTTAACATATTATTCCTCTTTCTGACTGGTGATTATATAGATATACTTCTTGGAACTTCAAGAATTGGCGTCGTCGTGCCCTAAAAATCGAGGCTGCTCACGTACTTTAGTACACTACGGTTCTGTGAGCAAAAATGCCTATAAATCTACTCATTATACTCTTCGCCTTTCAAGAGTTGTTTTTTCATTTTATCGTGGTTTCGCGTGCTCACGTACTTAGTTGTACGCTCCGCGCGCTCACCCCTGCCAAATAAAATCCAACTCTTGAAATCCATTGCGTATACATAGAAACCTTCACAGAACCTAGGTTGTGTTGACAAAAAAAATAAGGTTGAGGTATAAGAGATAGAGGATTGCAATAATAATACTAAGTGGTAGTTTTCAGTCATTGAAACAAAGAAACCACCACAATGAAGTATTACATAAATGAACGAGTATGGGAAGTAATTATAACATTTTTAAAACAAACTAAAGGAATACATAGCCATGATGAAGCTAGCTTAAGGAAATTTATTGAGGCGATATGGTTTGTAACCAGGAGCGGATGTCAATGGCGCCTTTTACCTGAATATTATGGATATTGGTACAGTATTTATCGTAGATTTAAGAGATGGGTAGAACAGGGTATATGGGAAGCATTAATGGATTATGTAACAAGGGATGCAGATATGGAATCAACTATAATCGATGCGACTATTGTCAGAGCACATGCTTGTTCATCTGGGTATCACAAAGGCAATCAAGAGCAAGCAGCCTTAGGTAGAAGTAAAGGTGGTTTTAGTACTAAAATTCATACTAAAGTTGATGCGCTTGGTAATCCTTTGAAGTTTATTCTGACTGCTGGGCAGAGGAACGATATTACTCAAGCTGAAAATCTTACCAAAGATATCCACGATATTACCTTGATAGCAGATAAGGGGTATGATAGTAGTGCCTTTGTAAAAAGCTTAGAGAATAAGGGTTGTAAGGTTGTTATTCCGCCGAAATGTAACCGTAAAGTACAACGTGAATACGATAAACATATTTATAAAGAACGACATTTAATAGAATGTTTTTTCAGTAAAATTAAACATTTTAGACGCATATTCTCTAGGTTTGATAAAATTCCCGACACCTTCTTAGCTTTCCTAAATTTTGCAGGAACTTTAATTTGGTTACGTTAAATTTTTTGTCAACACAACCTAGGCAGTATTGACAAAATTTTAGCCCCTTTTTAATTAGATAGAAATATTCACAGAATCTAATATTCACAGGTTATTGGATAAGACCCTGCCAAATCTATTAATGTTATAGCAGCATTTTGTTCCTTACTACCAGTATCTTCCATCTCATTTCTTTTGTTAAGGGGTAAATATGATAGAGCTAGCTTAAGGGAGGGTAGTTTATCTAGGAAAGAAAACACATCCACCCCAGTCAACATATTTTCTAAGGGGAATGAAGGCGGAGCGGAAGGTAATTTTGAGCTTGCTACCTCTTCATATGCTGGTGGCGGTAATGGGGGAGCCAAGGGGGATAATTCTTCGAGTGGGGCAGAGGGTTTTGCTGGAGAGCATAGGGAGCCCCGTGAAGCTGTTTCCTTATAGAGCAGCAAGTCATTATAAGAGTTTGATTCCTCATAAGATGGCGGGAGCTCTTCTGGCGGCGCTGAAGGCAGTAATCCTTCGAGGGGTGGGGCAGAGGGCGTTATAGGTGAAATTAGGGGGACCCTTGCATCTGCTTCCTTATAGCGCAAATCATTATAAGAGTTTGATTCCTCATAAGATGGAGGGGGGCCAGGGGGCGCTGAGGGTAGTAATTCTTCGAGCGGGGCAGAGGGTACCACGAACGAGAGTAGGGGGAGACGTGAAACTGCTTCCTTATAGGGCAGCAAGTCATTAGAGATTGTTTCTTCATAAGATGGAGGGGGGCTTAAGGGTGCCAAGAGTAGTGATTCTTCAGGCGGGGCAGAGGGCTCTTTTGGTAAATTGGTAGTAGCCATTAGGGTTTTATAATTGTCAACTTGTTTTGATAAAAGCCCAGTAAGGAGGTCAGAAAAAGGCGTTACATGATGATCAATAAATTCAGCAATTTTTGTCATATTATTATAGAACTTACCTAAAATATTTTGATAGGTTGATTCTAGCGTCAGCTCAGCTATTTTATAATATGTCGCGCACTCCTTTACTCCTTCTTTCGGGAGTTCAATTAGGTTATGCAACATTCTTTTAAAATGTCCCTCATAGCTTTTGGTATCTTGTTCCTTAAAAAATTTCCTAGTATAATTATACATCTTATTGCCTATTGCTGATATATTGATCATACTCCACTCATTTTATAATTAATCTATTTATTCTTACACAATTTTTAACATTATTCAAGTATAATACAAAAGTTTGAAACAATTAAAGCAATTTTCAAGTGTTGACAACAAAATCAGCTACTAGATCGACAGGAAGTCTGTTGTTTATCTCCCCCACCCTTTTCTCTGAGTTTGATTACTAATCATACTAGCAACCGTAGTAGTAGGCTTACAGGAGGGGCTTACACTCTTCTGACGTTCTGTTAATGCTTGCTGAATTTGTCGGGTCTTTACCCCTGATTCAATAATAGATTGATGTTCTTCCCGTAATTTTGCTTCCCTATCACCTTTAGATTCTTCTGCGGTAAGAATTGGTTCTCCCTTTGCCATCTTAATTAAATTATCTACAACAAATGGCCCACAACCTTTATCATTTTGTTGTTGACGAATTTTTAAATCGTCGATTTCAGAATCAGGCGCTATTTTTTTAAGTAGCTTCAATAAGTCGGGCCTATAGCCTATAGGATTTCCTGTAGGATCGTTATAAATAAATTTTATATTATTATTCTCATCTCTCTTGATTGCTAAACCTACCCAATGTCCCCCGCCCGTCTCAACTGGACAGACAGCAGCCTCTATCTTTTCTTTTCGTAGGTCGTTAACCGCTTGGGTAAGTCTGTTTTCTAGATAACTTATACTCATTTTTGATGAATCAAGAGAAAAGCCAGTACCAGCAGAACCTTCGCAAACAGAAACTTTTGCTGGGTCAACTGAGGCCTTTAATAAAGTGGTAATATCCTCATCAAAATATAAATAATTTGGATTTTGCAAACCTTGCTTCTCTCGCACAGTAGCCTGGTTTCTAGCCTGAGGTACAGCCTCTTGAGTTGCTGGTTCTGTTACCATTTTATTTAAGGCAGTTTTTAACCTTGCAGCATTTGCCTGTTGAATTTCAGACTGTTTCTGTGCTGCATTATAGGTATTTGGTAATAGCGCCGGTTTCAAGCTTAAATATATATCAATAGGGTTTTCCTTATAGATATCCTGTTGGTTAGAGGTCTTCCGGTCATTCTCAAATTGACTAGATATTTGAGAGATATATTTTTCTAGTTTTGCAGGAACATTGCCATTAAGTTGCAAAATTTCGGCTACTTCAATCATAATGCCTTCCTTTAGATTTTTCTTATCTATCGCATTATCACCACCAATGTTAAATTTAGTCATAATGAGATCAGTCATCATATCCGCATTATTTAAAGGCACATTGATTACAGCAATTCGTGCATCTTTACCTAATTTTTTTACTTCTGTATTTAGAGAGGTGGTGATCGACTGAATATGGGTAGCCTTATCTGCTGTGATATGAGCTTTATCTATAGCGGCCTCTTTATCCTCAATATTTGCAAAAAATACGTGGTTAGCTTTAGTCAAAAGCGGCCGCCACTCTTTATTGAATTCTTCATTTCCTGTATTATAATGATTAAATGAAAAACAAACTTTAATCCCTAACTCCTTCAACTTCTCTAGTGCTGTCTTGATGATGATAGGGAGAGGTTTATTATTGTTATTAAACTGAATATTAACTATAGGCTGCCCATTTTTTTCTTCTGCTTCCTCTAATATTTCCCTTATTACATTATTCGGATTGTTTATTATATCGCTAATATCTCTTCCCTGAATGCTTGTCTCATGCTTAACATCAGCTATTTCGAAAGGGGTATTGAATATATTCAAGTCTTTTTGAGAAGGGCCGTTTTCAGACTCATTAAAGCCATTAATGTTAAATAATACTAGATTATTTTTTGATTTATTGGTTTCCATGTTCATTCCTCAATAGTTAAACTAATAAGCTTAAATTAAGATATTTCGTATTATAGCTTAAAAATTGTATAATGTAAATTTTATATATTTAAACTTTATATATCTAAACCAATGTCAATTGATGGTACGGAATTAGTTAACCGCCCGATTGATATAAAATCTACATTTAAATTGGCTAGCTGAGATATGGTTTGTAAAGTAACTTGTCCTGAAACTTCAATTAAGCATTCATTATTTATAAGCTTTACCGCATTGCTGATCTGCTCTAAGCTCATATTATCAAGCATTATAATATCCACCCCGCACTCTAAAGCTTTTTGCACTTGTTCTAAATTATCACATTCTACTTCTACTTTCGTATAGTGAGGAGCATAAGCTTTTGCTTTTTGGATAGCATTTTCAATAGAGCCACAAATTGCTATATGATTATCTTTTATTAAGATACTACTATCTAGCGCAAAACGGTGATTGCGTCCTCCCCCACAAGTAACAGCATATTTCTGTAGTAGCCTAAGGCCTGGCAAGGTTTTACGTGTATCACAAATTTTAGTTTTATTATTATCTATTTTAGTAACATATTCATTAGTTAAAGTTGCGATGCCGGATAAATGCTGCAAATAATTCAAAATAGTTCTCTCCAAAGCTAATATTTCAAGAGCCTTACCAGTCCCTTTAATTATTGGCCCTCCTGCCGCGATATTATCCCCATCTTGTGCAAAGAATTGATATTTAATATTTGAGTGATTATTAAAGAAGTATAAAACTATAGGGCATCCACACAGCACCATTTTTTCTCGCGCACTAATATGAAATTCGATATGTTGGTTTTTATCAATTAAATATTTAGAGGTAATATCACCTCCTATCCCTAAGTCTTCTGATAAGGTATTATCCAGAAATGTCTTAAGTGAAGTTAGATGTAGTTGCATAATAATCTCACTGCCTTTAATAATTTACTAATATACATATATACTAATAAATTATTTATTGATAGATCTGGTGAAATGGTAATAGTAAACATATGAAACCCAAATAACTATAATTCGGTTGGCAAGTTGGAGATAATTCTAAGGTCAAATCATTCGGTTACTTATATTTAAGGAGCATGAGGTTTATGTGTAGCTAAATCACTTTGGCTATAGTTAGAGAGTTAATTTCAAATGTACGAGCTAATACGAATTTGGCCAAAAGGTTTATATTATAAAAAAATAATTAGGTAAAAATAATGCATTGGAATGATGTGGACGAAATCGCTACCCATTTAGAAGAAAACTATCCCGACGAAGATATATCTGAATTAACCATACAAGATCTTGAAGATTTAGTAAAATCACTAAGTGAATTTGATGATCATGAGGTTGAAACAAATAGAGAAGTATTAAAAGAAATACTTGAAGCTTGGGAAGAAATTAGAAATAATAATTCCCAAGAATAGCCCATGAACTTATCCTATAAATATTGGGGTTATTTAAGCTTATAGTGGGATCGTAGTGCTGCTTTAAGTGTATTTTGCAGTAAAAAAGCCACCGTCATAGGACCCACCCCTCCAGGCACAGGAGAAATATACCGTACTTTATTAACAACATTTATAAAGTCCACATCTCCAACTATTTTATCTGTGCCTGGAATTTTACTGATCCCCACATCAATGACTATAGAATGAGGATTGAAATATTCTTCCGTTAATTTTAAGGGCACGCCAATCGCCGATATCACTATGTCAGCTTGCATAGTGATGCTACGTAAGTTTTGAGTACTAGAATGACATATAGATACTGTACAATTTTCTTTGAGTAATAAAGCGGCGAGCGGTTTGCCTACTATATTTGAGCGCCCTATAACCACTGCATTCTTCCCTTCTAAATTTGAGTCTACATGTTTCAGTAATTCAATACAACCAAGAGCTGTACATGGTATGAAACCGTTCCCTAAATCGCTATGTAGATAACCAACATTGAGCGGGTGAAAGCCGTCCACATCTTTATTAGGGTTAATAGCGGATAAAATTATGTTATTATCTATATGGGGAGGGAGAGGAAGCTGTACAATAATACCTGAAATAGTAGGGTCCTCGTTCAAGTGCTTTATCTCCTTTATTATATGATTTATGGAAACATTATCTGGTAAATTGATTTGTACTGCCTTCATGCCAATTTTTTCTGCAGCTCTTAACTTATTTCTTATATATAAAGTGCTGGCTGGATTAGCTCCTACTAAAATAATAGCAAGGGCAGGTACTAATTGATGTCGTTGTTTAAGATTTTCTATTTCTGCAGCTAACTTAGATAAGATTTCCCCTGCAAAATATCTACCATTAATTATATTGTTGGGTGATATCACTAGCTATTTACTCCTTTAGTAGTAGAATATTCAAAATGTAAAGCTTTCCCTTCAAATACTTTAGTATAAGCATGATGTAAACTGCTAGCGGCTTCAGCAAAACCAGTCAGAATTAATTTTAGTTTTCCCGGATAATTAGCAATATCACCAATGGCGTAAATTCCTGGGATATTTGTTTCCAAAGACTGAGGATCTACTAGTATATGATTAGTTTTAAGGTTTAATCCCCAGTTTTTTATCGGACCTAGTTCTTGAGCTAAGCCAAAAAAAGGTAATAAAATATTGGCAGGTAAAATCCGGATATTTCCTTCTAGATCCTTTACCCCTACTGCGTCGAGTTTCCCATCATTTCCTAATAAATGGTCTAGTTGATAATTAATTACAAGTTCCACTTGCCCTTTTGCGGCTAATTCTTTCAATTGTCTTATACTTTCTGGAGCAGCTCTAAATTTTTCGCGCCTATGTACTAAATATATTTTTTTTGCAATGTCTGCTAGTAAGATTGTCCAATCGACAGCAGAATCTCCTCCGCCCGCTATTACTATTTCTTTATTAGCAAAATTATTACGATTATTAATGAAATAAAATACTGATTTACCTTCAAAAGTTTCTATATTGACAAGTGGGGGTTTATTAGGGCCAAAAGCACCACTGCCCGCAGCTATGATAATGACTTTAGCGGATATTATAGTATTTTTCGAAGTAGTAATTTTGAACCCTTTTTCCTCTTTGCTCAGTTGGGTTACTTGCTGATTAAGGTGATAAGCAGCATTAAAGGGTCTTGCTTGCTCTTCAAGTTGTGTGATTAAGTCTGCAGCAAGAATTTTAGGGTAAGCCGGTATATCATATATAGGTTTTTCTGGATAAAGCAGGCTACATTGTCCGCCTGTTATCTCTTGTGAGTCGATGATATGACACCGCATCCCTAACATTCCAGCTTGAAAAATAGTAAACAACCCAATAGGTCCTGCGCCGATAATAATAATATCAGTATTGTACATATAGTTTATAAAATTAAATTAGTTTGTTAAAATTATAGTTGTTATTGAAATAGTTAGTACCTTAGAAAGAAAATTGTTATATTTTTATATTATTTAGTATTCAGTAATTTTATGATAAATATTTTTTTAATTATTATACTCTTGTTTATTATTGTTGTAGTTTTGTTGTTAATTAAAGAAATAAATATTTTTAGCAAAATTCTATTATTAAATAGTTTAACTAATATAGTAAGCTTGTTCATTTGTTTTTTAGGGTCGTTTAAAATGAATAGTTCTTATTTAGATATTGCTTTAATATATTTTCTTTTAAGTTTTATAGCAAGTAGCGCTTATTTAAAATATTTTATAGGTCAATCTAAATGAAAAAGGGTATAGTCATATTAGGGTGTGGCTTGAGCGGAATGCTTACCGCCTTATCTTTTGCTAAACGAAATATCAAGACTACTATTCTTGAGTATCAATCTATTAACGCAATTAATTTTGGCACTGATATTAGGACTACCGCATTAACTCCAGCCTCAGTAAAATTTTTAAATAATATTAATATCTGGGATAAACTTGAAATATTTGCTAGTAAAATGCTTGAGGTATATGTTGTCGATAATAAAGCCCCAGAAATGTTATGGCTAAAGGATGTTAAAAACAATGAGCCATTAGGCTATATAATAAGTAATAATGATTTAAAAAAAATTTTGTTAGAAGAAGTTAAACAAAACGCTTTAATTGAGATAATTGATCAATTTGACTATCAAAAGGTTGAGAGTCAAAATGACCAGACTATCATCTATTATCAACATACTAAACTCCCCTCAGATGATTTTGCTGCTAGGCGCGGTGGAGCGAAGCCTATAGATAATAGGCAAGCATTGAGCAACAACGCATGCAAATTCATATCAGAGGAGTATAAAATGATCCAAAGCGATTTATTGGTAGTGTGTGATGGGGTTAATTCTAAAGTGCGCTCTTATTATTTTTCTAATAAAATAGAAAAAACATATCAGCAAACTGCTCTGACATTTAATATTCGTCATAATAAAAGTCATGATAATTGTGCTATCGAACATTTCATGCCTTCAGGACCTTTTGCAATTTTACCCTTAAAGAATCCATTTTGTTCCTCAGTAATATGGAGTACAGCAGAGCGGCAAGCCCCCTTGTTACTAAATTTATCTAAAGAACAACTGGAATATTTAGTAAATAAGAATTGTGGAAATTCTTTAGGAATTATTCAGATAGATAGTGAAATTAGTACTTTTCCTTTGAAGGCTCGTGTCTCTAATAAATATTTTTATAACAGAATAGTATTAGTAGCAGATAGTGCTCATCTTATTCATCCGTTAGCTGGGCAAGGTTTAAACCAAGGGATAAAAGATATTGATACCCTAACACAATTAATTTTTGATAGAGAAATCCACCAGGAGACGCTAGCGCAATATCACAAATTAAGGCAGGAGGATAATTTTATTATGTATATGATTACCGAGAATTTAAATAGTATTTTTTCCAATCATTCAAAAGCCTTATGGTACTTAAGGCGTTTGGGTTTTGTCACTATAGATAAAGTACAATTTGTTAAAAATTTTATATTGCAATATGCTATGGGGAAGAGATAATAAAGAGCAAGTCACAAATTTAAAGAATTACTATTTATAATTCTTTAAAAAAATGATAAATAGTAATTGACAGGGGCGGGGAACTTACATATAATCACTCCTAACAAAAAGATGATCCTTGAGGTCATCAGCTGTTTTTAAAAGTAAATAATCAGATATAGGTAGTGACAGCAAATTGTACTTATCACTAATAAGTGATAACTTAAACCTGTCAATTTTTTGAACAAAAAAGTAGACAGGATCAAACTTGAGAGTTTGATCCTGGCTCAGAACGAACGCTTTCGGTATGCTTAACACATGCAAGTTGAACGGATTAATTTAGGGCTTGCTCTAAATTAATTAGTAGCAAACGGGTGAGTAACACGTGGGAATCTGCCCATCAGTACGGAATAACATTTAGAAATAAATGCTAATACCGTATATTCTCTTCGGAGGAAAGATTTATCGCTGATGGATGAGCCCGCGTCAGATTAGGTAGTTGGTAGGGTAATGGCCTACCAAGCCAACGATCTGTAGCTGGTCTGAGAGGATGATCAGCCACACTGGGACTGAGACACGGCCCAGACTCCTACGGGAGGCAGCAGTGGGGAATATTGGACAATGGGCGAAAGCCTGATCCAGCAATACCGAGTGGGTGATGAAGGCCTTAGGGTTGTAAAGCCCTTTTCAGCAGGGAAGATAATGACGGTACCTGACCAAGAAAGCCCCGGCTAACTCCGTGCCAGCAGCCGCGGTAAGACGGAGGGGGCTAGCGTTGTTCGGAATTACTGGGCGTAAAGAGTGCGTAGGCGGTTTAGTAAGTTGGAAGTGAAAGCCCGAGGCTTAACCTCGGAACTGCTTTCAAAACTACTAATCTAGAGTGTAGTAGGGGATGATGGAATTCCTAGTGTAGAGGTGAAATTCTTAGATATTAGGAGGAACACCGGTGGCGAAGGCGGTCATCTAGGCTACAACTGACGCTGATGCACGAAAGCGTGGGGAGCAAACAGGATTAGATACCCTGGTAGTCCACGCCGTAAACGATGAGTGCTAGATATCGGAGGAAATTCTTTCGGTTTCGCAGCTAACGCATTAAGCACTCCGCCTGGGGAGTACGGTCGCAAGATTAAAACTCAAAGGAATTGACGGGGGCTCGCACAAGCGGTGGAGCATGCGGTTTAATTCGATGTTACGCGAAAAACCTTACCAACCCTTGACATGGTGGTCGCGGGAAGCAGAGATGCATCCCTTCAGTTCGGCTGGACCACACACAGGTGTTGCATGGCTGTCGTCAGCTCGTGTCGTGAGATGTTGGGTTAAGTCCCGCAACGAGCGCAACCCTCATTCTTATTTGCCAGCGGGTAATGCCGGGAACTATAAGGAAACTGCCGGTGATAAGCCGGAGGAAGGTGGGGACGATGTCAAGTCATCATGGCCCTTACGGGTTGGGCTACACGCGTGCTACAATGGTATCTACAGAGGGAAGCAATACGGTGACGTGGAGCAAATCCCTAAAAGATATCTCAGTTCGGATTGCTCTCTGCAACTCGAGAGCATGAAGTTGGAATCGCTAGTAATCGCGGATCAGCATGCCGCGGTGAATACGTTCTCGGGCCTTGTACACACTGCCCGTCACGCCATGGGAGTTGGTTCTACCTGAAGGTGGTGAGCTAACGCAAGAGGCAGCCAACCACGGTAAAATTAGCGACTGGGGTGAAGTCGTAACAAGGTAGCCGTAGGGGAACCTGCGGCTGGATTACCTCCTTTAAAGACACTACAGCATATTATAAATTTTATAATATTTGCTCAAGTCCGACTTTCGCTGTCACTACCTTTAACTGATTATTTATCACACTCGTATTTTGGCATTGCCAATAAATAGTTGATGCCGGAGCATTGTCATTGCGAGAAGGCCATACTGGTTATATTGCGACCAGTTGCGCTAATAAAGGTGTATGAACATACATCGAAAAAAGCGCAACTATCTCCTCTTGACAACCTATTCCTTCCAACTTTTAATCTCCATGCAACAAGGCCGAAGGCCATAAGGCTGACGAAGCAATCTCGAAAAATCCTGCAAACGAGCCAATGTTTCCTGGATTGCTTCGCTACGCTCGCAATGACGTTTACGGTATAGTTTATATCATTATGATACATACAGGATACTATGCGGAAAGCATAGTAGTCGTGCATACTTGAAGATAAATACCCTGTACGCACCTTATGGCCTATGCTATACATTTAGTACGCTGCGGTGCTGTAAGCAAAAATGCCTATAAATCTACTCATTACATAAACACCTTCACAAAACCTAGTCTATAGACTGCAATGTAGTATTACATGTACGTTGCGCTCGCTTGCCATTCAAAATAAAATGATGATTCTTGAAGTACGAGCAGTATAGTATATTTAACTATCAATCCTTGAATGATTTTAATGCTTTCTTAGCAATATCAAAGTCACTAAATGGGGTTTTTATATCCTTAATTATTTGATACTCCTCATGCCCTTTACCAGCAATTAATAAAATGTCATTTCTCTGTAGGTTATTTATAGTGTAGATAATAGCTTCTTCTCGATTGGCTATTTCTTCATAATTAGAATTATTATCACCTATACCTTTAATGATCTGTTGCCTTATTGAGCTTGCAGATTCATATCTAGGGTTATCGTCAGTAATAATAATTTCATCTGCTATTTGGCTAGCAATGTGCCCCATTTGTGCCCTTTTTGTAGTATCTCTATTGCCCCCACAACCAAATATAACCTTTAATGACCCAGCGTTTGCTTTTATTTGTTTGAGCTCTAACAAGGTTTTTTTTAATGCTTCTGGAGTATGAGCATAATCAATCACTACATGATAGGGACTATTATCATCGCTAGCTCTTTGTAATCTTCCTTTCACTGCTTCAATTTTCGGTAACTTTGCTATTACTTCATTCAATGGGAAGCCAGTCAGGTGCACCATCATTGCTGCAATTAATAAATTAGAAGCTTGAAAACTACCGATTATACTAGTAGCAAAATTATAACATTGTTCTTTATAGGTGAAGCTAATGTTTTGTCTATCAATTGCTTGCTTGGTGGCAGTAATGTTTAAATCTCCTCCCCTACCCACAGTTAAAAATTGTATATTATGTGCTTGTAAATAGCTGGTAATAAATCCTAATTGTTTAATTTCAGAATTAATTATAGCAATACCAAATGGTAATAAATTGTTGGTAAATAACCTTAATTTTGCTAAAAGATAAGAATCCATATCTTTATGATAATCAAGATGATCTTGGCTGAAACTAGTAAAGCATGCAACTTGTACTTTGATCCCATCTAACCTTTGCTGGTGAAGGCCGTGGCTAGAGGCTTCGAAAGCTATATAATTAATATTATGCTTGGCAAGGATATGGAAAATTTGCCTAGTAGTTAAAAGATCTAAAGTGGTAAGCTGCGGAGATTTGTCTAGAATTTCCTGAATAATAGAGAGATTTATTGCGGGCGAATACTCAACGCCTAAGGTCCCTATTGAGCTACTACGGTGGCCTAATAAGGAATATAATTGCCTACAATAAGATACTACAGAAGTTTTGCCATTGGTGCCGGTAGCAGCCACCCTATATTTAGGTAATAGCGGATAAAACAGATTAATTGAATCTAGTAAAGCTAGTCTAGAATCTTCAACTAGCGTTATATTGACGTTATTAGTAAGAATATTTGAATTATTTAGGGCATCAGGGTTGTCGGTGACAATGAATTTTATCCCTTTTTTTATTACGACATCGATAAAATTATTACCATCAGCGGTGAGGCCTTTGATAGCAAAAAATATATTCCCTGGCTGTGCTAGCCTAGAATCTGAAGCTAAGCCAGTGATTTCTTTCGATTTTATTGCCGAAATAAAATAATTAAATGGTTTGTGCAATTTGATCCTAATTATTAGAAGTATATACTAGACCTCTTGCATAACCTAAAGATAATTGAAGAATTTTTAGGAGAAACGAAGTCGAGTACCGCAGCGTACATAGACGTACGTGAGGAACAGAGAGGAGTTTCGACAACAAAATTACCAATTAGATTAGGTTATGCAAGAGGTCTACTCTAGGAACTTCAAGAATTGGCGTCGTTGTGCCCTAAAGATCAAGGCTGCTCACGTACTTTATGGTACGCTGCGCTGCTCGATTTTGAGCTTCCTCGCTCTACTTAAAGTTGATTCTATCGTCTACCAACTCTTGAAGTACGAGCAGTATACTGCTCGTACTTCAAGACTCCTCATTCAACCTCTCTGGAGACTCGTATTGGGCTGTGACCGCCTCGAAACCTAGGGGCGATCCTTAGCTGCAGTCCCGAAAGAAGTAGATAAATAAAGTAATTAGTATACATATTAGACCTCTTTCATAGCTCGCATCGAGCTGGTAATTGGGACAATGAATCTAGGCTCGAATCCTCACGCACATTTAAGTACGCTGCGGTTTGGGGCAAAGAGTTGCCTTCAAATTCCCTGGGCGATGCGAGCTATGAAAGAGGTCTATTGTTATTTGGAAAAATTCAAAGGTAAAGTAAATGCCTAATAAACGCAAGCAGTATTTCAGCAATTTGATTCAGTAGACCTCTTTCATAGCTCGCATCACATCTCTGTCGCATTCCCTATCAGCAGCGAGTTTCGAAAGAAGTCTAACATAAGGACCTAAAATTTGTAGATTCTAAAGTTTGTATTATTTATTTATTGTAATTCAATTTTAAGGTAAATATAATAAATTATTTTTAATTACAGATTAATATAACTGCTGGTGAATTAATTGCCTAATAATATATTTATGAATACAGAACCTATTTTTGTTAAACGTCCTCATACACAACAAAACGACAATGAATTAATAGTTAATAAGAAACAAAAAACTGTTAGGGCAGAGAAGCAAGATGTGAGAGTAGGCGCCTTGCAATATTGCCAAATGCCACAAGGCATAAGTCAGGACCGCCAAAGCAATGTACATTATGAAGTAGATACAGATAGGAGTTTCTCGAAATTTTATGTGCTCAGTTCTTCAAATCAACAAAGTATAGCAAGAGAGCTTCAAACTGCTAGGCCGTTTTGGGAAAGTAATTCTTTAGAGCAATCAAGTTTTTTAGAATTACCTATCCCGCAAATTGTAGTACGAGAAGTACAAGAAGCGTTTACTAAGCTACAACAAAAGTTTAGGTTAGGACAGACAGTGCATGAGCTTGAACCAACCTTCATTGCAATTATAAGCGATGATTCTGTGATTCAATTGAAATATATAGACTTTTTTCTTAATAATGATCCCGCCTTAAGGGTACTGCAAGCGCTAGAATGTATATTTGGTAATGCTTTTCTTCCGAATTTAGTATGGATTTCCTATATAATAAGGTGTGAAAATAATATAATAGAAGTTTTTCAAGAATTATGTGCTCAATTATTTTATTTGAATGAAGCTGATAATACTTATTGTCAAGATCAAGAAGGTAATTATTTTTTTACAGAAGAGATAAATTTATTATTTCATCATCTATCGCTCCCTGAGATCGCTATCATATGTCATTCTGGGGAGGGAGCAATAAATATTCACATTATCAAAACATTATGTCGATTTTATGTAAAAGCTCAGCTAATTGAAAATGATTTAGGTAAATGTAGTAGGGGGAAAAGTGCAGAAATGCAAGAATCCTGGAATGAATTGACGCACTTATTAAAACATGCACAACATATAGAAGTAAAAAAAGTAGAACCATTCATAGAGTATCTTAAAGGCCGATACCTTTCTATACTTCATTGTTCAAGCTCTAATATTTCTGGGGTGCAACTTGTTGAGCATTTGGAACATAATCGCGAAAATACAGACAAAGTTACCCCAACAGATGTTAACATAGAGATACCTACCATAAATGATAAGAGTCCAACTAAATGCTCTGCTATTATAGTCAATTCAGGAGAATTTGGTGCTAGGAGCGATGGAGCGACGCCTATATATAATAGGCAAGCATTGAGTGACGATGTCACCAACTTCTCATCAGTTGACTATAGTAAAACAACTAAGGTCATAGGAAGGAGTAGGACAGTGGAGAAGGATATTAGAGAAAGAGCAAGCCTGGAGATTTGGAATCATGAGCAACAGCAAGCTAGCCTAGCTAATAATTATGATTCGTCAGGGGTCTGCCATTCAAAGATAAATCAACATATATTTGCCATTGTACAAAGAAGGTTTAAATTAGAGCAGACCAGCCAGCAGCTTAAATGCGATTTCATTACTACCATCTCTCCTAAAGAGAGAACCCAAAAGCCATATATGCAGTTTTTTATTAAGAATAAGTCAGCATTAAAAGCGTTAAAAACTCTAGAGTATAAGTTTGAAGCAGAACTTAACGATAATTTAGTCTCTATCTCTTCTATAATAAAGAATGGGACGCGTACCAGTGCAGTTTTTGAAGCTTTATGTCAATATTTATTTGAGCGTAATGAAACGGGTGCTTACCAGCAAGATCATAAGGGTAATTATATTTTTAAAGGGGAGAGCAATTTTTTACTGAAATATATATCCTTTCACGAAATAGCTACTATATGTTGCCCTGGCGCTGGTCGTAAAAACCTTCAGATTCTGCAGAAGTTAGGGGAATTTTATGCCAAAGCACAGGTGCCGGAACAAGATGTAGGTGACCATATGCTAATAGAAGTAGAAAATGTTAGAGCAAGTTTAGGCGAATTGCAAGAAACATTAATAGAGATCCTTCCTTCTAAATATCAGCATAAAATATATAACTTGATAAATAAGCTTACCACAAAATATGATGCTATTATCCAAGATAATTCCGATAATAATATTACTAGCTCTAATTTAGCAATACCCCATCATTATAAGAACTCAGAAGAAGAGATAGGAAATCCAGAAATAACAGCTCTCAGAGAAATCTTATTGGTGAGAGAAGAGGCGAATCTTATAGGGGTTGAAATGTCGTAGCTCTACAATTATCAAGGATTTGAGGATATAATGTATATATACTACTCGTCTTTCAAAAATTGTTTTTTTATTTTATCATGGACTCACGTGCTCACGTACTGGCATGTACGCAGCAAACGCTCGCCATTTAAAATAAAATCCAATTCTTGAAGTTCACCGAGTATACCAACTCTTCAGTTACGAGCAGTATATGTTACTTGCGCGTCTCTACTGCGTAAAATATAGTCAATTGACTATAAAATTAGGCTTCTAGTAATCGCAAGAGTATATCAAGTAAAAATAAATGAATTATAATAAACTTATGACTAATACTTCATTAACAAGACAAGATTTATCTATTATAATAGGGAATGGCTTAGACCATTTTGATATAGCTCTCTATGGTTTTATTGCCCCCATCCTGTCAAAAATTTTTTTTCCTAATAACGATCCTATAGTAAGTTTAATTTTAGCTTATAGCGTTCTTGCAAGTTCAATAATTACTAGACCCGTAGGTGCGATAATTTTTAGTATAATCGCAAAAAAATGGGGAGCGCCTTTAGCTTTATCTTATTCATTAATAGGAGTTGCGGTTGCTACAGTATTAATGAGTATTATCCCCTCTTATGAAATGGTAGGATGGGTTGCTCCTCTTATATTAACTATTGTCCGGATGTTACAAGGGATATTTGCAGAAGGCGAAACTTCTATTGCAAAATTATATATTCTCGAAAATAAGCCTTATACTCAAGCTTTAAGAGCTTCTACATTATATCAATTATCGACTATGCTCGGAATTATTATTGCTTCCTTTATTAGTACAATCTTAATTATTTTTAATGCTCCTGAATATTGGAGGTTATGTTTTGTCTTTGGGGGTAATACGGCTATTATAGGATATTATTTAAGAAAGAACTTAACTACAACTCCAATATTAATTAAGCCAAAAGTGCAAATTCGAACTATTATAAGTAATAATATAAGTTTAATTAATAATAATAAGATGAATATCCTATATGTGTCAGTAATAAACGGCTTTTCATATATGACTTATGCGATACCTTTTATAGTAATGAATAGTTTGATCCCTTTGATTACCGCAATAACCTTCGAAGAAATGATGAAATATAATACATTGTTACTAATTGTGGATGCTGCTCTATTTGCGGCTATATTTCCTTTAATAGGAGAGTGGATAAAAAAGAGTAGCCCTAATAGAGTAATGTCTATTTGTGCTGTTCTTTTAACCATCACTATTATCCCCTTATGGTGGTTTGTGGATCATGCTTCTTTATGGTATGTGAGTTTAGTTCGTTTATGGATTATTGTGTTAGGAGTAATTTTTGCCTGCCCCTTGAATATATGGGTTAATGACTTATTACCCGCTTCCGATAAATACTTACTCTCTAGTATTAGCAATGCGATAGGAAGTTCCATATTAGGGCGTTTTACTCCTGCCCTTTGTATTGCGCTATGGCATTTTACTGGCACTTCTATATCTGTAGCAATCTATATTGCTCTGATTTCTATAGTTACTATATGGGCATTAAAAAAAGGTAGTACAAAATCAGGAATTTATTATGATCAAATCAATTTGGACTCATCGAGTTAACATATTCGTAACTGTATCAATCCCTTGCGAAGCTCGATACGAGTTGTACAAGAGGTCTATTGATAAAATATTTTAGAAGGAGAATAATGTGGTTAAGAGAATGATTTGGTCAGCAGAAGATTTAAGCAATTGCTTAGGAGTAGTAATACATCCTAGTATTGCTGGTCAGCAAATACAGTTTAATTCTAATGCGGTATTAGCAGGAGATTTATTTATCGCCCTTAAAGGTAATAGAGATGGGCATGATTATGCGCTAGAGGCTATTGCTAAAGGAGCAAGTGCCGTAATTATTAGCCGCGAAATCCCAGGAATAGCTAGTGATAAAGTCATTAAGGTTTCTGATACATTATTAGCTTTGATACAAATGGCTGAATATAAGCGGCGCAAGTCGAAGGCAACCTTTATTGCGGTTACGGGGAGTAGCGGTAAAACAGGGACTAAAGAAGCAATTAAAACTATTTTGAGCCATTTTGGTCCGGTTTTTGCCGGTAGAGGAAACTTTAATAATTATCTAGGGGTACTCATTAATCTTGCTTCTATGCCATGTCATATAGAGCAGGCTATATTTGAGCTAGGTATGAACCACGCAGGAGAGATTAGAGAACTGAGCCAAATGGTAAAGCCTAATATAGCGGTGATTACCACGATCTCGGAAGCGCATTTGGAGTTTTTTAACTCTTGCGTGGAGATTGCAGATGCTAAGTGTGAAATTTTTGAGGGCATGGCAAAAAATGGGATAGCTATTATAAATATCGATAATCAATATTATGGTCGAGTTTTAGATAAGCTACAGAAGTTAGCAATGAATAATATATTTACTTTTGGTAAATCCATGGGCGCAGATTCTCAATTAATGCGATATAAAAATCAAGGCCAAAACGTACATTTACAATATGCTGTTTCTAACAAAATACTTGTTAAGGCGCTAGATATTGTGACCCCACTTATCCCTGAACACTCTGCGGTAAATTACGCAGCAGTTCTGCAAGTAGCAGCAGTTCTCAATAAAGACCTAGAAGTAACTGTTAGGCAGTTGCCAAAAATATTGCCTACTGAAGGGCGCGGTAAAATTGTTAAAGCTGAATATAATAATTTGAATTTCGATATTATTTGTGATTATTATAATGCTAACCCTGAATCATTAAAAGCCTCTTTATTATATTTAAAACAACTTAGTAGCAAACAAAAAATAGCTATAGTAGGAGACATGCTAGAATTGGGGAATGATTCGGTTCAATTACATCAAGCGATGGTGCCCCTGATAATTGATTCCGCTGCTACAAAAATCTGTTTAGTTGGTAATCATGTAAGGCATATATATGATTTACTTCCTCAGTATATAGAAAAATATCATTTTGATAATGTAGATACGCTGATAGAAAATATGAGTGAGTTGCTTAGTGGGAATGAATTGATTTTAATAAAAGGTTCAAGGGGTATTAAACTTGATAAAATTCTACAAATTTTTAAGGTATTATAATGTTATATAATCTACTAGCGCCCTATATCCAAAAATTACATATAGCAAATCTATTGCATTATATTACTTTTCGTATGGGGCTTGCTATGTTATTTAGTTTGCTTATTTCATTTTTAATAGGCCCACGTCTCATTAAATTTTTACACAATCTTCAGAAACATGGGCAACCAATTCGTGATGATGGTCCAGAAACCCATAAATTAAAAGTAGGAACCCCTACTATGGGGGGGATAATGATTATCTTTTCTGTTTGTAGTTCAACTTTATTATTTACCGATCTCACTAATAAATATATATGGATAGCATTATTTATATTTATTAGTTTTGGCATAATAGGGTTTATAGATGATTACGCAAAAATTACCAGAAATCACCACCGGGGGGTGAGCGGGAAGAAGAAATTATTATTTCAATCGATTATTTGCCTTATTGCTTGTTTGTTATTAAATAGTGTTAGTAATCCAAATAGTAATATCCTTAGCATACCTTTTTTCAAAAATTTAGTTCTTGATTTAGGGCTATTTTATGTACCATTCTCTATGTTCGTTATAGTAGGGGCTTCCAACGCAGTTAATTTAACTGATGGGCTTGATGGGCTTGCAATAGTACCAATAGCAATTACTGCTGCATCTTTTGCTTTAATTATCTACCTAGTAGGTAATAATTTTTATGCAAATTATTTGCAAATTATTTATGTACCCTATATTTCTGAACTAGCAATTTTTTGTACTGCAATTGTTGGGTCTAGCCTCGGGTTTTTATGGTTTAACGCACAGCCAGCAGAGATATTTATGGGGGATACGGGCAGCTTAAGTTTAGGTGGAGCGCTTGGAGTGCTCAGTGTAATTGCTAAACATGAAATTGTATTAGCAATTACAGGTGGCTTATTTGTAGTGGAAACTCTATCTGTAATAATTCAAGTATATTATTTTCGAACATCTGGAGGCAAAAGAATTTTCAAGATGGCCCCATTACATCATCACTTTGAAAAAGGGGGGTGGCCTGAATCAAAGGTGGTAATACGTTTTTGGATCATAGCTATAATATTTGCGTTAATTGGTTTATCTTCCCTCAAATTAAGATAACCCCACTTTCTATAAGGATTATTTAAATTTTTAGGTAACATGCATATCTCCTGTAAACAGTTGATTATTCCCTCAAATTATTACCAGCAAATTTTATCCATATTGCAACAAGGGGGGGGAAGGGCTAGAGTTGTTGGAGGAGCAGTGCGAGACGCAATTTTAAATAGAAAAAATTATGATATTGATATAGCAACGAATTTATTACCACAACAGACAATAGAGATTTTAGGCAAGGCGAATATTAAGGTGCTTCCGACTGGCGAAAAATATGGTACAGTCACTGCTTTTTTCAATAAAGAAAAATTTGAAATTACAACTCTTAGAAAAGATGTACAAACTGATGGCAGGCACGCTAGTGTGATTTTTACAGATGACTTTTTTCAGGATGCTGCTAGGCGGGATTTTACTATTAATGCATTAAGCTATTGCCCATTTGAACATAAAATTTATGATTATTTTAATGGATTACAGGATCTGCAAGAGTCGAGGGTAATATTTATAGGTCAAGCACATAAAAGAATTCAGGAGGATTATTTACGGATTTTGCGGTTTTTCCGCTTTTCGTGTTATTACGCTAAACAGTTAGATCGTGATGGATTAAATGCATGTGTTGAATTAAAAACAAATTTGCATACCCTATCTAAAGAACGCATCAAATGGGAAATGGATAAGCTAGTTATGTCAGCTAATAGTCCTCATATTTTACAGCAAATGTTTAACTCCAGGATTCTACAGCTAATATTCCCTATTACTAAATTTGATCACAAAATATTGTTAAAAACTATACTCCTCTCAGATGATTTTGCTGCTAGGCTAGATGGAGCGAAGCCTATAGATAATAGGCGAGCATTGAGCAACGACGCATGCAAATTCATATCCAAGGAGTATATCAATCTTTCTAAGGAAATGGGTCCTCTCCAATTATATCATATATACTCCTTATTATTTGAGCATATTCATAACCTGCAGGTAAGTGATTTATTAGATTTAAAATTCTCGCGGCAAGAGGCAAGTAAAATTATTTCTATGATTAGGTTTATTAGAGCTCTTTCCAAACTCGCTACTACTAAGGAATTTTTAGGAGAAGCGAAGTCGAGTCGAGCTGCGTACATAGACGATTGTTACGGAACGGAGAGGAGTTCGACGACAAAATTATCAGTAGGAGTAGAATTTGGAAAGAGCTCTATTAACTCTGTACCCTTAGTAGTAGATACTAATATATTAAAAAAAATTTGGATAGAAGAGAATGATTATTTACAGCGCCTCAATATTTTAGTAGCGCTTGGTAGGTTAGAGATGGAAGTAGCGCAAGAATTTATTAAAGACTACTCATTAAGGCAGCGCCCAATATTTCCCCTAAATGGTCATGATTTGCATATGCAAAATATTCATGGTAAAGTTACTGGTAAATTTATAAGGATATTAAAGGAATTATGGATAGAAAGTGATTTTATGTTAACTAAAGAGCAATTACTTAATATGTTGGCAGATAAATATGAAAGCGATTATTAGCATTCTGATTGTGTTATTTACCTCCCATGCTTTGGCAAGTAGAGAACAAATTAAAATTGTCACTAGTATTACTCCCCTTGCAGCTATTATAGCAATGTTAGTTAAAGAACAGGCGGAAGTGATTTCTATTGCCAATAATAGCGGCTGCCCGCATCATTATAACCTAAAACCTAGTGATTTAGAAAAGATTCAAAATGCTGATATTGTATTCTATATCAATGAGCAGTTTGATGGTTTTATAGGAAAATTAATGAAGGGCTATAGTAAAAATATAGTTAAAATTAGTAATATGCCTGGATTAAATATTGTGAAAAATAACTCTTATAATAATTGGCATATTTGGCTAGATTTATATAATGTTCAAGTCTTATTAGAACAATTAGTCAAAATATTAGTAGAGCAATTTCCTGATATGAGGGTATATATTCATGAAAACCTAGCAAAATCAAAACAACAAATAGAAACCCTTAGTAAAATTAAAAAAGATCGATTATCTTTACTCTCAGACGTTATCTTACTTACTGATAGTTTGGAATATTTTTTTGATGATGCACAATATCGCGTAACAAAATTATATAATTCTAACCAAAAAAGCCTTAAATATATCAGTAATATAGAGCAAATATTAAGCGCCTCAAATAGTAAATGTTTAATAATAAGCCTTGATCAAAACTCAGCAGTTTATAAACACCTTAATGCTATTTTAGTAATAGTAGAAAGCGAAAATTGGCAGGTAGATAAAATGAGCGACGAGCTATTTTATCGCCAATATTTAAAAATAATTAATCAAGTGACTAAATGTTTAAATTACTAAATCCTTATTATTTTAGTAAGCTAGTACAATTTATGACTCCAATATTAGGGGTTTTAATGTTGTTAACAATGGGAATAGGCCTATACCAAGCTTTAATAGCTTCCCCAGCGGATTATCAGCAAGGTGAAATGGTGAGAATCATGTACATCCATGTCCCCGCTTCTTGGATGGCGCTAGGGATTTATACTTTTATGGCAATTTGCAGCTTAGTGAACGTGGTATGGAGAGTGCAATTGGCATTTTTAATGGCAGTGGCCAGTGCCCCTATTGGAGCGCTATTCTGCCTGATTAGCTTAGTCACCGGCTCTTTATGGGGTAAGCCTATTTGGGGTACTTGGTGGGTTTGGGATGCAAGGCTTACTTCTATGTTAATATTATTTTTACTATATTTAAGTTATATAGTAGTGGTTAATAGTGGGGATAATATAAGGCGTAGTGAAAAACCAGCTTCAGCAATTGCACTAATTGGTTTTATCAACATTCCTATAATTAAATTTTCGGTAAATATTTGGTATAGTTTACATCAGCCTGCAAGTATTTTAAGGTTAGAGGGACCCGCTATTCATAAAACTATGTTATGGCCATTAATGTTAATGTTTATAAGTACTATATTATATTTTTTGCTGGTTTTTGGCTTGCGATGTCGCGTGTTAATAGCCAAGCTTAGGGAACAAGAAAGCTTATGACTTATGTCGTGACTGATGAATGTATAAAATGTAAATATACTGACTGTGTGGAAGTATGTCCTGTTGATTGCTTTTATGAAGGGGAACTAATGTTAGTAATTAACCCTGATGAATGTATTGATTGTGGGGTGTGCGAAATTGAATGCCCAGTGAAAGCTATAAAACCTGAAGCAGAAGAGCTAATTGACTGGATAGAAAGAGCTAAATTTTTTTCTAATAAATGGCCCAGTATTCATGTTAAAAAGCCGGCTTTACCAGATGCTGACCATTATAAAGATGAAAAAAATAAGTTCGAAAAATATATGAGCTTTATAGTTACTTAAATGATAAACTGTACCAGATGAACTTATATTGTGATAAACTGTGTTGTTTCTGCAACATAGCAGGTTATTTCCAGCGTTGATTAATAATTTAGCTAATTTTTTATTTTGATAAGAGTAATATCATGCTATATATAACCGGGTTAAAGTAGCCAGAGAAATTTAAGAGCAATTTTTTGTTTCGCAGGTGTTGCTGAAAAGAGCAGAGAGCTCTTATTTTATAATTAAGGAGAAATAGATTATGAAAAAATTATTTTTAATCGCAGCAATAAGTACTACGCTTCTTACTTCTACTATATCGTTTGCAGAAGAGAATGAGTTTTATGTGAAAGCAGAGGCTGGGGCCAGCTTTCTCAATAAGATCAAAAATAAATTGTTTGATACAAAAATGACCTCTAAAGCTGTTGGAATTTTCGGCCTTGGAGCAGGTTATTATGTAATGGAGAATGTTAGGACTGACTTAACTCTCCATTTTCTTGCTAATCCTCAATTTAAAAAATCTACTGGTAAAAGTGGAGTGAATAATTCTGTAAAACATAAAGGAAAAGTAATGTCATTATTATTGAACGGTTATGTTGATTTATTTGACGGCGGGGTAGCTAAATTATTTGCTGGGGCAGGTATTGGTTGGAGTCAAGTAAAGGAAAAAATTCAGGGTCATATTGGTGGAGTAGACAGGTCATATTCTACCAAGAAAGCGAATAATTTTGCTTATCAGTTAACTGTAGGTGCTTCTGCTGATGTAGCTGAAGGTGTAGCAGCTGAGCTTTCATACAGATGGAGTGATTATGGGAAAACTAAAAAAGTAAAAGAAGAAAATTCTCTAGGTAACACTGGTTATAGAGGGCATAATGTAGTAGTTGGAATAAAATTTGATATATAATATGCCATTAGTTATGTCACATCTAGAAGAAAATATATCAATTTTTTCCTAACTTTTCTAGCTAAAAAGATTGGTATGTGTTAAATGTTAGTGACGATAGAGTAAAAAAATAGGTATTTACTTATATTTAAGAAATTAAAGTACTAATGTTTATTAAGTTTTTATTTAATAACAAATATTTAAGGAGAAATAAATTATGAAAAAATTACTTTTAATTGCGGCAACAAGTACGGCTCTTTTAACCTCTGTTTCAGCATTGGCTTGTGATGGTTGCGAACCTGAAGTAAAAGTAATGCCAGTTGCGACAGTTACTACCGTTACAACTGAAAACCAATTTTATGGAAAAATTGAAGGTGGAGTATCATTTTTAGATAGAACTAAAGATACTGCCTTTCAAGTTAAGATGAAAGGTAGACAGGCTGGAATTTTTGGCGTTGGTGCGGGTTATTATATAGATAATTTTAGAACAGATCTGACTTTTCACATGCTAGCAAATCCCGCATTGAAAAAATCTTTTGATTATCAAGGTGCGCCTCGATCTATAAAACACAAAGGCAAAGTGTTATCAGTATTGCTCAACGGTTATGTAGATTTATTTGATTTTAGCGGTGCCAAAATTTTCGCTGGAGCTGGCCTTGGTTGGGGTCAAGTGAAAGAAAAAATATTACTAGAGACAGCAGGGGCAGTTAACACTGCGTCTAGCAAAGTAAAGAATAATCTAGCTTACCAACTCAGTCTGGGTGGGACGGTAGATCTAAATGAGGGAGTAAAAGGAGAACTTTCTTATAGCTGGAGAGACTTTGGTAAAAGTAAGAAAGTAGTACTTGATAGCAAGGAAGGTGGTAAGACCGCTTATAGAGCGCATAATATAATGCTTGGCTTAAGATTTGGTATGTAACAAAATATAAAGTTATAGCCTGAGTTCGATATATAATGTTCGTAAATGAAGAGGTGGTACAAAGGTCAACTTCAAGAATTGGCGCTAGCACGTGGCAAAAGTTGAGCAGCACGCGTACTGATTCTCGTACGTGAGTGGCGCCGATCTTGAGAGGGAGCCGCCCGCCAATTCTTGAAGTCGACCGAGTATATATCCTCGTATATCGAACTCAATAATATTAGGCAACCTCATATTTCTCTTCTATTTCAAATCCAATTCTTTGATTAGCCCTCTTTCCTAGCTCACATCGAGCTAGGAAAGAGGGCTATTAATTCTTTCTCCTTCAAAGTCCTCATCTTATACTGTTGCTAAATAAAGAGTTGGTAGACCAGAGGTTAACTTTAAGTAAAGCTAGACACGTTAGCAAAGTCGAGCAGCACAACGTGTATATAGCTTAGGCTATTATGATACATACATGATAGTATGCGGGAAGCATAGTAGTTATGCATACTTGAAGATAAATACCCTGTACGCACCTTAATGGACTATACTATACTAGGTGAACTTCAAGAATTGGCGTCGTCGTGCCCTAAAGATCGAGGCTCCTCACACTAATATGTACGCTCCGGTGCGCGAGTACCCTACGATTTTTGTAGGGAGGCAGAGTAAGTAGTAAGAAGTTCTATTTTTGGAGGTATTAATAAGGTGCGTATTAGTTGAGTTACAGCTATTAATGATAGATTGATAAAAGATATTTTTAATATGATCAAACCCGTAAGTAAATAATGAAAATAATTGTTTTTCAGTGGTTTTTTGGAGTTTTATACGGATTGGGTTTAGTGAATTTTGTATTAAGCCATTCTTAACTATTAAAGCTGAAGCAATAGCAGTTACCACCAATAATTTTTTGAATCTATCCAAATTTACTAAGTGACTTTTTTCAATATCAAAGCCTCCGCTTTTGAGATGCTTAAACAACCGTTCGATGGACCAGCGGTACCTATATAAAGCGAAAATATCAACTTCGACCTCAATTGATGACACCAAAACCATCAGTTCATTTTTATCATTTCTATATGCAGCAAAATTGACTTTTCTATCCCACAATATTCCAGCACAAACCTTATATTTTAAGGCTTTGAGATCATTAAATATTAGACCTCTTGCATAACCTAAAGATAATTGAAGAATTTTTAGGAGAAACGAAGTCGAGTACCGCAGCGTACATAGACGTACGTGAGGAACAGAGAGGAGTTTCGACGACAAAATTACCAATTAGATTAGGTTATGCAAGAGGTCTATTTTTCCAATCGTTAAAGTTTTTAAACCTTTCTCAAGACGAATTTGGTGATCCGTTCTTAGGGGAATAGCAAATCTTATATGATTATCTATTAAGAAATTTAACCATTCTTTATTCATAAATTCTCGATCAGCAAGTAAATATTTTATTTTTTCAACCCCAAAATTGTCAATAAACTTCTGCAAAAATTCTTCCATAAATTCTTTAGAACAAGCTCCACCATGCGATAAAGAATGCCAATATATTGGCACTGATATCTTACCAATTACAATTACTAAAAACAAAATATTAATATCTGTTTTACCAAATTTCCAATTTGTTCGATCCATTGCTACAACATAATTTCCTACACCGAACAAGCTTAACAGTAATGATGCAACCTTCATATAATCAAAAGTAAATTCTTTTAACAATCGATAAATCCTATGGATTTTTGACGATGCTTTAGCATCACCTGAAATACCAAGCGCTAAACCCTTTGGGTCGATAGAACCTCCAGTTATTAAACTGATTATCATCCCAGACAAACATTTTAATCTTGATTTATTTCCGTCTATATATAAAATCAATTCTTGAAGTAGTATTTGGTGCATAGTTTCTCAAAAAATATCAACCTTATACTACTTCTTCCCTCCCTAAATCAACCCTCCAACCCAAAATCGTAGGGTACTATGGAATTTGACCCTCTTTGCTCTTCTTGAAGTTGACCTTCGTCTACCAACTCTTCAGGTACGAACAGTATATATATAAAAACTCAATTAATAATCCTAATATCTTTGTTTCCTAACTGCGGCTTTAGAGAGAAAAATCCCGTTTCTTCTATTTAGCTGGTTTGTGTGTTTCTGCAGAATGTTCTAATTTTTTACCTCCCGCTTGTAAATCTTTACCCATCCCTTGCATAGTATTACAAGAACTTAGCATAGTAGTTAATAATAACATAGTCATAAATGAGAGATGCATTAATGTACCTTTAATATAAAATTTAAACATAAGCTGAACATAATAAATTAATTGTTGTTTTTTTATAGAGAGCTACTGCCAGTGCAAATAGCCCTTATCACTTCATTGCTAACAAGTGGTAATTGGAGCAATGAGTCTAGGCTCAAATCCTCTCATACTCGTACACTTAAGTATAGCATAGACCATTAAGGTGCGTACAGGTATTTATCTTCAACTCTCATTCCGCTGCAAGGAGATAAAAATTGAGTAATTAATAGGCGATAAAAAAAAGGGTGGTAAAATTCTATAAATGGTTTAAATTTTTTTCTAACAATAATAGACCTCTTGCATAACCTAATCTAATTGGTAATTTTGTCGTCGAAACTCCTCTCTGTTCCTCACGTACGTCTATGTACGCTGCGGTACTCGACTTCGTTTCTCCTAAAAATTCTTCAATTATCTTTAGGTTATGCAAGAGGTCTACTAAAAGCACAGGTTTGGCCATATCGCTACCAGAAGACATCCTATTCCATATTTTGTAAATCTGGTTGTCCAGATCCGCCTCTATATCTTGGATAGTTTGTTTATCATAACCACATGCTCCACCTGCTTTTCGAACACTCTTCCAAGCATCCAAAACTTCAGTTTGAGTCACATTATATTGTCTTGACATTTTGTACCTTATCCTTCCTTGCGGTTGTTTAATCTTCCATGTCCCAAAAAGTAGAATCCTTCGCTCCAGCTTATTTCTAAGTCTTCATCACTACTACTTTTCTATCCGCCCCATCTACTGGAAGATAAACATAGATGGTTCCCAAGTTCTATGCGATTCCCTAACTCAAGTTCGTGCCATTTCTATACCGTCTGTCATTGACCCAAAACACACATTACCGGTCAATCTTATCCCAAAGACCGTTCAGACTCCTTGGTTTTGACAGAAAAAAAACGTGTTTTCGATACCTCTTCAATGGTTCACTCTCGTTCACCTCCTTGAGTCCTACGTGACGACCTGCGTCGCCTTTTCCACATCCGCTCAACACCATCTCCTTGAAAGAGACAGCACCGTGAGGTCGTTTGAGATCTGCTCGTGCTAACCGATCTCGGTGGGCCTACCACCATGAATCACTAAGCATCCAACTATTTCCATAGTTAGTTCTTGGCACACTGAACGGTCACGAATTCCATTAGTTCGAGGACTATATGCTTTGGTTCGGGAATAATCTACAATTTTTATCCTCGTGTAGGAGGTCCCTGCTTATTACTCTGCTTATTACTGTGTAGTGTTGAAGGCACGATAGAACTCTTACTTACAGGGGGCTGTTTATTAGGTGCTACATATGAGCTAACTGTTTGAGTAATCGCTTTTAAATTGTTATGCATGTTGCTAGCATTTGTGAATATTTGAACAGATTGACGATACTCTTTCTGTGCTTCTTGAAATTTATCAGGAATATTATTCCCTAATCCTTCTCCTGCCGTTATGTTCTCTCCTAGAGTTTTGTAGAGTCCATACAATAGTGCATTCCCTATATATTTAAGGGCGTTATCTATAACATTTCTTAATTCTTCCAATTTATGCTTAGGGTTATTCAGCTCTTTCTGTGTGCTTATACACCAATTCTTTAACTCCTCAAGTCCTTGCGTAAAAACTTTTTCTTTCACCCTACCCCTAATATTATAATCGTTACAGTTACCAAGCGGTGTAAGCAATTCAGGAAACTCTTTTCTAATACTAGGGGCAATAGTAGACTGGTTCTTAAGCGATTGTTTGATTAATTCTACTTTCTTTTTAAATTTAACAGCATTAGATGCACCTATGTCTTGACCCAAATTTTGCTTATTTGCTATTGTTTCAAGATTAGTAATAATATCTTCTATTACTTGATATTGAGATTGTATTTCCTGCCAATTTTTTCTATCCAACCCCTGGGTTTTTAATTTATCATCCATTTTTTGCTTAAGCTCATCAGCTCGTCCCTTAGGCATATCAGTAGTAAGTTTATCATAAATATTTGCTAACTTTATTATGATCTCATCATTTATCACTTGTTCTTTTTGACCCCACGGCCCTTTAGACCTAGTCAAAAATTCGTCAAATGTCTTTAGATAATTATCCGTACCTGCCCCCTCCAACATATTAATAGGAATCTCAACATTATGCAACATTTTCGTATTGCGTATGTCTTGTTTTATTTGTGGCATTAAACCAGCTAAAAGTGGGCCATATTGCTTCAGTGTGTTTTCGATTTCATTGAACAAACTTTCATTTTCTTGGGTAGTTGGTATTCTATCGTGATAATTCTCCAATGGAATATCACACCCCCCTAATACTCGATCGGTATATTCTTTAATGAATTCAGCTCTACCCGCAGGAGTCTCTTTCCCTATGACATTTTTTTCAATAGCGTCCACTAGTGTTGTAATATTATTAGTTAGTGGTTTGTAGCGTTGCAATAATTTATTAAATTCATTAGCATAAATCTCCATATTGGAATTCGCTTGTTCTCCAACTGGGCCATAAAGGTTAGCCACTTTTAACAATGGATTTGTCATGTTTCTTATATCATCTTTAAGGCTATCATCTATTTTTAAGCTTTGCTTATCAAAGATACTTGTTACCGCTTCAAATACTAAACGATGCTGTTCTTCATCCTTCTTGGCCCGCTCTATATCTTCCATTATATCCTCCACTTAACTTATGATGAATACCCTATCCTTTTTAAAACTAGTTACCATAATTGTGATTACCTATATTACATCTATAGTTAACACGGAAAGGTTTTTACCATAGTTTGAGTAATTGCCTGACAAAAGTTTTCATATTGTTGATCAATAATTTTACCCAAACTATGGTAAAAACCTTTCCAGAATAGCTATATTTGTATTATGTAAGTCAATCAAAACAAAAGTATCACCTAGAACATGAAGATTCAAGTACTAAGTAGAACAGAACCTATAAATTTCCTGCCCAAATTTGTTAGTGTAACAAATTTGCTGTAAAATTGCATTAGGTAGGCGGAGCAAGATAGGTGTAACAGTTGTTGCAAAGCGATAGCCCATATTTTATCTTTTGAAGTGAAAAAAACCAAGAAGAGATAGAATATGTACTATCAAGAAAAGAATAACACAATGGAATCATTAATGGCAACAATTAGTGAGAAGGAATTTGAAGGTATGAGCGAAGCTTTTCAAATTCTTATGAATGAGGCAATGAAAATAGAAAAGGGTAGATTTCTAGACACTGTTAACAAAGGTGTATAAATATTAAAAGAATATGCTATATTATACAGGAAAGAACAAGGAGAGATTTAATGGATCAACGTTTGTTTCCTGTAGAGCAAAGATTTTTTGAAAAAGAAATACAACCAATTATAGAGAAGAATTATATTTGGAAGGGACGGCCACCAAAAATTAGTCATTATAAGGTATTTTGTGGAATAATGTATGTACTAAGAACTGGGATACCATGGAGAGATTTACCAAAATGTTATGGATGTTGGCATACAATCTATCAACGTGTTAAAAGGGGTAGTGAGAAAGGAATATGGTGGAAGATTCTAATGATATTACAACAAAGTAAAAAGTTGCTGATTAATATAGTAATTGCTGATAGTACAATATTTAAACTGCATCGACATGGTGGCGGTTTAAAAGGGGGATCCAAAGCAAGGGAAAAAGTAAGGGTGGTATGAGCACAAAATTACACTTTGTTATGACTATAGTAGGACATATAATAGAAGGGTTTCTAACAGGTGGTAATAGGAATGATATTGCCATACAGCATAATCGCAGGGCTGCCTCATATAAAAAATTATATAAGTAATATTGAATAAAAATTATTATAGTAGTGGTTACAAATAAGTGAGTGGTAACCATGAGAGAAGAAGAATTACGAGAAAGTTTTGAAGACTTTATTAATGGAATAAATGATCATAGAGTTGATAGGAATAAGCTTCATAGTGTGGAGGAGATTTTATTTTTGACTTTAACTGCAATTATTTGTGGAGCAGAAGGTTGGCGAGATATTGAACGATTTGGCAGGTTAAAATTAGAATTTTTACGTACGGTGTTTCCATATGCTAATGGAATTCCTTCTGACGATACGTTACGACGTTTTTTTCGAGTACTTGATCCTAAAACATTCAGCACATGCTTTACCGTTTGGGCAAGTAGCTTAAAACTTCCAAGTAGCACACATATAGCTATAGATGGGAAAGTGTCTCGTCATACATTCGATGGTGATAAGAATCCATTACATATGGTATCAGCTTTTGCTAGTGAATGTCGAACAGTGTTAGCACAAGAGAAAGTATCTGATAAAAGTAATGAAATTACAGCAATACCTAAATTACTTGGTATTCTAGACATAAAAGGAGCTATTGTTACCATTGATGCTATGGGCTGTCAAAGAGAGATTGCCCAAGCAATTATCGATAAAGAAGCAGATTACATACTATCATTAAAAGGTAATCAAGGAAATTTACACCAAGATATTAAGTTAGTATTTGCAGATAAAGAGTTGCTGAATGAATTGTCAGTTGATATCAATCAAACAACTGACGGAAGTGAGCATGGACGTATTGAAGAACGGATTTATCGAGCTGTTACTATGCCACAAGAATTACAGGAGCAACATAATTGGCCGGAGCTTAAGACAATTATAGAGGTTATAAGTAAACGAGAAATAAAAGGAGTTTTATCTGAAGAAACAAGATATTACATTAGCTCTTTAGAGCAAGAAGCAGTAAAAATCGGTATGGCAATCCGATCTCATTGGGCTATTGAGAATAGTGTGCACTGGATTTTGGATGTTAGTTTTAGAGATGATGATTCACGTATTAGAAAAGGTAATGCTCCTCAAAATATAGCTATTATTAAACACATGGCATTGAATGTATTACAGAAGGCTAAGCAAAAAAGGGATTCTATCAAGCAGCTTAGAAAAGCAGCTGGTTGGGATAATAATCAACTACTCACTATCTTAACGCCATGTTCGACTTTTTTTTAGCAGGTAACTAATTTTTCGAGTTGTGTTGGCACAAGTTTTAAAGACTTTGTCAAAAATGTAGCAATAGTATGAGCAAGTAATTTTCTAGCGATGCGAGATTGTAGATGCCAGTAACTCTTAACTCTGATAGCATTAATAGCAAAACGTTCTGTAAGCTGACCAATAACAGTTTCAATTAAACGACGAGTAGCAGTAATCCATTTAAGGAAATTCTTGGATCTATTATCCTTCATATTCTTTTTTAAAGGTGTTTGTAAATCAATGTTTTTGGTGGCCAATTCATCTTTTAAATCCTGACCAAGATAGCCTTTATCGCCCAGTACCATGCCACTAATATTAGGAGACATTACTTGCAGAGCTTCACGTTCAGACCCATTAGCAGGAGTTATCATGAATCCAGCTATTCGACCTTCTTCATTAATTAATACGTGTCCTAGAAAACCGTAATAATAGCTATCTTTCGAAGCGCAGTACCCATAGTCAGCGTATTCCTTAAAACATCGCCCTCTCGTTGCTCGGGCCAAATTTATTACAGGAATCGGTACCCCATCTATCATATGCAGATCTGATTTGCTTGCACTCTTAAACAAGTCGGCAAGCAGCATGTTCTTAATAGATAAAAGACCGCTACATTGCTTCACATAAGACGGTCTACTCTTTAGATTGGGAAACCATTCTTGAAAATGACGTTTAAAATATTCCCATATCTGCTTGTCTTGGTGCAAACCGATAAATTCTCCCACCACTTCCATTGTTAATGCTTCCACGTCACTTAAGCAAGGTGGAAATCCTGCTTTCCTTACTTTGATATTTTTGGTTATTATAGTCATTTTTTCTTCTATGAAACAATACACAGTAATGATAAACTCTTCTAACGTTAATTCTGGATAAGGGGAATATGGGAGGATAATAGATAATAAACGCCATGTTCGACTTTTTTTTAAGATTGACAAAAGAATAGGATAGCCTAATAAGGTCATAGTTCAATTATCGAGAAAGAAGCTATGACCCTAGAAGAGTTTATCATTACTGTGTATTGTTTCATAGAAGAAAAAATGACTATAATAACCAAAAATATCAAAGTAAGGAAAGCAGGATTTCCACCTTGCTTAAGTGACGTGGAAGCATTAACAATGGAAGTGGTGGGAGAATTTATCGGTTTGCACCAAGACAAGCAGATATGGGAATATTTTAAACGTCATTTTCAAGAATGGTTTCCCAATCTAAAGAGTAGACCGTCTTATGTGAAGCAATGTAGCGGTCTTTTATCTATTAAGAACATGCTGCTTGCCGACTTGTTTAAGAGTGCAAGCAAATCAGATCTGCATATGATAGATGGGGTACCGATTCCTGTAATAAATTTGGCCCGAGCAACGAGAGGGCGATGTTTTAAGGAATACGCTGACTATGGGTACTGCGCTTCGAAAGATAGCTATTATTACGGTTTTCTAGGACACGTATTAATTAATGAAGAAGGTCGAATAGCTGGATTCATGATAACTCCTGCTAATGGGTCTGAACGTGAAGCTCTGCAAGTAATGTCTCCTAATATTAGTGGCATGGTACTGGGCGATAAAGGCTATCTTGGTCAGGATTTAAAAGATGAATTGGCCACCAAAAACATTGATTTACAAACACCTTTAAAAAAGAATATGAAGGATAATAGATCCAAGAATTTCCTTAAATGGATTACTGCTACTCGTCGTTTAATTGAAACTGTTATTGGTCAGCTTACAGAACGTTTTGCTATTAATGCTATCAGAGTTAAGAGTTACTGGCATCTACAATCTCGCATCGCTAGAAAATTACTTGCTCATACTATTGCTACATTTTTGACAAAGTCTTTAAAACTTGTGCCAACACAACTCGAAAAATTAGTTACCTGCTAAAAAAAAGTCGAACATGGCGTTAAGATAGTCATTTTTTCTTCTATGAAACAATACACAGTAATGATAAACTCTTCTAGGGTCATAGCTTCTTTCTCGATAATTGAACTATGACCTTATTAGTCTATCCTATTCTTTTGTCAATCTTAAAAAAAAGTCGAACATGGCGTATAATAAGGATTGCCAAGGGAGGCAACCTACAGTATTGAAGTTTTTGAACAAAAAAACAAACTGTAGGCATGAAGAAAGATATCACAGAATTATATAGTTTTATAGATGATTTTTGTAAAATTTATCTTGAATATGAAAAGAGCAAATTATTACCATCCAATAAGCAGAGAGATCGCGCTTGTAATATGAGTTTAAGCGAAATGTTAACAATAATAATTATGTTTCATACATCGCATGCTAAGAACTTTAAATTTTTCTATAAAACTTACGTCGAATATTTACATAAGAACGACTTCCCTAGCGCCCTAAGCTATAACAGATTTGTTGCTTTAATGCCGCGATTATTCATGCCCTTAAATATGTTGATTCATTTATTATTTGGGCAAGAAACAGGTATTTATTTTATTGACTCTACAACAATTAAAGCTTGTCACAATAAACGACGCTATAGTAATAAAGTTTTTAAAGGATTAGCCAAACATAGTAAATCCTCTATGGGATATTTTTATGGCTTTAAATTACATTTAATAATTAATAACCAAGGAGAAATTATGGCATTAAAAGTGACTAATGGTAATGTAGATGATAGAGTTCCGGTAGCGCAATTAACTAAAGGATTAACTGGCATTATGGCCGCTGACAAGGGATATATCAAGCAAAATTTGTTTTTAAATTTATATGAAAGAGGCTTAAAAATGATTCATGGAATTAAGAAAAATATGGCGAATAAATTAATGGATTTAAAGGAAAAAATCTTGCTTCGAAAACGAAACTTAATTGAAACAGTTTTTGATTTTTTAAAAAATAAAATGAATCTTGAACATACAAGACATAGATCTCCTATTAATGCTTTTGTTCATATTCTTTCTACCCTAGTTGCTTATTCTCTAAAAAAAACTAAACCTTCCACAAAACTTGACTTTAATCTATATATTCATAACTCTCTTATCCAGAATTAACGTTTCTAGGGTCATAGCTTCTTTCTCGATAATTGAACTATGACCTTATTAGGCTATCCTATTCTTTTGTCAATCTTAAAAAAAAGTCGAACATGGCGTTATTATAGCGATTTTAGCCATTTTCTTAAGGCTACACGCGCGGTTAATCTATTAGTAGATAAAAAATTTACTTTGACAACGATTTAGCTTTATTAAATAATTCTGTAGCGTCCTTAGATTTTCCAAGTTTTTGTAATACTTGACCTTTTTCTTGATAACTTTCAGTAAGTTCAGGTTTGTATTGTATAGCCAGGTCAAAATTTTCTATAGCTTCTTGGTATCTTCCTAACTTTATTAAAGATATACCCTTGTTATAATATGTCGGTGCATCATTAGGTTGGTATTTAATTGCTAAATTATAATTTTCTATAGCTTCTTGATATTGCCCTAACCTTTCAAAAGCTACTCCCTTGTTGTGATAGGCATTTGAATAATCAGGTTGGTATTTTATAGCTATGTTATAATTTTCTATAGCTGCATGTTGTTTTCCTAATTCTGATAAAGCATGTCCTTTTTCTAAATAGCTTTCCACATAATTAGGTTGATATTTAATAGCGAGATCAAAATTCTCTATAGCTTTTTGATATTTTTCTAAGTGTAATAAACAACATCCTCTTTCCAAGTAGCTTTCTGCATAATCATGTTTATGTTTAATGGCTAGGTCAAAATTTTCTATGGCATCTTGATATTTTTTAAATCTTTTAAAAGCTATTCCTTTATCATAATAGGATTTTGCAGCAGTGAGATCAGAATCGTTAGTTAAATCCTGATCTTGGATATTTTGTTGCAGTCTATGTTTGTTAGTAACCTCTTGGTTTAAAGATTCTTTGGCGGTTACAATTGTTATATTAAATAATAGCAATGACAGGATAGTTACAACTAACTTTTTTATCATACTCATAAATTACTTTTTATTTTTAAAATATTAATTTTTATTATCCTTGTTATTGCTTAAAGGCAAAGTAATATTTTGCTTTTTGATAGCATCTGTATTTAACCTCATATTATCCACTACTCGTCCCGCAGTTCTAACAATTGTTGAATTGCTGGTTTGATCAAATTGCTCTTTTAATTTGTTACTATCATCCTTGATATCAACAGTCGTAATTTCAAGATCTACTGCTTTCTCTCTTTCTGAGCTGGACAATTGATTGTCAAGTATTTCATCTACATTTTGACTATACAATTTTTTGCCTTTATTTAAATCAGATTTTACTGATTCGGCTAATGCTTTTGATGCACCTGTGCTATCTGTCACAGTAGCTTGCTCTTGTAATCTATTATTTGATTCTAGATAGTTGGTTTTCAGGTCCTCTTGTGTTGTCATTGGTGTATTGTTAATGATAGAATCAATTGACTGTAGATCTTTAACTTGAGGGTGACTATCGTTCCAATTACTTTGGGGTAATGGTTTATTTATACCAACTACTTCTTGTGCTATGTTCATAGCTTCATGACTGTGGTGGCTTGCCCATCTAGCTGCTTGTTCCTTGCTGGTTACTCCTGGGATATTTCGAGCAATAATTGCTTGTAAAACTGGTTCATTCATGTTGCGGTCAATAGTAGCGGAGTTACTCTCAACATAGTTTCTTTGGTTGGATAATTGTTGCATTGTTTGCGTTGTTTTAGCTATTTCTCTACTAACTGATTGTTGTTCATTCCAGGTACTAATTAAATCTTGGCCTAATGATCTAACTTCATCATTGCTAGTACTAATCCGATTATCTCTTTGAGCTGATTTTACTTTTTCTAAAGCATCATTATAGGCTTTTTGTTTGCTTGCTGATGTATCATAGGCTTCAGTTTTACTATTATTAGCACCTACTCCTCCACCTGCATTAACAACTCCTAAATTTAACCCTAAACTTGCATTAGTACTAGTAGAGGTTTCTTTTCTTTCACTACTACCGTAATTTTCGTTAAGAGATTGCCCTTGTAAAATAGATTCTTTGATCGCTTGATTTTCACTAAATGAAAAACCTTTAATCATTGAATCACTTTGGGCCCATTTTAAGGTCAGACTCTCGGATTGTCTTTGTTCTTGAGAATTAAGTTCACTCGATCTATTAGTTAATGACCCCATTTTACTTTGCGCAGTCATAAACTGGCTTTGAAGACTATCTGACCAAAGCTGAGAGGAACGAAAATTAGTTACCAGCGAGTCAACAGATTCAGTAATAAACTGCAGGGCTGCCGCACTTAAATATACTGTAAGATAGTGAGTAGTTGATTATTATCCCAACCAGCTGCTTTTCTAAGCTGCTTGATAGAATCCCTTTTTTGCTTAGCCTTCTGTAATACATTCAATGCCATGTGTTTAATAATAGCTATATTTTGAGGAGCATTACCTTTTCTAATACGTGAATCATCATCTCTAAAACTAACATCCAAAATCCAGTGCACACTATTCTCAATAGCCCAATGAGATCGGATTGCCATACCGATTTTTACTGCTTCTTGCTCTAAAGAGCTAATGTAATATCTTGTTTCTTCAGATAAAACTCCTTTTATTTCTCGTTTACTTATAACCTCTATAATTGTCTTAAGCTCCGGCCAATTATGTTGCTCCTGTAATTCTTGTGGCATAGTAACAGCTCGATAAATCCGTTCTTCAATACGTCCATGCTCACTTCCGTCAGTTGTTTGATTGATATCAACTGACAATTCATTCAGCAACTCTTTATCTGCAAATACTAACTTAATATCTTGGTGTAAATTTCCTTGATTACCTTTTAATGATAATATGTAATCTGCTTCTTTATCGATAATTGCTTGGGCAATCTCTCTTTGACAGCCCATAGCATCAATGGTAACAATAGCTCCTTTTATGTCTAGAATACCAAGTAATTTAGGTATTGCTGTAATTTCATTACTTTTATCAGATACTTTCTCTTGTGCTAACACTGTTCGACATTCACTAGCAAAAGCTGATACCATATGTAATGGATTCTTATCACCATCGAATGTATGACGAGACACTTTCCCATCTATAGCTATATGTGTGCTACTTGGAAGTTTTAAGCTACTTGCCCAAACGGTAAAGCATGTGCTGAATGTTTTAGGATCAAGTACTCGAAAAAAACGTCGTAACGTATCGTCAGAAGGAATTCCATTAGCATATGGAAACACCGTACGTAAAAATTCTAATTTTAACCTGCCAAATCGTTCAATATCTCGCCAACCTTCTGCTCCACAAATAATTGCAGTTAAAGTCAAAAATAAAATCTCCTCCACACTATGAAGCTTATTCCTATCAACTCTATGATCATTTATTCCATTAATAAAGTCTTCAAAACTTTCTCGTAATTCTTCTTCTCTCATGGTTACCACTCACTTATTTGTAACCACTACTATAATAATTTTTATTCAATATTACTTATATAATTTTTTATATGAGGCAGCCCTGATATTATGCTCATACCTTAAGTCAGAGCAGCATATATTGAGCATAAAAACCACCAAGCACCATAACTTTTCAT